>JBBQBI010000001.1:0-391248 GCA_038363005.1 Rhodospirillales bacterium
AGCGCGTCGGGCTGTGTCGCCGCCAGTACGGCGACGCCCAAGCTGGCCAGGCGACGATGCCAGCGGGCGCGCCCGCGGGCCGAGTCGCCCCCCAGCACCACCACCACCGGGCGCCGCGCCGTGCAGGCCCGGCGCAACGCCGCCAGGTGAGGCAGCGGCAGCACGGTCTCATGTGGCAGGCGCCGCGACAGGGCGGCGAGCAGCGGTCCAGGCGGGGCGCTCAGCACCGGCAGCAGCCCGGGGCGGGCTGCCAGCGCCTGGTCGGCCAGGGCCTGCAAGGCGGCCAGATCGCCCCCGTCGGCCGCGATCATCCAGAGGCTGCGGCGCAGTCCCGGCAGATCCCACCCCCAGCGCTCCCGGGCCTTCCGCAGCAGCATTGGCGTCCTCCCCAGCCGTCACATCATAGCGACCCAGCCTGGCGCGCCGCGACGGTGCCCCGTGCCCAGGCCCCTGTGCCAGTGCAGGGCAGCGATGGTTGGACGGCAATTTCCGGTACCGCGGGCTGTCCACCTGACGGTTTTGGCGCCGCCGCCCTGGGGCTGCCGGCGGTCAGTCACCCACATGGCGGTGTGCGATTTGTTTGGGATTTTGTGGGAAAGCCCTAAAGGCAATCGCATAGCTGATAGGCGAGAATCGCATCTCTCGTCTACATATCCCGAAATGCAATTCAAATCTGTAGTCTGCGATTCATTTTAGACGTGAGAACGAGTTGCAGCTCACTAAGATTGCGTATCGATCTGAATGTCATATTGATCCTATATAGCCGGGTATGCCCAGCAGAGGGCGTCAGCGGCCTTTCCGGTCTCCTTGGAATCCAACCTTCAAGGACCCGTTTGCGGTGGTGAGCTGGGCGCGGCTCTAACCAGCAGTCTGCGTTTGCCCGCTGTTTCACCCAATAATCGTAGGAGATTTGTGAATATGCGTGGACAGAATACTGGGTGCAAGCGCGCCGAGCTCGCGCGCCCCACCACGAACTTAGCCCGTCGTACCCGGATCCTCGGGACCGCCAGCGCCCTGGCGATCGCAGCGCTGCTCGCAGGGACGGTGATGAGCGCCTCGACCCATATGGACTGGGCGGGCGGCGTGGCTTTTGCCAAGGGTGGCGACGGCGGCAATGGCGGCAATGGCGGCAATGGCGGCTCCAACGATGGGCCCGACAACGGCAATGCCGGCGGCAACGGCAACAGTGGCGCTGGTGACAACCCATCTGGCAGCGAAGGCAATCAGGGCAATGGCGGCACCAACGGCAACGCTGGTGGCGACAAGGGCGATCATGGCCACAATGGCGGCGATGGAGACGGCGACGGCGACGGTGATGGCGACGGCGACGGTGATGGAGACGGCGGCGGCGGCGAAGGTGGCGAAGGTGGCGACGGCGATGGGGATGGCGACGGCGACGGCGATGGGGACGGCGGCGAAGGCGGCGATGGCGATGGAGATGGCGACGGCGACGGTGATGGAGACGGCGACGGCGACGGCGATGGCGATGGAGACGGCGACGGCGATGGAGACGGCGACGGCGATGGAGATGGCGACCTAGGCGGCGACGGTGATGGCGACGGCGACGGGGACGCCGGCCCTGGTCCGAGTGGCGATGGTGACGGCGACGGCGACGGCGACGGGGACGCCGGGCCTGGCCCGAGCGGCACCGGCGGCTCCGGTGGAGGTGAACAGGGCGCTGACGCTGGTGGTGAGCCCAACGGCCTGGTTGGCTCCACTGAGCCTGATTGGCCGCTCAACCAGGAGCAGCAGGAGGCTTGCCGCACCGGCAGCGGTGTCGAGTGCCGGGCGCAGGAAGCCCAGGCTGGCCACTAGAGCGGCCCGCCGCCGGTCCGGCTGACGCCGGCTCGATTGAGGCGATGCGAAGGGGTCCTGCCAACCGGCAGGGCCCCTTTGTCATCTGTGGCCGAATCCGCAGCGAACGGGCGCCTGGACTGCGACGCCCTGCCTCACGCGGGGCCACGATCTTGCCACGGTTTTGACCGGATCCCGCCCCGCCCGATCCCGAGGTCGACAGGGTGTCGCTGTCGCACGATCCGCGTGCGAGGGCGGTGCCAAACCGGGCAAAGACCTTCTGGAGGTTTCGAAAGATGCTTGAGCATTCGCAGCTTGCGACGGCCACGACCGGCCGTCCGCGCTATGCGGCCGCCTTGGCCGCTGGCGCCACGTTGTTTCTCTGGACTCAGCTGCCGGCCGCGGCGGCGGTGCCAGCCGAGGGGTTCGCCGATCTGGCGGCCAAGGTGACGCCGGCCGTGGTCTATGTCTCCTCGACCCACATGGAAATGTCGGGCATGGAGGACGGCACGGCGCCGGACTCGCTGGAAGACCTGATGCGCAAGTTTCAGCAGCGGCAGGCCCCTTCGGCGCAGCCGGTCGAGGCCCTCGGCTCGGGCTTCATCATTTCGGCTGACGGCTACGTGGTGACCAACAACCATGTGATCGATGCCGCCGACAGCGTCACTGTTACCCTGGCCGACGGCGGCAAGTACAAGGCCGAGCTGGTCGGTACCGATCCGCAGACCGACGTTGCGCTGCTGAAGATCAAGGCCGATCACGCGCTGCCCTATGTTGCCTTCGGCGACAGCGACAAGCTGCGTGTCGGCGACTACGTCATGGCGGTGGGCAACCCCTTCGGCCTGGGTGGCACGGTGACTGCGGGCATCGTCTCGGCCCGCGGCCGCGACATTCACTCCGGCCCATACGACGACTTCATCCAGACCGACGCGGCGATCAATCGCGGCAACTCCGGCGGGCCGATGTTCAATCTCGACGGCCAGGTCGTCGGCATCAATACCGCGATCATCTCGCCCTCGGGTGGCTCGATCGGCATCGGCTTCGCGATTCCCTCGAACATGGCCCGGCAGGTGGTTGCTGACCTGCAGGACCATGGCACGGTCGACCGTGGCTGGCTGGGCGTGAAGATCCAGCCGGTGACCGAGGACATCAAGGAGGCGCTGGGACTGCCCGCCGCCAAGGGCGCACTGGTGGCCGAAGTCTTCCCCGACAGCCCGGCGGCCGAAGCCAAGTTGAAGCAGGGCGATGTAATCCTGGACTTCGACGGCAAGGCAATCGGCGAGCTGAAGGACCTGACCCGCGCGGTGGCGGCGACCAAGGCCGGCAGCAAGGCCGAGGTCACGCTGTGGCGCGGCGGCCATGAGCAGACCCTGCAGGTACACATCGGCAAGCAGGAGCTGCAGCAGGGTCAGGCCGAGCCGGGTCAGGCTCCGGGCGAGCCCAAGGCCGAGACCAACAAGCAGCTCGGCGCCCTGGTTGCGCCGCTGACCGACCCGCTGCGCCAGCAGCTCGGTCTGGCGGAGAACGCCGAGGGCGTGGCCATCGTCGGTCTGGAGCCGGACGGCAAGGCCGCGCGCCAGGGCCTGGCGGTCGGCGACGTGATCGAGCAGGTCGACATCAAGCAGATCGACTCGCCGCGTGGCCTGGCACAAGCGTTGGACGGTGCCGGCAAGGGCACGGTCCTGATGCTGATCAATCGCGGCGGTGCCGAGCAGTACGTGGCGGTGAAGCTCGCCGACGCCTGATCCGCAGGTCGCTCCGACTGCTATGAGACGCCCGCCGGCAGGCCGCCGGCGGGCGTTTCGCCGTCATGGTGGCGGATAGCCGAAACGCGCGCAGAAGGTTCGCACCACCGGATGGTCGAGCAGCGCCGGATCGGTCGCCCACTCGTCGCGCCAGGCGCCGATCTGCCCGCGTGCCAGGTGTGCCTTGGGGTCGATCTCGCCTGGCTCGCGCCCGGCAGCGTTGCGGAAGATCATGCACTGTTGATAGGCCGGCTCGAAGTCGTACCACTCCACGGCGCTCAGCTGCTCGGCCCGCAGGCGCTCGAACAGCGCCCGGCCGTCCGACTGATCGAAGGCCTCTTCGTAGCGCAGCACCACCGTGTTGGGCAGCTCGGCCAGCATCAAGGCGCTCTGCAGCCAGTTCAGATAGCTCGGCACCAGGAAGAGCTGGCGCTGCTCGGCCGGTTGCCCGGCCAGCGGTGCCTGGCCGAACAGCCGGCCGGTGATGGCCAGGCGCTGCGCCACCGCCGGCTCGCTGCCGCCGGCGAAGTCTGGCAGGATCCAGCCGGCGTTGGCGGTCATGCGGGCGAAGCTGACGATGGCGTCGCGCGGATCGCGCACGGTCAGGATCACCGCCGTACCGGGTCGCGACCGCAAGAACTCCACCAGTCGCGGCGAGGGCGGCGCGTGCGTCGAGCAAAGCGTGTTCACTGGCAGCACGTAAGGCGTCAGGTCGAACCAGAAGGGATCGCCGAAGGGGGCGATCAGCGCCGCGGCCACGTCGTCCTGCAGCAGGCTGTGGATGCGACGTGGCGCGGTGCCGACAAAGCGCAACAGCCCGGTCATCATCGCGCTGCCGGAGCGGGGCTGGCCGACCAGCAGCAGCCGGTCGAATCGCCGACTGCCTGGGCGTGGCCAGTGGAAGGACGGCGTCATCAGCTTCTGGTGGAAGGCGCGCATCTGCCGGGCGAAGCAGTCGTCGATGCGGGCCGCGGCCCCGGGCAGTGCACTGCGCAGCAATTCGACCAGGTGCGGTGCCTCGACCAGCGGCCAGCCGAGGGGATCGGCCAGGGTGCGCCAGGCGGCTGGAACCAGCTCCCCCGTTTCGATCGGTGTCAAGCTGTCCGGCATTCACCGCGACTCCTCAAGGTGGGCGATGGTGCGCTCGATGCTGGGCTCGATCACCAGGGCATGCGCGGCCAGCAGGGGCGTCGTCTGCTTGAGCAGGCGAATGCAGCGCCGCGCGGCGCGCAGGCGCGCCAGGCAGCCGACGCGATCGCCCTGGCCGATGCGGTTCACGGCACCGGTGAAGAGAGAGACATAGGCGAAAACTGGCAGCGCGGCGGGATCGAAGTCCGCACCGCTGGTGACGCCGGGGGCAAGCGACTCCAAGGCGGCCTCGGCATAGCCCTGCAGCAGGCCGTTCCAGGTCGCGTAGCGCGGTTGGCCGCAATACACCAGCAGGCGCAACAGGCCGCCGTCGCGCACTGTCGGCTCCGGCGAGGCCAGGCAGGCCAGCGCGGTATCGACGGCGAGATCGAGGAGGCGCTCCGAGCTGGCAGCCAACAGCGGCTCGCGACTGAACCAGACGATCATCAGCTCGCCGCGGCGTACGATGTCGACGTGCGGCACCTCCAGGCGCGCGGCGAGTCGTCTTGCGCCGGCCTCGCTCATCATCGTCAGGTGCGACTTGGGTGCCAGGCAGGCGAACAGGCGCGGCGCTGGCGTCTCGGGCGACAGGCCTTCGGCGGCTGGCACCAGGAAGGAGATGGCGGTCTGGCTCGCCGCCCACATTTGGCGCACCAGGTCGACCGGGTCGCCAACGTGCTCCACTACGCCATTGGCCGAGACCAGGTCGAAGCGCTCGGCATTGGCGGCCTGGAAGTCGGCCAGGTAACACTGTTCAATCGGCACGCGCAGCAGGCGCTGGCCCAGCGCGGCGGACGGCGAGGGCTCGAGGCCGACCGCCTGCACGCGCAGCGCCTCGCGGCAGGCCAGCAGAGAGAAGCCAAAGCCGCAGCCGACATCCAGCACGGATTTGAATTCGCGACCGGCCGGGGCCATGCCGGCAAGACAGTCAAGCGTCGCCGCCAGGGAAACGCCGATGCCAATGTTGTAGGCGCCCATGGCCTCAATCAGCGCCGGCTGCGGCGCCTCGTACTTGGCGCTGAGCGCCGCGTCGTCCAACAGGTCCAGGAAGCGGAAGGAACCGCAGTCCGGGCAGAAGGCGCCGCTCAGGACCTCGTCGCCGTAGCGCAGCGTCAGGCCGCGCGCCGTGTCGAACCTGGCCAGGCAGTAGGGGCAATCCAGGCTCGCCGAGGTCAGGCGTTCGTGCCAGTCGATGGTGTAGCTCTCGCGCACCATCGCGACGACCTCTGGCTCGAGCGTGTCCATGACGTCAGTCGAACCGTGGCTGCACGGCCTGGGTCAGTAGGGTCGTTTGCATGCAGTCATGGATCAGATTGGCGGGCAGGCCACGCTCCGCGATCATGCGATCGCCGACGCCCCAGAAGGGCGTGCGCCCGCCCGCCTGCATCAGCACCTCGCGCTTCAGGAAGGGAAAGTCCATGCGCGCGATCAACGGCTCCCACAGGAAGAAGCTGGGATTGACGTTGGTGCCGCTGACCAGCATCCGCAGCATCGGCTGGTAGATGCGCGCCCGCACCATCAACTGGTCCTCGAAGGGTGCGGCCAGCCCGGTGTCCAGTTCGCCGACGTGGCCGGCAGCGGCGGCCATCATCTCGTCGTAGTAGTCGATGGCCACCTTCTGCACCCGCGTGTAGTCGAAGAAGACTTCGACGCCCAGGCCGGCGCGCGTCAGGTCGTAGGTCAGCCGCAGTTCACGCTTGGCGATGGCGTCCTGCTTGTTGCGTGAATAGGGCATGCGCGCCAGATAGCGGTGCACGCGTGGCACCTTCATGCCCGCCGCCGAGATGGCGAACCAATAGGTCTGCAGGTGATAGCGATACTCGAGCGAATCGGTCAGGCCGAACAGCATCGGCCGCTCCTCGGCGCAGACGACATCGAACAGTCGGCCATAGTCGCCGAAGGGGCCGAGCACCGAATCGTTCATGAAGAATACGGAAGTGTCCGGCATGCCGTGGTTGCTGGTGAGCCAGACATAGCCGTCGCGATAAGCACCGAAGTCATAACCGAGATTGAAGCGCGCCAGGTAGGCGAAGCAGTGCGGCAGCAGCCGGGCGACCTCCTGCCCTGGCAGGCGCCGGTTGTTGGAGACAACGATGGTGTTGACCCGCAGGGCGGCCAACGCCTCGATGTGGGCGCGGACGTAGCGTGGCAGGCGGGGCTGCAGGTTGAACACCACGAAGATGGCGAAGGGGCGGCCGGGAAAGACCGCCAGGCCGCGTTCGGCCAACGTCACCGCAGTGGTGTCGGGTTTGACCCG
This sequence comes from Rhodospirillales bacterium, assembly GCA_038363005.1. Classification (GTDB taxonomy): domain Bacteria; phylum Pseudomonadota; class Alphaproteobacteria; order Kiloniellales; family JACOMY01; genus JAKOWB01. Next base: position 6,925 of record JBBQBI010000001.1, read on the forward strand.
GCGCTCCGCATTGATCGCCTGCCGCAGCAGGCCATGCACCGCCTGGCGCCAGGTGTCGGGCAGAAAGTCGACGCTGATGCGGCCCAGGCGCCGCTTGGGTTTCGGCGAATCTCGGCCGGGTCCGGCCCTAGATGGGGTAGCGATCGAGACCAAGGTCTTCAGGCTCCACGGGCCAGGTTGCGCGCGTGTCGCCGGTCTTCTGGGCCAGCACCGAGGAGCTCTCGAATCCGATCGCTCGTTCGTCGCCATGCTCGGAAGACCGTCGCTGGTGGGGAATCAGAGCCATAGCGCCATTCTGGTTCGTGGCGACGACACGAAACCCGCTCGGCTCCGAGAACAGCACCCGCCAAGCACTGTCCGAGAAACGCCAGTAGTCGGATGGCAGTTCGTGCAGCCCTAGGGATTGGTGGCTGCTGACGAAGGCCATGCCGCCGGTCTTCAGCACGCGGTTGATTTCGGTGGCAACGCGCCAGGGCATCATCAGGTGCTCGAACACCGAGGTGGAGATCACGTAGTCGAAGCTCTCGGGGGCGAAGTGCCGGCTGAGTTGATGGGCGTCGCCGACGACGTCGACATTGTCGCCCGGCATGAGGTCGAACACCGTCAGGTCGGCGTCGCGCAGCTGTCCTTGCAGCTGGATCGGCCCAGAGCGCTCGCGACCGCCCAGATCGAGCACCTTTGGGTGGCGCTCAGCGGCCTGATCCAGGGCCAGCCGGCCAAGCAGCAGGGCGACCGTCGAATCATCGGATGGTCCCGTCAGGAACCAGGGATTGAGCGCCGCCAGTGGGCGACGATCGCTGCCGTCGGCGCCAAAGTCGAAGCAGAGGGCAACGTCGGCCACCTTGTCAGGGGGCGCCAAGCCGCTGGCGCGAAAAGCAACGTTGCCGTCCGCGGCACCTGGCGTCGCTGGATAGTCGATGCGGGCATGGTCCGCGCCCTCGATAGTCATAGCCTTCAAGCGCTCGGCGCGTGCGCGCGGGATAACCCCTTCGATCAAGAAAAGGTCGACCAGAAACATCTTTCGCGTGATCGCGATCTGCATTCACACCACCCCGAATACAACGATAATCGCTGCCGGTGGAGTTGTGCCGAGAGAATGTTCAGTTATGGAACAGAAAATCCGAATATGCTCCCTAAGAGGTTGCATATCGTCTTGCGACAAGCGGCTGAAGAACATTGATACATCAAGTGTATGCAGTTTTCTTGGTAGACTCAGTTGCATTCCTTGCGAGCGCGGAGCGTGCGATTCGGCAGTGCTTCTGTCCTGTCTTCCGAACTCACTATATTCTATTAAAAAGTGTTGTCCGCTCTCCGCCAGACCTAGCGATCCGGTACCGTCGCCGGCCTTGCCGGAGGTAAGCTGAGGTCCAACCTGGTCACCAGCTCGCCGTCGACGAGGTCAACCTGGTTGCCGAGCTCTCCGGCGAGACGCCGGTAGCGATCGAGCATCCGCCGCTGCATCGCGGCCGCCGGTTTGGCCAGACGCATGCCGCGAGTCACCACCGGAATCTGCCGCAGGCGGCTGCCGTTCCGACCGATCTCCAGCAGGAACACTGCAGATCGCTGGGTCCAGGGCCAAAGATAGATCCAGAAGTCCTGGATGGCGTTGCCGTTGTCGTAGATCACCGGCCGACCCGCGATCACCTCGACTCCCTGAGTCATATGCGAGGAGTGGCCGTGAATCACGTCGATGCCGCCCTTAACCAGTGCGCTGGCGAATCTGCGTCGGGAGGCCAGGGGGCGCTTCAGCAGGTCGGCGCCCCAGTGGATCGTCATCAGCCTGAGGTCGGCAGCGAGGTCGGCGAAAGGGGCCAGCAAGTCGGCCACCGGCGCGGTGCCCTTGGGTGGCCAGGCGAAGGAGTGGCCCGGCGTCGTCGTATCCGCCTGGTACTCAGGCATGCGGTCGCTGAAGCCGGCGATGGCGAGCTTCAGCCCGCGCCGCTCGAGCAGTGCGGGGCGGCGTGCCTCAGCCAGAGTGCGCCCGGCGCCGCACCAGGCGATACCGGCCTTGGCCAGGTGCTCCATGGAGTCGAGCAGGCCCTGGGTGCCGTAGTCGCCGGTGTGGTTGTTGGCCAGGCCGACCAGGCCGATGTTGGCCGCCTGCAGAATCGCCAGGCTGCGCGGGCTGGCCTTGAACTTGAAGGACTTGAGGCCCTTCCACTTCTCGTTCGACGTGGTGATCGGCGTCTCGAGATTGCAGATCGCCAGGTCGGCGTCGCGCAGATAGGGCAGCGCAGGACCCCAGAAGCTCTCTGGGCGGCGCGTCGCCAGCGCTGCCTCGACATCGCGGCCGGGCATCACGTCGCCAGCGAAGGCGATGGTGAAGGGCCGCTCTTGTCCGCCGGAGGAGTCCGCCATGGGGTCAGGAAGCAATCTGCTCACGTACCTCGATCAGCGTCACGGCGTCGCTCTTGATCGCGGCGGCGAGCTGCGTCTCGAAGTCGGCGAGCGAGGTGGCGCTGACCGCCTTGGCGCCATAGGCGCGGGCGAGCATCAGGTAGTCGGGCACCAGCGGGGTGACGGCAATCTGCTGCACGCCACGCCGGATCATGCCGTCGCGAATGGCGCCCAGCGCGTGGTTGTGCCACAGCACGACGACCAGGGATGCCTTCTCCTCCACCGCGGTGATGAGGTCCTGGGCGGTGTAGAGGAAGCCGTGATCGCCGGCCATCGCCACCACCACCTTGGCCGGCTGGCCCAGCTTGGCGCCGATGGCGGCCGGCACGCCGTAGCCCAGCGTGCCGTAGCCCAGCGGATGCATCCATGACCGGCTGCGCGCCATGTCGTAGCTGACGTTGGCGGTATAGGCGATCTGCGTCATGTCGCTGGCGATGATGGCATCGTCCGGCAGCACGCGGCGCATCACGTCCAGCACGCGCTCGTGCTTCTCCGCCAGGTCATAGTCCGGACGGCGGCAGTCGGCGTGCACCTGGGCCGCGCGCGCCGCGCCCCAGCCGCCGGTTGCCGCCGGCTGGCCGCTGCCCAGTGCCATCACCAGGCTGGCGGCCGCCGCCGCCGCGTCGCCCAGGATGGCGAGGCGCGCGGGGTAGAGGTCAACCAGCTTGGCGGGATCCAGGTCGACGCGGATCAGGTCGCCACCGATCTCCAGCTTCTCGGTCCAGTGATCGGTCTCGCCCAGTTCGCTGCCCAGGACCAGCACGCGGTCGGCCTCGCGCAGCAGGGCCAGGCCGCTGTCGCGCTGCAGCCCCTGGCCGGCATAGAGCGGATGCTGTGGCGGCAGCAGGCCCTTGGCGGCCACCGTGGTGATCACGGGCGCGCCCAGGCGCTCGGCCAGGGCGACGATGGCCGGGCCAGCGGTCAGCGCGCCGCCGCCGGCGATGATCAGTGGCCGCGCGGCGCCGCGCAGCAGCTCGGCAGCGGCCAGGATCTCGCCCTGCGCCGCTTCCGGCGGGCCGTTCAGGCGGCGCACCCGCCAGTCGCCCTCGGCCGGCGAGTCGATCACGTCCAGCGGCAGCTCGATGTGCACCGGGCGCGGCCGCGATCCCTTGAACAGCGCGAAGGCGCGCGCCACCAGGTCGGGCACGTCGCTGGCGGTCAGCGCGGTGGCGCTGAAACCGGTGATCGAGGCAGTCAGCGCCCGCTGATCGCGCATCTCGTGCAGATGGCCGTAGCCGCGGCCCAGCGAGGCGCGCTGGTTGACCGAGGAGAGCACCAACATCGGCACCGAATCGCTGTAGGCCTGGCCCATCGCGGTGGCCGCGTTGGTGATGCCGGGGCCGGTGATCAGCAGGCAAACGCCGGGCTTGCCGGTGGCCCGCGCATAGCCGTCGGCCATGAAGGCGGCGCCCTGTTCGTGACGCGTCAGCACATGGCGGATCGAGCTGCCGGGCAGCCCCTTGTAGAGGCTGATGGTGTGGACGCCGGGGATGCCGAACACCAGCTCGACCCCATAGCCCTCCAGCAGGGTGATCAGCGCCTCGCCGACGGTCTTGCCCTCGATGTTCATGCGGTATCTCCGGTGCGGTCCCTGTTCAGCGGCCCCAGGCGATCTTCCAGCAGCAGGTAGCAGCTGCGCAGCGCCTTCTCCACCGAGAAGACCGTCGGGTTCAGGCAGTATTCCAGCCACAGCCCATCGATCAGCGCGGTCAGCGCCAGCGCCAGCGGCGCGCCCTCGACCCGGCGGCCACGCTTGGCGGCGATCTGGTCGATGATGCGGGCGATCGCCTGGCGATAGCCCTCGTAGAGCTCGTTGTGCTTGCGGCGCAGTCCCTCGTGGGTGCGCACCTGGCCCCACAGCGCCAGCCAGACCGCCAGGTTGGCCTCGTTGAAGATCTCGCCGGCGAAGCTGCTCTCGACGATGGCGATCAGCTTGTCTTCCGGCAGGCGCTGGGTCTTGCCCACGGCGACGCGGGTCGCCTCGACCAGCATCTCGGCGACGGTGTCGTAGGTGGTGACCAGCAGGTCTTCCTTGGAGGGGAAGTAGTGGTTGATCAGGCCGTGCGAGATGCGCGCCTCGGCGCAGATCTCGCTGACCGTGAAGGCATTGACGCCGCCCTTCGCCAGGCAGCGGATCGCCGCCTCGACGATCTCGCGCCGGCGCTGCTCCGGGTTCTGCCGCGAAAAGCGCGGCTCGCCGGTGCGTCGCTTGCTCTTGGGGAGGGGGGGCGATCCTTCGCTCATCGACTCGCTTCCTGTGTCGCGCCCTGCCTTAGCAGAGCCGGCGCCGGCCCGCCACGCCTCATAGGTGCAGCCGCGGGATGGTGTCTCGCCCCTCGCGTCGGTCGACGACGCGGCCGTCCTGCCGGGCGGTGACCTGCCAGGCCAGCCGCAGGGTCTCGGCATCGCCGCTCAAGGTGACGCTGGCGCTGGCATCAGTTGCCACGCCGGCGCTCTCGCTGGCGATGAACCACTCGCTCTCCAGGGTCGCGGACAGCGGGTCGTCGGGCAGCACAGTGAAGCGGTCGCGGCACCAGGAGTCGGTCACCATCCCGCGATCGGCAAGGCGCGTGCGGCCATAGTCGCTGAACAGCGTCACGCTGCGCTGGCCACTGGCGACGTCGGTTTCCAGCGTGCGTTCGTGCCGGCCGTCGCGCTCGCTGCTACAGGCCAGCGGCGGCGCCGTGACGGCCGGCTGAAAGGCTGGCAGCGCGGCGTCCTCGGCGCGCGGGCTGCGGCGCGGCAAGGTCAGGCGTCCCTGGCCGCCCTGCAGTGTGATGCTTGCCAGCCAAGGCTGCGGCCAGAGGATTGGCCAGTGCTGTGTCGCCAGTGCCAGCCGCAGGCGCTGGCCGGCGGCGACGCGGCCGCCGAGATCGTTGAGCGTCAGGGTGACCGTGACGGCCTCGCCCGGCACCAGGTCCCGGGGCGCGGCCGCGCCGTCGCGGTGCGCCAGGTTTAAGGTGCCCCAGGTCAGCAGGCTGGAGGTGCCATCCGGATCGACGGCGCAGAGGCGCGCCGTCAGGTTGGCGCGCGGCGCGTCGCAGGACAGCGTGAGCGTCAGCGCGGGCGCGCCCAGCAGCTCCAGGTCCTGGTCAAGTGGCGGGCTGTCGAAGCAGAGTGCCAGCGCGTCCTCGCGCCGCTGGTCGGTTGGCATGTCGGGGCAGGTCCCGCCATAGCCGCCCCAGCGGCCACATTCCATGCCGGCATGGGCGGGCGAACAGAGCGTTATCGCTGGGCCGGTCCGCGGCGCGTCAGCCAGCGCGCCGGTATTGAGGTAGAGCTCGAGCGGCGGTGTCGCGGGTGGCCAGGTCGGTTCCGCCACCCAGCGGCCGGGGTGGCTGTCGAACCAGGATTGCGGCGGCTCCGGGTCGTTGATCCAGGCGCGCAGCGCCGGCTCCTCCATGATCCCAGTGGGTGCGTCCAGCAACCAGTGGCGCCACCAGCGCAGCGCCTCCTGCAGCCAGCCGATCAGCGGCCCGGGTGTGCCGCGGCAGGGGAAGCTGTGGCTCCAGGGACCGATCAGGCCCTTCTTCGGCCCGCGCAGATTGCGCAGCAGGCGCGGCACGGCATTGCTGTAGCTGTCGTCCCAGCCGCCGACCGCATAGACCGGGACCTGGATGGCGTCCCAGTCCTCGCACACCGAGCCCTGGCGCCAATAGGCATCGCGCGCTTGATGGCGCAGCCAGGTCGATGACCAGCAGCCGTTGGCAGCCAGGCGCTGCTGCCACAGCGCCTGCCAGTCGGCGCGCTGCTGCGGGTCGGGGGGCAGAGCGTTCAGCGCAAGCAGGAAGCAGGACCACAGCGGGTCCTCGGTCAGGTAGGCACCGCCCATGTAGTGCACGTCGTCGGCGAAGCGGTCATCGGAGCAACAGAGCGCGATGATCGCCCGCAGCGCCGGTGGCCGCCGCGCCGCCACCTGCAGGGCGTTGAAGCCACCCCACGAGATGCCGGTCATGCCGACCCGCCCATTGCACCAAGCTTGCGTCGCCAGCCAGGCGATGACCTCGCACAGGTCCTGCTGCTCCGCCGGCAGGTATTCGTCGGCCAGGATGCCGTCGGACTCGCCGCTGCCAGCCAGGTCGAGGCGGCAGTAGGCCAGGCCGTTCGCGGCGTACCAGGGCGCCATCTCGGCATCGCGAAAGACGGTGCCGTCGCGCCGCCGATAGGGCAGGGCCTCCAGCACCACCGGCGCCGGCGCGCCCCCCGGCCGCCACAGCGTTGCCGCCAGCCGCCGGCCGTCGGCCAGCGGGATGAACAGCGGGTCTTCGACCGCGACGCTCACGCCACGCCTTCGGTTGGCGGCTTGGTCTCGGTCTTCAGCGGCGTATGCGGCACCCACTCGTAAACCGCTGGCGAGGTGGTGGGATAGACCTGGAATTCCTCCAGCGTGGTCGCGGCGTCGACCCGCTTGCGCCGCAGCATGCGCCAGAAGGTGAAGAGGCCGAGCAGGAAGGAGATGATGGCGACGTACCAGAAGAAGGCCGCCGGCCCGGCGTGCTCGATGGCGGCGGTGCCGATCACCGGCCCGACCGCGCCGCCCAGCGCCCAGAACAGCAGCAGGTTGGAGGAGACCGAGACGTACTGTTCGGGGCTGGCACGGTCGTTGGCGTGCGCTACTGAGACCGGATAGAGCGCCTCGGCAAAGCCGCCGAAGGAGACGAAGAGCAGCACCAGCAGCCAATAGGGGCTGGCCGCGCTCATCAGGATGAAGCCAACGGCCACGGCGATCAGTGCCAGGTGCATGCCGACCAGCACATAGCGCCGGTCGGTGCGGTCGGACAGCCAGCCCAGCGGAAACTGCAGCGCGATGCCACCGATCTGCGAGGCCGCCATCAGGAAGGCGATGGTGGCCAGCGACATGCCGACCTGCTGGCCATAGAGCGGCCCGATGCCGGCGAAGGTCATGGCGATCATGCCGGTGGCGAAGGAACCGACGGCGCCGGTGGGCGATACCTTGAAGGCATAGAGCAGGTGCAGGGTCACCTGCTTCGGCGGCTTGGGCGTCAGCACCTTGATCGCGGTCAGCGGCACCAGCGAGCAGGCGTAGAGTCCAGCGGTGATCATCAGCATGCGGCTGCCTGTCGGCTCGAAGTGCTGCGCGCCGAGCTGCCCCAGGCCATAGAACAGCCCCATGCAGAGCACATAGAGCGTCAAGGTCTGGCCGCGCTTCTCGTTGGTGGTGAGCTCGTTCAGCCAGGACTCGGTGACCACCGACAGCGCCGCCGTGGCGAAGCCGGCCGCCGCGCGCAGCAGCAGCCAGGGCAGCAGCCCCTGCGACCATTCCAGGCCCAGCGTGCAGGCCGTGGTGATAGCGGCGAAGGCGGCATAGGCGCGGATGTGGCCGACCGAGGCGATCACCGGCTGGCTGAGCAGGCAGCCGACGATGAAGCCCAGCATGTTGGCGGTGACCACCAGGCCGATGGCCTCGGTCGAGAAGCCATAGGCATCAAGGCGCAGCGGCTGCAGCGTCATGAAGACGCCGGAGCCCAGCGACCAGACGGCGGCCGACGCGAAGAGCGGCAGGATGCCGAAGCGCAAGCCGTCCTCCCCTCCGCTGGTGTCCGGAAGGAGTCCTATCACCTGCTGGACGAGCGCTCAATTAGGCTGGTTGCCGGGGCGGTGCCTGTGGCACATCCTTCGAGACGCCCGGCTGCGCCGGGCTCCTCAGGATGAGGGCGGTGCGAAGGCATGCAAGCCCATCACCCTCATCCTGAGGAGCGATGCGTAGCGTCGCGTCTCGAAGGATGTGACAAGGAGCGCCGAGCCAACCGATGCAGATCGTCCATGACCAGCGCCACGCGCTGCACGACCCGAAGAACTTCCTGGTCAGCGGCGCGCCCAAGCCGAACCCGGAGGTGCCGCGCCGCGCCGAGGTGCTGCTGCAGGCGGCGCTGGACGCCGGGCACCAGGCGGTGGCGCCGGAAGACCTGCCGCTGGACTACATCGCGCGTATCCATACGCCGGAGTACCTGCGCTTCCTGGAGACGGTACACGACCGCTGGCGCGAGATCCCCGGCGCCAGTGCCGAGGTGGTGCCCAACATGCACCCGCGCTCGCGCACCGACGGCTACCCGGCGTCCATCGTCGGCCAGGCTGGCTTCCACATGACCGATACCGCCTGCCCGATCGACGCCGGTACCTGGACCGCCGCGGTGGCCGCCGCCAACTGCGCCATGACCGGAACCGGCCTGGTGTTGCAGGGCGCGCGGCGGGTCTATGCGCTCTGCCGCCCGCCGGGCCACCATGCCTATGCCGACCAGGCCGGCGGCTTCTGCTACCTGAACAATGCCGCCCTGGCGGCGCAGCGCGCCGCCGCGCTGGGCGCGCGGGTGGCGATCCTGGATGTCGACGTGCACCACGGCAACGGCACCCAGGGCATCTTCTACGAGCGCGACGACGTGCTGACCGTCTCGCTGCACTCCGATCCCATCGCCTTCTATCCCTACTTCGTCGGCTATGGGCAGGAGCGCGGGGCGGGGCGTGGCCTTGGCTACAACCTCAACATCCCGCTGCCCAAGGGGACCGGCGACGAGGCCTACCTCAAGGCGCTGGCGCGCGCGCTGGACCGCATCGCCGCCTTCCGGCCGGCGCTGCTGGTGGTGGCGCTGGGCCTCGACGCGCACGAGGGCGATCCCTTCCAGGGCCTGTCGATTACGACCGAGGGCTTCCGCCGCATCGGCGCCGCCATCAACCAGCTGGAGTTGCCGACCCTGATGGTGCAGGAGGGCGGCTACATGAACGACGCACTGGGGCTGAACCTGGTGGCCTTCCTGGACGGTGTGGACCCGGTGCCGGCGGTGACATGAGCAAGGTACCGGCCAAGGCGGCGCCCAAGCCACCCGCCAAGCCACCGGCGCTGGGACCGCGGCTGCACAGCATCCGCAAAGCGCGCGGCCTGACGCTGGACGAGCTGTCGGAGCGTAGCGGCATCTCCAAGTCCATGCTGTCGCAGATCGAGCGCGGCCAGGCCAACCCGACCTTTGGCACCCTGTGGAACATCACCCAGTCGCTCGGCCTGGAGCTGTCGGAGCTGGTCGAGGCTGGGGCGAGGAAGCCGGCGGCGGCGATCGAGCGCCTGGCCGGCAACCTGACGCCGACCATCACCTCCAAGGACGGCGGCTGCCTGCTGCGCATCCTGTCGCCCGCCGGCACCGCCGGGTTGATGGAGTGGTACGAGCTGACCCTGGAGCCAGGCCGCGCGCTGGAAAGCGAACCGCACGGCATCGGCGCGCTGGAGCACCTGACCTGCCTGGCCGGGCGCCTATCCGTGCGTTCGGCCGACGCGGAGCAGGAGCTGGCGGCCGGCGACACCGCGCGCTATCGCGGCGATGTGCCCCACGCCATCGTCAATCCCGGCAAGCAGCCGGCGCGCGCCCTGCTGGTGGTGATCACCGGCGGCGGGCGCTAGGCGCCGCTAGGGGCCTGCCACGAAACAGATGTTGTAATCCCACTGCGTCGTGCAGGCGAGTTCGGCGGCGAGCAGGAAGTTGAACTGCTGGTACCATTGCCCATCGCAGGCACTGGCCTGCAGTTCGCTGCCCAACAGGGCTGACGCCTGCTTGGCAGTCGATGCCATGCACTTGGGACTGCCTTGGAACAGGCTGGCCAACCGCGTGTAGAGGTCGGCGGGCGGGACGCCCTGGTGCACCTCGTCGGCGGCGAAGGTCCACTGCCAGGCTTGCCGGGCAACGGCGTCGTCGTTGGCCGAGCAGGGTTCGACATGGGTCAGCTTGTGCTTGTCGATGGCGGTGAAGGCCAGGCAGGCGCCGCTGGCGCGGTTGACGAATTTGCGAACGTCACCGCCATGCCCCTGGAACGGGCAGCCGCTGAAGGTGCAGTTGAGCAGTCCGTCCAGCGGCCCATGGCCAGTCACGCGCGGCGCCGTGGGATAATCGGTCTGGACTGCGGCCCACTGCTGCGTCGGGTCGCCGGAGTGGTAGCGGTCAAGCTTCACGCCCGCCGTCGTGTTGGTGAGAAACAACGGCGGCGTGTTGTCGTCGGGTGGCTTGATGGAAATGGTGAGCCAACGGGTGGTCTGTTGGTAGGCTTGAGCGCCAGTGGCCATCCCAAGCAAGGCCACGGCGACGACCAGCAGGAAACGACAAGGGCGCGACATGGGCGGCCTCCGGCCGAGCGCCACCCGGTGGCGGCGCCGCAGCCTGGCGTGAACCGGAAATCGATCACTCGGCGACGCAAGCATAGCCCGAAGGGTCGGATCGACGCCAGCGGCGCCCCTCCAGTGCGGAAGAATCAAGCGTTGCCAGGCGCCGCTGTTCGATATATTGGATTTGCTGTTCTCTAAAGAGGATTGCCCGATGAGCCAAGCCGCCACCGCCTTCGTCGCCGCCGTCGAGGGCACGCTCGCGCAGATCGAGGCCGAGGGCCTGACCAAACGCGAGCGTATCCTGGTCTCCGCCCAGGGGCCGGAGATCGAGATCGAGGTCGGTGGCCAGCGCCGCAGCGTGCTGAACCTCTGCGCCAACAACTACCTGGGCTTGGCCGACGATCCACGGCTGGTCGCAGCGGCCAAGCAGGCGCTGGACGACTACGGCCTGGGCATGGCCTCGGTGCGCTTCATCTGCGGCACCGAGGACCTGCACCGCGGCCTGGAGCAGGAGATCGCCGCCTATCTCGGCTTCGACGACTCGATCCTCTTCGCCGCCTGCTTCGACGCCAACGGCGGTGTCTTCGAACCGCTGTTCGAGGCCGAGGACGCCATCATCTCCGACGCGCTGAACCACGCCTCGATCATCGATGGCGTGCGCCTCAGCAAGGCCAGGCGCTTTCGCTACGCCAACAGCGACATGGCCGACCTGGAAGCCAAGCTGAAGGAAGCCAAGGCCGGCGGCGCGCGGCGCCTGGTGATCGTCACCGACGGCGTCTTCTCGATGGATGGCTACATCGCCAGGCTCGGCGAAATCTGCGACCTCGCCGACCGCCACGGCGCCCTGGTCATGGTCGACGACAGCCACGCCCTGGGCGTGCTGGGCGCTGGCGGGCGTGGCTCGATCGAGCACTGCGGCGTCATGGGTCGGGTCGATATCGTCACCGGCACGCTGGGCAAGGCGCTGGGCGGCTCCATGGGCGGTTTCATCGCGGCACGCCAGCCGGTAGTCGACCTGCTGCGCCAGCGGGCCCGGCCCTATCTCTTCTCCAACTCGGTGGCGCCCTGCCTGGTGGCGGCCAGCCGCGTCGCGGTGCAGCTGGCTCGTGATGGCCAGGCGCTGCGCGCGCGTCTGTGGGACAACGCCAGGCGCTTCCGCGCGGGACTTGCCGCCGCTGGATTCAAGCTGCTGCCGGGTGAGCATCCCATCGTGCCGGTGATGGTGGGCGACGCGGCGCTGGCCGGGCGGCTCTCGGCCCGCCTGCTGGAGCTGGGCGTCTATGTCATCGGCTTTTCCTTTCCCGTGGTGCCGCGCGGCCAGGCGCGCATCCGCACGCAGCTTTCCGCCGGCCATACGCCGGAGCAGATCGACCGGGCTATCGCCGCCTTTGCCCAGGCGGGCCGCGACGTGGGAGTCCTGACATGAAGAACGCGACCATGAAGGCGCTGATCAAGGCCAAGCCGGAGCCCGGCATATGGATGGGCGATGCGCCGATCCCCACGGTCGGTCCCGACGAGGTGCTGATCAAGATCCACAAGACGGCGATCTGCGGCACCGACATCCATATCTACAAGTGGGACGACTGGGCGGCGCACACCATCCCGGTGCCCATGACCGTCGGCCACGAGTACGCCGGCGAGATCGCCGAGGTCGGCAGCAACGTGAAGCGCCTGAAGGTCGGCCAGCGGGTCTCCGGCGAGGGCCATATCGTCGGCCAGACCAGCCGCAACGCGCGCGCCGGCAAGTTCCACCTGGACCCGGAAACGCGCGGCGTCGGCGTCAACCTGCCGGGCGCCTTCGCCGAGTACCTGGCGCTGCCGGCCTTCAACATCGTGCCGCTGCCCGAGGAGGTCGACTACGAGCTGGGCGCCGTGCTCGACCCGCTGGGCAACGCGGTGCACTGCGCGCTCTCGTTCGACCTGGTGGGCGAGGACGTGCTGATCACCGGCGCCGGGCCGATCGGCATCATGGCCGCGGTGGTGGCGCGCCACGTCGGCGCCCGCCATGTCGTCATCACCGACGTCAACGACTATCGCCTGGGGCTGGCCGGGCAGGTCGCCGACGTCCGCCCGGTCAACGTGGCCAAGGAGGACCTCAAGGACACCATGGCCAGCCTGAAGATGACCGAAGGCTTCGACATCGGCCTGGAGATGTCGGGCGCGCCGCAGGCCTTTGGCCAGATGGTCGACCACATGATCATGGGCGGGCACATGGCGCTGCTCGGCATCCCCTCGGGTCCGACCCAGGTGGATTGGCGTCCGATCATCGGCAAGGCCTTGACCTTGAAGGCGATCTACGGCCGCGAGATGTTCGAGACCTGGTACAAGATGCTGGCCATGCTGCAGTCCGGCCTGAACATCCGCCCGGTCATCACCCACCGTTTCCCGATTGACCAGTTCCAGGCCGGCTTCGACGCCATGCTGTCGGGCCAGAGCGGCAAGGTCGTGCTGGACTGGGGTTAGGAGGCCTTGCCGCGCCAGGCCTGTCGCCGGGCCCAGCGCAGCGGGTGGGTCAGCCGCCAGGACCAGGAGGCCTCGAGCTGGGCTAAGGCCCGCCGCAGCAGGGCATTCGACCGCCGTGCTGCCACCAGCCTGCCTGTCAGCTCCTGGCATGCCTGGTCGGTCTGCCGGTTCCCGGCCCCTGTCGTCTCGTTGAAGTCGCCACTCAACCAGGGGCGCAGCCGGTCGATCCGGCTGTCGCCCCCCGGCACCAGGATGAGGTCGCTGACGCAGCCGTGCTGCCCCAGGTTGGTGCGCAGCGCCTGCGCCATCGCCTGCTCCCCCGCGATCGGGACGTAGCCGCCGGACTTCCGGACTAGCAGGACACTGCCAAAGGTGTTGGCAAGGCGCCGCAGGAAGGCCAGGGGCGCCACCTCCGCCAGGATCAGCGTCACGCTGTTGAACTCCATGGCGACCCAGGGGCGGTGGCGCGCCAGGGTGTCGGACATGCCGTCCAGCACCGCCGGCTCGAAGCCCTCGACGTCGATCTTGATGAAGTCGACCCGGCTGAGGGCCTGCTGCGCCACGACGGCATCCAGCGACTGCACGGCGACGAGCCGCTCACCCGGTTCGGCGCTGGAGGAGCCTACGGACTGCGCGCTGACATAGGGCCCCGCGTAGCGCAGTCGCGCCCAGCCCTCGCCGGCGCCACAGGCCGTCGGCACGATGGCGATCCGCGCCGCCGGCCCCGCCGCGCAGGTCTGCCGCAGGTCCAAGAGGTTGTCGGCGTCGGGTTCGATGGCCACGACGCGACCCTGTGGCAGGCGTGCCGCCAGCATGCTGGCTACCAGGCCGATGTTGGCGCCGACGTCGATCGCCGTACCGTCCGGCGGCAGGGCAATGTCGAGGATGGGGTCGAGCCAGGCGAAAGCATCGGGCGACAGCCCCGTCAAGCCGGGCTTCGTGAAGTCCCCGGACACGGCGAACGTGCCATCGCGGTACTGGAAATGCTGGCGATGCCGCTCGTTGCCTCGCATGGACTGACTTTACGCCTGAAGCGAGCAGGAGCCAAAGCAGATTACGCATTCGACGGGCGGCGGCCTGTCGGGCGGCGGCGCCCCCCTTGATCCAGGTCAATGCCGCAGCGCAGCAGATGGCCGACCCTTCCGGCGATCCGGTGCGGGCGCTTGCCTGCCCGACTGCTTGGCGAGAGGGGCGGGCATGTCACTAGCAACGGCGAACAGAAACGGCAGCGGCCTGGGCCTTGGCCTGCTGCTGGTGATCGGCAGCCTCTATGGGCTGTTCCTGGCGGCGAACGCCAGGGACCCGGCGATGGAGCTGCACGGCTTCATCTTCGCCGCTGCCGGTATCCTCGGCATCTTCGCGCTGATCCGCCGCGCCACCTCGACGGCGCGGCCGAGCGGCGACGATGAGCGCTACGAAGACGGCGTGATCCGCGCCGGCGTGATCGCCTCGACCCTCTGGGGCATCGTCGGCTTCCTGGTCGGGCTGATCATCGCCTGCCAGCTCATCTGGCCGGACCTCAACCTTGGCCTGCCCTGGACTTCGTTCGGCCGCCTGCGCCCGCTGCACACCTCGGCGGTGATCTTCGCCTTCGGCGGCAATGTGCTGATCGCCACCTCCTTCCATGTCGTGCAGCGCACCTGCCGGGCGCGGTTGGCCGGCGGCCTGGCCCCCTGGTTCGTGTTCTGGGGCTACAACGTCTTCATCCTGGTCGCCGCCAGCGGCTATGTCATGGGCGTCACCCAGGCCAAGGAGTATGCCGAGCCTGAGTGGTACGCCGACCTCTGGCTGACGGTGGTCTGGGTGGTCTACCTGCTGGTCTTCCTGGGCACGCTGTGGAAGCGCAAGGAACCGCACATCTACGTCGCCAACTGGTTCTACCTGGCCTTCATCGTCACCGTGGCAATGCTGCACATCGTCAACAACCTGGCGGTCCCGGTGTCGATCTGGGGCTCCAAGTCGGTGCAGCTCTTCGGCGGCGTGCAGGACGCGCTGACCCAGTGGTGGTACGGCCACAACGCGGTAGGCTTCTTCCTGACCGCCGGCTTCCTCGGCATCATGTACTACTATGTGCCGAAGCGCGCCCAGCGGCCGATCTACAGCTATCGCCTGTCGATCGTGCACTTCTGGTCGCTGATCTTCCTCTACATCTGGGCCGGCCCGCACCACCTGCACTTCACCGCCCTGCCGGACTGGGCGCAGACCCTGGGCATGGTCTTCTCGATCATGCTGTGGATGCCGTCTTGGGGCGGCATGATCAACGGCCTGATGACGCTGTCGGGCGCCTGGGACAAGCTGCGCACCGACCCGGTGCTGCGCATGCTGGTGGTCTCGGTCGCCTTCTACGGCATGAGCACCTTCGAGGGCCCGGTCATGTCGATCAAGGCCGTCAACTCGCTCAGCCACTACACCGACTGGACCATCGGCCACGTGCACTCCGGCGCGCTGGGCTGGGTCGGCATGGTGTCGTTCGGCGCGCTCTACTACCTCACCCCGGTGCTGTGGAAGCGCCCGCGGCTCTACTCGATGCGCCTGGTCTCCTGGCACTTCTGGGTCGCCACCCTGGGCATCGTGCTCTACATCACCGCGATGTGGGTGTCGGGCATCATGCAGGGCCTGATGTGGCGCGCCTACGACGAGCTGGGCTTCCTCGAGTACTCCTTCGTCGAGACCGTCGAGGCCATGCATCCCTTCTACATGATCCGCGCCGCCGGCGGCCTGCTGTTCCTGCTGGGCGCGCTGATCATGGCCTACAACCTGTGGCGTACGGCGCGTGGCGACCTGGCGGAGGAGGCCGACGAGATGCGCCGCCCCGCCGGCGTCGTCACCGCCGCGGCCGAGTGAGCGGGGGCACAGCCATGGCTTTCATCAAGCACGAAAAGATCGAGAAGAATTCCACCCTGTTGCTGGTGCTCTCGCTGCTGGTGGTCTCGATCGGCGGCATCGTTGAGATCGCGCCGCTGTTCTACCTGGAAAGCACCATCGAGACGGTGCAGGGCATGCGGCCCTATACCCCGCTGGAGCTGGCCGGGCGCGACATCTACCTGCGCGAGGGCTGCTATAACTGCCACAGCCAGATGATCCGCTCGTTGAAGGACGAGGTGGAGCGCTACGGGCCCTACTCGCTGGCGGCGGAGTCGATGTACGACCATCCCTTCCAGTGGGGATCCAAGCGTACCGGGCCTGACTTGGCGCGCGTCGGCGGCAAGTATTCCGACGAGTGGCAGGTCGCCCACCTGCTCGACCCGCGCGCGGTGGTGCCGGAATCCATCATGCCGACCTACGCGCACCTGCTGGAGCGCACGCTGGACACCAGCCAGATGCTCGACGAGCTGCAAGCCGAGATCGCGGTCGGCGTGCCCTATGACCAGGCCATGCTGGATAACGCCCTGGCCGATATCGCGGCGCAGGTCGATCCCAACGGCGATAGCGACGGGCTGCTGGGGCGCTATCCCAAGGCGGTGGTGGCCGACTTCGACGCCGATCCCAGCCGGGTGACCGAGATGGATGCCCTGGTCGCCTACTTGCAGATGCTCGGCACGCTCGTGGACTTCAAGGTCTACGACGCCGAAGCCAACCAGCGCTGAGGGGGAGAACGATGCGCTACGAGGACGTTGCCCATTTCGCGCAGACCGTCGGCCTGGTGCTGCTGGTCGTCCTGTTCGTCGGCGTCACCGCCTTCGCGCTCTGGCCCGGCAACCGCGCCCGCTTCAAGCGTGCCGCCCAGCTGCCGCTGCAGGAGGACTAGACCATGGCCGGCGACCGCGAGATCGACCCGCATTCCGGGATGGAGACCACTGGCCACGAGTGGGACGGCATCAAGGAGCTCAATACCCCATTGCCGCGCTGGTGGCTCTGGACCTTTCTGGCCTGCATCGTCTGGGCCATCGGCTATGCCATCGCCATGCCGTCGATCCCCTTGCCTGGCGGCTTCACCAAGGGGCTGCTGGGCTATTCCAGCCGCGGCACGGTGGCGACCGAGCTGAAGGAGGCGACGGCGGCGCAACAGGTCTATCTGGACCGCATCGCCGCCGCCGACCTGCCGGCCATCGAGCAGGACCCGGAGCTGTTCAACTTCGCGCTGGCCGGCGGTAAGTCGGCCTTCGGGGTGAATTGCGCGCAGTGCCACGGCAGCGGCGCCGCCGGCTCCAAGGGCTATCCCAACCTGAACGACGACGACTGGCTTTGGGGCGGCACCTTGGATGCCATCCACCAGACCATCACGGTGGGCGTTCGCTCCACCGCCGAGGCGACGCGGAACAACGTCATGGCGGCCTATGTCAAGGATGGCATCCTGACCGGGGCCGAGGCGCAGGACGTGGCCGAGTACGTGCTCTCACTGTCCGGTCGCTCGACCATCCCCGAGGCGGCGACGCGCGGCCAGGCGATCTTCGGCGAGCAGTGCGTCGCCTGCCATCAGCCGGGTGGCGTCGGCTCGCAGGAGCTGGGCGCGCCGAACCTGACCGATGCAGTCTGGCTCTACGGCGGCAGCAAGGCGGAGATCCTGCAGACCGTGTCCTATGGGCGCGGGGGCGTCATGCCGACCTGGGCCGGCAAGCTCAGTCCCGCGACCATTAAGATGCTGACCGTCTACGTGCACGCCCTCGGCGGCGGCGAATAGGACGCCGGCATGGGCGAAGCGGCACCACGGCTGGATGACCTGGTAACGGCGGCGAGCGACATCGCCGGCCAGGTCTCCGGCCGTCCGGTGGAGCGGCTCGACGTCAAGCCGGTCAACGCCGCGACCTCGCGCGCGCTGTACCAGAAGCGCCAGCCGATCCATCCCAAGCTGGTGCACGGCCGCTTCCGCCAGGTGAAGTGGGTGGTGATGCTGGTCACCCTGGCGATCTACTATCTGACGCCGTGGATCCGCTGGGACCGCGGTGGCGCCGCGCCGGACCAGGCGGTGCTGCTCGACCTGCCCAACCGCCGCTTCTATTTCTTCTTCATCGAGATCTGGCCGCAGGAGGTCTACTACCTCACCGGCCTGCTGATCCTGGCCGCCATCTCGCTGTTCCTGGTGACCTCCATCGCCGGGCGCGTCTGGTGCGGCTACACCTGCCCGCAGACCGTCTGGACCGACCTCTTCATCCTGGTCGAACGCTGGGTCGAGGGTGACCGCGGTCAGCGCCTGCGCCTGGCCAAGCAGCCCTGGACGGCGGGCAAGCTGGCGCGCAAGGCGGCCAAGCATCTCATCTGGCTGGTCATCGCCATGGCCACCGGCGGTGCCTGGGTTTTCTACTTCGCCGATGCGCCGACCCTGGCGCGCGACCTGCTGGCCTTCGACGCGCCCAGCGTCGCCTACATCTTCATCGGCCTCTTGACCTTCACCACCTATTGGCTGGGCGGCCACATGCGCGAGCAGGTTTGCACCTACATGTGCCCCTGGCCGCGCATCCAGGGCGCCATGCTGGACGAGGAGTCGTTGGTCGTCACCTACCGCGACTTCCGCGGCGAGCCGAGGGGCCCGATCAAGAAGGCCACGGCCGAGGGCAAGCCGCACGGCGACTGCATCGACTGCAACCAGTGCGTCGCCGCCTGCCCCATGGGCATCGATATCCGCCACGGCCAGCAGCTGGAGTGCATCACCTGCGCGCTCTGCATCGATGCCTGCGACGACGTGATGACGCGCATCGGCAAGCCCAAGGGGCTGATCGCCTATGACACCATCGGCAACCTGGAGCGTCGCCGGCGGGGCGAGCCGGCCAAGATCCGCCTGATCCGCCCGCGCACCATTCTCTATCTCGGCGTGCTGCTGCTGGTCGGCGGCATCATGGCCTTCGCCTTCGCCACGCGCAGCGATCTGGAGCTGAACCTGCTGCGCGACCGCAATCCGCTGTTCGTCACCCTGTCCGACGGATCGATCCGCAACGGCTACACGCTGAAGATCCTCAACAAGGCCCCCGTCGAACGCCACTTCGCCCTGAGCGTCGAGGGCCTGCCCGACGTCCTGGTCACGCTGGGCGCCGAGGCCGACACCGCCGCCATCGTCGCGCCGGCCGACAAGGTGCTGGCGCTGCGCGTCTTCGTCGCCGCGCCGGCCGCCGACCTGAAGGGCGACAGCAGCCCCTTGGTTTTCCTGCTGACTGAAGCGGACGGCACCGTCGCCCGCGCCGAAACCGTGTTCCGAGGACCCTGAGTCATGGCCACGCACGTCATCCGTCCGCCGCGCCTTGGTGGAGCGACGCTGACCGGCCGCAAGGTGTTGCTGATCGCGCTGGCCAGCTTCGGCCTGGTGCTGCTGGTCAACGGCGCCTTCGTCTGGGTGGCGCTCAGTGGCTTCTCGGGCCTCAGCCGGGAGAACGCCTATGTCGATGGGCTGCACTACAACGACGAGCTGGCGGCCGCCGCGGCGCAGAAGGCACGCGGCTGGAGCAGCCAGGTAAGCCTGGCCGACGGCGGTCTGGTGCTGCAAGTGACCCTGCCGAACGGCACGCCGGTAAGCGGCCTGCAGCTCAGCGCGACCCTCGGCCGCCCGGCGACCAACGTCTTCGACCAGACCCTGGCACTCACCGAGCTGCGGCCCGGCCGCTACATCGCGCCGGTCGCCCTGGCCGCTGGCCAGTGGAGCGTCGTGATTGTCGGCAGCGATGCCGCCGGCGAGGCCTATCGCAGCGAGGCCAAGCTTTGGCGCTGAGCGCGCCACAGCGCGACCTGGGGCTGCCGTCCTGCTGTCTGCCGGTGGCGGCGGACCTGGCGGCCGAGGCCGAGGCCCTGGCCGCGGCGGCTACGCCGGCGGTCGAGCTGCTGACGGACGGTACCAGGCGCCTGAGCCTGGTGGTGGAGACGCTGGACTGCGCCGCCTGCCTGCCGGCCATCGAAGGCTGCCTGGCCGGGCTGCCCGGCCTGCGCCAGGCCCGGGTCAACCTGACGACGCGGCGCCTGACCCTGCAGTGGGACAGCAGCGCGCCACCCTTGGCCGAGATACTGAGTCCGGTGCTGGCGCAGGGCCACCGCCTGGCGCCCTTCGCGCCCGGGCGGCTGGACCGCCTGGTCGAGGCCGAACGGCGCCTGCTGCTGCGTTGCCTGGCGGTGGCCGGCTTCGCCGCCGCCAACGTCATGATGCTGTCGGTCGCGGTCTGGGCGGGCCTGCTGGGCGGCGAAGCCGACGGCGGCGAGATGGGGCCGGCGACGCGCCAGCTGCTGCACTGGATCTCGGCGCTGATCGCCGTGCCGGCAGTGCTTTATGCCGGGCGGCCCTTCTTCCGCTCGGCCCTGGCGGCGTTGAAGGCCGCGCGACTCAACATGGACGTGCCGATCGTCCTGGCGGTCACCCTGGCGACCTGTCTCAGCCTGTTCGAAACGCTCCAGGGCGGGCGCATCGCCTATTTCGATGCCGCGCTCTCACTGCTGTTCTTCCTGCTGCTGGGCCGGCTGCTCGACCACGCGGTGCGCGCCCGTGCGCGCTCGGCGGCGGAAAACCTGCTGGCGCTGCAGGCGACCAGCGCGGCGGTGCTGCTGCCCGACGGCCGCATCGAGCGCCTGCCGCTGCAGGCCCTGGTGCCCGGCGACACCGTGGTGGTGGCGGCGGGCGAACGCCTGCCGGTCGATGGCCTGGTGACGCTGGGCTGCTCCGACCTGGACAGCAGCGCCATCTCCGGCGAGGGCCTGCCCCAGACCATCCAACCGGGCATGGCTGTCCATGCCGGCACCTTGAACCTGACCGGCGAGCTGCGCATCAAGGCCACGGCAGTGGGCCAGGACAGCCTGCTGGCCCGCCTGCAGGACCTGGTGGAGACCGCCGAGCAGGGGCGCGCCGGCGCGGTGCGCCTGGCCGACCGCGTGGCCCGGCTCTATGCCCCCGCCGTGCATGTCCTGGCGCTGGTCACGGTGCTGGGCGGCCTCGCCTGGGCCTTGTCCTGGCAGGACGCGGTGATGAATGCCGTGGCCGTGCTGCTGGTCACCTGTCCCTGCGCCCTGGGCCTGGCGGTGCCGGCGGTGCAGGTCGCCGCCGTCGGCCGCCTGTTCCGCAAAGGTATACTGGTGAAGCACGCCGACGCGCTGGAGCGCCTGGCCGAGGTCGATCACGTCGTCTTCGACAAGACCGGCACGCTGACCCTGGGCGGCGCCGAGCTGGTGGAGGCCGGGGCGCTGGCCGACGCCGACCTGGCATTGGCGGCGCAGCTTGCTGCCGCCAGCCGCCATCCCCTGGCGCAGGCGGTGGTCGCCGCCGCGCGGGCGCGCAGTCTCGCGGTGACGGCGCTTCCCGTCGCGGTGCAGGAGTGGCCGGGCGCCGGCCTGGTGGCGCGTCTGCCGACGGGCGAGGCGCGCCTGGGCAGTGCCGCCCACCTGGGCCTGTCGCAAGTGGCCGAGTTGGACGGCCCGGCGCTCTGGCTGCGGCGCCCGGATGGCGCGGTGCTGCGGCTGCGCTTCCGCGACCGGCCGCGGCCCGATGTCGCCGCCACACTGCGGCGCCTGCAGGCGCTCGGCCTCGGCGTCGAGCTACTGTCGGGTGACCGGGCGCCGGCGACCCGGGCTCTGGCGGCGGAGTTCGGCATCGCCGACTGGCGGGCCGGCGTGACGCCCGATGCCAAGCATGCACGGCTGCAGGCGCTGGCCGCCGCCGGCAAGCGCGTGCTGATGGTGGGCGACGGCATCAACGATGCCGCCGCGCTGACCGTGGCCGCCGCCTCGATGGCGCCAGCGGCGGCCAGCGATGTGGCGCAGGCGGCCGCCGACCTGGTGTTCCTCGGCGAACGCCTGGCGCCGGTGGCCGAGGCCATTGAGGTGGCGCGCCGGGCGCGCCATCTGGTGCGGCAGAATTTCCTCTTCGCGCTGACCTACAACCTCTGCGCCGTGCCGCTGGCGATGGTCGGCCTGGTGACGCCGCTGCTGGCGGCGATCCTGATGTCGACCTCGTCGCTGACCGTAACCGGCAACGCCCTACGGCTGGTGGGAAGGCGCTAGGACCATGGCAGGCCTACTCTACCTGATACCGGTCGCGCTGTTCCTCGGAGGCCTGGGCCTGGCCGCCTTCTTCTGGACGCTGCGCAGCGGGCAGTACGACGACCTGGACGGCGCCGCGCACCGCATCCTCTTCGACGACGAAGGCAAGCCGCCGCCAGGATAGGGGTGGCTGCGGGTCCTGCGACGCAGCGGACTTGTCGGCCGCGCGCCATTGCCCCTAGCGTGTGCTGGCCCAGCGCGAACGATTGGATTCGTGGCATGGGACCGACGTTGGGGAGTTCAGCAGGGTTGGGGCTGCCGCGGGTACTATTCCTGCACTTGCCGAAGACTGGTGGTGTCAGCCTGATGGCCTGGCTTGACCGGCATTTCGCGCCCGCTGCCGTTCGCACCCTGTCGGATATCGCGGAGCAGTCTGTGCTGCCGGGTTCCTTGCTGGCTAGCGGCCATCTCTATGGCCGCTGGGCCGATTGGGCCGCGGAACAGTTCACCACCGTAACCCTGCTGCGTCATCCCGTGGCGCGCGCGGTTTCGCAGTATAGCTACTGGCGGTCTCTCGATCCGGCGCTGCAGCTTGCGCCCTCCGATCGCCATCAGGTGGAGCTAGCCCGGAGATTTTCCTTGCCGGCCTTGCTGGATGCCGGAGATCCCATCGTCGACGGCAGCTTCCGCAACCTGCAGACCCAAATGTTGGGCCTGCCCCGCGCCCGTTCACCAGGTGGGCCGCATGCCGACCGGGCGGTGCTGGATGCCGCGCTGCAGCGCCTGGCGCGCATCGACTGCGTTGGCACCACCGAGCGGCTGCAGGAAACGGCGCTGCTGCTGGCGGCGCGGATCGGTTGGCTGCCGGAGCCTCGTCTGCCGAAGATCAACACCTCGTCGGACATCGGCGAAATCGACCCGCGTACACTCGATCGCCTGGCGGAGATGAATGGGCTGGATCTGGAGCTCCATGCGGCGGCCGAGGCGCGCCTGGCGGCGGCGGTCGCGACCCTGCGGTCACCGGCGCTGCGCGCCGAGGTTGAGGCAAGACTTGGCCGCCATGCCGTGGCGGATCGGCGATACCTCGATCTTGGCGGCCCCTTCGTGGGTACCGGCTGGGGCCCCCGGGAGGCAGATGAACTGGGATCCTGGCGCGAAACGTCCGATGTCGGCGCAGAACTGCTCTTTGGGCCTATGCCCGAGACAGCGGCGCAGATCCTCCTGACACTGCGTGGCGACCTGCCGCTATCGGGGGACTGGCTGTGCCTGAATGGCACGCGGCTGGCCCTGGAGATGACGGCGGACGGCAGCAAGGCCCGGGCCGAGGCACCGGCCGGCAGCCTGCGGCAGCGGTCCGTCAACAGGCTGGAGGTGATGCACGGCAAGCGGCCCTTGTCCCTGCGCGCAGTCGAGCTGCTGTCGACGCCACGCCTGAGTCGGGTCCGAGCCTGGGCACGACGGTTCTCTGGGCTAGGACCTGGCCTGGCGGCGATCCTGTGCGACGCGGTCGCGCGCGGCCTCCCATACCAGTAGATCGTCACGCAGCGCCGCGGCCATCTCTTGCCGCAACCCAACCGGAAGGTCCTTGGCCAGGGCGGCCGTTGGCGCTGCGTTGAGCCGGGGGACCCAGGCGTCGGGACGCTGCCGCAGGACGGCGAGGCAGCGCGGTCCATCAAGCTGCATGTCCTCAGTCAATCCGATGAGGTCCAGAGCATTCACCGCCGCCAGCGCCCTGTGCAGCGTTTCCACCGTGGGTTCAACATCGAGCTGCAGGGAAGCCAGGGCCTCGGCCAGGGCAGCCGGCCCCCTTGGGTGTGCCGCCGCGATGGCGGCGCCATCGGCGCCTAGCATTCGGGTATAGGGCGATAGGAAGTGAAACCGCAGAATGGGATGCCGGAGCGCCTCACCCAGGCTCGGCGCTTCCTCGACCAGCAGGCGATGGCTGTTGTGGTGGGGCGAGCGTTCGATATGGCGGAAGGCGGACAGCGTGCGCTCCAGTGGGTCCCGCAAAAAAGTTATCGTTCGGCTTGGGCGGCGCAACAGGGGCGCAATCGCGAGCGGCAGGTGCCCGGCCAACAGGTCCAGGTCCGGCAGGGAGTCGAGCACCGGCAACAGCAGCCGATAGTTCCGCACCTGCAAGAGTCGCCGTTCCGGAGCGATCCCCTCGGCGAGCGTGCTCGTGAAGGCGACACCAGCCGTCTTCGGCATGTGCAGGAAGAGAATCGCAGCAGTCGGCGTGGAAGAGGGCTTGGCTGACGTCACGGCGTGATTGATCGGAATCTGTTGAGGCGGCGAGATCGCCGCAGTGGCCTGCGGGTTCGCAGCAGGGCGAGCATAGGTCAGGCTCTCAGCCCTGGATATGTCGGGCGTCGCGCCAACGGCTGCGGGTCCCCCAATGCCTCTGGGTCGGCTCCCCGGGGCGGCAAGCGTTACGCTTCGGTCCGCTCCGCGGCGCGACAACGCACGCGCACGGCCTGCCACAGTGGTGCGGGCAGTCCGTCAGCGCCAGCGCGCCCAGGCCGGCAGGCTATGCCACCAGCTCACCCGGCGTAAGTCGATCAATCGACCAGCGCCCGATAGGCGTGCCAACTGGCGTGTCCCAGCAGCGGGAAAGCCACGATCAGGCCAACATAGAAGGTCGCCAGGCCGACCGCCGTGATGGTCACGATCAGCCAGCCCCAGAGCAGCAGCGGCTTCCAGTTGCGGCGCACCGCCGCCAGGCTGAGCAGGATGGCGCTGACCGCATCGATCTCGCGATCCAGCACCAACGGCAGCGATACCACCGACAGCGCAAACACACCGGCGGCGAGGACCGCGCCCACCAGGGTGCCGACGACCAGCAGGGCCAGTCCCTCGGTGGTGAACAGCAGCTCGCTCATCAAACTGTCGATTGGCGGTGCCGCGCGTGTGCCCATGAAAAGGGCGAAGAGCAGGAACGCCAGGCGGAGCCAGAACAGTAGCGACAGCGCCAGCAGTACGGCGAAGAAGGTCAGCCGCGTGGGTGCGCGCAGGATCGCCCCCGCGGCATGACGGAATCGCGGTCGCTCGCCCAGTTCGAGGCGCCGGCTAATGTCGTAGAGGCCGATCGCCAGGAGCGGCCCCAGCAGCATGAAGCCGGCCGCCAGCGGCGGCAGAAACTGCAGGCGGTCGGCGTACCAGAGGCCGGCGGTGATGCCGCCGCTGGCCAGCGCGAAGCAGAGGCCATAAGCCAGGCTGACATAGCGGGCCCGGCAGAGGTCGCGCCAGCCGGCGGCCAACCAGGTCCAGGGGGCTTCGCTGTTGATCGAGCGCAGCACCGGCGGGCGCCCAGCTTCGACGATGGCGGTCATACGGCTTCCTCTCGCAGCAGGGTCAAGGCGGCGCAGTCTCAACCAGTTTGGCCGAGGCGGTGACGCGATGCCTTGATCTGGCGCAATCGTCCTGCGGGGCCGTCAGCCGATCAGGCGCAACGCCCGCAGCCGCGCCGCCGCCCGGCGACCCACCACGGCCGGGCTGTGATGGGTCAGGATGTCGGCTTGGCCGCGGGCGCCCAGTTGCTGGGCGAACCCTGGATCGGCGACCAGGCGGCGCAGGTGGTGGGCCGCCTGGTCAATATCGGGTTCGGCCCAGAATTGGCCCTCGCCGTGCGGATACTGTCCTGGGCCGACCGGCACCAGGCGATAGTCGACCAGGCAGGCGTTGTCGGCGGTCAGGAAGTCCATGCAGCCGCCATAGCCGGTTGCCACCACTGCCTTGCCCAGCAGCAGCGCCTCGGCCAGCCCCAGGCCGAAGCCCTCGCTGCGGTGCAGGGACACCAGGGCGTCGACCAGTCCCAGCAAGGCGGACTGCGCGCCGGGCTCCAGCGCCCGGTCGATGAGGCGAATGCGCGGATCGCGCGCGACCAGGGCCGTCAACTGGGCCCGCCGACCGGCCTCCAGCTCGCGCCCGACGGACTTCAGCACCAGGGCGACCGGCGCCGGGTCGTCCGGCGGGAAGGCCCGCTGGAAGGCCTCGACCACGGCTTCCGGATTCTTGCGGCTGGCGTAGCTGGTGTAGTCGAAGAAAAACAGGAACGCGAAGCAGTCGTCAGGAATGCCGAAGTTGGCGCGACGCAGCGGCTGCGGCGGCGTCAGGCGTACCGCGACGCCGATGTGCGTCACCGGCAAGTCGAGCGCCGCCTCCAGTGACTGCTGCACGAAGCGGCTCGGCGCCCAGACCTCGTCGATGCCGGCAAAATTGGGGACCCAGTGTTGCGGCAGTCGCGGCAGTTCCCAGAAGGGATAGGCAATGTTGTAGGCCGCGGCCACGCGTTGGTGGCCGATTTCCCCCAGTCCGGCGGGCAGCTGATCGGCGTTGATGCAGAGGATCTGCGCCTTGGCCGTCGCGTTGTGGTCGATCAGATGCGACAGGCTGTGGTCGCGCTGCTGGTGGGAAACGATGTGGTTGGCGAAGTTGCTCAGCCGGAGCGGCACCCCGACTTCCAGCATGCCTTGCGCCAGGCCACGCATCGCCTGGCCGATGCCGAGTTCGGCCTCCGGATAGCCCAGCAGGACGGCGCCATCGGGCAGCTTGGGATCGGGCTTCGCCTGCGCCGTCGCTGGCGCCAGCGACGTGAACAGGGTGCCGTCGCCGACCAGTGTGGAATGCCGCGTGCGCGTCAAGCGTAGCAGCAGATCGCGCACGGCGCGGCGCAGTCCGGGCGGCAGGATGCGATAGGCGGTGCGCAGGCGCCAGACTGCGCCGACCAGGCGCTCACCGACGCTGGCGTCGCTCATCCGAAACCTTGGGCTTGGCATCAGCAGCGCGGAATCGTCCAGGCCGACCGGCAGGGCATTGAGGCCGCGCAGCGCGAATTGGTGCAGCGGTTGCGGCAGGCCAAGGTCCGCCAAACCGTCGCGCCGCAGCCAGTCGACGAGGAAGGCTCTGGCCTGGGGCTGCCGCAGGTCAACCTGCGGCACCCGGCCCGGATCATCGTCGTGCAGGAACTGGGCGAAGCGACTGAAGTGCTCCTGCGGTTGCAGCGCCAGGCCGACCGCTGGGCGGCTGAACCAGTCGGCGGTCGGGGTGAAGGGGTCGGCCACCGTGCCGGCCAGGACCGTGGCAAAGTAGCGGCGCAGCAGGGACGGGATCGGAATGCCGCCGGTGGTGTAGTCGAAGGCGTAGGGCTGCGGCGCGACCTCTTCGGCAGCCTTGGCGATCCGGCGCTTCCAGGCCTCGATCAGCCCGGCGCCCACCTCGCCGGTGGCCAGGGCGCCATCCGGGAAGCGCGCCAGCAGCAGCGCTTCCTGCTGGAGCTGCCAGCCCGCCGCCGTGCGGTGCAGGCCGCGCTGCGCCGCGTTGGCCGGCGTGACGCCCAAGCCGGGGTGGCGCAGCAGTTGGGTCCGCTCGCAATAGGCTGGCACCAGATCGAGCCAACGGCCGGACAGAAAGAAGCCCGGGTCGCCACCATCGACCGCGCGGTCGGTGGCGTGCTGCCACCAGGCGACCAGGCGCTGGCCGTCGACGCTGTTGCGGATCGCCAGGCAACCCGGGTCATAGAGGCCTAGGCGCAGCAAGGCCATGTCGGTTTCCGGCGTGGCTTCGGGACAGCCTGGCCGGGGTTCGCGCGGCAGCAGAACGGCGTCGGCGCCACCCGCCAGGGCCTCGAGCAGCGGCGTCAAGGGTCGATGCAGACTCGCGGCCGCATCGAGAAAGATCACCGCCTCGCAGGCCGGGTCCTCAAAGCAGCGCGCGATGGCGTGCGGCAGCAAGGCGCAGGTGAAGGCCTGCCGTTCGAGCGCGAAGGCCAAGCTTGATAGCTGGTCGACGCCCAGCGCCTCGGCCGCCAGGATGTCGGTCTTCGCCAGGCCGGCCGCCGTGCCCTGGCCCAGGCCGGCGATCGCCCGATCCGCCAACAGCAGGCGTCGCGGCAGATCGGGATGTTGGTGTCGCAGTTCACCCAGCAAGGCGAAGGCCTGCGCCAGGACCGGACCCGAAGCCGCAGTCAACAGCACGATCATGTCGCCGAACCCGCGCTGGGCCAACCGGCTCTCTGGTCACGCGCCGGCGCCCCACCGGCAGCCAGGCTCATGTGAGGGCACGCACGCGGCGGCTAGTTCCGACCGCTGATTGCGTAGCTTCGGTCAGCCAGCGTGGCAGCATAAAGTAGTTGCCGGCCTCGCTGGCGAACCACTGCTGGAAGGCGAACCGGCCAGCGGCGCTGTCGAGCGGAAAGTGGCGGCCGAGAACCGGGTGCTGGCGCGCCAGGTAAGTCATCAGACGCGTCACCTTGCAGTCGCCAGCCAGATTCTTGCTGGTGTCGAGTTGGTTGTAGAGTTCACTGTTGGCGGCGAAGGGGTCGTCGTCGCAGGGTTCCAGTACATCGCGGTAGAATTGCCGAATGGCAAAGGTGATGGGGCGGCCGTCATGGAAATGATCGTAGGCGTAGGGCCAGCTTGCGGTAGTGCTCAGGTCGGCTTCCTTCAGCAGGCAGGCATAGTCGCGGAACAGCGCTATGCCCTCGCCCAGCGCCACCTCGTCCAGTTCGCGGCGGTGGACCGATGGTATCAGCGGGGGACCGATGCGGATGCCGCTGAAGTGCATGAAGGCCAGCGGTGCGGGGCCTGCGTACCAAGTGTCGCCGACACGGCGCAGCGGCCGTTCGTCGAGGTTCCAATAGGCGACATTCAGCCCCGGATCGCGCAGGACATGCGTACCGGGACACAGCAGTGGCCAGAAATCCATCCACTTCTGGTCGACGAACTCGCCACTCGGCGTGCGGTCGCGACGGCAGTGCTGCCGCAGCCGTGTTTCCCACCAGCGCAGGCCAGCCAGACACTCGGGCGCGGCCGTCAGGGCCAGGAAGCCCAGGTTGTGGCAGCCGGCCTGCTGGAGGGTGGCGTTGCCGATCTGGCGCCCGGGCGGCAGCGGCTGCAGCGAATGTGGGGTCATGGCCCCGGTCGCCCCGCTGTCGAGTGCGGCGGTCACCGACTGCAGGGCACGGAACATCAGCAGGTCGGGATCGAGGTAAACAACGCGCTGGAAACCCTGCGCCTCCAGCATATGCCGGAACACCGAGGGCTTGATGGCGGTCGCCAGTTCCATGATGTCGTAGCGGAAGCTCATGGCATTGAAGTCGTCGATCGGCAGGCTGTCGGCCTTGAGCACCGCGAAGCTTTCCGCGCTAGGATCGAAGCAGCCATCGATGCGGTCGCTCAATACGACCATGCGGGTCGCCTCTGGCACGTAGCGGCCGACCGAGTCCATCAGGACCCGTGCCTGGGCCAGATAGTTCTTGGCGCAAATAGTGAATACTGCTGTCTTCATCGCGTGATTGTCCCGACTCAAGCGCAGACGAGCTAGCAAAGCTTGGCGGACCCGCGCAGGCAAAGTAAGTCATCGCTGTCAGAGTATGGTTTGCGATAGTTGGGAGTGTCACTGTGTTGAATACGCTAAAAACAACCGACGAATTCCCCAATCAGGTGCGAGAGATCGACAATATTTGGATCGATCTCAAGGACGGCACCCGACTGGCCGCGCGCATCTGGCTGCCGGTCGATGCCGAGCAGCGTCCGGTGCCGGCGATCCTGGAGTATCTGCCCTATCGCAAGCGCGATGGCACCATCCGGCGCGATCAGCTGACCCATCCTTGGTTCGCCGGGCACGGCTACGCCGGCGTGCGGGTGGACATGCGCGGCAATGGCGAGTCCGACGGCGTCATGCTCGACGAGTACACGCAGCAGGAACACGATGACGCGATCGAGGTCATCGCTTGGCTGGCGGCGCAGCCCTGGTGCAGCGGCAGCGTCGGCATGATGGGCATCTCCTGGGGCGGCTTCAACGGATTGCAGGTGGCGGCGCGCCGGCCGCCGGCCTTGAAGGCCGTGGTCACGCTCTGCTCGACGCACGACCGCTACGCTGACGACATCCACTACAAGGGCGGCTGCATGTTGAACGAGAACCTCGGCTGGTCCTCGACCATGTTCGCCTATTCCTCGCGGCCGCCCGATCCGGCGCTGGTCGGCAATCGCTGGATGGAGATGTGGCTGGAGCGGCTGGAGGCCGAGCCGCACCTGATCGAGACCTGGCTGGCGCACCAGCGGCGCGACGCCTATTGGGAGCACGGCTCGGTCTGCGAGGACTGGGACGCCATCGAGGCGCCGGTGCTGGCGGTCGGCGGCTGGGCCGACGCCTATACCAATGCGGTGCCGGCGCTGTTGGCCAACCTGAAGTGCCCGCGCAAGGGCATCATCGGTCCCTGGCTGCACAAGTATCCGCACTTCGCCGTGCCCGGCCCGGCCATCGGCTTCCTGCAGGAGGCCAAGCGCTGGTGGGATCGCTGGCTGAAGGGCGAGGCGACCGGGGTGGAGCAGGACCCCGACCTGCGCGCCTATATCCAGGACTGGGTGCCGCCGAAGCCCTGGTACGACCAGCGCCCCGGCCGCTTCGTCGCCGAGCCGGTCTGGCCAGCGCCTGGCATCCAGACGCAGCGCTGGGCGCTGAATGCCGATGGCCTTGCCGCGACGCCAGGGCCGGCCCAGCCACTTATTCTCTGTTCGCCACAGGACACCGGCACCGCCGGCGGCGAGTATTGCATGATCTGGCTGGGCGCCGAGGGGCCGACCGACCAGCGGGTGGACGATGCCGGCTCGCTCTGCTTCGACAGCCAGCCGCTGGCCGCCCCGCTGGAGATTCTCGGCGCGCCAGAGGTCCAGCTGGAGCTGACCAGCGACCGGCCGGTCGGCCTGGTCTGCGTGCGGCTGAACGACATCGCGCCCGATGGCTCCAGCCTGCGGGTCAGCTATGGCCTGCTGAACCTGACGCAGCGCGAGGACCGCGCGCAGCCGACACCGCTGGTGCCGGGGCAGCGCTATCGCGTGCAGGTGAGGCTGGACGACATCGGCCACCACTTCCGCGCCGGCCATCGCCTGCGTGTCGCGGTGTCCACCGCCTACTGGCCGATGATCTGGCCGTCGCCAGAGGCGGTGACCCTGCGCATCACGGCCGGCCTTTCCAGCCTGGCGCTGCCGGTACGGCCGATCCGCGACGAGCCGCCGGTGGTCCTGCCGCCGCCGGAAGCCGCGCCAGCCCTGGTGACCGAGGCGTTGCGGCCGGCGTCGAACAGCCGGCGCATCGTGCGCGACGTCGGCAGCGGCGAGGTGCGGGTCGAGATTTTCGACGACTTCGGGGCCGAGCGGATCAGCGAACACGGCCTGGAGACTGGCATGTGGGCGCGCGAGACCTGGCAGATCAAGCCCGACGATCCGCTCGCGGCGGTTGGCGAGACCCATTGGGAGGCAACCATGGCACGCGGCGGCTGGCAGGTACGCACCGATACCCGCGCCCGGCTGACCGCCGACCGGACGCATTTCCAGGTCACCGGCGAACTGACCGCCTACGAAGGAAAAGCACCCGACGAGCGGGTGATCTTCAAACGGAGTTTCACGCAGACCCTGCGTCGTGATCTAATGTGACTGGGTCGCCGTGTGAATAGCCGGCATGGCATGCCGGCCTACCCTGGTGGCTTGATCGCCATAGTCCGTGGCGGCGGCAACGAATAAACGGGAGGCACAGCTTTACCATGAAGGAAATTGATTACCTGCAGCAGCAGGTGATGCGGCACCGCTTGTCGCGGCGCGATTTTCTGGGCCGCGCCTCGGCGCTTGGCCTGTCCATCGCGGCGGCCAGCACGCTCTATGGCACCGCGCTGCAGGCGGCGACCCCCAAGATGGGTGGCACGCTGCGCATCGGCGTGAACGGCGGCGAGTCCTCCGACAGCATGGACCCGGCGACCTACGGCACGCAGGTCCACCTGCCGCTCAGCCGCTCCTGGGCCGACCAGCTGGTCGAGATCTCGCCCACCGATGGGTCGCCGGTGCCCGGCCTGGCAGAGTCCTGGGAATCCTCGGACGACGTCAAGACCTGGACGTTCAAGATCCGCAAGGGCGTGACCTTCCACAACGGCAAGACACTGGATGCAACCGACTGCGCCGAGACGCTGCAGCGGCATTCCGATCCGGCGGCGACCTCGGGCGCGCTGGGCCTGTTCAAGGGCTTTGACTCCATCGCCGCCGACGGCGACAGCGTAGTGATCAAGCTGAAGGAGGCGAATGCCGATCTGCCGCTGTTCTTCACCGACTATCACCTGCAGATGCAGCCGGGCGGTGGGCGCGACAAGCCGGACGCCGGCATCGGCACCGGTCCATACGTGCTGAAGACGGCCGACCATGGTGTGCGCTACGAACTGACCAAGAACCCGAACTACTGGCGCGACGACAGCCACTTCGACGCCGTCGAGATCCTGATCCTGAACGACGAGACGGCCCGCATGGCCGCGCTGCAGTCCGGTCAGGTCGACCTCGTCAACCGGGTCCCGCCGCGCACCGCCGGCCTGCTGAAGCAGGCGCCGGGCATCGTGGTGGAGAACATCGGTGGACGTGGCCACTACGTCTTCATCATGCACTGCAACACCGCGCCTTTCGACAACGCCGACCTGCGCATGGCGTTGAAGCTGGCGATGGACCGCGAGGCCATGGTGAAGACGGTCCTGCAGGGCTACGGCACGGTCGGCAACGACTTCCCGATCAACAAGGCCTACGACCTCTTCCCCGACTCGATCCCGCAGCGCGTCTACGATCCCGACAAGGCCGCCTTCCACTACAAGAAGTCCGGCCACAGCGGCTCGGTCCTGCTCCGCACCTCGGATGCCGCCTTCCCGGGCGCCATCGACGCCACGGTGCTTTACCAGCAGCAGGCCGCCAAGGCCGGCATCACGCTGGAGATCCAGCAGGAGCCGTCCGACGGTTACTGGGACAAGGTCTGGAACGTGCAGCCCTTCAGCGCCTCCTACTGGGGTGGCCGTCCGACACAGGACCAGATGTATTCCACCGCCTATCTCTCGTCGGCGGATTGGAACGACACCCGTTTCCTGCGCCCGGACTTCGATGCCATCATCAAGGAAGCCCGGGGCGAGCTCGACCGCGCCAAGCGCAAGGAGCTCTACACCGCCGCGGCCCTCATGGTGCGCGACGAGGGCGGCCTGATCCTGCCGATGTTCAACGACTGGGTCGATGGCCGCAGCGACAAGCTGATGGGCTTCGTGAAGGATCCTTCCTTCGAGATGTCCGGCGGCTATGCCAGCCGGCGTTGCTGGTTCGCCTAAGGTCTCCGATGGATCGCCCCCGCGGCGCAAGCGCGTCGCGGGGGCGCCCATTGAGACTGTAAGCTTTTGAGACCGGTCGCGGACGCCTGTTGCCGTCGGACGCGCCGACTGGAGGCCACCGCCGGGCGGCGTTGCCGCCGCTGTGAACTCTTCAATTCGTGACACGGCAACGCGACGTCCCGGAAGGATCTGGCCCATGTCCGAACTAGAATTCATGCAGCAGCAGGTGATGCGTCATCGCTTGTCGCGCCGTGATTTCCTCGGCCGTGCCTCGGCCCTGGGCCTCAGCATCGCCGCGGCCTCGGCGCTCTATGGCCGGACGCTGCAGGCGGCGACGCCGAACCGTGGCGGACACCTGATCGCTGGTCTGGTGGGCGGCGAATCCTCCAACAGCCTCGACCCCGCCACCTTCGCCTCGCAGGTGCCCTACTGGTGGGGCAAGACCTGGGGCGACCAGCTGATCGAAACCGATCCGGCCACCGGCGCGCCGGTGCCGGGCCTGGCGGAATCCTGGGAAGGCTCCGACGACGTCAAGACCTGGACCTTCAAGGTCCGCAGCGGCGTGACCTTCCACAACGGCAAGACGCTGGATGCCAGCGACGTAGTCGCCACGCTGGATCGCCACGGCAATGCCGAGTCCAAGTCTGGCGCGCTGGGCCTGCTGGGCGACATCGAGAAGGTCTCCTCCAGCGGCAACACCGTGACCATCACGCTGAAGGAAGCCAACGCCGACCTGCCGCTGCTGCTGTCTGACTACCACCTGATTATCCAGCCGAACGGTGGCAAGGACCAACCCGACGCCGGTATCGGCACCGGTCCCTACATCACCGAGACGGCGCAGCACGGCGTGCGCTACACCGGCAAGAAGAACCCCAACTACTGGCGTGACGATTCCTATTTCGATTCGGTCGAATGCCTGGTGATCAACGACGCCACCGCGCGCTTCGCCGCGCTGCAAGCCGGCCAAGTGCACATCGTCAATCGCGTCGAGCCGAAGACCGCCAACCTGCTGAAGAAGATCGGCGGCATCGTCGTCGAGAACGTCGGCGGCAAGGCGCACTACGTCTTCATCATGCACTGCAACACCGCGCCCTTCGACAACAACGACCTGCGCATGGCGCTGAAGCTGGCGATGGACCGCGAGGCGATGGTGCAGACGGTGCTGCAGGGCTACGGCACGGTTGGCAACGACTTCCCGATCAACGCGGCCTATGACCTCTTCCCCGAGGGCATCGAGCAGCGCAAGTACGATCCCGACAAGGCGGCCTTCCACTACAAGAAATCCGGCCACAGCGGCTCGGTGTTGCTGCGCACCTCGGACGTTGCCTTCCCGGGCGCCA
Source organism: Rhodospirillales bacterium (assembly GCA_038363005.1). Taxonomy (GTDB): domain Bacteria; phylum Pseudomonadota; class Alphaproteobacteria; order Kiloniellales; family JACOMY01; genus JAKOWB01. Next base: position 41,234 of record JBBQBI010000001.1, read on the forward strand.
TCGACGCCGCCGTGCTGTACCAGCAGCAGTGCGCCAAGGCCGGCATCACCATCGAAGTGCAGCAGGAGCCGGGTGACGGCTACTGGTCGAACGTCTGGAACGCGCAGCCCTTCTGCACCTCCTACTGGGGCGGCCGACCGACGCAGAGCCAGATGTACTCCACGGCCTACATCTCCACCGCTGACTGGAACGACACCAAGTTCCTGCGGCCGGACTTCGACGCCATCATCAAGCAGGCCACCGGCGAGCTCGACCGCGCCAAGCGCAAGGAGCTCTACACCGCCGCCGCCATGATGGTGCGCGACGAGGGCGGCCTGATCCTGCCGATGTTCAACGATTGGATCGACGCCCACGGCGACAAGCTGCAGGGTTATGTGAAGGATGGGTCGGGCGAGCAATCGAACGGCTACATCATGCGCCGGGCCTGGCTCGCCTAGCCGGCGACCGGTAATCAGGGGGGTACGGGGAATGCCGACACCATTGCTGCGGCTGGTGGCTCAACGTGTCTTGCTGGGCGTGGCGTTGCTGTTCGCCGTCTCCATCCTGATCTTCATCGGCACGCAGATTCTGCCCGGCGACGTCGCGCAGGCCATTCTCGGCCAGTCGGCGACGCCGCAGAACCTGCAGAACTTGCGCATCGAACTGGGCCTCGATCAGCCGGCCATCGTGCGCTACTTCGATTGGCTGTCCGGCGCGATCACCGGTGACTTCGGCAATGCCCTGGCCAACAAGCGGCCGGTGGCGGAGCTGATCGGCCAGCGGCTCGACAACACGCTGTTCCTGGCTGGCGTGACCGGCGCGGTAGCGGTGCCGCTGGCGATCATCCTGGGGCTGGTGTCGGTACGCTACAAGGACCGCTGGCCCGATCGCGTGATCAATATCTTCACGCTCAGCGCGATCTCCTTTCCGGAGTTCTTCGTTGGCTACCTGCTGATGCTGATTTTCGCGCTGGAGCTGCACTGGCTGCAACCGCTGTCGGCGATCCGTCCTGGCATGAGCTTCGGCGACAAGCTGGCGGCCACCGCGCTGCCCTGCGTTACCTTGACCTTCGCGGTGCTGGCGCACATGCAGCGCATGACCCGCGCCGCCATCCTCAACGTCTTTGGCTCGGCCTATATCGAGACCGCGGAGCTGAAGGGCCTCAGGCCCATTACCATCATCTGGCGCCATGCCTTCCCCAACGCCATCGCGCCGATCGTCAACGTGGTGATGCTGAACCTGGCCTACCTGGTGGTCGGCGTGGTGGTGGTCGAGGTGGTCTTCGTCTACCCCGGGCTTGGCACCCTGATGGTGGACAACGTCGGCTATCGTGACGTGCCGGTGGTGCAGGCCTGCGGCCTGCTCTTCGCTGCCACCTACATCCTGCTCAACATCATCGCAGACGTGATCGGCCTGGTGGCCAATCCGCGTCTCCGGCATCCGAAGTAGGGGGCGCAGGCGATGTTCAAATGGTCGAACATGTCGTGGAGCGCCAGGGTCGGCTTTTGCGGCCTGATCTTCTTCGTGCTCTTCGCCTACGTCGGGCCCTTCCTCTCGCCCTATACCGCCGAGGAGGTGGTGGGCGATACCTGGGAAACGCCATCAAGCAAGATGCTGATCGGCGCCGACAGCCTGGGGCGCGATCTGCTGACGCGCCTGATGTATGGCACGCGCTTCACCATCCAGCTGGCCGGCGCGGCGACGCTGATCTCCTTCACGCTCGGCGTCATGCTGGGCTTCACCGCCGCCGTGGTGCGCGGCTGGCCCGACCAGATCCTGTCGCGCTCGGTCGACCTGCTGATGTCGATACCGACCTTGATCTTCGCGCTGGTCGTGCTGTCGGTCTTGCCGCGTGACACCATCGTGCTGGTGCTGGTCACCGCGGTACTGGATTCCACCCGCGTGTTCCGATTATCGCGCGCCGTGGCGCTCGACATCGCGGTGCAGGACTTCGTCGAGGCGGCGCGCCTGCGTGGCGAGGGCACGCGCTGGATCGTGCTGCGCGAGATCCTGCCCAACGCGCTCTCGCCGTTGGTCGCCGAGTTTGGCCTGCGCTTCGCCTTTGCCATGCTGTTCCTCTCCTCGCTGTCCTTCCTCGGCCTCGGCATCCAGCCGCCGGACGCCGACCTGGGTCGCATGATCAAGGACAACAAGGAAGGCATCGTCTACGGCATCGCCGCGGCGCTCTATCCCGGCGCCACCATTGCGCTGCTGGCGCTGTCGGTGAACCTGCTGGTCGATTCAATCCTGAAGCGGACTTCGTCTCTGAAGGGAGGGCGCGGCTGATGAGCGACAACGAGCTGCTGCTCAAGATCGACAACCTCAGGGTCGAGGCGACGACCTATCCTCCCGGCGAACCGCCGAAGGAACTGGTGATCGTCGATGACGTCTCGTTGACGCTCAACAAGGGCAAGGTGCTGGGGCTGATCGGCGAGTCGGGCGCCGGCAAGTCGACCATCGGCTTGACCGCCATGGCCTATGGGCGCGGCGGCTGCCGCATCACCGGCGGGCAGATCTGGCTCAAGGGGCGCGAGCTGCTGAGCATGTCGCACGGCGGCATCCGCGGCGTGCGCGGCGCCGAGGTGGCCTATGTCGCACAGTCGGCCGCCGCGGCCTTCAATCCCTCGCACCGCCTGCTGGCCCAGGTGATCGAGACCTCGCTGAAGCGCGGCATGCCGCGGCGCCAGGCCGAGGCACGGGCGATCGAGCTGTTCCGCAAGCTCAAGCTGCCGAATCCCGAGACCATCGGCGAGCGCTACCCGCACCAGGTGTCCGGCGGGCAGCTGCAGCGCGCCATGACGGCCATGGCGCTCTGCCCCAAGCCCGACCTGATCGTGTTCGACGAGCCGACCACGGCGCTCGACGTCACCACGCAGATCGAGGTGCTGGCGGCGATCAAGGACGCCATCCGCGACGAGAACACCGCGGCGCTCTACATCACCCACGACCTGGCGGTGGTGGCGCAGATCTCCGACGAGATCATGGTGCTGCGCCACGGCAAGCTGGTCGAGCACGGCACCACCGACCAGATCATCAACCGGCCGCGCGAGGACTACACCCAGCGCCTGGTCTCGGTGCGCAAGATCCAGAAGGTAGAGGCTGCCGAGGGCGCCAAGCCGATCCTCGAGGTGCGCAACATCACCGCCGCCTACGCCAACGGCCTGACCGTGCTGAAAGAGGTATCGCTGGCGGTGGCGCCGGGCCACACGCTGGCCATCGTCGGCGAGTCAGGCTCCGGCAAGTCGACCCTGGCACGCGTGGTCACCGGGCTGCTGCCGCCGTCCGACGGCGAGATCGTCTTCGAGGGCAAGACTTTGCCGCGCGCCCTGAAGGACCGCAGCAAGGAGCAGCTGCGCATCCTGCAGATGATCTACCAGATGCCCGACACGGCGATGAACCCGCGGCAGACCGTGGAGTCCATCATCGCCCGGCCGCTGCAGTTCTACTTCGGCATGCACGGTGCCGAACGTAAGCGCCGCACTGTCGAGCTGCTGGACCAGATCGAGATGGGGGCCAAGTTCCTCGACCGCTATCCGGCCGAGCTGTCGGGTGGGCAGAAGCAGCGCGTCTGCATCGCCCGTGCCCTGGCGGCGCAGCCCAAGCTGGTGATCTGCGACGAGGTGACGAGTGCCCTCGACCCGCTGGTGGCCGACGAGATCCTGAAGCTGCTGTTGCGGCTGCAGGCGGAAACCCACGTCGCCTACCTGTTCATCACCCACGATCTGGCGACGGTGCGCGCCATTGCCGATTCCATCGCCGTGATGTTCAAGGGCGAACTGGTGCGCTATGGCGGCAAGACGAAGGTCCTGAGCCCGCCGTTTGACGACTACACCGACTTGCTGCTGTCGTCAGTGCCGGAAATGCAGCTCGGTTGGCTGGAGCAGGTGCTGTCCAAGCGCCGCATGGCGGCGGCCGGGAACTAGGCTCTGGTACGACAGCGGGGCTCTGGTTGGCGCCCGGAGGGAGTGGATGAAGCAGCTTGCCTTGCCGGTCATCGATCTGGCGCCGCCACCGCCGGGTCTGATGGATCAGCCCGACGCTTCGACCTATCTGCCGCACGCTGCCTATAACCTCTGGTGCATCTTGCAGCAGGTGGAGCTGCGGCCGGACGCGCGGTGCCTCGATCTTGGTTGCGGCACCGGACGCATGGCCTTTGCCTTGCTGCCGATGCTCGATGCGACGCAGGGTGGCCACTACCACGGCGTCGACATCCATCCGAAGCGCATCGCCTGGGCGCGCGAGCACTTGGGGGGCGCCTATCCGAACGCGACCTTCACCTTTGTCGACCACCAGAGCCCACACTTCAATCCGACCGGCCAACCGGACGCGGCCCTGACCGCGCTGCCGCTGCCTGATGGTTGCTTCGATGTGATCCTGGCCCACAGCCTGTTCAGCCATCTGCTGCGGCCCATAGCGCTGCATACGCTGGAGGAGGTGGCGCGGTTGCTGCGCCCAGGCGGCTGGTTCTACATGACCGGATACTTCTGGGACGCGGAAGCGGCGTCGCAGGTGGCCAGCGGTCACGCCCCCTGGGCGTTTCCGATTGTCGACGGCCCGCTGCGCTATGCCTTGCCTGAACGGCCCGAGGCAATCGTCGCAGTCGAGATGGAGCTGCTGCACGCCACGGCGGCACGACATGGCTGGAAACAGGTCTGTCTGCTGCGCGGGACGTGGCGCAGCGGCCAGTCCTCCGGTCAAGACATCGCCATCTGGCGAGCCGCCGCGCCAGCCACCTAGCGATCCGCCGCCAGGGCGCCAGCAGGCGATGCCAGGACGCGGTCCGGGTGTCGCGGAGCTTTTCCGGGCGTTCCGGCGTTCCCAAGTCTGCCCGCATAAAAGCCCACCACAGGCGTCACTCTGTGAGGCTGAACGACACCAGAGGAGATGAGGACGATGCGCGTCATGGTCATGGTCAAGGCGACGAAGGATAGCGAGGCGGGCATCCTGCCATCGACCGCGATGTTCGAAGCCATGGGCAATTTCAACGAAGAGCTGGTCAAGGCCGGCATCATGCAGGCTGGCGAGGGGCTGCATCCCTCTGCCAAGGGCAAGCGCGTCGCCTTCGATGGTGCCGAGCGCAGGGTCATTGACGGCCCCTTCGCCGCTACCGGTGAACTGGTCGCCGGCTTCTGGCTGTGGGAGGTCAAGGACATGGCCGAGGCGGTGGCCTGGGTGAAGCGCTGCCCCAATCCCATGCCCGGCCCCAGCGAGATCGAGATCCGCCCGCTGTACGAGGCCGCCGACTTCGGTGACGCCCTGACGCCGGAGATCGCGGCGCAGGAAGACCGCTTGCGCCAAACGACCGCGCGCCGGTAACGCAGACTCAGCGCTCCGCGGCCAGCTTCTCCGCCAGGCCGGTCGCCAGGTTGCGCAGCAGTTTGGCCGCCAGGGTCGACTGTCCCTCGACCAGCGCCGCCAAGGTCTTGGCGCGCAGCGCCAGGACGCGGCACTGGGTGGCGGCGATGACGTCGGCGGTGCGCGGTCGTCCGGTCAGCAGCGCGACCTCGCCGAAGGTGCCGCCGGGGCCAACGATGCCAACGGTGGCGCCGTCGCGCCAGACCTCGGCCAGTCCCTCCAGCAGCAGGAAGACGGTGCGGTCGGTGACGCCCTGGCGCACCACCGGCTGCCCCGGACCGCAGTCGATGATGCTGCCCTGATCCAGCAGCTGCGCGACCTCACCGGCGTCGAGCCCCTCGAACAGCTCGGCCTGGCGGCCCAGCGCGGTAGCCAGGGCTGGCCAGTCGGCGGTGCCCGCGGCCAGGGTGCGCACCGCGCTGCTGTCGGGCAGCAGAGCGGCGAGGCGCGCCAGCAGCAGAGGATCGCTGGACCGCGAGCGCGCGACCAGGGCGAAGCGCGCGCGCAGGCGTGCCAGGTGCTGATGGTCGTCCAGCAGCAGCACCAGCGGCACCAGCAGCCCGGCGATGGGATTGCTGGCGGTCGGCGCGAAGGGCCGGAAGCCCAGCCGCAGGTAGGCGTTCAGCAGATGCGGTCGGCAGTCGCAGAAGATCGCCCGGACGCCCTGCTCCAGGGCGAAGCGCAGCAGCCCCTCGAGCAGCAGTTCGGGCGCCGGGCCCAGCCGCGCCTCCGGCGTGGTCAGGAAGCGATGGAAGACCAGCAGGCCCGCAGGCGGCAGGACCGCCAGGAACTCCGCCAGGCGATAGGTCTGGCTGGTCTCGGCATCGAAGCCGCGGTCGCCGCCCCAGTCGAACGCCAGGGTACCGAGCAGCGCGCCCTCGGCTTCAGCCATCAGCAGGCGGCTCGGCCGCGCGGGCGGATCGGGCAGGCGCTCGTCGCCCGCCGGCAGCTCGAAACTGTGCCCCAGCTCCTCGACATAGACGTCGTAGCGCAGGCGATAGACCGCCTCGCGGTCTTCCGGCGTGCTGGCGAAGCGCAAGGTCGGAGTCATGGCGAGCAGAATTCGCCCGAAGCCGGCTGCCTGGCAAGCCGGGGATTAGCGCTTTACCTGCTGGCGGCCCTGCGGCATTGAGCTGTGCTGCAGTGCACCCAGGGAGGAAATCATGCGCGCACAGGGCTTTCTCGACCTGGCCTGGCGGCTGAAGCGGGGCTCGATCACGCGGCGGCAGTTCCTCGGCGCCTCGGGACTTGGCCTAGCCATGGCGAGCCTGGGCCTCAGGCCTGGTGTCGCCCGCGCCGGCGATATCGGCGACCGGGTCGGGCTCTGCACCTGGCCCAGCTATCACGACCCGGCGAACTTCGAGGCCTTCACCAAGCTGACCGGCGCGGCGGTCGAGGTGACGGTGTTCGGTTCCAACGAGGAGATGCTGGCCAAGCTGCAGGCCGGTGCGGCCGGCTACGACGTGCTGGTGCCGAGCAATTTCGCTATCCCCGACTACGTCGGCCTGGGGCTGCTGCGGCCGCTGCAGGCGGAGCAGCTGCCGCATCACGATCCGGCGCAGCACGACCCGCGCTTCCTGCTACCGGGGCTGGTCGATGGCCAGCTCTATGGCGTGCCGAAGAACTGGGGCCACTCGGGCTTCGTCTACGACAGCCGGCAGACCGCGGCGCGGCCGACCAGCTGGCGGGAATTCTGGGACCTGGCGCGCGGTCCGCTCGACGGCCGCCTGCTGGTCAACGACTACCAGATCACCACGGTGGGCTTCGCGCTGAAGTACTTCGGCTATTCCTTCAACTCGCTGGATCCGGCCGAGCTGGCCGATGCCGAGCGCCTGCTGCTGGAGGTCAAGCCGCACCTCTTCGGCGTCACCTCGGACTACAAGCCGCTACTGCTGTCGGGCGATGCCGCCGGCTCGATCTGCTGGTCCGGCGACGGTGTGCAGCTGCGGCGTGAATCGCCGGCCTTCACTTATGTCATCGGCCGTGAGGGCGGCGAGATCTGGGCCGACTACTACGCCATCCCGACCGACGCGCCGAACCCGGCCGGCGCCTACGCGCTGATCGATTTCCTGATCACCCCCGCGGTCTCGGCGCGCGAGGTGCTGGCGCATGGCTATGCGCCGACCGACGCCCGGGTCCGGGCCCTGTTGCCGCCCGAGATGCTGGCCGATCCCATCCTGTTTCCGGCGGCCGAGCTGCTGAGCCCGCTGGAGTTCGGCGTCGCCGGCGTGCTGATCGACCCGGTGCGCAACGAGCTCTTCGCCCGCTTCAAGGCGGCTTGAGCGGCCGGCCCTCCGCCAACGCGGGGTGGGTACAAGGCCAGTGGACAGGGTGGTGCCTGCCAAGGTTCTATAGGCACCTGCCACAAAGAGCAGGCCAGGGCGGCAAACGCTGAAACCGGGAGTCTTCGTGTTTTGCAGGATGGCGGCGCTGCGCCGGACATCGAGTTCCAGTCCGTATCGAAACGCTTTGGCGCGGTGCGTGCGGTTGACGATGTCAGCTTCACCATCGCCAAGGGCTCGTTTCATTCCTTCCTCGGCCCCTCTGGCTGCGGCAAGACCACTTCGCTGCGGCTGATCGCCGGCTTCGAGCAGCCGACCGCCGGCGAGGTGCGCATCGCCGGCCAGGATGTGGTCGGCATCCCGGCGCACCAGCGACCGGTCAACATGGTGTTCCAGCACTACGCGCTGTTCCCGCACCTCGATGTCTTCGCCAACGTCGCCTATGGCCTGCGCCAGCAGCGCCCGCGCCCGCCGCGCAAGGAGCTGGTGCGCCGCGTCGACGAGGCGCTGGAGCTGGTGCGTCTGCCCGGCTATGGCGCGCGGCGCATCTGGGAGCTGTCGGGCGGGCAGCAGCAGCGCGTCGCCCTGGCCCGCGCCCTGATCAACCGCCCGACCGTGCTGCTGCTGGACGAGCCGCTCTCCGCGCTGGACCGCAAGCTGCGTCGCGACATGCAGATCGAGCTGCAGACCCTGCAGCGCGATGTCGGCATCACCTTCGTCCTGGTCACGCATGACCAGGAGGAGGCGCTGTCGATGTCCGATACCGTCGCCATCATGCGCGAGGGTCGCGTGGTGCAGTTCGGCCCGCCGGCCGAGCTCTATGACGCGCCGGCCAACCGCTATGTCGCCGATTTCGTCGGCGAGTCGAACTTCTTCGCCGGCCGGGTCGAGGCCAGCGACGCGGAAATCTCGTTGCGGCTGGACAGCGGCCTGGCGCTGGCCGCGCCGCCCTCGGCGCTGGGTGCCCGTCCCGCGGTTGGCGAGGCCGCCAGCATCGCCGTGCGGCCGGAGGCGATCCAGCTCTGGGCGCTGGGCGAGCTGCCGCCCGAGGGGTTGGACTACAGCTTCGAGGGACGCATCGACAACCGTATCTACCTGGGGGATTCGACCGAGGTGGCGCTGACCAGCGGCGCCTTCGGCCGCACCCTGGTACGGGTGCCCAAGACCGCGGCGCCGGCCAACCTGGCGCCCGGCACGCGGGTGAACTTCGGCTGGCGGCGCGACCGCGCGCTGGCGCTGGCAGAGGGCTAGAAGCAGTTCGACGGTACGGCGCCGTTCGGCGCCTCAACAGGGAGAAGAGCGATGGACAAGAAGGATTTCCTGCATCACCTGCGGCGCTGGCAGAAGGGCTCGATCAGCCGCCGTCACTTCCTCGGTGTCACCGGTCTCGGCACCGCCAGCCTGGTGCTGGCGCACGAGCTGGGCATCAATCCGCTGGGACGCCAGGCCTTTGCCGGCGACATCGGCGACCGGGTCAGCCTCTGCACCTGGCCCAGCTATCACGACCCGGCGAACTTCGAGGCCTTCACCAAGCTGACCGGCGCGGCGGTCGAGGTGACGGTCTTCGGCTCGAACGAAGAGATGATGGCCAAGCTGCAGGCCGGCGCCGCCGGCTATGACGTGCTGGTGCCGACCAACTACACCATCGCTGACTATGTCGGGCAGAAGCTGCTGCTGCCGCTGGATCTGGCGCAGCTGCCGTCGCACGACGCCGCGGCGCACGACCAGCGCTTCACCGGCGAGGGCACAGTGGGCGGCGCGGTCTATGCTGTGCCGAAGGACTGGGGCACCACTGGCTACGTCATCGACAGTGCCGTGGTGACCGAGAAGCCGACCTCGTGGAAGGAGTTCTGGGAGCTCACCATGGGCAAGCACAGCGGCAAGGTCATGGTGCACGACTACCAGCTCACCACCATCGGCAACGCGCTGAAGAACTTCGGCTACTCCTTCAATTCGATCGACGCGGCCGAGCTGGCCAAGGCCGAGGAGCTGCTGCTGGCGGCCAAGCCGCATCTCTTCGGCATCAACTCGGACTACAAGCCCTCGATGCTCACCGGCGACGCCGTGATGTCGATCTGCTGGACCGGCGATGCGGTGCAGTTGAAGCGCGAGGTGCCCACGATGGAGTACATCATCGGCCGCGAGGGCGGCGAGATCTGGACCGACTTCTACGCCGTGCCGAGTGACGCGCCGAACCCCAAGGGCGGCCACGCGCTGATCAACTACCTGATCACGCCCGAGGTGAACGCCAAGGAGGCGCTGTTCCACGGCTATCCGCTGACCGATTCCCGCGCCAACGCCCTGCTGCCGAAGGAACTGCTGGAGGATCCGATCCTCTATCCGGCGGCCGAGCTGCTGGCGCCGCTGGAGTTCGGCGCCACCGGCCTGATCACCAACGAGGCGCGCGCCGAGCTCTTCGCGCGCTTCAAGTCGGCGTAGGGACGAGGCGCACGGCCAGTTCCCCCTCTCCCAGCGCAGCTGGGGGAGGGTCGGGGAGGGGGTGTCGACTCTGGAGCTCCAGTCTGCCCCACCCCCTCCCTAGCCCTCCCCCGCTGCGCGGGAGAGGGGACAGGCCGCGCCTGAATTCGCCGCCATGACCCCGGCCCGCCGCCAGTCCCTCATCACCGCGCTGCTGCTGGCGCCGGCCAGCCTGTGGTTCATCGCCCTGCTGGTGATGCCGCTGGTGGTGGTGCTGGTGTTCTCCGTCGGTGAGCGGGCACCGGCCGGCGGCTACGGTGGCGGCTTTACGCTCGACAACTACCTCAACCTGCCGGCGCGCTTCGCTGCCTTCAAGAACACCCTGGTGCTGGCCCCGGTGGGGATGCTGCTCTGCCTGGTCTTTGCCTATCCCCTGGCCTATTTCCTGGCGGTGAAGGTACGGCGCGGCAAGCTGCTGCTGCTGATCCTGGTGATCCTGCCCTTCTGGACCTCGTTCCTGCTGCGCACCTATGCCTGGATCATCCTGCTGTCGGGGCGCGGCATCCCGACCTGGCTGGCGATGATCGGTATCGAGGATGTGCGCCTGATCAACACGCCGCTCGCCGTGCTGATCGGCATCGTCTACGGCTACCTGCCGCTGATGGTTTTCCCGATCTACGTCAGCCTGGAGCGGCTGGACAAGCGGCTGCTGGAGGCCTCGGGCGATCTCTATGCCGGTGCCGTCGCCACCTTCCGCCAGGTAACCCTGCCGCTGTCGCTGCCCGGCGTGGTCACCGGCTGCCTGCTGGTCTTCATCCTGCTGATGGGCGAATACCTGATCCCGCAGCTGCTGGGCGGCGGCAAGGTCTTCTTCATCGGCAACGCGCTGGTCGACCTTTTCCTGCAGTCGCGCAACTGGCCCTATGGCTCGGCCGTGGCCATGTCGCTGGTGGCCATCATGCTGCTGGCGGTTGGGCTGGCGCTGCGCTGGGCGCGGCGCCAGGGCGGCCAGCAGCAGGAAGTCTCGCTATTATGAAATCGGGTCGCTGGCTGAAGGGCTACGCGCTCTGCGTCTATCTGTTCCTCTATGCGCCAATCGGCCTGATCGTGCTGATCTCCTTTTCCAGCGGCCGCCAGGCCTCTTCCTTCACCGGCTTTTCGCTGCAGTGGTACGAGACCGCCTTCTCCAACCGCTTCATGATCGAGGCGCTGGTCAACAGCCTGTCGATCGCCTTCACCTCGGCCTGCCTGGCGGCGCTGATGGGTACCGCCACGGCGCTGGCGCTGCAGCGGGTGAAGGGCTGGAAGCGGCGGCTTTACGACCTGCTGATCTACGTCTCGCTGATGGTGCCAGGCATCGTCATCGGCATCTCTACCTTGATCGCCATCGCCACGGTGCGCGATGCCGTCAATCCGCTGATCCAGGGCCTCTGGGCTGGCGCGCCGGTGATCGACCTGGGCTGGGGCTCCATCGTCGCCGCCCACACGCTGTTCAACATGGCGCTGGTCATCGTCATCGTGCGGGCGCGCATCGCCGGCATGGACGGTAGCCTGATCGAGGCCTCGGCCGATCTCTACGCCACGCCCTGGGGCACCTTCCGCCAGGTGACGCTGCCCTTGATCATGCCGGCCATCGTCGCCGGCTTCCTGCTGTCCTTCACCTTCTCCTTCGACGACTACGTGGTTGCCAGCTTCGTCAACGGGCGCGAGGTGACCTTGCCGCTCTATGTCTTCGCCTCGATCCGCCGCGGCGTGACGCCAGAGATCAACGCCATCGCCACCACCGTGCTTGTGGTCACCCTGACCATGCTTATCATCGCCCAGATCCTGCTGCGTCGCGCGCCCAAGGCGCGCGTCCCTGCCGCCGCCTAGTGCCAAGTCAAAGGAAGCCCGCCATGTCCGCACTGAAGCCCCGCGTCGCCCTGCAAATCGATGCCGCCCTGGGCGAGACCCCGGTGTGGAGCGCCGCCGAACAGCGGCTCTACTGGATCGACTCGCTGCGGGCCAAGGTGCATCGCTTCGACCCGGTGACGGGCCGGGACGAGCTGCTGCCGCTGGCCGGTCTGGAGGGCTACCTGGGCTCCATGGCGCTGGCCGCCGACGGCGGGCTGCTGCTGCTCTGCGGCAAGCGCTTCTATCGCGTCGCGCCGGGCGGCAGCCATGCCGAGCCGCAGACCGCGGTGGAGGCCGACCAGCCGGCCAACAACCCGAACGATGGCAAGGTCGATCCGCAGGGCCGCTTCTGGTTCGGCACCATGGACGCTGGCAACACGCAGCCGACCGGCAGCCTCTATCGCTACGACGGGCGGGATGTGACGCGGATGGACACGGGCTTTGCCTGTTCCAACGGCCTGGCCTGGTCGCCGGACGGCAAGACGCTGTACTTCGTCGACATGATGCCGGGCGATCTGCTGGCCTATGACTTCGACGGCGCCGTCGGCACACTGTCCAATCGCCGCGTCTTCGCCCACTTCGACGGCAGCGAGGGACTGCCCGACGGCATCTGCGCCGATGCCGCCGGCGGGCTGTGGATCGCGCACTGGGACGGCGCCTGCGTCACGCGCTATGCCGCCGACGGCAAGCGCACCCACAAGGTGGAATTGCCGGCGCCGCGCGTCACCTGCCCGATCTTCGGCGGGCCGGCGTTGAAGACGCTCTTCATCACCACCTCGGGCGACCAGGTGATCGAGCAGGCGCCGCTGTCGGGCTCCCTCTTCGCCTTCGAGCCGGAGGTACCGGGCCTGCCGATTCCGGCCTTCAAGGGCTAGACGACCCACTCCACCGCGACGAAGCCGCCGATCAGCAGCGCCAGCACCAGCCAGCCGATCCAGGCGGCGTGGCGGTCGAGCAGCAGGCGCAGGCGCGGGCCGAGCCACCAGGCCAGCAGCCCGAAAGCGGCAAAGCGTCCGCCACGGCCGAGGACCGAGATGGCGAGGAACAGCCAGAGGTCCAACTGCTCGACGCCGCTGGCGATGGCGATCAGCTTGTAGGGCAGGGGCGAGAGTGCGCCCAACAGCACGATCAGCGCGCCCTGGTCGTGGAAGTCACGGCGCAGCGCGGCGAAGCTGTCCTGCCAGCCGTAGAGGTCGATCAGCCAGACCACCAGCGTCTCGTAGAGCAGCCGGCCGATGCCATAGCCGACCAGACCACCCAGCACCGAGGCCAGGCTGGCGACCCAGACGACACGCCACAGCCGCGCCCGCTCGGCCAGCATGACCGGCAAGGTCACGGCATCCACCGGGATCGGCAGCAGCGCGCTCTCGGCGAAAGAGACCAGCGCCACGACGCGCAGCGCCCCGGGTCCCGACCCGGCCCGCATGGCCCAGCGATAAAGGCGGTCGAAGATGCGCGCGACTCCGCAACGATGCAGTCCGTCGGACCCTAGGGACGTGGTGTTACGGATTTGCGGGGGAGAGGGGACAAGCGACGGCTCAACGGCCTCACAGCAGTCCGTGGCGCAGCGCCACCCAGATCTTGAGGCCCTTGGACAGCGACAGGCGAGGCTCCACCTTCTCCCAACCCCGCGCCTCCAGGCGACGCAGGATGCGCCAGTACATCTCCTGCATCAGGATTGCCGGCTTGATGGTGCGGCGGGGGATGCGGGCGATCAGCGCGCGACTTTCGGCAAAGCGCCGGGCCGCCAGCGCGCCCAGCGCGGCGCGCGCCTGGCCGACATGCGGGTGCGCCATCACCGCCTCCGGGTCGCGGCTGTCGATGCCGGCCTCGGCCAGGAATTCGGCCGGCAGGTAGAGGCGGCCGTCGGCGGCGTCCTCGGCCTGGTCGCGCAGGATGTTGGTGAGCTGCAGCGCCTCGCCCAGCGCTACCGCCAGGGCCTCCGCCGGCAGGCCGCTGGCGCCGAAGGCGCGGATCGACAGCTGTCCCACGGCACCGGCGACGCGTCGGCAGTAGAGCCGCAGGTCGGCCAGTGACGGCGCCACCACTGGCCCGCGCGCGTCCATCTCCATGCCATCGATCACTGCCAGGAACTCGGCCTGCGGCAGAAAGTAATCGGTCACCGGCTTCACCAGTGCGCGCGTCGTTGCCCGCGTCGGGCGCCCGGCGTAGAGGCGGCCGATCTCGCTGCGCCAGTCCGCCAGCTCCACCAGCTTCTGCGGCAGCGGGCCGGGTTCGTCGGCCACGTCGTCGACCTCGCGGCAGAAGGCATAGATGGCGTACATGGCCTCGCGCCGCGGCTTCGGCAGGATGCGCATGCCGCTCATGAAGGAGGTCTTGGAGCGCTGCACCACCTGGGCGACGTGCGCGCGGTCGGCGTTCTCGTCGGTCACCGCCGTCATGGCCGGCGACCCTCGGCGACCCGCAGCGTGGCGGCCAGCGCGCCGCCCAGGCCGCAGCGCAGCGCCTGCGGCTTGCTCAGCTTTACCCGCGTCGCCAGGGGATCGCGCTGCTTCAGCTCGGCCGAGAGCCGGCGGGCGATGCGCCAGATGGCGGCCGATTCCATCGCCAGGCGGCGGCTGCGCAGCAAGCCCGGCAGGGCGCGGGCCTGGCGGATCAGCGTGTCGGTGGCGGCCAGGCAGCGATCCAGCACGCGGCGCAGCGCCGGTGTCAGCGCGGGTCCCAGCAGCTCCTCGGTACGCGCCCCCTCGGTCGCCATCCAGTCCTGCGGCAGGTAGCAGCGATCGAGCTGTCGCAGGTCGTCACCGCAGTCCTGCAGGTGGTTCAGCACCTGCAGCGCCGAGCAGAGCGCGTCGGACGCGGCGAAGGCGGCGGGATCGCGGTCGCCGTGCAGGTGCACCAGGTAGCGCCCGACCGGATTGGCCGAGTTCTCGCAATAGCCCATGAGGTCGGCCCAGTCGGCGTAGCGGTTCTGCCGCGCGTCCTGGATGAAGGCCACTGTTAGGTCGCTGGCGTGGCGCAGCGGCACCCCGGTTTCCAGCATCGAGGCGCGCAGCCGCGTGCCCTTCTCCAGCCCCGGCGCCTCGGCGGTTCCCTGGATCGCGGCGGCGAAACGTTCGAGCCGCTCGATCTTCTCGTCCGCCGGCAGGTCGGGGTTGTCCGCCACGTCGTCGATGGCGCGGGCGAAGGCGTAGTAGCGCGCTACGTGCGGGCGCAGCGCGCGCGGGATGAGGAAGGAGCCGACGGGAAAGTTCTCGTCCGCCGCCCCCTTGCCCGATGGTGTCTCGACGCTGTCGCTGACGCTCATCCCCCGACCTTACCGGCCGCGACGCGGCCTTTCCAGGTGGCGCCCCGCCCGCCCCAGTGGCGCCGCGCCGAATCCAGCGTCATCAGCGTGTAGAGCAACCCGGCCAGCGGCAGCAGCAGCGCGCGCAGCGGCGCCAGGCCATAGAGCCGCAAGGTCGGCAGCTCGCTCAGCGCCATTAGCGACCAGGCGCCCAGCGCCAGGCTGCCGGCCAGGGCACTGCCGTGCCAGGGCCAGGTCAGGGCCAGCAGCGGCGGCACCAGGTAGAGCAGCAGCATGCCGAGCAGCGTGCCCAGCAGCAGAAGCGAGCTGTAGCGCAGCTGCGTGAAGGCCGAGCGCGCCACCATGCGCCAGATCTCCCCCAGTCCGCTGTAAGGACGCAGCGAATGCGACGTCTCGGCCAGGCCCAGCCAGATGCCGAGGCCCTGGCGCCGCGCTGCTGGTTTCACCAGCGCCGCCAGGGTGCAGTCGTCGATCACCGCGCTCTTCATCGCCGCCAGGCCGCCGGCGGCCGCCAGCGTATCGGCGCGCAGCAGCACGCAGCCGCCGGCTGCCGCCGCCACGCGGGAGCGCGGATCGTTGGCCCGCGGGAAGGGGAAAAGCTGCTGGAAGAAGTAGACGAAGGCCGGGATCAGCAGGCGTTCCCAGGCGCTCTGGCACCAGAGCTTCACCATCAGCGAGACCAGGGCGCGCCGGTCGCCTTCGGCCTTGGCCACCAGGCGGCGCAGCGTGTCGGGCGGGTGGCCGATGTCGGCATCGGTCAGCCACCAATAGTCCGGCGCCGGCGAGACCGACCGCATCCCGCTTTCCAGCGCCCAGAGCTTGCCGACCCAGCCGGGCTCGCGCGGCGGTGCCGGCAGGACCGTCAGACGCGGGTCGGCGCCGGCGGCCGCGCGTGCGGCTTGCGCCGTGCCATCGCTCGACTCGTCGTCCACCAGCACGACCTGGAAGGACCCCGGGTAATCCTGTCCCAGGTGGCCGGCGATGGCCTGGCCGATCACATCGGCTTCGTTGCGGGCCGGCACCACGGCGACGACGCTGGGCCACTGTGCCAGCGTCGCCGCCGTGGCCGGCAGCCGCTGGTCGGCCAGCCAGAAGCGGCCGTGGAACAGCAGCAGATAGGCCCAGGCGGCGAGCGCCAGGGCGGCAGGCAGCCAGAGCCAGATCACGCTTCCGCTCACTGGGCCGCCTCGGCCAGCGCAGCGAAGCGGGCGAGGAAGCGCTGCTTGGCATCGGCCGGGGCCAGCGGCACCAGGCGATGCAGCTCGACACCGCGCGGCCGGCCGAAGAACCTGATGGCCTCGTCCTCCGCGAAGCCTGCCAGCAAGGTGGCCTCGAAAAAGGCGGCGGTCTTGTCG
Source organism: Rhodospirillales bacterium (assembly GCA_038363005.1). Classification (GTDB taxonomy): domain Bacteria; phylum Pseudomonadota; class Alphaproteobacteria; order Kiloniellales; family JACOMY01; genus JAKOWB01. The sequence continues at coordinate 57,784 of JBBQBI010000001.1, forward strand.
GCGCGCTTGATCAGGTCGGTGACGTGCTGCGGCAGCACCGCCGGCAGGCCGAAGCGCAGGTGGATGGCGCCCAGCAGGCGGTGCTCCAGCGCCCTGTAGTGGGGCCCGATCTGCGCCTTGAAGGGGGTGATGAGGTCGCCCAGCACATGCTCCGCCGCGTCGTGCAGCAGCGCCGCCAGGCGCCACTTCGCCGGCGTCAGCGGCTTCATCTGCCCGACCAGCTTCTCCACCAGCAGCGAGTGCTGCGCCACGGTGAAGGCCCAGTCGCCCCGCGTCTGGCCGTTCCAGCGGGCGACGCGCGACAGCCCCTGGGCGATGTCCTCGATCTCGACGTCGAGCGGCGAGGGATCCAGCAGGTCGAGGCGGCGGCCCGACAGCATGCGCTGCCAGGCGCGGGGGGGGGGCGTGGGGGCGGGTGGGCGCGGCATGGGGCGCGACCCTAGAAAGCCGCGGGCGACTGGGCAAGGGGGCCCTTTCCGGCCTGGGCACCGGCCGTGCTAGAACCCTGCGCCATGGGGATCGCCGGCAAGCCACTCACCCTGCCGCTGCTCGACCTGGCTCGTCTGGACGCGGGGCCGGGCGAACGCGCTGCCTTCCTGGCCGAGCTGCGGGCGGCGGCGCGCGATGTCGGCTTCTTCTACCTCGTCGGCCATGGCATTCCAGCCGCCCAAGTGGCTGCGCTGCAGGCCAGCGCGCGTGCTTTCTTCGCCCTGCCGGAGGCTGACAAGGTCGCCGTCGAGATGGTGCATTCCGCCCAGTTCCGCGGCTACACCCGGGTCGGCTGGGAGATCACGCGCGGCGCCGCCGACCTGCGCGAGCAGTTCGACATCGGGCCGGAACGCGGCCCCTGGCCAGCAGCGCCGGACAACCCGCCCTGGACGCGGCTGCAGGGTGCCAACCTCTGGGCACCGCAGGTGCCGCAGTTCCGCGCCGCCCTGCTAGCCTGGCAGGAGGCCTGCGGCCAGGTCTCGATCCGCCTGCTGCGCGCCTTCGCTCTGGCGCTGGAGCAGGATCCCGAGGTCTTCCAGCCGCTCTATGCCAGGGACCCGCACCAGCGGGTCAAGGTCATCCGCTATCCCGGCCAGCACGAGGTGACGGGCGAACAGGGCGTCGGCGCGCACAAGGACTCCGGCTTCCTGACGCTGCTGCTGCAGGACACGCAGCCGGGCCTGCAGGTTGAGGGGCCGCAGGGCTGGATCGCCGCCGATCCCGTGCCCGGCGCCTTCGTGGTGAATGTCGGCGAGCTGCTGGAGCTGGCGTCGAACGGCTACCTGCGCGCCACGGTGCATCGCGTGGTCTCGCCGCCGGCCGGCCATGACCGCCTGTCGGTCGCCTTCTTCTTCGGCGCCAGCCTGGAGGCCACCGTGCCGCTGCTGACCCTGCCGCCGCGACTGGCGGCGGAGGCGCGCGGGCCCGCCAGCGATCCGCAGAACCCCATGTTCCATACCGTTGGCGACAATTACATGAAGAGCCGTCTGCGTTCGCACCCCGACGTGGCGCAGCGCTGGTACGGCGACCTGGTTGGCTAAGTCGGCCCGAAGGGAAGAGGACAGGGCATGAGTGACGTGACGGTGCTGGGCCTCGGCTCCATGGGCGCGGCGCTGGCCCAAGCCTTCCTGAAGGCCGGCCACGCGGTGACGGTGTGGAATCGCTCGGCGGTCAAGACGCAGCCGCTGGTCGCGGCCGGCGCGATGGGCGCGGCCAGCCTGGCTGACGCGCTGCGCGCCAGCCCGCTGGTGGTGATCTGCGTGCACGACTACGCGGCTACCCGCGCTCTGCTGGAGGCGCCCGCGGCGCAGGCCGCCCTGGCCGGCCGCACGGTGGTGCAGCTCAGCTCCGGCACGCCGCAGGAGGCCCGCGCGCTTGATCCCTGGGTCACCGCCGCCGGTGCCGTCTACATCGACGGGGCGATCCTCGGCGGGCCCTACAAGATCGGCCTGCCGGACTGCGTGATCCTCTGCTCGGGGCCGACAGCGGCCTTCGAGCGCCACGCGGCGGTGCTGCGCGCGCTGGCCGGCGACCTGCGGCTGGTCGGCGACAATATCGGCGTGGCCGCGGCGCTGGACCTGGCCTGGCTGTCGATGCTGTTCGGCATGTTTGGCGGCGTGGCGCACGGCGCGCGCCTCTGCCGGTCGGAGGGCATTGGTGGCGACCTCTATTCTTCGGTCTTCCCCAACGCGCCGCAGGCGGCGTGGACCGCCGACGTCATCGAACGCGATGCCTTCGCCAACCCCGGCGCCACGCTCTCGGTCTGGCGCGCCGCCCTGGCGCTGATTCAGCGCCAGGCGACCGACGCCGGGATCAACACCGAGGTGCCGGACTTCGCCGCCGGCCTGCTCGACCGCGCGATCAAGGCGGGCCACGGCGAGGAGCACGTCGCGGCGATCGTCAAGATTCTGGAGTAGCTGCGGGCGTTGCCGTCACGCTTCTGTCCCGCCCCTGGGGATCAGTTGTGATCGTGGCTTTCGGTCGCGTTGGCGGCGTCGACCTTGAAGATGACCGGCAGGCGGCCGGCCGGTTCGAACAGCAGGGCGCCCTCCACCGTGTCGCCCTCGTTCAGCGGCAGGGACAGCGGGCCGACCATCAGGTGCCAGCCATCGGGCTGGAAGGTGACGCTGCCGCCGGCCGGAATCTCCACCGCCTCGACCAGCATCATCATGCCGTCCTTGGTCTCGTGCATCTCCACCTTGTCGGCGCCCTGGATATCCACCGCGACCAGGCGCTGCGGCGTGCTGCCGCTGTTGGTCACCGTCATGTAGCCGGCGGTGTTGCGCAGCGTACCGATGGTGGCGCGCAGCCAGGGGTGCTTGACCGTCAGCTCGCCCAAGGTGAACTGGTGCGCCTGGGCGGTGAGCGGCAGCAGGCAGACCAGCAAGAGCGACAGGATGCGCATGGAAAACTCTCTATTCAGTGGGGAAGACAAGCGCCGCGGTCCTGCAGGGCCACCACGAACCGGCCGTTGCTTGTGGTGGACTACGCCGACCTCTCGAACAGGGACCGCAGTTCCGCCGCCTTGCCTTCGCTCAAGGTGCCCTTGGCGAGTCCGACCGGGATCGTCCTGAGGCCCAATGCCTTATAGAGGGGAAGAATGTCCGGGGCATGCTTGGTCAGCGCGACAAAGTGTCTCTCGATCGTCTTGACGTCGCCGCGCATGAGGGGTCCCGACGGGCAGCCGGGAAATCCGACACTGGCGATGTTGTTCACCGTACCCTGCAGCAGCGGGATATAGGCCTTGGTCGCCTCCTCCTTGGTCTTGCCGAAGGACTTCCAGAGGTCGGTGGCGATATCGGCGAGCGTGTAGGTGTAACAGGCCGCGATGCAGGCGGCGGCGTGGTAGAGCGCCTTGTCCTCGGACGTCAGGTAGACCACGTCGCCGTCCAAGGCCTTGGCGATCTCTGTCAGCTTCGCCCGCAGCGGCTCCTCGGATTCGATCGCGAAGGTGCTGGCCGGCAGGTTGGCGATGGCCTGGTCTCGCCCGGCGAAGCTCTGGCAGGGATGGATGGCGCCGGCCATGGCCCCCTGTTCCCTGGCGGCATCCAGCGCCTGCACCGTGGTGGCGCCGCTGCAATGGATGACCGCCTGTCCGGCGCGCCACGTCAGTTCGCCGGTGACCTTGGCGATCAGGTCGTCGGGGGTGGTGACGAAGACGCTGTCGGCACTATCCACCAGCGCCTGGGCCTGGTCGAAGATCCGGCTGCCGGCGACATCGTCGGCCAGGCGCTTCGCTGCCGCCTGGTTGACGTCGAAGATGCCGACGACCTGATAGCCGCGCTGCGACAGGTTGACGGCGAAAGCGGTGCCCACCGGTCCGGCACCTATGAATCCGAGTCTTGCCACGTCCCTGGTCTCCTTAACCTGCCAACCCGCGGCAAGCCGCCGGCACCGCTGCCAATGCTATGGCAGCGGCACGGGAACCTCTAGCGCGATGCAAGTCGTGGGGGACGGCGCAAAAGACGCATGAATCGGGACGGCCAGCGCTGTATTGTCGCCGCCGATGAACAGCACCGCGCCCCAGCGACTTTCCGTCGCGCCAATGATGGACTGGACCGATCGCTTCTGCCGGCAGTTCCACCGGCTGCTGACGACGCGCGCGCTGCTCTATACCGAGATGATCACCAGCGGCGCCATCCTGCATGGCGACGCCGCGCGCCATCTGGCGTTCGACGCCCGAGATCACGACGGGGGCGAGCAGCCGGTAGCGCTGCAGCTCGGCGGCAGCGACCCGGCGGAACTGGCGCGGGCGGCGAAGATCGCCCAGGGCTTCGGCTATCGCGAGATCAACCTGAACTGCGGCTGTCCCTCGGACCGGGTGCAGAGCGGCCGCTTCGGCGCCTGCCTGATGGCCGAGCCGCTGCTGGTCGCCGACTGCGTCGCCGCGCTGCGGGACGCCGTCGCGCTGCCGGTGACGGTGAAGTGTCGCATCGGCATCGACGAGGCCGATCCCGAGACCATGCTCTTTGGTTTCGTCGAGGCGGTGGCGGCGCGGGGCTGCAAGACCTTCATCGTGCATGCGCGCAAGGCCTGGCTGCAGGGCCTGTCGCCGAAGCAGAACCGCGAGGTGCCGCCGCTGGACTACGACCTGGTGCGGCGGCTGAAGCAGGCGCGCCCCGACCTTACCATCGTGCTGAACGGTGGGCTGACGCTGGACAGCGCGGTGGAGCAACTAGCCTGGGCCGACGGCGCCATGCTGGGCCGGGCCGCCTACCAGGAGCCCTGGTGCCTGGCGCAGGTCGATCCAGGGGTCTTCGGCCAGGCAGCGCCGGTGACGACGCGGGCCGCGCTGCTGGAGTCCCTGGTGGCGCTGGCCGGGCGGCACTGCGCCGCCGGCCGGCCGCTGAAGCTGTTGGCGCGGCATACGCTGGGCCTGATGAACGGCCTGCCCGGCGCGCGCGCCTGGCGCCGCGTCCTGAGCGAAGGCATGACCGACCGCGCCGCCGGGCCCGAGCTGTTCCGCCGGGCGGCCGACAGCGTCCGCCTGGACGATGCGGCGCTGGCGGCGTGACTGCTTGTCCGCCAGGGTGGCTTTTGAGTCGGCGGGGATGGTCTATCGTCGCCGCAGTCATCGACCTTGGGGGAGGTCCACCATGCATCGACTGATATTCGGGGCCGTCCTGTCCCTGTTGCTCGCCTCGCCGGCGCTTGCTGACTCCGACGTACCGATCGACTGCCAGGAGGGTCCGGCGGCGGAATGGCCTGCCATCACCGTGGTGCACTTCGACACCGGCAAGACCAAGATCAAGCCGAGCGACGCGCATTTCCTGGACGAGCTGGCGCAGCGCCTGCACGGCAACACCGGCGTACAGATATGCATCCTGGGCCAGGCCGACAAGCAGGGCAGCGCGGCGGACAACGTCAAGCTCTCGCTGGCCCGCGCCAAGGTCGTGGGGCAGTATCTCGCCGACCGTGGCGTGGCGAAGAAGCAGCACCTCTATGGTTGGCGCGGCGAAGCCTTTGGCGGCAGCGATGTCTTCGGCCTGCTCTCGAGCGATGAGGCCGAGGGTGAACAGAAGGATCGCCGCGTCGAGATCTTCGTGGTGACCTATGGACAGCAGGGAAAGGATTGAACAGATGACCCGGATCGCGTTTCTCGGCACCGGCCTGATGGGCCGCCCCATGGCGGCCAACCTGCTGAAGGCGGGACACGCGGTCACGGTCTGGAACCGCTCGGCCAACAAGACCGCGCCGCTGGCGGCCGCCGGCGCCACGGTGGCGAAGACGCCGGCCGAGGCGGTCAAGAACGCCGAGGTGGTCTTCACCATGCTGACCGAAGGCAAGTCGGTCGGCGAACTGCTGTTCGACCAGGGCGTGGCCGCCGCGCTGCCGAAGGGCGCCCTGTTCATCGACTGCTCCTCGATCCAGCCGGCCGAGGCCAAGGCACACGCCGCCGGCCTGGCCAAGGTCGGCGCCAGCCAGCTTGACGCGCCGGTGTCCGGTGGGCCGAGCGGCGCTGAGGCGGCGACGCTGGCCATCATGGTCGGCGGCAGCGAGGCCGACTATGCGCGCGGCGAACCGCTTTTGAAGGCGCTGGGCCGGCCGACCCGGGTCGGCGGCATCGGCACCGGCCAGCTGGTCAAGCTGGCCAACCAGTTGATCGTCGGCCTGGCGTTGGGCGCCGTGTCCGAGGCGCTGCTGCTGGTCGACGAGGGCGGCGGCGACGCCGCGGCGGCGCGCAAGGCCATGACTGGTGGCTTCGCCGACTCGCTGATCATGCAGATCCACGGCCAGCGTATGCTGGACCGCAAGTTCCTGCCCGGCGGGCCGGCAGCGATGCACCTGAAGGACATGAACAACGTGATGGCGGAGGCCCAGGCCCAGGGCCTGACGCTGCCGCTGTCCAGCCTGATGCAGCAGATCTTCAGCGGGGTGACCAGCAACTTCGGCCCGCGCGTCGACCATTCCGGCGTGCTGCTAGAGCTGGAGCGCAAGAACCCGGGCCACCGCCTGGGTGAGGGCAAGGACGTGCTGCCGGAGTAGCCGCTGCCTACTTGGCGAAGTAGTAGGCCGACAGCGTCAACCCGACGGATATGACGAAGCCGCGGATGACCCAGGCCGGCGCGCGCTGGCCGACGCGGCCGCCGATCCAGCCGCCGGCCACCGCGCCGACCAGCATCACCAGGGTCGGCGGCCAGGAAACCGCGCCCAGCCCGGCGAAGATCACCAGGGTGACCAGTCCGACCAGCGCCGACAGCAGGTTCTTCACGGCGTTCAGCACGCGCATGTCCTCGTAGCCGCAGAGCGACAGCACCGCCAGCAGCATGATGCCCAGCCCGCCGCCGAAGTAGCCGCCGTAGACCGCGGTCGCCGCCTGCAGTGCGAAGGAAGCGGGTGTGAGCCTGGCACTCGCGCGCGCCGGATACAGGCGGCGCAGCAGGCGCAGCAGCGGACGGGAGAAGGCGAAGAGCAGCGTGGCGCCGAGGATCAGGAAGGGTACCAGCCGCAGGAAGACCCGCTCAACGGTCGCCAATAGCAGCAGCGCGCCGCCGCCAGACCCCACCACGGCCAGGGCCATAGCCAGCCAAAGCGTGAGGCTGAGCCGCGGCGGCCATCGATCTGTAAGGAAATTGCGCCTGGTGGTGGCATTTGCGGCCGGCAGAGCGCCCGGGCAGGGGGCGGCGACATTTTTTCCAGGCTCCGGGAAGAAAGTCGGCACCCCGGGTGTTCTTCAACCAGGGCTCCTGACGACACGTTGGTGGGCTCGCAACACACTTAAACGACACGCAGAGCAAGGAGCCTGTCCCATGCAAGCAACACTTCGACGCCGTTTCACCTTCCTGGCTGGCGCTTCCGCCCTGGCCCTGGGCCTGACGGCCCTCCCGGCCACCATCGATTTCAGCAAGCTGGCATCGCTCCAGGCGCCGGCCATCGACATGAACGTCGCCTATGGTGAGGGCGGCGGCGATGGTGGTGGCGATGGCGGCGACGGTGATGGAGACGGCGACGGCGACGGCGACGGCGACGGTGATGGCGACGGTGATGGCGATGGCGACGGTGATGGCGACGGCGACGGCGACGGCGATGGCGACGGTGATGGCGACGGCGACGGCGACGGCGACGGTGATGGCGACGGCGATGGCGACGGCGACGGTGATGGCGGCGGCGAGGGCGGCGAAGGTGGCGACGCCGGCGGCGACAGCGGCGACAGCGGCGAGGGCGGTGATGATGGCGCCCAGGGTGGCGACGACGGTGCCGAGAGCGGCGAATCCGGTGACGACGGCGCGACCGATGGTGCCGACGACAACCCGTCGCAGAGCGATATCGAGGAAGGCAAGGTCAACTAGTTCGGTGACCTAGACAGACGGCGAGGGCCGCCCAGAACGACCCACTCGATGCGCAAAACGATGGGTCATCCCCTCATCACCCAATCTGGACGGCCTGCCCAGAGGCCGCCCGACCCCCCGGTCGGGCGGCCTCGCCCGTTATAGCGTCGGGTGTTTCCTAGTCAGGCGCGGCGATAGGCGGCCGGGGTCAGGCCCACGAGGCGGCGGAAATGCAGGCCCAGGTGGCTCTGATCGGCAAAGCCGCTGGCCAGGATGGCCTCGGCCGGGGCGACACCGGCGCGCAGCAGTGTCTTGGCGTGGTTGACCCGCCGGCGCAGCAGCCAGGCATGCGGGGTCAACCCGAAGCGGCGGGCGAAGGCGCGCAGCAGGTGGAAGCGACCGAGGCCGGCCGCGGCGGCCACCTGCTCCAGCGTCAGCGGCTCGGAGAAATGCATCTCCACCAGTCGCGGGCGCGGGCGACCGCGTCGGTCAGCACCGCGTCGGGTTGTGCGTCTGCTGTCGGCTCCAACGCGAACAGTGCCTGCAGCGCTGCCAGGGCGGCCGCCTCGCTGGCGGTGCTGCGCAGCTCGCCCAGCAGCTGGGTGGCGGCGATGCCCGACGGCGGTGCCAGGCGCCGCACCGTGTCGACCGGCCGGCGCGGCGACAGGCGCCGCAGCAGTCGTGGCGGCAGGTAGGCATGCAGGAAGTGGGCCCGTCCCCCGGCCTTGCCATCCATCGCGCGCGAGGTGTGCACGGCGTTGGGGGCGATCCAGATGAGCTCGCCATCGCCCAGGCGATGCTGGCGTGACTCGCGCTCGACCAGGCGCTCGCCTTCCACCAGCAGCACCATCTGCCCCTCGGCATGGAAGTGTGGTGCCTCGGTCGTGGCAACGGCACCGCGACCCTCGGCGAAATCCACGCCGGGCAGGCCGGGCGCGCGCCAATAGGCGAAGGACGCGCCGCTGCCGTGGGTTTTCATCGTGTGGCTTCCAGCAAGGGGCCCAATCCCTGCAACATGGCCTGCAGCACGCCGGCCTCGGTACGCGCGGCAGCCTCGGCGGCGGTGCCTGCGACGGCCAGCGCGGCCGGATCCTCCAGCCAGCGGGCCACCGCGTCGACCAGGCTAGCGGCATCGGCGACCCGCCGCAGCGCGCCAACCTGCTCCAGGTGCTGTGCCGGCAGCGCAAAGTTCTCCAGATGCGGCCCGGCCAGCAGGGCACGGCCCAGGCGTGCCGGCTCCAGCAGGTTCTGCCCGCCCTTGGGCACCAGAGAACCGCCGATGAAGGCCAGGTCGGCCAGGCGATAGACCAGCCCCAGCTCGCCCAGGGTATCGGCCAGCAGCACGGCGGTCGCGGGACCCAGGTCCTCGCCGGCGGAGCGTTGCGCCACGTCCAGGCCGGCCTCGCGCAGCAGCGCGGCCACGGCGGCGCCACGCTCGGGGTGGCGTGGCGCCAGGATGCAGACCAGGTCCGGCCAGCGGCGGCGCAGCCGGGTCATGGCCTCGGCGACGATCTGCTCCTCGCCGGGATGGGTCGAGGCGGCGATCCAGCGCGGCCGCGTGCCGAGCAGGCCGGTGAGACGTTGGAGTTCCACCGAGTCGACCGCCAGCGGCGGTGCCGCCAGCTTCAGGTTGCCGGGCGCCGCCACCGAAGGCGCGCCAAGGCGACGGAAGCGGTCTGCCGAATCCGGGCTTTCGGCCAGCACCAGGCGGATGCCGGCGAGCAGCCCCGGCGCCAGCCCAGGCACCCGCTGCCAGCCCTTGAACGAGGCCGCCGACATGCGGGCATTGACCAGCGCCAGCGGCGTCTTCCGCCGCGCCAGCGCGCGCAGCATGGTGGGCCAGAGCTCGCTCTCGACGAAGAGCGCCAAGTCCGGCCGCCAGTGGTCGAGGAAGCGCCCCACCGCCTGCGGCAGGTCGACCGGCACGTACTGGTGGATGACGCCGGGCGGCAGGCGCTCGCCCAGCAGGCGGGCCGAGGTCACGGTGCCGCTGGTCATCAGGCAGGCCAGCGTGGGCTCGGCCACGCGGATCGCCTCGATCAGCGGCAGCACCGCCAGCGATTCGCCGACGCTGGCGGCATGGATCCACAGCAGCTTGCCGGCTGGGCGCGCCTTGCCGCTGCGGCCCCAGCGCTCGCCCAGGCGGTCCGGCTCTTCCTTGCCGCGCGCCACGCGGCGGCGCAGGTAGCGCGCCACCAGCGGCGTCGCCAGGCGGCCGGCGAGCGCATAGGCCCCGAAGACCAGCTCGGCGGTCAGGGTCATGCCGCTTGTCAGGCCTTGACCACGGGGGCGCTGGCGGCGATGCCGGCCATGGCGTTGCGGGTATCGATCACCAGCCGCGCCGCCTGTCCCACCAGGGCGTAGTCGACGCCGGCATGGTCGGTGGCGATCAGCACGGCGTCATAGCCTGCCAGCGCCTCGGCGGTCAGCGGCACCGAGCGGCGGCCGGCCAGCGCCGCGTGCTCGCGGGTCGGCGGCACCACGGGGACATGCGGATCGTGATAGTCGACCGCCGCGCCCTTGGCTTCCAGCCGCTCGATCAGCGCGAAGGCCGGGCTTTCGCGGGTGTCGTCGACGTTCTTCTTGTAGGCCAGGCCCAGCACCAGCACGCGCGAGCCCTTCAGGCCGCGCCCGGAGTGTTCGTTCAGCGCGTCGGCCAGTTTGGCCACGACACGGCCCGGCATGGCGCGGTTGACCTCGCCGGCGAGCTCGATGAAGGCGGCCTCGACCTCGTGCGCGCGCGCCTTCCAGGAGAGGTAGAAGGGATCGATCGGGATGCAGTGGCCGCCCAGGCCGGGCCCGGGATAGAAGGCCATGAAGCCGAAGGGCTTGGTCTTGGCCGCCTCGATCACTTCCCAGACGTCGATGCCCAGCGCCTCGTAGATCACCTTCAGCTCGTTCACCAGGGCGATGTTGACCGAGCGGAAGATATTCTCGGTCAGCTTCACCGCCTCGGCGGTGCGGGCGTTCGACACTGGCACGACGCGCGGCACGATGCTGCCATAGAGCGCCTCGGCCAGGCGCTGGCTGTCGGCGTCGTCGGCGCCCACCACCTTGGGGATGTCGCGCGTGCCATAGGTCTCGTTGCCCGGGTCCTCGCGCTCCGGCGAGAAGGCGAGGAAGAGGTCGCGGCCGGCCTTCAGCCCGCCGGCCTCGAGGATCGGGCGCAGCACCTCGTCGGTGGTGCCGGGATAGGTGGTGGATTCCAGCACCACCAGTTGGCCCGGTCGCAGCGCCCGGGCGATGGCATGGCCGGTGGCCTCGACATAGCTCAGGTCAGGATCGCGCGTGCGGGTGATCGGCGTCGGCACGCAGATGATGACGACGTCGCAGTCGCCCAGCGCGGCGAAGCCTTCCTCCGGCACCAGGCGGCCGGCGGCCACCAGCGGCGCCAGGCTGGCGGCGGCGATGTGCTTCAGGTAGGAGCGGCCGGCCAGCAGCGCCGCCCGCTTGCCCGGATCGGTGTCGAAGCCGGACACGGTGAAGCCGGCCTCGGCAAAGGCGCGGGCCAGCGGCAGGCCGACATAGCCCAGCCCCATGATGCCGATGCGGGCCTGGCGAGCGGTGATGCGGCTCAACAGCGTTTCGGCATGCACAGGCGGGAATCTCCGTCAGAACGGCAGGCGCTTCCAGACCGCGCGCGAGGCGTAGTTCAGGAAGCACCAGAGGGCGAAGGGCAGCGACAGCTTCTCGTGCTGCCGATAGATCTGCCAGACGATGCCGGAGGCATGCAGCTGCTTGCTGGAGACCGAACCCGGCACCCGGCGATACTGCACTAGGTCGCGGTTCAGGCCCACGGCCTTGTGGCCGGCCTTGAGCAGGCCGAGCCAGAGCAGGTAGTCGTCGCGCGCCGCCTCGGTCATGCGCAGCGGGCCGGTGCGCTGGGTGTCGATCATCGCCGAGGAGGTGACGATGGCGGTGTTATGCAACAGTCGCCCATAGGTCATCTGGGCCGGCACCCTGATCAGCCGGCTCTGCTCGGTCAGGTCGAAGGACTTGCGACGGTAGGCGGTGTAGCAGACCGCTGCGCCGCGGGCCTCGAGGTACTGGATCTGCGCCGCCAGCTTCTCCGGCAGCCACAGGTCGTCGGCATCGAGAAAGCAGACATAGCGTCCGCGCGCCGCTGCCAGGCCGACGTTGCGCGTGCGGGCTGGTCCACCGTTGGCCGGGGTCCGCAGCAGCTTGAGGCGGCTGTCCTGCGCCGCCAGCGCCGCCACCACGGCGCCGGTGTCGTCGGGCGAGCAGTCGTCGATCACCAGGTGTTCCCAGTCGCCCAGCGTCTGCGCCCGCACCGAGGCGACGGTCTCGCCGATGTAGCCGGCGGCCTTCCAGGCCGGCGTGACGATAGAGACGAGGGGGCGGTCTGCGGTCATGGCCTGGGGATCTGTGGGAGCCGGGGCAAGAGAGCCACCCCCGGCGGGACTGTCAAGCCAACGGCCGGCCAGGTTGCCTGGGGGCCAGGTCGCTTGACAGTGCGCCACGACGGCCACGACCTTGCAGGGGCAGGACCGCCAGGGGGCGGCAGGGGAACGGCAGACGGTGGCCTTGACCTATCGCGGACGCATCGCCCGGGCCTGGCGGCCACGCCAGGGGCTGTGGCTCGAGCTGGCGCCGCGGCCCCGCCGGGGTGTGCCGGGTCGGGGCGTGCCGGCCCTGTTCCTCGACCGCGACGGGGTGCTGCTGGCCGATCCCGGTTATCTGCATCGCCCGGCGGACACGCGGCTGCTGCCCGGCCTGGCCCGGGCGCTGAGGCCCTTCGCCGCGCGCGGCTGGGCCCTGGTGGTGGTGACCAACCAGAGCGGCATCGCCCGCGGCTTCTATGGCTGGCGTGAGTTCCTGGCGCTGCAGGATTGGCTGGCCCGGCAGCTGGCCCGCCAGGGCATCCGCCTGGATGCCGTGCTGGCGGCACCGCTGCACCCGGCCGGCCGGCCGCCGTTCCGCGCCACGCACCCGACGCGCAAGCCGGGCCCCGGCATGCTGCTGGCGGCGGCCGAGGTCTTGCGGCTGGACCTTGGGCGTTCCTGGATCCTTGGCGACCGCTTGAGCGACCTGGCGGCGGGGCGCGCCGCCGGTCTGGCCGGTGGGCTGCTTTTGGCCGGGCGCGACCTGCCGGCCGCTACCGGGGCCGCCGCCCTAGCGCTGGCGCGGCCGGGTTTCGCCGTCCGCCGGACCTCTCGCCTCGCCGACGTGCCCGGCCTGATCGCCGGCGCGACGGGCGAAGGCGAAGAGCGCGACTGACAGCACCAGGATCGCCAGGGTATGGCCTTGCCACAGGCCGAAGGCGGTGGCGGCCACCGCCATCAGGCCGCCGGTCAGCCCCAGGGCGGCGGCGCAGGTGCAGCGCGCCAGACCGGCCAGGCGCTTCCAGGCCAGGGCGAACCAGGCGCACAGCAGCAGCGCGCCGGGAATCCCCAGTTCCAGCCAGGCCTGCAGGAAGGCCTGGTGCGGGTGGGTCGGGATCACATGCGGCTTGTCGCCATAGGGATCGACGCCGAAGTCGGGCATCCGGCGGGCGGCGTCGAAACCCCAGCCCCACAGCGGCTTCTCATAGATGCGCTCGCTGACGAACCACCAGATCTGCACGCGGTAGCGCGCGGTCGAGGGCAGCGCCTCGGCGTCCATCAGGCCCCATTGGTACAGCTTGATGAACAGCGGCGGGCCCAGCAGCAGCAGCAGCGCCGGCAGCAGCAGCAGCAGGCTGCGGCCCAGCCCGGGCCGCCACCAGGCGATCAGTGCCAGGCCCAGGCCGGCGCAGACCGACAGTACGCTGGCCAGGTTCTGCAGCAGCAGGGCGGGCGGCAGGATCAGCAGCGGCAGCAGCCAGGCCCAGCGCTGGCCACGCGCGGTCAGCCAGGCCACCGCCGACCAGATCAGCAGCGAGCCGAAGGCAAGCCCGCGGCTGAGCTCGTCGAGGGCATGGCGCGGCTGGTCGTGCGGACCACGCAGCAGCGTGATGATCGGCGATCCGGCCAGCCATTCGATCAGGATCAGCAGCGCACCCAGGCTGAAGCCCAGGAGCAGGCCACGGAAAACGCTGTTGGCCAGGTCGTCCGGATAGCGCGCGGCGGCGCCGAACAGCAGCAGCGCGGCGCCCAGCAGCAGCGGCAGGTTCAGCCAGCGCTGGAAGCCGCTGACCGGCTCGATACCCCAGGCCAGGGCTAGCGCAGTCCAGCCCAGGGTCAGCAGGGTGAGCAGCAGCAGCGCCGGCGACGGCCAGGGAAAGCGGCCGCCGCGCTGCCAGACCACCGCCGCGGCGATCACCCCGCCGCCGACCGCCAGCGGGATCAGCAGCAGCGGCGCCAGCAGCCCCACGGTGGGCAGCAGCAGGCCAAAGCCCAGGTGGATGGCGGTCAACCAAGCCTCACCAGGCGATCGCACGCGGGTACCCTCCAGCTAAGATCGGCGGCGCGGGCAAGCGGACGAGAGCATTGCGCCAGCGGCCGGGCTTGTCCTATCACGCCCCAGCGGCTCTGGTCGCCCGAAATGCGGGCGGCTGGGGCCGGCGGGGGGCAAGCGTCCAGGTCATGGCTTCATATCTCATCACCGGCGGCTGCGGCTTCATCGGCTCGCACCTGGTCGAGGCGCTGCTGGCGGCCGGTCATCAGGTGCGCGTGCTGGACGATCTGTCGAGCGGCCGGCGTGACCGCCTGCCGGACGCCGTCGAGCTGCTGGTCGGCGACATCACCGATCCGGTCGCGATGCGCGCCGCGCTGGCCGGCATGCAGGGGTGCTTTCACCTGGCGGCCATCGCCTCGGTGGTGCGCTCCACCGCCGACTGGGTTGGCAGCCACCGGGTCAACCTGACCGGCGCCGTCACGCTGTTCGACGCGGCGCAGGGCCTGGGCGGCTCCGGTGGCGGCCTGCCGGTGGTCTATGCCTCCTCGGCGGCGGTCTATGGCCCGCAGGAGACGCTGCCGATCGCCGAGGACAACCCGACCCGGCCGCAGAGCGCCTATGGCGCCGACAAGCTGGCGGTCGAGCTGCAGGCGCGCGTCGCCGGGCTGCTGCATGGGGTGCGGACCTGCGGCCTGCGGCTGTTCAATATCTACGGGCCGCGCCAGGACCCAACCTCGCCCTATGCCGGCGTGGTCTCGATCTTCGCCCGCCGCCTGCTGGCCGGCGAGCCGCTGGCGATCCGCGGCGACGGGCTGCAGGTGCGCGACTTCGTCTATGTCGCCGACGCGGTGCGCTGTCTGGTCGCGGCGATGGACCGGGCCAGCCTGGCGGCGCCGGTGGTGAACGTCTGCAGCGGCCGGCCGACCAGCGTGCTGGAGCTGGCGCAGGTCCTGGCCGATCTGCTCGGTCGCGAGGCGCGGCTGACCTTCGAGCCGCCGCAGCCGGGCGACATCCGCCGCTCGCTGGGCGATCCCACGGCGGCGCGGGCGCTGCTGGGTGTCAGCGTGGAGACACCGCTGCGCGAGGGGCTGGCGGCGACCCTGGCGTGGATCAGGGGCGCTTGAGGGCCTTGAGGATGCTAGGGACCGGCGGCGCGAAGTAGGCCGCCGGGTCGCGCGCGGCGGGGGCCTGCCCGAGCGCCGCGACGCAGGCCGCGGCATCGGGCACCAGCAGCGCGTCGCCGCGTGTCAGCACCGGGGCCATGTAGTCGATGCCCGGCAGCGGCAGCAGCAGCGTGCGGCCGCCCAGCGCCATGCCCTCGATCAGCGCGGTGGAGAAGACCCCGACCTGCACGGCACTTTCCGCCAGCAGCTGGAAGATCCCCGGCTCGCCCGACGACAGTGTGAAGTTGCCGGGTAGCGCGCCGGCGCGGGCCGCGAGTTCGACGGCGAAGCGCGCCGGTTCCTCGCCAGGATGCAGGCGGAAGATCACCCGCCATTCTGGCGCTAGCCGGGCCACCTGCAGCGCGATGTCCGCCAGGCGGTGCCCGATGACGCCCTGCGAGACGAAGAGTAGTTGGCGCGGCTTGCGCGTCACCTGGGCCAGGCGGCGCTGGGTTTCCTGGAAGTGGCTGGCGCCGATGACCAGCGGGCGGATGCTGGCCGGCAGCGCCACGCTGTCGGTCCAGAAGGCGCCATAGGTCAGCAGGCGGTCCGGCGAGGTCGGCAAATGGGGCCGCGTCGGCCAGGAATAGCCGAGGTGAAACGGCGTGATGGTGCCATGCTGCAGCTCGATTACTTCGGCACCGGCATCGCGCGCGCCCAGCACGATGCCCTCGTTGGTGTAGCCCACCACCAGGAACACGCGGCGCGTCCCCAGGCGGCGGAACAGGCGGGCGAAGCGGCGGCGCTGTGCCCGCGCCTTCAGCCAGTTGCGACGGGCCAGCGCGGCAATGGGCAGCTCGACGCCGAGCGCCTGCTGGAAAGCCTCGCGCGCCTGCTCCAGCACGGCCAGCGCCGCCTGCGGCAGCCGGCGCGGCGAACCGCGCATGGCCAGCCAGGTGCCAAGGTCGAGCAGGTCGCGCCGGGCGACGCGGTGCCCGGCGGCCGCGCCCGGCGTCCGCTCCAGCAGCAGCGTTGTGCCGCGCGGCAGCTCGTCGACCAGTCGCGCCGAATAGACGTCGCGCAGGCCCTCGGGCGTGGCCAGCTTGCGGGGATGCGGCAGCAGCACGTCCGCCGCTGGACGGCGTTGCCAGACTGGGCCTTGCAGTAGAGCCGCGGCCAGGGTCGCGCCAGCGCGGCGCAGGCGGCTGGCCAGCCCGGTGGCCGGCCGCACCGGCCGGTCGAACAGCTCCAGGGCGCGCGTCGCCTCGTAGTAGAGATGCAGGCGCAGCGTGGGCCAGAGTGGAATCCCCTCCGCCGTCAGCTCGGCCAGCCGGAGCTCCTCCTCGATGCGCCAGAAAGCGGCGCAGACCTCCGGGATGGTGATCTCTTGGTTCGGCACCGTCAGGAGGCCAGATTGTCCAGCAGGATCAATCCATCATAGGGCACGGCAGCGGCCAGGCGGCGGCCCACCACCTCGCCCACCGCGGTGGGCGAGAGCCCGGTGCCAGGGCGCTTGAAGTCCAGGTCGGCCAGCTGAATCACCGTGCCGGCCGGCAGGTCGCGCGCGGCGACGATGGAGCGGCGGGCGTAGCTGCGCGCCGCCTTCTCTACCTCGGTTATCTCGGCATCGCCCTGGCACATGCGGAAGGCGTCGGCGCAGTCGCGCACCAGGCGGTTCAGGCCCTCGGGGTCGACGGCGTGGTAGTGGTCGTCGCCGCCCAGGTGCTTGTTCAAGGTGAAGTGCTTCTCGATCACCCGCGCGCCCAGCACCACGGCGGCCGGGCAGGCGACCTCGGACAGCTGCGGCTGCGTGTGGTCGGAATAGCCGATGACGGTGGTGGCGCCAAAGCGCGCGGCCAGGCGGGTGATGCGGCCCAGGTTGGCCTGGGCAATCGGCGTCGGATAGGCCAGCGAGCAGTGCAGCACCGCCAGTGGCGCGCCGGCCTCGGCCACCGTGGCGACGGCGGCGGCGATCTCCTCGAAGGTCGAGGCGCCGGTCGACAGCAGCACCGGCTTGCCCTTGCGCGCCACATGGTCGAGCAGCGGCCGGTTGGTCAGGTCGGCCGAGGCGATCTTGTAGGCCGCCATCTCGAACTCGGCCAGCAGGTCGGCGGAATCGGTGTCGAAGGGGGTGGAGAGAAAGGTGATGCCGAGGCCCTGGGCATAGGCGATCAGCTCGGCATACTCCGGGTGGCTGAGGCCGCGCTTGGCGGCGAAGACCTCGTACTGGGTCTTGAAGTTGGGGTCCTTCCAGTAGAGCTCGGCCCAGTGCGTGGTCAGGCGCTTGGCGCTGTAGGTCTGGAACTTGATCGCCTGCACGCCGGCGATGCGGGCTTGCAGCACATGCGCCTTGGCCAGCTCCAGGCTGTCGTAATGGTGCACCCCGGCCTCGGCGATGAGATAGGGCGGATGGTCGGGGCCGACAGGCAGGCCGGCGATGGCGAATTCGGTCATGACGGGACCCTTGGGATTGCGGAGGCGGCGGCACGCTAGACCAGCCGGCCAAAGCCTGCCACAAAACTTCGCTCTTAGGGGCCGAAGCCCAGCAAGGACGCATGAGTCTGCACAGCTCCCAGGAAACGCCGGGCGAACGCCTGCTGCCGGTGGGTCAGGCCGACCCGCGGCGCCGCCGGTCGCTGGCGCGCCACGCCGGTTCCGTCCTGCGCATGGCCGGCGCCCGACTGGTGGCGCGGCGCGGCGTCGCAGCCGATCTGCAGGAGCCGCTGGGTCGCCTTCGGCGCTATGGCTTGGTGGTCTTCGAAAACTTCCTGTCGGCCGCCGACTGCGCGCGCCTGCGCCAGGCGTCGGACGAACTGCTGGCGCGTCACGCCGGGGGCATCTATGTCGACCGCTGGGGGGCAGATCATCGCCTGTTCCTGCGGCGCGACCTGCCGGGCCCGTTGGGCGAGGTGGCGCGCCACCCCGGCCTGCAGCGCCTGGCCGAAACCGCGCTGCGTGGCCCGGCGATCAACGCCGGCCTGCTGGTAGCGCGGATCGAGGCGCGGCCGGACAATCCCGGCTCAGGCGCGGGCTGGCACCGAGACTCCTTCCTCAGCCAGGTCAAGGCGCTGCTCTATCTCGACGATGTGGAGGAGGGCAGCGGTCCCTTCCAGTACCTCATGGGCTCGCAGCGGCTGGGTGCCATGCTGCGGGACCGCCGCAGGGCCGGCCTTGGCTGGCGCCAGCGCCGCGTGCCCGACGCCGCGGTGGAGCGCCTGTTGGCTGCCGAGCCGCAGCGCCTGCGCACTGTCACCGGGCGCGCCGGCACGCTGGTGCTGGCGGATACCACCGGCATCCATCGCGGCATGCCGATCCGCCAGGGCCAACGCCACGCGCTCACTAGTTACTTCTATCCGCGCTGGCAGGTCGACGCGCCGCTGCTGGCGCACTTGCGTCCCATGCTGGTGCCGGCCTAAACGACCGGCGGGTCAAGCAGCGAGAGGATGTGGCGCACGATGCGGTGGTTGCTGCGCTTGCGCGTGGCGGCAAGCGCGCGGGCGTGCATCGAGCGGCGCAGCTCCGGCTGGCCCAGCAGCAGCAGCAGGGTGTCCTGCAGCGTTGTCGCGGTGACCAGGCTGCCGAGGCCCAGGTTCATCACACCGAAGGCCGGCGAGGCGTGGCTGTGCAGCACCTCCTTGGCGTTCTGGCAGAGCACCAGGGTGGGTACGCCCAGGCACATCAGCTCAGTGACGGTGCGTCCGGCGCTGGAAATCGCCAGGTCGGCCTGCAGCATGACCTCGGGCATGAAGGCGACGCTGCGCCGAACCTCACCTGCCAGGCCATAGCGGGCCAGATCGACCGGACGGTCCAGGCGCCCCGGCCCCTCGACCACCAGGACGCGGCCGCCGTAGCGGATCGCCGCCAGTGCCTCCAGCGCGCGCTCCGTCAGGTTGGCGGGATCGGTGCCGCCGAACAGCACCAGGATGGTATCGACACGCTCGCCAGGTTCCGGGCGAGGCCGCGCCAGGTCGAAGGCCGGCGCCAGCAGCGCGTGCTCGAGCCCGCTCAACTGCCGCTCGCCCAGGCGCTCGTCGAGATAGAGATCGTTGATCACTAGATCGGCCGCCGCGGCGCCTTCGCCGCGATCTTCGAAGGTCACGACGCGCTGTGCGCGGGCTTTCACCGCCGCCATGCCCTCGGCCGAGCTGTCGAGGCAGTCGAGGAACACCAGGTCTGGCCGGGCTTCGTCGAGCAGCGCGAGGAACGCGGCCTCGTCCGCCAGTCGGCGCACCGTGAAGGGGCTGGCCGCCAGCAGGTCGGCGCCGAGTGCAAAGTCGCCATCAGCGCGCGTGGCGATGATCGGCTGGTGTTCCGCCAGCTCGCTGGCCAGCGCCAGGGCGCGGTGCACGTGACCCAGCCCCAGGGCGCGGGCGCCGTCGGCGCGAATCACCAGGCGCCGGCAGCGGGCGTAGTACTGCGCCACGGCGAAGTCGGCGAAGTCGTCGATGTCCAGCGCCTCGTCGGCGCCGATCTCCACCAGCTCCACCGGTTCGATGATACGTGTCGCGCGCGCCTGTACCTCGCCCAGGCGGGCGCCGATCACGCCGCCGGTCTCACGCCACAGCGGCGGCAGCTGCTGGCGGTTCACCCGCGCCGCATAGGCCGGGCGGAAACGTCCCTCCGCGTCGCGCGTCCAGCGCAGATGCCGGTCCTCGGTCACCGTCAGCACGCTGCCGGCGCCGGCAGCGAGCGCGGCCAGGCAGCGGCGGACGCTGGGCACGGCCAGGAAGGGACAGGTCGGCTGTACGGTCAGGAAGGCGCTGGCTGGATCGGCGCCATTGGCCAGCAGGCGGCGCGCGACCTCCGCGGCGACCTGGTCCAGTGTCGCCTTGCCGCTGGTCGTGGGTTCGCGTTCGACCCTGACGCCGAAGCCCTGTGCGAAGGCGGCGATCTCGTCGCTGTCGGTCATCACCACGATGCGCTCCGGCGGCGCGGCGGCGACCAGCGTGGTCAGGACATGGCCGATCAGCGGCCGGTCGCCCAGCAGCCGCATGTTCTTGCGCGGCACGCCGCGTGAACCGCCGCGCGCCGGTACCAGGAACCAGGCGTCCAAGGCTGTTCTCCTGCCCACCAGTGGGGTGCTTAGACGGCTGGGCGGGCCAGCGTCAAGCGGCCGGCGGCGGGCGGCGCAGGCCCAGCAGCGTGGCCAGTCCGGCCAGCCAGGGCAGCGGCGACAGCAGCTGCGTCACCAGGATCTGCCCGGCCACCAGAACCAGGTAGGAGGCCGCCGTCGCCCAGGCGGCGCCGAGCATGCCATGATCGGGAATCAGCAGGAAGCAACCGCCCAGGTTGACCGCGACGGCGCTCAGCGTGACCAGGCAGATGGCGCGGGTGCGGGCGGCGAACAGCAGCACCGGAAAGACCGCCGAATGCAGAGCCGCCAGAGTCACGCCCAGCACGATCCAGCCGATCACCATCGCCGCCGGGGCATAGTCCGGCGCGAAGAACCAGTCCAGCAGCAGGGGCGCCACCTGCCACCAGGCCAAGCCCAGCAGGGCAATCCCGGCGAAGTAGGCATAGATCGCCCTGACCAGGCGCAGCCGAGCAGCCGGCGAGTCGCTGGCCAGCAGCCGGAAGGCCCAGGGTGACCAAGCGTTGTTAAAGGGCAGCGAGATCAACTGCAGCGCCGTCGCCAAGGTGTAGCCGACACCGTAGATGCCGACGGCGGTAGCGTCGGTGAAGTGCTCCAGCACCAGGCGATCGCTCAGCACCAGCATGGAACTGCCCAGCGTGTGCGGGATCAGCGGCAGGGCGATGGCCAGCGTCTGGCGCAGCAGCGGCCGGTCGAGCGGGCCGCCCAGCCGACCCTCGCGGCGGAAGTGCCGCAGGCTGGCGCCGGCGGTCAGCAGCGCGGTGGTGACGATGCCGATCGCCAATGCCTGCCAGCCCATGCCGAGCCAGATCAGCACCAGGCCCAGGGCGAAGGGCAGCACGCCGCTGGTCACCTCGAGGCCGGCGAAGCTCCAGGGGCGCTGTTCCTGGCGCAGCAGGCCCTGGTTAATCAGCGTGACGTTGCTCAGCAGGGCGGCCAGCGGCAGCAGCCAAAGCCAGCCGGCCGGCAGCCCGAAATATTGATCCTTCAGGAGCAGCGCCGGTAGCAGTAGCGCCAACACCGCCAGCGTCGAGAGCAGCAAGAACATCAGGCAGCTGTGGACGAGGCGACGCAGCTGCTCGGGCGTCACCTTGTAGTAGCTGCGCCCTAGCGCGGCATGCAGCGACAACCCCAGCACCGGGATAAGGAACAGCAGCAGCGTGCGATAGATGGTCCAGAGGCCGAAGTCGCGTGGACCCAGCAGCGCGGCCAGCACCGGCAGCAGCAGGAAGGCGAGGCCGGCGCGCAGGCTGGACGAGGCGAAGTAGATCGCCGCCTGGCGCACCGTCGCCCGGCGCAGCAGCCGTCGCAGGCGCTGGAGCGGCCCGCTCACGCCAGCCCGGTCAGGAAGCCGCGCATGGTCGGCCAATGGCGCTCGATGGCGTCGACTGCGCCGCTGACCTGGCGGCCGCGGCTTGCCAGGTGCTCGGTCAGTTCGGCGTCGAGGCGTTCGACCAGCGCCGGATCGTCGTGGTCCAGCCCGGGCTGCTGCAGCGAGGCCGCCATGCCGGCGCCGCGGCCGTCCTCGTTGATCAGGAACGAGGCCAGGCGCTTGCTGAGGAAATAGAGGTGCGCGTGGACGCGGAAGCCGACGTGCAGGTCGCAGTCGCCGTAGAAGGCGATGCGTCGGGTGTCGTAGGCCACGTCGCGCACGCGATAACCCAGCGCCAGCGCCGCCGTCGCCCAGGCCATGTAGCCGGCGCCCTGGTGCCACGAGGTCAGGCGGTCAGGCCGGATACCGCGGTGGAAGGCGCAGATCCGCTCAGCCTTGGGAAAGCGCCGGGCCAGCAGGCGCATCACCGCCAGGGTCGGCCGAGTCAGGCGGATGCCGGCCGGCGTGGTGAAGACCAGGCGCCTGACCTCGGCGGCGTGGCGATAGGGCTTGCCCAGGCTTTCCAGGTCGTACCAGACCGGGCAGCCGGTCATCACCGCGCTGTCGAAACCGGCCCGCCGCAGGATTCCCAGGGTGATGTCGTCGCGCACGCTCGATGCGCGGCCCTGGTCGTGCAGTCGGCGCAGCAGTTCCAGCGAGCGGTCAGTGAACTGGAAGTCCTGCGGCCGGTTGAAGGGCTTGCCGCTCCAGCCCAGGCCGAAGCCGACCGGCGGCGCGGTCAGGCGGTCGAGATCCTCGACCAGTGGAAAGATCCGTGGGTAGACGTCGCTGGCATAGCCTGGCCCGCCACAGAGCACCACGGCGCGCGCGGCATTGACCGCGTCCAGGCGGGGGGTCAGCGGGTCCTGCCGGCGCAGGTCGAGCTGCTCGGCATCGACGAAACGCGCCAGCAGCGCCTTGGCCCGCTCGGCGATCAGGAAATCGCCGACGTTCTTCAAGGCCCCGGTCAAGGTGACGATCATGGGCCGGGAAGCTAGTGGATGGCCCGGCCGCAGGGAAGGGGGCGCCCGGGCCTGGAAGCTACAGGCCGCGCAGCAGGCGCGGCAGCGCGAGGCCCAGGGTGATGGCGCGCGTCAGCATGAAGATCAGGAAGGCGATCCACAGGCCGTGGTTGCCGGCGCCCGGCAACAGCGCCCAGATGGCGCCCAGGTAGACCAGCAGCGAGAACAGCATGGAGTTGCGCATGGTGGCCGCGCGGGTGGTGCCGATGAAGACCCCGTCCAGCATGAAGGACCAGACCGAGATCAGCGGCGAGAGCACCATCCACGGCAGGTAGAGTACGGCGAGATCCAACACCGTGGCATGCTCGGTGAAGAGCGTCAGGATCGCCGGCCCGGCCAGCGCATAGGCGATGGCGGTACCGATGGCGAAGAACGCGGCCCACAAGGTCGCGGCCTCCAGCGCGCCCAGGAAGGCGCGGCGGTCGCGCCGGCCCCAGGCGGCGCCGGTCAGCGTCTCGGCGGCGTGTGCGAAGGCGTCCAGCGCATAGGACATCAGGGTCTGCAGATGCAGCAGCAGGGCGTTGGCGGCCAGGATGTCGTCGCCCTGGCGGGCGCCCAGCGTGGTGAAGATACCGAGCGTGATGAGCAGGGCGAGCGTGCGCACGAAGAGGTCGGCGTTGACCCGCACCAGCGCCAGCAGCCGCGCCGGGTCGAGCAACCGGGTCAGGCCCGGCCAGACGGTATGGCGCCGCAGCTTCCAGGCGATCGCCGGGGCGATCAGCAGCAGCGCCGCCACCTCGGCGCAGACGGTGCCCCAGGCGACGCCAGCGATGCCCCATTTCAGGCCCAGCACGAAGGCGAGGCTGAATCCCAGGTTCAGCAGGTTGGTCAGCAGGCCGTAGATCAGCACCCAGCGGGTCTGCTGCAGGGCGATGAACCAGCCGAACACGGCATAGGCGAGGAGCGCGGCCGGCGCCGAGAGGATGCGGATGTCAAAGTAGATCCGCGCCGCTTGCCGCACCTCGGCGCTGGGCGCTACCAGGTTGAAGGCCAGCGTCGCTAGCGGCCCCTGCAACGCGATCAGCAGGCCGCCCAGCAGCAGCGCCAGCAGCGCCGGGCGGAAAAAGCTGGCCGCCAACTCGACCCGGTCGCCGCTGCCAAAGGCTTGCGCGGCGAAGCCGGTGGTGCCCATGCGCAGAAAGCCGAAACCCCAATAGAGGAACGAGAAGATCAGCGCCCCCACGGCCACCGCGCCGATCAGCGCCGGATCGGGCAGGTGGCCGATGATGGCGGTGTCCACCATGCCCATCAGCGGCGTGGTGATATTGGCCAGCATGATGGGCAGGGCCAGTCGCCAGACTGGCCCGTGCCACGGCTTCATCGAGACCGGCGGTTCCGCCGCCTGGGTTGTGTCCCCGGGCAAGGCCGTCAGTCGCCGGCGAGGAAGAAGATCATCTGCCACTGGCCGTCGTGCTGCTCGAAGCCGGCGCGGTAGTCGAGCAGGAAGCGCAGGAACTCCTGCGCCACCCAACCCTGCTCGCCCTGCGTGGTGTCGACCAGCACCCATTCCCGGCCGCTGGCGTCCTGTACCACGCCCTCACGGTTGGGATCGTAGGGCACCTGCACCACGACCTCGTAGTTCAAGGCGCGAATCACCTTGCCGCTGGTCGAGGGCTCGGCGCGCAGGCGCACGTTCTGGCCGGCGACGATGGCGGTGCTGTAGAGGTCGAGGTTGTCCGGCGGCTCGTACCAGAAGGTCCAGGGGCCGATGAAGCTCGCCCCCTCGAAGCGGCCGCCCTCGGCCAGCGCGCGCTCCAGGTAGAGCCAGTAGAACTCCGGCTCGGTATCGCCGCCGCCGGTCAGCCAGAGCTGGAAGGTATCGCGCCCGGCGTCGCCGCCGAACGACAGCTCGATGTCCTCGGCGGCGGCGGCCACCACGGCCTCGACGTCGCGCTCGCGCACCGCCTTTAGCAGGCCGTCGCGGAAGGCTTTGAAGCTTGCGTCCTGTCCGGCCTCGTCGAAGGGTGGAAAGGTCAGGGGCTCGGCGGCGGCTGGCGCCGCCAGCAGGCTGGCGACCAGGACCAGGGCAAGGCGAAGCGATTGCATGTCGGCGTACTCGCTCAGAAAGCAGCTGCGGGGCGCCGACTATAGGGTCAGGAACCGGCGGCGGGGAAGCCGCCTGCGGCAGGCTCGGATGCCAGACGCCGGGTCAGTCCCCGGCGAGGAAGTAGGTCATCATCCACTGCCCACCGCGCAGCTCGAAGCCGGCGCGGTAGCCGTAGGGGCCGCGCAGGAAATCGCCTCGGATCCAGCCCTGGCGCTTGTCCAGCGTGCGCACCTTGTACCAGTCCATGCCGTCCTTGCCGGTGGCCAGGATCTCGTTCGGGTCGTCGGTCATGACCACTTCGTAGCTCAGCGTGGCGCGCACCGCGAACTCGGTGCCGGGACCGGCGCGCAAGCGCACCTTGTCGCCGATGACATAGACGACCGCGTACCAGTCGGTATCTTCCGGCAGCGCCGGCACCGCGGCGAACCAGTAGGGCGCGCTGAAGCCGCCCTGCTGGTCGAAGCCACCGCCATGCGACAGCACCTCTTCCAGGTCACGCCACAGCTGCTCGGCACGGTCCCGGTCGGCGCCGCTCAGCCAGGACCGCAGCGTCTCCGGCCCGGTGTCTTCACCAAAGCTCAGCAGGATGTCAGGCGCGGCAGACTGGACCACGTTCTCCAGGTCGCGCTGCTTGACCGCTACCAGCAGGGCGTCGCGGAAGGCGCGCAGCCGCGGGTCCTTGCCAGCCTCGTCGAATGGCCGCAGCTGCAGGCCCTCGGCCCCGGCCGGGGCCGCGCCGCACAGCAGCAGGGCAAGACAGCAAACCAGCAGGCGCAGCATGGCAAGGCTCCATCGACCACCCGGGCGCACTATAATCACCGGTTCGACAGGCTCGCTAGAGTGCCGTCGCGCGGGAGGACGCGAATGCCCTATGACAGCGACGTGATCGTGGTGGGCGCCGGCCTGGCCGGTGCCATGGCGACCCGGGAGCTGATGCGCCGCGGCCTGCGCGTGCGGCTGCTGGAGGCTCGCCAGCGCGTCGGCGGGCGCGCCTTCACCCGCGCCTTTGCCGACAGTGCCGCTCGTCTGGATTTCGGCGGTGGCTGGGTCACCGCCGGACAGTCGCGCGTGCATGCCCTGGCCGACGAGCTGGGGCTGTGCTGGCGTGCGACGCAGCCGGTCGGCGACCGCCGCTGGCTGCGTCCCGATGGCCTGAGCAGGCAGGGACCGGCAGCCGACAGCGCGGCGCACGCAGCCTGCGTGGCCCGCGTCGTCGCCGATGCCAGGCGCTACAAGGCCGGCCACCACGCGGATCCGGAAGGGCGACCGCTGCAGCGCGTCAGCTTCGCCGCCTATCTGGATCGCCTGGCGACCAGTGCGGCGACGCGCGCCGAATTCGAAGCCTGGTGGTGCCTCTCGGGCAGCGGCGACCCGGCGGTGGTAACGGCGGCCGAGTTCCTCGGCAGCTGCGGCCATGGTGATGGCCGGCCGGACAGCCTGCTGGAGGTCATGGTGGAAGGACCAGCCGGTGGCGCCCAATCGCTGGCCGAGGGCCTGCTGCGCCAGGCCGGCGTGGTGATCGAGTTGGGCCAGGCGGTGCAGGCCCTGGAGCAGGACGCGAGCAGCGCCACGGTCAGTCTGGCCGACGGTCGCCGCCTGACCGCCCGCGCCGTATTGCTGGCCACCGGCGTCAATCCGCTGCGCGACCTTGGCTTCCTGCCGCCGCTGCGGGCAGCGGCGGCACAGGCCGTGGCCGAGGGACACCACGGGCGGGCGGTGAAGCTATGGCTGCGGGCGGAGGGCGTGGCCCTGGGCAGCCTGGCGGTCGGCGCCGGCCCCGGCCTCCGCTGGCTCTTCGCCGAACGCCCTGCCAGTGGCGGCGGCGTCTACCTGGTGGGCTTCGGCCTGGCCGAGCCGGACCGGACACCTGACCGGGACTATGCCGCGGCGGCCCTGCAGGCCTTCTTCCCCGGCGCGCGCCTCACCGGCTGGGACTGGCATGACTGGGTCGCCGACCCCTGGTCGCGCGGTACCTGGGTGGCGGCAGCGGCGGCGCGGCCGGAGCTCTTCGCGGCGGGCGGCTGGGGGCCGCAGGGCCGTGCCTACTTCGCCTCGTCCGACATCGCGCCGGCCTGGAGCGGCTGGTTCGAAGGCGCGCTGGAAAGTGGCCTGGCGGCGGCCACGGCGATTGCCGCGCGGCTTGGCTAGGCCAGCGTGAAGTTGGCGAAGTAGAAACTGCCCAGGTCGATCGCCAGAATGCCAGAAGTGCCCTTCAGCTTTCGGTCGCTGAAGTGGCCGCTCACCTCGCCGTTGGTGAGGATGTTGATGCCCTGGTCCGCGTTCTCCAGCGACAGCCGGGTGACGACGTCGCTGCGCAATCCGAGAGCGGGCAGCTCGGTGATGCGAAAGATGCCATCGGCCTGGGTGGAGCTGGAGATGCCAAGCGTGCCGCTGGGCTGCAGAGTGACGGCCAGGCAGTCACCGGTAGCGGCATCGCCGTTGAACGCCAGGCCGGCGCCACTGTGAGCCGCCGTGCCCACCGGAAAGACATCGACGGACACCCGCTTCGCGGCCTGCTCCGTCTTGGTCATGCGGAAGAAGCAGTTGCCGAAGCCGTCCTTATTCTCCAGTACAAAGAAACTCTCTTGGTAGGAGCCGCGCCAGGGCGGTGAGTCAATCACCAGCTGGGTAGAAGCCAGGATGCCCATGTTGGCGACATCGTTGGCCAGCGCGGCGCGCCAGGGCAGGACGGCGCCGGCTGCCGTGGCGCTGCTCACGGTAAGGAAGTCCCGACGGTGCATCCCGATGTTCCTCCCCTTGGACGATTCTATCGGGGCCGCCTGGCTGGCACTCGCCAGCAGCCCGCCGCGCGCCTGCTGCTCTAGCCCAGCGTGAAGTTGGCGAAGTAGAAGGTGCCACGATCGATCGCCATGATGCCGAAGCTGCCCTTGAGCTTGATGTCGCTGAAGTGGCCGCAGACTTCGCCGTTGGTCAGGATGACGATCCCGCTCGGCGAGTTTTCCAGCGACAAGCGGGTGACGGCATCGCTGCGCAGTCCCGCCGCCGGCAGCTCAGTCAGGCGCTCCATCGGCTCGTTTGCCGGCGAGCTGTAGATGCCGATTTGGCCATTGGGTTGCAGCGCCACCGCCAAGTAGGCGCCGGTCTTGACGACCTGGTTCAGCACCAGCCCGGCGCCGGAATAGGCGGCCGTGCCAGACGGAAAGACATCGACGGAGACATGCGTGATGCCCTCCATCTCCGGCAGGGTAGAGATGCGGGCGCTGTTGAAACCATCCTTGTTCTCCATCACGTAGAAGCCCTGCTGATAGAAGCCGCGCCAGGGCCCCTGCACGGCCAATAGGTTGTTGTTCGCCAGGGCACCCATGTTGGCTTCGTCGGCGGCCCAGGCCGGCGCCCTGGGCAACAGCGCGCCGAGCGTCGCGATGCCGCCACAGGCGGCCAGGAATCCCCTTCGCTGGAACAACTTGGTTCTCCCTTCCGCGGTGTCTCTGTGCAGCCTACTCGGATCCCCACTGCCGCGCCGCAGCCCTGCTAGCCCATCCAGAAGTTTGCCATGTAGAACTGGCCGCGGTCCGTCGCCATCGCACCGCAGGCACCTTTCAGCTTGATGTCGCTGAAGTGCCCGCTCTTGGTGCCGTTGGTCAGGATGTCGATCCCGGCGGCGGAATTCTCGCAGGACAGCCGGGTGACCACGTCGCTGCGCAGGCCGAGCGCCGGGAACTGCGTCACCCGGCCGATGCCGCCGTCGGGGTCGTAGAAGTAGATGCCGAGCGTGCCCGCCGGCTCCAGCGTCACACCGAGGTAGCTGCCGCCACGCACTTCCTTGTTCAGCAACAAGCCGGCGCCGGTATAGGCGCCCGGACCGGCGGCAAAGACGTCCAGGACGACTTTCTGCGGCGGCAGTGCCGAGAGGGCAGCGAAGGTCATGGTGTTGTTGAAGCCCTCCTGGTTCTCCAGCAGGTAGAAGCCCTGGGCGTAGCTGCCCTTCCAGGGCGGCTCCTCGCCGATCAGCAGGTACTGTTCGAGCAGGCCCATGTTTGCGGTGTCAGCGCGGGCCGGGGCCAGGGGCAGGGTCGCGGCCATCACGCCGCCGCACACACCGAGGAAATCACGACGTCGCATGCTGGTGTTCCTCCGCTTCGTTGGTTGTACGTGGCCGCTAACCTAGCTCAAGGTGAAGTTGGCGAAGTAGAAGCTGCCGCGATCGATGCCCATGATGCCGAAGCTGCCCTTCAGCTTGATATCGCTGAAGTGGCCGCAGAACTCACCGTTGGTCAGGATGTCGATGCCGCGCTCCGAGTTCTCCAGCGACAGGCGGGTGACGACATCGCTGCGCAGTCCCGCCGCCGGCAGCTCGGTGACGCGCTCCAACGCATCGTTCGGCGGGGCGTTGTAGATGCCGAGCTGGCCATTGGGCTGCAGCGTCACCGCCAGGTAGGCCCCGGTCTTGAGCACCTGGTTGAGTACCAGCCCACCGCCGCTATAGGCGCCCGCGCCGACCGGAAAGACGTCGACGGAGACACGCTTGATGCCGTCCATCTCCTTGGTGGTCGAGAGGCGGGCGCTGTTGAAGCCCCCCTTGTTCTCCATCACGTAGAAGCCCTGCTGGTAGAAACAGCGCCAGGGCGCCTGCTCGGTCACTAGATTGTTGTTCGCCAGGGCGCCCATGTTGGCCTCGTCGGCTGCCCAGGCCGGGGTCCTGGGCAACAGGCTGCCGAGCGTCGCGATACCGCCGCAGGCGGCCAGGAATCCCCGTCGCTGCATCATGGTGGTTCTCCTTATCCGCCGCGGCGCCAAACGCGCCATGCCAGGGAAGGCTTCTGGTCAGGGCGGCAGCGGCCGGGCCGCGGCCGCCTGTTGCCAGATTACTCCACAACGAAGTTCTGCAAGTAGTAATGCCCAATGTCCGTAAACAGCAGGCCGGCGGTGGCATTCAGCTTGACGTCGCTGAAGTGGCCGCACTTGACGTCGTTGGTCAGGATATCGATGCCTTCGGGCGAGTTCTGGCAGCTCAGCCGCGTCAGGTAGCCATCCCGCGCCCCCGCATTCGGGAACTGTGTCAGTCGCCGAACGCCGTCGTTCTGTGAATAGAAGTAGATACCGAGCGTCCCCGTCGGCTCCACCGTCACGCCCAGCCAAGATCCAGCCACAGCGGGGTTCGACGCGGAGGCTTCGCGATTCAACAACAGCCCGGCCCCGCTGTGGCCCGCGTTGCCGACGACGAAAACGTCGAGCTGTATCTTCGTCACCGGCGCCGGCATCTTGGTGAACATGGTCATGATGTTGTTGAAGCCCTCTGGGTCCTCCAGCAGGTAGAAGCCGTCCTGGTAGCTACCCTTCCAGGGCGGCTCGTCGCCGAGGATCAGGCCGCCCGCGATCACCCCCATGTTGGCCTCGTCTTCGGCCAAGGCCGGTGCGATCGGGAAGGCGGTTGCGGCCGTCGCCGCACCACACACACCGAGGAAGTCACGACGTCGCATGCTGCTGATCCCCTTTCGCCATTGCCGAAGGGTTCACCGATGGAAACCGGACAGCGACAACCATAGCAGAGTGTTCTGCCGTTTGAGATCACGGACTGTTGCGCTGTGTGGACTGCTTCACTATTCACGGCAAATCAGAATGATACTGCGTGTGGCTATTCGAGCAGCCTGCCGCGGATGACAGAAAGGGCGCGGGCCGCCGAGCCCACGCCCTCTCCGCACCGCCGATATCGGCGGCCCGCGCTTGGCGAGCGCCTGTGCCGCCGATCCGTAAACGGCCCGTTCGCCGAACCGTCATCTGGTGCATCATTCTGTCAACAAAGCGGGATGAATACCCCCATACTGTGGGATATATTGTCCCGCATGCAGGATAATCTCGACCTGGACGACATCGCGCTGTTCGCCGCCGTGGCGGAGGCAGGCTCCTTCGTCGCCGCCGCCCGGCGCTTGCGCCAGCCCAAGTCGACGGTCAGCCGCCGGCTGCAGGTCCTCGAGCAGCACCTCGGCCTGCGGCTGATCGAGCGCACCACGCGCCGGCTGCAGCTGACCGAGGCTGGGCGCGCCTTTCTGGAGCGCGTGCGCCCGGCGCTGCGCGCGCTGGCCGAGGCCACGGTGGAGGCGCGCAGCAGCCAGCGCGAGCCCACCGGGCGCGTCCGCCTGGCCAGCGGCGTCGGCCTGGCGACGCACGCCTTCTCGCGCCTGCTGGCCGATTACCTGGCGCGCTATCCGCAGGTGACGCTGGAGCTCGACCTGTCGGACCGCAAGGTCGACATCGTCGCCGAGGGCTTCGACCTGGCGATCCGCACTGGTCCGCTGGAAGACAGCGCCCTGGTGCAGAAGAAACTGGGCTACGCCCGCACCGTGCTGGTGGCCGCACCCAGCTATCTGGAACTGCATGGTCCGGTGGATCGGCCGACCGACCTGGCGCGGCACGCCGGTCTGCTGCGGTCACAGCAAGAAGCTTGGGTGCTGACCGGGCCAGGCGGCCAAGTGGAGCTGCAGCTGACCGCCCAGCTGCGGGTCGGCAACATCCTGATGCTGGCGCAGGCGGCGCGCGATGGCGTCGGCATTGCCCGGCTGCCGCGCTTCCTCTGCCGCGAGGACCTGGCCCTGGGTCGCCTGCTCAGCGTGCTGCCTGAGTGGGAGCCGGAGGGCTATCCGGTGCATGCGCTGCTGCCCAGCCGCCAGCCGAGTTCCGCCGTGCGCGCGCTGGTCGACATGCTGGAAGAGCATGCCGGGCGCCTCTTCCCGGACTGAGGTACGGGCGCTAGGCTCGCGGCCGCGACTGCGAAAGGGCCATCATGGACATCAAGCATCCCTATCTGCTGTTCCTCGGCGACGCCGCCGATCAGCTCGCCGCCAAAACCGCCCAGGGTATCAAGGACTGGCGTCCCGCGTGGTGTGTCGGCCAGCTACGCCTGCCGGGCTGCAAGGCCGACCTGAAGCTGCCCGACCTCAGCATCGAGGAAGCCAAGGCCAAGGGCGTGAAGACCGTGATCATCGGCGTGGCCAACCGTGGCGGCGTCTTCGCCCCCGGCTGGGTGGCGGTGATGCTGGACGCGCTGGGCGCCGGGATGGACCTGGCGTCCGGCCTGCACAACCGCCTGACCGAGATCCCGGCGGTCGCCGCCAAGGCCAAGGAGCTGGGTCGCGAGCTGTTCGACGTGCGCCACCCCAAGGGCGATTTCCCCATCGCCTCGGGCGCCAAGCGTCCGGGCAAGCGCCTGCTGGCGGTCGGCACCGACTGCTCGATCGGCAAGATGTACACCGCGCTGGCGCTGGAGAAAGAGATGCTCAAGCGCGGCCGCAAGGCGAGCTTCCGCGCCACCGGCCAGACCGGCATCTTCATCGCCGGCTCCGGCGTCTCCATCGACGCCGTGGTGGCCGACTTCATCTCCGGCGCGGTGGAGACCCTGGCGCCGGCCAACGACCCCGACCACTGGGACCTGGTGGAGGGGCAGGGCTCGCTGTTCCACCCCTCCTATGCCGGCGTGACCATGGGGTTGATCCACGGCAGCCAGGCCGACGCGCTGGTGCTCTGCCACGAACCGACGCGCAAGCACATGCGCGGCCTGCCGCACTTTCCGCTGCCGGATCTCAAGGACTGCATGGCGCTGAACCTGAAGGCGGCGCAGCTGGTCAATCCGGCGGTGAAGTTCGTCGGCGCCGCGATCAACACCTCAGGCCTGTCGGCGGCCGAGGGCGATGCCTATCTCGCCAAGGTCGAGGCCGAGATCGGCCTGCCGACTGTCGACCCCGTGCGCACCGGTGTGGGCCGGATCGTGGACCAGCTCTGGTGAGCCGCCGGCTCTCCATCGCCACGGAATCCTGGCCGGTCCGCGGGACCTTCACCATCAGCCGCGGCAGCGTCACCGCTGTCGAGCTGGTGGTGGTGACGCTGATCGACGGCGACGCGGTGGGGCGCGGCGAATGCCGGCCCTATCCACGCTATGGCGAAAGCCCGGCCAGCGTGACGGCGGAGATCGAGGTGCTGGCCGATCGCTTTAAGGGCGGCCTGACGCGGACGCAGTTGCAGCCGCTGCTGCACCCCGGCGCGGCGCGCAACGCGCTGGATTGCGCGTTGTGGGATCTCGAGGCCAAGCTGACCGGCCAGCCGGCCTGGGAGCTGGCGGGCCTGGCGCCACCGCAGCCGCTGGTCACCGCCTACACGCTGTCGCTCGATACGCCCGAGGCCATGGGCCGCGCCGCCGCGCTGAACGCGTCGCGCCCAATCCTGAAGCTGAAGCTGGCGGGCCAGGGTGATCTGGAGCGCGTCGCCGCGGTGCGCCAGGCGGCGCCGGCCAGCAAGCTGATCGTCGACGCCAACGAGGGCTGGACGGTGGAAAGCTACCGCGCCTTCGCCCCGGCGCTGGCCGGCCTCGGCGTCGCCATGGTGGAGCAGCCGCTGCCGGCCACCGCCGACGAGGGCCTGCGCGGCGAGGCCCGCCCGGTACCGCTCTGCGCCGACGAGTCGGCGCACGCGCGCGCCGGGCTGGAGCGCCTGTCCGGCCTCTACGACATCGTGAACGTGAAGCTCGACAAGACCGGCGGCCTGACCGAGGCGCTGGCGATGATCGCCGCCGCGCGGACGCTGAACCTCGGCATCATGGTCGGCTGCATGGTGGCGACCTCGCTGGCCATGGCACCCGCGGTGCTGGCGGCGCAGGGCGCGGAGTACGTCGACCTCGACGGCCCGCTGCTGCTGGCCGAGGACCGCGCCGAGGGCCTGGCCTTCAGGGGCTCGACGTTGCAGCCGCCGACCGCGGCGCTCTGGGGGTAATTTAGGTGCAGACCTTCGTCACTCACCTGGAATGCGCGCTGACCGGCGAGCGTTTCCCGGCCGGCACGGTGCAGAACCTGTCCAGCGCCGGCAAGCCGCTGCTGGTGCGCTATGACCTGGGCGCGCTGCGCCGCGCGGTGCGGAAGGAGACCCTCGCCGGCGAGGGCTTCTGGCGCTACGCCGCCTTCCTGCCGGTGACGCGGGCAGAGAACCGCGTCTCGCTGGGCGAGGTGGTCACGCCGCTGATCGAGATCGCGCCGAACCTGCTGGTGAAGGACGAGGGGCGCCTGCCCACCGGTTCCTTCAAGGCGCGCGGCCTGGCGCTGGCGGTGGCCATGGCGAAGGAATTTGGCCTCAAGCACCTGGCCATGCCGTCGAACGGCAATGCCGGCGCGGCGCTGGCGGCCTATGCGGCGCGCGCCGGATTGCAGGCGACGGTCTTCTGCCCGGCCGACACGCCAGAGATCAACCTGTCGGAGATCGAGGCGCAGGGCGCCGCCTGCTACCGCGTCAACGGCCTGATCGACGACTGCGGCAAGCTGGTCGGCGCCGGCAAGGCGGCGGCGGGCTGGTTTGACGTCTCGACCCTGAAAGAGCCCTATCGCATTGAGGGCAAGAAGACGATGGGCCTGGAGCTGGCCGAGCAGCTTGGCTGGACCCTGCCCGACGTCATCGTCTATCCGACCGGCGGCGGCACCGGACTGATCGGCATGTGGAAGGTCTTCAAGGAGCTGCAGGAGATCGGCTGGCTGACCGGCAAGCTGCCGCGCATGATCGCCGTGCAGGCCACCGGCTGCGCCCCCATCGTGCGCGCTTTTGAGCAGGGCGTGGAGACCGCGACCCGCTGGGAGAATGCCGCGACCGTCGCCGCCGGCATCCGCGTGCCGGCCGCGATCGGCGATTTCCTCATCCTCCGCGCGGTGCGCGACAGCGGCGGCCTAGCGCTGGCGGTCACCGACGAGGCCATCCTGGCGGCACGCGACCGCTGCGCGAAGCAGCAGGGCTTGCTGTTGAGTCCCGAGGGCGCGGCGACCCTGGCGGCCTATGACCAGCTCCGCGCCGAGGGGCGCATCGCGGCGGGCGAGCGCACAGTGCTGTTCAACTGCGCGACGGGGCTGAAGTACCCGCTGCCCAAGGTCACCGCCAGCGTCGACCGCCACGCACCCGGCGACTTCGCGCGCTTTGCGTAGCTTGCGCGGCCACCTTCTCCCACGGAGGGGAGAGGGGAAAGCGGGGGGAGGGCTATCACTCACAACCCCCGCGCGGTGATCCTGTCCAGCGCGGCGACGAAGCCCTCGACCTCGGCCTCGCCCATCGGCGTGGAGAGGACGCCCATGCCGTTGCGCGCCAGGTGGTAGCCCTCCTGTACCAGCGCGCTTTGCAGCTTTTCGATCAGCTGCGCCTCGGGCGGGTGGGAATAGGCCGAACGGTAGTCGGTCACCGGCCGGTTGTGGCCGAAGATCATGAAGAGCGAGGCGAAGCCCAGGATCTGGCCGGGGAAGCCGTTGCGCTTGAAGACCGCCGCGGCACCGCGGCGCAGCTGTTCGCCCAGCCCGTCGAGGCGGTCGATCGCCGCCTGGTCGAGCAGGTCCAGAGTCACCTTGCCGGCGGTCATGGTGACGGGGTTGGCGGTGAAGGTGCCGCTCCAGGGCAGCGGCGGCTTGCCCGGACGGTGGTCGTAGACCTGCATCACGTCCTGCCGGCCGGCCACGGCGCCGACCGGAAAGCCGCCGCCAATGATCTTGGCCAACGTTGTCATGTCGGGCTCGATGCCGAGGCGCGTCTGGATGCCGCCGCGGTGGACGCGGAAGGTGATGACCTCGTCCAGGATGAAGAGCGCGCCGATCTCGCGCGTCACCCGGCGGATCATCGCCAGGAAGGCGGGCGAGGCCTGGATGAAGCCCATGTAGCTGGGCGCCGCGTCGAGGATCACGCAGGCGATGTCGGCCCGGTTGGCGCGGATGATGCGCTCGGCCGTCTCCACGTCGTTGAAGGGCACGACGATGACGTCGTCGGTGACGCCTTTGGGCACGCCGCGCGAATAGGCGACGGAACGCGGCTCATTGCCCCAGTTCTCCGGCGTCGAGTCGATCGACACCTCGGCATAGTCGTATAGGCCGTGATAGGTGCCCTCGCACTTGACCATCTTGGGCCGGTCGGTCAGCGCGCGCGCCGCCTTGATGGCACTCATCACCGCCTCGGAGCCGGAGTTGCAGAAGCGCACCCACTCCAGCGCAGGCGCGCGCTCGGCGATGGTCTCGGCCAGCGCGACCTCGCATTCGGTCGGTAGGGTGAAGGCCGTGCCCAGGGCGACGCGCTTTTGCACCGCCTCGACCACCGGCGGGAAGGCATGGCCGTGGATCAGCGAGGCGAAGTTGTTCAGCAGGTCGAGCCGCCGGCGCCCGTCGACGTCGACCACATAGGCGCCCTCGCCACGCGCGGCATAGACCGGAAAGGGCTTCAGCCAGGGCATGATGCGGGTGATGCCACCCGGCATGACCTTGAGGCCCCGCTGGTAGAGCTTCGCTGACTCGGAGTTGGGATCGGGCCAGTCAGCCATGGTGTGCGTCCTTGCTGTTTGTGGGAGGCAGCTTGGGCGGCACGCGCCCGCTCCTCAAGAGGCGAGGGGCTGCGGCAGGGGCCTAGCTGCCCCGCCGTCCTCGCCAACCGCCGCGGCGGCGGCCGGCCCCGGCGAACGCCGTGCCCTTGTCCGCCGTTTCGTGCAGCAGCGCGATCAGCCGGGCGTGCGGGCTCTCGCCTTCACCCCGTGCCAACCCGTAGCGCTCGATCAGCGTCCTCGCCGCCGCCTGCATGTCGATCTCCGGCTCCAGGCGCAGGGTCCAGGCCAGCAGGGCATCCTCGGCCGGGCCGGGGAAGTCGGCGCCCATGGCCAGCGAGTCCTTCAGGATGGCGCCGGGATCCTCCGGGGTGTGGTCTGGTGAGACGTACTTGATGCCCATGGCGGTGTGGCCTTGCACGGCGGAAGGGGATGACGCTGACTGGCTGCCCCACTATCCTCGCGCCCGCCATGACAGAATCTTCCGCTTCCGACCGCTTCTCCGATATCCGCGACGGCGTGCGCGCCCTGTGCGCCCAGTTTCCCGGCGACTACTGGCGTCGGGTCGACCGCGAGCGCGCCTATCCGGCTGCGTTCGTGCAGGCGCTGACCGAGGCCGGCTACCTGGCCTGCCTGGTGCCCGAGGAGTATGGCGGCGCCGGCCTGCCGATCGCCGCCGCCTGCGCCATCCTGGAGGAGATCCAGAAGGCCGGGGCCAACGGCGGCGCCTGCCACGCGCAGATCTACACCATGGGCACGCTGCTGCGGCATGGCACCGAGGCACAGAAGCAGACCTACCTGCCGGAGATCGCCGCCGGGCGCCTGCGGTTGCAGGCCTTCGGCGTGACCGAGCCGACCAGCGGCACCGATACGCTCAGCCTGCGCACCACGGCGGTGCGGCAGGGCGATCGCTACATCGTCAACGGCCAGAAGGTCTGGACCAGCCGGGCCGAGCACAGCGATCTCATGCTGCTGCTGGCGCGCACCACGCCGAAAGAGCAGGTGCAGAAGAAGGGCGAGGGGCTGTCGGTCTTCCTGATCGACATGCGCGCCGCAGTCGGCAAGGGCCTGACCATCCGGCCGATCCGCACCATGATGAACCACGCCACCACCGAGGTCTTCTTTGACAATCTGGAGATCCCGGCCGACACCCTGGTGGGGGAGGAGGGCAAGGGCTTCCGCTATATCCTCAGCGGCATGAACGCCGAGCGCATCCTGATCGCCGCCGAATGTGTCGGCGACGCCCGCTGGTTCACCGCCAAGTCCACCGCCTATGCCAGCGAGCGCCGGGTCTTCGGCCGCCCCATCGGGCAGAACCAGGGCGTGCAGTTTCCCATCGCCAAGGCCTATGCGCAGACCGAGGCCGCCAACCTGATGGTCGAGCAGGCCGCCGCGCTGTTCGATGCCGGCCAGCCCTGCGGCCCGCAGGCCAACATGGCCAAGCTGCTGGCGGCCGAGGCCTCCTGGGCCGCCGCCGAGGCCTGCGTGCAGACGCATGGCGGCTTCGGCTTCGCCGAGGAATACGACATCGAGCGCAAGTTCCGCGAGACGCGGCTCTACCAGGTGGCGCCGATCTCCACCAACCTGATCCTGGCCTACCTGGCCGAGCACGTGCTGGGGATGCCGAGGAGCTATTGATGGCGAACATCCCGCACGAACACCGCAGTCCTCCCTCTCCCTTGGGAGAGGGTCGGGGTGAGGGATGTTGGTCGGTGCGGTCGCCGCAAGTCGCACCAACTCCCCTCACCCGGGCGCTGCGCGCCCACCCTCTCCCAAGGGAGAGGGTATGACGGCTGACCTCCCCCTCAGCGGCCTCCTCGTCGTCAGCCTGGAACAGGCTGTCGCCGCACCGACCTGCTCGGTGCGCCTGGCCGATGCTGGCGCGCGCGTCATCAAGATCGAACGCGCCGAGGGCGACTTCGCGCGCGGCTATGACCGCGACGTGATGGGCGAGAGCGCCTACTTCGTCTGGCTCAATCGCGGCAAGGAATCCGTGGTGTTGGACGTCAAGCAGCCGGCCGACCGTGACCTGCTGGCGCGCATGATCGCCCGGGCCGACGTTTTCATCCAGAACCTGGCACCCGGCGCGGCGGGGCGGCTGGGCTTCGGCAGCGACGAGTTGCGCCAGCGCCATCCGGCGCTGGTCACCGTCGACATCTCCGGCTTCGGCGAGAGCGGACCTTTCGCCAACCGCAAGGCCTATGACCTGCTGATCCAGGCGGAGAGCGGGCTGGCGGCGGTCACCGGTCGGCCGGAAGGCCCCGGGCGCGTCGGCGTCTCGGTCTGTGACATCGCCACCGGGCTCTATGCCTACCAGGGCGTGCTGGAGGCGCTGATCCGCCGCGGCCGCACCGGCCGGGGCGCCGCCATCCAGGTCTCGCTGTTCGACGCCATGGCCGAGTGGATGAACGTGCCCTTCCTGCAGACCGTCTATGGCGGCAAGGCACCGCAGCGCGTTGGCCTGGCGCACCCCACCATCGCGCCGTATGGCGTCTTTCCGGCGGCCGACGGCGAGATCCTGATCTCGATCCAGAATGAGCGCGAGTGGCAGCGCCTGCTGGCCGAGGTGCTGGGGCGCGGCGAGCTGGCAGGCGATCCGCGCCTCAAGGACAACAGCGCGCGAGTCGCCAACCGCGGCTTCGTCGACGCACTGGTCAGCGAAGGCTTCCGCCAGCATCCGCGCGCCGCACTGATCGAGAAGCTGCAGGCGGCGGACATCGCCTTCGGCGCGCTGACCCTGGTCGGCGACCTGGCCCAGCATCCGCACCTGCGCCGCATCGCCATCGAGACACCGCATGGCGTCGCCGAGGTCATCGCCCCGCCGCACCGCTTCGCCGGTGAGACGCGTTCCTATGGTCCGGTGCCGGGCCTCGGCCAGCATACCGAGGCAGTGCGAAGGGAGTTTGGCGCATGACGTTTCCCGCGCCGTCACCCTCGGGCTTGTCCCGTGGGTCCATGCCGGCCAAAAGCGCTGCTGGATGGATGGATGCTCGGGACAAGCCCGAGCATGACGGGGGGAGGGGCGCATGACCGACTTCGCCGACTGGATCGGCCGCGAACGGCGGCAGGTCGACATGCTGGAGCTCAGCCGCGCGCGGGCTATGCAGGCGACGCTGGGCGACGAGGGCGCGCCGCTGAAGGCCGGCGACGGCCTGCCGCCGCTGTGGCACTGGCTCTACTTCTGGGAGGTCGCAGCGGCCGGCAAGCTCGGCTACGACGGCCATCCGACGCTGGGCGACTTCCTGCCGCCCTTGCCGCTGCAACGGCGCATGTGGGCCGGCAGTCGCGTCGCCTTCCCGGCGCCGCTGCCGCTGGGCGACGCCGCGGTCAAGCGCTCGAAGATCCTCAAGGTCGAGATGAAGCAGGGGCGCAGCGGCGCGCTCGGCTTCGTCACCGTGGCGCACGAGGTGGCGGCCGAGGGCGTGGTGGCCGTGGTGGAGGAGCACGACATTGTCTATCGCGCGCCGCCGCAGCCGGGCGAGCGCCCGCGCCAGGGCGAGCCGGCGCCGGTCGAGGCGGCCTGGCGACAAGTGGTCGAGCCGACCTCGACCCTGCTGTTCCGCTATTCGGCGCTGACCTTCAACGGCCACCGCATCCACTACGACCTGGATTTCTGCCGCGACAGCGAGGGCTACCCCGGGCTGGTGGTGCACGGTCCACTGCTGGCGACGATGATGGTCGCGCTGGCCAGGCGCCAAGGCGGCCGGCCGGTGCTGCACTTCGAGTTCCGCGCAGAGGCGCCGGTCTTCCACACCCGGCCCTTCAGCGTCTGCGGCCAGCCCAGCCCCAACGGCGCCTCGCTGTGGATCGCCGATGCCGACAACCGCCTCTGCATGCGCGGCGCGGTG
This sequence comes from Rhodospirillales bacterium, assembly GCA_038363005.1. Taxonomy (GTDB): domain Bacteria; phylum Pseudomonadota; class Alphaproteobacteria; order Kiloniellales; family JACOMY01; genus JAKOWB01. The sequence goes on from JBBQBI010000001.1 coordinate 97,639, forward strand.
GAGTGGGCCTAGGGATCAGGCCTGCCGCGTGTCGCGCAGCGCCTTCATCAGCGCGGCGAAGTCCTCTTCCTCGGTGTTGTAGTAGTGCACCGAGGCGCGGACCATGGTCGGCAGCTGGCGCCGTGTGGCGTCGAGCAGCGCACCGACCGGGCTCGCCGTCGTGACATTGACCTTGTGCTTCGCCAGGTCGGCCTTGACCTGCTCGGCGCTGCGGTCGGGGACCGAGAAGGTGACGATGCCGCAGGGATCGCTGCCCAGGTCGTAGACCGGCAGCTGGCTGTACTCGCCCAGCAGGTGACGCAGGCGGCGGCCGAGCCAGCGCACCCGCGCCTCGATGGTCTCCATGCCAAGATCCAGGGCGTAGTCGACGGCGCGACCAAGGCCCAGCACGGCGGCGTAGTTGAACTCCCAGTTCTCGAAGCGGCGCGCGTCGTCGCGCAGGGTATAGCGCCCCGGCGCCACCCATTCAGCCGAATGCAGGTCCAGCACCGCTGGCTCCAGCTGTTCGAGGAAGCCCTGGCGGACGTAAAGAAAGCCGCTGCCGCGCGGCCCGCGCAGGTACTTGCGCCCGGTGGCGGAGAGCAGGTCACAGCCGATCGCCTCGACGTCCAGGGCGAGCTGCCCGGCCGATTGGCAGGCATCCAGCAGATAGGGAATGCCGGCGGCCTTCGCCAGCTTGCCGATGGCGGCTGCGGGATTGACCAGGCCGCCGTTGGTCGGCACGTGAGTGACGGCGATCAGCTTGACGCGCTTGTCGATGAGATTGGCCAGCGCGGCCAGGTCCAGTTCGCCGGCGGCGTTCGACGGCACGACCACCACCTCGACGCCGCTGGCCTTGGCGGTCCGCAGAAAGTTCAGGTAGTTCGAGGCGTACTCGTTCTCGCCAGTCAGGATGCGGTCGCCGGGCTGGAAGGCGAAGGCGCCGAAGGCGGCCTGCCAGGCCACCGTGGCGTTTTCCATCAGCGCGATCTCGGTCGGCTTGCAGTTCAGCAGACGGGCGATGGAGCGGTAGACGCCCTCGAAGCGCTCCTCGACCTCATCCTTGGCCTCGTAGCCGCCGATGGCGGCCTCGCGCTCCAGGTGTTCGATCTGCGTCCGCAGGACCGGTGCTGGCATGAGCGCCGCGCCGGCGTTGTTCAGGTGGAAGCGATTGGCGACGCCGGGGGTGTCGGCGCGCAGGGCGGGAATATCGAGCATGTCAGGTTCTCCGTCGGTCTAGCGGGCCTGCCAGGGGGTGCAGACGATGGTGTCGCCACCTTCGCAAGAGAGCGCATAGGACGCGCCCTCGCCCAGCTTCACGGCCTCGATGTCGATGTGGGTACGGCTGGCCTGCCAGTCGGCGTTGGCGCCGCAGAGGATCTCTTCCAGCATCATGCGCCGCCCGTCGGGGTCGCGCGGCACGAAGACTGCCCGGCTGGCAGGCTCGCGCTGCACCGTCACCGCCGCGCTGCCGCCCGGCGCGATCACCGGCAGGTCGCCGGTCACCCAGTGGCCATAGATCACCAGGCAGCGCAGCGGTTCCGCCCCGGCGTTGGCCAGCGTCAGGCTGACCGGCACGGAGGGGGCAGGTTGTGTCGCGCAGGCAACCAGCAGCAACAGGGGCAGGCAGCGAATCAAGGCAGGCTCCGGGGGCAGAAGGGCGGCGATTATGGCCACCTGGGGCCTGGGGCGGAAGGGCTGGAATGTGGCGGGACAAGCTGTCTGCACGAAGCCTCGTCGCTTGAAGCCCTCCCCCTTTACGGGGGAGGGTTGGGTGGGGGTGCTTTTTTGTACGACTCCCTGGTAGTCGCACCGAGGCCCCCACCCCGACCCTCCCCCGTAAAAGGGGGAGGGAGGACGCACCCAGGGCGAGGGACAAGCCATGCAGCCGCGCAAGATTCTCTTCATTAAGGAAACCGTCACCGGCGAGCTGGGCAAGGCCGCGGCGAAGCCCGTGACCCGCGTGGCCGCGGTGGCGGTGATCGCCAATCCCTTCGCCGGACGCTACGTGCAGGACCTCGCGCCGCTGTTCGACATCGGCCAGCTGCTCGGCGAGAGGCTGATGGCTGAGGCGGCGGCGCTGCTGGGCGCCCCGGCGCTGGTCTACGGCAAGGCGGCGATCGTCGGCGTCAACGGTGAGCTGGAGCACGCCGCCGCGGTGCTGCACCCCAAGCTGGGTAAGCCGATGCGCGCGGCGCTGGGCGGTGGCGAGGCCCTGATCCCCTCCACCACCAAGGTCGGGTCAGCCGGGCAGCTCATCGACGTGCCGTTGACCAACAAGGACAATCCCTGGTCCTTCGACGAGCTCGACACGATGACCCTTTGTGTCGCCGACGCGCCCAGGCCGGACGAAATCCTGGTCATCATGGCCATCGGCGACGGCGGCCGGCCGCACGCGCGGGTGGGGAAGGGCCGGGCGGTGACCTAGGGCCAAACCAACCCTCTCCCGCCGGAAGAGGATTAGTGGGGCGGCCTCCTCGGTGCCAGAACTTGCTTCCCTGCCAGCAGGTCGGCGGCGCGCTCGGCCAGGGCGATGATGGCGGCGTTCACTGGCCCCGTCGTGATCGAGGGGAAGACCGAGGCGTCAACCACCGACAGGCCCGCGAGCCCACGCACTGACAGCCGTGCATCGACTACCGCGTCCTCGTCGCCGCCCATGCGGCAGGTGCCGACCGGGTGGTGGTGCGTGTAGGCCGCCTGCTCCAGGAAGCGCAGGCGATCCGCGCGCGACAGGCAGCCGGGGCCCGGCAGGATCTCGCCAGCGTTCCAGTCCGCCAGCGCCGGGCTGGCGCCGAGCAACTGCGCGGCCTCCAGCGCGGCCAGGTAGGACTCGCGGTCAGCCGCCGCGCTGAGATAGCGCGGGTCGATTAGCGGCGCCTTGCGCGGATCGGCGGAGGCCAGGCGGATCGCACCGCGACTCTCCGGGTGGGTGAAGCCGAACATCAGTGTCCAGGCCTCGCCCGGCGGCGGCGCGGCAAAGCATTCGGTCACCACCGGCATCACGACGCAGGCGATGGCGATCCCCGGGGCCGGGCCGGGACCGTGCGGCAGGTAGAGCAGCGATTCCGAATGCTGCCAGCGCGACGGCGGCACCGGCCGGCTGGCGCGATAGAGATTGCCGCCCGACAGCAGATGGTCCTGCAGGTTGCGGCCGACACCCGGCAGGTCGGCGCGCACCGCGATGCCCAAGGCCCGCAGTTCCTCCGCCGGACCGATGCCGGCGCGCAGCAGCAGCAGCGGCGAGCCTATGGCGCCGGCAGCCAGGATCACCCGCCCAGCGCGCAGGGCGCTGCTGTCCGCCAATGTCAGGCCGACGCAGCGGTCGCCGTCGAAATCCAAAGTCTGCACCAGCGCGCCGCTGCGCAGTGCCAGATTGGGCCGTGCCAGCGCCGTCGGCGTCAGGAAGGCATCGGCCGTGCTCTGCCGCCGGCCGTCCTTGATGGTCAGCGTGTTGGCCGTGGGGCCGCTCAGGACTGCGCCGTTGTGATCGCCAAGCGGCGCATGGCCAAGCCCCGTGGCGGCGGCGCGGTAGCTCTCGACCAGGGGATGCGAGGGCAGGGCCTGCTGCAGGAATACCTGGCCGCCGCTGCCGTGCCAGGGCGAGGGTGGGCCCGTCCAGTGCTCGGACTTCAGGAAGTAGGGGAAGAGGTCGGCGAAGCCCCAGCCCGGCTGGCCCCAGCGGTCGAAGTCGTCGGGGTGGCCGCGCAGGTGGGCCATGGCGTTGATCAGGCTGGAGCCGCCCAGCGCGCGACCGCGCGGCCAGGCATGCACGCGCCCGGCCGTGCCCGCCTGCGGCACGGTCCGGTACTGCCAGTCATAGGCGCGCCCCTGCAGCAGCGGCCACTTCAGGGGATCGCCGGCGTCCGGATCGGTGACCGCCGCGCCGGCCTCCAGCAGGCAGACGCGACAGGCCGGGTCCTCGCTCAGGCGCGCCGCCAGCACTGAGCCGGCGGTGCCGCCACCGACAATCAGGAAGTCAAAATGCTCGCCTGCGCCGCGCATGACCAAACGTATCCTTAAGGTTCCCGATGGTTCAGCTTGGCGCGGCCCCGCAACCTGGGGACATAATTGGCCCGGCGGAATTGGTTCAGGAGCCCGATGCCATGTCCCTGATGTCGATCAAGGAGCCGGTCATCACGCTCTCGGCCGGACCGGTGGCCTGCTACCCGGCGGTGCTGCGGGCCATGAGCCGGCCGGTGCACTACGACTACGACGTCTGGTTCCAGCAGTTCTATGAGGACGCGGTGCGCAAGACCACGCAGGCGCTGGGCAGCAGCCTGCCGGCGCTGGTGCTGCACTGTGAGCCGGCACCGGGGCTGGAGGCCGCCGCGGCCTCGCTGATCGGGCCGGATGACGTGGTGCTGAACCTGGCGTCGGGCGTCTACGGCAAGGGCTTCGGCTACTGGGCGGCGCGCTACAACAAGGAGCTGGTCGAGATCGAGGTGCCCTACAATGAGGCGATCGATCCGGCCAGCGTCGAGGAGGCCTTCCGCAAGCGGCCGGACATCAAGGTGGTCAGCGTGGTGCACCACGACACGCCGTCGGGGACCATCAACCCGGTGAAGGAAATCGGCGCCATCGTGCGCCAGCATGACGCGCTGCTGCTGGTGGATGCGGTCTCCTCCTTCGGCGGCATGGAGATCCAGCCGGAGGAAGTCAACGCCGATATCTTCGTCACCGGCCCGGGCAAGTGCCTGGGCGGCCCGCCGGGCCTGACCATCGTCGGCATGAGCGAGCGCGCCTGGCGCCATATCGAGGCCAACCCCAAGGCGCCCTTCGCTTCGATCCTCAGCCTGAAGGATTGGAAGGAGGCCTGGCGCCACGACCAGCCCTTCCCCTTCACGCCCTCGGTCTCCGACATGAACGGGCTGGACGGCGCCATCGACCTCTACCTCGAAGAGGGGCCGGCGGTGGTCTGGGCACGCCATGCGCTGACCGCGAAGGCCTGCCGCGCCGGCATCCAGGCCATGGGCCTGCAGCTCTGGGCGGCCAGCGAGGCCATTGCCTCGCCGACCTGCACGGCGGTGCGCCTGCCCCAGGGGGTCGACGACAAAGCCCTGCTGGCGGCGGCGCGCGCCGACTATGGCGTGGTCTTCTCCAGCGGCCGCGGCGAGACGGCGGGCAAGCTGATCCGTATCGGCCACATGGGCCCGGTGGCGCAGCCGATCTATGCCACCGTGGCCATCACCGCGCTGGGTGGGGCGCTGCAGCGCCTGGGCCAGCGCAGCGACATCGCCGGCGGCCTGGCCGCCGCCATGGATGTCATCGCCGCCGCGCGCGGCTGAGCAGAGGCAAAGGGAGAACCAGGCATAATGAGCAGTCACCGTTTCAAGGACCGCGTCGCGGTCGTCACCGGCGCGGCGCAGGGCATCGGCCGGGGCATTGCCGAGCGACTGGCGGCCGACGGCGCCACCGTCGCCGTGGTCGACATCAACGAGGCCGGCGCGAAGAAGGCGGCCAAGGCGATCGGGAATGGCGCCTTCGCGGTCGGCTGCGATATTGGCGACGAGGCTTCGGTCACCAAGCTGTTCAAGACGGTGATGAAGAAGGCCGGCAAGCTCGACGTGCTGGTCAACGCCGCCGCCATCGTGCCATTCGTGCCTTGGGACAAGCTGGACTTCACCGAGTGGCGCCGGGTGCACCGCGTCAACCTCGACGGCCTGTTCCTGATGTGCAAGGCAGGCTCCGACCTGATGCGCCAGGGCGGCTACGGCCGCATCGTCAACATCTGCTCCAACTCGATTTTCGCCGGCACGCCGAACATGGCGCACTACGTCGCCACCAAGGGCGGCGTCATGACCTTCAGCCGCGCGCTGGCGACCGAGCTTGGCGGCTACAAGATCACGGTGAACTGCGTCGCGCCGGGCCTGACCGACACCGAAGGCGTACAGGCCAGCCCGCACAAGGAGGCCTTCGGCTTCGTCGAGATGCTGCAGGCCATCAAGGGCATCGGCACGCCGGCCGACATCGCCCCCGCCGTGGCCTTCCTGGCGAGCGAGGAGGCACACTGGATCACCGGCCAGACCCTGGCGGTGGATGCCGGGATGGTGCGGTGGTGAGAAGGGCGCCGGTGGCACCGCTCCCTCAGCTATAGAACCCCGGCGCCTTCAGGTAGTTCTGCCAGCTCTCCATGTCGTGGCTGTAGAAGAGCTCGGCATCGTGCTCTTTCGACAGTGCCTTCAGGCGGTGCAGCGAGCGCACCGATTCCGCCGGGTCCAGGTGGAATGAGGAGATCGTCATCATGTCCATGTTCTTCTGGCTGTAGCAGGCATCGGCCGTGAACAGCATGGGCCGGCGGCCCTTGAGCTCCACCATCATGGAGTAGTGGCCGGCGGTGTGGCCTGGCGTCTCGAACAGCCAGAGGCCCTTGGCGATCTCCTGGTCGCCGGTCACCGTCTCGAACTTCGGCGTGTAGATGTCCAGTGCCGGGTCGGGCGGCGGCGGGTTCTGCTTTGCCTTGGCCAGCTCCGGGCTGAAGGTCAGGTCGCTGTAGCCCAGGTGCTCGAAGGGCTGCGGCTTGCCGGCGGCCTCCAGCTCCTTGGCGTGGCAGATGGTGCAGGCCGTGGTGCAGTGCTTGTTGCCGCCGCAGTGATCGAAGTGATAGTGCGAGTTGATCACGTAGTTGATGTCGCTGGGGCGGAGGCCGAGCTTCGCCAGCGCGCCGGGAATGGTCTGCTCCGGCGTCTGCATCGGCTTCTCGAAGGGCAGCACACGCTGCACATGGGCGAAGTCGTAGCCAGTGTCGAAGAGGTAGCGCCCGTCGGCGTGCTCCACCAGCACGGCATAGGTGGGAAAGCGCACCTCACCGGCCGGGCCGCGGTTCCAGAAGACATGGAACCCGTCGATCACCAGCGAGCCGCCGTCGAGCAGATAGACCTTGGTGTCTGACATCGCTGTTCTCCTGTCTGTCGCGGTCTCGGCCGCGCTAACTCAGCGCCATTATCTCCGTCATGCTCGGGCTTGTCCCGAGCATCCATCCCCCCACCAGCGCCTGCGTCGGGATGGACCCTCGGAACCAGTCCGAGGGTGACGGACGGTGGTGGTGGCGCAGTCTCACCGGTCGCCCCGCACGTAGGGCAGGCCCAACGCCGGCGGCAGCACGGAATGCCGCGCGAAGAGCACCAGCACCAGGATCACCATGGCGAAGGGCAGCATCTGCACCACGTCGGTCGGCACGTTGACGCCGGTGACCTGCAGCGCCGTGGTCAGCGCCAGGCTGACGCCGAACAGCAGCGCGCCGAAGATCACCCAGACCGGCCGGCCGCGCGCCAGCATGGCCAGCACGATGGCGATGAAGCCGTTGCCGCTGGTCATGAAGGGCACGAAGAGCCCGGCGCCGACATTGGCCATGTAGGCGCCACCCAGCCCGGCCAGGAAGCCGGTGGCCAGCACGGCGTAGCCGCGCGTCGCCACCACGCTGACACCGGCGGCATCCAGTGCGCCGGGCTTGCTGCCGGCGGATTCCAGGTTCAGCCCGATGGCGCTGCGCCGGTAGAGCCAGGCCAGCAGCGGCACCAGCAGCACCGCCAGGTAGACCAGCGGGTGATGCTGGAACAGCGCCGGGCCCAGCACCGGGATCTGCGCCAGGCCGGGCAGGGCCAGTGCCGGTACCTCGTCCAGCCGCGGGTAGGAGCGGGAGAACTGGAAGTGGTGCAGCAGGGCGGTCAGCCCCTCGGCGCCGACGGTGAGCGCGATGCCGATGACGATCTGGTTCATCCCCAGGCGCACGCAGAGCAGCGCCATCAGGGCGGCCAGCAGCAGCCCGCTGGCGCCGCCACCCAGGAAGCCCAGCCAGAAGGAGCCGCTGTAGTAGGCGCAGACGAAGCCGCCGTAGGCGCCGAACAGCATCATGCCTTCCAGGCCGATGTTCAGCACGCCCGCCTTCTCGCTGATCTGCTCGCCCAGGCCGGCCAGCAGCAGCGGCACGCCGGCGGTGATGGCGCCACTGAGCAGCGCGGTGAGGAATGCTTCGCTGAGGAAGGCGTCCATCAGGCCCCCCTGCGCTGGCGGCGCCGCTGGTCGAGGTACTCCACCACCGCCAGGAACAGCAGCAGCAGGCCGACCAGCACCAGCACGTAGAAGTGCGGCACGCCGATGCGCCGTGCCGCGCTTTCGCCGCCAATCTGCAGCACGGCGAAGGCGAAGACGAAGGCAACCACGGCCGGGCCGTGGAAGCGCGCCAGGAAGACCAGCGGCACCACCAGCAGGCCATAGGCCGGGTTCCAGTCGGCGCGCACGTTGCCCAACACGCCCACCACGTCGACCGCGCCGGCCAGCCCGGCGAAGCCGGCGGAGAGTGCAAAGGTGGCGATCGTCAGGCGCCCGACCGGCAGGCCGGCATGGATCGCCGCGCGCGGATTGGCGCCCACGATCTGCAGCTTCAGGCCGAAGGCGCTGCGCGTCATCAGCAGATGGACCAGCAGCACCGACAACACGGCGATGACGATGCCGAAGTTGATGGTGCTGTCGAACAGCCGGACCAGGCGGTCCTCCACCGGCAGCGTCAGGGTCTGCGGCACCGTGGTCGCCGGGTCGCGGAACACCAGTTTCACCAGCACGTTGGCGAAGGAGATGCCGAGGAAGGACATCATCAGGCTGGTGATGATCTCGTTGATGCCGTAGCGCGCCTTGAGGATCGCCGGGATCAACGACCAGAGCGCGCCGACGATGAAGGCGACCAGGCAGGCGATGACCAGGGCCAGCCAGCCAGGCAGGAAGGCCACCAACTCCGGCGCCAGGGCCGCGGCAATCACCGCGGACAGCAGGAACTGCCCGTCGACGCCGAGGTTCCAGATGCCGGCGCGGAAGGCGACGATCAGCCCGGCGGCGATCAGCAGCAGCGGCGCCGAGCGGGTGATGGATTCCTGCAGGCCGGCCCAGGACAGCAGGCCGCGCTCCACGACATAGCCGTAGTAGGCCAGAGGGTCCTTGCCGAGCAGCAGCAGGATCAGGCCGCCGGCGACCAGCGCCAGCACCACCGGCAGCAGGATGCGCAGGCTGGCGCCGATCCAGGCGCCGTGCGGGCTTTCGACCAGCGCGGTCACGTCGCCGCCCCGGTCATCAGGCGGCCCAGTGCCAGCTCGATGTCGCCCTGGTTTTCCAGCACGCCGACCAGCCGGCCGCGGTAGAGCACGGCGATGCGGTCGCTCAGCTCCAGCAGCTCGTCCAGCTCGGTGGAAATCAGCACGGTGGCCAGCCCGGCGGCCGCGCCCTCGGCGATGCGCTGGCGGGCCAGGCGGATGTTCTGCAGGTCCAGGCCATAGGTCGGCTTGTTGAACAGGGCGATGCTGGCCTCGCCGCCCAGCTCGCGCGCCAGCAGCACCTTCTGGATGTTGCCGCCCGACAGCTTGGCGATCGGCGTGCGCTCGGACGGCGTGCGGATATCGTGGCGCTGGATCATCGCGCGGGCGTGGGCGTGTACGCGGTCCCAGCGGGTCAAGCCGCGATCCCACAGCGGCGGGTGGCCGATCTCCTTCAGCACCAGGTTGGTGGCGACCGACATGGCGCCGACCGTGCCTTCGCCCAGGCGCTCGTCGGTGATGTAGCGCAGGCCATGGTGGCGGCGTTCGGCGACGCCGTCGGCGGTGACGTCCTGTCCGGCGATCAGGATACGGCCGCTGGCGGCGGGCCGCTGGCCGGCCAGCACCTCGGCCAGGTGCTTCTGGCCGTTGCCGTCGATGCCGGCGATGCCCAGCACCTCGCCCGGGCGCACGCTCAAGGAGACTTCGGTCAGGCCGCATTCGCCGCTGGCGGCGCTGGTGGAAAGCGCCTCGACCACCAGGCGCGGCGCCGCCGCCGGATCGACTCGCCCGGCGCGGCGCTGGCGGCCGCGCGCCAGCAGCGTCTCGGCGTCGTCGCCGTGGCCGTCTGTGCTGCCGAACATCAGGCGCACGACCTCCTGCGTCACCGCCGCCTCGTCCAGCGCCTGCAGGCGCTCCGGTGGCAGCTCGCCGACCTTGCGACCCAGGCGCAGCACCGAGACGCGGTTGCCGAAGGCGTAGGCTTCGCGCAGCTTGTGGGTGATGAAGATGATGGCGATGCCCTGGCTGGCCAGGCGCCGCATCACCTGTCCCAGGTCCTCGACGCCCTGCGGCGTCAGCATTGAGGTCGGCTCGTCGAGGATCAGCACGCCTTCGCCGCGCCACAGCGCGCGCATGATCTCGACCTGCTGCTGCTGGCCGAGGCCGAGGCGGCCGACCGGTACGTCGGGATCGAGCGTCACGCCCAGCATGGCCGAGAGTTCGTTGAAGCGCGCCAGCGTGCCCTTGCGGTCGAGCGGGCGCCACCAGGGGCGGCCCAGCATCAGGTTCTCCAGCACCGTCAGGCTGGGCACCAGCATGACGTGCTGGAACACCGTGCCGATGCCGAGGTCCAAGCTCTCGCGCGGCGAGCCGATGGTGACCGGGCGCCCCCGCACGCGGATCTCGCCGCTGTCGGGTTGCTGCATGCCGGCCAGGATGGCGATCAGAGTTGACTTGCCGGCGCCGTTCTCGCCCAGCAGCACATGGATCTCGCCGGGATGGAAATCGATTGTGATGGCGTCGTTCGCCAGCACGCCGGGGAAGCGCTTGGTGATGCCGGCGAGCGCTATGGCTGGGATACCCGCACCGCCCTCCTGCATCGCCTGTGCTGCCGCCGCCATCGAACTGCTCGTATCCTGTTCTCTTCTCCTCGTCACCCTCGGGCTTGTCCCGAGGGTCCATGGCGACGTCCGCGCCGGCGTCGGAATGGATGCTCGGGCTGCGTAGCAGGGCGCGAAGCGGGGCCCCGAGCATGACGGGGAGGAGAGGTCTCCGTCATGCACAGACGGGGGCGGCCCTGCGACCGCCCCCGATTACTCATGTACAACTCACTACTTCGGCGCGTCGACCGAGGTCATCAGCGCCCGGACTTCCTGGGCGTCGAAGACCGGCTTCAGCATCATCTTGCCGCTGACGAGCTCGTCACGGACCGCCATCACCTTGGTCCAGACGTCGGCCGGGATGTGGCTGGTCTGCAGCAGGCGGACCGAATCATCGGCCAGCTGGATGGAGTAGTGCTTGGTGCCGAAGGTGTCGGCCTTCAGGTCCTCCACCATCGCGGAATAGACCGGCACCATGTCCCAGACCACCGACGATAGCAGGAAGCCCTTGTCGATCGAGGACTTGTCGCCGATCACGTCGATGAACCAGGCCTGGCCACCGTCGACCGCCTTGGTGGTCTCCACCGCCTGGATCATGCCGAAGGACGAACCATCGCCCTGGCCGAAGACGATGTCGGCGCCGGCCGCGATCACCGACTGGGTGACGCGGTTGCCGCCGGCGGCATCGGAGTAGGCAGCCGGGCCGATCACGGCGTAGATCAGCTTGACGTCGGGCTTGGTCGCCTTGGCGCCCTCGGCGAAGCCGGCCGACTGCGAGTTCCACGACGGCGGCTCGCCCGACACGACGATGCCGAGCGTCCCGGTGCGGGTCATGGATGCCGCCAGCACGCCGGCCAGATAGGCGCCCTCGTGGCCCGACAGCGTGTAGTCGGCCACCAGGCCGGCCTTCATGCCGTCCGGCGTATCGACGATGGCGACCGGCACGCCGGTCTCCGCCGCGATTTCCGGCGCCGCGGTATTGTAGCCACTGGCGTGGGCGATCATCAGGCTGACACCCTCGCCGGCCAGCTCGCGCAGGGTCGGGCGCACGTCGCCGTAGCCCAGGCCCTCGGCCGCCACGAACTCCAGGCCGTACTTCTCGGCCACTGCGCGGGCGGCGTCGACGCCCTGCTGGTTCCAGCCGAAGTCGGTGCCTTCTTCCGGGACCAGTACGGCGATCTTCTTAACCTCCGCCGCGCTGGCCATGGTGGCCAGGGCGCCGGTCAGGACCAGGGCCGCCGTGGTCAGGCGGGCCAGGTGCTTGAATCCTGTGGTCATGTTCTTGTGCCTCCCTTGTGCAAGTTCAGGTACCCAACGACCCACTCTCGCTCTCTGGCTCCCAGGGGGGAGCGCAGCTCTGCTAGCTTTCCAGTGCCTTGCGCACGGCCACCAGCTTCTTGGCGCGCTGGCCGCGCAGCTGGCCAACCTGTTCGGGCGTGTAGTCGAACACGCCGCCGCCGGTCTTCATGCCCAGCTTGCCGGCCTTGATCCGCTCCGTCACGTAGGGCGCGACATCGGCGCGATTGTTCAGGTCGGCGTTCAGGTAGCTGCCGACGGCGTTGTAGATGTCGAGGCCGGCCATATCGAGCAGCGCCATGGGGCCGATCACCGACAGCTTGTAGCCGATGCCCCAGGACACGCAGGTGTCCAGGCCCTCGGCGTCGATCACGCCCTTTTCCACCAGGTCCACGCATTCGCGCAGCAGGGCATAGAGGATGCGGTTCTCGACGAAGCCCGGCACGTCCTTTTGCACCACGACCGGCAGCAGCCCCAGGCCCTTGATGGTGTCGACCATCCACTGGACGATCTTGGGATCGGTCTCGGCGCCGGCGATCACCTCGATCATCGGGATCACGTGGGCCGGGTTCGACCAGTGCATGCCGACGACACGGCCCGGCGCGGAGTTGCCGGCCTGCAGCTTGCCGATCGGGATGCCGGAGGTGTTGGAGGCCAGCACGCAGGTCTTCGAGACCAGGGCGTCGATTTCCTTGAACACCGCGGCCTTGATCTCAAGCTTCTCGGGCACGGTCTCGACCACCAGGTCGGCGCCCTTGACGCAGTCGGCCAGGCTGTCGGCGATGGTCGGCGCGGCGACCGTCTTGTCGGGCACGCCCAGCGCCACCAGCACGCCGGTCGCCTGCTTGGTCAATTCCACCGCCTTGGCACGCTGCTCGGCGCTGACATCGAAACTGGTCACCGTCATGCCGGCGCGCGCCAGCGTCGCCGCGATGCCGGGACCCATCGTCCCCAAGCCAACAACTGCTGCCTTCATCTCGCTCTCCCTCTTAATCGGAACTGCTACTGGCTAATTTTTACTGGCCGGTGGCCTTCTTGAAGGCCGGACGGGCGCCGACGGTGGCGCGCCAGGCCTTGGTCGCCGGCAGCGCCGGCAGGGTGACGGGGAAGTCCAGGCAGCGCGCGACGACCGGCGCCAGCGCGATATCGGCCAGGCTGAAACTCTTGCCGGCGGCAAAGGGGTGCGCCGCCAGCTGGCCCTCGAGGATGCCGAGCTGCGCGCCCAGGTCCTTCTCGTCGGCGACGAAGCTCGCCGCGCGCTCGGCCGCCGGCTTCTTGGCGTCGCGGAACATGGCGAGATAGGGGTTGTAGAGCGCCGAGAGCAGCCAATCCATCCAGCGCTCGACATGACTGCGCGCCGCCGGATCGGCCGGATAGAGCGCCGCGGCGCCCTGCTTGTTGGCGATGTAGCGCAGGATGGAATTTGATTCCCAGATCACCAGGTCGCCATCGACCAGGGTCGGCACCTTGGCGTTGGGATTGAGCTTCAGGTAGTCGCCGCCGGTGTTGTTGAACTGCCGGCCATAGTCCTCGCGCTCATAGGGCAGCCCCAGCTCTTCCAGCAGGAAGATCACCTTCTGCACGTTGCCCGATGTCGCCCGACCCAGAAGCCTCAACATTGCTTGCGTCTCCCTTGCAATCCTGCCGTTAGCGCTGCGGCTTATAGGCAATGGCATCCATTTCGATCTTGCAGCTGATGACGGCGCGCGCCTCCACCGTGGTGCGGGCGATGTTGCCGTCGGGGAAGTATTCCTTGAAGACGCCGTTGTAGCGGCCGAAGTCGCGGGTGTCCTCCAGATAGACCGTGATACGCACCACGTCGGTCAGGTCGGCGCCGGCCTCCTGCAAGATCCGGCGGATCGCCTCCAGCGTCCAGCGCGTCTCCTCCTCGACGTTGCCCACGCACATGTTGCCCTTCTCGTCCTTCGCCACCTGGCCGGAGACGAAGATGAAGTCGCCGGCGCGCACCGCCGGGTGGAAGGGCAGATTGGGGTTCTTCTTGCCGATGGCCTGGATCGCGGGGTTGTGGGGCATGACCTTTACCAGCAGCTGGTTTCGATGATGTCGACGCCGCGCTGGCGGTCGATCAGGTAGATCAGCCCGCGGCTGTCGATGGTGACGTCGTTGGACGAAGACAGCGTGCAGCCCTCCGGCGCGTCGGGTTCGTAGAAGCCGACCTCGACCGGGGCATAGGGGTCCTTCAGGTCGAGGATGCGCAGCCCCTGGGCGAACCAGGCGAAGGGGATGACGGTGCCGCTGAAGCGCTCCGATGGCTGGTGGCAGCCCATCATCGGCGGCTGCGGCGCGCCATCGGGGTCGAGGCCGGCGACCTGCCAGGTGGCGATGGGCACCGGCAGCGCTTCCTGCGTGATGTCGTAGATCCAGGTGAAGGCGGGCGCGGCCGGCCACAGCTTGGCCACGTCCTCGTCCGCCACCACCATGATGCGGCGTCCCTTCACCGGCTGTGGCAGCACCAGGCAGGTGTGGGTCGGGTGCGGATAGACCGGCGAGGTGTTGAGGCCGCTGATCGCCTTGGGCTTCGACAGGTCGCTGATGTCCAGGATGTAGAAGCCGTGGTGCCAGTAGCTGACATAGAGCCGGTTGCCCAGGCGCAGCGGATGGTGGCAACGCGGCGGCGTCCAGTTGTCCCAGAGGTAGTCCTCGCCGCCGGCCTGCCACTGGCCGGGGATCCACCAGCGGCCGACTTCCTCGGGACGCTCGGGGTTCTGCAGATCCAGGGTCATGCAGATGTTGCCGATGAAGCCCTCGGCGGTCGGCGAGATGTAGGCGTAGCGCCCGTCGAAGTCGTAGCGGTGCACGCCCTTGCCGTGGGTGCGCCACTTGGCGATCTCGCGCGGCTGCGCCGGGTTGGAGACATCGTAGATGCCAAGCCCGCCGCCGAACTCCGGCGTCTGGTCGGGGCCCAGGCGCTCGTGGTTCACGATCATGATGTCGCCGTGGACGCGCACCTTGTGCGAATGCCAGCCCGGCGGCAGGTCGATGCGGGCCAGCAGCTTCGGGCTGCGCGGGTCGGCCACGTCATAGATCGAGGTGCCGCTGGGATTGCGCATGTGGCCGACGAAAAGCGTCGTGCCCTCGACCCAGACCTGGCCGCCGCCAGGACAGTCGATGTTCGCCAGCAGCGCGGTGTTCTTCGCCTGCGCCATGCCTAGACCAGCCGCACCACTTCGCCGCTCTCGGCGCGGCCGTGCTTCTGGTAGAGCGCCAGCGCCTTCAAGGTCGGCTCGTCGGAGGCGACGAAGAGGATCGCCGGGTCGCGGTCGGACTCGTTGACGTGCTCGACCCAGGCGCCGCCCGGTACGGCCATGGTGTCGAAGCGGTTCCAGCGCAGCGTCTCGCCGTTGACCACGGAGTGGCCGCTGCCCTCGAAGGGGGCGACCAGCAGGCTGGCGTTCTGCTTCACCGGGTGGGTGCGCTCGCCCGGCCGCAGCATCTGCGCGAAGAAGGTCATGGTCTTGAAGATCGGCCCGCCGGTGGTGGGGTCGATGTATTCGACCAGCAGCGCCTCGTAGGGGTCGCCGTCCCAGTCGCGGAACTTCTCCAGCAGGCTGCGCATCATGTCCCAGCGATAGACGTACATCGGCGAGGCGTTGCCGGTGCCGCGCGCGTGCGACAGGAAGCGCGGCATCAACCCGCCCTGGCCATAGACGCGCTGCGAATAGTCGGCGGGGAAGCGCTCGGACTGCACCTGGCGCTTCATGCGCTCGCCCTTCTCCACCTCGTGATAGTCGTGCTCGAAGTAGGTGGCCGACAGCATCTCGACCAAGGGCAGGTCGAGGACCGAGAGGTTGATTGCCGGCTCGTCGCCCTGGTTGCCGTGGTTGTGCCAGGTATCGTGCGGCGTCAGCACCATGTCGCCGGGGCCGAAGACAATGTTCTCGCCCTCCACGCCGGTGAAGTTGGTGCTGCCGGTCAGGCCGAAGCGGATGGCGCTGGGCGAATGGCGGTGCGGCGGCATGATCTCGTTGGGATCGTTCAGCCGGTAGGCCATGTAGAGCGTCGGCGTGGTGGCGCGGCGCGGCGCCAGGCCGGGATTGACCAGGATCAGCGAGCGTCGCTCGCTGGTCTCCATGGTGATCAGCTCGGCCGACTGCCACAGCAGCGGCTCGATGTCCTTCTCGAAGGACCAGACGAAGGGGATCGCCTTCTGCTTGTCGCGGACCTGGCGGTCCTCGTCGTTCTTGTTCGACTGGTCGACGGCCCAGAAGGGCGCCATGTGGCGCGCCGCGACCTCGGCATGCAGCCGGTCGAGCGCCGCCTGACGGTTATGCCCCTCGGCCACGCTGGTCGTCACGCCGGTGGGTTTGCCCATCGCCCAAGCTCCCGTGCTCGCCCGCGCCGCCGGTTGTCCGGTCCATTGGTTGCGCAGGGGTCCGCCATCCCATCGGCAGGCTAGCCAAGAGGCGAACCAATGGTCAAGCGGTAAGCGAACCGCGGCCACCGGTGGCAAGGGACAGGCATCCATGAAATGCGCCCAGAGAGAAAAATATCTGTTTAATTTCAATTAACTGAGGATATTTCTCTTGGTACGGCGTCGGCCGACGCAGCGGCCGCGCTGCCGAGTCCTGGTCTGAACCATATTGAAACCTTTACCGCGAAGTGGTATCAGCCAAACGAACGAGGAGGAGGTGTGCCCAGATGGAAAGCCACGACCAGACCGTCGCCCGCCTGCGGCAGCTGATGGACGAGGGGCAGTTCGGCGACCAGGGCCGCATGCCGCCGGAACGCGAATTGGCCGCCGACCTGGGCGTCGGCCGCCGCTCGCTGCGCCGCGCCCTGGGGGTGCTGGAACGCGAGGGCCGCATCGCCCGCGAGCAGGGGCGCGGCACCTTCGTGCGCGGCCCCAACCTGCTGACCGGCGTCTCGCTGGAGCGCATTTCCGAACATACCAGCCCGCCCGAGGTGATCGAGTTGCGCCTGGCGCTGGAACCCATCGCCGCGCGGCTGGCCGCGGTGCGCGCCTCGCAGTGCGAAATCCGCACCATCCAGCGCCTGGTCGAGGCGACGCGCGCCGCCGAGGGCCCGGACGTCTATGAGCAGGCCGATGCCGCCTTCCACCGCGCGGTGATCGAGGCGGCGCACAACGCGCTCTATCTCGCGGTGTTCGACGCCATCGTCGGCAGCCGCGGCGACGCCGGCTGGCAGCGCCTGAGCGAAAACGGCCGCTGCTTCAAGAAGCAGAGCGTCTATGCCGACAACCACGCCGAGATCGCCCAGGCCATCACGCTGCGCGACGGCGAGCGCGCCGCGCAGCTGATGCACGCCCACCTGCGTGACGTACAGGGCCACATCTTCCAGCACGCCTTCGCGCTGACCTTGTCGGCGGCCTGAGCGGCGGTGCCTTTGGCACATCTTTGGAGACGCGGCGCTCCGCGCCGCTCCTCAGGATGAGGCCGGTGAGTTTGCTGCCATACACACTGACCTCATCCTGAGGAGGGCGCGTTTGCGCCCGTCTCGAAGGATGTGCCGCTGGCTCGCTATCGCGGCCTTACCCTAGGAAACAGCGGCCCCGCCAGCGCATCGCCCGGCGCCAGACCTACCGGCGGCAGGCGCTCGCGCAGGCCGGGGCTTTCCAGGAAGGTGCCGGGGCGCGGGTCGTAGACCACGTCGTCGCCGGTGAAGTGCAGCGCGATGGCACGGCGACGCTGATCGGCCGAGGCGTTGCCTGGCGCGCCGTGCACCACCAGCGGATGGTGCGCGATGACGTCGCCCGGTTCGAGGCTCCAGGCCAGGAACTCATGACGGTCGGCCTCGGCGTCGATGTCGGGAACCGGCGGCAGGCCGCCCGCGGCGTAGAGGTGATCGAACTTCGTCGCGCCGGTGAAGGTGGCCGGGCGGTACCACTGGCCCCAGCGATGCGACCCCTTGACGTAAGTCACCACGCCGTTGGCCGGCGAGGCCGGGTCCAGCGGCACCCAGAGGGAGACCACCTGCTCGCCGCGGATCGGCCAGTAGGGGATGTCGTGGTGCCAGGGTGTGCGCTTCTCGGTGCCCGGCTCCTTCACCAGCAGCTGGTCGTAGAAGAAATCGACCGTGGCCGACCCCATCAGTGCCTGCGCCAGGTCGGCCAGCGGCGAGTCGAAGACCAAGGCCCGCACGTCGGGATCGGTCAGCCAGAGGAAATAGTCGCCGTAGAAGCGCCCAGGCCCGCCGGCGGCGAACTCCAGGCCATTGGCGCTGGGCTGGGCCAGCACGCGCTCGGTGGCGGCGCGCAGCCGCTCCACCCAGGCCAGCGGCAGCACGCCGCGCAGCACGGCGGCGCCGTCGGCATGGAAGGCAGCCAGCGTGGCGGCGTCGGGCAGGGGACTGTCCACCTGGCTCAAGCGTCGCCCTCGATCTCCGGCCCCAAGTCGATGGGGTGGGCAGTGTTGGCGCTGGCGCGCTCCAGGCGCTCGAGATCCTCGGCGCCGAGCGTCAGCTCCAGCGCACCCAGAAGCTCCTCGACCTGCGCGACCTTGGTTGCGCTGGCGATTGGCGCGGTGATGCCGGGCTGCGCCATGACCCAGGCCAGCGCGACCTGCGCCGGCGTCGCCTTGTGCGCCTCGGCGACGTGGTCCAGCGCTGCCAGCACGGCAAAGCCCTTGGCGGTCATGTACTCCTGCACGCCCTCGCCGCGCGGGCTCTGCTTCAGGTCCAGCTGGCTGCGGTACTTGCCGGTCAGGAAGCCGCGTGCCAGGCCGAAATAGCTGATCACCCCCAACCCCTCGGCAATGCAGAGGTCGGCTAGCGGCCCCTCGAAGGACGGGCGTTCCATCAGGTTGTAGTGCGGCTGCAGCGACTCGTAGCGCGGCAGGCCTTTGTCCTGGCTTATCGACAGGGCGCTCTGCAGCCGCCCGGCATCGAAATTGGAGCAGCCGATGGCGCGCACCTTGCCGGCCTTGACCAGCCGGGCGAAAGCCTCGGCGGTTTCCGCCTGCGGCGTCTTCGGATCGTCCCAGTGGGCCTGGTAGAGGTCGATGCGGTCGAGGCCGAGGCGACGCAGCGAATCCTCCACCGCGCGCTCGATCCACTTGCCCGAGAGGTCCTTGTGGCCCTGGCCCATGTCGCTGCCGACCTTGGTGGCGATCACCAGGTCGTCGTGCCGGCCGCGCCGCTTCAGCCACTTGCCGATCACGCTTTCCGATTCGCCGCCCTGGTGGCCGGGGGCCCAGCGCGAATAGGAATCGGCGGTGTCGATACAGGTGCCGCCGCCGGCGACGAAGGCATCGAGCACGGCGAAGGACGCTGTCTCGTCAGCGGTCCAGCCGAAGACGTTGCCGCCGAGTACCAGCGGCGGGAAGCTCAGGCCGCTGTGGCCCAACGTGCGGCGTTGCATGGCAATCTCCTCTGTCGTGCTGCGGGTGGATGCTAGCGGTCGTGGCGTGGTGCGCCGAGTCCGGAACCGCGCAGACTCGCCGGGCGTTCCGCTGGCTGCGACCTTCTGACCCGGGGGGGAGCTACGCGCCGCGGCAGCCCACTGCCTGCATACTAGGCAGCAAGTCGACTGCGCGGAAAAGAGGCGCGCAGATGACAACCGATCTCAACATCTTAGCGTTTTGCGCTTGCCCGTTCCTTGTGCATCGCAGCATTTGAGGATTGGACAAACGGTCAACAGGGGCGTTGATCGCACGCAAAAAACTATAGAAATCATTGACCTGTCGTTTTTTCTCTTGCTCCAGAACTTCGACAAACCATATTGTGCATTGCGGCATCGACCTCTGGTCGCTCTGCCGTACGTCTCTACGGCGTTTCCTCCCTGACTCAGGGCCGTGCCCTTACCGGCACGGCCCCTTTTTTTGCCCGGCTGCTGGACCGGCACGCTCAGGGGCGTTCTGGCGGGGTGTTCTGGCCGGGCCCCAGGGCACGCTGCATCAGCACCGAATCCACCCAGCGACCGAACTTGTAGCCGACGGCGCGCAGGATGCCGGTCATCTGGAAGCCCAGCTTGCGGTGCAGCGCGATGGAGGCGTGGTTGTCGCTGTCGCCGATCACCGCCACCATCTGGCGATAGCCCTGGCGCGCGCAGTCGTCGATCAGCGCCGAGAGTAGTTGCGTGCCGACGCCGCGCCGCTCGGCCTTGGGATCGATGTAGATCGAGTTCTCCAGGGTGTGGCGATAGGCCGGGCGCGTGCGATAGGGCCCGGCATAGGCATAGCCCAGCAGCCTGTCGTCCTCGACCGCCACCAGGTAGGGCAGGCCCTTGGCCAGGATGGCAGCGCGGCGCTGCGTCATCTCGGCCAGGTCGGGCGGCACCTCCTCGAAGGAGGCCAGGCCGGTCAGGACATGGTGGGCATAGATCGCGACGATCTGTGCAAGGTCGCCGTCCTGACTGGGGCGGAGCGTCACGGCCATGGGGTGGTCTCGTCCTCGGTGTGATTGGGAAGGCTATTCGGCGGCGCGCGGCAACTCGCCGACGAGGCCTGCCGGGCGCCAGCTGCCGAGGCGGCGGATCAGGGCTTCGACAGTACGCTGCACGCGGGCGAAGCCGGTGGTGGCCACCAGCCGGCCCTCGTCCATATAGAGGCGGCGGGCGATCTCCAGCTGCAATGCCTGCACGCCGCTGTCCGGGCGGCCGTAGTGCCGGGTGATGAAGCCGCCGGCATAGGGCGCGTTCAGTGACACCACCAGGCCCTCGTCGTCCAGCAAGGCGGCCGCCGCGGATACCAGCTCCGGGTGCGCCGTGGTGCCGTGGCCGTCGCCCAGCACCACTTCGGCGCGGATCGCCGCCGAGGCGGGATCGAACTGCTCGCGGATGGTCGGCATGGAGTGGCAGTCGAGCAGAATGCAGAAGCCGAAGCGCGCGCGCACCTGTTCGATCAGGCCGGCCAGCGCGCGGTGATAGGGCACATAGCAGCGCTCAATACGCTGCAGCGCCTCGGCCACCCCAAGGCGGTGGGCATAGATCTCCTGCCCGCTGGCGACCACGCGCGCGATGGTGCCCAGCCCAGCGGCGACGCGTGGCGAGCGCTGGTTGGCATAATCCGGCAGCGTCTCGTCGAACAGCGCCGGGTCCAGCTCATAAGGCTCGCGGTTGACGTCGACATAGGCGCGCGGGAAGCGGGCGCGGATGAAGGCGGCGCCCAGGTCCGGCGCGGCGCCGATCAGCTCGTGCACTAGGAAATCCTCGGAGCGGCGCAGTTCCAGCGCGTCCAGCCGCGTCGCCGCCAGAAGGTCGGGCGGATAGTGGTCGCCGGAATGCGGCGAGGCCACCACCAACGGCAGCGCCAGGCGTCCCGGCACGCGGATCTCGAAGGCTTCGCCCTGCCACATGCGTCGCGGCGCCTCCCTTGGCGTGAAACAGCGGGCGATGCTAGCCGGCTTTCGGCCCGACCGCGAGGGCGCTACAGCAGCGCGATGAAGATCAGCGCCAGGCCGACGACCGACACCAGCCAGGCGGCGGTGCGCAGGTAGGGCACGCCGATCAGGAAGATCACCGCATGGGCGACGCGACCCCAGAAGAAGAGCTGCGCGCCCAGCGCCGTCGACTCGCTGAAGCGCCCGACCAGCGCGGCCACCAGAACCAGGATGGCGAAGAGCGGCAGGTTCTCCAGCAGATTGCGATGCGCCCGCTGCGCCCGGTCGACCCAGCCGGTGAAGGGCGGCAGGTTCTGGCGATTGCCCGCCAGGGCCGGCAGGCCGACCTGCAGCGTGGCGCCGCAGACAGCGATCAGCACCTGCACGACACAGAGCGCGACGGACCAGATCAACAGGGTGATTTCGATCGGATAGCCGGTGGCATCGGTGATGGGCATGGCGGCGGCCTCTGAGCGGTGGGCAGGCGGTGAGTCTAGCCGCTCCCGCAACCGGCAGCCAGCGGCGCCCACCGTCTTGTGTCCCGCCACCAGCCGCCCCTTGCCAATACCCCTGGACGGTGATATCCCGCCGGCCTTGCCGCAAGGTGGGGCGCTTAGCTCAGCGGTAGAGCACTACCTTGACATGGTAGGGGTCACAGGTTCGATCCCTGTAGCGCCCACCACTTTTCTCGTCAAACGCCCCACGTTTTCCAGCCGTTCGGTCGAGGGACGGGCTACCCGGAAGCCGCCCTACCACCAGTTCGCCCGCGCCCAGCGGTCCACTACCTGGTCGCCGCCGTCCGTGACCTGATAGGCGGGGTAGGCGGCGGCCATCATGCAGGCGTGGTTCGGCCAGACGCGCAGGCGGTCGCCAATTGACAGGCGCGCCGCCTCGGCGGCGTCAGCGAACTGCACGAAGCCGTGCTCCTGGTTCACCCGGGCGACGCGGACGCCGGGCCAGGGCGGGCCCTCCAGCGGGCCGACCAGGCCATAGCCTGCGTCCAGCGGCTGGCCGGCGGTGGAGCGATCCTGCGACAGCGCCAGGCCGCCGGCATCGATCAGCACCAGCCCCTCGTCCAGCCGCCGGCCGACCACGCTGGCCACCACCGAGACGGCCAGCGCCTCGCCGCCGCAGCAGCCCAGGCCGGCCTGGAACAAATCCATCAGGAAGAACACGCCGGGGCGCATCTCGGTGACGCCGTCCAGCCGCTCGGCGAAGAGCGCCGTGGGCGTCGAGCCGACCGAGACGATGGGGCAGACGAAGCCGGCCTGCCGCAGCCGCGCCGCCGCGGCGACCACGGCGTCGCGCTCGGCCGCGGCGATGGCCTGGATCGCCGCCAGTGAGCCGGCGCCGTAGGAATGCCCGGCATGAGTCATTACCCCGGCCAGCGTCGCGCCCTGGAGTGCCAAGCGCTGGGCGATGGCGAGCAGCGCCGGCGCCTCGGGCGGAATGCCGGCGCGCCCCTGGCCGCAGTCGATCTCGATCAGCACCGGCAGGCCATCGGCCTCGCCCAGCGCGGCGGCGGCGGCCTCGCTGTCCAGAACGACCTTGAGGTCGACGCCCTGGGCGCGCAGCCGCTGCACGCGCGGCAGCTTCGCCGGCACCATGCCGACGCCGTACAAGATGTCGCGATAGCCGGCGGCGGCGAAATGCTCGGCCTCGGCCAGGGTGGAGACGGTGATGGCCGTGACCTCGGGCAGGGCATGGCGCAGCGCCGCCACCGACTTGATAGTCTTGACGTGTGGACGCAGGGCGACGCCCAAAGTGCTGGCCCGCGCGCGCATGCGCTGGGCGTTGGCAGCCAGGCGGCCGCGGTCGAGTACCAGCGCGGGGGTGTCCAGGTCGGAGAGCAGCGGCACGGGGATTTTGTCCTCCAGATGAAGTGACGACGTTGCTGTCAGCCTGCGCCAGGCCTGCGGGTCGGCGCAAAGATTATGGTGCGAAGCCGCGGCGCTGCCCGGTCGTTGCAGGTGACGACGACTGTGCAACCGACTAGGCTTGCCGCATGGCGGTGCCTGGCGGGCCCGTCGCGCGCGTTCTGTTGAGCCTGAACATTGGCGGAGTTGTTCCATGGCACGCATCCTCGCCCTGCTTGTCTCGATCGCCCTGGCCGGCTGGCTGGCCGATGCGGCCACGGCGCAGATCCTGATGCCGGCGCCGCAGCCGACCGCCGAGCAACCGGCGATCCCGACGCCCACCAATCCGGCGCCAGCCACGCCGGCGCCGGCGAGCCCCGCCCCGGTGGTCGTGTTGCCAGGCACCACGACATCCGACACGCCACCGCCGCTGCCGGACGCGCCGCCGCCGTTGCCGACCGAAGCTGCCGACTGGTTCTACGGCTCCGGCGGCCAGGCGCTAGGCCCCTTCACCATCAGCCGCCTGAAGCAGCTCGCCGCCCAGGGCGAGGTCACCGAGGACACGCCGGTCTGGAAGAAGGGCATGGACAAATGGGTGCGCCTGGGCGAAGTGGCGGAACTGGCCAGCGTGCTCGCCGCGATTCCCAAGGTCGAGGGCCAGCCGCCGCCGCCGCCCGACAGCCAGGCGCTGCTGAACGAGGCGGCGCGCAAATACCTGCTGGGC
The DNA here is from genome assembly GCA_038363005.1 of Rhodospirillales bacterium. GTDB lineage: Bacteria > Pseudomonadota > Alphaproteobacteria > Kiloniellales > JACOMY01 > JAKOWB01. The sequence goes on from JBBQBI010000001.1 coordinate 121,409, forward strand.
ACCTGGCGCTACGACGGCCCGGTCACCCAGGGCGGCATCACCGCCTTCGTGAAGATCGAGATCACCTATCGGCCGGACGGCAGCTACGCTGGCACGCAGACCATCCAGATGCCTTCGATGAGCGGCGTGCAGCCGCCGCCGCAGACCATCGGGCGGTCCGGCCGCTACACCATCACCGCCATCGACAAGCAGCAGTTCGTGCTGACGATGAGCGAGTATGGCGGCGCGCCGTCACAGATCAGCCTGCGCGTCATCGACCAGAACACCGTGGAGGACACGGCGAACCTGCTGCGCAGCGTGCGCGTCCGGTGAGCTGCGGGCGATGAGCGCCGCCGGCCAGGGCGCGGCGTCGGGCGCCGCGCAGCAGATCCTGGGCCCGGGCGCCCAGGCCGAACTGCTGCGCCGCCATCCGCTGTTCGCCAGCCTGGCACCGGCGGTGCTGACCGAGCTGCTGCAGTTCGCCGTGGTGCGGCGCTTCGGCGACGGCGAGCTGGTGTTCCGGCACGGTGAGCCGGGCAACGCCCTGTTCGGCGTGATGACCGGGCGCGTGCGTATCTTCGCGCCGGGCCCCGGTGGCGGCGAGATCACCTTGAACCTGCTGGAGCCCGGCGAGATCTTCGGTGAGATCGCCACCTTGGACGGCAAGCCGCGCACCGCCAGCGCCGTGGCGATGGAATCCACCACGCTGCTGCAGCTCAGGCGGGACGCCCTGTTGGCCGCCCTGCGGCGCCACCCGGACTTCGCCGAGGCGGTGATGCTGCTGCTCTGCGAACGGCTGCGCTGGTCCAGCGACATGCTGGAGGATGCTGCCTTCCTGCCGCTGCCGGCGCGCTTGGCCAAGCGGCTGCTGGCGCTGGCCCGCCTGCACGGCGATGCCGAGGGGCGGCTGCGCCTGAAGCTGTCGCAGAAGGAGTTGGCGACCCTGGTCGGCGCCAGCCGCGAGTCGGTGAACAAGCTGCTGTCGCAGTGGCGGGCGCAGGGCCTGGTGCAGCTACAGCGCCAGCGCCTGCTGCTGGTCGATCCCGCCGGCCTGGCGCGCGTCGCTGACTGGAGCGCGAGGCCACCCGCCTAGGACGAGGTCTTCGGGATCAGCAGGTACATCCGCAGGTACCCGGCGCCCTTGGCCAGCGGCACGCGGCCGACGTACTCGTAGGCCACCGGCACCTCGGCCTCCAGCGCCAGCAGCGCGGCGAAGGCCTCGCTGACATAGACCTGCCCCTCCGGCGTCACCGGCTCCATGCGCGCGGCGCGGCTGATGTGGCGACCGGTGTAGAGGCGCTGGCGCATCACCGGGTCGAACACGGCGAACACCGGACCAGCGTGCAGCGCGGCACGCAGGCCGAGATCGGCCGGCAGCCCCAGCGCGGCGAAGTCGAGCTGGGCGAAGGCGGCCTGCAGCTCCAGCGCGCAGGCCGCCGCCACCGCGACGCTGTCGAACACCAGATACAGGCCGTCGCCCCAGGTGTGGCGAATTTCAACTTGGTCGCCGTAGCGGTCGAGCACGCGCGCCGCCGTCGGCAGGATCTCGCGGTTGTAGATCAGCAGCTCCGGCTCGCTGAGCCTGGAGAAACCCTGGAAGTCGCCGAACAGGAAGGCGCGCAGCGGGCGTTCCACCGGCGCGGACTCGCGGCGGCCGCTGTGGCCGCCGCCGGTCGGCTGGCTGTCGACGATTGTCGCCGGCAATCCCAGGTCGGCCCAGGCCGCCAGGTCGGCGGCGGTGCCGGCCGGGCCAGGGCTGGGCTGGCCGTCCCAGACCGCAAGCTGGTGGCAATTGGCGTCCTCGATGGCGGCGCGCAGGCGGGCCAGCCCCATGGCCAGCCTGGCGCAGTAAGCGAAGACCGCGGCGTCGCCGAGAAACGGCCCGTCGGTGGCCTGCACCACGTTGCTGGCCTTGGCCAGCACGGCCTCGAAGCGCCGGACCCAGGCGGCGCCGGCCGGCGCCACCGAGGTCTCGATAAAGGCGGCGCGGTCGAAGGGCAGCACCACGGTCAGGTCCAGGCCGCGGCGCAGCAGCGCCTCGGCCACCAGGATATCGCCGCCCGACGCCAGGGAGCCGAAGCCGGCGTCGACCGGCAGGCGGTCCAGCGCCGCCTCGATGGCGGCGACGACCGTTGCCTCCGCCTCTGCCGGGAAGCGCCCAGGCTGGCCCGGCGCCGCCAGCATGTGGCCGGTGTAGTGTAGCGACAGGCCGGATCGCAGCCGCTCGGCCAGTGTCGTGCCGCTGCCCAGCACGCCGGCCAGTCGCAACAGCTGCCGCCGGGTGGAGACCAGCGCCGTCTTGTTGCTGGCGTTGGCCAGCAGACGCTCGGCCGCGGCGGCGGCCCGGGCTTCATCGCCCAGGATCAGCGCCGCCTGCACCTCGTCGGCAGCCAGGTTGAAGCGGTCGTCGCGCGCCTGCGGCTGGCGCGCGGCCAGCAGCGCCAGCACGGCACGGGCCAGCGCCCGGGCGGGCTCCAGCGCGCCGGCCAGGGCAGAGAGCACGGCGGCGTTGATGCCGGGGAAGGTGTCCTGGCTGCGCTCGAAGATCGCTGCATAGGCCGCCGCCGCCCGCGCCAGCGCGGCGCGGTTGTCGGGAGCGTCGCGGAAGGCGCGTTCGCGCAGCAACCGGGCGCCCAGCGCGGCATAGTTCACGTTGTCGTCCGGCAGGGCATAGCGCGGCCAGAGTTTCTCGGCCTCGATCAGGGCGCCGGCGCGCGCCAGGCTCAGCAGGTGGTGGTAGCGGAACTCCGGGTCGTCCTTGAACTGCTCCAGCGCGCCGGCGGCCTGGTCGGCGGCCATCAGCTGGTCGCCTGAGCGCTCGGCACGCAGGATGCGTTGCAGCAGGACCTCGCGGGGTATTTCGTCGGACTCGGCGGCCATGTGGGCGATGCTAGCGGGGCAGCGGCCGGCCGGCAGGGAAAATCGGCGGCCTTGCTTTGGCCGCCTACCCTTGCCCCGCCTACCCTTGCCCCGCCTACCCTTGCCCCGGCCGGCCTTTGGTGGCATGCCCTTGCGCCTTCGGATACTAGGACAGCCCACATGGACGCCACCCAGGCGGCGCCTGCGCCCGCCAGCGACAAGTCGCTGCTGCCGGAGATCCTCCGGCGGCGCACCTTCGCCATCATCTCGCACCCCGACGCCGGCAAGACCACCTTGACCGAGAAGCTGCTGCTGTGCGGCGGCGCCATCCAGCTGGCCGGCCAGGTGCGCGCCAAGGGCGAGCGGCGGCGCACCCGCTCGGACTGGATGCAGATCGAGCGCCAGCGCGGCATCTCGGTGGTCACCTCGGTGATGACCTTCGAGTACGGCGGCCATGTGCTGAACCTGCTCGACACGCCGGGCCACGAGGACTTTTCGGAAGACACCTATCGCACGCTGACCGCGGTCGACGCGGCGATCATGGTGATCGACGCCGCCAAGGGCATCGAGGCGCGCACCCGCAAGCTGTTCGAGATCTGCCGCCTGCGCGACATCCCCATCGTCACCTTCGTCAACAAGATGGACCGCGAGGCCAAGGACCCGCTGGAGCTGCTCGACGAGATTGCCCAGACGCTACAGCTGGAGACCGCGCCGGCAACCTGGCCGATCGGCCGCGGTCGCGACTTCAAGGGCACGGTGGAGCGCGCCACCGGGAAGATCCGCCTGCTGGAGGAAGCCGACCGCGCCAGCGACGTGGCGGAGCTGACTTTGGAGGGCCTGCTGGGCCCCGGCGCCGCGCTGGTGCAGGAGGAGCTGGAGCTGATCGACGCCGGCTACCAGCCGGTCGAGCGCCAAGCCTTCCAGGAGGGCAACCTGACGCCGGTCTACTTCGGCTCGGCCTTGAAGAACTTCGGCGTGGTCGACCTGCTGGAGGGGCTGATCGCGCTGGCGCCGCCGCCGCGCGACCAGCAGGCCGACCGCCGCATGGTCCACGCCGACGAGGGCAAGCTCACCGGCTTCGTGTTCAAGATCCAGGCCAACATGGACCCGCAGCACCGCGACCGCATCGCCTTCGTGCGGCTCTGCTCCGGCAAGCTGACGCGCGGCATGCGGGTCAAGCTGCCGCGCACCGGCAAGACGCTGGGGCTGAACGCGCCGCAGTTCTTCTTCGGGCAGGACCGTGGCCTGGCCGAGCAGGCCTTCGCCGGCGACGTGGTGGGCGTGCCGAACAATGGCCTGCTGCGCATCGGCGACACCGTGACCGAGGGCGAGGAGCTGCGCTTCCTGGGCGTGCCGGCCTTCGCGCCGGAAATCCTGCGCCGCGTGGTGATCCTCGACGCCATGAAGGCGAAGAAGCTGCGCCAGGCGCTGACCGAGCTGGCCGAGGAGGGGGTAATGCAGATCTTCCGCCCGCTCGACGGCAGCCTGCCGATCATCGGCGTGGTCGGCCAGCTACAGCTCGACGTGCTGGCCGACCGTCTGGTCAACGAGTACGGCGTCGACGTGCGCCTGGAGGCCTCGCCCTTCACCCTGGCGCGCTGGATCAAGGCCGATGACCGCGCCACCCGCGATGCCTTCATCGAACGCCACCGCGCCGAGATGGCCGAGGACCTGGACGGCGACCCAGTGCTGCTGGCCAGCTCGATCTATTCGCTGGAGTACATCGGCCGGCAGTCCAGCGGTGTGGCCTTCCAGGACATCAAGGACGGGCTGACGCAGGTATAAAGAGTCCTGGACTGGGTGGCTCTCGGATAGACTTCGGAGAATGAAGCACGCCGTTGTAAAGTTCAAATCTCTAGAGATCGTACTGAGGGAACTCGAACCTTTCGTGCGCAACGGTCAGCATCTATTGACGGGCAGGCCCTTCAATCAGTTTGGCGGCATGCGCTCCCGAGAGATGCTCGCCAACTGGCTGATCTGCGTTGTAGCGAACAAGTTCGCCGGGGATCATAGCTTTGTCTTCACGAGCGACCCCGTTGGCGGAGACGGGATCATTGTTGACGAGCGTACCGGTGAAACCTGGCCCACCGAACATGTGCTCGCCTACCACGGGCCAAAGCACATATCACCTAAAGACGATGACGATTACATATTGCAGCAAATCGAAGCGAAATTGGAAAAGGGCGGGGCATCGTACGCCGAGGGAAAGACACTCATCGTAATGGCAGAGGGCATCGGTGCTTGGAATCCCACCCAAACAGCCAAGCGTCTGCCGAAACCACTGCACTTCGATGCAGTATGGACAGTTGCACTCCATGCTGCGACATGTGGCATGTACCAGTATGATGTCGCGAGACTGGACCTCAGTCGTGGGGCTGCTCCCGTGTGGCGGGTCAGCATCACGTCCGATTTCAACTCATGGACCGTCGAGGCGCATCCGCTGGCCACACCGTGATTGTTAGTGATCTTCCCAACTGTTGGGTTGCCCCTCCCGTCGGGTAGGGTCCGGCCCAACCCACCGGCCCGGTCCGGCCCATCCCAAAGATGTCACCGGCCCGTCATGCCGAGTGTTCCGGCAGCGCAGCAAGTCCTTGATAAGTGCGGGACAGACACTAGCGGGCCCGGCTCCCGGGTCGCGCCGCACAAGGACCCACCCACCATGGTCATCGTCCTCGACTCCCTGGAGCCCCTGGTCGTGGTGCGCGGCGAGGCCGCTCGCCGCCTGATCGATCAGGTGAACCTGCAGAGTCCGGCCCAGCGCGCTATACCGGCGGCGCCGCTGGACTTCGCTGAGGCCATGCGCCGGGTCGAGGTCGAGGTCTGGGACGCCGCCTGATCGCGCTTCGCCCGCCGACGCTCGACCTCGATCCCGCAGGAGATTTTCAATGCCAGGCCGCAACGCCATCTTCATCCCCGGTCCGACCAATGTCCCTGAGCGCGTGCGCCAGGCGCTGAACATCCCGATGGAGGACCAGCGCGCGCCGGACTTCCCGGACTTCGTGCGTCCGCTGCTGGCCGATCTGAAGCAGGTCTTCCGCACCACGACCGGCCAAGTGCTGGTCTTCCCCGGTTCCGGCACCGCCGGCTGGGAGGCCGCGCTGACCAACACGCTCTCGCCCGGCGACCGGGTGCTGGCGGCGCGCTTCGGCGTCTTCTCCGACCTCTGGGTGACCATGTGCCAGCGCCTCGGCCTCGCCGTCGAGGCGGTGGACGCGGAGTGGGGCACCGGCGTGCCGGTTGAGGTTTATGCCGAGCGCCTGGCGGCCGACTCCTCGCACTCGATCAAGGCCGTGCTGGTGACGCACAACGAGACGGCGACCGGAGTGACCAGCGACGTCGCCGCGGTACGCCGCGCGCTCGATGCCGCCGGGCACCCGGCGCTGCTCATGGTCGACGGCGTCTCCTCCATCGGCTCGCTGGAGTTTCGCATGGAGGACTGGGGCGTCGACCTGGCGGTCGCCGGTTCGCAGAAGGGCTTCATGCTGCCGACCGGCCTCGCCATCGTCGGCGTCAGCCAGAAGGCGCTGGCGGCCGGCCGCGCGGCGAGCTCGCGCCGCTGCTACCTGGACTTCGAGGCCATGGGCAAGTCCACGACCACCGGCCTCTTTCCCTACACCCCGGCCAGCACCTTGCTGCGCGGCCTGCGCGCCGCCGTCGACCTGCTGCTGGAGGAGGGCCTCGACGCGGTCGCCGCGCGCCACTACCGCCTGGCCGAAGCAGTGCGCCGCGCCGTCGCTGCCTGGGGCTTCAAGCTTTGCGCCAAGGCGCCAAAGTGGCACAGCGACACGGTCTCCGCCGTGGTGCTGCCCGAGGGCTTCGATTCCACCGCCTTCGCCCGCCATGCCTACGAGCGCTTCAATCTCTCCTTCGGCCTCGGCCTGGCCAAGGTCGCCGGGCGCGCTTTCCGCATCGGCCACCTGGGTGACTTGAACGAATGGATGATCCTCTCGGCTTTGGCCGGCGCCGAGCTGGCGCTGGCCGACTTCGGCGTGCCGCTGGAGCTGGGCAGCGGCGTGGCCGCGGCGCAGGGCTGGCTGCTGGAGCAGTCGGCCCAGCTCGCCGTCGCCGCGCAGTAAGGGGAACCGCGCCATGGACATCCACGAGTATCAGGCCAAGGAGCTGCTGGCCGAGTTCGGCGTGCCGATCCCCAAGGGCGGCCTGGCCTACAGCCCCGAGCAGGCGGCCTATCGGGCACGCGAGATCGGTGGCGAGCGCTGGGTGGTGAAGGCGCAGATCCATTCCGGCGGGCGCGGCAAGGCCGGCGGCATCAAGCTCTGCGAGGACAGCCACGCGGTCTGGCGCGCCGCCGAGGACCTGCTGGGCAAGCGCCTGGTCACGGCGCAGAGCGGCCCGCGCGGCAAGCTGGTCTATCGCCTCTATGTCGAGGAGGCCAAGGCGCTGGCGCGCGAGTTCTACTTGGGCTTCGTGCTCGACCGGGTGAGCGAGCGCATCATGGTGGTGGCCTCCTCCGCCGGCGGCATGGAGATCGAGGAGATCGCCCAGGCTAAGCCCGACAGCCTGGTGCGCGCGGTGGTCGAGCCGGCGGTCGGCATGCAGGCCTTCCAGGCGCGCGAGATCGCCTTCAAGCTGGGCTTCGAGACCAGCCAGATCGCCGACGCGGTGAAGACCATCCTGGGTTGCTACCGCGCGTTTCGCGATCTCGACGCGACCATGGTGGAGATCAACCCGCTGGCGGTGACCACCGAAGGACGCCTGCTGGCGCTGGACGCCAAGATGACCTTTGACGACAACGCGCTGTTCCGCCGGCCGCAGATCGCCGAGCTGCGCGACAAGAGCCAGGAGGACCCGCGCGAGACGCGGGCCGCCGACCGCGGCCTGGCCTATGTCGGCCTGGAGGGGCAGATCGGCTGCATCATCAACGGCGCCGGGCTGGCGATGGCGACGCTGGACATGATCAAGCTGGCCGGCGGCGAGCCCGCCAACTTCCTCGACATCGGCGGCGGCGCCACGCCGGAGCGCGTGACCAAGGCCTTCAACCTGGTGCTGTCGGACGAGCGGGTCGAGGCGATCCTGGTCAACATCTTCGCCGGCATCAACCGCTGCGACTGGGTGGCCGAGGGCGTGGTGCAGGCCTACCACAACGCCAAGGTCGATGTGCCGCTGGTGGTACGCCTGGCCGGCACCAACGTCGAGGAGGGGCGCGGCATCCTGGCCCACAGCGGCCTGCCGATCATCGCCGCCGACAGCCTGGCCGAGGTCGCCGAACTGGCGGTCGGCGCCTGGAAGCGCAACGCCGGGGCGCCTCGGCAGCCGCGGGAGATCCTCTGATGGCCGTGCTCCTCGACCGCAGCTCGAAGATCCTGGTGCAGGGCTTCACCGGCACCATCGGCAGCTTTCACGCCAGGGAGATGATCGCCTACGGCAGCACCATTGTCGGCGGCGTCACCCCGGGCAAGGGCGGCACCCGCCACCTCGAGCGCCCGGTGTTCAACACCATGAGCGAGGCGGTGGCGGCGACCGGTGCCGACACCTCTATCGTCTTCGTGCCGCCGCCCTTCGCCGCCGACGCCATCATGGAGGCGGCCGACGCCGGCATCCGCGTCACCGTGGCCATCACCGACGGCATCCCGGCGCAGGACATGATCCGGGTGAAGCGCTACCTGCGCCGCTACAAGTGGGAGAAGCGGCTGCGCCTGATCGGACCGAACTGCGCCGGCATCATCTCGCCCGGGCAGGCCATGCTGGGCATCATGCCGGGGCACATCTACCTGCCCGGCACGGTCGGCATCGTCGGTCGCAGCGGCACGCTGGGCTACGAGGCGGCGGCGCAGCTCATGGCCCAGGGCATCGGCGTCTCCACCTCGGTCGGCATCGGCGGCGACCCGATCAACGGTTCCTCCTTCAAGGACATCCTGGCGCTGTTCGAGGCCGACCCCGCCACCGAAGCGGTGATGATGATCGGCGAAATCGGCGGCCCGCAAGAGGCCGAGGCCGCTGACTTCATCCGCCGCGAGATGAAGAAGCCAGTGGTGGCCTATATCGCCGGCCTCTCCGCCCCCAAGGGCCGCAAGATGGGCCACGCCGGCGCCATCGTCTCGGCCTTCGGCGAGTCGGCGCCGGAGAAGGTGGAGATCCTGAAGGAGGCCGGTGTCGCCATCGCGCCGACCCCGGCGGCCATGGGCGAGACCGTCGCCGCCCTGCTGCGCAAGGTCGCGGCCTGAGCCTGCAGACCTTGGTCGTCTTGTGGGAGCACGTGCCGTGACGGCTATCCTGCAGGTGATGGACAGGGACCGCCCGACCAACCCGCCGGATGGACAGGCGCAGGCGCTGGAACGCGAGATCCAGCGCCTGGAGCGCCTGCTGTTCGACCTGCTGCTGCGCGTGGTGGGCGAGCGCGAGCCCGCCGTAGTGCCGGTGCTGCTGGGCCACAGCCCGCCACCGGCCGACCGCCTGGGGCTGATCCGCGCGCTGCAGGCCATCGGCATCTGGTTCCACCTGCTCGGCATCGCCGAGGAGAACGCCACCATGCGCCGCCGCCGCCGGCTGGAAAGCGACGCCGGCCCCGACGCGCTGCCCGGCAGCTTCGGCCAGGTGCTGGCGGCGGCACGGGCGCGCGGCCTGCCGGCGGCCACCGTGGCCGGCGTGCTGGGCGGCCTGATGGTCGAGCCGGTGATCACCGCGCACCCGACCGAGGCTAAGCGGGTCACGGTGCTGGAGATCCACCGCCGCATCTATCGCCTGCTGGTCGACCTGGAGACGCTGCGCTGGACGCCGGAGGAGCGTGACGACGTCGTCGAGCGCCTGCGCCTGCAGATCGATCTGCTGTGGCTGACTGGTGAGATCCGCCTGTCCAATCCCTCGGTCGAGGACGAGGCCGCTTGGGGGCGGCACTTTTTCGCCGAGACGCTGTACGAGCGTGCGCCGCGCATCCGCCTGCAGCTGCAGCGCGCCCTGGCGCGACACTACCCGGAGCTGGCCGAAGCGGCGCCCGCCTGCCTGGGCTTCGGTTCCTGGATCGGCGGCGACCGTGACGGTAATCCCAATGCCACGGTGGCGGTGACCCGGCGCGTGCTGCTGGCCAACCGCCGCGCCGCGCTGGAGCAGTATCGCGGCCAGCTGGGCGAGCTGCTGCGCGTCATGTCGCCGGCCAGGCACGCCCTGCAGCTCTCGGTATCCTTCCAGCAGGCGCTGGAGCGGGTGCTGGCGTCCTGCCCGCGCGCCGACGAGATCGTCGAGCGCAACCCGGGCGAGGTGATCCGCCACTACCTTGCCGCGCTGGCGGTCCGCATCGAGCAGACGCTGCTGGAGGAGCCGGCGGCGGAAATCCTGGCGCCGGAGGAGGCGCCGCGGCGTCGCGGCTATCCCTCGGCCGAGGTCTTCATCCGCGACCTGGCGGCGCTCGACCAGGGCCTGGTGGAAAGCGGCTGCGCCAGCCTGGCGCAGACCTATATCCGCCCGCTGCTGTGGCAGGCGGAAACCTTCCGCTTCATCACCGCCTCGCTCGACCTGCGGCAGAACGCCGACGTGGTGAACGAGACGCTGCAGGAGCTCTGGGCGCTACGCAGCGCCCAGCCGCTCGAGGCCGCGCCGCAGCCGCGCAGCCCGGCCTGGGGCCGCTGGCTGCGCGAGGAACTGGCCCGCCCGCTGGAGGCGCGGCCGACTCTGGAGGGCTTGTCGCCCGAGGCGGCGGAATGTCTGGGGCTCTTCTGCCTGGTCGCCGACCTCAAGCCGCTGCTCGACGCGCGGGCCTTCCACGCCTTCGTGCTGTCGCTGACGCGCAACGCCGACGACGTGCTGGGCGTCTATCTGCTGGCCAAGTGGGGCGGGCTGTCGAGCGACGCCGAGGGGCGCGAGAGCCTGACCCTGCCGATCGTGCCGCTGTTCGAATCGATCGACGACCTGCAGCGCGCCCCGGCCATCCTGCGCGAGCTGCTGAAGGAGCCCATGGTGCGCCGCTCGCTGCACCGCCAGGGCGACCGGCAGGAGGTGATGATCGGCTATTCCGACAGCAACAAGGACGGCGGTTTCCTGGCCGCCACCTGGCAGCTGGCCAAGGCGCAGCGCGCGCTGGCCGAGCTGGGCGAGCGCGCGCGCATCACCATTACCTTCTTCCACGGCCGCGGCGGTTCCATCGGTCGTGGCGGCGCGCCGACGCAGCGCGCCATCGGTGCGCAGCCAGCCGGCTCGCTGAAAGCCCGCATGCGGATCACCGACCAGGGCGAGGTGGTGTCCTCGAAGTACGCCAACCGCGGCACCGCGCAGGTGGAGCTGGAGACCCTGGCGGCCAGCGTGCTGGAGCACTGCCTGAAGGCGGCGGGCGACCCGCTGCCGGTGCGCGATGCCGAGGCGACGCAGCTGCTGGAAGCGCTGGCCGGTGTCGCCTTCGCCGCCTATCGCCGGCTGGTCGAGGACCCGGCGCTGGTGGCCTTTTTCCGTGGCGCCAGCCCGGTCGACGAGCTGGCCTTCCTGCGCCTGGGATCGCGCCCGGCGAAGCGGCGCGGCGCCGCCTCGCTGGACGACCTGCGCGCCATCCCCTGGGTTTTCGCCTGGAGCCAGAACCGCCTGATGGTGCCTGGCTGGTACGGCTTCGGCAGCGCGGTGGAGTCGCTGGGCCGGGTGCAGGGCGCCCAGCTGCGGGAAACCCTGGCGCGGCTGTTCCAGCGCGACCCGCTGTTCCGCCTGATCGTCGACGAGACCGAGAAGTCGCTGATGCTGGTCGATCGCCAGGTCGCCCGCGCCTTCGCCGCGCTGGTGCCGGACCAGGCCCTGGGTCAGGGCATCCTGACCCTGATCGAGCGCGAGCTGGCGGCCAGCGAGCGCGCCGTGCTGGCGATCACCGGCGAGGGCGACCTCGGCGAGCGCTTCCCCATGCTCTATGCCCAGCTGCGCCGCCGCCGCCCGCTGCTGGCCGCGGCCGGGCTGGAGCAGGTCCGCCTGGTGCGCGCCTTTCGCGATCCCGAAGCCGACGAGGCGACAAGGCGCGAGGCCCTGACCCCGCTGCTGCTGTCGATGACCTGCGTGGCCAGCGGGCTGGGCTGGACGGGATAGGAGCGGGCGCTGACGCGAAAGTCCTCCCTCTCCCGCTTATGGCGGGAGAGGGCCGGGGTGAGGGCCCTTATTTGGGCTCTCAACAACCGACCGAACGCCCCCTCACCCTACCCTCTCCCCCCGGAAAAGGGGGAGAGGGGGAGCTGCTTGGGAGAGGTTGGCGCTCGGCGCCCTAGAGAATCTCCACCTCTGGATAGCCCTGGAAGTAGAGCAGCGCGGTCAGGTCGCCGTGGTCGATGGCGTAGTGCGCCTCGGCGCGGACCAGCGGCTTGCCGTGGAAGGCGACGCCCAGCCCGGCGGCCTGGAGCATCGCCAGGTCGTTGGCGCCGTCGCCCACCGCGCAGGTCTGGTCCAGCTTCAGCTCCTGCTGCTTGGCCAGTTCGCGCAGCGCCTCGAGCTTGCCGTTGCGGCCGAGGATCGGTTCCTGCACGTGGCCGGTCAGGCGGCCGTCGTTGTGCAGCAGCACGTTGGCGCGTTGCTCGTGGAAGCCGCAGATCTCGGCCACCGGCTCGGTGGCGAAGGTGAAGCCGCCGGATACCAGCGCGGTGTAGCAGCCGTGTGCGCGCAGCGTGCGCACCAGCGACTTGGCGCCGGGCATCAGGTGCAGCTCGCGCACCACGTCGCCCATCAGCTCGACCGACAGGCCGGCCAGCATGGCGACACGCTGGCGCAGGCTTTCCTCGAAGGGCACCTCGCCCTTCATCGAGCGCAGCGTGATGGCGCTGATCTCGTCCTTCAGGCCAGCCTTGCCGGCCAGTTCGTCCAGCGTCTCGGTCTGTACGATGGTGGAATCCATGTCGGCGACGAAGAGCAGCTTGCGCCGCTCCTCGCGCTCCTGCGCCGCCAAGTCGATGGCCTGGCCGGCCAGGGCCTTGGCGACGGCGGCATGCGCCGCCTTCGGCCGCATGCCGTCGAACAGGATGTCGACCGCCAGGCCGGGGGCCAGCCATTCGGTCGGCCCGGGTTCGCCGCCGGCGGCGACCAGCGCGTCGCGCGCGGCCTCCACCACCTGGCCGGTCACCAGCCTTGTCGAGGGATCGCCCACGAGGGTAAGCACATTGCGCATGCCGGGTTCTTGCCGGCTTACGCGCCGCAAGACAAGGAAAGAAGTGGTGACGCCAGACAGCGGCCCCGTGCTCGCCATCGCCGGGCCCACCGCCAGCGGCAAGTCGGCGTTGGCGCTCGCGCTGGCAGGAGCGCTGAACGGCTGCGTCATCAATGCCGACGCGCTGCAGGTCTATCGCGAGCTGCGCATCCTGACGGCGCGGCCTTCGGTCGAGGACGAGGCCCGCGTGCCGCACCGCCTCTATGGCACGCAGCCCGCGGCCGAGGCCTGTTCGGCCGGCGCCTGGCGTCGCCTCGCGATGGCCGCCATCGCCGCGGCCCGGGCCGCCGGCCAGCTGCCGATCCTCTGTGGCGGCAGCGGTCTCTACCTGAAGGCCCTGGAAGACGGCCTGGCACCGACGCCGCCGGTGCCGGCGGCGGTCAGGGCCGAGGCGCAGGCGCTGCTGGAACGCATCGGCCCCGCCGGCCTGCGCGCGCGCGTGGCGCAGCATGACCCCGGGCTGGCAGTGCGCCTGCCGGAGAGCGATCCGCAACGGCTGCTGCGGGCCTGGAGCGTCTGGCGCGCCAGCGGCCGCTCGCTGGGTGACTGGCAGCAGGTGGCCGGCGCGCCGGGGCAGCCGCTGCGCTGGCTGGTGCTGCTGCCGACGCGCGAGGTACTGCGGGAAGCGGTGGCGACGCGCTGGCAGGCCATGCTGGCGGCCGGCGCGCTGGAGGAGGTGCGGGCGCTGCTGGCGCTGGGACTCGATCCGACGCTGCCGGCCATGAAGGCGGTGGGCGTGCGCGAACTGGGCGCGGTGCTGGACGGGCGCGCCACGCTGGAGGCAGCCAGTGCCCTGGCGGTCAATGCCACGCGGCAGTACCTGAAGCGCCAGACCACCTGGTTGCGCAACCAGGTCCTGGCCAGCCATGCGCTGGCGGAAACGCTGCATGCGAAATTTTCTGAGCTAGATGTGGCACGGATCGTCAAAAAACTGCGTCAGGAAGCTTGACGACGTAATTTTCTGTGCTAGTTTGCGCCGCCCGCGGAGCCTCCTTAGGCTCCCGGGTTCTTTTATTGCTGGGGTGGCTGGCGAAGGCTGGGCCCCAGACGGACCGCGAGAAGGAAGGACCTGTGTCATGGCGAACGAGGAGCTGACCGGCGCGCAAATCGTGATCCGCGCCCTGGTCGATCAGGGGGTCGATACGATCTTCGGGTATCCTGGTGGCGCCGTGCTGCCGATTTATGACGCGCTGTTCCAGCAGAACCGGCTGAAGCACATCCTGGTACGCCATGAGCAGGCGGCGGTGCATGCCGCCGAGGGCTATGCGCGCTCCACCGGGCGCATCGGCGCGGTGCTGGTGACCAGTGGCCCCGGCGCGACCAATGCCGTCACCGGCCTGACCGACGCGTTGTTGGATTCCATCCCGATCATCTGCCTGACCGGCCAGGTGGCGACGCATCTGATCGGCAACGATGCCTTCCAGGAGGCCGACACCACCGGCATCACCCGGCCCTGCACCAAGCATAACTACCTGGTGAAGTCGGTCGACGACGTGGCGCGGGTGATCCACGAGGCAGTCTATGTCGCCACCCACGGCCGTCCCGGTCCGGTGGTGGTGGACCTGCCGAAGGACGTGCAGCAGCTCAAGGGCCGCTACGTCGAGCCCGACGAGGTGCCGCACCGCAGCTATCGCCCGCAGACCAAGCCCGACATGGCGCTGATCGAGCAGGCGATCGAGATGTTCGCCAAGGCCAAGCGGCCGATGATCTATACCGGTGGCGGCGTGATCAACGCCGGACCCAAGGCGGCGCGCCTGCTGCGCCAGTTCGTCAAGGCCACCGGCGCGCCGGTGACCAACACGCTGATGGGCCTGGGCGCCTTCCCGGCCAGCGAGCCGGAGTTCCTCGGCATGCTGGGCATGCACGGCACCTACGAAGCCAACCTGGCGATGCATGGCTGCGACGTGCTGCTGAACGTCGGCGCCCGCTTCGACGATCGCGTGACCGGCAAGCTCAGCGAGTTCTGCCCCGGCGCCAAGAAGATCCACATCGATATCGACGCCTCCTCGATCAACAAGAACGTCATGGTCGACCTGGGCATCGTCGCCGATGCTGGCGCCGCGCTGGACGCCCTGCTGAAGACCTGGAAGGCGAAGCAGAAGAAGCTGGACGCCAAGGCGCTGAAGGCCTGGTGGAAGCAGATCGAGGAGTGGCGCGGCCGCGACTGCCTGGCCTTCACCCAGGTCGGCAAGATCATCAAGCCGCAGTATGCCATCAAGCGCCTCTACGAGCTGACCAAGGACCGCGACACCTTCATCACGACGGAGGTCGGCCAGCACCAGATGTGGGCGGCGCAGTACCTGAAGTTCGAGCAGCCCAACCGCTGGATGACCTCGGGTGGCCTCGGCACCATGGGCTATGGCCTGCCGGCCGCGGTCGGCGTGCAGGTGGCGCATCCCGACAGCCTGGTGATCGACGTCGCCGGCGAGGCTTCGATCCTGATGAACATCCAGGAGCTTTCGACCGTCGCGCAGTATCGCCTGCCGGTGAAGGTCTTCATCGTCAACAACCAGTGGATGGGCATGGTGCGCCAGTGGCAGGAGCTGCTGCACGGTGGGCGCTACTCGGAGACCTACAGCGACTCGCTGCCGGATTTCGTGAAGCTGGCCGAGGCCTTCGGCGCCAAGGGCATCCGCTGCAGCGACCCGGAGCAGCTGGACGCCGCCATCCTGGAGATGATCGACCATCCGGGGCCGGTCATCTTCGACTGCTTGGTGGACCAGAAGGAAAACTGCTTCCCGATGATCCCCTCGGGTTCGGCGCACAATGAGATGCTGCTCTCGCCCAAGGACAAGTCGGAACATCAGATGACCGAGGAAGGGATGATCCTGGTCTGACGCCCCTCTCGCGACGCGGGGCGAGCGTCACGCGGCCGACCGAACCTTCCCATTCCCTTGCCTTAGGACCGAGTTGCCATGCCTGCCCAAGAGCAGAAGACGGAAAAACGCATCTTCGCCATCCTGGTGGACAACGAGCCGGGCGTGCTGGCGCGCGTCATCGGCCTGTTCGCCGGCCGCGGCTACAACATCGAAAGCCTGACGGTCAGCGAGGTCGATGCCGGCAAGCACCTGTCGCGCATCACCATCGTCTCCACCGGGACGACCCAGGTGCTGGACCAAATCCAGGCGCAGCTCGACCGCATGGTGCCGGTACACCGGGTCAGCGACCTGACCAATGACTATGCCAACAACCACGTCGAGCGCGAAGCCGCCCTGGTCAAGGTGATAGGCACCGGCGACAAGCGGGTCGAGGCGCTGCGCATCGGCGGCATCTTCAAGGCCGACGTAGTTGATGCCGGCCTGGAGCACTTCGTGTTCGAGATCACCGACCGCTCCGACAAGCTGGACCGCTTCATCGAGCTGATGCGCCCGCTCGGCCTGGTCGACATCAGCCGCAGCGGCGTGGTGGCGATCAGCCGCGGGCCGAAGGGGATGTGACGGCCAGCTAGCGTTGCATTGGCCGCAGGCGGGCAGGGCGCCAAGCGCCTTGCCCCCGGTGGCCGAGGGGCCTAAAGAACGGCCGCCGAACAAACGGACCACGCTGGCCTTTTGCCACGCTGGCCCGCGCAGGGACAACGATCCAGACGGAACGAAGAAGGAGTAGAGCGATGCGCGTTTACTACGATCGCGATGCCGACGTGAACCTGATCAAGGGCAAGAAGGTCGTCATCGTCGGCTATGGCAGCCAGGGCCACGCCCATGCCATGAACCTGCGCGACAGTGGCGTCAAGGACGTGCGCATCGCGCTGCGCCCCGGCTCGGCCACCATCAAGAAGGCCGAGGCCGCCGGCTTCACCGTCATGGCGCCGGCCGAGGCCGCCAAGTGGGCCGACGTGGTGATGATCCTGACGCCGGACGAGCTGCAGGCCGCGCTCTATCGCAACGACCTGGCGCCGAACATGAAGGAAGGCGCCACGATTGCCTTCGCGCACGGCCTCAACATCCACTTCAACCTGATCGAGCCGCGCGCCGACCTTGACGTCATCATGATCGCGCCCAAGGGCCCGGGCCACACGGTGCGCTCGGAATACCTGCGTGGCGGCGGCGTGCCCTGCCTGATCGCGGTCCACCAGAACCCCAGCGGCAACGCGCAGGAGATCGGTCTCAGCTACGCCTCGGCCATCGGCGGCGGCCGTGCCGGCGTGATCGAGACCAACTTCCGCGAGGAGTGCGAGACCGACCTGTTCGGCGAGCAGGTGGTGCTCTGCGGCGGCCTGACGGCGTTGATCCAGGCTGGCTACGAGACCCTGGTCGAGGCCGGCTACGCGCCGGAGATGGCCTATTTCGAGTGCCTGCACGAGGTGAAGCTGATCGTCGACCTGATCTATGAGGGCGGCATGGCCAACATGCGCTATTCGATCTCCAACACGGCGGAGTACGGCGACTACACCAGCGGACCGCGCATCGTCACCGAGGAGACCAAGAAGGAGATGAAGCGCGTGCTGGAGGACATCCAGTCCGGCCGCTTCGCCCGCGACTGGGTCACCGAGTGCAACGCCGGCCAGCCGAGCTTCAAGGCCATGCGCCGCCGCGGCGCCGAGCACCCGATCGAGGAGGTCGGCGCCAAGCTGCGCGCCATGATGCCCTGGATCGCCAAGAACAAGCTGGTCGACAAGGCGAAGAACTGAGCCGTTTAGCCTGTGGGCTGATGAAGGGGGCGGGTGCCGCGAGGTGCCCGTCCCTTTGCTTTTCCGGGCCCCCAAGGCAAAGCCATCTGGTCTTTTTGCGACATATCCCTATCTTGCGTGTGCATACTGGGAGATGCGATCCCGCCCGACAACGACGGAGGCTTGCAATGACACGCAGATGGTTGGGTGCACTGTTCGCCGCGGTACTGGTGGGAGTGGTCCTGACGGCGGCGCCGACGAGCCTGCGCGCCCAGGAGGGCACGCCGGTCGAGGGCCAGCTCATCAACTCCGCGGGCTACCCACTGGATATTCCGGGCATCGGCAAGGCGCGGATGCGCAAGGTCACGGTCGAGGGCAAGCGCAGCGACGCCTGTCGCGTGGTTCGCGAGTCGGTGGTTCGGCTGATCCAGGAGGGCGCCCGCAAGGGCAGCCTTGCCTTGACGCCACTGGCCGGTTCGTCGCGTGGCGTGGTGATCACGATCGAGCTGCAGACCTGGTTCTATGTCGACAGTGACGGCGTGAAGCGCCCCTGGTGCATCGACGCCGGGCGCGGCTGCGAGGTCGAGGTCGAGATCCCCGATCCGCCCGCCTTCATGCAGCCCTAAGTCCAACTCACGCAGGAGACAATCACCATGAAGACCCTTGGTTTCAAGATTGCGACCCTCATGCTGTCGCTTCAGCTCCTGTCTCCGGCCGTCGTCGCGGCCGACGAGCTGATCTCGGGTCAGGCCGTCAACCATGGCGCCGGCGTGCCGATCATGCTTGAAGGGATCGATAAGGCAACGCTTGTGCAGATCAGCATCGATGGCCGCCCGTCCGACGATTGCATGATCGATGTCGCCTCGCTGCGTGGCCAGTTTGCGGCCGGCCTGGCGAAGGGGTCGCTGCAGGTGCAGCGCGCGCCCGCCGGCGCCGTCGAGGTCACCATCAATCTGAAGAAATCCACCAGCTCGTCGGACGACGGCAAGACCTATCTGACTTGTAAAGGCGATGGCGACGGCTGCAAGGCCAAGGTGATCGTCCCTGATCCCACGGGGCCTTTGCAGAAGTTGCTGCCCTAGGAGCCCCTGGCCTGGAGCCTTGCACGCCGGCGGCGGCGCCCCACGGTCGCCACAAAGCCTGCGCATCAAGGCACGCATGATCGGGCACCGTGTTTTCCTTGCCGGCGCGCTCTCGCTCGCGCTGGCCGCTCCCCTGCGCGCCGAGGTGCCGCAGGTCATCACGCCGCTGGCGCTGCCGGTGAAGCCGGCGCCGCTCAACCTCACCGACCAGATCGCGCCTGGCGGCGGGCGCCTGATGGTGACCCTGGAGAACGATATCCTGGGTGCCGGCACCGACCGCAACTACACCAACGGCGTGCGGCTGGCGTGGCTGGGCGAAGCGGCGGCGGTGCCGGACTGGCTGAACCAGCTCGCCCGCCTGCTGCCGCTGGTGCACGAGGGCCAGTCCTCGCGCCTGCTGCTCGAGCTGGGGCAGTCGATCTTCACGCCGGAGGACCTGGCCGAGGCGCGCCCGCCGAGTGGCGAGCGGCCCTATGCCGGCTGGCTCTATCTCGGCCTCTCGGCGCTGTTGGAGGACGAGAGCCAGATTTCCCGCGTCGGCCTGCTGGCCGGCGTGCTGGGGCCGCTGGCCGGCGCCGGCTCGACCCAGGCCACGGTGCATGAGTGGCTCGGCATGGAGCATCCCAATGGCTGGGACAGCCAGCCGGGCTCGCGGCCAGGCTTCGAACTCCTGCTCGACCGTTTCTGGAAGCTGGTCAGGGCGGACCCGGCGCAGGCCATCGAGCTGGAGATCCTGCCGCACGCCGGTCTGGCTGCCGGCAATGTCTATACCCAGGCCACCGGCGGCGTGCTGATCCGCTTCGGCGGCGACCTGGCGCAGCAGCCGCTGCCGGCCGCCATCGCGCCCGGCCTGGCGCCGGGCGGCGCGGCCAAGGCCGAGGACGGCGGCTTCCACTGGTCCTTCTTCCTCGACCTCGGCGGGCGGGCGGTGGCGCACAACACCCTGGTCTCCGGGCTGGAGGGCGAGGGGCCAGAGGCCAACTGGCTGGTCGGCGACGTGACCGCCGGGCTGACGCTGAGCTATGGCGGTATCTCGGTCACCTATACCCGCACCCTGCGCACGCCGGAGGCGACGACGCAGACGACACCCGATTCCTTCGGCGGTGTTACCATCAGCGTCGATTTCTAGGCCGCAAGGCGGTGGGCGGCGGGAGGTTTGCATGGGTGCGAAGACGGGCGGCTGCCTGTGCGGCCGGGTGCGTTGGGTCTACGAGGGCCCGGAGAACTGGCGCGGCCACTGCCACTGCACGAGCTGCCGGCGCAATACGGCCTCGGCCTTCACCACCTTCATGGGCGTGCCCTACGCGGCTTTCCGCTTCACCGGCGCGGAGCCGGAAACCTATCGCTCCTCGCCCGGCGTGCGGCGCCGCTTCTGTGCCCACTGCGGCACGCCGGTCGCCTATGAGGCCGAGCGCTTTCCGGACGAGATCCACCTCTACGCCGCCAGCCTGGACGCGCCGGCGGCCTTCCAGCCGCAGTTCCACGTGCATGTGGCCGAGGCGGTGCCCTGGGTGGAGCTGGCCGACGAGCTGCCACGCTTCCCGCACAGCGGCGGCTAGGCGAAACGCTCCGGCGGCGCGTCAGCCGGCGCGTCAGCCGGCGGGTCAGATCGAATGCGGTCCGGCCTGCCTGAGGTCGGGCGACTGCACTTCCAGGCCGCGGCTCAGCCGCATGGTGAGCTGCAGCCAAGCTGACAGGCTGCCGTCACAGCAGATCCCGCTGGCGATGCCAAAGAACCGCAGGTCCTCGCCCAGTGTGCCGCTGAAGGCGACGATCAGGCCGAAGGAATGTGGCGCCTCGTTGGCCAGCGCGGCGCTACCGGTGCTGCGCGGGTTCTGCACGCTCGGCAGCGTGGCGAGGGTCGCTGGCGCCCGCGGCGGCGTTTGGGCGATTGTGGCATTGCCGAAACGGCCATGCACGGCGGCTAGCCGGCGCGCCATGGCCATCTCCGGCGAGTCCTCCAGGCTGCTGGGGCGCTGGGTCAGCGCCACCTGGCGTTGGATGGCCTCGATGCCAAGGTCGCTGAGCGGGCTGGCGGTGGTGATCGGCAGGTGCTCGCTCCCGGCCGGCAGGCCATCTTGCTGATGCCGCTGCTGCTGCCCGGACTCCCAGGCGCGCGGCAGGATGCCACTGCCCCAACCCAACGCCAGTACGGCGACCAGCGCCAGAGCCAGGCGGCAGGACCGGTGGCGGGAAACGCGGTGGTCCGGCTGCGGGGCATCCGGGAGCGGCTGGTTATCCGTCATGGCGTGGGTCCCACGTGTCATGATCCAGACTCCAGGTTGTGGTGGAATTGCGGCGGCATCTTGACCATGTGGTCCTTGGGGCCTTGGCCGCCAAGGCCTAATTTCCCTTGTCGCCGGGGGGCCGCCTGCCCATACTGCCGCCGCTTTCGCAGGAGACCGCACGAAACCATGGGTTTCGACAGCACCAGGACCGGGACGTTCCAGGCTGCGGCCTTCGCCGCGCGGCGTCCCCTGGCCTGCGCGCTCCTCCTTCTTATCTGCCCCTGACGCTTCTGCCGGCGATGGCCGGCCAGCGGGCAGGGGCAGCAAGCGAAACCAGATTTTCCCATAAGGGCCCGCGCGCCACATCAAGGACCGCCGCCGGCCCCTTCGAGCCAGAAGGACCCGATCCATGAGCGACCAGACCCAGACCAGCGAACCCTCCGTAACGCCGAGCCCGGCGCCCGCCGGCAGGCCGGAAGACCGCGTCCGCATCTTCGACACCACGCTGCGCGACGGTGAGCAGTCGCCCGGCTGTTCGATGAACCTGCAGGAAAAGCTGCGCATCGCCAGCGTGCTGGAGGAACTGGGCGTCGACATCATCGAGGCCGGCTTCCCCATCGCCTCGAACGGCGACTTCGAAGCGGTGCAGGAAGTCGCCAAGTTGGTGAAGAAGAGCCAGGTCGCCGGCCTGGCGCGCGCCACCCGCAAGGACATCGACCGTGCCTGGGAGGCGCTGAAGCACGCGGTCAACCCGCGCATCCACACCTTCATCTCCACCAGCCCGCTGCACATGAAGTTCAAGCTGCAGATGGAGCCGGACAAGGTCTACCAGGCGGTGATCGACAGCGTCACCCATGCCCGCAACCTGTGCGCTGATGTGGAGTGGTCGGCCGAGGACGGCACCCGCACCGAGCACGACTTCCTGTGTCGCTGCGTCGAGGCGGCGATCAAGGCTGGCGCGACCACCATCAACATCCCCGACACCGTCGGCTACACCGTGCCGGAGGAGATCTACGCGCTGTTCAAGATGCTGCAGGACCGCGTGCCCAACATCGACAAGGCGGTGCTGTCGGCGCACAACCACAATGACCTGGGCCTGGGCGTCGCCAACTCGCTGGCGGCCTTCCGGGCTGGCGCGCGGCAGGTGGAGTGCACCATCAACGGCATCGGCGAGCGCGCCGGCAACGCGGCGATGGAGGAGATCGTCATGGCGCTGCGCGTGCGGCACGACGCCATGCCCTTCTGGACCGGCATCGACAGCACCAGGATCACCAAGGCCTCGCGCCTGCTGTCGACCATCACCGGTTTCTCGGTGCAGCCGAACAAGGCCATCGTCGGCGCCAACGCCTTCGCGCACGAGAGCGGCATCCACCAGGACGGCATGCTGAAGAACGCTGCCACCTACGAGATCATGACACCGGAATCGGTCGGCCTGACCAAGTCCAGCCTGGTGCTGGGCAAGCACTCCGGCCGCCATGCCTTCAAGTCGAAGCTGGAGAGCCTGGGCTACAGCCTGGCCGACAATCAGCTGAACGACGCCTTCGTGCGCTTCAAGGAGCTGGCCGACGCCAAGAAGGAGGTGTTCGACGAGGACCTGGTGGCCCTGGTCGACGACGAGGTGACGCGGGTCAACGACCACGTGCGCTTCCAGTCCATGCGTATCCTGTGCGGCACCAAGGGGCCGCAGACCTGCGACCTGGACCTCGAGGTCGAGGGCAAGCGCATCTCGGCGCACGCCACCGGCAACGGGCCGGTCGACGCCGCCTTCAACGCCATCCACCTGATCTATCCGCATGACGCCACGATGCAGCTCTACCAGGTGCACGCGGTGACCGGCGGCACCGACGCGCAGGCCGAAGTGACGGTGCGGCTGGAGGAGAACGGCAAGACGGTGCTGGGCCAGGGTGCCGACCACGACACGCTGGTGGCCTCGGTCCGCGCCTATGTCAACGCGCTGAACAAGCTGATGGTGAAGCGCGAGAAGACGGCGCCGCAGGACGTTGCCCAGGCGATGCGGGCCTAGCGCGCCGGCCCTTCGGGAGCCCCTCGCCCTTTTACCGGGGCGGGGGGCTTCCGATCCCTGCCATCGCCTGCGAGACCGCGCGGGAGGCGCAGCCCCTGCGGCCATGGCGGCGAACAGTATTGCTCGCATGACACCAAATGGAAGAATTTCCCAAGATCATATTTCCTGTTATTGGATAATATCGAAGTCTCTTCGCCCAAGTGGTTGAATCATAGCCAGAACATCGTTAATTTTCATACTGACGGCGCCGAATGATCTTTTGATCTATTGCAGATCAGAAGCCTCGCGCTTCAGGGGGTACGGTGAAACGCGGGCTTCTTGCATTTGTCATGGCGGCAGGAACCTTGCTGGTCATCGAGGGCTTGGCGCGCCTGGCCTATTGGTCGACCTATGGCGAAGGCTTCAGCCTGGATGAGCTGCGGCGGACAGCGGCCAGTGCCGATGGCGCGACGAAGCCGGCGGCTCAGAACGGCGACGGCGGCTTCCGCATCCTGCATCCCTATTTCGGCTACACCGACAACGTGCCGGACCTGCCGCTGAATGTCTTTCCGCCGCCGGGCGACGACGGCGAATTCCACATCGCAGTCGTGGGCGGCTCCGTGGCCCGTCAAGTGAGCCAGCCGATCGAGCAACGGCTGCGCGAACTGGCGACAGCCCGCGGTATCGATGCGCCGATCAAGGTCTATGCCTGCAATGCTGGCGGCTTTAAGCAACCACAACAGGTGATGGTGCTGGGCTGGCTGTTGTCGATGGGTGCGCACTACGACGTGGTGATCAACGTCGATGGCTACAACGAAGTTGCGCTATCAGGCGGCGAGAACGTCAACCTACATGTGTTTCCCTTCTATCCCCGTGCCTGGTCGAGCTATCTGACCGGCGGGGTACTGGCCGACGGGCAGGCGCTGCTTGGGCGTCTGCAGTTGGCCGCCGAGGAACGTCAGGCCCTGCTCGGTGGTGCCTGGACCGATGCCCTGTCCTTTACAGCACTCTACGGCCTCTGGCTGCGCATCGAACTGGATAACAATACTGAGACGCAGCGCGAGATGACGCGCCGCGCCTTGGCGTTGGACCAGGACTACAGCCTGGAGCGCAACGGGCCGGGCTATGCCTACCCCGACAGTGCCGCGCTGTTCGCCGCGATCGCCGAGGGCTGGGCACGCGGATCGCGCCTGCTGCTGGCCCTGTCGCAATCGGTTGGAGCGCAGTACCTGCATGTGCTGCAACCCAACCAGTATCTGCCCGGCAGCAAGCCCTTGAGCGAGCAGGAGCTCGCCACCGCCTTCAACCCCGAGCACGTCTACTTGCCGGCGGTGCGCGACGGCTATCCGCTGTTGCGCGCCAAGGGCCAGGAGCTGCTGGCCGACGGTGTCGATTTCCTCGACCTGACACAGGTCTTTGCCAGCAGTACGGAGACCCTCTACGTCGACGACTGCTGCCATTTCAACAAGGTCGGGGTGCGCCGCCTGAGCGAAGCGATTGTTGAGCATCTGCTAGCCAAGTCCACCGCGCCGCTGCTGCGCAGCCTGGCGGCGCCATGACGGGACAGCGCGCGACCAGCGGCGCTATCGCGCCGCCGCGGCCACGCAGCCTTGGCCTGCTGCTGGGTGTCATCGCCCTCGCAATTGCGCTGTGGCCGTTGCTGGGCGGCACTGCGCCACTCTGGTGGCTCGTCGGGGCGGGCTGCCTGTCGATCGGCGTGGCGCTATTGCGCCCTGGCTGGCTGCGACCCGCCGCCATCGCCTGGGCCTGGCTCGGTCAATGGCTGCACTGGGTGGTCAACCCCGTGGTGATGGCGGTCCTCTATTTCCTGGTCCTGACACCGGTCGGCCTGTTGCGCCGGATCTTCCATCGCGACCCCCTGGGTCTGGCACGCGATCCGGCGCTGCCGAGCTATCTGAAACCGCATCCGCAGGCGCTCGATCCCGACTCCTTGAAACGGCAATTCTGACCGGAGCAGCCATGGGCTTTCTCGCCGAACTCTGGGCCTACATGCGCCAGCGCAAGAAGTTCTGGCTGCTGCCGCTGCTGCTTGCCCTGCTGGGCATCGGCGGCCTGCTGCTCTTCGCCAAGGGCTCGGTGCTGGGCCCCTTCATCTACACACTGTTCTAAGGTCGCCCTGAACCGATGCGCGTGCTGGGGATCAGCGCTTTCTATCACGACAGCGCGGCCTGCCTGGTGGAGGACGGGCGGATCGTCGCGGCGGCGCAGGAGGAGCGCTTCAGTCGCATCAAGCACGACCCCGCCTTTCCGGCGGCGGCCATCGACGCATGCCTGGCCGAGGGCCGCTGCGGGTTGGACGACCTCGACCTCATCGTGTTCTACGAGAAGCCCTTCCTGAAGTTCGAGCGGCTGCTGGAAACCGCCCTGGCGGTGGCACCGCGGGGCTATCGCCTGTTCACCCAGGCGCTGCCGCTGTGGCTCAAGGAACGGCTGTTCCAGAAGCGCCAGCTGACCCAGTTGCTGGAGGCGATGGGCGGCACGGCGATCGCCGCGCGGCTGCGCTTCACCGAGCATCACCAGGCACATGCGGCCTCGGCGTTCTTTCCATCGGGCCTGGAGCAGGCAGCGATCCTGACGCTGGACGGCGTGGGGGAATGGGCGACCGCGACCTGGGCCGTTGGCGAGGGGACCAAGCTGTCCTTGCTGGCCGAACAGAGCTTCCCGCATTCGCTTGGCCTGCTCTATTCAGCCTTCACGCTGCATGCCGGCTTCAAGGTGAACTCCGGCGAATACAAGCTCATGGGCCTGGCCCCCTACGGCGAGCCGCGCTTTGCCCGGCGCATTTTCGAGCAGTTGATCGACCTGAAGGACGACGGCTCCTTCCGCCTCGACCTCGACTACTTCGGCTATCTCTCGGGCCTGCGCATGACCGGTCGGCGCTTCGACACGCTGTTCGATGGCCCGGCCCGCGCGCCGGAGGCGCCGATCGGCCAGCGCGACTGCGACCTGGCGGCCTCGATCCAGGTGGTGACCGAGGAGGTGGTACTGCGCATGGCGCGCGCGCTGCTGGCGCAAACTGGCCAGCGCGACCTCTGCCTGGCCGGCGGCGTGGCACTGAACTGCGTCGCCAACGGCCGGCTACTGCGTTCGGGCCTGGTGCGCCAGCTTTGGATCCAACCGGCGGCGGGCGACGCCGGCGGCGCCGTGGGCGCGGCGCTGGCGGCCTATTTCGCGGCCGGTGGCGCGCGGCAGGACGGCGAGTTGATGCAGGGCGGCTATTTGGGGCCAGGCTTCGACGATGACGCGGCGGCCGGGCGCCTGGCGGCGGCCGGCGCCGTCTGCCACCGCCTGTCGCCGGAGGCTTTGGTCGAAACCGTGGCCGCCGCGCTGGCCCAGGGCGCAGTCGTCGGCTGGATGCAGGGCCGCATGGAATTCGGTCCGCGGGCGCTGGGCAACCGTTCGATCCTGGCCGATCCCAGGTCGCCGGACATGCAGCGAAGGTTGAACCTGAAGATCAAGTTCCGCGAATCGTTCCGGCCCTTCGCGCCGGCGGTGCTGGCGGAAGCCGCCAGCCAATGGTTCGCCCTCGACGGCGAAAGCCCCTACATGATGCTGACCGTGCCAGTGGCCACGGGCCAACTTCGGCCCCCGGCCCCTGGCGATGAGCACCTGGCCGGCCTGGCGCGGCTGGCCGCCACGCGCTCCAGTATTCCGGCGGTGACCCACGTCGATGGCTCGGCCCGGGTGCAGACGGTGCGGGCGGCAAGCAATCCGCGATTCCATGCCCTGCTGACCGCCTTTGCCGGGCTGACCGGCTGCCCGGTGCTGGCCAATACCTCGTTCAACGTGCGCGGTGAACCCATTGTCGCCACGCCGGAGGACGCGCTGGCCTGCTTCCTGGACACCGAGATGGACCTGCTGGCGGTGGGCAACCTGCTGCTGCGGCGGAGCGAACAGCCGGCCGCGCTGCTGAACCGGGCGGCACGCATCTTCGCGCCCGATTGAAGCGCCTGCGGGCCCTGTTGCCGCTGCGCCCCAGTGACGCAAGTATGCCACAGTCAAGTCCTGCCTTGAAAAGCACACACCCGCGCGGTAATCCAAGACAGCACCTGCGCGGGGGCGTCTGAGGAGTCGCAGGGGCGCGCGACGCAAATCCCTACAAGGAATAGAAAATTCAATGCTCTCCCGCCTGATGGGCATGCTGTCCGCCGACATGGCGATCGACCTCGGCACCGCCAACACCCTGGTTTATGTGAAAGGCCGCGGCATCGTGCTGAACGAGCCGTCGGTTGTCGCCATCGCCGAGGTCAAGGGCAAGAAACAGGTCCTGGCGGTGGGCGACGAGGCCAAGATGATGCTGGGCCGCACCCCGGGGAACATCCAGGCCATCCGGCCGCTGCGCGACGGCGTCATCGCCGACTTCGAGGTGGCGGAGGAAATGATCAAGCATTTCATCCGCAAGGTGCATAACCGACGCTCCTTCGCCAGCCCGCAGGTCATCGTCTGCGTGCCGTCGGGTTCCACCGCTGTGGAGCGCCGCGCCATCCAGGAATTGGCCGAAAGCGCCGGCGCCCGCCGGGTCTTCCTGATCGAGGAGCCCATGGCCGCGGCCATCGGCGCCGGCCTGCCGGTGACCGAGCCCACTGGTTCCATGGTGGTCGACATCGGCGGCGGCACCACCGAGGTGGCGGTGCTATCGCTGGGCGGCATCGTCTATTCCCGCTCGGTGCGCGTCGGCGGCGACAAGATGGACGAGGCCATCATCGGCTACATCCGTCGTAACCATAACCTGCTGGTCGGCGAGTCCTCGGCCGAGCGTATCAAGAAAGAGATCGGCTCGGCCTGTCCGCCGGAAGACGGCGAAGGCCGCACCATGGAGATCAAGGGCCGCGACCTGATGAATGGCGTGCCCAAGGAGTTGATTATCTCCGAGCGGCAGATCGCCGAGAGCCTGGCCGAGCCGGTCGGCGCCATTGTCGAGGCGGTGAAGGTGGCCCTGGAGCACACGGCGCCGGAACTGGCCGCCGACATCGTCGACAAGGGCATCGTACTGACCGGCGGCGGCGCGCTGCTGGGCAACCTGGACTTCGTGCTGCGGGCCTCCACCGGCCTGCCGGTCTCCATCGCCGACGACCCGCTGTCCTGCGTGGCGCTCGGCACCGGGCGCTGCCTGGAGGAAATGAAGACCCTGCGGAACGTGCTGATTTCCATGTACTGAGCGTTGCGCGGTGGAACCATGACGACACCGCCCCGTCTGTTCGATCGCGCTGAGAGCTGCCACATCGTCATCGACATCTATTGCGAGTGTGCCAAGGACCTGGTGACGACGGCCAGGTGCGTGAGAGCCTGCCGGTCGCGGTGCCGGCCGACCTGACGCTCTAGCCGGTTGCGCCGGTCCCTGACGGCGTTTTGTTGAGGCCCCGGCTAAATTCCTGTTCTTTATTGGTTTACCGACGCGACTCCAGTGCTATAGCTTGCCCTCATCCAACATCGGTTGAGCGCAGGGCTGGGCCCTGCGACCCGATTCGTGGAGCGGGGGAACGTCGTGGCAAAGCGGCCCGGCAAGGTCATGCGTCTGGCAACGCCCTTGAAGGCATGGGCGCAGCGCTTCGTGTTCCTGATGCTGGCCGCAGCCGCCTTCGCGCTGATGCTGCTGGGCAAGGCCGACATCGCCATCATCGACCGCGCGCGCACTGCCGTCCAAGACGGCGTGGCGCCGCTGTTGGAGGGGCTGTCCAAGCCGGTCGCCACGGTCAACGGCATCATCGACTACGCCTCCGAACTGGCCAACCTCCAGGCAATGAACCAGTCGCTGCGCGAGGAGAACGAGCGCCTGCTGCAGTGGCAGTCCACCGCGCGCGAGCTGATCGCCGAGAACGTGCGGCTGCGCCAGCTGCTGAACTTCACCCCCGATCCGGCGGCGCGCTTCATTTCCGCCCGGGTGATCGGCGACCAGGGCAGTGCTTTCGCGCGCTCCATCCTGGTGGCCGCCGGCAGCGCCGACGGCGTGACCAAGGGCCAGGCGGCGATGACCGGCGAGGGCCTGGTCGGCCGCGTCGCCGAGGTTGGCGAGCGCGCCGCGCGCGTGCTGCTGCTGACCGACCTGAACAGCCGCGTGCCGGTGCTGGTCGGCAGCAACCGCGATCGCGCCGTGCTGGTCGGCGACAACTCGGCGCAGCCCGATCTGGTCTACCTGGAAGACGATGTCACCGTGGCGGTCGGCGACTACATCGTCACCTCCGGCAATGGCGGCGTGTTTCCGCCCGGCCTGCCGGTGGGCGTGGTGGCGAGCGTGACCGACGGCATCATCGACGTGAATCCCTTCATCGACTGGGAGCACCTCGAGGTGCTGCGTCTGGTCGACTATGCGCTGCCCGGTCTGCTGCGGACCGGCATGCCGGGCGCGGAGTAGCCCGGGCAATGACGCGGCCACTTTGGATCCGGCTCGACAACTTCGCCCGTGGCCTGACGCCCTTCATGCTGTCGCTGCTGCTGGTGGTATTGAGCTTGGTGCCCATACGCCTGCCCGGGCTGTCGCCGATCACGCCCTGGGTCACGCTGATCGCCGTGTTCTTCTGGACCGCGCACCGCCCCGACCTGCTGCCGCTGGGCGCTGTCTTCCTGCTCGGCCTCTTCGCCGACCTGGCGGGCGGCGGGCCGCTTGGCGTCACCTCGCTAGCACTGATTGTGGCGCAGTCGGTGGTCAAGGCACAGCGCCGCCACATCCTCCCGCATCCCTTCATCGTGCAGTGGGTGGTCTTCGCGCTGCTGGCGCTGCTGGCCGAGGTGCTGCTGATCGTGCTGCACATCCTGGCCTACACCCAGGCGCTGGATCCCAGCCCGGCGCTGTTCCAGGCCTTGATGACCATCGCCTGCTATCCGCCGATCGCCTGGCTCTTCGTGCAGGCGCAGCGCGCCTTCCTGCGCACGGCCTGAGGGCGACGGGAATGGCACAGAACAACGAGGAGCTGAACCGCCTGAAGTCGATGGGGCGGCGTGCGCTGCTGCTGGGCGGCGGGCAGCTGGCGCTGTTCGGCCTGATCGCGGCGCAGCTCTACAAGCTGCAGGTACTGGAGAGCGACAAGTACAAGTTGCTGGCGGAAG
The DNA here is from genome assembly GCA_038363005.1 of Rhodospirillales bacterium. Classification (GTDB taxonomy): domain Bacteria; phylum Pseudomonadota; class Alphaproteobacteria; order Kiloniellales; family JACOMY01; genus JAKOWB01. The sequence continues at coordinate 151,344 of JBBQBI010000001.1, forward strand.
AGAACCGCATCAACATCAAGCTGCTGACGCCACCGCGCGGCCAGATCCTCGACCGCTTCGGCACGCAGCTGGCGGTGAACGAGCAGAACTACCGCGTCACCCTGACCCGTGAGAGCAGCCCGGACGCCGCCGCGACACTCGATCGCCTGGCGCAGATCATCCCGATCGGTGCCGAGGAGCGGGCGCGGGCACTCGACACCAAGCGCAATCGCGCCTTCGTGCCGGTGACCGTGGCCGAGAACCTGACCTGGGACCAGGTCAGCCGCATCGAGGTCAATGCGCCCGACCTGCCGGGCATCGCCATCGAGGTGGGGCAGACGCGGCTCTATCCCTACGGCTCGATGCTGTCGCACATCCTGGGCTACGTCGCGGTGGTGTCGGAGCCAGAGCTGCAGGCTTCGGACGATCCGCTGCTGCAGCTGCCCGACTTCCGCATCGGCAAGAACGGCATCGAGAAGAACTACGACAAGGCGCTGCGCGGCAAGGCCGGCACCAGCCAGGTCGAGGTCAATGCCGTCGGCCGCACGATCCGCGAACTGTCGCGCCAGGAGGGCCTGCCGGGCCGCGAGCTGGTCACCACGCTGGACGTCAGCCTGCAGAACTTCTGCTGCCAGCGGCTGGTTGGCGAAACCGCGGGCTCGACCGTGGTGATGGACGTTAACAATGGCGACGTGCTCGCCATGGCGTCGATGCCGAGCTACGACAACAACGCCTTCACCAAGGGCATTTCCTCGGCCGACTGGAAGCTGCTAGTAGAGGACCCGCTGAAGCCGCTGGGCAACCGCACCATCGGCGGCACCTACGCGCCGGGGTCCACCTTCAAGGTGGCGGTGGCATTGGCGGCCCTGGAGGCCGGCGTCAACCCGGACAGCACGGTCTACTGCCCCGGCGTCTACAGCCTGGGCAACGCCAAGTTCCACTGCTGGAAGCGCGGCGGCCACGGCCACGTCAATCTGCACGACGGCCTGAAGCATTCCTGCGACGTCTTCTTCTACGACGTGGCGCGTCGCGTCGGCATCGATCGCATCGCCGAAATGTCCTTCCGCCTGGGTCTCGGCGCGCCGACCGGGATTGACCTGCCGAGCGAGAAGGGCGGCATCATCCCGACCCGCGACTGGAAGCTGGCCAACATGGGCGAGCCCTGGCAGGGCGGCGAGACGCTGGTCACCGCCATCGGCCAGGGCTTCGTACTGACGACGCCGCTGCAGCTCGCGGTCATGGTGGCACGCATCTGCAACGGCGGCTTTGCGGTGACGCCGCATCTGCTGCGCGGTTTCCGTGACCAGACCGCCGACGACCCGGCGCCGCCGCCGGTCTTTCCGCCGATGGGCGTCAATCCGGCGCATCTGGCGGCGGTGATCGCCGGCATGAACGGCGTGACCAACGAACAGGGCGGCACCGCCTATCGCAACCGCATCACCGAAGAAGGCTGGGAAATGGCCGGCAAGACCGGCACCAGCCAGGTGCGCCGCATCTCCATGGCCGAGCGCGCGCAAGGCGTGACCAAGAACGAGGACCTGCCCTGGCACCGCCGCGACCATGCGCTCTTCATCTCCTTCGCGCCGGTGCACGCGCCGCGCTATGCCTGCGCCGTGGTGGTCGACCACGGTGGTGGCGGCTCGGCCGTGGCGGCGCCGATCGCGCGCGACATCCTGATCGAGGCGCAGCGCCGCGACCCGCTGGCCCGCGCGCCGCTGCCCATCGTCACCGCCGCGCAGCCGGTCAAGCAGGGCTGACGCATGGCCACCGCACGCCTGCTGCGCCGCCAGCCCGAGATGTCGATCGGGCGCAAGCTGCTGGAGATCAACTGGGGTCTTCTGCTGCTGCTCAGCCTGGTCTGCGGCTGCGGCCTGATCATGCTCTATTCCGCCGCCGGCGGTTCGATGGAGCCCTGGGCGGTGCGCCAGGCGCAGCGCTTCGGGCTGGCGGTGACAGCGCTGCTGGTGGTGGCGCTGGTCGACATCCGCTTCTGGTTCCGCATGGCCTATCCGATCTATTTCGCCACGCTGCTGCTGCTGGTGACCGTGGAGTTCTTCGGCAGCATCGGCATGGGCGCGCAGCGCTGGATCGACCTGGGTTTCATCCAGCTGCAGCCGTCGGAGATGATGAAGGTGGCGCTGATCCTGGCGCTGGCCCGCTATTTCCATGGTGTCGCGCCGGAAGACATCGGTCGCATCACCACGCTGATCCCGCCGATGCTCATGGCCCTGGTGCCTGCCGGGCTGGTGCTGATGCAGCCCGACCTGGGCACCGCCGGCATGCTGCTGCTGGCGGCGCTGATGCTGTTCTTCATCGCCGGCGTGCGGTTGTGGATGTTCGGCGTGGTGCTGGCGCTGGCCGCCGCGGCGGTGCCGGTCGGCTGGGGCTTCCTGCACGACTACCAGCGCCAGCGCATCGAGACCTTCCTGAACCCTGAAATCGATCCGCTGGGCGCCGGCTACCACATCACGCAGTCGAAGATCGCGCTGGGCTCCGGCGGTATCTGGGGCAAGGGCTACATGCTGGGCAGCCAGAGCCATCTGAACTTTCTGCCCGAGAAGCAGACCGACTTCATCTTCACCATGCTGGCCGAGGAATGGGGCCTGATCGGCGCCCTGGTGCTGCTGGGGCTCTACGTCCTGCTGCTCGCCTATGGTTTCACCATCGCCTTCCGGGTGCGCAACCACTTCGGCCGTCTGCTGGCGATGGGCGTGACCATCAACCTCTTCCTCTACGTCTTCATCAACATCGCCATGGTGATCGGCCTGATCCCGGTGGTCGGCATCCCGCTGCCGCTGATCTCCTATGGCGGCACGGTGATGCTGTCGCTGATGGTGGCCTATGGCCTGGTCATGTCGGCCTATGTGCACCGCGACCAGCGCATCTCGCGCCGCGGGTTGAGCGAGGAAGGCTAGGCTCGCCTATTCCCCCTCGGGCACCGGCTTGGCAAGCGAGGCGGCACGGATGGCCGACAGCGTGGTCGAGGGCGTGATGATCTCGGAGTCCAGGATCAGCTCCAGCAGCGCCGGCTTGCCGCTGGCCAGCGCGCGCTCCAGCGCCGGGGCGAAATCCTCGGTGCGCTCGACCCGCTCGCCGAAGGCGCCATAGGCGCGGGCCAGCGCGGCAAAGTCGGGATTGTGCAGCTCGGTCGCCGAGATGCGGCCGGGGTAATGCCGCTCCTGGTGCATGCGGATGGTGCCGTAGCTGCCGTTGTTCACCACGACGATCAGGATCGGCAGACCGTACTGCACGGCGGTCGCCAGCTCCTGGCCGTTCATCATGAAGCAGCCGTCGCCGGCGAAGGCCACCACCGGACGCTCGGGATAGAGGCGTTTGGCGGCCACCGCCGCCGGCGTGCCATAGCCCATGGAGCCCGAAGTCGGCGCCAGCTGCGTGCCGAAGCCGCGGTAGACGTGGAAGCGATGCAGCCAGGTGGCGTAGTTGCCGGCGCCGTTGCAGAGGATCATGTCGGGGCCCAGCCGCTCGTCGAGCGTGCGCACCACCTGGCCCATCTGCAGCGGGCCGGGCGTGGTCGGCGGCGTCGACCAGGCCAGGTAGTCGGCCCGCGCCTCGGCACGCCAGGCGGCCCAGGCCGGCTTGGCCGGCGGCGTCAGCGCCGCGACGGCGGTGGCGAAGGCGCCCGGCGTGGCGTTGATCGCCAGGTCGGGCTGGTAGACGTGGCCCAGTTCCTCGGCGCCGGCGTGGATGTGGATCAGCGGCTGCTGCGGGCGGGGGATCTGCAGCAGGGAATAGCCTGACGAGGGCATCTCGCCCAGGCGTCCGCCCAGCAGGATCAGGCAGTCGCTGTCCTTCACCCGCGCCGCCAGCTTCGGGTTGATGCCGATGCCGACGTCGCCGACGTAGTGGTCGCTGGCGTTGTCGAAGCGATCCTGGCGGCGGAAGGAGCAGCCGACCGGCAGGTCCCAGGCGGCGGCGAAGCGCTGGATCGCGCCGACGCTGTCGGCCGACCAGCCACTGCCGCCCAGCACCAGCAGCGGGCGCTGCGCCTTGCCCAGGCGTTCGGCGAAGGCGGCCAGGTCTTCGGCGCCGGGCCACGTCACGGTCGGGCGATAAGGGCGGGCGGCGGGCGCCGCGACGCGCTCGCGCAGCATGTCCTCGGGCAGCGCCAGCACCACCGGGCCGGGGCGACCGCTGGTGGCGGTGGCGAAGGCGCGGGCCAGGTATTCCGGGATGCGGCGGGTGTCGTCGATCTGCGCCACCCACTTGGCCATCTGGCCGTACATCCGGCGATAGTCGATCTCCTGGAAGGCCTCGCGGTCCTGCATGCTGCGCCCGACCTGGCCGATGAAGAGGATCAGCGGCGTGGAATCCTGGAAAGCGATGTGCACGCCTGGCGAAGCGTTGGTAGCGCCGGGGCCGCGGGTGACGAAGCAGATGCCGGGCTTGCCGGTCAGCTTGCCATAGGCGTCGGCCATCATGGCGGCGCCACCTTCCTGCCGGCAGACGGTGACGGCGATGGAACTGGCGTCGTGCAGCGCGTCGAGCACCGCCAAGTAGCTTTCGCCCGGCACGCAGAACAGCTGGTCGACGCCGTGCAGGACCAGGTTGTCGACGATCAGCTGCCCGCCGCTGCGGAGGTTGGAGCGCGGGGCGGGTGCGGTGGTGCTCATGCTGGGAAGTCCGGCTGCCGGGGAGGGGACGCCCAGCCGGCATAGCCGGGGCGCCGGGTCAGGTCAATCGGCGCCTGGAACAGGCCTACTCCGCCGCTTCCAGCGGCACGCGCGGCATCAGCGGCCGCTCGGCCGTCCGCCGGCCCTGCAGCCGGCGCCAGACGAAGGGCGCCGCGAGCTGGCCCAGGAAGCCCTTGGGCATGGCCTCGCGAATGCCGATCCGGCGCGGCGGCCGCCGCCCGGCCGGGCAGAACCAAGTGCCGAAGAGCTGGTCCCACAGCAGCAGGTTCTCGCCGTAGTTCCGGTTGCCCTCGCTGAGGTCGGGCGAATGGTGCCAGCGGTGCGTCTGCGGCGTGTTGAAGAGCCAGTTCAGCCCGCCGCAGCGCATCGCCACGTTGCAGTGCGTCAGCAGGCCGAAGAAGGCGGTGATCGAGGCGACGTAGAGGAAGATCGGCCCCGGCGCGCCGGCCAGGAACAGCAGCGGCTGGCTGAAGGCGATGGCCAGGATGGTGTCGCCGAAATGGAAGCGCCCGGTGTTGATCACCCACAGGCGCACGACGCTGTGGTGCACCGCGTGATAGGGCCACAGCAGCGGCCATTCGTGCTTCAGGCGGTGCGCCCAGTAGAAGCCGAACTCGACGATCACCAGGCCCAGCAGCACCTGGCCCCACAGCGGCCAGGCGCGCGGCCAGGTGGCGCCGCCGTCGGGCGACACCGCCTCGGAGATGCCGAGCGCCGCGCCGGTCACCACCATGACCTGCACGACACTCTTGTTCATGAAGGTGTGCAGCAGGTCGGCCGGCAGCTGGCCGTCGTTGGCCAGCCAGGCTTCCTCGTGCGGCAGGGCGCGCTCCAGCCCCCACAGCAGGGCGGCCAAGCCGAAGTACACCAGGTTGAAGACCAGCACCGTGCGGTCGGCCTGGATGCCCAGGTGGGTCAGCCAGATGCAGCTCACCAGCAGGCCGGGCCAGAGCAGGTAGGACAGGGCCTGACGCATGGAAGCTTGCCTCCTTTCTCGACGTGACCTTAGTGCCCTGGACGAGGTACACCCGGCAGCCAGTTCTCGGCTGTCCGCGGTAAGCCTCGCGATCCCGTTTGGCGAAAGTGTGATGCCCTCTGCCAACCGGCGCAACCTATTGCCGCCCGCCGCCGCCGCGCGACCGCCCGGTTGACAGCGACGCGCCGGTGCCTAGCTTTGTCTCCAGGTGACCCGCACCCCCCGGAGGAGAGTCCCGATGCGCCGCTTCACCCTGATCCTGGCCCTGGCCACCGCCGGCCTGCTGGCCGCCTGCGCCGGCCCGGCGTCGCTGGACCCCTATCCGGAGGAGTGCATCACCCCGACCGCGCCCTGTCCGCCGGGCGGCGAGTAGCGCCGGGCGCGCCGCGCCGCCCCCGACAGCCGCTTTGCCGCAGGGGCGATCCGGGCTTGCGGCCCCGGGCTTATCTTGCTATCAACCGCGCCGCTTCGGCGGATGGGCTTTGGCCTATCGGCCGGCACGAAGGATGGGCGCATAGCTCAGTTGGTAGAGCAGCTGACTCTTAATCAGCGGGTCCAAGGTTCGAATCCTTGTGCGCCCACCATCCTTTCAAGCACTTAGCCGGTAACTCGGGAGATTTAGTCTCTCGTTTGTCTCCGGCTTTTGCTTTTCCACCCTTCACGGCCCACCAGAAGTAGCGCTAAAACTGTTGGCTCGGTCGCACTCCTTGTAGAAGGGGTAGAGGTCGGGAGTGGGGCAGTTGCGGAGGATGAGTGCGAGTTCCGCAGAGTTTGCGAGGCGGAGCTCCTTGGTGTCCTTGTCGCGGATGTTGATACGCTTGGTGTCGTGAAAGCGCTTGATCCCCTCGTCGCGTAAAGAGCGGATGTTGGCGGCGTGCGATTTTTGAAGCGCCGCACGTTCTTTGAAGATGTTATTTATTGAATCCATGAATTAGGTACACCCCCTCTATTTCCCACATACCTTGGAAGGTCGTGTTGGGTGTGGGGTATGTGCAGATAGAGAGACCCTTCTTGCTTCCGTTCCTCAGTTACTAGGCAAGGGGATAACTCGCGCGCACATGAGGTCGTCCGTTGTCAGGGGGAAGACAGAGCGGACAATGATATGTGCGAACGAGCGTGCAGCCTTTTGATGGCGGTGGTTGCTGAGACACCGTTTCTATCTTGATTTTCGGACACGAAAAAACCCGCAGCTTGCGCTTACGGGTTCAATCGGCTGTCTGCAACGACCAACGTTGAAAGTATAACACGGATAGAGCCGATTACACACTCAACGTTGTTTATTGGTCGTTGCATAAGGGAAGTATACCGCATGTTAATCGTCACGCAATCCACTTACCTGTGGACAGCCTTAACGAAATGGAGGTCGGTCAGAGGGCTTGGGAGAGTAAACTGTCTTGTGAGTGGCTGACATAATTCTATCTCGGCGAGGATCGTAGTAGCACACCGTTATGGTCACGGGGGATTTCCTAAAGATCGTTCCCGTGGATTTGTAGGTAAACGGAATGTCCTGAATGACGTGCGAGGTTGGGCCGAGGGCTTCCGATTCTTGTCTGAAAAGGCGATTTTCGTTATGAACCACATAAGGTATCTTCCCTTGCCCGAAGACAGCACCGCCGACGAGTTGCAGGCAAGCAAACCGAACATCAATCGACCTAATGTCGATTGGTAGCTTCGAGCGATTCCATATCTCTAGTTTCAGTGCTCCATTATGTTGTCCCTCTTGCTCCAACATGAATGTCTGCATTGAAACGAAAGCAACAGGCTTCCAGCCAAAATTATTGCGGTACGTCCAGAAGAGCGCTGCGCTGGTAACTAAAATGCTGGTGAGCGTCAGCGTGACGTAGGCGATGAATTGTGCAATCTGCACATCTGCGGGTTCCATTTCAAACGCTCCTCGCATGGGCTGGCCGCCACAGCGTGCCATCTGCGTTGATGAGTGCAATTCGACGGGTGATGTAAGAAACCGCCGGCGGCTGAGCCTCCGGTAGATGAACGCTCTGCACCAGAACGCCTGCGATAAAAAACGTGCGGTCCATCCGCGATGAAACAGCCAGTAGCGGCGCTCCGCTGAAACCACCGAAGTTGTCGTGGCCCGGAGTGGTGGAAATCGGCCGGCCTGCGGTTGGGGTCTCGGCGTCCACCACAAGCTCGATCTCCTGTGCCGTTACCGCGCGCACAGAGAGGGCATTCGAGCAGCAGTCGTACTCAATGCGCTTGTCGTCGAGCACAGTGCGATCACGATTGGCGTAGCCAGTGAGCAGCACTCCGCCACCAACATCTGGCGGGTCGGGAGGCCATTCTGCCGCAGTGTAGGTAAGCGCCCGCTTCGCCACTTCTGCAAACTCGGCGTCTGAAATATGAAATGTCACAAGGTCGAGACCAGGATCTGCATCGATCTGACGCCCATCCCACTCAATGGGGACGTTGGCGATCCTTAGATGAAGGGTGGGATTTGCTACGCGGTCCCTAAGAAACTGCGCGATGACGTGATGAGCGGTTACGCCGAAGAGGCTGCCATCGATGCGAAGAAAAAAGCAGGTGCCATTGTTCATGACGGTGTGCGCGTCGTACTCGCTCGTCGCCCAGTGAATGAACGCCACATACTCCCGAGATTCCTCGTGAAGGACTCTGAGAAGGCCCTGCGGTATGTAGCGCGGGGGAGTTGGCACGGGTGCTCCCAATGCAATCTAAGGTTCAGCAATCTATAGCTGCTCAGTAAGATGTGGGCTACATGCTCATGTTCACAGGTAATGTCGCTAGATGGCGGATACGCTCAAGAAAGAAGACCGCAGCGCGCGAATGGCGCCGATCCGCAATCGGGACACTGGTCCCGAGATTGTAGTGCGGCGCCTGGCACTGTCAGAGTAAATTCGCTTCCAGCCCGTACGGCATTCGATAGGCTAAGCGGATGCGCAATCTCTTCCGCTACTTCAACAGCTCCCCTGCGGTGATTCGAGCCGCTGTCATGCTCTATGTTCGCTACCCCCTATCGCTCCGCCAGGTCGAAGATTTGCTCCATGAGCGCGGCATCGACATCAGCCACGAGACCGTCCGGTTCTGGTGGAACCGCTTCGGACCGATCTTTGCCTCGGAAATCCGGAAGGGACGGCGGACACGATCCGCTCAGCTCATCCAGTGGCGCTGGCATCTCGATGAGGTCTTCGTCCGGATCAATGGCAAGGCCCACTATCTTTGGCGAGCCGTCGATCATGAAGGCGAAGTGCTCGAAGTCTATGTCACGAAGCGGCGGGACCGCAGGGCCGCGCTGACTTTTCTGAAGCGTGCCTTGAAGCGGCATGGGCGGCCTCGGTCGATCGTCACGGACAGGCTGCGCTCATACCGTGCCGCCCTTGCAGCCCTGGGGATTGCCGGACGACAGGACACCGGCAGATGGCAGAACAATCGGGCCGAAAACTCACATCAACCGATCCGAAGACGCGAGCGGGCCATGCACCGCTTCCGAAGCATGGCGACGCTGCAGAAGTTCGCCGCCGTCCACGCCTCAGTCCACAACCACTTCAACCTCGAGCGCCATCTGAACCAACGCGCCGACTTCAAGGAACGCCGTGAGACGGCTCTTGTCGAATGGCAGCGTCTGGCAGCGTGAAGGGGGGCCGAAGCGACCTCGACACATCTGATCGAGTTAGTCTGACAATGCCCGGCGCGGACCTGACCAACGCCAACACGACGGGCGCCAAGATGGGCCTCAACAAGTATTGCAACACCACGATGCCGGACGGCGGCGTGAAGAACGACAACTGCTGACCAAGCCTAGCCACCTGCCAAGGCCCTGTGGCCGGGCCTCAGCGATCCACTGATGCCGGCGGATCGTCGGGTGCCGCCCAGGTCTGGCCCAGCGCGGTGATCAGGGTCTGCACCAGGCCGATGGCGCCGGAGATCGGCTGCAGCTGGGCAGCCGCGCCGGCATCGACGAACAGCGCGGTCTGGGCATTGCGCGCCAGGGGGCTGTCGGGGCCGTCGGTGATGGCCAGGATGCGGCGACCGCTGACGTTGGCGTCCAGCACCGCGTCGACCACCGGCTGCGAGTAGGGCGGGAAGGCGATGGCTACCAGCAGGTCATCGGGCCCCATGGTGCTGGCCTGCGGCCCGGCCATGCCGCCGGAGAAATCCAGCGCGCTGCAGGAATGCTCGGAGCGGATCAGGCCGTACATCAGGTAGGCGGCGATGGGTCGCGAGCGGCGCAGCCCGGCGACGTAGATGTGGCGCGCGCCGCGCAGCAACTCGACCGCGTCGGCCAGGGTCTCGGGCGAGCAGCGCTCGGCCAGGCGTTGCAGCGCGACCACCTGGGCGGCGATGCAGCTGTCGAGGATCTCCTTCAGGTCGGGTGGTGACAGGCGGCGTGCGTTCTGCTGCTCGACCTGGTCGCGCACCTTGGCGTTGCCCTCGATCAGGCGCTGGCGGAAGACGCGCTGCAGGTCGGAGAAGCCGGAATAGCCGAACTCCTTGGCGAAGCGGATCAGGGTCGAGGGCTGGATGCCCAGCGTCTCGGCGATGGTCGAGGTGGTGTTCAGCGCGAAGCCGTTGGGCTCCTCCAGCGCGGCCCGCGCGATGCGCTGCAGGTGCGGGCTGAGGTCGGCAAAGCGATCGCGGACCCGCTGCCGCAGTGCCTCGAAGGTTTCCGGAGTTGTGCCGCTCGCGGGCTCGTCCGTTCGTGTCAGTGCCATGGTGCTGCGGTGCCAACCCCTCGTGTTCCGCCGGAGCATAGTCGCATTCGGCGGAGCTGTCTTTTGGGACATAGAACGAATATTCCTTGACATAAATCGAAAATATTTTCAATTCTCTGTTCCAGGCCTTCACCCGTGCTGGGTTGGGGCCGGCATGGCAAGGCCCGCCAAGAAGCGGGCGATCCCAGGGAGGAACTCATGTTCAAGTCCAAGATCTCGCGCCGCCGGCTGCTCGGCTCGGCGGTCGCAGCGGGTGGGGCCACCGCATTCTTCGGGCCTTGGAAGCACAATCGTGTCTATGCCGCTTCGACCGACAAGCCGATCCGCATCGGTCTGACGGCGGATGCCAGCGGGCAGTACGCCAACTCCGGCGCCAGCGACCGTCGCGGCATGATCATGGCGATCGACGAAGCCAACGCGAAGGGCGGCGTGCTGGGACGGAAGGTCGAGTACTTCCACATCGACACCGAGACCACGCCGGCCACCGGCAGCCGCGTCGCCGAGCGCATGATCACGCGCGAGGACTGCGGCTTTCTGGTCGGCGCACTGAGCTCGGGCGTCGCCAACGCCATCGGCCAGGTGGCGCAGAAGTACGGCGTGCTCTACATGAACAGCAACTCCTCCTCGCCCACCGAGAGTGGCGAGAACTGCCACCGCGTCAAGTTCGTGTGGGACGGCAACGGCGCCAACTTCGCCAAGGCGGCGATCAAGAACGCCATCGACAGCTTCGGCAGCAAGTTCATGCTGCTGACCAATGACTATGTCTGGGGCCACGACACCGCGGCCGCGACCCGCAAGCTGCTGACCGAGTACGGCGGCACGGTGGTCGACGAGATCCTGGTGCCGCAGGGCACGCGCGATTTCTCGGCCGCGCTGCTGACCATCCAGCAGGCCAATCCCGACGTGGTCGCCGCCGCCGTCGGCGGTGACGACCAGAAGGCCATGCGCCAGCAGGTGGCACAGCTCGGCATGGGCTCCAAGCCGGCCTGGATCAACAACCAGCAGGATTGGCCCGACGTCTATGGCCTGCCGGTCGACAACCTCTTCGGCGTCTTCGGCACCACCTGGTACTACCGCCTCGACCTGCCGGGCGTCGCCGAGTTCGTGCAGCGCTACCAGGCGGCTTTCCCGGAAACCGCGATGCGAGTCCCCGGAAACGTCTTCTACAACGGCTATATGTGCACGCGTGAGCTGCTGGCGGCGGTGGAGCGCGCCGGCACCACCAACAACATCGCCGTCATCAAGGCGCTGGAAGGCCATGTCATGCCGGCCAAGGACCGCATGCAGCACTTCGATGCGATGATCGATCCGGTCACCCACCAGGTGCAGCAGACCATCTACCTGGCCACGGCGAACACCGCGCCGGCGGAGAAGGACGACCTCTTCAGCATCCTGACCCAGTCGACGCCGGAGGCGGTGAAGGACACTGCGGCGCCGGGTGCCTGCAAGCTGGAAAGCTACGAGGCGACGCCGACCTTCGACGCCTGACCGCCACGTCCGCACAAAGCCGCGACCGGGCCTTTCGGCGCCCGGTCGCGGCCCCCGTTCCGCACGGCTGAGCGCTGGAAGGCCCGCATGCTCGCGCTGCTCCCTCACATCGTCAACGGACTGACACTCGGCCTGCTCTTCGCGCTGATCGCGCTGGGCTTCATGCTGATCGTCGGGGTGATGGAGGTGATCAACCTGGCGCATGGGTCGCTGTTCACCCTGGGCGCCTATCTGGCGCTCTCCACCATCGGTGCCGACTGGTTCGCCGGCACCGGTTTCGGCAGCTGGTGGTTGGGCCTGCCGGTCGCCGCGCGCTACGTCGTGGCGCTGGCCCTCGGGCCGCTGCTGGCCGGCGCCGCCGGGCTGCTGCTCGAACTCTGCCTGCGTCCGACCTATGGCAAGGCGCCGCTCTATGGCCTGCTGCTGACCTTCGGCGCCGCGCTGGTGATCGAGGAGGTCATCCGCCTGGTCTGGGGCACCGGCGAGCAGCACCTGCCGATCCCGGCGGGAATCGATGGGGCCTTCCTGCTGGGCGGGCTGATCTTCTCCACCTACAAGTTCTTCGCCGCCGGCTTCAGCATCGTCGCCATCCTGGGGGTCTGGCTGTTCCTCGAACGCACGCCCTATGGCGCCATCATCAAGGCCGGCGCGCATGACAGCGAGATGGTGCGCGCCCTGGGCTACGACTTGTCCAAGCTGCGCCTGCTGGTGTTCGGTTTCGGCGCTGCGCTGGCCGGCCTGGCCGGCGTCATCATGGCGCCGATCTGGGGGCTGCGGCCGCACCTCGGCATCGACGTGGTGATCCCCGCCTTCCTGATCATCGTCATCGGCGGCGTCGGCAGCTTCTGGGGCGCGGTGATCGCCGCCATCCTGGTCGGCCTGGCCGTCGGCGTGACCGGCGCCTATGCCCCGGCCTGGTCGCTGCTGTCGATGTACGTCCTGCTGGTGCTGGTGCTCGGGTTCCGCTCGCGCGGCCTGCTGGGCCGCAAGAGCGCGCTGGAAAACTGAGCCCATGATCACGCTGTCCGATATCCCGCGCCGCGGCGGTTCGCCCTTCACCTGGCCGATGGGGCTCTTCCTCGCCGGCCTGGCGACGGCGCCGCTCTGGTTGGCGCCCATCGGGCTCTACCAGTATCTCGGCGTGGAGATCGCCATCTGGATTCTCTTCGCCCTCGGTTTCAACCTGCTGTTCGGCTACATCGGGCTGCACTCCTTCGGCCACGGCGCTTACCTCGGCATCGGCGCCTATGCCTTCGGCCTGTTCCAGAAAAACGTCGACGTCAGCCTGTGGGGTGGGCTGGGCGCGGCGGTGCTGGCGGCCACGCTTGCCGGCGCGCTGGTAGGTGCCTGCCTGTCACACCGGCGTGGCATCTACTTCGCGCTGATGTCGATCGGCTTCGGCCAGCTCTTCTGGTTCTCCGCCATCAAGCTGCGCCACATCACCGGCGGCGAGGATGGGCTGCTGGGGATCCCGCGCCCCGACCTGGTGATCGGCGGCTGGCGCTTCGACTTGAACGATAATGCCGCCTTCTACTGGTTCGTCGCCGCCATCACCGGGCTGGTGACGCTGGTGCTGTGGCGGCTGGCCAACGCGCCCTTCGGCCGGGTGCTGCAGGCGATCCGGCAGAACGAGACCCGCGCCAGCTTCGTCGGCTACGACGTCTGGCGCTACAAGTGGGCGACCTTCACGCTCTCGGCGGCTGTCGCGGGCCTGGCCGGCGGTTTGTTCGCCATGGCGCAGCAGAGCGCCTATCCCGACGTCATGAGCCTGCACCAGTCCGGCCTCATCGTCATGATGGTGCTGGTGGGCGGCGGCCTGGTGAGCTTCTGGGGCCCAGTGCTGGGGGTGCTGCTCTACTTCATCGCGCGTGATGTGCTGGGCGGCCTGACCGAGACCTGGCTGCTGTGGTACGGGCTGATGTTCGTGGTCATGGTGATGGTCCGCCCGGAGGGTGTCGCCGGCCTGCTGCAGGGGCTGCGCCGCCGCCCCGACGGGCGCCCCGCGCCGCTCGGCAAGGCCTGAGGTCCGGGCCATGGCGCTCTTCACCGCGCAGAACATCCAGAAACGCTTCGGTGCCCGCGTGGTGCTGGAAAACATCTCGCTGTCCATCGAAGCCGGCACGGTGCACGGCATCATGGGGCCGAACGGCGCCGGCAAGACCACCTGCTTCCACGTGCTGACCGGCCAGCATCGCCCCGACGCCGGCCGCATCACCTTCGACGGGCAGGACATCACCGGGCTGCCGCCGCACCGCATCGCCCGCCTGGGCATTTCGCGCTCCTTCCAGATCATGAACCTGTTCGACGACACCGTGGTGCTGGAGAACGTGCTGCTGGCCCTGCCGGCCTTCCGCGCCATCGGCCGCAGCCCGACCCGCAAGGTCTTCGGCAATGCCGCGCTGACCGACCGGGCGCTGGAAGTCCTCGCGCTGGTCGGACTGGAGGATCGCGCCTGGGACAAGGCCAAGGCGCTGTCCTATGGCGACCGCCGCGCGCTGGAGATCGCCGTGGCGCTGGCGGCCGAGCCGCGCATCCTGTTCCTGGACGAACCCACCTCGGGCCTGGGCGCGGAGGCGACGCGCAGCCTGGCCACGCTGATCGGCCGCCTGCGCAGCCGCTACACCATTGTGATGATCGAACACGACATGCGCTTCCTGTTCGACCTGGCCGACCGCATCTCGGTGATCCACTGGGGCCAGGTCATCGCCGAGGACACGCCGGCCGCGCTGCAGGCTAACAAGTGGGTGGCGCGCTCCGCCCTGGGCGGGACAGCGTGATGCTGGAGGTCCAGGACATCGAGACCTTCTATGGCGAGACGCAGGCGCTGTTCGGCGCCTCGCTGCGGGTCGAGAGCGCCGAGATCGTCGCGCTGCTGGGCCCCAACGGTGCCGGCAAGACCACGCTGCTGCGCTCGGTCCTCGGCCTCTCGCCGCCGCGGCGCGGCCAGATCAGCTTCGACGGGCGGGACATCACGCGCCTGCCGACGCACCGCATTGCCCGCCTGGGCGTCGGCTGGGTGCCCGACGACCGCCGCGTCTTCCCCACCTTGACGGCGGCGCGCAACCTCAGCCTCGGCACCCGCAAGACGCGCTTTCGCGCTTGGAGCCAGGCGGAGATGTGCGAGGTCTTCCCCGCCCTGCCGCACCTGTTGGCGCGCGAGTGCGAGAACATGTCGGGCGGCGAGCTGCAGATGGTGGCGATCTCGCGCGCGTTGCTGGGATCGCCCGGCATCGTGCTGTTCGACGAGCCCAGCCAGGGCCTGGCGCCGAAGATCGTGCAGGACGTGCTGCGCACCGTGCGGCGCCTGAAGGCCGAGGGGCTGTCGGTCCTGCTGGTCGAGCAGAACGCCCTGGCGGCGCTGGAGGTGGCGGATCGCGTCTATGTGCTGGACCGCGGCCACATCGCGCACGAGGGGCCGGCCCGCGCGCTGCTGGATGACGCGGCGCTGCGCCGCCGCCTGATCGGGATCTAGGCCATGACCGCGATGCTGCAGGTCCAGGGGTTGCAGAAGATCTACACCAGGGGGCGTTTCGACCGCACACCCACGTTTCGCCTGGCCGCCGACTTCACCATCGAGGGGCCGGGCATCGTCGGCATGATGGGACCCAACGGCTCCGGCAAGACCACGCTGTTCGAGCTGATCACCGGCTCCAACCGGCCGAGCGCCGGGCAGGTCCTGGTACAGGGGCGCGACATCCACAAGGTCCGCACCGACCAGCGCGACCGCCTGGCGATCCACTATCACCAGTCCTACCAGGTGCGGCACTTCCGCAGCTTCACGCCGAACCTGCTGCTGCGGCCGGCGGGGTCCGACTATCCGCTGGTCCATCTGTTCGACGAGCCGCAGTTCAACACCCAGGACGGCTACATCGGCTTCATGCTGGAGTTCTTTCGCCGGCTGCGCGCCGAGGGCCGGCTGGTGTTCCTCTGCGTGCATCCGAACGAGCGCTTCCACCTGGAGATCCTGCAGGAGATCTGCGAGCGCTTCATCTTCGTCCAGCAGGGCAACGTGACGCCGCTGGCCGACTACGCCGCGTTGCTGGCGCATGCGCCGGCGCAGGCCTACCTAGGCGACTTGCTGGGGGAGCGCGCGGCATGAAGGTCTTCTGCACCGCCGCCTATCCTCTGCCGGTGTCGCGCGCCGCCGTGCAGGCGGACCATCCCGACTTCAGCTTTGGCGAGTTCCACGATCCACCGGGCCAGGTCTGGGCCGATTTCGTGCACGCGGCGGACGAATTCGTCGTGGTGGCCGAGGGCAGCGTCGAGATCGAGGTGGCGGGCGAGACCGCGTGCTGCGGCCCCGGCGACCTGGTGCGCATCCCGGCCGGCGCGCGCCACAGCCTGCGCACCGCCAAGACCGCCGGCAGCGTCTGGTTCTATGGCTATGGCCACTTCGGAGGCGAGGCATGAGCGCGCGTCCACGCGTGGCCCTGGTCGGGGCTGGGATGATCAGCCTCTACCACCTGCGCGCCTGGCAGGCCGCCGGCGCCGAGGTGGTGGCGGTCTGCGACCTCGATCCCGCCAAGGCCGCCGCGCGGGCCGCTGAGTTCGGCATTGCCCGGGTCTACGAAACGCCAGAGGCGCTGTTCGCCGCCGGTGGCTTCGAGAGCGCCGATATCGCCGCCTCGGTCGGCGCGCACGCCCCGGTGGCCCGACTGGCCGCCGACCACGGCGTCCACATCATGGTGCAGAAGCCGCTGTGCGAAACGGTCGCCGAGGCCAAGGCGCTGGTGGACTATGTAGGGGACCGCGTGCGCTTCATGGTCCACGAGAACTACCGCTTCCGGCCGCACTACCTGACGGTGCGGCGCTGGATCGACGAGGGGCGCATCGGCACGCCGCGGCACGCCGCCATCTCCTGCCGCGGCTCGGGCCTCTGCCCAAGGCCGGGCGATGTGCCCTTCCTGATCGCGCGGCAACCCTACCTGACCGGCTTCAAGCGCAACCTGGTCTTCGAGACCATGATCCATCACCTCGACGTGCTGCGCTGCCTGGTCGGGCCGCTGAGTGTGGTGGCGGCGCGCCTCAATCGCCTGGCCGAGGACCTGCCGGGCGAGGACACCGCCGCCATCCTGATGCAGGGCGCCGACGGCCTGATCGCCACCGCCGACGGCAGCCTCTGCGCGCCGGGCTATCCGCCGCTGCATGGCGACCGGCTGGAGGTGATCGGCACCCGGGGTACCATCGTGATGGAGCTGAACCGCGTCTTCCTGGTCGGCGCCGAGCAGGAAGCTGTCGAGGTCGACCTGCTGGGGCGCTACCAAGAGTGCTTCACCACCGCCATGACCGCCTTCCTGGCCGGGCTGCGCGACGGCACGCCCTTCGAGACCGACCGCTTGGACAATCTGGAGACACTTCGCCTGATGGAAAGCGTCTATCGGGCCGCAGGAGTGCAGGTGACCGCATGACCGAGCCAGCCGCCAGCCTGACCCCGCCGATCGACAGCGCGGCCATCGACCGCCTGTTCGACATCCGTGACCTGCGCGTCTTCCTGCCCGGCGGCTACGGCGCCATCGGCGAGGCCATCGCGCTGGCCATGGCGCGCCTGGAGGCCGTGGTGGTGATCGCCGGGCCTAAGCTGCAGAAGGCCGAGGCCTTGGTTGGCCGCATCGTCGCGGCCGGCGGCCGGGCGCACGCCTTACAGCTCGATGCCCGCAAGGTGGCCTCGATCACCGAGGCGACGGCCGCGGCGATTACGAAGATGGGTGGCATCGACGTGCTGGTGAACTGCGTCGGCATCCAGCGCGAGCAGGCCTTGATGGAGGTTACCGAGGCGACCTTTGACGAGGTCTACGAGACCAATCTGAAGTCGGCGATGTTCCTGGCCCAGGCCGTGGCCCGCGACCAGATCGCCCGCGGCGTTGGCGGGCGGCAGATCCACCTGCTGTCGGTGCGTTCGCAGCTGGCGCTGCGCGGGCGTGGCTATTCGGCCTACTGCGCCACCAAGGGCGCGCTGGTGATGCTGGTGAAGCAGCACGCCATGGAGCTGGCGTCGCACAGCATCACGGTCAACGGCGTGGCACCGACCTTCATCCAGTCCGACCGCATTCGTCCGCACCTGGAGCGCCCGGCCTTCCGCGATCAGATCCTGGAGCGCAACCCGCTGGGTCGCATCGGTACGCCGCTGGAGGTGGCTGGCCAGGTCATCGCCTTCGCCGCGCCGGCCGGCAGCTACATGACCGGCCAGGTGGTCTATGTCGACGGCGGCGTGACGGCCTCGCAATGAGCCCGCTGCGCTCCGCCCGCTGGTTCGAGCCGGACGACCTGCGCGGCTTCGGCCACCGCTCGCGCCTGCTGCAGATGGGCTACGCACCGGAGGACTGGTCCGGCCGGCCGGTCATCGCCATCGTCAATACCTGGTCCGACATCAATCCCTGCCACGCGCACTTCAAGCAGCGGGTGGAGGATGTGAAGCGCGGCGTGCTGCAGGCCGGCGGCTTCCCCATCGAGCTGCCGGCGCTGTCGCTGTCGGAAAACTTCGTCAAGCCGACCACCATGCTCTACCGCAACCTGCTGGCGATGGAGACCGAGGAGCTGCTGCGCTCGCATCCGGTCGACGGCGCCGTGTTGATGGGCGGCTGCGACAAGACTGGGCCGGGACTGCTGATGGGTGCCATCTCCATGGACCTGCCGGCGCTGTTCCTGCCGGCCGGGCCGATGCTGCGCGGCAACCTGCGCGGCGAGGTGCTGGGCTCCGGCTCCGACACCTGGAAGTATTGGGACGAGCGGCGCGCTGGCCGCATCGGCGCGGCGGAGTGGCAGGCGGTCGAGGCCGGCATCGCGCGCTCGCAGGGGCACTGCATGACCATGGGCACGGCGGCGACCATGACCGCCATCGCCGACGCCCTGGGGTTCTGCCTGACCGGGGCCTCGTCCATCCCGGCGGCCGATGCCAACCACATCCGTATGGCGGCGGCCTGCGGGCGCCGCGCGGTGGAGCTGGTGCGCGAGGAGCTGCGCCCCTCGCGCCTGCTGAGCCGCGCTTCCTTCGACAATGCCCTGGCGGTGGCCATGGCCATGGGCTGCTCGACCAACGCCATCATCCACCTGATCGCGCTGTCGCGCCGCGCCGGCCATCCCCTGACGCTCGACGACTTCCATGCCGCCGGGCAGCGGGTGCCGCTGCTGGCCAACATCCGTCCCTCGGGTGAGCGCTACCTGATGGAGGATTTCTTCTACGCCGGCGGGCTGAAGGCGCTGATGGCGCGCATGGGCCCGCATCTCGACCACGCCGCGCGCACCGTCACGGGACGCTCGCTGGGCGAGGAGCTGGCCGATGCGGAGGTCTTCCTGCCCGATGTGATTCGCGGGCTGGACGATCCGGTCTCCAGCCAGCCGGCCATGGCGGTGCTGCGCGGCAACCTGGCGCCCGACGGTTGCGTGATGAAGCCCGCGGCCGCCGACCCCCGGCTGCTGCGCCACAGCGGCCCGGCGCTGGTGTTCGACAGCTATGCCGAGATGAAGGCGCGGATCGACGATCCCGACTTGGCGGTGACGCCGGACAGCGTGCTGGTCATGCGCGGCGCCGGACCGCAGGGCGGCCCCGGCATGCCGGAATGGGGCATGCTGCCGATCCCGCGCAAGCTGCTGCAGGCTGGCGTGCGCGACATGCTGCGCATCTCAGACGCGCGGATGAGCGGCACCAGCTATGGCGCCTGCATCCTACACGTCGCGCCCGAAGCCCACGTCGGCGGCCCGCTGGCGCTGCTGCGCACCGGCGACAGCATCGCTGTCGACGCCCACGCCGGGCGGATCGACATGGCGGTGGACGACGCGGAGCTGGCAAGGCGCCGTGCCGCCTGGGTGGCGCCGGAGGCGAAGTTCGGTCGCGGCTACGGCTGGGTCTACGCCCGCCACGTGCTGCAAGCCGATCAGGGCTGCGACTTTGATTTTCTTGAAACCGGCTTCGGCCCGGCGATTCCCGAGCCGGCCATTCTTTGACCGCGAGGTGACACCATGACCGGCACTGCGAAATACCTGATCGGCGGCGAATTTCATGACCGCAGCGACCTGCCGCCCATCACCGTGGTCAATCCCTGCACCGAGGAGGTGCTGTGGACCGCGCCGGCCTGCGGCGCGCACCACGTGGCCGAGGCGCTGAGCCATGCCCGCGCCGCGCTGAAAAGCTGGTCGGCGGTGCACGGCTGGGAGCGCGCCAAGGTGCTGCGTGGCATCGCCCGTGCCCTGGAGGCGCGCAAGGAGGCCATCGCCCAGGCGCTGTCGCTGGAGATCGGCCGGCCGCGCAGCCAGGCGGCTGGCGAGGTCGGCGCGGCGATCGAGCAGTTCGACTGGTTCGCCGGCGAGGCCGAGCGGCTGTTCGGCCAGACCATCCCGTCGCGCCAGGGCGGCCGCCTAGCCATCGTGTCGGAGCCGGTGGGCATCGTCGCCGCCTTCACCGCCTGGAACTTTCCGGTCAATCTGATGGCGCGCAAGATCGCGCCAGCGCTGGCCGCCGGCTGCCCGATCATCTGCCGGCCATCGGAACAGACGCCGCTGACCTCGACCCTGATCGCCGAGGCCTGCGTCGCCGGCGGCGCGCCGCCTGGCGTGGTGCAGCTGCTGCTGGGCCGGGCCGCGGAGATCACGCCAGCCATCATGGCGGCCAATGAGGTGCGCAAGATCTCGCTCACTGGCTCCACCCGCGTCGGCCAGATGCTGCTGGCCGAAGCGGCGAAGACGGTGAAGCGCTGCTCGATGGAGCTGGGTGGCCATGCCCCGGTGGTGGTCTGCGCCGATGCCGACGTCGAGGCCGCGGCGGCACAGTGCGCCGCCTTCAAGTTCCGCAATGCCGGCCAGGTCTGCATCGCGCCCAACCGCTTCTATGTCGAGGAGAGTGTGGCCGAGCGCTTCACCGCCGGCATGGTCCGGGCGGCCGAGGCGCTGGTGCTGGGCGACAGCCAGGACCCGGCGACCACCATGGGGCCGCTGACCCTGGCCAGCCAGCGCGACAAGGTGGAGGCACTGATCGCCGATGCGCTGCAGGCGGGCGCGAAGCTGCGCAGCGGCGGACACCGCCCCGAGGGACGCAACACCGGCTATTTCCTGCAGCCGACGGTGCTGTCCGAAGTGCCGGACACCGCGCGCATCATGGCCGAGGAGCCCTTTGGCCCGGTGGCGCCCATCGCCACCTTCCGCGCGCTGCCCGAGGTGCTTGACCGCGCCAACGCCACGCCCTTCGCGCTGGCCGCCTATGGCTTCACCGGCAGCCACGCCAAGGCCGAGGCGCTGTCGGCCGGGCTGCACGCCGGCATGGTCGGCATCAACACCTTCCTGGTGGCCCACGCCGAGGCGCCCTTCGGCGGCATGGACCATTCCGGCATGGGGCGCGAGGGCGGCACCCAGGCGATCCACGACTACCTGAACGTCAAGACGACGCACTTCGCCTGGGGCTGACCGCTTGTGGCCAATGGGACCCGGTGGTGGCACCTGCTAGGGTTCCCCGGTGGGCATCGACTGGAAGACTGGTTTCGAGATCGAGCTGCTGCTGCCGCGGGGCCGGACGCGCCGCGACCTGGCCTTGCGCGTGGCAGAGCGGCGGGGCGGCAGCGTGCGGCGCTTCTTCCACCCGCAGTCGGAGCCCAGCAAGGCCAAGGGCACCGCCACCTTCGAGAATCTCACGGCCGGGTTCGAGGCACTGGATGGCGCTGGACGGCCGCTGGCGCGCTTCGTCGACGACCTGACCCTGCAGGCCGATCTGGACCGCCAGGCCGCGCCGCGGCCGGGCTGGTACCGCATCGTCACCGACGATACCCGGCTGCTGCGCCTGGTCATGCAGCAGTGCGACGCCGATGCGCCGCTCGACCAGGTGCTGCTGCCCATCGCCGCGCTGTTCGGTACGCGCCTCGAATCGCATCCCGCCGGCATGGTCAAGGTGGTGGACGACCGCGGCGTATCGATCGCCATCGCGGCGCCGCTGCCGGGCGAGCGCGAGCGGACTTGCGAGATCGTCACGCCACCACTGGAGTCCGACCAGGCTGCGATCCTCGACCAGCTGCTGGCGGACGCGCGCGCCGCGGGCTGCACGCTGCCGCGCGAAGGCGCCACACACATCCACTTCGACGCCGGGGCGCTGACCGCCGCGCCGATCATCGCCACCCTGGTCATCGCCTTATCGGCGCATGGCGCGGCGCTGAAGCAGCTCGTCGGCAGCAACCCGCACTGCATCCGCTTGGGGCGCTGGCCGGAGGCACTGCTGCCGCTGGTGACGACGCCCGGCTTCGCGGCACTCGACTGGCCGGCTGCGCGCAAGGCGCTGGCCGGCGTGGGCCTGAGCAAATACTGCGACTTCAATTTGCTCAACATCGCCCGCGAGAATCGAACCAAGCATAGCTTCGAGGTTCGCATCCTGCCGGCGGTGCTGGCGCCGGCGCCGATCCTCGAGGCGGCCGAGCTGTTCGCCGGCCTGCTGCGCTGGTGCTGCGCGGCAAAGGGTGCGCCGCGCGCCGTGCCGACCGAACTGGTCGCGCTGCTGCGCGCGCTGCCGCTGTCAGACCAGGCGCGCCGACGCTGGTGTTCATGAGGTCCGGTGCCCGGCCGTCAGCGGTTGTTATGCCCGGTGAAGGCCCCTAGGGTCGAAAGCCTTAGGCACCAAATGGAGACATCGGCGATGAACAACGTTGCGAAGCGACGCACCCTTCTGGCCGGCCTGACCGCCGCGCTGCTGCTGACGACATCGCTGACGGCGGTGTCCCTGGTGGCGTCCCAATCCGTCCTGGCCGACGATGCCGCGGACCAGGCCTCGGTGATTGCCTTCTTTGACGCCGGCTATGGCGTCTGCGATGCCGACGTCCTGGCCTCCTTCTGGGGTGTCGACTTCTGGGACGCCAAGGTAGGCGGCGGCCAGAAGGTGCAGGACGGCCATAGCGACCTTCTGAGCAGCGTCTTGTCGCAGGCCTACGGCAGCCACATCTGCAACGAGACCTCGTCGCTCGACTACAACGACTCGACGACTGTCGCCGCCTTGTGGACACAAGGCGCGCAGTCCTGATCGGCCCATATTGCGTGCCCGCTGAGTATTGCCGGCTTTTCCCACGTCATTCCGTGAGCCGCTGGTAGTCCGAGGTCATCGGCGGCAGCCCGCCACCGAAATCGAGGCTGGTGGTCAGGCTGTCGCCAACGCAGCTGTAGCTCTGCGCCAGGGTGCCGGCGCCCGGTGTATCGAGCGAGCCTGAGCCGGTGAAGCCCTTGGGCGTGGTCATGGTCATGCTGCCCAGCAGGCCGCCTGAATCCTGGCAGATATTGAGCTGACCGCCGACGGCCGACCAGCGCCCGGCGCCCTGGGCCATGCCCTGCCCCTCGGCGCGGGCGATGCCATCGGGTGTCTGCACCAGGATGGTGATCTCCTGCGTCAACGGCAGGGTGATGAAGCTGCCATCGGCCTGCAACGCGAAGATCGCCTCGCTCTGCGCCACATGGGGAATCGAGACGTCAGGCGGCAGGACGGCGCGCAGCCATTCGACCGCGCCGCCGCCGCTTTGCCGCCAGGCGCCGACCAGGCAGCTGTCGATCTCGCGGCTGCCGGCGCAGGGCTGGCAGGTGGCCAGCCGCTCGAGATGCAGCACCAGCGGCCGGCGGCCGGCGGTGGTGTTGACGGCGACGAAATCCCGATGACCGCGTTCGCCTTCCGGCACGGTGATCTCCGCCGGCAGCGTCTCCCAGCCACCGCCGTCGGCATTGCGCTGGCCGATCTGCAGCTGCGGCGACTCGCTGGTCACGCGCCAGCGGCCGCAGGCCAGGTCCAGCGTACCGCGCAGCAGCTGGAAGGGCGTGGCCACCAGACGCAGGCGCTGGCTGCGTTCGATCGGATAGGTGGTGCCCGGCTGCGGCGCCATGCCCAGCGCGGTGCCGTGCGGGTGGTAGACGGCGGCGTCGCGATAGTCTTCGGCGAAGCGCAGCCACTGTTCGCCCGCCTGGGCCGTCGCCATGGCCGACCACTGCGCCGCCGCGCTGGCGTCGCCGGCCATGGACGCCAGGAAGGGCAGCACTGCCGTCGGGCCCTGCGTGCCGCCAAGCCAGAGGAAGTAGATCACCGCGCCATAGGCCATGGTGTTCAGCGGCTGGTCTGGCGAGACGCTGTCGAACAGCGCCGCACGGTTGGGCAGCGGCCCGGGATCGGCCAGCGACAGTGCGGTGAACCATTCCGCCGAACCCTCGATCCACCAGTCGCCGCCGCTGCCGGTGCCGCCGGCGCTGGTGGCCATTTGCGCCGGATCGAGGGTGGCGTTCTGCAGGCAGTGGAAGATCTCGTGCGCCACGGTGATGGCGGTGTATTCGCTGCGCGCGCCGGCGCCCAGCAGGTAGAGCACGATGACGCACTCGTCGCTGCGGCCGGGCGTGGTCTGCGCGGCGATCTCGCCGGCGCCCGGAGCCAGGCCCTCGACCCCGATTCCAGGCGGCAGGTCGTCGGCCAGCAGCAGCGTGACGTCGGCCAGGTGGAAGCTGCCGAGGCGCGGCAGGCTGGTCGCCGCGGCGCGCAGCCCGCGCTCCACTTCGGCCAGAATGCCGTCGGTCAGCACCCAGCCGGCGTCGCGGTCATGCACCACGCGCAGCCAGCGCTCGCCATCGGCGGTGGCGACCGACAGGCGCAGCGCCTCGACACAGTCGTAGTCGATGGCCTCCAACCGCGGGTCGACGGCGGCCCGCCAAGCCGGCTGGCTGCAGTCGCCGAAGGCCTGGGCGCCGCTGGCGCGCGCCAGCAGCGCAAGCAGGAACAGGGCCAGGGCGGCGGCGCCTTGCGCCCCGGCGCGATCGCGTCCGCCGCGCGGACGCCTCTTGCCTGGGTGGGCCATGGCGCAAGTGTCGGCAATCGGGCGCGGCACTGCAACCCTTCGCCACACCGCCGGGCGCCGCCACCGCCTGACTACAGCGGCCAGTTGGCCCGCGCCCAAGAGACGATGGAGTTGAGCGCGCCGCCACCGGCGCCGACGTTGGTGTCCTCCAGCGTCCACCACAGGAAGGTGGTCTTGGAGCCACCGCTGTGCGTGGCGATGCAGTAGGGTGCGCCGCTCCAGAAGCCGAACACCGGGCCGCCGGAATCACCCGGGCTGGCGTCGGCCTCGTACTCCACCTCCTCGGCGCTGCCGTCGCTGTCGTCGTCGAGCACCGGCCACCACATCTGCCGCGACGGGCGGTTGGCGCCGGCGATGGCCGCGGGATAGCCGGCCAGGGTCCAGTAGTTCCCGCCCTCCCAGCTGCTGTTGTAGTTCTTCGTGCCGTAGTAGCCGTAGCTGGCGCCGAGCGGCGTGTAGAGCCGGCAGACCAGCATGTCCCAGGCCGAGACGTGGCCGCCGGTGTTGTAGCCATAGTAGTCGGAGACCCAGGAGCCCACGCCGGCGCCGAGGATCGACCCGCCGTCGTAGAAGGCCGGGATGAACTGCATCGCCCAGTTGCCCGAACCCCAGGGCGCCATGTGGCCACAGGTCAGCACCACGCGGTCGCCGATCAGCACACCGGTGCCGGACCAGGCCGGATAGGGCTGCGAGAAGTCATTCCACACCAGGATCTTGCCGATGCAGTGCCAGGGATAGCCAGAGGGGTAGTAGACCACCCGGTCGTCGGCACCGAAGACGCCATAGTGCGGCTGCACCAGCCGGCCATCGATGCGGCGCAGCAGCGGTGTGGTGCGGGGCAGCAGCTTGGCGTGCGGCGTGTAGTCGACCCAGTCCGGCCGATGCGGTGCGACTCCCTGGCTGGCATCGGCCTTGTGCGCCAGGCCACGCTGCACCTCGGCGACCGACAGGCGGCCGGCGTTGCGGCCCGGCAGGCCCTGTGCCAGGCCCTCGGAGAGCTCGAGCTCCCAGTGCTGCTGCTCGCCCTTTTCCTCGGTGCGCTTGAGGCGCGGGCTGTAGTCCTTGGCCGCCGCCTTGCCGCCGGCCTTGCCGGACATCGGCGCGATCATCACGCGGCGCACGGCCTGCGCGGCCAACCTGGCCGGCAAGCGCTCCTTGGCCGGGCTGTTGTCCAGCCTGACGAAATCGTCCGGGCCGGTGGGGGCTGGGCCTGGCTTCTGCTCGCTTGTCCTAGCCTTGCGTTCGGTCTTTGCCGCGGTCTTCTTCGTCGCCATCTCCGCCTCCATTTCTGGGGCAGCCCGCCGACGCTACCGGGATCGCCGATGGCAGTAATTCTGGTCGCATCTCAGCGCGAAGTCGAACCCACTCCGAGCCACATTGATGGTGAATTCGGTGCGCCGTCGGGCTAGCGCAGGAAGCTCGGCAATCCCCTGGCCATCGCGACCATGCGCGGATCTTCCGGGCCTCGCGGGGTCCAGGGCGTGCGATTGGCGTCGAGCAGCCGGGCGCCGCCCGGGGTTACCAGATAATCCAACTTGCCATAGTCGAAGCCCAGCTCGGCGCGGCGCTGACGAATCTCCTGTGGCACCTCGTCGTGCAGCGGCAGCTGCTTCACCTTGCGCTGATACTTGACGATGGGCTGGTCGGAGAAATAGGTGAACACGGTGCCGGAATCGCCAAGGAACTGCCACTGGTTGATGGCATAGAGCGAACCGTCGCGTTGCGGCATGAAGCGCTCGACCACCAGTTCAGGACTGCGCCAGACCCAGCCCGGCACTTCGGCCTTGTGGGTGAAGGTCAGGTAGTTGTCGTCGTCGAGCCGTCCGGTCCAGGCGCGCGGCAACCGGCGCCGCAGCGCCTCGGACCAGCGCGCGCGGCGGCCGCCGGTGGCCAGGCGCAGCAGTCGCTCCGGCTTGCCACCGTAGTTGTCGTCGGTCTTCACGATGACCGCGCCTTCGTAGGCATCGCCGCGCGCGACCAGATCATGGCTGATGTGTCGCTTGGAAACGTCGCCGACACGGCCGTTGATGCAGACCGGATAGCGCCGCGCCAGTGCCATATAGG
Source organism: Rhodospirillales bacterium (assembly GCA_038363005.1). Lineage (GTDB taxonomy): Bacteria > Pseudomonadota > Alphaproteobacteria > Kiloniellales > JACOMY01 > JAKOWB01. Next base: position 177,976 of record JBBQBI010000001.1, read on the forward strand.
GTTCTGGAACCACCGTCAGGTCGACATGCAGCACGGCAAGATCGGCGTCGGGCGGGTCGTCCAGTCCTTGCTGGACCAGCACCTCCCACCCTGCCGGTCGCCAGAAATGCGTGGCCAGGCGCGCGATCCCGGCGTCGGCGTCGAGACCCTGGTGGGCGTGGGTGAGAATGACGAGGCGCCGCCGCATGCTGTGACCCTAAGCGGTAAAGGCCGCGAGACCGCCGGCCATCACCAGCATGCGCGGGTCGTCCGGCGGCACGGCATTCCAGGGCGTACGGTTGGCATCAAGTAGTCGCGGTCCCTCCGGCGTCACCAGGTAGTCGAACTTGCCATAGTCGAAGCCCAGCTCCTCTCGGCGCCGGCGAATTTCCGGCGGCACTTCGTCGTGCAGCGGCAAGCTGGCGACCTGATCCGCCCACTTCACCACCTGAGCCGGGGCAAAGAAAGTCTTCACGACGCTGCCGCTGCCCAGGAAGTGCCACTGGTTGAGCGTATAGAGCGCGTCGTGGCGCTGGACCAGGAAGCGTTCGACCACCAACTCCGGACGCCGCCAGACCCATGGCGGCACCGCGTCCAGGTTGGGATAGGGCCGATAGCGATCGCCTGGCAGGCGGCCGCTCCAGCGCGGCGGCAGACGACGCAGCAGCGCGTCGCCCCAGTGCGCGCGCCAGCCACCGCAGGCCAGCGCCAGGCGTCGTTCCGGCAAGCCCAGGTGGTTGCGGTCGGTCTTGACGATCACCGGGCCATCCCAGGGCGCGTCGCGTGTCAGCAGATCGCGGCTGACCAGCCGCTTGGAGATATCGCGCACCTTGCCGTTGAGGCAGATGGGATAGCGCGCCGCGAGCTCCAGATAGGGCTCGGGCACCACGGTCAGGTCGACGTGCAGGATGGCGATGTCGGCCGCCGGGGGATCGCGCAGCCCCTGCTGCACCAGAATCTCCCAGCCGGCCGGCTGCCAGATGCCGAAGGCGATGACCGCGAGCCCGTTGTTCGGGTGCAGTCCTTGATGCTGGTGCGTCAGGATGACGATCCGCCGCCGCATCCCCATGCCCTCCTGCCGGCGATCGCCGGTGCCCAGGGCATCACTAGCATATGGTGGTCATCAGGCGGCAGGTTCGTGGTGGTGCCGCTGCCTGGCGACCGAACCAACGCAGCGCGCCGTTCCTTCAGCAATTCACGCATGGCAGCGAATTTTATGCAGTCGGATCAGATGCTTCGTCGCTTAGATTGCCCCTTGATCAATAGATCTTTGGGCTGGGGTTTCGATTGTGGGCGTGATCCAGGTGGCCGGGATTCTCTTGGTATCCTTGGCGGCTCTCGAGGCGCGACAGTCGCTGCCTGCGAGCGCTGAGGCGCACCGCCACCTCGCCGAAGACCTGGAGGCCGTGGGCTGCTGCTACCTGACCGATCTGGGGCCACTCGTCGCGCGGTTGGACCAGGCCGCCGCGGCGGCCCGACGGTTCTTCGCCCTGCCCGAGGCCGAGAAGCTGCGCAGCCGCATTGGGCTGGCGCCGCGCCACAGCGGCTATGTGCCCTTCAGCGAAAGCGGCCTCTACGCGGACGAGAGTGAAGGGCGGCGTTACGAAGCTTTCGACCTGGGGCCGGAAGACGCGCCCGGGGATAGCTGTCTCCCAGCCGGCGGTCTGTTCCACGGCGCCAACCTCTGGCCGGCGCTGCCCGGCTTCCGCGAGACGATCTACGAATACCTCTTGGCAGTGCGCGCGGTGAGCTTCGCGGTCACCCGGGCGCTGGAGCGCCTGTTCGGCCTGGCGGCTGGCGACCTGCAGGGGCGCATGGGCCGGGCGACGTCGCAGCTGCGCCTGATCAACTATGCCGGCGAGGCCTTGCCTGCTCCTGCCACGGCCAGCGACATGGGCAAGCATACGGACTATGAGGTCTTCACCCTGCTCTACCAGACCGACTCTGGCCTGCAGGTCTGCGATCCGGGCGGCAGCTGGCGCGAGGTGCCGCCGCGCGAGGGCACGCTGGTTCTGCTGGTCGGCAATCTGTTGGAAGTGCTGTCGAACGGCCGCTTCCGCTCGACGCCGCACCGGGTCCGGCAGAGCGCCGCCGCGCGCCTGTCGATTCCCTATTTCGCCGCGCTGGATTTCGAGGCTGTGGTGGCGCCGGTGAACGCGCCGCCGGGCGAGTGGCGCTATCAGCCGCTGGTCGCCGGCGAGCATCTGCTGGAACAGGTGACGCGGGACTTCGCCTATCTGCGCCGACGCCTGCGGGACGGGACGCATCGCCTGCCGGGCGGCCTGCCCGACGCCAATCCCTTCGACCGGCCGGAAGGCTGATGCCATCGCTGGAGACGATCCTGGCGGTGATGGCGGCGGGCTTCACCCTCAGCGCCTCGCCAGGTCCCTCGATGCTCTATGTGCTGTCGCGGACCATCCAGCAGGGTCGGCGCGGTGGCATTGCCTCCTCGCTTGGCTTGGCGCTCGGCGGGCTGCTCCTCGCCGTTGTCGCGGCCTATGGACTGGCCGCCCTGGCCGCGGGTTCGCCCATGACACTGCGGGTCATCCGCTACGGCGGGGCGGCCTATCTGTGCTGGCTTGGCCTGCAGGCGTTGCGCGCGGCCTGTACGCCAACTCCGGCCAGGACGCAGGCGGCGGCGGCGTACGCTGCCGTCCCGACCCTGCGGCTCTTCGCCCAGGGCGTGCTGGTCGAGCTGACGAATCCCAAGACGCTGCTGTTCTTTCTTGCCTTCATGACACCCTTCGCGGCGAACCACAGTCCCCTGGGCCTGCTGCTGCTGGGTGCCTTGATCCCGCTGACCGCGGTGCCGGCCGACCTGCTCTGCATCTTCGCCGGCGCCTGGGTGGCGGCGAAGGCGCGGCGGCGCACCTGGCTGGCCAGAGCCTGCGATCTTGCCGCCGCGCTGGTCCTGCTGGCGCTGGGCGTGGCGGTGCTGCTGCTGTGAACTTGCTACTCCGCCGCGGCCTTCTGGTCGGCGGCGATCAGCGCGCCACGGTGCTCTGACAGCAGGTCCTCCAGCGCATCGGTGAAGGCCCGCATCTCGGCCTCGCCGATTTCCAGCGACATGGCGATGTAGCCGCGCCGGGCGCAGTAGACGCCGCGGTTGATCAGCCCCAGATGGACCAGCTTGCGCGCCTGCGGATCGCTGTGCGCGTCGTGCGGGCCGACAATCGGCTGCGACTGGAAGTGCAGGCAGAAGAGCGAGCCGACACCGGTCACCTGCAGCGGCACGCCGGCCTTGTCAGCGGTGGCGCGCAGGCGCTGCTGCAGGTCTTCGCCGCGGCTGTTCAGCCCCTCCAACGCCTCCCTGGTCAGCACCTTGGACAGGCCGGCGTAGCCCGCCGCCATGGTCAGCACGTTGTTGTTATAGGTGCCGCTGTGCGACAGCGCGCCGGGCTTGCGCGGATCGAGCGGCGCCAGGATCTCGGCGCGGCCGCCGAAGGCGCCGAAGGTCAGGCCGCCGCCGATGTACTTGCCGAACGAGGTCATGTCGGGCTGCACGCCCAGCTTGCCCTGCAGGCCGCCGTAGGACAGGCGCGAAGTCATGACCTCGTCGAACACCAGGACGATGCCGTGCTTCGCGGTCGCCGCGCGCAGGCCCTTCAGAAACTCCTGCGTTGCCGGGATGCAGCCGCCGCCACCCATCATGGGCTCGACCACCACGGCGGCCAGGCGACCGGCATGCTGCTCGATCAGCGCCGTCGTCGCCGCCAGGTCGTTGTAGGGCGCCACCACATAGGGGAAGGGCAGGTTCAGCGGCGAGCCGCCGTAGGCAAAGGTCAGCACGCCACCGTGGTAGCCGGCGTCGAACACCATGATGGCCTCGCGCCCGGTGTGCACGCGGGCCAGGCTGAGCGCCATGATGTTGGCCTCGGTCCCGGAGTTGCAGAAGCGCAGCTGCTCGACCGAGGGGAAGCGCTCCTTGATCAGCTCGGCCAGCTTGATCTCGTAGGTGTTGGGTCCGCCCAGCACGATGCCGTCGTCCAGCGCGGCATGCACCGCCGCCTTGATGTGTTCATTGGAGTGGCCGTAGAGGCCGGCCGAATATTCGCCCAGGAAGTCGACATAGCGGTGGCCGTCGATGTCGTGCAGATAGGCGCCGACGCCCTTGGCCATGGTGGCCGGGAAGGGATCGAAGTGCAGCACCGTGCGGGTGTTGCCGCCGGGCATGGATTTCAGCGCCTGCTGGTAGGCCGACTGGCTCTTCGGGTTGGCGGCGATGTAGGCTGCTTCGACCTCGTTGACCGCGATGTCCAGGGCGCGATTGGTGGCGGCGGTGCTGCTCGACATGGCTGGTCTCCCTGGATGCGCTGCGGTCGGCCGATGGATGGGGGCCGTTGGCTTGACTTCGCCACGGCCGAATGAGATTACAAAAGATGTGATCACAGAGAATTCAGGGTGGCAAGCAGCGCTGAATGCAGTGGTGGCATGCGGCAGGGCGCAACCGCAAGTCCAGCGTGGCGCGATGCGGCGGGCCGGCGATTGACGGACCGCGCGCGTGCCCCTAAGCCTCAGGTCGGTGCGGCGTTTCGCGCCGCCCTTCATCTGCTTCCGGATACCGCCTTGAACCCTGCCACCGCGATCCTTTCGCCGCTCGACAACGCGCTGTCCGGCACCAAGCTGCGCCGCGTCACGCTGGACGAGAAGGCCTATCGTTGGCTCAAGGACGCCTTGATCTCCGGCCGTTTGCCGCCGGGGCAGGTCCTGACCATCAGCGGTTTGGCCGAGCAGTTCGACATCAGTCCCATGCCGGTGCGCGAAGCCTTGAACCGCCTGGTGTCGGAGTACGCGCTGACCCTGCTGCCCAACCGCTCGGTTGTGGTGCCTGAGCTGACGCGCGGCGCCTTCACCGAGATCACCGCGATCCGCTGCCGTCTGGAGTCGCTCGCGGCCGAGGCGGCGGCGGTCCGCATGCCGGCGGCGACCCTGGCCGACATGGTGGCGATCAATCGGCGGATGGAGCGCGACCCGGCGCTGGATCAGGTTGCCGTCCTGGACGCCAACCGGCTGTTCCACTTCCAGCTCTACGAGGCGGCGGCCATGCCGATGCTGCTGTCACTGATCGAAACGCAGTGGGTGCGCATCGGGCCGCTGCTGCGCCTGCATGTGCGGCCCGACAGCCGCCGCGGTCCGCAGAAGCATCATCGCGCGCTGCTGGCGGCGCTGAAGGCCGGCGACGCGGCGGCGGCGGGTGCCGCGATCATCGCCGACCTGGAGCACGCCGCCAGGGATATCCAGACCCTCCTGGCGGCCGACTGACGACTGCGTGAGCGGCCGCCCACGCGGGCACGCAGCGTGCGACACTGCGGGCATGCCGACTCGGGGACCGGTCCAACGGGCCGCCCAGGCGAAGGGGAGCGACCATGGCGGAAGCCACCGAGAGCCTCGCCGGACCGCTCAGCGAAGCGGTGCCGATTGAGCGCGACACCTTGCATGAGCAGGTCTATGACCGGCTGAAGCGCGCCATCATGTCGGGCGCCATCGTGCCGGGGACCGCGCTGTCGGTGCGCGGCCTGTCGCGAGCGCTGGGCACCAGCCCCATGCCGGTGCGCGAGGCGCTGCGCCGCCTGATCGCCGAGCGGGCGCTGGAGACGCTGCCCAACCGCTCCGTCATCCTGCCGATTCCCAGCGCCGCGCGCTTCGCCGAGATCCGCCGCCTGCGCATGGCCATCGAAGGCATGATGGTCGAGGCCGCGGCCGGCAGCATGACAGCGGCGGACCTCGACTGGCTGGAGGCGGCCGAAGCGCAAATGGAGGCGGCGGAGGATGGCCCGCCGGTCGACTATCTGGCGCTGCACAACGACTTCCACTTCCGCATCTACCGCGCGGCGGCGATGCCAACGGCGCTAGCCATCACTGAATCGCTCTGGCTGCAGACCGGCCCCATGCTGCACCACGTCATGCAGCGCCAGACGTTGGGCGCCGCCAGGGGCCAGCACAAGGCGGTGATCGCGGCGCTGCGCCGCCATGACGGCGCCGCCGCCCGCAAGGCGCTGGAGGTCGATATCCACGACCCCGGCGAAGCCATACTGGCGGTACTGCGGCAGCACGACCGGACCCGTTGAACTGGCTCGGCGGCGGCTCCTCTGTTGTGATCACACAACGACTCCTCTAGATTGAGACCATGCCCGAGACCGCCGACAGCCAGCGCTGCGTGATGCTGCGTGAGGCCCTGGACCCCGCCGAACCGCCTGTCCTGCTGCGCGGCGCCGAGCAGGCCGACGTGGCCATCGTCGGCGGCGGCTACCTCGGCCTCTGGACGGCGCTGGAGCTGCGCCGGGCGGAACCGCAGCTACGCATCGCCGTGCTTGAGGCCGACCTCTGCGGCGGCGGCGCCAGCGGGCGCAATTCCGGCATGGCGCTGCCCTACTGGACCAAGTTCGAGGCGCTGGCGGCGCGCTGCGGCGTGGCCGAGGCGCTCAGGCTCTGCGATGCCTCGGTCGCCGCGCTGGACGAGATCGAGGCCTTCGCCACCGCGCAGGGGCTTGATATCGAGTTCCGGCGCGCCGGCTGGTTGTGGGGCGCCACCTCGGCCGGGCAGGAGGGACGCTGGCAGGGTGTCATGGCGGCGCTGGCCAAGCAGGGGCGCGAACCCTTCCGGGCACTCGACAAGGCTGGCGTCGAGGCGCTGCTGACGGCGCCGGGCTACCGCTGCGGTGCCTACGATCCGGCGCCGGCGACACTGCATCCCGGCAAGCTGGCGCGCGGCCTGCGCCGGGTTGCCCTGGCGCAGGGCATCAGGATCTTCGAGCAGTCGCCGATGCGGCGGCTGGACCGCGGCCGCCCGGCGGTGATCGCCACGCCGCTTGGCAGCTTGACTGCCGGGCGCGTGGTGCTGGCGATCAATGCCTGGTCGCTGCGGGTGCCTGAACTGCGGCCCGGCATCCTGGTGATCACCAGCGACGATGCCATCACTGCGCCGGTGCCGGATTTCCTCAACCGCCAGTGCTGGCGGCAAGGGCCGATCATCACCAATTCCAGCGTCTTCGTCTCCGGCTTCCGCACCACCCGCGACGGCCGCATCGTCGGCGGCGTGACCGGTGGCAAAGTCGGTTTCGGCAGCCTGGCCGACCAGCGTTTCGAGGGGCGCACGCCGCGCGAACCCGACATCGCCGCCGCGCTGACCGAAACCTTCGGCCCGGGCCACGGCCTGACCCTGGCGACCAGCTGGCGCGGGCCGATCGATCGCACCCGCACCGGCCTGCCGCTCTATGGCCGCCTGCCGGGCCCGGCGGAGCTGTTCTTCGGCTACGGCTTCTCCGGCAACGGCATCGTCGGCTGCCGCCTGGGCGGACAGATCCTGGCCGCGCTGGCCTTGGGTCGGCGGGACGAGTGGAGCGGCTGCGGGCTGGTGACGCAGCCGGAGCGCTGGATGCCGCCGGAGCCGATCCGCTATCTGGGCGCCCATCTGGTGCGCGGCGCGGTGCGGCAGAAGGACCGGCTGGACAATGCCGGCCGGCGGCAGGGCGCCATCGGGCGTGCCCTGGCCAACCTGGCGCCCGGCGGCGTCGTCACCACCCGCAAGTCCTGAAGGGAAAGCCGATGACCGGGGTGCGGCACTTCAAGCGGAGCGAGCTGCAGCTCCAGGTCGCCCGCGTCGGCGACCAGCAGACCGCCATCGCGCGCCTGGTCAACGCCAGCTTCAGCAAGACGCTCGGCGCCGGCGTCGAGCGGCTGGAGAAGACCCGCCTGGAATGGACCGTGACCTACGACGAGGTGCTGTTCATCCGCGAGGGGCGCCTGACGGTGCACAGCGGCGGCCAGTCCTATGACTGCGTGGCCGGCGATATCGTCTGGCTGCCCAACGGCACCACCCTGGTCTACGACGCGCCCGAGGCCTGCGAGTACTTCTATGCGCTGGCGCCGGTCGACTGGGCGCGGCAGCAGGGTACCGTGGAGCCCTAGTAGCCCTGGCGCTCGCGCAGGCGGTACCAGCGCATCAGCAGCGGCATGAACCAGGGGCGGCCCCAGTAATAGGGCCGCGTCTCAAAGGCCAATCCATCGAAGGCGCTCTCGCCACCCGGACGGCCCAGGATGCGGCGCGCCAGCTTGTCGCCGAACAGCGTGCCCAGGGGCAGGCCGGAGCCGAAGCAGTAGCCCATGGCGTAGTGCAGCCCCGCGTGACTGCCGATATGCGGGTAGAGGTCGAAGGTGGCGGCACAGCGCCCGGTCCAGACATTGTCGAAGCCGACTGCTGCAAGTTGCGGGAAGATGCGGCGCATCTTGGCGTGCAGCCGCACCGCCACCAGGTCGAGGTCGCTGTAGCTATCGCCGGTCAGCGCGCCGAACAGCAGCCGCGTACCGTCCGGCGACGGGCGCGCGTAGTCGGTGTCCATCGCATAGTCGTGGAACACGCGCAGCTTGGGAATCAATGTCCGCAGCAACGCCGGTGGCAGGGGTTCGGTCGCGGCCATGTAGGCGTTCAGTGGGATCGCGCGGCGGCGCAGCCAGGGCGTCGCCTTGCCGGTGTAGCCGTTGGTGGCGACGATCACCTGCCCGGCCTGGACAACGCCGCGGGCCGTCTGCACCGCGTGGCCGTCGCCGTCGCGTTGCGTCCCGGTGACCGGCGTGTGGGCATAGACCACGGCGCCGGCGGACTCCGCCAGCGCCAGCATTCCGAGGTGGTACTTGCCGGGATGGCAGAGGTAGTGCTCGGCGATCACCGCGCCGCCGTGATAGAGGTCGGAGCCGAGTTCGCGCGCCTGCTCCGCCTTCGGCACCATCTCGTGCGCGTCGCCCAGGTGACGCTGCTTCAGCTCCAGGTCGCGCGCCATCACCTCGTAGAGCGCCGGCGAATTTGCGGCGATGAAGCGCCCGCGCTGCTGCAGGTCGCAGTCGATGCCTTCGCGCCCGATGAAGTCGACGATGCCGTCGAAGGCCTGGCGCAGCTCGCCATAGATCGCCTTGGCCTTGGCCTCGCCAGCGTCGGCCAGGATCTCGCCGAAGCCGTGCTTGATAGTGCGGCCGATCACGCCGGTCGGACGCGAAGAAGCACCTTGGCCAGGGTCGCTGGCCTCGAACACCGCAACGCTTGCGCCGGCACGGGCCAGTGTGATGGCGGCGGAGAGACCGGTGGCGCCGGAGCCGATGATGGCAACCTCGACCCGCGGCGGCAGCACCATAGGTGGGCGGGGCGGGCGGGGCGCGGCCTCCCACCAGTAGGGCGTGCGCCGCGCGCCGGGCCGCAGCGGCTGGCGCGCGACCTCGGTGGCCAGGCTCATCCGCCCACCACGGCCAGGGTTTCGATCTCGATCAGGAATTCCGGCAGGATCAGCGGGCAGCTCAAGGTCGCGCGCGGCGGCGGCGCCTTGGGAAAGAACTCGCGGAAGACCTCGTTCATGCCGGCATAGTCGGCGTAGTCGGTCAGGTGCACGGTGAACTTGATGACGTCGTCCAGCGTGGCGCCGGCGGCCTTCAGGGCAGCCTTGATCAGCGTCAAGGTCTGGCGTGTCTGGACCCGGATATCGCCGGCGCCGACCACCTTGCCGGCGGCATCCAGCGAAGCCATGCCGGCGACGGCGACGAAGGGGCCGATGCGCTTGGCATGGCTGTAGCAGCCGATGGGGGCGCCCATCTCGGCGATGTTGAAGGTACCGTCGGCCATGTCAGGACTCCTTGCTGGGCGTGAAGGGCGCCGGGTCGAGGAAGCGGCGCAGCACGTTGCCGGTGATGCGCGCCACGTTGTTGTCGAAGCCGTTGCAGGGCAGCGCGGCGGACCAGGAGATCGAGCTGGCGGAAAAGACCGCGCCGCCTGCTGGCGTCTCAAAGAACAGCATGTCGGCGCGCACCAAGGGATTGTCGCTGCCGCCGAGCAGCCAGTTGGTCGCCGGCATGTCCTCCTTCACCACCACCATGTTGTCGGTGAAGCCAGTGGCCTCGGCGACGATGAGCGCATGGGGCGGCGTGCCCAGCAGGCGGTCGGCGCGGTCGATCTCGTAGCCGGCGGCGCCGCCGAGCAGCAGGCCGAAGTCGCCAATCACCTCGTCAGCGGCCAGGCCCTCGAAGATGAAGGCGGCGCGTGGATCGGTGGATTCCGGTCGGCGCCGGAAGGGGCGGCCGATGTCCAGCCCGGAAGCGGCGAAGCCGGTGCCGACCAGCTGGTTGGGCGTGCGGTCGCAGCGCCGCCACATGCCGCCGTACTCGCCGCTCCAGGCCATGGAGTACTCGCCAGGCTCAGCCTCCCAGGGGCGCGAACCGTCCTCGGCACGACGTAGCTCGATCACCGGCAGGGTGGGGTGCCAGGCGACACGCCAGAAGAAGCCGTTGCCGCCGAGGTACAGCAGGCGCCCGCCGTCATCGAGGAAGCCCTGGATGGCATCCCACATGCCGGTCGAGGTGTATTCCGGGTGATTGCCGGTCAGCAGTACACGATAGCCGGCCAACGCCGCCGCTCCCTCGCGCTCCAGGTCCTCGTCGGTCACCACGTCGACACCCTGGCCGATGGCATCCAGCCAGCCCAGCAGGAAGCCATCGTCGTTGAAGGCAGAGAGCGTGGTGTTGGGTCGCATGTTGACGATGGGGCGTAGCCGGGTGGAGAGCGCGGTGCCGCTGCCGTCGCGGTGCAGGGAATAGAGCGAATCGCCATAGGTGGGCCGCTCGTTGAGGAAGAGGTCGCTCGGCACCAGTTCGGGCAGCACACCGAGATAGAGTTCATAGAGCCGCGAGCGGTTCATCACCCGGTAGTTGCCATAGGCCATGTAGGTCGCGGTCGAGGCCAGGAAGACCGCGTCGGACGTCCGCCGGCCGCGCGGCGGACGGACGTAGAAGACGACGTGCTCGGCCTCGTCGCCGTTCTCCAGGCGCGCGGCGTAGAGGCCGCTCGGCAGCTCGTTGGGGACGGTGAAGGTGAAGTCGGTCTCCCAGCCGGCGTCGGCCAGGTCATCGTCGTGGAAGTGGATGGCGCCGTAGTGCGCCGGCTGGGCGCGCCAATCATGCCACTGTCCGGTCCAGGCGCTGCCCTTCATGGCGCGCAGCGGCAGGTTCCAGGTGCGGCCGTGCAGCGCGTTGGGCGACAGGTCGGTGATCGTCTCGCTGGCCATATCGCGGGAGAAGTCCCAGGCGCCCACCAGGGCCGGATCGTCGGGGGCGATGCTGTCGTCGGCGACGGCGCGCCCGGTCAGGCGCGGTGCCTCCAGCTTGCCGTTGTAGTGCGCGCGCATGGCAGCCGGCGCGCTGCCGTCAGCGCCGCGCTGCGCGGCGAAGGTCAGGTCGCCGTCGCCACCGGTCGCCAGGCCCACAGGTGCCGCCGCGGCGCCGTCGGCCGTGCTGTCGGCCAGCGGGTAGCGATTGCGCGGCCGTTGCCAGAGCCGCGCCTGGCCGCTGTCGGCATCATAGCTGGCGCCAACCAACACCCACTCGCGTTCGAGCAGCGGCCGGCCGCTGCCCAGGGTCCAGGGACCGCCTGGCGTACCCAGTGTCAGGGCAACCGCGCCGGTCTCGTCGAGGCCGAGGGCGAAGCCGCTGGTCTGCCCCGGCGACAGCGTGGAGACCAGGGCCTGGCGGCCCTGGCCGGGCAGGGTGGGCCATAGCGTGGCGGTGACGCTGAAGCTGCCGAGCGCCGCCAAGGGCGGGCGCCGCGCAATGGCGACATGGGAGCCGTTGGGGATCGGCTGCTGCCGGCCGCGATGTGGGCCGGCGAAGGACGCGGGTAGCGGCCGCTCCTGCAGGCCCGGACCGTCGCGGTGGTCGTCGACGTTGAACAGGCGCACCAGGCTGGCGTTGTAGGTGGCCGGCCCGGTCTCGACCGAGACCTTGAAGGCGATGGTCTCGCCCGGTCGGACGGAAAGGCGGTCGCTGTAGCCGGCGATGGTCTTCACGCGCCCAGCCTTCCCATCAAGTCGGCGTCCTCGAAAGACAGCGGGCGGCCGATGTGCCGGCGCCACCGCAACTGGAACACCGCCCACTCGGCGGCGCGCCAGTCAGTGAAGGCGAGGCGCGGGTGCAGCGTCAGGGGCTCGCCCTTCACGCCACTGAACTGCACCACGGTCCATTCGCGCGTGTGGCGGGTGCGCAGCAGCGCGTACTTGCCGGCCACCGGCTCGCCCCGGAAGCGCCGCAGCAGGGCCTGCAGGTTGGGCGAGTGCTGCGCCAGGGGATCGGCCTTGAACTCGCGGGCCAGAGTCTCGTCGGGGGCAGGTTCGGTGGTCATGGCGAGGTTCCCATCTGGCGGCGCGGCCCTTGGCATTCTTCCATGCTGGCAGCAGCCAGGAGAAGGAGTCATCACTTGATATTTGATCAATGATCGCGCATTTTACGATCCCGTCAAGGTAGCCGGCAGGCGGTGCGCCGGGCGCCGATTCGAAGCGGAGCAGAGCCATGCACAGACTGCCACAGCAGGGCACGTCCTGGACGGACATCGAGGCGACGCTGCGCGCCTATGGCAAGGACGACTTCAAGTGGCGCGAGGGGCGGTTGCCCTACTTCGTGTGGTGCGCCGACGAGGCCATCCTGGAGGTGCAGCGCAAGGCCTGGCGGCTCTATGACGTCGAAAACGCGCTGGGCGCCAAGCGCGCCTTTCCCAGCCTCGACCGCATGGAGCGCGAGATCGTCGAGATGGCGCTGGGCCTGCTGGGCGGCACGGCTGCGTCGGGCGGCAGCTTCACCTCGGGCGGGACCGAGAGCAATTTCCTCGCCCTCAAGGCGGCGCGCACGCGAGCCCGCGCACGGCGGCCGGGACTGACCGGCATGAACATCGTGGTGCCGCAGTCGGCCCACGCCAGCCTGCGCAAGGGCGCCGGCTACCTCGACCTCGAGGTGCGTCTGGTGCCCTACGACAGCGAGTTCCGCTCCGACGTCGCCGCAATGGCGGCGGCGGCGGACGAGCGCACCATCCTGCTGCTGGGCTCGGCACCGCAGTTTCCCACCGGTGTGTTTGACCGCATCGCCGCGCTGGGTGAACTGGCGCGGCAGCGGGACATCTGGCTGCACGTCGACGCCTGCGTCGGTGGGCTGCTGGCGCCCTTCGCCCGGCAGCTCGGCCACCGGCTGCCGGACTTCGACCTGGCGGTGCCGGGCGTCGCCTCGCTGTCAGCTGATCTGCACAAGTATGGCTATGCCGCCAAGGGCGCCTCGCTGATCCTCTATCGCGATGCCGCCGACCTGGCGTTCCAGGAGTTCAGTGTGGAGTGGGCCAGCGGCACCTACACCACGCCCTCGTTCCTCGGCACGCGTCCCGGCGGCTCCATCGCCGCCGCCTGGGCGGTGATGCACTTCCTTGGCAGCGCCGGCTACCTGGAGCGGACGCGCAGCATCCTGGAGACCGTGCGGCGCCTGGCCGAGGGTATCGAGGCGATCGCCGGGCTGACCGTGGTGCGACCGCACGACCTCTGCATCCTGCTCTACGGCTCGAAGGATCCAGCGTTGGACATCAACGCGGTGGCCGAGGGGCTGGGCCAGCGCGGCTGGTACGTCGGCCGGGCGCAGCTACCCTTCGATTGCGTGCAGATGGCGATCAACCCTGTGCATGCCGCGGTGGCGGAGCAGTACCTCGCCGACCTGCGCGATGTCGTGGCCGCGGTTCGGACCAGCGGCGCGAAGGCGGGGTTCGACGGCCGCAGCTATTCCTGACCGCGGCGCCTTCGGCCGCACGCGTCAGGCCTGCAGCGTCACCGGCAGCTCGGCGCCTTCCAACGCCAGGGTCACTGGCCCGTCGGCAGCGCCCGCCAGGGCCAGGAAGTGCGCCCGCCCGTCGGCGCGGCGCGGGCCGGCAGTGGTGACCCAGCCCAGCACCTTGCCCCCGCACCACAGCGGCTCGCCGCCATAGGGCGTGCCGTCGATGGCGCCGCCGATCAGGCCGTGGCCGGGCGCCGGCCGCCAGGCGCCGGTGTCGTCCCGCTGCAGCCCGGCGGTCGCCGCCGGCTGCAGCGGCCCCAGCTCGTGACCCAGCGCCGGCAAGCGCTGGGCGATGCGCCAGGTTTCCAGCGCGCTCTCGCCGACCCAGCGTGGCGCCGGCGTCGCGGCCTCCAGGCGATCGACCAGGTGGTGCGCGTACTCCGTCGCGGTCAGCAGGATGAAAGCGCCGGACCAGGGGTGGCGCAGCAGCTTCACCGCGGCGCCGCCGATGGTGGCCTTGCGCAACGCGCCCGGGGCGGGCAGGGGTCCCTCCACCAGGCCGGCCAGCAGCGCTTCGGCCTGCGGTCCACCGAGCAGCAGCTGGGCCAGGCTGGAGTGGCGTGGCAGTAGCGTCGCCTGGGCGTCCGCTGGCGTCAGCAGCAGGCGGTCTGCGGTCTCCCGCGTCGCCGCGCCCAGGATCACATAGCGCGCCTCGCCCGTGCGGGCGACCAGCAGCAGGCTCTCGACGCCGCGCGGCGCCGGCGCCACGGCCATGGCGCAGGCGCCGACCGCGAGGTCGAGTCCGCCCAGTCGCTCCGCCAGCAGCGCGGCGGCGCCAGGGCCGCTCAGCTCCAGGCGGGTCGCGGCGCTCTGGTCGGCCAGCGCGACGCCGCTGTCCAGCGCCTGGATCTCGGCCTCCAGGTCGCCGAAGCCGCTCGGCCGCTCCCAGCCCATGACGCTGTGGAAGTTGGCGCCGGCGGCTTCCAGTCGGTGATGCAGCGGTCCCAGCCGCAGCTTGCGCCCGGTCTCGAAGTCACGGTTTGGACGCGCGTAGCCGTAGAGGTAGCCCGGCGCCTCGCTGATGCGCTCGCGCAGCCAGTCGCGGCGGGCGTGGAAGGGCGCGAAGCGGGTCGGCGAGAAGGGCGAGAAGTCGAGATCGCTTTGTCCGGTAAGGATAAGCTGTGCCAGGGCGCGCGCGGCGCCGGCGGAGTTGTTGACGCCGGAGGAGTTCATCCCGGCCAGCACGTAGAAGCCCGGCACCTCCGGCACCGGCCCGCCGATGAAGCGGCCGTCGGGGGTGAAGGACTCCGGGCCGTTCAGCAGCATCTTCACCTGGGCGTCTTCCAGCCCGGGGATGCGCTGGATGGCGGCCAGCATGTAGGGCTCGAACTGGTCCCAGTCGTCCGGCAGCAGGCCGAAGGAGAAGTCCGCCGGCAGCGCCTCGACCGGCAGCGGCTTGGCCCGGGTCTCGAAGCAGCCGAGCAGTAGGCCATCGACCTCCTCCCGCCCATAGATCAGCGCGTCGGCGTCGCGGAAACTCGGCATGTCCTTGTAGATGCCGTCGAAGGCCTTGGTCAGCACATAGAAGTGCTCGTTGGCGTGGATGGGCAGCGCGACGTCCACCATGCGCGCCACCTGCGGCGCCCAGAGCCCGGCGCAGTCGATGACGCGCGACGTCGCGATGCTGCCGTGGTCGGTCTCCACCGCGCTGATGCGCCCGTTGGTGCGGCCGATGGCGCGTAGCGGCGTGCGCTCCAGCACCGTGGCGCCAGCGGCGCGCACCGCCTTGGCATAGGCCGCCAGCAGGTCGGTGGCATTGACCCGGCCCACCGTCGGTGTCCACAGCGCGCCCAGCAGGCCAGCGGTCGAAATGATCGGCAGGCGCTCCTGCGCGGCCTCCGGCGAGACCCAGTCCCAGGCCAGGCCATGCGCCTTGGCCACTGCCTGGATGTGCTTCAGGGAGCGGACTCGCGCGTCGTTGGTGGCGAACTGCAGGCGGCCGGTCTGGCGCCAGCCGACCTCCTGCCCGGTCTCGTCGGCCAGGCGCTTGAAGAGGTCCATGTTGCGCGCATAGAAGTCGACGTAGGAGGGCGAGGAAGCATCCAGCATCGCGATGTTGGCGGCCGAATGCCAGGTGGTGCCGCAGCCCAGGCGGTCGCGCTCTAGCAGCACGACATTGCGCAGGCCGCCCTTCACCAGCGCGTAGGTCAGGGCACAGCCCACCACGCCGCCGCCGACGACCACCGCGTCGGCCTGCCGTGGCTGCACTGCTTCGGTCATCCTGGCGTCTCCCTTGGATCAGGCGGCCTTGCCGCCGCGTGCCTCGAAGAATTGGAACACCACGACCAGCAGCACCGAGACGGCGATCAGCAGGCTGGAGACCGCGGCGATGGTGGGGTCGACCTGGTCGCGCAGGCTGGTGAACATCACCCGGGTGATGGTCGACTTGCCGCCACCGGTGATGAAGAGCGCGACAATGACCTCGTCGAACGAGGTCAGGAAAGCCAGCACAGCGCCGGCGATCACCGCGAAGCGGACCTGCGGCAGCACCACCAGGAAGAAGGCGCGGGTCGGCCGCGCCCCCAGGCTTTCGGCGACGCGTACCTGATTCAGGTCGAAGGACTGCAGGCGCGACAGGACCAGGATGACCACGAAGGGGATCGCCAGCATGGTGTGGGCCAGCACTAGGCCCAGCATGGTGTTTACCAGGTCGAGGCGGACGTAGAGGTAGAAGATGCCGATGGCGGTCAGGATCACCGGCACCGTCAAGGGCATGGTCAGCAGCATCAATAGCAGTGGCGGCGCGCCGCGGCCGAGCAGCCGCAGGCCCCAGGCGGCGGCGGTGCCGAGAGTGCTGGCGAGCAGCGCGGTGCAGGCGCCGGCGATCAGCGAGATTGTCGTCGCCTCGCCCCACAGCGAGGACTCCAGGTAGGTGTCGTACCAGCGCGTCGACCATTCGCGCGGCGGGAACTCCAGGTAGTCGCCGGCCGAAAACGACATCGGAATGACGATCAGGCTGGGCAGGATCAGCAGCAGCATGACCAGCCCGGCGAAGAGAATCAGTGGCAGGCGGCGCCGCCAAGGAATCCAGTCGTCCAGCATCAGGCAGTCCTCCGCCGGCCGCGCTGCAGCCACCAGCCGAGCCAGAGCACGGCGACCGTGGTCAACAGCAGCACCACGCCGATGGCCGCCGCCGGTCCCCAGCTGGCGTGCATGACGATGCTGCGTTCGATGATCATGGCGATCATCTGCACCTTGCCGCCGCCGAGCAGCGCCGGGGTGACGAAGAATCCCAGGCAAAGCACGAAGACGAAGCACAGGCCGCCGAAGAACCCCGGCAGCGACAGCGGAAAGAACACCTTCCAGAACACCGTCGTCGGCCGCGCGCCCAGGCTGGCGCCGGCCCGCAGATAGCCGCGGTCTATGGCGCGGATGGTGGCGTAGAGCGGCAGGATCAAGAAGGGCAGCATGATGTGGGTCATGCCGATGATGGTGCCGGTCTCGTTGTGCATCAGCCGCAGCGGCTGGTCGATCAGGCCGATGTCCTGCAGGCCGGTGTTGACCAGGCCTTTGCGCGCCAGCAGCACCATCCAGGCGTAGGTGCGCACCAGGATTGAGGTCCAGAAGGGCAGCAGCACGGCGAGCAGGCAGAAGGCCGCGGCGCGGCGCGGCAACAGCCCCAGCAGGTAGGCGACGGGATAGCCCAGCAGGGCGCAGAACAGCGTCACCAGCAGGCTGACGCGAAAGGTGGTCCAGAGAATCTTCAGGGTCGAGGTCTGCTCGGCGATGGTGATGTAGTTCACCAGGCTGAGCGCGCCCTTTTCGTCCAGGAAGGACAGCGTGGCCAGCCAGGCGAAGGGACCGATCAGCAGCAGCGTCACCAGCAGCAGCGCCGGAGCAACCAGCAGCAGGCGCCGCCGCCGTTCGCGCCGTCCGGCCCGCCGCAGGTCGATGGGGCTCGGCGCCACCGCCATGCCGGCCAGCGCGGTCACGGCGCCTGGACCCCGCCAGGCACCACCAGGGTGTCGTCCCGATGGAGCGTGAAGGCGACCGCGTCGCCCTTGCCAGGCAGCCGTGCCATCAGGCCAGCGCGCACCTGCAGGCGGAAGGTGAAGTCCTGGCCGTCCGGCAGGGCGATGAAGAACAGCACGCTTTCACCCTGGAAGATGCGGTCGCGCACCCGGCCGTCCAGTCGGTTGGCGCCAGCCGGCGGGGCGGCATCGCCGGCCAGCAGCTCCAGCTTCTCCGGCCGCAGGACCAGCAGGTGGCTGTCGCCAGCGGCTGGCGCGCGCGGCAGCGCGAGGCGCTGGCGGCCCAGCAGGGCGGTCGTGCCCTCAACCTGGACCGGGATAAGCGCTGACTCGCCGATAAAGTCGGCGACGAAGGCCGAGGCCGGGCGATCGTAGATTTCCGTCGGCGTGTCGTACTGTTCGACGCGGCCGCGGTTCAGCACGGCGATGCGGTCCGACATGGTCAGCGCCTCGCGCTGGTCATGGGTGACATAGACCGTGGTCATGCCCAGGCGCTCGTGCAGCCGGCGGATCTCGATCTGCATGCGCTCGCGCAGGTTCTTGTCGAGCGCCGACAGCGGTTCGTCCATCAACAGGATCGGCGGCTCGAAGACCACGGCGCGGGCCAGCGCGACACGCTGCTGCTGGCCGCCAGACAGCTGGTGCACCTGGCGGCCGCCATAGCCGCCCAGGTCAACCAGGTCCAGCGCGGCCTCGGCGCGGCGCCGCGCTTCGGCACGGGCAACCCCACGGACCTTGAGCGGGAAGGCGACGTTGTCCAGCACCGACATATGCGGGAACAGCGCGTAGTTCTGGAACACCATGCCGACGCCGCGTTCGTGTGGCGGCAGCATCAGCACCTGGCGCTCGCCGAACATCAGGCTGCCGGCATCGGGCCGCACGAAGCCGGCCAGCACCATCAGCAGCGTGGTCTTGCCCGATCCCGAGGGACCCAGCAGCGTGACGAATTCACCGGCGGCGATGCGCAGCGAGACGCCGCCCAGGGCCACGACCGGGCCGTAGCGCTTCTCCATACCCTCGACGGTGATCGGCAGCGGGTGGCGGCTGGCGTCGTCCATGCGGCGTCGTCGCTCTCGAATCCTGAACCCAAAAAAGACCGGGGAGCGCCCAGCGCTCCCCGGCGTCGGCAGACAGGGAGTCTACTCCTGGACGAAGGCGTCCCACATGGGCTGGATGCGATCCAGGTTCTCGCCCCACCAGTCGCTGCGCTGCAGGATCTGCGTCTTCACGTTCTCCGGCGAGGAATTGGAGGCCTTGGCGTCGGCCGCCGATATCTTGCCGGTCTCGAAGGCCTTCAGGTTGACCGGGCCATAATCGATCAGCGCCGGCAGGTTGGCCTGCAGGTCGGCGGTGAGGATGAGGTTGATCACCTTCATCGCCAGTGCCTTCTTCTTCGAACCCTTGGGGATGACCAGGCAGTCGGAATCGAGCAGGCCCTGGTTGAAGGTGAAGGCCGCCTTGGCGCCGTTCTTGATCGCCGTGGTGGCGCGACCGTTCCAGATCGACTCCATGTCGACCTCACCGTCGTTCAGCAGCTGCGCCGCCTGCGCGCCGTTGCCCCACCACACGGTGATGTGCGGCTTGATTTCGCGCAGCTTCTTGAAGGCACGTTCGACGTCGAGCGGATAGAGCTTGTCGGGCGCCACGCCGTCGGCCAGCAGCGCGAATTCCAGCGAGGTGACCGGGAAGTTCCACAGGCCGCGGGCGCCGGGGAACTTCTCGACATCCCAGAAGTCGGCCCAGGTCTTCGGCGGGTTGTCGCCGTAGGTTTCGGTGTTCCAGGCCAGCACCGTGGAATAGTAGCTGGGGCCGCCGACCCAGTAGTCGGTGACCAGGTTCTGGTCCAGGCCGCTGGCGTCGATGACACCATAGTCGAGCTTCTCCCACAGGCCCTGCTGCACGCCGAGCACGCACTCGGAGGTGCCCATGTCGGCGATGTCGATTTCCACCGCGCCGGCGTCGACCTGCAGCTTCACCTCGCTCATCGAGTTGATGGTGACTTCGCGGATCGTGATGCCGAGCAGCTTCTCGATGGGCTTGAGTTCGGCCTGCGACAGGGCCGTGGCCCAGGCGCCGCCGTAGTTCGCCAGGGTAATCGACTCCTCGGCGCGGGCCGGGGCCTGGACCAGCAGGCCAGCGACAGCGGCCACCGCCAGGGAAACGAAAGCTTTCTGTTTCATTGTTGAAGCCTCCTCAGTCCGCGGTTTTTAAAGGGGGCCGCCGCGGCGGCACTGGGGTCCCTTGGCGGCGCGGGCCGATCTTCGCGTCCGGGTGGGCCGAGAGACGGCGTCCGCCAGGAGACTGCGCCAGCCAGATGCCTCTGACCTGCAGCCTGCCCGTGGACTCCGTGTCGTCAATTCCCGCTCTCCGGATGCTGCGAAGGACCCGCCGCTCAAGGCAGCCGACCGCCGGAGTTTCGACAGTCCTTGATCAAATATCAATACATTTATGATCTCGTGAGGATTAGAATCCGGATGGCGGCGCGATCCTGCCGCTCGACCGCATTGCGATCGGTGATAAGTCTGGGCCGCCAAGGTCCTGGAAAGAGTTGCCATCACCGTGCCTACACCACAGCTGGACCCCGTCGCCGTGAACCTGATGCACGAGCGCGTCTACGCAGTGCTGAAGGAGGCCGTGATGGCGGGCTTCTTCATTCCCGGCCAGAAGGTCATCGTGCGCGCGCTGGCGACGCGGTTCTCCACCAGTCCCATGCCGGTGCGCGAGGCGATCCGCCGCCTGGTCACGCAGCAGGCTTTCGAGGCCCTGCCGAACCGGACAGTGCGGGTGCCTGACTTCTCGCCGGCCAAGGTGGAGGATCTCTGCCGCGTGCGCTGCATGGTCGAGGGCACGGCGGCGGCCTGGGCGGCCGAGCGCGCCACGCCGGCGTTGGCCGCGCAGGTCGAGGCGTTGTTCGCCACCGAGCTGGAGGCCTTTGCGCGGAACGACCTGCGCCGCCTGCTGGAGGCCAATCGCGAGCTGCACCTGGCGGTCTATCGCGCCGCCGAGGCGCCGTCGCTGATGCCCTGCTGCGAGATGCTGGGCCTGCAGATCGGGCCCTACCTGGGGGTCCTGCAATGCGACGAACGGCTGCGCGGCAGCCTGCAGGATCACGGGCGTCTGGCGCGGGCGCTGCGCCGGCGCGACGCGGCGGCGGCGCGCGACGCCATTGCGCAGAACATCACCACGTCGGCCCGCCACATCATCGATCTGTGGAGCGGGCGTAGCACCGCCGCCGCCACACCGCCAAGGCGCCGCGGCCGGCCGCCGCGCGCGGCCCACTGAGACACCTAGCGCGCTGATGGATCGACAACGCCCCTGCTTGACAGGGGTGTGCAGTCGTCTTTAGCTTTTTAGATATGAAATCAATGTTTCAAATACGAAACAACGATCATGTGCTCCGCGCCGAGCCGTCACGGGCCGTGGTGAACGTGCTCACCATGCTGGAGTCCTTCGACGACCAGCACCGCGAGCAGAGCCTGTCGGACATCAGTCGCCGCCTGGGCATTCCCAAGGCAACCGCGCTGCGACACCTGCTGGCGCTGCAGCAGGCTGGCTATGTCACGGTTGACGCCAAGCGCCAGCGCTATGCACTGGGGTCGCAGGTGCTGGTGTTGTCGCGCCGCTATCTGGCGCAGTTCGACATGCTGACGCAGGTCCGCCCGATGCTGAGCGACCTGGCTCTGGCGACCGGCGAGACCGCGCACTTCGGCACGCTGGAAGGGCGGGAGGTGGTCTACCTGGAGATCGCCGAGAGCCCGCAGCGGGTGCGCATCTACGTGCAGCGCGGCGACCGCCTGCCGGCACACACGGTCGCGGCGGGCAAGGCCATCCTCGCCTTCACCGCGGCAGAATTGCGGGAAGCCTACAGCGCCGCTGGATTGCCGGCGCTGACCGATGCCACGATTACCAGTCACAAGGCCTTCCAGGGCGAACTGGCGGCGATCCGCCGCCGTGGCTATGCGCAGAACCTGGGCGAATGGATCGGTGAGGTGGTGGGCATCTCGGCACCGGTCTTCGCGCACGAGCGCGGCGTGGTCGGCGCCATCGGCGTCGCCGGTCTGGGCGCCCGGATGAAGGGTGCCCGTTTGACAGAGATCGCCGCGATGGTGGTCGAGCGCGCGGCGCGGTTGACGAGCAGCCTGGGAGGCGATCTGACGGCAAGAGCTGGATAGGGGTGCGGGGAGGCACCGGGGATGACGGCAGTGGGTACGGCAGGGGCGATCATCGAAGCACGGGCGCTGACCAAGGAGTTCAGCGGCTTCGTCGCCGTGCGCAACGTCAACCTTGCGGTCCGCGAAGGCTCAACCCACGCACTGATCGGCCCCAACGGCGCCGGCAAGACCACGCTGTTCAACCTCCTCACCAAGTTCCTGCAGCCGACCTCGGGAAAGATCTTCTACCGGGGCCGGGACATTACCGCCGCCGCCGCCGCCGACCTGGCGCGCCAGGGCGTCTGCCGCTCCTTCCAGATTTCCGCCGTCTTCGCCCACTTGACGGTGCAGGAGAACGTGCGCGTGGCGTTGCAGCGCAAGCTGGGCACCTATTTCCACTTCTGGCGCTCGCCGCGCAGCCTGGCGCCGCTGAACGAGCGGGCGGTGGAGCTGCTCGAGGCGGTTGGCCTGGCGGGGCTGCGCGACCACCTGACCGGCGAGCTGCCCTATGGCCGCAAGCGGGCGCTGGAGCTGGCGACGACGCTGGCGCTGGATCCAGCGGTGCTGTTGCTGGACGAGCCGACTGCCGGCTTGGGTCAGGAGGACATCCGCACCATCACGCGCCTGATCGGCGAGGTGGCACAGCAGCGCACGGTACTGATGGTGGAGCACAACCTGGGCGTGGTCGCGCAGCTGGCGCAGGTCATCACGGTGCTGCAGCGCGGCGAGGTGCTGGCCGAAGGCCCCTACGAGGAGATCCAGCGCAATCCGGAGGTGCGCAGCGCCTATCTGGGAACGGGAGCCGTGGCGCATGGCTGAGGCCGCCGGCGACTACCTGGCGATCGAGAGGCTGCAAGCCTTCTATGGCGAATCGCAGGCACTGCATGGCGTGGCGCTGACAGTACCCAAGGGCGAGGTGGCGACGCTGATTGGGCGCAACGGGGCCGGCAAGACCACGACGTTGCGTGCCATCATGGGTATCCAGTGCCGGCGCCGCGGTTCGATCCGCTTCGCCGGCCGAGAATTGAGTCGCCTGTTGCCGCACCAGATCGCGCGACTGGGCATTGGCTACTGCCCGGAGGAGCGGGGCATCTTCGCCTCGCTGAACGTGGCGGAGAACCTGTTGCTGCCGCCCGTCGTGCAGGCCGGCGGCATGAGCGTGGAGCAGATCCACCTGCTTTTCCCCAACCTGAAGGATCGGGCGCGCAGCCCGGGTACCAAGCTGTCGGGCGGCGAACAGCAGATGCTGGCGATCGCCCGCATCCTGCGCACCGGGGCGAAACTGCTGCTACTGGACGAGCCGACCGAAGGCCTGGCGCCGGTCATCGTCGAGCAGATCGGCATCGCCATCGGCCGCCTGAAGGCGGCGGGCTACACCATCCTGCTGGTCGAACAGAACCTGCGCTTCGCGCTGTCTGTCGCCGACCGGCACTACGTCATGGAATCTGGGCAGATCGTGGACAGCTTGGCCGGCGCCGAGGTGAGCCGCGATGTGGGGCGTCTGCAGGCCTACCTCGCTGTCTAGCGGGGCGGGTTGCTTGCTTTTTGAAACTTAGGACAAGGGAGCCACGACAATGAAACACGTTGGTTTGCTGGCTTGCATCTCCGCGCTGGTGCTCTGCGCCGGTGGCGCAGCTGCACAGGTATCGGACGATGTGGTGAAGATCGGTGTGCTGAACGACCAGTCGGGCGTCTACTCCGACCTGTCGGGGCTCGGCAGCCTGGAGGCCGCCAAGATGGCGGTGGAGGACTTCGGTGGCACGGTGCTGGGTAAGCCGATCGAGATCCTGACCGCCGACCATCAGAACAAGGCCGATATCGCCTCCAACATCGCCAACAAGTGGATCGATGTCGACAAGGTCGACTTGATCACCGACGTTCCCGGTTCTTCGGCAGCGCTGGCACTGCAGGAGATCATGCGGCAGAAGCATCGCCTGCTGATCGTCTCTACCGGCGCCACATCGGACTTCACCGGCAAGGCCTGCTCGCCCTATGGCCTCCACTGGACCTATGACACCTATGCCCTGGCGCACGGCACCGGCAAGACGCTGGTGGAGCAGGGTGGCGACACCTGGTTCTTCCTGACCGCCGACTATGCCTTCGGTCATGCCCTGCAGCGTGACACCACGGCCTTCATCGAGGCCGGCGGCGGCAAGGTGCTGGGCTCGGTCCTGCACCCCTTCCCGAACCAGGACTTCTCCTCCTTCCTGCTGCAGGCGCAGGCCTCCGGCGCGAAGATCATCGGCCTGGCCAATGCCGGCGGCGACACCATCAACGCCATCAAGCAGGCCGCCGAGTTCGGCATCGTCGAGGCCGGGCAGAACCTGGCCGGCCTGCTGATCTTCATCAGCGACATCCATTCGCTGGGCCTGCAGGTGGCGCAGGGCGTGGTGCTGACCACCGGCTTCTACTGGGACATGGACGAGGAGACCCGTGCCTGGTCGAAGCGGTTCTTCGAGCGGCGCGGCGCCATGGCAACCATGGCTCAGGCCGGCGTCTATTCCTCGACGCTGCACTACCTGAAGGCCGTCGAGGCGGCCGGCACCGACGAGGCGCTGGCCGTGGCTGCCAAGATGCGCGAGTTGCCGATCGAGGACTTCTTCGCCAAGCACGGCACGCTGCGCGAGGATGGCCGCATGGTGCACGACATGTTCCTGGCGCAAGTGAAGACGCCGGCGGAATCGAAGTACGACTGGGACTACTACAAGATCCTGGCGACCATTCCGGCTGACGAGGCTTTCCGCCCGCTGTCGGAAAGCGAGTGCCCGACGGTGAAGAAGTAAACCGCCGAAAGCGAGGGCCGGGCCGGTGACCGAATTTCTCGGCATTCCCACACAGGCGTTGTTCGGGCAGCTCCTCCTTGGGCTGATCAACGGCGCCTTCTACGCCACGCTGTCGCTCGGCCTGGCCCTCATCTTCGGCATGCTCAATATCGTCAACTTCACCCACGGCGCGCAGTACATGATGGGCGCCTTCGTGGCCTGGATGCTGCTCAACTACCTGGGCATCAGCTACTGGTGGGCGCTATTGCTGGCGCCGATTGCCGTGGCGCTCTCCGGCGCGGTGATCGAGCGGCTGCTGCTGCGCCACCTCTATCACCTGGACCACCTCTATGGCTTCCTGCTGCTATTTGGCGTGTCACTGATCGTCGAGGGCGCCTTCCGCCACGCCTATGGCGTCTCTGGCCAGCCCTACAACATTCCCGAGATGCTGCAGGGCGGCACCAACCTGGGTTTCATGTTCCTGCCGAACTACCGCGCCTGGGTCATCGTCGCCTCGCTCATCATCTGCTTTGGCACCTGGTTCCTGATCGAGCGCACCAAGCTTGGCAGCTATCTGCGCGCGGCGACCGAGAATGCCGACCTGGTCTCGGCCTTCGGCGTCAACGTGCCCCGCCTGGTGACCTTGACCTACATGCTGGGGGCCGGCCTTGCCGCCATCGCGGGCGTGCTGGCGGCACCGATCTACCAGGTCAGCTCGATCATGGGGGCCAATGTCATCCCGGTCGTCTTCGCCGTCGTGGTGATCGGCGGACTGGGTTCGATCCTCGGTTCGATCATCACTGGCTTCGGGCTGGGCCTCTGCGAGGGCCTGACCAAGGTCTTCTACCCCGAAGCCTCCAACACCGTGGTCTTCCTGGTCATGGTCATCTGCCTGCTGCTGCGGCCGCAGGGGCTTTTCGGCAAGCGGGGATGAAGGCCATGAACCTGCGCCTCCTCGGCCTGCTGGCACTGCTTGCGCTGGCGTTGGCAGTGCCCTTCCTGACCTACCCCGTGTTCATCATGAAGGCGCTGTGCTTCGCCATCTTCGCGTTGTCGCTGAACCTGCTGCTGGGCTACGCCGGACTGCTGTCATTTGGCCACGCGGCGCTGCTGGGCAGTGGCTCCTACATCACCGGTGACCTGGCCAAGGTGTGGGGCCTGCCGACCGAGCTGGCGCTGCTGGGCGGCCTGGCCAGTGGCGCGCTGATGGGCCTGTTGTTCGGCCTGCTGACCAGCCGGCGCGCCGGTATTTACTTCGCCATGATCACATTCGCGCTGGCCCAGATGGTCTATTTCCTGGCGCTGCAGCTGCCCTTCACCGGGGGCGAGGACGGTTTGCAGGCGATTCCCCGCGGGTTGCTGCTGGGCAGCTTCGACCTGATGGACAACGACCTGATGTATTACTTCGTGCTGGCGGTCTTCATTGCCGCGCTGGCCTTCGTGCATCGGGTCGTTGCCTCGCCTTTCGGCCAGGTACTGCGGGCGGTGAAGGACAACGAGCCGCGGGCCATATCGCTTGGCTACAAGCCGCATCACGTAAAGATCTTGGTGTTCACGCTGGCCGGCGGGTTGGCTGGGCTAGCTGGCGGCCTGAAGGCCCTGGTCTTCGGCATCGCCTCGCTCACCGACGTCTACTGGCACACCAACGGCGAGGTGGTGCTGATGGTGATCCTGGGTGGCGTTGGCACGCTGTTCGGGCCCGTGGTTGGTGCCTTCGTCGTGGTGCTGATCCAGAACTATCTGGCAGAGTCCGGTGCCTGGGTCACCATCATCCAGGGGGTCGTCTTCGTCGTCGTGGTGTTGCTGTTCCGCCGCGGCATCGTCGGCGAACTCGCCCCGCTCATGCGTCGCCTGGCTGGCAGCCACGGCGCCAAGAAAAGAAGTGCAGTCACCCAGGAGGAATCGCCGCATGGTTGAGCTGATCGATCTGTCGATACCCGTGAAGGATGGCGACGGACGCCTTGGGCTGCAGGTGAAGTTCGAGACGCCCTACAGCTTCGAGAAATGCGGCTGGCAGGGCTCGACCTTTTCGATGTTCGCGCACTACGGCACGCACGTCGACGCGCCGGTGCACTTCATCGAGGGCGGCAAGTGCACGCACGAGACACCGCTGTCGAAGCTGATCGGTCCGGCCGCGCTGATCGAGCTGGACGACCACGCCGACAACGCCGCCATCGCCGGCGACACGCTGGAAGACCGCGGCCGCCACGTGCAGAAGGGCGACATCGTCATCCTGCGCACCAACTGGACCGACAAGCATTGGGGCAGCGACCGCTTCTGGAAGCAGGGACCCTTCCTCAGCGTGGCCGGCGCCGAATGGCTGGTGGAGCGCGGTGTGCATGCCGTGGTCTATGACTTCTCGGAAGAGGAGGAGGTGCGCGATCCGGCCTTCCGCGGCGAGAACTGCCCGGTGCACCACACCATCCTGGGCCGGGACATCTACAACATCGAGTACTGCCAAGGGCTCCACAAGATCCAGCGGCCGCGCCTGGCCATCGCCGCCCTGCCGCTGCACCTGCACGGCCTGGACGGCGCACCTGCCCGGGTCGTTGCCTTCGAGGGCCTGGACCTGCCGCGCGAGTTCACCGTGCGCTAGAGCGGCTTGATCTCGAACCAGGGATGGCCGAGCTGCGGCACGGTGTCCTTAACATAGACATGCCGGCGGCCTAGCGCCGCCAGGGTGCTGGCAAGCACTTCATCGCTGTGCGACCAGGTGGTCCAGCCTGACCGACGGCCGCTGCGCTTCTCGCGCGGGTGCTGGATGAAGATGCGCGTCGTGGGGACCGCCAGCGCGAGCAGGCTGCCGAAGAACTGCGGCAGTTCCTGCGGCACGACGTGCAGCAGAACCGCCGTAGCGAGGACGTAGTCCGGCCGCTCGGCGCGCACCGCGGCCAAGCTTTCGGGCGTGATCACATAAAAGCGCGGCCGGGCCTGCTCGAGCAGCGCCGGTGGCAACAGCGCCAAGCGCTGCCGATAGAAGTGATCGTCGACATCCAGCCCGATGTAGCGGCCCGGTTGCTGTGCCGCCATGAGCCCCTCGCCCACCCAGAGTGAGCCGCAGCCGAAGTCGACGGCCAGGTGTTCCGGTCGCATGCCGAGCCGCCGAAGCTGCTCGATGTAGCGCGCGGTGCGTTGGGCCTGGCGGGCCGGATCGACCTTGAGGCCGAGGGTCTTGGGCGCGTGGTCGTTTGCCTCGCGCCAGCGCGCGTAGTGGGCATAGAACTGGGCGCGCGAGCCGCCTGGATTCTGCGCGACCCAAGTCCGCCAATGCGTCTGGTACTGCCGCCGCCGGCTGTCGAGCCACGATGAAACAAGCGCTCTGAAACCCATCGGCCTTCCACATTTTGGCGTTGTCGCCGGTTAGGATGCGCGACAGCGCGGCCCCTGCCCAGCGCGGATGCGCTGGACCACGCGCGGCCGAGAGTTTAGTTTAGTTAAGTAATAAAAAGAATTCTGGGGAGGAAGCGATGAAGAAGCTGATCAACGGCGTGGATTCCGTGCTGACCGAATGCCTGCAGGGCTTCGGCGAGGCGCATGCCGGCCTGGTCACGGTGCAGTTCGAGCCCACCTTCGTCAGCCGCGCCGACGCGCCGCGGCGGGGCAAGGTGGCGCTGATCTCCGGTGGCGGCGCGGGGCACGAGCCGCTGCACGCCGGCTTCGTTGGCTTCGGCATGCTGGACGCCGCCTGCCCGGGGCAAGTCTTCACCTCGCCGACACCCGACCAGATGCTGGCGGCCGCGCAGGCAGTCGACGGTGGCGCCGGGGTGCTCTTCATCGTGAAGAACTATGCCGGTGACCTGATGAACTTCGAGATGGGCGCCGACATGCTGGGCGTGGGCCACGCCACGGTCCTGGTGAACGACGACGTGGCGGTCGAGGACTCGACCTACACCCAGGGCCGGCGCGGCGTCGCCGGTACGGTGCTGGTGGAAAAGATTGTCGGCGCTGCCGCCGAGGCTGGCGCCAACTTGGCAGCTTGCAAGGCGCTGGGCCAGCGCGTGGTGGCTGCCACCGGCTCCATGGGCGTGGCGCTGACCTCCTGCACCGTGCCGGCCGCCGGCAATCCGACCTTCACGCTGGCCGAGGACGAGATGGAGATGGGCGTCGGCATCCATGGCGAACCGGGGCGCCGTCGCGTCAAGCTGACCAGCGCCGATGCCATCGCCGAAGAGATGCTGGGCGCCATCCTGGGAGACCTGGCGCCGAAGGCCGGGCAGGAACTGCTGCTGCTGGTCAACGGTTTCGGCGGCACGCCGCTGATGGAGCTCTACCTGATGCACCACGCGGCGGCGAAGATCCTCGCCGGCAAGGGCCTCAAGATCACCCGCTCACTGGTCGGCAACTGGACCACCTCGCTGGAGATGGCCGGCTGTTCGCTGACGCTGCTGAAGCTCGATGCGGAGCTGACCCGCCTGTGGGATGCGCCGGTGGAGACGGCGGCGCTGCGCTGGGGGCGGTAATGACTCCAGCCCTCTCCCAAGGGCGAGGGTGAAAATGCCGCCGCCTCAGCGTTTCTGCACCAGCTGCACGACGCGCGCGGCGAAGGCGCGGATCAATTCCTCGACCTCGCGCTGCAGCTCCTGGTCCTCGAAGGTCGGCACCGGGATGTGCAGCACGTGCGGGGCGCCGCCGCGCGGCGCGGGCTTCACCGCCTGGCGGCGATTCGGGTGCGCCTGGACATAGGCCTCGAGGAAGGCGCGGCGTTCCTCGGCGGAGAAGTGGCAGAGCTCCAGGATGGCGGTGACGTGGCGCGCCGGGATTGGCACGGAATAGGCCGGGTTGGTGATCTGCGACACGAAGGACTTGTGCTTGCCCAGCGCCTCGGCGATGCGCTGGCGCGTGCCCGAGGGACGGCGGTCGAGCGACACCTGCAGGATGCGCTTGTAGGCGGCGACCAGCTGCTCCTTGCCTGGAAGGACGGCTTCGTCAGCCATGCGGGCTCCAGGCCGCCACCGCGGCCTTCACGCTGGCCAGCCGGCCGGGCGCGACCGAGAGCGCGCGCAGGCCGCGCTCCAGCAGCAGCGGCACCAGCGCCGGGTCGCTCGCCATGTCGCCGCAGAGGCTGACCTCGACACCGCGCGTCTGGCCGGCGGCGACGGTGCGCGCGATCAGTTCCAGCACCGCCGGGTTGCGCGGGTCATAGAGACTGGCGACGGAGTCGTTGTCCCGGCCGGAGGCGGTCACGTACTGCACCAGGTCGTTGCTGCCGATGGAGTAGAAATCGGCCGGAAAGTCGGCCGCCGTCAAGGCCGCAGCCGGCACCTCGACCATCATGCCCAGGGGCGGCAGGGCCGCGGCCATCCCGGCGGCGCGGCAATCGGCCACCGCGGCCTCAAAGAGGGCACGCGCGGCCGTCATCTCCTGCGGGCGCGTCACCATCGGCACCATGACCTTGAGGTTGCCCAGCGGCGCGGCGCGGGCCAGTGCGCGCAGTTGCACGGCGAAAACCTCCGGCCGTGACAGGCTGAGGCGCAGGCCGCGCAGGCCGAGGAAGGGGTTGCTTTCGCCGTCCGGCGTCAGGCCGGGAATCGGCTTGTCGCCACCGGCATCCAGCGTGCGGATGGTCACCGGCCGTCCCGCCGCCCAAGCCAGCAGGCGGCGGTAGACCTGGAACTGCGCCGCCTCGTCGGGCAGTGGGCGATCGGCGCGGAACAGGAACTCGCTGCGCGCCAGGCCGATGCCGTCGCAGTGCGCCGGGTCCAGCCGGTCGAGCAGCGCCGGATCGTCGACGTTGATCAGCGCCTGCACCGCCTCGCCATGGGCGGTGATCGCCGGGCGCGGCAGGAAAGTGGCCTCCTGCCGCTGCCGCGCGGTGGCCTGTTCCTGGCGGCGGTCGAAGCTCTGGCGGCTGGCGCTGGCCGGGCGCAGCAGCAGCAGTCCTTCCTCGGCATCGAGCACGGCCGGCACGCCGGATTGCAGGCGGTCGAAAGCCTCGCCCAGGCCGATCAGCAGCGGCACGCCACGCGCCCGCGCCAGCATGGCGACGTGGCTGGCGGCCGAGCCCAGCTTCAGCGCCGCGCCACCGAAGCGGCGCCAGTCGGTTTCCAGGAAGCGCGAGGGCGTCAAGTCCTCGGCCGCCAGGATGGCGCCCTCGGCGGCCGCGGTGGTGGCGGCGTCCTCGCCGGCCAGCGCGGCCAGCACGCGGTCGCGCAGGTCGGTCAGGTCGGCGGCGCGGGCGCGGAAGTAGTCGTCCTCGCCGGCGGCATAGTCGGCGATCTCGCTGTCCAGCTTGGTGCGCCACGCCTGGTCGGCGGCGGTGCCGGCGGCGATGGAGGCAAAGACCGGCGCCAGCAGGTCGTCGTCCTCGATCAGCGCCAGCTGGAAGGAGAGGATCTCGCCCGCCATCTCGTCGCTCGACTCGATCACCAGCGCTAGCGCCTCGGCCGCCTGGGCTAAGGCATCGCGCAGCGCCTGGGCTTCGGCTGGTGGCGCCCCGGCCTGGCGCCGCGCGGCGCCAGCCGGCGTCAGCAGGGCGATAGGCCCGAGCGCCAGTCCGCGCGAGGCGACGGTGCCGCGCAGCGTCAGCTCGGGTCCTGCCTCAGGCATGGCACCTCATTCGTCGAAATTGCGCTCGGTGAAGGCGATCAGCGCGGCGACGGCGGCGGCGGCGTCGTCGCCGGTCGCCTCCAGGCAGAGTGTGTCGCCGCCGCGCAGCTTCATCTTCATCACCGCATTTGGCGACTTGGCATTGACCCAGTCGGCCTGGCTTTCCGGCCGCACCTTGAGGTCGGCGGCGAAGGACTTGGCCAGCTTGGTCAGCTTCACCGCTGGCCGGGCGTGCAGCCCGGTGGGATTGGTCACCAGCACCTTGCCGGCAATCGGCGCGCCGCCCAGCGGGTCGGTCGATGCGGCGGCGTTCGGCATGCCGGCGTCCCCTTCCGCGCTCACGGCGAAAGCTCTTCGGCGGTGGCGCGGACGGCTTCCAGCGAGCCGCCGCCGGCAGCCTCGGCCGCTGCCATCACCGCGCCCTCGACGATTGGCGCGTTGCAGATCACCACGGCGCCCTGGCGTTCGGGCGGCAGCAGCTCCACTGCCATCTCGCTGTTGGTCTCGGCGCCGCCCAGGTCGACCAGCACGGCCACGCCGGCCGGCGACCAGACCTGTTCGATGGCGGCCAGGATCTTGGCCACGTCGGTGCCCAGGCCACCGTCGGGGTTGCCGCCGGCGAAGGCCACCTTGACCTCGTCGCCGACCATCTGGCGGACCATGTCGGCGGTGCCCTGCGCGACCAGCGGCGAGTGCGAGACGATGACGATGGCTACACGGTCGGTCATGGGCTTCCCGTCAGAAAGTCGCAGAGCGTGGCGATGAGCAGCGCGCTGGAGCAGGCGCCGGGGTCCATATGGCCGATCGAGCGCGGGCCAAGGAAGGAGGCGCGACCCTTGGTCGCCTGCAGGGGCTTGGTGGCCTCGGCGGCGGCCAGGGCTGCGGCCTTGACGCGGGCCGCCAGGGCCGGCGTGGCGTCGCCAGCGGCAAGGCCAGCCCGCAGCGCCGCCTCGACCGGCACCAGCACGTCCAGCATGGTCTTCTGGCCGGCGGTCGCCTTGCCGCGCGCCATGACGGCGGCGATGCCGGCCTGCAGCATGTCCGCCAGGGCGGCGCCGTCCAGCGGCCCCACATTCGCATCGGCGGGCGCCGCCTTGCCCAGCGCCATCAGCAGCGAACCATAGAGCGGGCCGGATGCACCGCCGACCTTCATCACCAGGGTCATGCCGGCCTTCTGCAGCGCGGCGCCGGGCGCCAGGGCGGCGAGCTCGGCCTTCTGCTCCAGCAGCGCCACGAAGCCGCGCTGCATGTTGAGGCCGTGGTCGCCGTCGCCGATCGCCTGGTCCAGCGCGGTCAGCCGCGCCGCCTGTGCGCTGATGGCGCCGGCGGCGGCCTCGATCAACTGGGCGGCGCGTTCAGCCGACATGCTGTGCCTCCGGCTGCATCAGGCGGCCTTCGGTATCGAAGAACAGCAGGGCCTCGGGCGCGAAGGCGATGGGCAGCAGGTCGCCCTCCGCCACCGGCCGCGCCTGGTCTTGCAAGGCCTGCAGCGTGATGCCCTCAAGGTTGAGGCGCACCACGCTCTCGGCGCCCAGGTGCTCGACCTGCAGGACACGGGCCTGGCGGCCCTCGCCGACGCCGAGGTGCAGGTCCTCGGGCCGCAGTCCGACGATGCCGGCCCCGGCTGGCGCCTGGCTGAGGCCGAGCGCCGCCGGCGAGACCAGGTTGATGGCTGGCGAACCGAGCCGCTGGGCGACGTAGATCGAATTGGGCCGGCGGTAGATGGCGCGTGGACTGTCGAGCTGCTCCAGCTGGCCGTCGCGCAGCACGCCGACACGGTCGGCCAGGGTCATGGCCTCGATCTGGTCATGGGTGACGTAGAGGATGGTGGCGCCGAGCTCCAGCTGGATGCGCTTCAGTTCGATGCGCAGGTCCTCGCGCAGCTTGGCGTCGAGCGAGGACAGCGGCTCGTCCATCAGGTAGACGCGCGGCCGGCGCACCAGGGCGCGGCCGATGGCGACGCGCTGCATCTCGCCGCCGCTGAGCTGCGTGGCGCGGTTCTTCAGCTTGTGGTCGATGCGCAGCATGCGGGCGATCTCTGGCACGCGGCGCTTGATCTCGTCGGCCGGCACGCGCCGGCTTGGTGCCTTCAGCGGAAAGGCCAGGTTCTCGTAGACCGACAGGTGGGGGTAGAGCGAGAACTGCTGAAACACGAAGGAGACATCGCGTTCGGCCGGCGCCAGGCGGGTTACGTCCTCCCCGCCGATGAAGACGCGGCCGGCGTCCGGCCGCTCCAGCCCGGCGACGGTGCGCAGCGTCGTGGTCTTGCCGACGCCGGTCGGGCCCAGCAGCACGACGAATTCGCCATCGGCCACGGTGAGCGACAGCTGGTCCACCGCGGTGACGGTCTTGAAGCGCTTGGTGACGCCTTCCAGCCGGACCTCAGCCATCGACGGCCTCCTGCAGCAGGCTGGCGTCCTGTGTCGGCAGGGCCTGCTCGCTTTCGCCGTCGAAGAGCACGATGCGGTCGGTGACGAAATCCAGCGCCACCTGTTCGCCGATCGCCAGCTTCTGGTTGTTCGGCGCGCGCACCCTGAGGCGGCCGGCTGGCGTGTCGACCGTGACGATCTGCCGGGCACCCATGTACTCGGCACCGAAGACCTCGCCGCTGAGCGGTCCGGCGCCGATGGTGATGTGTTCCGGCCGCACCCCCAGCACCACCTTGTCATGCGCGATGCCGACCGCCGGGGCCGGGATCGCCAGGGTGACATCGCCCAGCCGCAGGCTGGTGGCGCCGGGCGCCAGCGGCCCCTCGGCCGGCAGCAGGTTCATCGCCGGGCTGCCGATGAAGGCGGCGACGAAGAGGCTGGAGGGGCGGGCGTAGACGTCGGCCGGTGGGCCGACTTGCAGCACCCGGCCCTTGTTCATGATGGCGATGCGGTCGGCCATCGCCATGGCCTCGATCTGGTCATGGGTGACGTAGACCGTGGTGGCGCCGATGCGCTCGTGCAGCTGGCGCAGCTCGTCGCACATCAGTTCGCGGAACTCGGCATCCAGCGTGCCCAGCGGCTCGTCCATCAGGAAGGCATCGGGGCGGCGGATGATGGCGCGGCCCAGCGCGACGCGCTGGCGGTCGCCGCCAGCCAGGCCGCCGACCGGCTGCTTCAGGATGTGCTCGATGCGCAGCAGGCGGGCGACCTCGGCGACGCGGCTCTTGATCTCGGCCCGCGACGTGCCCTGCATACGCAGCGGGAAGGTCAGGTTCTGCCGCACCGTCATGTGGGGATAGAGCGCGAAGAGCTGGAAGACGAAGGCGATGTCGCGCGCCGCGGCGCGCTTGAAGGTGACATCCTCCTCGCCCAGCAGGATCTGGCCCGAGGTCGGCAGCTCCAGCCCGGCGATCATGCGCAGGGTCGTGGTCTTGCCACAGCCCGACGGGCCTAGCAGCACGAAGAACTCACCGTCCTCCACCACCAGCGAGGAGTTCTCCACGGCGACGAAATCGCCGAAGCGCTTGTGCAGCTGGTCCAGCACGATCCGGGCCATGGCGCTACTCCGGAAACTTGCTGACGACGATGAAGCCGACCGTGCCGGTCAGGATCACGCCGAAGGAGTTGCTGTAGAGCCACAGCGAGAAGGGCTGCATCATCATCACCACGCCGATGGCGATGGCGGCGGTGGCGGCGTTCTCCCAGTGGCCGCGCCGGAACAGGCGACGTAGCAGGCTAGCGCGCGGCTGCGGGCGGGGCGTGCTACTGCCGGGCAAGGTCATTTGCGCACCGCGCCGAAGGTGATGCCGCGCAGCAGGTGCTTGCGCAGCAGCACGGTGAAGAACAGCACCGGCAGCAGGAATAGCGTGGTGCCGGCGGCCACCGCCGGCCAGTCCAGCCCGCCCTCGCCGATGATCAGCGGGATGAAGGGCGGCGCGGTCTGCGCCTCGCCCGAGGTCAGCAGCAGGGCAAAGGCGTACTCGTTCCAGGCGAAGATCAGGCAGAAGATCGCAGTGGCGGCGATGCCGGTGATGGCCTGCGGCAGCACCACGCGGCGGAAGGCCTGCAGCCGGGTGTAGCCGTCGACCATCGCCGCTTCCTCGTATTCGCGCGGGATCTCGTCGATGAAGCCCTTGAGCAGCCAGACCGCGAAGGAAACGTTGACTGCGGTGTAGAGCAGGATCATGCCGATGATGGTGTCGCTGAGGCCGACGTCGCGATACATCAGGTAGATCGGAATGGCTACGGCGATGGGTGGCATCATGCGTGTCGAAAGGATGAAGAACAGCAGGTCGTCCTTCAGCGGCACCTTGAAGCGCGAGAAGGCGTAGGCCGCCAGGGTGCCGAGAAAGACCGCCAGGAAGGTTGAGCCGAAGCCGATTACCAGCGAGTTGACGTAGCGGTCGCCGTAGCGCGAGGGGCCGGCGATCACCATGTTGCGGCTACGCACCAGCTCGTCGTACCAGGTCTCCGGCGCGGGCAGGCTGGCCATGTACTCCGGTGTCTGCCGCGTGCGCGTGGTGAAGAGGTTGACGTAGCCCTCCAGCGTCGGCTGGAACAGCACCTTGGGCGGATAGGCGATGGCGTCCGGCGGGGTCTTGAAGCTGGTCAGCACGATCCAGACGATGGGGATCAGCGAGACCAGCGCGTAGAGAATGACGAAGAAGCCGGAGGACCAGCGCGCCAGCGGCGTGGGCTCGACGATGGAACGCGCGCTGGTCAGCAGCTCCTGCGAGGGACGGCGGCCGGCGCGAGGTGGATTGGCGACGGCGCCGCTGGTGTCGGGGGCGCTCATCGTTGCTTCACCTTGTTGAGGAACTTCACGTAGATGTTGGCGGCGCCGAACACCACGACGAAGAGGATGATGGCGAAGGCCGAGGAGTAGCCGGTCTTCCAGCTTTCAAAGGCGGCGCGCTTCAGGGTGATGGAGGCGACCTCGGTGGTGGAGCCGGGCCCGCCGGCGGTCAGCGAGACCACCATGTCGAACATCTTGAAGTTCTCGATGGCGCGGAACAGCACCGCCAGCATCAGGAAGGGCAGCACCATCGGCAGGGTGATGTGCCAGAACTGCCGCAGCCGGCTGGCGCGGTCGACCTCGGCGGCCTCGTAGAGGTACTGCGGCACGGCGCGCAGGCCGGCCAGGCAGATCAGCATGACGTAGGGCGTCCACATCCAGACGTCGACGATGACGATGGCCCAGGGCGCCAGCTGCACGTCGCCGATCATGGTGAAGTCGCCGGCGTCGAGGAAGAAATTGACGATGTAGTTGAAGATGCCGGACTGCGGCTGGAACAGGTAGGTCCAGAAGATGCCGACCACTGCCGGCGACAGCATCATTGGCAGCAGGATGAGCGTCGTCCAGGTGGCGTGGCCCTTGAATTTGCGATTGATCAGCAGCGCCAGGCCGAAGCCGATCAGCACTTCCAGCCCGATCGACCAGCAGACGAAGGAGGCCGTGGTCTGCAGCCGGTCCCAGATGTCGGCGTCGCCCAGAATGCGCTCGTAGTTGGCGGTGCCGACCGACTTGATGACGCGCCCCGGCTGGTTGGCGCGGAAGTCGGTGAAGGAAAGGTCGACGGTCCAGATCAGCGGGAAGATGTTGACCGCGAGCAGCAGCAGGATGGTCGGCGTGATGAAGAGCCAGGCGATGGTGCGCGGGCTGAAACCGGCGCCGCCGGCCCCCCACATACCGCCCGGGCTTCGCGCCCCTTTCCTGTTGGTCAATCCGCTCATCGTCCTGAACATCCTGTTTCGATCATAGGCCCCCGATTGGCCGGCCGGGACATGCCCGGCCGGCCAGCCGCGGGAAACAACAGGGAAACAATCAGAGCTTGCCGTCGTCCTTGAAGGCCTGCGTCCAATCCTTGATCAGCAGGTCGAGGGCTTCCTTGGCCGTGCCCTTGTCCGCCACCACGTAGTCGTGGATGCGGGCCTGCATGGCCTGCAGTAGCTCGGCGTAGATCGGCTCCTGCCAGAAGTCCTTGACGTTGCTCATGGCGCGCAGGAAGTCAGCGGCGAAGGGCGCCGAGGCGGCGAAGCCCGGATCCTCCAGCACCGCCTTGTGGCAGGAGTAGCCACCCAGGGCCCACCACTTCTTCTGCACGTCGGGCTTGGCGAACCACTTGATGTACTCCAGCGCCAGGTCCTTCTTGTCGGAGTAGGAGACGACCGAGATGCCCTGGCCGCCCAGTGCCGAGGCCTCGACCGACATCTTCGGATTGACGAAGAAGCCGGACTTGTCGCCACCGACGTTCTCGTCCTTCAGGATGCCGGGGAAGAAGGCGAACCAGTTCATCTGGATCGCCACCTGGCCGGAGCGGTAGGCGTCAAGGTTCTCGACCATGTAGGCGTTCGAGTGACCCGGCGGGGTGCAGCACTTGTAGAGGTCCTTGTAGGTCTCCAGCGCGGCCACGGCATTCGGCGAGTTGACGAAGCCTTCCATGTGATAGGGGTTGGCCGGATCCTCGTACTGGAAGCCGTTGGCGTAGAGTGCGCCAGTCACGCCCATGGTGATGCCTTCCGAGCCGCGCTCGGTGTACATCGCGATGCCGTAGACCGTCTTGCCGTCGATCTGCCGACCCTGGAAGAAGGTGCCGATATCCTTCAGCTGCTTCCAGTCGGCCGGCGGGGCCAGGTCATAGCCGTAGGTCTTCTTGAACTCGGCCTGCAGCTCGGGACGGGCGAACCAGTCCTTGCGGTAGACCCAGCCAAGCGCGTCGCCCATGGCCGGGAGCGCCCAGTAGTTCTCGCTGCCCTTCGGCCAGGTCGAATAGGCGTAGACCGTGGCCGGCAGGAAGTCGTTCATCGAGATGTTGTTGGCGGCGAAGAAGTCGTTGAGCTTGACGTAGTGACCATAGGTGGCCGAGCCGCCGATCCACTGGCTGTCGCCGATCAGCAGGTCGCAGAGCTTGCCGCCGGAGTTCAGTTCGTTGAGGAAGCGGTCGGCAAAGCTGGTCCAGGGCACGAACTCGAACTTCATCTGGATGCCGGTTTCGGCGGTGAAATCCTTGGAGAGCTCGGCCAGCGCATTGGCTGGGTCCCAGGCGGCCCAGCACAGGGTGATCGACTTGTCTTCGGCCGAAGCCTGGCCCGCCATCGCCGTGACGGCGATAGCGGCCGCGGCCGCGGCCCTCAGGAATCTACGCATCGGTTTCCTCCCTTCGAGGTGTCTACGGCAGATATCGCGGCGGAGCGTGCCTCCGCTTCTTCTGGTGCGTTACGTTTAGTGAATAAACTCTACTAAACTATGTCAAGCCACTAAACACGGTTCTCCCCAAGATTCGATGCTGCACCTGCGAAAGCCAGCGTGCTGCAACGCAAAATCACGAAAGACGTGGCGAATGAGGCTTTGCCGGCCTTCCCATCAAGCCTGTGAGACGGCAGGATAAACTAAACTTAATCGCCGCCGCTCACCGGGCCGCAGAGCCGGGACGCGGCGACCTCGCGTCAGGGAGCGCCGTCATGAGCCACACTGTCTTCCAGAACGTCCGCGTCCTCGACTCGACCGGCGCGGCGCCCTTCGCCGGCGCCGTGCGCGTGGTCGGCAACCGCATCAAGGAAATCGCGCGCGACGGCAAGAAACTGAAAGTGCCGGCCGAGGCCGAGGTGATTGACGGCGGTGGCGCCACCCTGATGCCCGGCCTGATCGAGGCGCACGCCCACATCTCCTTCTGCAACGTCGCGCAGCTCGAGCAGCTGGGCGACCTGCCGCCCGAGGAGCACACGCTGGCCTCGATGAAGCACGCGCGGCAGATGTTCGACCAGGGTTTCACCGCGCTGTTCAGCGCCGCGGCGGCCAAGCCGCGCCTCGACGTGGTGATCCGCAACGCCATCGAGGCCGGCGAGATCCCCGGCCCGCGGATGCGCGCCGCCAGCCCGGAGCTGACGGTGACCGGCGGCCTGGGCGACGTGCGGCGTTCGCACATCGCACGCTCGACCTTCGCCATCTGCTGCGACGGCCCGGACGAGTTCCGCCGCGTCGCCCGCGAGATGTGCCGCGAGGGCGTCGACACCCTGAAGATCAATCCCTCGGGCGACGAGTTCGTGCCCTTCGCGCGCGCCCACCTGACGGTGATGAACGAGCCGGAGGTGGCGGCGGTGGCCGAAGTCGCGCGCTCGCGCGGCAAGATGCTGGCGGCGCATGCGCGCTCCGCCGAGAGCGTGAAGATGTGCCTGAGGAACGGCGTCGACGTGCTCTATCACTGCACGCTGGCCGATAGCGAGGCGCTCGACATGCTGGAGGCCAAGAAGGACTCCATCTTCGTCGCCCCGGCCATGGGCATCATGTACGCCACGGCGAATGGCGAGGGCGCCGAATGGGGCCTGACCAAGGACCATCCAGTGGCGATGTACTTCGCGCGCGAGCTGGAACGCTGCATCGAGAACATGAAGGAGCTGCGCAAGCGCGGGGTGCGGGTGCTGCCGGGCGGTGACTACGGCTTCGCCTGGAACCCGATCGGCCGAAACGCGCGCGACCTGGAACACTTCGTCAAGCTGCTGGGCATGAGCCCGATCGAGGCAATCCACGCCTGCACCAAGCTGGGCGGCGAGATCATGCAGATGGGCGGCGAGCTAGGCCTGGTGAAGGAAGGCTACCTGGCCGACCTGCTGCTGGTTGACGGCGACCCAGCGAGCGACGTGACCATCCTGCAGGACAAGAACCGCTTCCGCGCCATCATGAAGGACGGCAGCTTCTACAAACGGCCCGACGCCGGGCGACAGGCGGCGGTGCGGGCGGCGGAGTAGGGCTTCAGCTCCAGGGCAGCGCGGCGCGAATCTTCCAGTACTGCGCCGGCCCTTCGGCCAGCGGCTCCAAGGCATTGTGCGCCTGGCCGTCCATGACGAGCGTGGCGGCCTCGAGGTTGCTTTCGAGCTGTGACAGGGTGCTGGCACCGCTCAGCACGATGTCGACACAGGGTTCGGCCAGCGCAGCGGCCAAGGCGAGGGCGTCGGGCGTAGTGGCCAGGCGCTGTGCCTCGCGCGACAGCAGGTGCCGCTGCACGGCGAAATCCGGCGCTGTGTTGCGCCCAGTGAGGCGGCCGTTGGCCAGGGCTTCCTTGACGATGACCAGCAGCCCGGCCGACTTGGCCTCGGCCAGTGCCGGGCCGGCGGAGCGTTCCAGCAGGTTCCAGGTCGCCTGCACCGATTCGAACAGGCGCCGGCCGTCCAGTTCAAACTCCAGCGCGCGCTTGATGGTCTGGCCCTGCGCCGGGCCGCTGACCGACAGGCCAACGGCGATGCCCTCCTCGCGCAGGCTGGCCAGCGCGGCCAGCAGAGCCGGCTGCTCGAACAGGCCGCTGTCCAGGGTCGCGGAGTGTACCTGGTAGAGCGTCAGGTGATCGCCCAGCAGGTCGCGGGTCTCGGCGCGCTGGGCCAAGAAATGCTCCAGCGTATGCTCCTTGACCTCGTGCACCTGGGCGCCAGGCTGCCAGTCGGCGGTGTAGCGGTAGCCCCACTTGGAGGAGATGAAGAGGCGACCGGGCGGGAAGCCGCGGGCCTTCAGCCAGCCGGCCAGGAACGCCTCGGCCAGGCCATAGGAGCGCGCGGCGTCGAAGGTGCCGACGCCGGCGGCCAGCGCGGCATCGAGCAGGGCCCAGCAGCGCCGGCGCAGGCCCTCGACATCGGTCGCGTCGGCCAGGTCGGCCTGGTGGCCCAGGTTGATGTAGCCAGGCCGGCCGACCGCGGCCAGGCCCAGCCCCAGGCGGGTGACGGTGACGCGCTGGCCGGCGAGGGTGACGGTGCGGGTGGGCAGCATGGCCGCGAGAGTGGCGGAGGCTGGGGCAGGCGTGCAAGCGGCTACAGCCGGCCCGGAGCCAGACTTTCGTCATGGCCGGGCTTGACCCGGCCATCCAGAGTTCGGTCGACTGCTCTCCTGGCGTTGGGTCCGCGATCAGAGACCTGGATGCCCTGGTCAAGTCCGGGCATGACGAACGCCTAGGGTGTGGCCAGTATGGTCGGCGCAGAGGCGGGGGCGGCAGTGAGCGACAGCTTCGACTACATCGTGGTGGGCGCCGGCTCGGCCGGGGCGCCGGTGGCGGCGCGCCTGAGCGAGAGCGGCCAGCATCGCGTGCTGCTGCTGGAGGCCGGGCCGGAGGATCGCAGCCCCTGGCTGCACATCCCGATCGGCTATGCCAAGACCTACCTCGACGCGCGGGTGAACTGGAAGTACGAGACCGAGCCGCTGCCGGAACTGGGCGGGCGGGTGATGTACTGGCCGCGCGGCAAGGTGCTGGGCGGCACCTCGGCGATCAATGGCTTGATCTACATGCGCGGCGTGGCGTCGGACTATGACCACTGGCGGCAGCTCGGCAACGGCGGCTGGAGCTTCACCGACGTGTTGCCCTTCTTCCGCAAGGCTGAGCGCAACCAGCGCGGCGGCGACGCGCTGCACGGCGACGCGGGACCGCAGGGGGTGTCGGATGCCGCCTGGCGCACGCCGCTGGCCGACGCCTACATCGCCGCCTGCCGCGCCGCTGGCATCCCGGCGAACGACGATTTCAACGGTCCGACGCAGGAGGGGGTCGGCTACTACCAGCTCACCACCTGGCGCGGGCGGCGCGTTTCCAGCGCCACGGCCTATCTGAAGCCGGCGCGCGGGCGGGCGAACCTGACGATCCGTACCGGCGTGCAGGTGGAGCGGCTGCTGATCGAGCAGGGCCGCGCCGTCGGCGTGGCCTGGCGTGGCGGCGAGGCGCGCGTGACTGGCGAGGTCGTGCTCTGCGGCGGTGCGATCAATTCGCCGCAGCTGCTTCTGCTGTCGGGCATCGGTCCGGGCGCGCAGCTCCGGGCCTTGGGCATCGAGGTCAAGTGCGACTTGCCCGGGGTCGGCGAGAACCTGCAGGACCACCTGCAGGCGCGCTCGGTCTATCGCGCCAGCCGCAGGGGCACGCTGAACGACGCGCTGGGCAGCCCCTGGGCCAAGGCGCGCAGCGGCGCCACCTGGGCGCTGACCCGTGGCGGGCCGCTGACCATCGGCGCCGGGCTGGTCGGCGTCTTCTTCAAGACGCGTCCGGAGCTGGCCGACCCCGATGTGCAGCTGCACTTCATTCCCTTTTCGACCGACAAGTTCGGCACCGGCTTCCACGAGTACCCCGGCTTCAACGTGGTGATGAACCCCTCACGGCCGGAAAGCCGGGGCCACATCCGCCTGAAGTCGCCCGACCCCCTGGCGCCGCCGGCGATCCAGCCGAACTACCTGTCGTCGCCGCTCGACGTGCAGACCATGCTCGCCGGCCTGCGCAAGGTGCGGCAGATCGCCGAGCAGCCGGCGCTGCGCCCCTGGATCCAGGAGGAACTACAGCCCGGCGCGGCGCTGGACAGCGAGACGGCGCTGGAGGCCTTCCTGCGGCAAGGCGCACACACGATCTTCCACCCCTCGGGCACCTGCAGGATGGGAACGGCCGGCGATCGCATGGCGGTGGTGGACGAGCGACTGCGGGTGCAGGGTGTCGCCGGCCTGCGCGTCGCCGATGCCTCGATCATGCCGACGCTGGTATCGGGCAACACCAACGCGCCCTGCATCATGATCGGCGAAAAGTGCGCTGCGATGATGCTGGAGGATGCCCGGGCCTAGTGGCCGAGCAGCACGCGCAGCTCCTGCGCGGTGGCCTGCAGCACCGGCAGCACGCGGCTTTCCAGTTCGCGACGTGAGACGCGCTGCGCCTGCAGGCCGCAGTTCATCGCCGCCACCACCTGGCCGCTGGTGTTGACCACCGGCACTGAGACCGAACGCAGGCCGATCTCCAGCTCCTGGTCGACGATGCAGTAGCCGCGCTGGCGCACCTGCTCCAGGACGCGGGCGAGCTGCGCCTTGTCGGTCACCGTCTTGTCGGTGAAGACGCGCGGCTGCAGTGCGCCCAGGCGGCGCTGCAGCTCGGCCGGCGGCAGGTGGGCCAGCAGCACGCGCCCCATCGAGGTCCAGAAGGCGGGCAGGCGGCTGCCGACCGAGAGGCCGACCGACATGATGCGCTTGGTGGCGGCGCGGGCGATGTAGACCACTTCGTCCTCGTCCAGCACGCCGGCGGAACAGGATTCGTGCAGCTGCTCGCTGACCCGCTCCAGGAAGGGTTGGATGGCGCCGGGCAGCGAGGTGGAGGAGAGGAAGGCATAGCCCAGCGCCAGGATCTTCGGCCGCAGGAAGAAGCTGCGCCCGTCGCTGCCGGCGTAGCCCAGCTTCTCCAGCGTCAGCAGGCAGCGCCGCGCCGCGGCGCGTGGCAGGCCGGAGAGGCGCGCCACCTCGGCGATACTGAGGCGCGGCTGCTGTTCGGTGAAGGCGCGGATCACCAGCAACCCGCGCGCCAGCGAGGTCATGAAGTTGGGATCGGCCGCCTCGGCCGCCGGCGCGGCAGGCGATTCGGCGGGATGGGGCTGCTGTTGCGGCTGGGTATCCACGCCTGACTCCGAGGGGCGATTATCGCGCCAAAGATGCGAAGACCGCCCTTGACTTGTCAAGGCGGCCTGCCGAAACTTGTTCTATTATCAAACATAAGTGCGATAAACGCACAAGAGTCTGGAGGAAGCATGGCGGTCATCACAACGCTGGCTGAGGCGGTGGCAAGTCTTGTTCGCGACGGCGACACCGTGGCGCTGGAGGGCTTCACCCACCTGATCCCCAGCGCCGCCGGGCACGAGATCATCCGCCAGGGCCGCCGCGACCT
Source organism: Rhodospirillales bacterium (assembly GCA_038363005.1). Taxonomy (GTDB): domain Bacteria; phylum Pseudomonadota; class Alphaproteobacteria; order Kiloniellales; family JACOMY01; genus JAKOWB01. The sequence continues at coordinate 221,585 of JBBQBI010000001.1, forward strand.
GACCCTGGTGCGCATGACGCCGGACCTGATCTACGACCAGATGATCGGCATGGGCACGGCGAAGAAGATGCGCTTCTCCTGGGGTGGCAACCCCGGCGTCGGCTCGCTGCACCGCTTCCGCGACGCGGTGGAGCGCGGCTGGCCGGTGCCGCTGGCGGTGCAGGAGCACAGCCACGCCGACATGGCCAACGCCTATGTCGCCGGCGCCGCCAACCTGCCCTTCAGCCTGATGCGCGGGTATGCCGGCTCCGACCTGCCAAAGCACAACGACCAGATCAAGTTCATCACCTGTCCCTTCACCGGCGAGCGCCTGGCGGCCACGCCGCCGGTGCGCCCCGACGTGACGGTGATCCACGCGCAGCAGGCCGACCGCAAGGGCAACGTGCTGATGTGGGGCATCGTCGGCGTGCAGAAGGAGGCGGTGCTGGCGGCCAAGCGCTCCATCATCACGGTGGAGGAGATCGTCGAGAACCTCAACGCGCCGCCGAACGCCTGCGTGCTGCCGCGCTGGGCGATCAGCGCCGTCTGCCTGGAGCCAGGCGGGGCGCATCCGTCCTACGCGCAGGGCTACTACGAGCGCGACAACCGCTTCTACAAGGCCTGGGACGAGATCTCGCGCGATCGCGAGGTCTTCCGCGCCTGGATGCAGAAGCACATCATGGATACGGCGGACTTCACCGCGTTTCGCCGCGTGCTGGCGGAGAGCCAGGGACAAAGGGCTGCGTGAGATGAGCGAGCAGAGCTATAGCGCCAGCGAGATGATGACCGTGGCGGCGGCGCGCCGCCTGCAGGATGGCACCGTCTGCTTCGTCGGCATCGGCCTGCCCTCGACCGCGGCCAACTTGGCGCGCCTGACCCACGCGCCGGAGGTGGTGTTGATCTACGAATCCGGCCCGATCGGCGCCAAGCCATCAGTGCTGCCGCTGTCCATCGGCGATGGCGAGCTGGCGGCGACCGCCGACACCGTGGTCTCGACGCCGGAGATCTTTCGCTACTGGCTGCAGGGCGGGCGGATCAACGTCGGCTTCCTGGGCGCGGCGCAGATCGACCGTTTCGCCAACATCAACACCACGGTGATCGGCCCCTACGACAAGCCGAAGGTGCGGCTGCCCGGCGCCGGTGGCGCGCCGGAGATCGCAGCGCTGGCCGGCGAGGTGCTGATCGTCCTGAAGCAGAACGCCAAGACCTTCATCGACAAGCTCGACTTCATCACCTCGGCCGGCTTCCTGGATGGCGGTGACGCGCGTGAGAAGGCGGGCATGCCGGGCAAGGGGCCGACGGCGGTGATCACCGACCTGGGCATCCTGACGCCCGACCCGGTGACACGCGAGCTGACGCTGACCTCGTTGCATCCCGGCATCACGGTGGAGCAGGTCAGGGCGGCAACCGGCTGGGACCTGCGCATCGCCAACGACCTGGCGGCCACGGTGCCGCCGACCGAGGTCGAGCTGACCGCGCTGCGCGCGTTATTGAAACGCACGGCCGAGGCCCACGGCGAGGTGGCGGCATGAGAGAGGCCTTCCTGTGCGACGCGGTACGGACGCCGATCGGCCGCTTCGGCGGCGCGCTGGCCGGCGTGCGCACGGATGATCTGGCGGCGGCCCCGCTGAAGGCCTTGATGGCGCGCAACGCGGCAGTCGACTGGGCGGCGCTGGACGAGGTCTTCCTGGGCTGCGCCAATCAGTCGGGCGAGGACAACCGCAATGTCGCGCGTATGGCGCTGCTGCTGGCTGGCCTACCGGCCAGCGTGCCGGGCACCACGCTGAATCGCCTCTGCGCCTCTGGCCTCGACGCGGTGGGCACGGCGGCGCGCGCGGTGAAGACCGGCGAGATCGAGCTGGCGCTGGCCGGCGGCGTCGAGTCGATGACCCGCGCGCCCTTCGTCATGGCCAAGGCGGAAGGCGCCTTCCAGCGCCAGGCGCAACTGGAGGACACCACGATCGGCTGGCGGCTGATCAACCCGCTGATGAAGCAGCTCTATGGCGTCGACTCCATGCCGGAGACGGCGGAGAACGTCGCCGCCGAATGCCAGGTCAGCCGCGCCGACCAGGACGCCTTTGCGCTGCGCAGCCAGCAGCGCGCCGGCCGCGCCATCGCCGCTGGCTTCTTCGCCGCCGAGATCGTCCCGGTGGCGATCAAGGGCCGCAAGGGCGAGGTGGGCGAGGTGACGGCGGACGAGCATCCGCGCCCCGACACCACGGCCGAGGCGCTGGCCAAGCTGAAGGCCGCCTTCCGCAATCCCGGGACAGTGACGGCGGGCAATGCGTCCGGCGTCAACGACGGCGCCTGCGCCATGATCCTGGCGTCGGAAGCGGCGGCCAAGGCGCAGGGCCTGACGCCGCGTGCCCGCGTGCTGGGCATGGCGACGGCCGGCGTGGCGCCACGCGTCATGGGCATCGGCCCGGTGCCGGCGGTGCGCAAGCTGCTGGCGCGCCTGGGCCTGACCCTCGACGACTTCGACTGCATCGAGCTGAACGAGGCCTTCGCCGCGCAGGCGCTGGCCTGCACCCGGCAGCTCGGCCTGGCGGACGACGCGGCGCAGGTGAACCCGAACGGTGGCGCCATCGCGCTGGGCCATCCGCTGGGCATGTCGGGCGCGCGCCTGGTGCAGACGGCGCTGCATCAGCTTGAGGTCAGCGGCGGCCGGCGCGCCCTGGCCACCATGTGTGTCGGCGTTGGCCAGGGCGCCGCGCTGGCCCTGGAACGACTGTAGGAGGGCAGGGATGAGCAAGCTCGCCGGCTATCGACCCGAACCCGCGGGGACGCAGCCACCGCTGCTGCACCCGGGCTACAAGTCGACTGTGCTGCGCGCGCCCTCGCAGGCGCCGGTGCCCGTGCCAGCCAGCCTGTCGGAGATCACCGGCCCGCTGCTTGGCCAGCGGCTGGTGCGGCCGAACGACACCGACCTGACCGGCCAGCATGCCGGCCAGCCGCAGGGCGAGCGCATTATCGTCGCCGGCCAGGTACTGGACGAGGACGGCTGGCCGGTGCCCGACACCTTGATCGAGGTCTGGCAGGCCAACGCCGCCGGGCGCTATCGCCACGACCGCGACCAGCATGACGCACCGCTGGATCCCAGCTTCTCCGGTGCCGGTCGCGTGGCCACCGACGCCGATGGCGTCTATCGCTTCACCACGATCAAGCCTGGCGCCTATCCCTGGCCGAACCACCACAACGCCTGGCGGCCGCAGCACATCCACCTCTCGCTGTTCGGCCCGGCCTTCGCCACGCGGCTGGTGACGCAAATGTATTTCCCTGGAGATCCGCTGCTGCCGCTGGACCCGATCTTCAACGCCGTGCCGGACGCCGCCGCGCGCGAGCGCCTGGTGGCCCGCTTCGATCTGGAGCTCACCCAGCCGGCCTGGGCGCTGGGCTATCGCTTCGACATCGTGCTGCGCGGCCGCGCGGCCACGCCGATGGAGGGCTAGGTGGTGCTGGTCCCCTCCGCCTCGCAGACCGTCGGGCCCTACTGGGCCATCGGGCTGGACTGGCCCGAGGCCTGGCAGGTGGCGCCGGATGGCGTCGCCGGCGAGCGCTTCGAGCTGGCCGGGCGCCTGTTCGACGGCAAGGGCGAGCCGGTGCCGGATGGCGTGCTGGAGCTCTGGCAGGCCAACACCGAGGGGCGCTACGCGCATCCCGAGGACCGGCAGAACAAGCCGCTGGACGAACGCTTCCTGGGCTTCGGGCGCTGCGGCACCCAGCCGGACGGTTCCTTCCGCTTTGCCTCGATCAAGCCGGGGCCGGTACCGGCAGCGGGCGGTGGGCTGCAGGCACCGCACCTGATGATCGGTATCTTCGCGCGCGGTCTGTCCGCGCGCGTGGCGACCAGGGTCTATTTCCCCGGCGAGGCGGCCAACGCCACCGACCCGGTGCTGGCGCTGGTCGATCCGGCGCGGCGCGACACGCTGATCGCCAAGGCCGCCGGGCCGGGCAAGCTGACATGGGACGTGCGCCTGCAGGGCGCCGGGGAGACGGTCTTCTTCGCCTTCTAGGGGTTCAGACAAAAACAAGCGCGACCGGTAAACCGGCGCATCAACCAAAGGGAGGAACGGACATGCTGATGAAAAGACTTCTGGCCGGCTGCGCGCTGGCTGCCGGCATCTCGATCGGGACGGCTTCTGCCGCCGAGGTCGAGCTGACGGTGATGCACTTCCTGTCGCCCAAGGCGCCGGCGCAGACGCAGCTCATCGAGCCCTGGGCCAAAGCGCTGGAGACCCAGTCGGGCGGCCGCATCCACGTGACGATCTATCCGGCCATGCAGCTGGGCGGCAAGCCGCCGCAGCTGATCGACCAGGTGCGCGACGGCGTGGTCGACGTGGTCTGGACCCTGCCCGGCTACACCCCCGGTCGCTTCCCGAAGATCTCGGTCTTCGAGCTGCCCTTCATGATCAACGACGCGGTAGCCACCACGCAGGCGGTGCAGGAGTACTACGAGGCCTACGCCACCGACGAGTTCGCCGAGGTTCACCCGCTGCTGTTCCACGTGCATGCGCGCGGCGTACTGCACATGAAGGGCCACCTGGTCGACAGCGCGGCGGCCTTCAAGGGCCTGAAGCTGCGGGCGCCGACCCGGCCGATCGGCGACGCGCTGGCTGCCTTCGGTGCCGAGCCGATCTTCATGCCGGTGCCGCAGATGCCGGAAGCCCTGTCGAAGAACGTCATCGACGGCACCGTGGTGCCCTGGGAGGTCACGGCCTCGCTCAAGCTGTCCGAGCTGACCGACAGCCACACCGAGATCCTGGGCGACCGGGGCCTTTATACCTCGGTCTTCCTCTACGCCATGAACAAGGCGAAGTGGGATTCGCTGCCCGACGACCTGAAGGCCATCGTCGCCGCCAACAGCGGCAGCAGCATCGCCGAATCGATCGGCCTGGCCTGGGAAGCGGCCGAGAAGCCCGGCCGCGACGCCGCGGTGGCGCACGGCAACCAGATTATCGAAATGCCGGCGGCCGAGGTGGAGAAGCTGAAGACCCTCTCGCAGCCGGTGATCGATGCCTGGGTGGCCGAGATGACCAAGAACGGCGCCGACGGCGCCATGCTGCTGCAGGCGGCCAGGGACCTGATCGCCAAGCATCAGATGTAGGATCGTCGTCGCTTGCGTTGCGTTTCCCCCTCTCCCCCTGCGGGAGAGGGTGGGCGCGCAGCGCCTGGGTGAGGGGGGTCGGTCGGTGCGGTCGATGGCCAGTCGCACCGACCCCCCTCACCCGGCTCGCGTCGCTTCGCTCGCTCGCCACCCTCTCCCGCTGGGGGAGAGGGGAACCGACCAGGGGACAGATGGCCGAACTCGCCCCCGATAGCGGCACCGACCTGCCCGGCACGCGGCTCGACCGGCTGTGCCGGTGGCTTGCGTTGCTCGGCGGCCTGCTGCTGGCGGCGGCGGCGCTGGTCACCGTGGTCTCAGTGCTGGGGCGCTACTTCTTCAACGATGCCATCGCCGGCGATATCGAGATCGTCACCTTCCTGACCGCGATGGCGGTCAGCCTCTTCCTGCCCTACTGCCAGCTGCGCCGGGGCAACGTCATCGTCGATGTCTTCACCGAGAACGCCGGGCCGCGCACCCGCGCGCTGCTCGACGCCTTGGGCAGCCTGGGCCTGGCGGTGGCGGCCGGCGTGATCGCCTGGCGCATGACTCTGGGCGGCTGGAGCTTCCGCCTCTATGGCGACGAGACCATGGTGCTGCGCATTCCCAGCTGGTGGCCCTTCCTGGTGGTGGTGCCCTGCTTCGCGCTGCTCTGCCTCTGCGGCCTGGTCACCCTGAAGCGCGACCTGGCGGAGCGGTCGGGCTGGTGAGCAACCCGACCATCGGCGCCCTCTTCTGCGGCCTGATGCTCTTGCTGATGTTCATCCGCGTGCCCATCGCCATCGCCATGCTGCTGGCCGGCGGCATCGGCTATGTCACGCTGGGCGGCTGGACGCCCTTCCTGGCGACCTTGAAGACCGGTCCCTTCTTCGTGCTGTCGAACGACAGCTTCACCGTCATCCCGCTGTTCCTGCTGATGGGCTTCCTGGCATCGCGCGCCGGCATCAGCCGGGCGCTCTTCGCCGGCGCCAATGCCTTCTTCGGTCACCTGCGCGGCGGGCTCTGCATGGCGGCGATTGGCGGCTGCGCGCTGTTTGGCGCGATCTGCGGCTCGTCGCTGGCCACCGCCGCCACCATGGCGCAGGTCGCGCTACCGGAGATGCGGCGCTATGGCTATGACGGCGCGCTGGCCACCGGCACGCTGGCGGCCGGCGGCACCCTAGGGATTCTCATTCCGCCGTCGATCCCGCTGATCGTCTATGCCATCCTGGCCGAGCAGAACATCGCCAAGCTGTTCCTCGCCGCTTTCCTGCCCGGCATCATCGCCGCGGTCGGCTACATGGTGGCGGTCGCCATCACTGTGCGGATCAACCCCAAGGCCGGCCCGGCCGGACCCAAGTCGAGCTGGCGGCAGCGCGGCCGCGCCACGCTGGGGCTGTTTCCCGCGCTGCTGATCTTCGTGCTGGTGCTGGGCGGCATCTACAGCGGCGTCTTTACGCCAACCGAGGCGGCGGCCTTTGGCGCGCTGGGCACCGCCATCATCGCGCTGTTCAAGCCCGGCATCCGGCTGGAGGACTACCTGCGCAGCCTGCTGGAGACCGCGGCGGCGACGGCGATGATCTTCATGATCCTGATCGGCGCTGAGGTGTTCAATTCCTTCATGGCGCTGAGCGGCCTGCCGCAGTCGCTGGCGGCCGATATCGCCGGCTCCGGCCTGTCGCCCATGACGGTGATGATTCTGATCCTGCTGGTCTACCTGGTGCTGGGTTGCCTGATGGACAGCCTGTCGATGATCTTGCTGACCATCCCGATCTTCTTCCCGGTGGTGATGGCGCTGGACTATGGCCTGACGCAGGAGCAGACGGCGATCTGGTTCGGCATCATCGCGCTGATCGTGGTGGAGGTCGGGCTGATCACCCCGCCGGTCGGCATGAACGTCTTTGTCATCAACAAGCTAGCCGAGGGCGTGCCGATGCGGCGGACCTTCATCGGCGTGGTGCCCTTCCTGCTGTCCGACGTGGTGCGCGTGGCGCTGCTGCTGAGCTTCCCGGTGCTATGCTACGGCGTGATTGACTGGGTGGGTTTCTAGCTCATGGCCTCCGCGCTGCTCGATCCACTGTTCGGCACCGACGATCCCGGCCGGCACTTCACCGCCGCGGCGCAGCTGGGCGCCATGCTGCGGGTCGAGGCCGCGCTGGCCCGGGCCGAAGCATCCTGCGGCGTGATTCCGGCAGCCGCGGTGCCGGCGATCGAGGCCGCCTGCCATGCCGAGCTCTACAGCCAGGATTCGCTGGCGCTGGCGGCGGCACCGGCCGGTAACCTCGCCATCCCGCTGGTCAAGGCGCTGACCGCCGAGGTGAAGCGCCGCGATACCGCCGCCGCCGGCTGGGTGCACTGGGGCGCCACCAGCCAGGACATCCTGGACAGCGGCCTGCTGCTGCAGCTCAAGGGCTGGCTCGCCGACCTGGAGGCAGAGATCGCCGGACTCGCCGACGCGCTGGCGGACCTGGCGCGGCGCGGCCGCGACCTGCCGATGGCCGGCCACACCTGGCTGGTGCAGGCGCTGCCGGTGACCTTCGGACTGAAGGCGGCTGGCTGGCTCGATGCCGTGGGGCGGGCGCAGGACCGGCTGCACGAGATGAAGCCGCGCCTGCTGACCCTGCAGTTCGGTGGCGCCGCCGGCACGCTGGCCTCACTGGGCGAGCAGGGCCCGGCGGTCGCGGCGGCCTTGGCAAGGGACCTGGATCTCGCGCTGCCGGCGCTGCCGTGGCATGCCGCGCGCGACCGGGTCGGTGAGCTGGGCTGCTGGCTGGGCCTGCTGGTCGGCACGCTCGGCAAGCTGGCGCGCGACATCTCGCTAATGGGCCAGACTGAGGTGGGCGAGGCACTGGAGGGTGCCGAGCCGGGGCGCGGCGGCTCCTCCACCATGCCGCACACGCGCAACCCGGTGCGGGCCGCGGCCATCCTGGCGGCGGCGCTGCAGGCACCGGGACTTGTGGCGACGCTGCTGGCGGCGCAGCTGCAGGAGCAGGAGCGCGGCCTGGGTGGCTGGCAGGCGGAGTGGCTGGTCTTGCCGCAGCTCTGCCGGCTGGCTGAGGGCGCGACACGCCAGGCGCGCCTGCTGGCCGAGGGACTTGAGCTGCGGCCGGAGCGCATGGCGGCGAACCTGGCGCTGACCGATGGATTGATCCTGGCGGAGGCCGTGACGCTGGCCCTGGGGCGGACGCTGGGCCGGCTGGCGGCGCATCATCTGGTCGAACAGGCGAGCAAGCAGGCGCTCGCCACGGGGAAACCCTTGGCCGCCGTGCTGTCTGCGATGAGCGAGGTCACGGCGGTGCTGCCGCCGGACGAGATCGCACGGCTGCTGCGGCCGGAGAACTACCTGGGCGCCGCTGGCGCCTTCGTTGATCGCGCCCTGGCGGCGCATGCGCAAAGGGAAACCTGATGCCGAGTATTCCGATCGCGGGCGGTACGCTGAACTATCGTGTCGACGGGCCGGCCGAGGCGCCGCCGCTGCTGCTGTCCAATTCTCTGGGCACCACCCTGGCCATGTGGGACCGGCAGATCCCGGCGCTGGCGAAGCATTTCCGCGTCATCCGCTACGACAGTCGCGGACATGGCCAGTCCAGCGTCACCCCCGGCCCCTACAGCATCGAGCTGCTCGGCCGCGATGCAGTGGCGATCCTCGACGAGCTCGACATTCAGAGGGTGCGGTACTGTGGCCTCTCCATGGGCGGCATGGTCGGCCAGTGGCTGCTGGCCAATGCGCCAGAGCGGCTTGAGCGCGTCGTGCTCTGCAACACCACGGGCAAGTACGCGGGACCCTTCGACCTGTGGAACAACCGGATCCAGACGGTGCTGGCGCAGGGCATGGCGCCGATCCTTGAAGGTGTGCTGGAGCGCTGGTTTACCGCCGGCTTCCGCCAGGCACATTCCGAGGCGCTGGAACCGCTACGGCGTGATCTCCTGGCACTCGACCCGCGTGGTTATGCCGCCTGCACCGCGGCGGTGCGTGATGTCGACACCTTGAAAGACCTGGGCCGCGCCAATGCGCCGACCCTGGTGGTGATCGGTCGCCACGACCCGGCTACCACGCCGGCGCAGGGCCAGGCCATCGCCGCGGCGATTCCGGGTGCGCGTAGCGTGACCCTGGAGTCCTCGCATCTGTCCAACATTGAGGCCGAAGCGGATTTCAACGCCGCCGTGATGGCCTTCCTGACGGAGGACCTCTAGATGGACGAGAAGGACCGCCTGGCGCTGGGCGACAAGACGCGACGCTCGGTGCTGGGCGACGCGCACGTCGAGCGTTCGCAGCAGAACCGCACCGACTTCAACGGCGAGTTCCTCGACTTCATCACCCGCACCGCCTGGGGCGAAATCTGGACGCGGCCCGGCCTGGCGAAGCGCGACCGCAGTCTGATCGTGCTGGCGATGATGACGGCGCTGGGTCGCTGGGAAGAACTGAAGCTGCACCTGAAGGGTGCGCTGAACAACGGCGTGACGGCGGAGGAGATCAAGGAGGTGCTGCTGCAGGCGGCGATCTATGCCGGCGTTCCGGCAGCCAACACCGCCTTCCATATCGCCAGCGACGTGCTGAAGGAGGCGGGGAAGATTTGAGGTTGGTAGAAACCAAGGGCCCTCACCCCAACCCTCTCCCACCAAAAGCGGGAGAGGGAGCAGAAGGTCGCCGAAGCGAGCCAGAAGCTCACCCTCTCCCGCTTTTGGCGGGAGAGGGCAGGGTGAGGGCGTTGGTTAGCGCATGAAGACCACCCGTACTCAGGTCGCCATCATCGGCGCTGGGCCAGCCGGTTTGATGCTGGGCCACCTGCTGACCCGCGCCGGCATCGACAACGTGATCCTGGAACGCCAGAGTCGCGACTATGTCGAGCAGCGCATCCGCGCCGGCGTGCTGGAGCACTGGGTGGCGGAGCTGCTGCGCGAGACGGGTCTTGGCGACCGCATGGACCGCGAGGGGCTGTTGCACCATGGCATCTCGCTCGCCTTCGAGGGGGCGAAGCATCGGCTCGACCTGACCGAGCTGTCGGGCGGCAAGGCGGTGATGGTCTATGGCCAGCACGAGGTGGTGAAGGACCTGATCGCTCAGCGCCTGGCCGACGGTGCGCCGCTGCACTTCGAGGCGGCCAGCGTCGCGTTGCATGACATCGAGAGCAAGCGGCCGCGCGTCACCTGGCAGGGCGGTGCGCTGGACTGCGAGGTGATTGCCGGCTGCGACGGCTTCCACGGCATCTGCCGGCCAAGCATTCCACAGGACCGGCTGCAGGGCTTCGACCGCGTCTATCCCTTCGCCTGGCTCGGCATCCTGGCGGAATCGACGCCGGCCTCGCACGAGCTGATCTATGCCAGACATGAGCGCGGCTTCGCGCTGCTGTCGATGCGCTCGCCGACGATCTCGCGGCTTTACCTGCAGTGCGCGCCGGACGAGGAGCTAGAGGCCTGGTCCGACCGGCGCATCTGGGACGAGCTGGCGGCGCGGCTGGAACTGGACCTACCGGAAGGGCCGATCCTGCAGAAGGGCGTGACGGCGATGCGCAGTTACGTTACCGCGCCGCTGCGCCACGGGCGGCTGTTCCTGGCCGGCGACGCGGCGCATATCGTCCCGCCGACCGGCGCCAAGGGCATGAACCTGGCGCTGGCCGATGTGCGCGTGCTGGCAGAAGCACTGCGGGCCTTCTTCGGCGAGGGAAGCGAGCGGCTGCTCGACGCCTACTCCGATACCTGCCTGCGGCGCGTCTGGAAGGCGCAGCGCTTCAGCGGCTGGATGACCGGCCTGCTGCATCGTTTCCCCGAGCACGACGCCTTCGGCCGGCGGGTGCAGCTGGCCGAGCTGGACTACGTGACCTCGTCGCGCGCCGCGGCCACGGCGCTGGCGGAGAACTACGTCGGGCTGCCGTTCGATTTGTGACCGGGGCGATCCCTGACCGGGCGGCATGACACCCTGCGGTCAGCGGGGGTGCTGCGGCGCAGCATAGGCGCTAGACTGCGCGCCTCATCCGCCCCGGAGGTCGCCATGGCAACCGTCGCCCCCTGCACGCTCGAAGAAGGCCTGGACCGCGCCGGCACCGGCCGCTTCCAGTGGATCCTGCTCGGCATCTTCGGCCTGGTCTGGGCAGCCGATGCCATGCAGGTACTGGCCATCGGCTTCACCGCGCCTTCGATCGCCAAGACCTTCGCCATCACCGTGCCGGAGGCGCTGCAGACCGGCACCACCTTCTTCCTTGGCATGCTGATCGGCGCCTGGGTCTTCGGCCAGCTGGCCGACCGCTGGGGCCGCCGCCGCGTGCTGATCGTCACGGTGCTGCTGGACGCGGTCTTCGGCCTGGCCTCGGCGGCGGCGCCGGACTTCACCTTCCTGCTGGTCCTGCGCTTCCTGACCGGCATGGCGGTGGGCGGCACCCTGCCGGTGGATTATGCGCTGATGGCCGAGTTCCTGCCGGCCCGCCGCCGCGGCCGTTGGCTGGTGGCGCTGGAGGGCTTCTGGGCCATCGGCACCATCGTCGTCGCCGTGGCCGCCTGGATCTTCGCCGGCAGCGGCGTGGCCGATCCCTGGCGCTGGATCTTCGTGGTCACCGGCGTGCCGGCGCTGATCGGCATCGGCCTGCGGCTCTGGGTGCCGGAATCGCCCTATTACCTGACGCGCAACGGCCGCACGCGCGAGGCCGAGCAGGTGCTGCAGCGCATCGCCCGCAGCAACGGGCGTTCGCTCCCCGACCTCGACCTCAAGGCGGCGCAGCGCGCGCGGGCGCCGGCCTGGGCGCTGTTCCGGCCCGACCTGAAGCGCCGCTCGATCCTGATCCTGGCCGGCTGGTTCCTGATCTCCGCTGCCTACTACGGCGTCTTCGTCTGGCTGCCGGGGCAGTTGGTCGCCGGCGGCCACGGCTTCGTGCGCGGCTACGAGTTCCTGATCTGGATCGCGCTGGCGCAGGTGCCGGGCTATGCCCTGGCGGCCTATGGCGTGGAGGCCTGGGGCCGGCGCGCCACGCTGGTCGGTTTCACGCTGCTCAGCGCCGCCGGCTGCTTCCTCTTCACCCTGGTCGAGGGACCTATGTTGGTCGGCGCCGCGCTGCTGATCATGTCCTTCGCGCTGCTCGGCACCTGGGGTGCGCTCTATGCCTATACGCCGGAGCTCTATCCGACCGAGTTGCGCGGCACCGGCATGGGCACGGCCGGCGCCATGGCGCGGCTCGGCGGACTGCTGGCGCCGACGGCGGTGGCCTGGCTGGTGGTGGAGACCTCCTTCACCACCGCCATCGCCGCCTTCGCCGTGCTGCTGGTGCTCTCGGCCCTGGCGACGCTGGGCATCCGCGACGAGACCCGGGCCAAGGCGCTGGAGTGACGCCGCCAGCCTCCGCTAGGCTGCGGGCAGCAGCTTGGCGGGGGGCCTCATGCGCATCCTTCTGACGACGATCCTGGTGCTGGCCGCGGGGCCGGTGCTGGCCTGTGGCCAGCAGGCTGACGGACTCTGCGACGAGTCCTATATCGGCAGCGGCATCTGCCCGCTGAACAGCGATACCGCGGACTGCGCCGGACAGCAGGTCTGGTGGGGATCGGACGAGGCCGCCATCGACGCGGACGAGGTCTTCGAGATGGAGCCGGGGCGCCTGCGCCTGGCCCGCAACGAGATCTTCGCCCGCCACGGCCGCCGCTTTCAGAGCGCCGACCTGCAGGCCTTCTTCGACCTCAGGGACTGGTACCGCGCGGCGGATGGCGAGCCGGTCCTGAGCGCCGTGGAGCGTGCCAACGTCGCGGCCTTCAAGGCCGAGGAAGACGCCCAGGCCAAGGACCTGCCGCATGCGTCGGGCATGCCGCGTCCGCGCGCCAGCCTTAGTGCCGAGGCCTGGTACGACGACGGCAGCCACACCGCCTTCGAGCAGGTGAAGGGCCGCGAGCGCCAGGTCGAGGTCAGCGCCGAGGGCGACGTACGGGAACGCCTGGTGCTGGGCGACCGGCGCGAGATCTGGGACCTGATGCCGGCCGACGGCCAGGCGGTGGTCTATTCGCCCTGGTACGACCCCAAGGTCCTGCTGCGGCTGCCCGCCATGCTGGTCCTGCTGAAGCCGGTGGCGGAGGGCGTGGAAACCGTCCTTGGCGAGCGCGCGACGCGCTTCCGCCTGACCTATGAGGACGGCGAGGACTCCTACTGGCGCGGCCAGGTCTGGGTCAGCGCCGACGGCGTGGTGCTGCAGGCCGACGTCACCTTCCGCACCTATGAGAGCGACTCGACCTACGACGGCCACGTGGCGTTCCACCTGAAGAACCTGCGGCGTGAGGCGCTGGAGCCGGTGGAGCCGCCGACGGACCTGGCAGTGGGCTACGCCGGCTGATCCTATGTGGAAGCACTGGGGCCGGCGCGGACTTGCCGCTGGCGTCAACCTGGATCCGGTCCCATTGCGATTGGGACATTGATCGACTGGGCGGCTGATACTCAAAACATCCGATCATATACAGCGTGACAAGGCCAGCCGTGCTGCCTTGCCGATCTCTTCGGGGGAACTGTCCGCTGGAATCCGGACCCAATCGGACCGGCTGATACCGTCGCCGCTCCAGGCTTCTAGTCTCCTGTGATTGGATGGCATGATTTCAATGACCTGCGCCTCCTGCGTCACGGAGCAACTCATCATGTCCTTGAAGAGCGCACGCTTGTTCTTGTAGCCGCACTCTGACAAGACGCTCTCGATCCAACGCTGGTATTCCTTGTTCATCATTTCGGAGTCCCACAGCTCAGGGTCGTCCTTGCGAAGGACCATGCGGCTCAGCGAAAGAGCCTGCAGTATCGCGGCCCCGAGTTCGATATCAGGCACCTCCTTAGGCAGTCTGAAGTCCGACCCATTTGGATCGATTCTGAGCAAGCCATATCCAGAAAAGGTCCTGACAAAAATATGGCGATCGTTCGCGTCAACGCTTGCACTCAATTCATTTGGTAATTTTCTCTTCCTCATCGAATGACAGTTATAACGATTTTCGCATTGACCATCTTGGCATATCCGATCGCCCTCTTAAGTTGCAGCCATTGGGCGGGGTTAGTCGCGGCTGGAACGGCGAGGAGCAGTTGCATAGTCGTGATCTTGCTCAGGCGTATTCGATCGATGCCCACTCGATCATTTTCGAATGCGGTCATTTGATCGATGTACCGCTTGAGTCTGCGATAGATGTTGTGTGGGTTTACCAGATACGAAGGAGCGTTGGTGTCCAGGGTCTTCAAACTGTTCGCAAGACCTGTCTCGGGATTATAGCGGTCAAAGGTCTTGAAGGAAAACGGGAGTACATCGCCGAGGCGCTTGTCCCGCTCAAGATACCTTTCCCAGGGCCGGCCCTGCTGCACGATGCCGCCGCCCCAGAGGATCCCGACCTTCTCGTTGCTCACCGGGACGCGAAGCAGTTCCAGCGCCCTGTCTTTCGCCGACTTGATGAGGCCCAGGCCACGCGCAACGGAATGGAGGCCGCGTTTGGCGGCGGAACCTAGGATCGGAAAGGCCTCGACGACGGACAGCGCGGCGCCGAGCCCGGCTTCGAGGGCCGCCTCGCCGTCGCCGTCGAACAGGGCACCGATGAGGTCCCGGGCGTTGATGCCGAGTTCAAGGAAGGCGGAGCCCGGGATGAAGCCGACCACTGTCTCCAGCGCCAGGGCAGCGAGATCCCGCTCCTCCAGCGGGCCGGCAACTTCGCCTACTTACTGAACTCGATGGCTATGGGCCGCCCCTTCCGGCGGCAAAAGCAAAGACCCGCGCGGCAGGGCCGGCGGGCTTGGTGGAAGGGATGAAAGACAAGAGACCGCGCTTCACCATGAAACGGTGGTCGGGGCTAATTCGCCGGATCGTTCTTCGCCCGCTCGGCGAGTTCGCGCAGCGGCTGGTCCTCCAGCCGATTCTAGATCTCGATGTTCTCGATCAGGATCTGGCCGAAGGTAAGACGCGCTCTCGAAAGTTGCGAGAAGCACGCCAGAAACCTACTGACCACGCCGTTCCCAGCCAACTGATCGAACGCAAGCCGTCAGAAGATGCGATTGGCCGACATGCTTCGCGCGCGTGCACCGTTACAGTGCCTCCTAGCTCAGTCCGCCGCTATCGCGTCCCAAGAGGCGAGCCCATTTGGCGACCTCCTCGGCATGCCGCTTCGTCACCGACCAATTGCAAAGGATGCCGCCGGTCGGCAGGGGCCAGTGGTAGGTCTCGTATTCGTCCTCAGGACGGAACCGGCCGCATAGGAAGCGATTCACGCTTTCTCGTGCCCAGGCGATCGCACCAGGGGCGAACCAGACGCTATCTCCCTTGTCCGCGCGGCGAACGGGGCGGCCGGTCAGGGACGACACCGCGCAGTAGCGATTGGTCATGCCCTTCTTGACGATGCGCAGCATGCGCTGCAGCCAGCGGCGCACCTCAAGATCTCCAGCTTCGTAGACACCATACCACTGCAGCATCTCGATCACCTGGTAGCTGTCAATATAGCCGATGGAATCGTCGCCAGCCGCCGGCCGGGCCATCTCCTCCTGAATTGGCTGATGCACCGGCGGCATCACCAGCAGAAAACGCGGTTCGTTCCGACAATACCAATGGCGGGTGTCCGGCCTGTCCTTTGCCCAAAGCGGCGTCCAGTCGTCAGGGAAGAGCCCACCGACACAGAGCGCCTCCCGGTTGGCGGTGCTAGAGTACCATTCGACCGGGGCCGGCGTATCGCCCGCAGCTGTGAGAAAGCGCGTGAAGCGAAATCCGGGCTCGGCCGCCAGCAGGTTGCGCTCGATCTGTTGCCTGTCCTCGCGTGTCTCCACGGTGCGCACGCCCATGTCGCGCAAGTTGCGAAAGGGCACCGGGTGGACATGGTCGAAGGGATCGCTCATGCGCTATTTCTCTATCAACTTTTAGTTGCTGTCAAGCCGTCTCTCCACCCAGCGGAACTCCCAGTCTGCCGAAGCCATGGCGCGCACGAGTTCCTCGAAGAGCTCCCGTAGGGGAGCTGCATCATAGCTTTCGCCGTCGCGTAGCTTTGGCAGCAAGACAATCACGTCGCCCAGATGCCTCTTATCGTCTGAGTAGCTCGTGTTGCGCAGTATTCTAAGGGCCGAGGTGTGTTCCCGCTCGGTCGGATTGCCGAAGCGGTCGGCATCCACCGTGTTGACGTGGAGCCAGTAGCCTGTGCCGGGAATCCGAACGGAGAAGTCCGGCCGGCCGTATTTTTTCTGCCCACCCTCAGGTGCCAGCAAGTGCCGTTCCTTTCGGTACTTGCTCCTCGCTTCTCCGCCGAAGATCTCAGCGGTCTCCTGTCCTGTCGCCTGTTCGATGGTCTGCAGGATGACTTCACCCACGCGGCTGACAAGCCACTGCGTCGCCGCGTTGCCGCGGCTGTTCTCCAGTATCGTGACTTGCGGAAGTTCGTGGCGGCTGTCGGGGAAGATCTCGCTGATCGCGCCGCCGACGAAGTCGTCAAGCGAGAAGCCCTCAACCTGGAAGATCGGCACAAGGTCGGCGGGTGTGACCAGCGGGCCGAAGAAGTCCTTGGCGATGCGTGCCGCCTCCTCAATGTCGAAGTCAATCGCTGGTTCTGGCTTCTGCGGTGGCAGGCTGTCGAAGGACGCCCCGCCTTGCTGCTCTCTGACCGTGGCTTGCAGTTGAAGCCCTAGGGATAATGCGGGCAGGCCAGCTCGATAGTCAGTCTGCGCCGGCGAACTCCAGGTACTGTTGTCGAAGAGGCGCTGAAGGGCATTTCCCGGATCGAAGTAGCCGCCACTCCCGGGCGCGAGTGGCCCCAAGGGCGGCACATAGGGCGGCGCAAATTGCGCCAACTGCGTACCCGAACCAACGAAATCCGGGTCGGCATCACTCGCGATCTCGCCGCTGTCGGCGACCTGGATTAGACCGGGTGCGTCGCGAGTCAGTACAGCTGGACACTGTCCGGCCCAGGCCCGCGCCGTGCCCAGAGCGGCGATGTCGCGTCCGGCGGCGAGGTCGTCGGCGACCGCGCCGAGAGCTGCCGCGTCGGCCCCCTCCAGCCCGCGCCGCGTCAGCTCGGCAATGGCCAAGGGCCGCAGCTCCGCCGGCAGGCCTGCCAGGTGCTGGCGCGCATAGGCCACCAGCGCGGCGCTACGCTCCGCCGCCGGTGCGTCTTCGTCCGGCAGGGCGATGAGATCGGACACGGCGGCGTCGGACTCCGCCTTGTCCCAGAGCCGCAGGTCGGTCTCCGGCACGCCGGCGCGGCGCTGCTGCTCCACCAGCAGGCGCCGGTAGAGCGCGCCGCCGCCCGCCAGGTCCTTCAGCTTCCCCAGCAGCGGGTTACGCTGCACCAGTGCCAGGATCGCATCCTGCTTGCGGTGCGAGGCGGCGGTCTCCGCGGCCGCCGCCTCGCCCAGGCCGGGCAAGGCCTCCGCCAGCATCGCCGCCTGCTCCGGCGTGGGGACCTGCCCGGCGGTGGCGCCCCGCAGCAGGCCGTCCAGCGTCTCGGTCTGCCGGTCCGCCTGGCGCTGGCGCTGCAGCCCCTCCAGGTGCCGCAGCGTCTCCGGCTCCAGCAGCGCCGCCTCCGGCTGGTCGGCCAGCGGCAGGTCGACGTCGTGCTGGAGCCGCCCCAGTAGGCGGTTGCCGGCCAGCTCTTCGTCCCAGGCCCGTTCCAGTGCCGCGCGGTCGCCTGCCATCAGCCCGGCGGCGTGCAGTCCTTCGGTCTGGCCCCTGGCGACGGCCCGCAGGGTCGAGAGGGGCGCGCCGATCCTGGCGAGCTGTCGCAGCACGGCCTTCTGCTGCGCCAGGGCGCCGGCGACCTCCGCCACCCCTGCCTGACGGCGCTGCTCCTCCAGCGGCAGCACCACCGCCGTGGTGACCGGCCGAAGCGACTCCAGATAACCGCGCGCGCCCTCCGGCAGCGCCGCCATGGCCTGGTCGGCCGCCTGGCCCAGGGTCTTCGCCGCGGCGGGCATGACGGCGGAGCTCATCACGCTCTGCAGCACGCTGGTCAGCAGCTTGGTGCCGCGGTCGAGGCCAACCACGGCCTCCTGCCGGTACCGTTCGAAGGCGTGGCTGTCGGCGTCTTCGAACGTCGCTGGAACCAGTGGCGGTGCCGCGCTGCTGTCGCCCTGCCGGTTGTCCAACTGCAGGTGTTTGTCCAGATCGATGGGCATGCTCCGTCCTTTCAGGCGCGCAAAACAAAGGCCCGCGCGGCGGAGCCGGCGGGCCTTGGGGTGGGGGGATGAAACGAGACGGGCCGCGCGCTCCTCAGGGAGCGGCGGCCCGCGGCGCCCAGGCAGGGCGCAGTTTCGTCACAGTAACCGAATTAGTACTACAAATAGTCCAATTTGTCTACCATTGCTTTGTCGGCCTGGCGCCGACGTCAGGGAATCAGCCCCATCCGCCGCAGTTGGGTGTTCACTTCCGGATTGTTCGGCAGCAGCTCCTGCGCCTTCAGCAGGTCGGCGCGTGCCTGCTCGCGGTTGCCCAGCTTGTCGTAGGTCATGCCGCGGTGCAGGTAGGCCGGGCCATAGTTCATGTTGAACTGGATCGACTTGTTGAACTGCTCAATGGCCTGGGGATAGAGGCCCTGGCGGAAGTAGAGGTAGCCGACGGTGTCGGGACCCTGCGGGTCGCCCGGCGCGGCGGCGGCCGAGGCCTGGCAGTCGTCCAGGGCATAGCCCCACTCGCGCTTCTCGATGAAGGCGAAGCAGCGGTTGCGTAGCACCGTATCGTTTTCCGGCTCGATCGACAGCGCCCGCGAGTAGTCGTCGATCGCCGTGTCGTACTGCCCCATGCGATAATAGACCAGCCCGCGCCCGTTGTAGGCGGCGACCAGCATGAAGGGCTTCAGCTCGCCGGTGCCGATGGCCTGGGTGTAGAGGTCGATGGCCTCCTGGTACTTGCCCTCGCGCGCCGCGCTCTGCGCGTCCAGCACGATGAGGTTGGGCACCTGCTTCGCCTCGACAGCCGCCGGCACCGCGGCGAACGGCAGGAGTAACGCCAGCGCAAGCAGGATTCTTCGCATCGCTTTTCGTGCTCCCTTGATCTGGTCCGTCCCGTGCGGAAGCAGCGGTTGGGCCCCGCTGTTGGTTCCACCACACCCTCCGGTGCTATCATGGCCAAAACAGGGCATGGAGTCTTCATCCGCGCGCCCCCGATGGGCACGCCAGGCACGGCTTCTGCCCCCCGCCAAGGGGGGGCTTAGGCAAACCACCCCCCAGGCAACCAAGCTTCGAGGCACCGTCCGCCATGCTCGTCACCGCCGATCTGGCCACCGCCACCCCCTTGCGCCAGGCGCTGCGCGCCGTCCTGTCCGAGAGCGAGGAGGCAGTGGTGGCCCGCCTGCTGGAGGCCGCCAGCCTGCCGGCCGAATCGCTCGACCGCATCGCCGACGAGGCGCGGCGCCTGGTGCTGGCGGTGCGCAAGCAGCGCCTGGGCCACGGCGGCCTGGATGCTTTCCTGCACGAGTTCCAGCTCTCCTCGAAAGAGGGCGTGGTGCTGATGTGCTTGGCCGAGGCACTGCTGCGGGTGCCCGACACCCTGACCATCGACAAGCTGATCCGCGACAAGATCGGCGAGGCCGACTGGCAGGCGCATCGCGGCAAGAGCGAATCGCTGTTCGTCAACGCCTCGACCTGGGCGCTGATGCTGACCGGCCGCGTCCTGCAGCTCGACGAGAGCGAGCGCGGCAACATCGGCGGGCTGATCGGCCGGCTGGTGCAGCGCTCCGGCGAGCCGGTGATCCGCGCCGCCATGAGCCAGGCGATGAAGATCATGGGGCGCCAGTTCGTCATGGGCCGCACCATCGGCGAGGCCATCGAGCGGGCGAAGAAGGAGGAGGCCAAGGGCTACCGCTATTCCTACGACATGCTGGGCGAGGGCGCCCGCACGCTGGCCGACGCCGACCGCTACCTGAAGTCCTACCTCGATTCCATCGGCGTGATCGGCAAGGCCTCGGCCGGGCGCGGGCCGGTGCAGGGGCCGGGCATCTCGGTCAAGCTGTCGGCGCTGCATCCGCGCTATGAATTCGCCCAGCGCGACCGCGCGTTGGGCGAGCTGCTGCCGCGCATCCAGCAGGTCGCCCTGGCGGCCAAGACAGCC
This sequence comes from Rhodospirillales bacterium, assembly GCA_038363005.1. GTDB lineage: Bacteria > Pseudomonadota > Alphaproteobacteria > Kiloniellales > JACOMY01 > JAKOWB01. The sequence goes on from JBBQBI010000001.1 coordinate 241,652, forward strand.
AACATCGGCATGACCATCGATGCCGAGGAGGCCAATCGCCTGGACCTGTCGCTCGACCTGATCGAGGCGCTGGCGCTGGACCCGGCCTTGAAGGGCTGGAACGGCCTGGGCCTGGCGATCCAGGCCTACCAGAAGCGCTGCTTCGCGCTGGTCGACTGGCTGGCCGACCTGGCCAAGCGTGCCGAGCGACGGCTGATGGTGCGCCTGGTCAAGGGCGCCTATTGGGACAGCGAAGTGAAGTGGGCGCAGGAACAGGGCCTGGCGCAGTACCCGGTCTTCACCCGGAAGGCGACCACCGACGTCTCCTACATCGCCTGCCTGCGCAAGCTGCTCGGCAATGCCGAGGCCTTCTATCCGGCCTTCGCCACGCACAACGCGCACTCCGTCGCCACGGTGCTGGAGCTGGCGGGCAACCGCAGCGACTTCGAGTTCCAGCGGCTGCATGGCATGGGCGACGCGCTCTATGACCAGGTCGTCGGGCCGGAAAAGCTGGACCGCGCCTGTCGCATCTATGCGCCCGTCGGCAGCCACGAGGACCTGCTGGCCTATCTGGTGCGGCGCCTGCTGGAGAACGGCGCCAACTCCTCCTTCGTCAACCGCATCCAGGACGAACGCCTGCCGGTGGAGGAGATGATCGGCGACCCGGTCGCGCGCACCCGCCGCCTGACCCAGCTGATGCACCCGAAGATCCCGCTGCCGCGCCAGCTCTTTGGCCGCGAGCGGCTGAACTCCAGCGGCCTCGACCTGACCGACCCGCTGGTGGTGACGGCGCTGGGCCGCGACATGGCGGCGGCCGGCGAACGCTGGCAGGCGGCGCCCATCGTCGGCGGGCGGGAGAAGACCGGCACGTCGCGCCCGATCCTCGACCCGGCCGATACGCGCCGCGTGGTGGGGCAGGTGGTGGAGGCCGGGCCGGCCGACATCCAGGAGGCGCTGGAGCGCGCCGACAAGGCCTTCGGCCTGTGGAACGAGACGCCGGCCGAGGAGCGCGCCGAGAAGCTCGACCGCCTGGCGCTGCTGCTGGAGGAGAACCGCGCCGAGCTGATGGCGCTTTGCCTGCGCGAGGCCGGCAAGACCGCCGCCGACGCCCAGTCCGAGGTGCGCGAGGCGGCGGATTTCTGCCGCTACTACGCGGCGCGCGCCCGGATCGATTTCGCCCAGCCCAAGGTGCTGGCCGGTCCGACCGGTGAGCGCAACGAGATCCGCCTGGAGGCGCGCGGCACCTTCCTCTGCATCAGCCCTTGGAATTTCCCCTTGGCGATCTTCCTGGGCCAGGTGACGGCGGCGCTGGCCGCCGGCAACTGCGTCATCGCCAAGCCGGCCGAGCAGACACCGCTGATCGCCGCGCTGGCGGTGCGCCTGGCGCATCGCGCCGGCATTCCGGGCGACGTGCTGCACCTGCTGCCGGGCGACGGGCCCAAGGTGGGCGCGCCGTTGGTCGCCGACCCGCGCATCGCCGGCGTGGCCTTCACCGGTTCGACCGAGGTGGCACGCAAGATCAACCAGCAGCTTGCCAATCGCGAAGGCCCCATCGTGCCGCTGATCGCCGAGACCGGCGGGCAGAACGCGATGATCGTCGATTCCACCGCGCTGCCCGAGCAGGTGGTGCGCGACGTGGTGGTCAGCGCCTTCCAGTCGGCCGGGCAGCGCTGCTCGGCCCTGCGCGTGTTGTTCGTGCAGGACGACGTGGCCGACAAGATGCTGGCCATGCTGGCCGGCGCCATGCAGGAGCTGCGCGTCGGCGACCCCAGCCAGCTCACCACCGACATCGGCCCGGTGATCGACGAGGAAGCCAAGGCCATGCTGGAGGGCCACATCAAGCGTATGAAGACCGAGGCCAAGCTGATCGGCGAATGCCGCCTGGGCGCGGCGACGGCGCCGGGCCATTTCGTCGCTCCGGTGGCCTTCGAACTCGACAGCCTGAGCCGCCTGCAGCGCGAGGTCTTTGGCCCGGTGCTGCACGTGCTGCGCTTCGAGGGCCACGAGTTGCCGGCGGTGATCGACCAGATCAACGCCACCGGCTATGGCCTGACGCAGGGCATCCACAGCCGCATCGACGCCACAGTGGAAGAGGTCGCCCGCCGGGTGAAGGCCGGCAACATCTACGTCAATCGCAACATGATCGGCGCGGTGGTCGGCGTGCAGCCCTTCGGCGGCGAGGGGCTGTCGGGCACCGGGCCCAAGGCCGGCGGGCCGCGCTATCTCTATCGCTTCGCCACCGAGCGCGTGCTCTCGCGCGACACCACGGCTGCCGGCGGCAACGCCAGCCTGATGAGCATGGGTGAGGACTGAGGCCAAGCGGGGCCGCTACAGCGCCCGGATCTGCTTCACCAGTTCCTGGTAGTAGGCCTCGCCGTAGTGCCAGGGGGCCTCGCCCCAGTGGTGCCGGCGCTTCAGCAGATGGACCTCGGGCGGCGGCTGCAGCACCGCGGCGTTGGGGAAAAGCTCGCGCAGCTGGCGGCCGTAGTTGCCAAGCATCTCGCGCACCGCGACCAGATGCGCCGGGCGGCGGACCCACCAGTTGTCGGCCCGGCGCGCATCGCCGGGGCCGCCGTCCTCGAAGGTCTCCGGCAACGGGGCCAGGTGCAGCGCCACCTTGAGGCGCGGATAGTCGTCGCGCAGGCGCTGGGCAAAGTTGGCGGCGGCGGCCTGCCAGACCTGGTTGACGTCGCCGCTGAGGCGCCGTAGGCGGCGGAAACCTAGGGTGGGCAGGCCGGCGTTGGCGGTGACCTCGGCCAGGCGGCGGCGCAGGCGACCGAGGAAGCGGCGCCGCGCGCGCTTGCGCGCTGCGCGGTCCCAGTTGTCGATCTGCGTGTTCAGCGTGGCGTAGCGCGTGTCGCCGTCCTGCTCGCAGGCCAGCAGGTCGAAGCGCTCGTCCACCAGGTCGATGATCAGCAGGTCGGCCTCGCTGGCGGAGAGCCTGGACCAGAAGGTGCGCTGGAAGTCGTCGCGCATGGAGCGCTGCTCGAAGGGGTCAGCGATCGCCGCCAGCAGCGGTTCCGGTGGTGCCAGCGGCGCCGACACCAGCGAGGCGAAGGAGGTGCGGGCCTGATAGTGCACCGGGCGGTCCAGCCGCCAGGGCTCGGCGCCCTCGTGATGGCGGAAGGCCTGGCGCGTGACGCAGCTGCCGAGCAGCGCGATGCGGGGCGCGGCGCCACTCATCGTGCCGCCGCCCGGGCGCGGGCCGCGTCGCCGAAGGCGGCGTAGAGGCGGCGCGAGAAGTCGTTGTTGCTGGCCTTGTATTCCGGGTGCCACTGCACGCCGACCGCCAGCGCCGGGGCATCGCGGACCGCCACGGCCTCCACCGTGCCGTCCGGCGCGGTGCCTTCGGCCGACAGCGTCTCGGCCAGGCGCAGGATGCCCTGGCGGTGCAGCGAGTTCACCTGGATGACGTTCTGCCCGGCGATCTGGGCAAACAGGCCGCCGGGAACGAAGACGACACTGTGCTTGGGGCCGTACTGCACGTCGGGATCGTCACTCTGCGGCCGGCGGTGGTCGTCGCGGTCCGGCAGCTCGTGCAGCGCCGGGGCCAGCGTGCCGCCCAGCGCCACGTTGAGTTCCTGGAAGCCGCGGCAGATGGCCAGCAGCGGCAGGCCGGCGGCGATGGCATCGCGGATCAGCGGCAGCGTGGTGGCGTCGCGCGCTTCGTCATAGGGTTCGGCGGTGGCGCTGGGCGTCGCGCCATAGAGCGTGGGATGCACGTTGGAGGGGCTGCCGGTCAGCACCAGGCCATCGAGGCGGCGGATCACCGCGGCGCGGTCACTGCGATCGCCCAGCGCCGGCAGGATCACCGGCGTGGCGCCGGCGCAGTCCACCACCGCCGCGAGGTACTTGTCGCCCACCGTGTGGACGCCACGACCGTCGCTGGACTTCAGGCAGGCGGAAACGCCGACAAGGGCTTGGGTCATGATTGGCTCGCCAGCGCGTGGTCGCGACGATCACGCTCACGCGTCAGCGCCCAGACTAGCCCGCCGGGCAGGCTGGTGAAAGCCGCCATCAGGCCAATGGCCAGCGAGAGTGCCAGGGCGTCGTGTTCCTGCAGGCCGACCAGACCGAAGAGGAAGATGGCGGCGCCCTCGCGCAGGCCCCAGCCGGCCAGCGAGATGGGGACCGCGGTGACGGTGAAGAGAATTGGCACCAGCATGAGGCAGGACAGGAAGGACAGCGGCAGGCCCAGCGCCCGGCCCTCCAGCCAGATCACCGCCACCGAGGCAACGGCCGAGGCCAAGCCGACCGCCAGCATCGCCAGCAGCGGGCGCGGCTTGAGCAGCACCTGGCGGCCGTCGCGCGCCAGGCCAGCCAGGCCGCGCACCAGCCGCCAGCGCTGCCAGGCCTGCGGCAGGCGGTCGAGCGACAGCAGCACTGCCAGGCCGAACAGCGCGGCGGCGATGAACAGCGGGGGCGCCCAGCGCATCGGGTGATCGCCGAAAAGCTGGAAGCTCCAGGGTAGTCCCACGGCGGCCAGCAGGAACAGCGCGACGAACCCCAGGGCGCGGTCCAGCAGCACGGAGGAGACCGCGCGGCCGAGGCGCAGGCCGACGTTGTAGGACCGCCAGATGCGCAGCGCATCGCCGCCGATGGACGACGGCAGGGCCTGGTTGAAGAACAGGCCGATGAGGAAAATCTCCACCACCTGCCGGCGCCGCAGCGGCGAGTGCAGCGCATGCAGGATCAGGTCCCAGCGCAGCGCGGCGAGGGCGTATTGCAGCAGGACCGTGCCGAGCGCCAAGGCAAGCCAGCCGACGTCGATGGCGCGAAAGCGGTCGGCGACGGCGGCGATGTCGACCTTGTCGGCGATCAGCCAGGCCAGCCCCGCGGTGACCAGCGCCTTGGCGAGCAGGCTCCAGGGAAAGCGTCGCCGACGACGGCCGCCCTGGTCGTCGGTCTGATCGACGGGCTCCTCGGGGGCAAGCGCGGCCAGGTCCTGTTCGCTGGTATCGGTCATGTCCAGATCTGCGGGTAACCGCTGGGCGGCGGGGGCGGGACCATAGCAAAAAGCCGTCCCGGGCACCAAGGGCAGCGCAGCCGGCGGTTTTACCCCTGCCCAGGCGACAGGGCCGCCGCGCCCCTGGCGCCATTGTCGAGCGGTCGGCGCGCGGCTAAACCGAAGGCTGTCGAAGCGAGGTGCAGTCATGCGATTTTCCAGCCTGACCCAGCGTATCGTCGGCCGTGGTGCCGATGCCTGGGAGGTCCATATCCTGGCCACACGCAAGGCGCGGGCCGGCGCCGAGGTGATCTTCCTGACCATCGGCGAGCCGGATTTCGAGACGCCAACCCTGGTGGTCGACGAGGCGGTACGGGCGATGCGCGCCGGCAATACGCACTACACCGACGTCGACGGCGTGCCGAAGTTGCGCCAGGCCATCGCCGATTGGCATGCCGTGACCACCGGGCAGCAGGTATCGCCTGACCAGGTGGTGGTTGCGGCCGGCGCGCAGAACGCGTTGTACAGCAGCATGCAGATGCTGGTGGGGCCGGGTGACGAGGTGATCACGCCTGATCCCTGTTACTCCACCTATGAGGCTGTGGTGGGCTCTACCGGTGCGACGCTGGTGACCGTGCCGCTGCTGCCGGAGCAGGGCTTCCACCTGGACCTCGACGCGCTGGCGGCGGCGATCACGCCGCGCACCCGCGTCATCCTGATCAATTCCCCGCACAACCCGACCGGCGCGGCGATGCGCCGGACCGAGGTCGAGGCGGTGGCGGCACTGGCGCAGCGCCATGACCTGTGGCTGGTGTCGGACGAGGTCTATGCCGCGCTTTCCTTCGAAGCGCCGCACGTCTCACCGGCCAGCCTGCCGGGCATGGCGGAGCGCACCGTGGTGGTCTCCAGCCTGTCGAAGTCGCATGCCATGACCGGCTGGCGCGTCGGCTGGGCGATCGGGCCGCTGGCGCTGGCACAGCATCTGCACAACCTCTACCTCTGCATGCTCTATGGCTCGCCGGGCTTCATCCAGGAGGCCGCGGTGGCGGCGATCCGCCAGGCCAGCGGCGAGGTGGACGTGATGCGCGCGACCTATCGCCGGCGGCGCGACCTGGTGGCGCCCTGGCTCGACCGTCTGCCGGGACTACGCTGCCGGCTACCGGACGGCGGCATGTTCTGCATGGCCGACTGCCGGGACTCGGGGCTGTCGTCGCAGGATTTCGCGTTGCGCCTGCTGGAGGAGGAGAGGGTCGCCATCCTGCCGGGCGACGGCTTCGGCAAGCAGGCCGAAGGCTTCCTGCGCATTTCCCTGGGCCTGTCCGAGGCAGCGCTGACCGAGGCCTGCCGCCGGATCGAGGCTTTCTGCAATCGCCTAGCGGCCGCGCGCCCTAGTGGAGCCGAAGCTCAGCGCGTGCGTGCGTGAGCGCGGGCGGGCCGATCAGCGCCCGCCGGCCGACATAGACCGAATGCACCACGGCCTCGATCTCGCGCCGCCAGAAGTCGAGGAAGCGGTGCAAGACCGGGAAGCGCGGTGCCACGTCGTAGTGCTGCCAGATGAAAGACTGCAGCAGCCCCGGATGGTCCGGCAGGTGGTAGAGGATCTCGGCTGTCGCCAGCCGGTAGCCCTTCAGCTGCAGTGCCAGAGTCCCGTCGGCGCTCGCCATGGCTGTCGCGGTCCTTTCCTGCCAAGCCGCGGCCCTGTCGGCCGCCGTCACTCAGCCTGCCAAGCCGCAGGGCGCATCGGCAACTAGAAAATGTAACAATTTCATAGTATTAGCAGCAGGCTGCTGGGACTGCTGACAGACCGCTCAAGCGGTCTCCTCGGCGCGGCGAACCAGGCGCAGCAGCAGCAGCGCCAGCAGCAGCAGGCCGAGCCAGCGGCTCTGCCAGAGGCCGAAGGACAGGCCGCCGGCGACCAGCAGGGCGCCGGCCAGCGCGGTGGTAAAGGCGGCCGCCGCCGGTGTCAGCCGCGCCAGGCCGCGCCACAGCCGCAGCAGCGGCGCCAGCACCAGCAGCACACCGACCAGCCCGAGGTCGAGCCAGACCTGCAGGCCGACCGAATGCGGGTGCAGCGGGATCACCTTGTCCTCGAACTTGAAGAAGGGCTGCACGCCGAAGTTCGGCATCGCCGGCGCGGCATCCATTCCCCAGCCAAGGAGGGGCCGCTCCAGCACGCGCTGCAGGGTGAAGTCCCAGATGTAGGCGCGGGCCTGCGCGGTGATGCCGAGCCAGGGGGCCTCGGCGAGATGCAGCGTGCCCTGCAGCCAGGCGACCAGTGGCATCAGCGGCAGGGCCAACAGCAGGCCGGCCAGCAGCAGCCCCTGCCCGAGGTGCCGTCGCCACAGGCTGGCGCCTAGCAGCAGCAGGCCGACAGCGGAGGCCAGCAAAGCCGCTGAGCTGGAGAAGAACGGCAAGGTGGCGATCAGCAAGGCCAGCAGGGCGAAGGCGGTCCAGCGCGCGGCGACCTGCCAGAGCTGCAAGGCGGCGGCGAAGCCCATCAGGGCGAGGCCCATGGCACTGCGGTTCAGGTGATCCAGCTGGCGCACGCCGTCATAGGAGACCCCGGCCAGGCGCTGCATGATCGCCAGGCCACTGGCGCGTTCCTCGAGCAGCAGGAGGAAGGCGAGGGCGAAGCCGGGCAACAGCCAGCGCAGCGCGCGGCGTGCCAGGGCAGGCGGCAACTGGGCAAAACAGTCGGCCAGCAGCACGGCGACCAGCAGCGTCGCGCCGCTGCGCAGCGCCAGCAGCGCGGCCTCACCCGGCGCGAAGGCCCAGAGCGTCGACAGCAGTGCCCAGGCGAAGACCGCGCCGATGAGCGCCAGCAGGATCGGATCCGGCCGCGGGCGCTGACCCTGCGCCAGATAGGCCAGCAGCGGTAGCAGCAGGCCAAAGCACCAGAGCTGGACCGCCGGCCAATGCGGCAACAGCACCGCAGTGACCGGCAGCAGGCAGCAGAAGGCGGCCAGCAGGGCCGACAGCAGGCGAGCGGCAAGCGCCTGGCGGGTGGTCACGGCGACGGACATGCGTCGACCCTAGAACAGGGCGCAGCGGAGTGCCATCGGCCGGCAGCTTGCGTCTAGGGGTGGGCCGCGCGCCGGATTTCCTCGTCGAGGCTCCGACCCGGCTGCCAGCCGAGCTGCCGCAGGCGGGGATCGTCGATCACCAGGTCGCGAAACAGGCCATCCGCCGTGGCGCCGCGGCCCAGGCGTCGCAGCAGCCAGTCCAGCGGCGCTGTCGGCACCGGCAGGAAGCGTGCTGGCCGGCCGCAGGACTGCGCCAGACGCTGGTACAGCGCCCCGGTCGACAGCGGCGGCGGCTCGGCCACCAGGAAGGTCTGGCCGACCGCGTCCGGATGGCGGGCGACGAGGTCCAGCGCCGCCACCAGGCCGGTCAGGCCGACCAGGCTTCGCCGGTTGGCCAGCGTGCCGCGCGGCAGCGGCCGTCCGGCCCTGGCCCGGGCGATCAGACGCGGCAGGTTGCCAGGCGCGCCGGGGCCGATCACCAGCGGCGGGCGGAGGATTGCCAGGGGCAGTCCGGTCTCGCCAGCGATCTGCCGCAACGCTGTCTCGGACGCCAGCTTGCTGCGGCCGTAGTCGGTGGTCGGCCGGCAGGGGGTGTCCGGCGTGAAGGGCTGGCTGCCGCTGCTGCCCATCGCGCCGATCGAGGAGAGGAAGACCAGGCGCTGCACCCCGGCCGCGGCGGCCTGGCGGGCCACCGCCGCCGGGTGTTCGACGTTCAGTCGACGCAGCGCTGCCTGCCCGGCGGCATCGCGCGGCGGCCCGCGGTGCGCCATGGCGGCCAGCAGGAAGACCCGCTCGACACCGGCCAGCAGGGCGCGCGGCAAGGTGGGCTGCTCCGCCAGGTCCTGCGGATGCCAGGTCACGCCCGCCCGGGGAGCACCGGCGCGGCGCCCCACGGCCACAACCTCGTCGCCGCCGGCCAGAAGGTGTTCGACCAGGGCGCGGCCAATGAAGCCGCCGGCGCCGGTGACCAAAGTAATGCCCATGCCGAGGCACTCTGCCCGATCGGACCCGGACAACGGAAGCCCGCAGCCATGCCGTGACGTTTTCAGCTGTCATCGGTGCGCGGCAGGCTGGCGTGCTAAGACAGGGGCCATGACAGACGCCGATCCCAAGACGCCCGATCATCCGCGACTCCTGGAGCTGGTTCGCCGCCTGCGCCCGGCGCGACCTTTGGCGACCGCTGTGGTGCATCCCTGCGACCACGACTCGCTGCTGGGTGCCCTGGCCGCCGCCGCCGACGGCCTGATCGATCCCGTCATGGTGGCACCGCGTGCCAAGCTGGCCGCCGCCGCCGCTGCGGCTGGCGTGGCCTTCGACAGCCTGCGATGGGTGGAGGCGCCGCACAGCCACGGCGCGGCGGAGATCGCCGTCGCAATGGCCCGCAAGGGAGAGGTCGGCGCCCTGATGAAGGGCAGCCTGCATTCCGACGAGCTGCTGCAGGCGGTATTGCCGCGCGACACCGGGCTGCGCACCGAGCGCCGCCTGTCGCACGTCTTCGTGCTGGAGGTCGAGCGCTATCCACGCCTGCTGGCGGTCACCGACGCCGCGGTGAACATCCAGCCGACCCTGGAGGAGAAGCGCGACATCGTGCAGAACGCGATTGACCTGATGCGCGCCTTGGATATCGCCACGCCAAAGGTAGCGATCCTGGCCGCGGTCGAGTTGGTGATCGCCAAGATGCCCTCCACCATCGACGCGGCGGCGCTCTGCAAGATGGCCGACCGCGGGCAGATCACCGGCGGGCTGCTGGAAGGGCCGCTGGCCTTCGACAATGCCGTCTCGCCGGAAGCGGCGGCGACCAAGGGCATCGTCTCGCCGGTCGCCGGCTGCGCCGACATCCTGGTGGTGCCGGACATCGAGGCCGGCAACATGCTGGCCAAGCAGCTCACCTATCTGGCGGGCGCCGAAGCCGCCGGCCTGGTGGTCGGCGCGCGGGTGCCGATCCTGCTGACCAGCCGCGCCGATTCCATCCTGGCGCGCCGCGCCTCGGCGGCACTGGCGGTGGCAGCGGCGACGGCTGGCGTCGCCCTGCTGAAGTGACGCTGCGATGACGACGGCGAAGAGCGCGAACGCCGGCGCCTACCTGGTTCTCAACGCTGGCTCCTCCTCAACCAAATACGCTCTCTATGACGTGGAGCTGGCGGTGCTGCTGCGTGGCCAGGTCGCCGGCCTGGGCTCGCATCCGCGGCTGCAGTCAGCCGGTCGTGAGGAGCCGCTGCCGCCGGACACCGACCACACCAAGGCGCTGGACCGCATCCTGGCCGCGGTGCGCGTCGCGCTGGGCGAGCGGCGACTGATCGCCGCCGGGCACCGGGTGGTGCATGGCGGGCTGTCGCAGGCCGCGCCTTGCGTCATCGAAGCGGGCCTGCTGGAGGAGCTGCGGCGGTTGGTGCCGCTGGCGCCGCTGCACCAGCCGCACAACCTGGCGGGCATCTGTGATCTTGCCGCGCTGCGGCCGGAGCTGCCGCAGGTGGCCTGCTTCGACACTGCCTTTCATCGTGGCCATGCGCCGGAGGTCGACCGCTTCGCCATTCCGCGCGCGCTGCACGACAAGGGCATCCGGCGCTATGGCTTCCACGGGCTGTCGTACCAGCACATCGCCGAGCATCTTTCCGCGGCCCATCCCGTGCTGGCGGCCGGGCGCGTGGTGGTGGCGCACCTGGGGGCAGGCGCCTCGCTCTGTGCCCTGCGGGCCGGGCGCTCGGTCGACACCACCATGGGCTTCACCGCGCTTGACGGCCTGCCGATGGCGACGCGGCCGGGCGCGCTGGACCCTGGCGTGCTGCTGCACCTGCTGACAGTGGAGGGGCATGACGCGGCCAGCCTGACGGACCTGCTGTACCATCGCTGCGGCCTGCTCGGCGTCTCCGGCATTTCCGCCGACATGCGGCAGCTGGCGGCGAGCGCGGATCCGTGCGCGGCGGAGGCGCGGGCGCTCTATGGCTATCGGGTACGCTGCGCGATCGGTGCCATGGCGGCGGCGCTGGGCGGCCTCGACGGCCTGGTCTTCACTGGCGGCATCGGCGAGCACGACGCGGCGCTGCGGGCCCAGGTGGTCGAGGGGCTGGGGTGGTTGGGCGCGGCGATTGACCCAGCTGCCAACGCAGCCAATGCGCCCAGTGTCTCGGCCCCCGGCAGCCTGCCGCTGCTGGTGGTGCCGGCGGACGAAGAGGGCGTGATCGCGGCCGCAACGCGGGCGCTGGTGCCAAGCTAGGGACCCCCCTCCCCAGGGCCGGCCACGGCGGCTAGTGTCGTCGGTGGAACCGGGAGGATTGCCTGCATGAAGACCACCGCCGCCGTGCTCTATGAGATGGGCCTGCCGCGCCCCTATGCCGACAGCCAGCCGCTGAAGATCGAGGAGCTGGACCTGGAGGGACCGGGCGAGGGCGAGGTGCTGGTCGAGGTGCTGGCGGCTGGCCTCTGCCACTCCGACCTCTCGGTGATCGACGGCGCGCGGCCCCGGCCGCTGCCCATGGCGATCGGGCATGAGGCGGCCGGCGTGGTGCGCGAACTGGGTCGCGGCGTGGATGACCTCAAGCTCGGCGACCACGTGGTGATGACCTTCGTGCCCTCCTGCGGTGCCTGCCTGCCCTGCGCCGAGGGGCGGCCGGCGCTGTGCGAAAAGGCGGCGGCGGCGAACGGCCAGGGCGCGCTGCTATCCGGCCGCCGGCCGCTGAGCCAGAGGGGCCAGCGGATCAATCATCACATGGGGGTCAGCGCCTTCTCGCGCTTCACCGTGACCTCGCGCCGCTCGCTGGTCGCGGTGGACAAGACGGTGCCGCTGGAGCAGGCGGCGCTGTTCGGCTGCGCCGTGCTGACCGGCGTCGGCGCGGTGCTGAACACGGCGCGCGTCGGGCCGGGTGCCAGCGTCGCGGTGATCGGGTTGGGCGGGGTCGGCCTCAATTCTCTGCTGGGGGCGCTGCTGGTCGGCGCCACGCCCCTGGTCGCGTTGGACCTGGTGCCGGCCAAGCTGGAGCTGGCGAAGCAGCTGGGCGCCAGCCACGCCTTCGATGCCAAGTCGCCCGACGTCATCGAGCAGGTGAAGGCGGCCACCGGTGGCGGGGTCGACTTCGCCTTCGAGATGGCGGGCTCAGTGCCGGCGCTGGAGCTGGCCTACAAGATCACGCGGCGCGGCGGCACCACGGTGACCGCCGGCTTGGCGCATCCCTCGAAGTCGATGAGCATCCAGCAGGTCAGCCTGGTCGGCGAGGAGCGCACCCTGAAGGGCAGCTACATCGGCTCTTGTGTGCCGCTACGGGATATCCCGCGCTACATCGGGCTGTTCAAGGGCGGGCGGCTCCCAGTGGACCGCCTGCTGTCGGAGCGCGTCGACCACGCCGGCTTGAACGCCGGCTTCGACCGCCTGGCCGACGGCCTGACGGTGCGGCAGGTGCTGGTCTAGCCGCTAGCGGCCCTTCTTCGCGCCGCCGACCGCGCTGGCCAGCGCCTTGGCGGTCGCCAGGCTGACGAAGTAGACGCCGTCGACGATCTGGGTCTGGCTCTTGTCCCACTTGGTGGCGTCGAAGTCCCAGTGGATCAGCGTCGCCTTCTTCTCCGGATCGTCGATCAGGTGGCGCAGGCGGCGGGTGATCTCCTGCTGCAGCTCGCTCATTTCGCGCAGGTCTGACGAGCCGGTGAGCTTCTGGATCTCCTTCATGCCGACGCGGCCCTCGCGGCGGCCGAACAGCCGCAGCAGGGCGATGTGGCGCTCCTCGAGCTTGGAGACCAGGCGCTGGGCCAGCTCCGCCGACATGTCATAGGGCACGCGCCAGCGCAGGCCCTTGGCCTCGGCCCGCTTCGGTGCTGCCGCCTCGGGCGCCTTGCCGGCCAGCTGCTCCAGCAGCTCGCGCTGCGTGGCCGGCGACAGGCGACGGAAATCCGCACGGTCGATGACGATCTGCATCACGGCACTCCCACCTCAAGGACCACGGCCGCTCTGGCCGGCGGCCTTGCTGTAGCTTCGACCCAAGAGTGGCGACGGTGCAAGAGCGGCGGCGACTTGTCTGGTTGCGCCGGAATCCGCCAACGAGATCCTCAGCGCGCCGGCGCCGGGGCGTAGACAGCCATCAGCATGCGGAAGGGCGCCAGCAACAGCAGCGCCATGCCCAGCTTCACCGCCAAGTCGCCCAGCGCCCAGGTGATCCAGGGCAGGCCCTCGCCGGCGAAGGCGCCGGTCCAGAAGATCGCGGTGTCCAGCACCGAGGCCAGGGCCGAGGAGATAAAGGGCGCCAGCCACCAGGAACTGCGGCGCAGCCGGTTGAAGATCGAGACGTCGAGCAGCTGGCCGACCAGGAAGGCGCCGCCCGAGGCGGCGGCGATGCGCCAGGGTGCCAAGGTGAGCGATAGCGCCACGGCGATGACGAAGCCTACGGCCACGACCTGGCGTGCCCGGCGCGCGCCATAGGCGCGGTTAGTCAGGTCGGTCACCAGGAAGGCAAAAGGAAAAGTGAAGGCGCCCCAGGTCAGCCAGTCATTGATGGCGAACTGCACCAGCCAGTTCGAAGCCGCCACCACCAGAGTCATGGCGGCGACAGCGGCAAGCAGGCGCCAGCGATCTTCGGTCGATACAGGATTGAGTGGCATATCGGGACTCTCCGCGACGGTCCGGGTCTTTAGCAGAGCAGCGCGCGCTTATCCACAAGACCTGTGGACTGGAAGACTCGACTCTGCCCGACCCCCATTATATTGTTGTCACTAGTCAAGTCCCTCCCAACATATGGGGCTACCCGCTAGGGGTAGACGGGGACTTCGAGGGAAGCGGTGCGTTTCCGAGCCCGTCTTCGTTTTCGGCCTGGGGTATGGAGGCCCGTGCCATGGAACCGCAAGCCACCGAGATCGTCACTTGGACAGATGAGCGTATCGACCAGCTACGCAAGCTGTGGGACCAGGGCCTCTCGGCCTCGGCCATCGGCAAGCAGCTGGGGGTATCGAAGAACGCTGTCGTCGGCAAGGCACATCGCCTGAAGCTGCCGCCCCGGCCCTCGCCAATCCGCAAGGGCAGTCGGCCGCCGGTCCGTCGCATGGCGGTGCTGCCAAAGCCGCTGGCGGCGCCTGGCGTGCGGGTCGCACCGCCGGTCCTGGAGCGCATGGTCGAACGGGCGCCGCAGGAACGCCCGGCGCTGCCGGTATCGCGCGCCGCGGTGCCGGTTGCCGGACCGACCCGGCGAGCCGCGGCCCGGGGCATCAAGTCCTGCCTCTGGCCGATCGGCGACCCCGGCGCCAGCGACTTCCACTTCTGCAATGCCGAGGTAGTGCCGGGTAAGAGCTACTGTACCGAGCACTGCGCCCGCGCCTACATCAACAAGTCCCGCAGCGACTCGCAAGCCGCCTAGCCTCGCCTCCCGAGTCGCCCCGCAAGGGGAGAGAACGCCGGCCGCACGGTTTCCCCCCGTGGCCGGCGTTTTTCTTTGCCGACGCCCTTGACCTTCCCATGATGGGAAGCCTCATATGAGGTGGCAAGCTTCCAAAGATTGGAGAGTTTGCCATGGGCCACACAGTACCCCTGACCGTCGACCTGGCGATCGAGGGCATGACCTGCGCCGGCTGTGCCGGGCGGGTAGAGAAAGCCATCAAGGCGGTGGCTGGCGTCACTGACGCCAGCGTCAACCTGGCGAGCGAGCGGGCGCGGATCACGCTGGCCGCGCCGGCCACCGCTGCCGCCGTCGAAACGGCGATCGCAGCCGCGGGCTATGGCGTGGTGCGGGAAACCCGTCGCCTGGCGGTGGAGGGCATGACCTGCGCCTCCTGCGTGGCGCGGGTGGAGAAGGCGCTCAAGGCGGTGCCGGGCGTGCTGGCGGCCAGCGTGAACCTGGCCAGCGAGAGCGCCGAGGTGACGCGCCTTGTCGGCCAGGCCGGCGACGCCCTGCTGGCCGACGCGGTGGCGGCGGCCGGCTACAGCGCCCGGCCGCTGGAGCCAGCGGTCAGGCCACAGGCCGAGACGGCGCGCCGCGAAGCGCGGGCGCAGCGCGACCTCTGGGCGGCGCTGGCCGCCAGCCTGCTGGCGCTGCCGCTGATCGTCGCCATGGTGCCGGCGCTCTGGGGCCAGCATCTGATGCTGCCGGGCTGGCTGCAGTTCGCCCTGGCGACACCGGTGCAGTTCGGCCTGGGCTGGCGCTTCTATCGCGCCGGCTGGAAGGCTTTGCGCGCCGGGACCGGCAACATGGACCTGCTGGTGGCCTTGGGCACCAGCGCCGGCTGGGGGCTGTCGACCTGGCTGCTGCTCAGCGCGCCGGCCGGGGTGACGCCGCACCTCTACTACGAGGCCTCGGCCGTCATCGTCGCCTTCGTGCTGCTCGGCAAGTGGCTGGAAGGTCGCGCCAAGCGACAGACCACGGCGGCCATCGCCGCGCTGGCGGCCCTGCAGCCGGCGACCGCGCGGGTACGCCGCGACGGCGCGGAGAGCGAGGTGCCGGTCGAGAGCGTCGCGGTCGGTGCGCTGACTGTGGTGCGCGCCGGCGAGCGCGTGCCGCTCGACGGCCGCGTGGTCGAGGGTCGCGCGGCCATCGACCAGTCGCTGCTGACCGGCGAGAGCCTGCCGGTGGAGATGACGGTGGGCGACAGCCTGCCGGGCGGGGCGATCAATCGCGACGGCTTGATCGTGGTCGAGGTTACGGCGATCGGCGCCGAGACGCTGCTGCAGCGCATCCTGCGCCTGATTGAAAGCGCCCAGGCCAGCAAGCCGCCGGTGCAGGCCCTGGTGGACCGCGTGGCCGCGGTCTTCGTGCCGGTGGTGCTGGTCCTCGCCGTCGTCACGCTGGGGGCCTGGCTGCTGGCCGGCGCGGCCTTCGAGATGGCTTTGCTGCATGCGGTGGCCGTGCTGGTGATCGCCTGTCCCTGTGCCCTGGGGTTGGCGACGCCGACAGCCTTGATGGTCGGCACCGGTGTCGGCGCGCGCAACGGCATCCTGTTCAAGGACGCGGTGGCATTGGAAGAAGCGCGCCGCGTCATCCTGGTGGCCTTCGACAAGACCGGCACCCTGACCGAGGGCCGGCCGGCGGTGAGCGATCTGCTGCCGCTGGCCGGCCAGGACATGAACCTGCTGCTGCGGGACGCCGCGGCGTTGCAGGCCGGCAGCGCGCATCCGCTGGCCGAGGCCCTGCGACGCCGGGCAGAGGGCTTGGCGTTGCCGACGGTGACGGCGTTCCGCGATCTGCCGGGCCGCGGTGTCGAGGCGCTACTGGACGGACGGCGCCTGCGCCTGGGCAACGCGCGCCTGGCGGAGGAAGCGGGGCTCGCCTGGCCGGTGGAGGCAGGGCGGTTGGCGGCGGACGGCAAGTCGGTCTCGCTGCTGATCGAGCTGGCGGAACCGGCACGGGCGCTGGGCCTCGTGGCCTTCGGCGACAAGGCCAAGGCGGGTGCGGCCGAAGCCGTTGCCCGGCTGAAGGCCGCCGGCATCGCCACGGTGCTGATCAGCGGCGACAGCCGCGGCGCGGCCGAAGCGCTGGCCAGCACGCTGGGTATCGCCCAGGTCGAGGCCGAGGTGCTGCCCGCCGACAAGGTGGCAACGGTGGCGCGGCTGAAGGGCGAGGGGCGGGTCGTCGCCATGGTGGGCGACGGCGTCAACGACGCGCCGGCGCTGGCCGCGGCCGATATCGGCATTGCCATGGGCGGTGGCAGCGCGGTGGCGATGGAAACGGCTGGCATCACCTTGATGAACGGCGATCCGCGCCGGGTGCTGGACGCCATCCGGCTGTCGCGCGCCACCTATGACAAGATCCGGCAGAACCTGGCCTGGGCCTTTCTCTACAACGTCATCGGCATTCCGCTGGCAGCGCTGGGCTTCCTGACCCCGGTGCTGGCGGGCGCCGCCATGGCGCTGTCCAGCGTCAGTGTCGTCGGCAATGCGCTGCTGCTGCGGCGCTGGAAGGGAGGCAGGCCATGATCGAGGCGATGACCATCGGCGACGCGGCTGAGGCTTCGGGCGTGTCGGCGAAGATGATCCGCTATTACGAATCCATCGGCCTGATGCCGGCGGCGGAGCGCACCGCCAGCGGCTACCGCACCTATGGCGATACCGAGGTCAACACCCTGCGGTTTATCCGTCGCGCGCGCGACCTGGGCTTCCCGGTGGAGCGCATCCGCTTGCTTCTCGATCTCTGGCGCGACCGCGCGCGCAGCAGCGCCGAGGTGCGCTCGCTGGCCGAACAGCAGGTGGCGACGCTGGCGACGCGGATCGCCGAGCTGGAGGCCATGCGCAAGGCGCTGCTGCACCTTGTCCATGCCTGCCATGGCGATGGGCGGCCGGACTGTCCGATCCTGGAGGACCTGGCTACAGCGCCCGCGCCATCGGCGGGACCGGAAAGCCACCTACCAGCGTCTCGTAGGCATGGGCCGCCTTCAGCACCAGGTCGTCGCGGTGCGGCGGGCCGACGATTTGCAGGCCGGCCGGCAGTCCCTCGCGCGTGAGGCCGCAGGGCACTGTCGCCGCCGGCTGTTGCGACAGGTTGAAGGGATAGGAGAAGGGGGTCCAGTCGGTCCAGCCGTTCTGGCCGGGTGGACGCTCCTGCCCGGCCTCGAAGGCGACCAGCGGCAGGGTCGGCAGCAGCAGCAGGTCGTAGCGCTGGTGGAAGCGCTTCAGCAGGCTGCCAAGCGTCTCGCGCGCCTTGATCGTCGCCATGTAGTCGAACAGCTGGATGCGTGCGCCCTCCTCGGCGGCGCGCTGCAGGCCGGGATCGATCCGCTGGCGCTGCTCCGCCGTGAAAGCGGAGAGGAAGTGCGCCGCGCCGACGAACCATAGGATGCGGAAGATCGGTCCGCAGTCGGGGATTTCCGGCCCCGCCTGCTCCACCGTGGCGCCCAGTTCGCGGAAACGCAGGGCCGCGGTTTCTACCAGGCGCGCGATCTCGGGGTCCACGGCATGGCCGCCCAGGGTCGGCGTGAAGGCGACGCGCAGGCCGGCCAAACGCGGTTCCAGGTCCTGGCGGAAGTCGTGGCAGGGATGCGGCAACTGATACCAGTCGTGCGCGTCCTGCCGGCTCATCACCGTCAGCATCAGCGCTGCGTCGGCGACACTGCGGGTCATGGGGCCAATATGCGCCACGGTGCCGAAGGGGCTGGCCGGAAAGGCCGGCACGCGGCCGAAGGAGGGCTTGATGCCGAAGATACCGCTGAAGCCAGCCGGGATGCGGATCGAGCCGCCGCCATCGGTGCCGTAGTGCAGCGCGCCGAGGCCGGCGGCGCAGGCCGCCGCGGCGCCGCCTGACGAGCCGCCGGGCGTGCGCTCCAGGTTCCAGGGATTGCGGGTGATGCCGGTGAGGATCGAATCGGTGACGCCCTTCCAGCCGAACTCCGGCGTCGTGGTCTTGCCTAGGAAGATGGCGTTCTCCGCCCGCAGCGCGGCGACCGAGGGCGCGTCCTCGGTCCAGGGCTGGTCGCGATCCACCAAGGTAGAGCCGCGCAGGGTCGGCCAGCCCTTGGTCAGCAGCAGGTCCTTGATGGTGGTGGGCACGCCGTCGACGCGGCCTTCCGGCTGGCCCTTGGCCCAGCGGTCGCTGGAGGCGCGGGCGGCCGTCAGCACGCTCTCGTCGTCGCGCAGGCAGAAGGCGTTCAGTTTGGGATCCAGGCGGTCGATACGGGCCAACACGGCCTGGGCCACCTCCAGCGGTGAGAAGGCCTTGGTGCGATAGCCATGCAGCAGCTGGGTGGCGGAGAGCAGGCAGAGTTCGTCGGACATGGGACCCCCTTCGCAGACGCGGGGCATTGAGGCACGCGGGCTTGGCCGCTGTCGAGGGTAGCGCTAGGCTGCGGCGAACTCAGGAGATGTCATGCAGCCTTCGACCGACCCCCTCGGCGCGCTGGTGCCGGGGCCGCAGCCCGATATCGCCGGTAGCGCCGTCGGGCCGCTGGCCGGCGTGAGCTTCGCCGCCAAGGACATTTTCGATGTCGCCGGCTTCGTCACCGGCTGCGGCAATCCGGACTATGGCAAGGCGCACGGGCCGGCCAAGGCGCATGCCTGGGCGGTGGCGAAGCTGCTGGCCGCCGGCGCCAGCCTGACCGCCAAGGTGATCACCGACGAGTTCGCCTTCAGCCTGAACGGGCAGAACTTCCACTACGGCACGCCGACCAACAGCAACGCGCCGGGACGGGTCTGCGGTGGCTCCTCCTGCGGCTCGGCCGCGGCCGTGGCCGGCGGGCTGGTCGACATCGCGCTGGGCAGCGACACCGGCGGCTCGGTGCGGGTGCCGGCCTCGTTCTGCGGACTCTGGGGCCTGCGGCCGACGCATGGCGCTATCCCGCTGGATGGCGTGATGAGCCTGGCGCCGAGCTACGACACTGTCGGCTGGTTCGCCCGCGATGGCGCCCTGCTGGGCCGCGCCGGCGCGGCGCTGCTGCCGCCCGACAAGCCGGGGCCGGGCTTCGCGCGGCTGCTGCTGCCAGAGGACGCCTGGGCCCTGGCCTGGCCCGACACGCGCGAGATCATGGCGCCGGAGATCACCCGCCTGGAGCAGCGCCTGGCGCCGGCGGTCCGCGTGACGCTGGGCGAGCCGGGCGGCGGAATGGAAACCTGGATGTTGCGCTTCCGCGCCATCCAGGCGAGCGAGATCAAGCAGAGCGCCGGCGTCTGGGTGCAGGCCAACAAGCCGCGCCTGGGGCCGGAGATCCAGGAGCGCTTCGACTGGGTGGAGAGTCAGCCGCCGACGGAAGCCGCCGCGGCGCAGGAACCGCGTATCGCCTTTACCAAGCGGCTGGAGACCCTGCTGGGCGAGGACGGGCTACTGGTATTGCCGAGCGCGCCGGGCGCGGCGCCTTTCGCCAACACCCCGGCCGAGGAGCTGCGCGACTGGCGCCTGCAGGTGCTGAGCCTGACCTGCATCGCCGGCCTCAGCGGCCTGCCGCAGGTCTCCATGCCGCTGGGCCGCGTCGAGGGCGCGCCGGTCGGGCTGTCGCTGATCGCGCCACGCGGGCGTGACCGCGCGCTGCTGGCCTTCGCGCAGCGATTCGGGGCAGCTCAGGAGTCGTAGGACAGCAGGCTGGTGCAGGGCACGTCCAGCCGGTCGCGGCCGCCGAGGAAGGCAAGCTCGATAAGGCAGGCGCAGGCGGGGACCACGCCGCCGACCTTGCGGATCAGGGCGATGCCCGCCTGCATTGTGCCGCCGGTGGCCAGCAGGTCGTCGAGCAGCACGACGCGCTGGCCCGGCTGAATCGCGTCGGCCTGCACCTCCAGCGTGTCCTGGCCGTATTCCAGGTCATAGGTCAGCGGGATGGTGGCGCCCGGCAGCTTGCCCTTCTTGCGCAGCATGATGAAGCCGAGGCCCAGGCGATAGGCCAGCGGCGCGGTCACCAGGAAGCCGCGCGACTCGATGCCGGCGAGCAGGTCGGGCTTATGCGGCGCGACCACCGCGGCCAAGCGGTCGACCGCCGCCTCCCAGGCCCCGGCATGGGCGATCAGGGTCGAGATGTCGTAGAACAGGATGCCTGGCTTGGGAAAGTCTGGCACGCCGCGGATGTGCTGTTTCAGGTCCATGAAATCCCCAATGTCTGCCCGGCCGGACACTAGTGCCGAAGTCTCGCCAGGGGAAGCGGCGGCGGGCCGCAGGCAGTGTGTTGCCTTCGGGTTGGCGCCGGCCGGCCGGCCGGTGTAAAGGGGAAGCCGCATGAGTCACGTTTTCCATCGCACCCTTGCCCAGGTGCCGCCGACGGTGGTCAAGGGCGAGGGCTCCTGGCTGATCGACCAGGCCGGCAAGCGCTACCTCGACGCCTCGGGGGGCGCCGGGGTCTCCTGTCTTGGCCACAGCCATCCGGCGGTCATCGCCGCCATTGAGGCGCAGCTGCGGCGGGTGCCCTATACCCACAATTCCTTCTTCACCAGCGAGCCGGCCGAGGCGCTGGCCGACTGCCTGGTCAAGACGGCGCCGGCGGGCCTGACCTCTGTCTACTTCACCAGCGGCGGCTCGGAGGCGACGGAGACGGCGCTGAAGCTGGCGCGGCAGTACTTCGTCGAACGCGGCCAGCCAGAGCGCTTCCGCTTCGTCGCCCGGCGCCAGAGCTATCACGGCAACACGCTGGGCGCGCTGTCGGTCGGCGGCAACATGGCGCGGCGCGCACTCTACGAGCCGATCCTGCTGCCGGGTGTCAGCCATATCGAACCCTGCTACGCCTATCGCCACCAGCGGTCGGACGAGACCGAGGAGGCCTATGGCCTGCGCGCCGCTGACGCGCTGGAGACCGAGCTGCAGCGCCTGGGCCCGGAGAGCGTCGCGGCCTTCATCATGGAGCCGGTGGTCGGTGCCTCGCTGGGCGCGGCGCCGGCGGTGGCGGGCTATCTGAAGCGCATCCGGCAGATCTGCGACCGCCATGGCGTGCTGCTGATCCTGGACGAGGTGATGTGCGGCATGGGGCGCACCGGGCGCCTCTATGCCTGCGACGAGGACGGCGTGGTGCCGGACCTGCTGACCACGGCCAAGGGCCTGGGTGCCGGCTACCAGCCGATCGGCGCGGTGCTGATCCACGAGCGCATCCGCCAGACCCTGCTGGAGGGCAGCGGCGCCTTCCAGCACGGCTTCACCTACATCGGTCACGCGGCGGCCTGCGCCGGCGCGCTGGCAGTGCAGGAAGTGATCGAGCGCGAGGGCCTGGTCGAGCGCGTGCGCGTTCTGGGACAGCGGCTGCGCGACGGACTGCAGGAGCGCTTCGGCAACCATCACCATGTCGGCGACATCCGCGGGCGCGGGCTGTTCATCGGCCTGGAGCTGGTGGAGGACCGCGCCAGCAAGCGGCCCTTCGATCCGGCGCGACGGATCAACGGGCGGCTGAAGGCACTGGCGCTGGAAGAGGGCCTGCTCTGCTATCCCTCAGGCGGCACCGTCGATGGCGTCAAGGGCGACCACCTGCTGCTGGCGCCGCCCTACAACAGCAGCGAGGTCGAGATCGACCAGATTGTCGAGCGGCTGGGCAGGGCGCTCGACCGGGTGCTGGCATGACGGCGCCGGTGCTGATCGCGGTGGCACCCAACGGTGCGCGGCGCGGCAAGGCGGATCACGCGGCGCTGCCGATCACGCCGGCGGAACTGGCGGCCACGGCCAAGGCGGCGGCCGACGCCGGCGCGGCGATGATTCATTTGCATGTGCGCGACGAGCAGGGCCGCCACAGCCTGGCCGCGGCGCACTATCGCCCCGCGTTGGAGGCCGTGGCCGAAGCGGTGGGCGAGCGGCTGATCGTGCAGGCCACTAGCGAGGCCGCTGGGGTCTACCAGCCGGCCGAGCAGCGCGCCCATATGCGGGCACTGAAGCCGGCGGCCATGAGCCTGGCGCTGCGCGAGATCGTGCCGCCGGGCGACGAGGCCGAGGGCGCGCGCTTCCTGGAGTGGGCGGCGGGCAGCGACATCCTGCCGCAAATCATCCTGTACGAGCCGGCCGAGGTGACGCGGCTGGCGGAGCTGATCGAGGCCGGCGTGGTGCCTTGGCGGAATCCGCCGGTGCTCTTCGTGCTGGGGCGCTACACGCCGGGGCAGAAGTCGCAACCGGCCGACCTGCTGCCCTTCCTGGCCGCGAACCAGCCACAGTTTCCCTGGATGGTCTGTGCCTTCGGCGCGCAGGAAGGCGCGGCCGGCCTGGCGGCGGCGCTGCTCGGCGGCCAGGTGCGGCTGGGCTTCGAGAACAATATGCTGCTGCCGGACGGCAGCGCGGCGCCGGACAACGCCGCGCTGATCGCCCGGCTGGCCGCCGGACTTGCCCTGCAAGGGCGCCGGCCGGCGACCGCGACTGAGGCGCGACGACTGTTCAACGGCGAGGACTTGGCGGACAGCGCATGATGGATCTGGTGGGGATGGTGCGGCGCGGCCTGGTGACGGCGGTGCTGATCTGCGGCAGCACAGCGGTGCTGGCCAACCAGGTGGTGCCGCCACCGGAGAAGCCGACGGCACCGACCGTCTTGACGCAGCCGGCCAGCGCGGCGGCGCCTGAGGCGCCCGCCGCGCCGGCGGAACCGGTGGCGCCGCAGGACATCGTCATCGGCGCGGCGCCGGTGGCCGGCACCTTCTATCCGGCGGCCGGCGCACTGTGTCGCGAGATCAACCATCGCCAGTCCCTGAACAGCCTGCGCTGCCTGGTGGAGGAGACCGAAGGGTCGGCCGACAACCTGCAGCGTCTGCGCGACGGCAGGCTTGAGCTGGCGGTGGTGCAGTCCGACTGGGCCTTTCACGCCGCCGCCGGCTCGACCATCGAGCGCCAGCCGCCCTTCACCGAGCTGCGCAGCCTGCTGCTGCTGCAGCCGCAGGTGATGACGCTGGTCGCCGGGGCGAAGAGCGGCGTGCTGCAGATTTCCGACCTGACCGGCAAGCGCGTTTCCATCGGTCCGGCCGGCAGCGGTATCAACGATGCCGGGCGCAACCTGCTGCAGGCCCTGGGGCTGGAAAGCAGCGTGACCTTGATGGAGCTGCCGATCGAGCAGCAGGCGCAGGCCATCTGCAGCGGCCAGATCGACGCCTTCCTGCTGCCGGTGGCACACCCCAACGGCGCCATCGCCGAGGCGGTGGACCTCTGCGGCGCCATCCTGGTCGAGTTGCAGGACGAGGCGATCGATCGCATGGTCACCACCTGGCCCTACCTGGTGAAGGCGATGATCCCCGCCGGCGCCTATAGCTCGGCAGGCAACGATGTCGCCGGCTATGGCCTGGTGGCGACGCTGGTGACCACCACGGCACTGTCAGACGAGATGGCCTATCAGATCGTCAAGGCGGTCTACGAAGGGTTGGACGATCTGCGGGCGCAGCACCCGACCCTGGCGCTGCTGTCGGCGCAGGCGATGAGCGGGCCGGGACTGGCGACCCTGCCGCTGCATCCAGGCGCGCTGCGCTACTACCAGGAGCGCGGCTGGAGATGACCGCCTGATGTTGCAAGGCGCCGGCTGATGCCGCGCAAGCTCGTCCGCTTCGCACAGGTGGTGGAGCCGGTCGAGCTGGCGCGCCTGCCGCGGACCGAACTGCTGCGTCTGGCCGAGGCCGGCCAGGAGGTGGCGGAGATCCAGCGCGTGCTGGGCAAGACCGGCGACAACGTGGTCGGTGAGCTGCTGCGCGAGGAAACCAGCTTCTACGAGTGGGACCACTATCCCTCGGGCGACGTGCACGACAGCGAGACCGGGGCGCAGTTCTACTACCACGCCCATGCGGCGGAGGAGCGCTTCGCCGACGAGCACGGGCATTTCCACGCCTTCGTGCGGCCCGCGCGGCGACCGCAGGGCCAGCCGGCCGGCCATGGGCAGGACCTGCTGTGCCACCTGGTGGCCATCGCCATGAATGCCGAGGGTGAGCCCTTTCGCCTTTTCACCGTCAACCGCTGGGTCACCGGCGAGACCTGGTACCCGGCGGCCGAGGCGCTGGCGCTGCTGGATGCCTTCGAAGTGCGACTGGGGCGACCGTCCTTTGCCACCAACCGCTGGATCGGCGCCTGCGTGCGGCTGTTCCGGCCGCAGGTGGTGGCGCTGGTGCAGGCGCGCGACCGCGTGGTCGCCGATTGGCGCCGGCGCTATCCCGGCCGCGATGTGCTGGAGGACCGGCAGCTCGAGGTCACCTCGACCCTGGAGGTCTCGGTCGAGGGGCAGTTGCGGGCCGTCGCGGCGGCGCTCGGCAAGACCAAGCCGCGGCCGAAACGCTAGGCGCCGTCAGGGGCCCCCGACCAGTTGCCAAGCCGCGGTGGAGCGGCTATACACCCCCGCCCGAACTGCTGGCCCGTCTGACGGGGAATAGCTCAGCCTGGTAGAGCACTACGTTCGGGACGTAGGGGCCGGAGGTTCAAATCCTCTTTCCCCGACCAACACTGCGGACCAGCAGGGAAGCGCCGGCGCCTGACAAGGCCGCCGGCGCTTTTGCTTTGGCGTCCCCTTAGTAGCCGCGATCGACCGTGAAGCGGGCGACTTCCTCTAGCGCCTGGCGGACCGGGCTCATGGGGAAGCGCTGCAGGGCGGCCAGGGCCTCGTCGCGGTAGCGCCGGGCGACGGCCAAGGTCTCGGCCAAGGTATCGTGGCGTTGGCAGAGCTGGATGGCGCGCTGCAGGTCGCCGTCCTGCTGGTCCTGTTCCTCCAGGCAGCGGCGCCAGAAGGTGCGCTCCTCGGGCGTGGCGCGGGCGATGGCCAGTACCACCGGCAGGGTCAGCTTGCCGTCGCGGAAATCGTCGCCGATGGACTTTCCCAGATCGGCCTCGCGCGCGGTGTAGTCCAGCAGGTCGTCGATCAGCTGGAAGGCCATGCCGAGCGCCTGGCCATAGATGCGCAGCGCCTCCTCGTCGGCCGCCGGGCGGTCGCCCACCACGGCGCCGATGCGGCAGGCGGCGGCGAAGAGCACGGCGGTCTTGGCGCCGATCACCGACAGGTAGGCCTCGACCGTGGTCTCGATGTCGTTGGCGGTGAGCAGCTGCTGCACCTCGCCCTCGGCGATGATGGCCGAGGCGTCGGACAGGATCTTCAGCACCGCCAGCGAGCCATCGGCGGTCATCAACTGGAAGGCGCGGCTGAACAGGAAGTCGCCGACCAGCACGCTGGCCTTGTTGCCCCAGACCGCGTTGGCGGTGGCGCGGCCGCGGCGCAGCGCGCTTTCGTCCACCACGTCGTCGTGCAGCAGCGTGGCGGTGTGGATGAACTCGACGCAGGCGGCCAGCGCGTGGTGGCGGTTGCCGCGGTAGTCACACAGGCGGGCGGCGGCCAGGGTGAGCAGCGGGCGCAGCCGCTTGCCGCCGGCGGCGACGATGTGGCCGGCGAGCTGCGGGATCAGCGCCACCTCGGAGTGCATCTTCTCGACGATCAGGCGGTTCACCTGCTTCAGGTCGTCGCCCAGCAGCACCAGCAGGCGGTCGAGCCCGTTGGGTTCGGCTGGTGTCGTCTCGACGGGCTTGAGGCCGGCGGCCAGAACCAAGATGCTGTCCCTTCACGGTCGGATACCGCTCAGACTTGAGCATAGGGGGCAAAGATGGCCGGTCAAGCTGCTGCGACGCCAGGGGTATGACGGCCGAGGCAACCAGCGCGGACCTGTTGCTGGGCGGGCGCCTGAGTCTGCGGCAGCCGGCCGCGGGCTATCGCGTGGCGGTCGACCCGGTGCTGCTGGCCGCCGCGCTGGCGCCGCCGCAGGGCGCGACGGTGCTGGACCTGGGCTGTGGCGTCGGTGGCGCGGCGCTCTGCCTGCTGGCACGACGGCCCGACCTGGCGGTGACCGGCCTGGAGCTGCAGCCGGCGCTGGCCGCGCTGGCGCGGCAGAATGCGACGGAGAACGGCCTGGACGAGCGCCTTCACGTTATCGAGGGCGATGCCGCCGATCCCGCAGTGCTGGCCGGCACCAGGTTCGACGCCGTGATGACCAATCCGCCCTTCCTGGCGGCGCGGCACGGGACGTCGTCGGCCGATGCCAGTCGCGGTCTGGCGCACCAGGAGAGCAGCCTGGACCTGGCGGGCTGGGTCGGGGTGGCGCTGGGCCACCTGCGGCCGCGCGGCCGCCTGACGCTGATCCAGCGCGCCGACCGGCTGGACGATATCCTGGCGACGCTGGCCGGGCGGGCGGGAAGCATCGCGGTGCTGCCGCTGTGGCCGCGCCAGGGGCAGGTGGCGAAGCGGGTGATCGTTACCGCGGTCAAGGGCAGCCGGGGGCCGCTGCGGCTGCTGCCGGGCCTGGCGCTGCACGGCCCGGGGCAGGCCTACACGGCGGCGGCCGAGGCCATCCTGCGCGACGCCGCGGCCCTGGACCTTGCCCCCTGAAGCGTGGCAAGCAAGAGGCATGGGCCTGAGTCGCCTGCTCCAACGTCTGAAGATCCTGCCCGCGCCGCCGGTGGTCCCGGTGGTGCGGCTGTCCGGCATTCTGTCGGCGGGGTCCAGCCCCTTCCGCAGTGGCTTGGCGCTGCAGCGCCTGGCGCCGACCCTGAAGCGGGCCTTCGCCTGGCCGGGCGCCAAGGCGGTGGCGCTGGTCATCAACTCGCCCGGTGGCTCGGCGGTGCAGTCCTCGCTGATCGCCAAGCGCATCCGCCAGCTGTCGCGCGAGAAAAACATTCCGGTCATCGCCTTCGTCGAGGACGTCGCGGCGTCAGGCGGCTATTGGCTGGCCTGCGCGGCGGACGAGATCGTGGTCGACGGCAGCTCCATCGTCGGCTCGATCGGCGTGATCTCCTCGAGTTTCGGTTTTCCCGAGCTGTTGAAGAAGATCGGCGTCGAGCGCCGCGTGCACACCGCCGGCACCAAGAAGGGCATGCTGGACGCCTTCCAGCCGGAGCGGCCGGGCGATGTCGAGCACCTGAAGGCGCTGCAGGGGCAGATTCACCAGCGCTTCATCGCCTGGGTGAAGGAGCGCCGCGGCCTGCGGCTGCGCGCGCCGGAGGCCGAGCTGTTCAGCGGCGCCTTCTGGACCGGCGAGCAGGCGGTGGCGCTGGGCCTGGCCGACAGCGTCGGCGACCTGCGCACGGTCCTGAAGGAGCGCTTCGGCGCCAAGGTCCGCCCCATGCCGCTGGAGCGCAAGAAGTCCTTCCTGCGCGGCCTGCTGGGTGGCGGCAGCCGGGCAGAAGAGGGTGAGGAGCGCCTGGCGCTGCTCGGCGGCGGGCTGCTGGCGGCGATCGAGGAACGGTTCCTCTGGTCGCGGTTCGGACTCTAGGAGCAACAGCCTTGTTTGGATTGTCCCTCGGCAAGCTAGTGGTGTTGATCGCGGTGATCGTCGCCGTGCTCTATGGCTTCGCCTATGCCGGACGACTGAAGAAGAACCGCGACGAGATGGAGAAGATCAAGGCGCGGCTGTCGAAGCAGGAGCAGGCCAGCATGGCCGCCGGCCGCACCACCACGCGCGCCACCGCGGCCGAGCTGCAGCCCTGCCCGAAGTGCGGCGCCTACGCCGATCTGGCGTCGCACCGCTGCGGGCGGTAGCGCGACCCTTGCGCATTTCTCGTTGTCATCCCGGCCGCAGCGTAGCGTAGAGCCGGGACCCAGGGGACTGGCCTCGATACAGCGTGCCCGGTCCCCTGGGTCCCGGCTCTGCGTTGCTACGCGCCTTGGCCGGGATGGCAGTCCGATGGACTGGGTGAGGGACAAGGGAGTCGAGGGGCGCTGTACTTTGTCCCCCTCGCTTGATTCGACCCTACCCGGGCCGTAAGGTCCCGGCCTCTTTCGCGGCCCCTGGGCCGGTTTCCAGCAAGGTTTCCCCGGCATGGCCACGACGTCACGGCACGATCCCGCCACCTGTTTCCAGCGGATTATCCTGAACCTGCAGGACCACTGGGCGAAGCAGGGCTGCGTGATCCTGCAGCCCTACGACATGGAGGTTGGCGCCGGTACCTTCCATCCGGCGACGACGCTGCGCTCGCTGGGGCCGGACCGGGTGTGGAACTGCGCCTATGTGCAGCCGTCGCGGCGGCCGAAGGACGGGCGCTATGGCGAGAACCCCAACCGGCTGCAGCACTACTACCAGTACCAGGTGCTGATGAAGCCCTCGCCGGCCAACATCCAGGAGCTCTACCTGGGCAGCCTGCGCGCCATCGGGCTGGACCCCGACCTGCATGACGTGCGCTTCGTCGAGGACGACTGGGAGAGCCCGACCCTGGGCGCCTGGGGCCTGGGGTGGGAGGTCTGGTGCGACGGCATGGAGGTGACACAGTTCACCTATTTCCAGCAGGTGGGCGGGCTGGACTGTGACCCGGTGCCGGTCGAGCTGACCTATGGCCTGGAGCGCCTGGCGATGTACGTGCAGGACGTCGAGAACGTCTATGACCTGGACTGGGACGGCATCGACAAGGCCAAGGGCGGCAAGACCTATGGCGACGTCTTCCTGCGCGCCGAGCAGGAGTTCAGCGCCTATGACTTCGAATACGCCAACACCGAGGTGCTGTTTCGCCACTTCGCCGAGGCCGAGGCCGAATGCGCGCAGCTGCTGACCCGCCGCTACAAGGGACGGCCGCTGGCGTTGCCGGCCTATGACCAGTGCATGAAGGCGAGCCACGCCTTCAACCTGCTGGACGCGCGCGGCGTGATCTCGGTGACCGAGCGCCAGGCCTACATCGGCCGGGTGCGGCAGCTGGCCAAGGCCTGCTGCGAGGCCTGGATGGAGACGGCCTGATGGCGGAGCTGCTGCTGGAACTGGCCTCGGAGGAGATCCCCGCGCGCATGCAGGCGCGGGCGGCCGAGGACCTGAAGCGCCTGGTGACGGAACGCCTGACGGCGGCGAAGCTGGACTTCGCCCATGCCGCCGCCTTTGCCACGCCGCGCCGCCTGGCGTTGGTAGTGAAGGGGCTGCCGAAGCAGCAGCCGGACACGGCGGAGGAGCGCAAGGGCCCGAAGGAAGGTGCGCCGGAGCAGGCCATCCAGGGCTTCCTGAAATCCGCCGGCCTGACCAGCCTGGAGCAGGCCGAGCTGCGCGACACCGACAAGGGCAAGGTCTGGTTCGCGGTCAAGAAACAAGCCGGGCGGCCGACCGCCGAGGTGCTGAGCGACCTGCTGGTGCAGGCGATCCAGGCGCTGCCCTGGCCGAAATCGATGCGTTGGGGCACTGGCAGTTTCCGCTGGGTGCGGCCCTTGACCTCGATCCTGGCGCGCTTCGACGGCAAGCGCGTTCTGGGCGTGCTGGACCTGGGCAACGGCGGGCGCCTGCCCTTCGGCGACAGCGCGGTGGGGCATGCGCGCCTCGACCCGCGCAGCATCGTGCCAGTCTGCTTCAGCGACTATCGCGTCGAACTGGAGCGGGCCAAGGTCATCCTTGAGTCCGGCAAGCGTCGCGCCCGCATCGAGGAGCAGGCCCAGGCCGCGGCCGAACAGGCAGGGCTGGTGCTGCGCCAGGATGCCGGGCTGCTAGACGAGGTGAGTGGACTGGTGGAGTGGCCGGTGGTGCTAACCGGCGGCTTCGAGGCGGAGTTCCTGTCGGTGCCGCCGGAGATCCTGGTGACCTCCATGCGCAGCCATCAGAAGTATTTCGCGCTGGAGAAGGCCGACGGCAGCCTGGCGAACAATTTCCTGGTGGTGGCCAACGTCGAGGCGCCGGCCGCCAGCCCGCGCCGGGCCAACATCATCGCCGGCAACGAGCGCGTGCTGCGCGCCCGCCTGTCGGACGCCAAGTTCTTCTGGGACCAGGACCGCAAGACCAAGCTGGCCGACCGCGTGCCGGCGCTGGTCGACATCGTATTCCACGCCAAGCTGGGTACGCTGGACCAGCGGGTCGACCGGGTGGCCGCGCTGGCGGTGGAACTGGCGCAGCACATCGAGGGCGCCGATGCGGCGCAGGTGCGCCAGGCGGCGCGCCTCTGCAAGGCCGACCTGACGACCGGCGTGGTCGGTGAGTTCCCCGAGCTGCAAGGCATCATGGGGCGCTACTACGCGCTTGCCGATGGCGAGCCGGCGGTGGTGGCCGATGCCATCGCCGAGCACTACGCGCCCAAGGGGCCGGACGACCGCTGCCCGACGGCGCCGGTCTCGGTCGCCGTGGCGCTGGCCGAGAAACTCGACACCCTGGTGGGCTTCTGGTCGATCGACGAGAAGCCGACCGGCAGCAAGGACCCCTTCGCGCTGCGCCGCGCCGCGCTGGGCGTGATCCGCCTGATCCTGGAGAACCGCTTGCGCCTGCCGCTGCTGCCGCTGCTGGCACAGGCCGCCAACGCGCTGGCGACCGAACGCTACTACGAGGAGCGCGCCGGTGTCGCTGACGAGGTGGAGGAATTGCGGTCGCTGATCCCGGCCGATCTGCTGGCCGCGGCCGCGGCCTCGGCACGGGCAGAGCAGAACCAGCGTGCCTTCATCTTCGAGTGGGACAACCGGGCCAGCGGTCTTGGCGTGATCCCGGAGAAGCGCGCCGGCTTCGACTCGCTGGCGGGTTCGCTGCTCGCCTTCTTCGCCGACCGCTTGAAGGTGGCACTGAAAGACCAGGGCGTGCGGCATGACCTGGTCTCGGCTGTCTTTGCGTTAGGCGGCGAGGACGACCTGGTGCGGCTGTTGGCGCGGGTCGCGGCGCTGCAGAGTTTCGTTGGCAGCGCCGATGGCGCCAACCTGCTGGCGGCCTACAAGCGGGCCAACAACATCCTGCGCATCGAGGAGAAGAAGGACGGCAAGGCGGCGGCGGCGCAGCCCGACCAGCATCTGTTCCAGCAGCACGAGGAGCAGGCGCTGTGGCAGGCGCTGCAGGGTGCCTCGTCAGTCGCCAAGCTGGCGCTGGGGCGCGAGGACTTCGCCGGCGCCATGGGCGCGCTGGCGGCACTGCGCGCACCGGTCGACGCCTTCTTCGACGCGGTCATGGTGAACGCGCCGGAAGCGCAGCTCCGCGCCAACCGGCTGGCGTTGCTTAAGTCGATCCAAGCGACCCTGGACCAGGTGGCGAAGTTCGAGCTGGTGGAGGGGGCCGTCGGTAGCTAGATGGACGTCAATTTACGCGCTGAACGACGCGCCAATAGATGGCTAACCGCGCAAGTGCCTGGCGAATCATCGGGGCATGATTTGCAGGAAATTCTGGAGATCGTTAGCGTTACCGGTGCGTGCAAATGACTCCTCTAACATCTCGCGAAACCCTGCGGTGCGAATGCCGTGCGCGATTTGTGGACCCAAATCAGATGTTTGATAGCTCATATTCAGAAATTCGTTGTTCCAGAAAGCGCTAAGTATGGTCAAATAAAGATTCGCTTCTGTAACAGTGCAATCCTCAGTTTTGTCTAGAGGTTTTACCAGAATGGCTTTATCGTTCGTGCTTATCACAGGGAGAATGAACCAGGTTATTTTCGCAAACGCGTTGCATATTTGAAAACTGATATTGTCTTGATCGTTCAATACCCAAATCAGAAAGATCGCTATTTTTCCATTAGAGCCCAATAATCCAACACTAACTGTACATGAATAATAGGCCCCTTCCTCTCTGTTGTCGCATGATAATAGATAAGAGCCTGATTGTTTTTTGAATGATTCAAATCCAAACACTGAATGGGAAGTTAAAATAGCGGTTATTGCAGAGAAAATTCTCAGGGTTTTTGCGCGACGACCCACAGGATGCTCCAAGGAATCTTTATTATCATAAGTATTCCACGGTCAGTGTTTTCAGGCAATGCATAGTTGAGGACTCGCTGTTTGTCGAAGAAGACGCTGATGGCCTTACAGCTTCGCGCCAACAGCTTGGCGCTGCTCAAGGCGATCCCGCCGACCGTGGACCAAGTGGCCAGATTCGAGTTGGTAGAGGGGGCGCGCTTCGGCTGTTTTCTAGCCCTTTCCCTCGTCAGGGAGGGTTGGGAGGGGTGATCGTTACAGGTCTTGGGATTCGGTGAAGGCTGCTGGGGTCGCATAAGAAACCTCACCCCCACCCCGACCCTCCCCCCTCAAGGGGGAGGGGGAAGAAAGCGAGGGTGAGGAGGGGCGCGTTCCTCAGTTCATGTACCAGCCATGGCTTGCGACCAGGGACTGGCCGGTCAGCGCGTTGGTGGGGAAGGCGGCGAAGAGGAAGGCCAGCTCGGCGATGTCCTCGACGGTGGTGAACTCCTGGTCCACCGTGCCGCTCAGCATCATCTGCTTGACCACTTGCTCCTCGGAGATGCCGAGCTCCTTGGCCTGCTCGGGGATCTGCTTCTCGACCAGCGGGGTCTTCACGAAGCCGGGGCAGATGACGTTGGAGCGGATGCCCTTGGGGCCGCCTTCCTTGGCGACCACGCGGGCCAAGCCCAGCAGGCCGTGCTTGGCGGTGACGTAGGCCGACTTCAGCGGCGAGGCCTCCTTGGAGTGCACCGAGCCCATGTAGATCATGCTGCCGCCGCCACGCGCCTCCATGGAGGCCCAGCAGGCTTTGGTGGTGAGGAAGGCGCCGTCCAGGTGGATGGCCAGCAGCTTCTTCCAGTCACCGAAGGCGTAGTCCTTGATCGGCGCGACGATCTGGATGCCGGCGTTGGACACCAGGATGTCGACGCCGCCCCAGGCCTTGATCACAGCGGCCACGCCGTCGTTGACCTGGCTTTCACTGGTGACGTCCATCGCCACCGCCATGGCGCTTCCCGGGCCTTGCGCGGTCAGGGCCTTGGCGGTCTGCTCGGCCGATTCCAGCTTGAGGTCGGCGATGGCGACCTTGGCGCCGGCGGCGACGTAGCGCTTGGCGATGGCCTCGCCGATGCCGCTGGCGGCGCCGGTCACGATGGCGATCTTGTTCTTCAGGTCCATGGGAGGTCTCCTATTTGCGGGTGAGATCGAAGGTGGCGACGCCCTCGGTCGGGCGCTGCCGATTGCGGAAATCCGGGTGCGCGAGGGTGCGCTGGACATCCTCCGCGCCCTCCTGCCAGTGCTCCTGGACCGAGAGGCGGGAGAACTCGTAGTCCATGGAGTGCAGGGTATAGGCCTCCGGCCGGTTGATCAGGTGCACGATGGTCACCGCGGCATCGCAGCTCCAGTCCGCCAGCGACCGGGCATCGTCGCTGTCGCGCAGTGCCGCCGGCAGGCGCTCGATCAGCCGGCGGGCGGCGCGGCGCAGGGTCTGCAGCTCCTTGAAGGTCGTGGTGTTGAGGCGTGTGCGGCTGGAGTAACGAATCGCCTTCTCGCGCAGGGCAACCTCGAACAGCGTCTTGGGCACCGGGCCCTCGGCGCTGAAGAGATCGACCTGGAAAACGCACATGTCGCGGCGTGGGCCGGAAAACTCGAGCACGTACTGCAGCGGCGTGTTGGAGACCAAGCCGCCGTCCCAATAGCACTCCTCGTCGATGGTGACCGGCGGAAAGCCTGGCGGCAGGGCGCCCGAGGCCATGATGTGTTCTGGGCGCAGCGTGTCGCGCTCGCTGTCGAAGTAGGCGAAGTTGCCGCTGGACAGCGCCACGGCGCCGACGCTGAGGCGCGGACCCTCGCTGGCCAGGTAGTCGAAATCCACCAGCGCCTCGAGCGTCGCCTTCAAGGGCGCCGTGTCATAGAGGCTGAGCGCCTGCGGGGCGCCGGCGGGCCACAGCAGCGGCGAGGGAATGCGCGGCTTGAAGAAGCCGGGGATGCCGAGCGCCGAGGTGATCAGGGCGCTGCTCTCGTTGAACAGGCGGCGGGTCTGGTCGCCGCGCAGCAGCGGCTCGCCCTCCAGGTTGGCCGAGACGCCGTCCCAGAACTGGCGCAGGCGCTCGACCCGGCGCTCCGGCGGGTTGCCGGCGATGATTGCGGCATTGATCGCGCCGATCGAGATGCCGGCGATCCATTCCGGGCGATAGCCGGCGGCGTGCAGCGCGGCATAGGCGCCGGCCTGATAGGCCCCGAGCGCACCACCGCCCTGTAGCACCAGCACCTGCTGCTCGGGCTCGCTGTGCTGGGCGCGGGTCGCGGCACTGGGCCGTCGCGCCGGCGGCGCGGTCTTGGGGGCCAGGGTTTTACGGGTTGGGATCTTGCGGGCGACCAAGGCGATCTCCTTGGGTGAAAGGGAATAGATAGGCTGTGCTGCAGCGCGGCATAACCGGGCTGGGGCAAATTGCCCCACAGTTGGAGAGGGTCTGACCCCTCCGAGGGGGTGGGGTTGCCAGCCCGCCGCTGCTGCACTGCGGAAAACTGTTGCCCCGCCGGGGCGTTGCCGCTTAGGTGGCGCCGCCCTGGAGGCCACCTGAGCGGCGCGGGGCGGAGGCAGACCAGGCACAGGGCGGAGCAGCGACGATGACGAAGTGGGTCTACAGCTTCGGCGGCGGCAACGCGGACGGCACCGCCAAGATGCGCGAGCTGTTGGGCGGCAAGGGCGCCAACCTGGCCGAGATGTCGTCCATCGGCCTGCCGGTGCCCCCGGGCTTCACCATCACCACCGAGGCCTGCACCTACTATTACGCGCACGAGCACAGCAATCCGCCGGAGCTGAAGGCGCAGCTCGAGACCGGACTGGCGACCGTGGAGTCGCTTGTCGGCACCGGCTTTGGCGACGCCACCAATCCGCTGCTGGTGTCGGTGCGTTCCGGCGCGCGGGCCTCGATGCCGGGCATGATGGACACCATCCTGAACCTGGGCCTGAACGACATCACGGTCGAGGGGCTGGCCAAGCGGTCGGGTGACGCGCGCTTCGCCTACGATTCCTATCGCCGCTTCATCCAGATGTTTTCCGGCGTAGTACTGGGCGTAGAGCACCACAACTTCGAAGACATCCTGGAGCTGGTGAAAGAGGACAAGGGCAAGCACCTGGACACCGACCTGACCGCCGCCGACTGGCAGTCGGTGATCGTCAAGTACAAGGCCAAGGTGCGCGAGGAAACCGGCGAGGATTTCCCGCAGGATCCGCATGCCCAGCTGTGGGCAGCCCTCGGCGCGGTGTTCCGCAGCTGGATGAACCAGCGCGCCATCACCTATCGCAAGCTGCACGCCATTCCCGGCGACTGGGGCACCGCGGTCACGGTGCAGGCCATGGTCTTCGGCAACATGGGCGAGGACTGCGCCACCGGCGTCGCCTTTACCCGCAATCCCTCAACCGGCGAGAACGCCTTCTATGGCGAGTACCTGGTAAACGCCCAGGGCGAGGACGTGGTGGCCGGCATTCGCACGCCGCAGCACCTGACCGTCGCTGGCA
This sequence comes from Rhodospirillales bacterium, assembly GCA_038363005.1. GTDB lineage: Bacteria > Pseudomonadota > Alphaproteobacteria > Kiloniellales > JACOMY01 > JAKOWB01. The sequence continues at coordinate 277,011 of JBBQBI010000001.1, forward strand.
AGCAGGCGCAACGCTCCAAGCTGCCGGCGATGGAAGAGGTCATGCCGGCGGTGTTCGGCCAGCTCGACGAGGTGCGTCACCTGCTGGAGAAGCACTATCGCGACATGCAGGACATCGAGTTCACCGTGCAGCAGGGCAAGCTCTACATGCTGCAGACGCGCAGCGGCAAGCGCACCGCGCCGGCCGCGCTGCGCATCGCCGTGGAGATGGTCGACGAGGGATTGATCAGCACCGACGAAGCCGTGTGCCGCATCGATCCGGCCTCGCTCGACCAGCTGCTGCACCCGACGCTGGACCCCAAGGCACCGCGCACGACGCTGGCACGCGGTCTGCCAGCCTCGCCCGGCGCGGCCTCGGGCCGGATCGTGTTTACCGCGGAGGAAGCGGAGACCCAGGCGGCGGCTGGCGAGAAGGTCATCCTCTGCCGCATCGAGACCAGCCCGGAGGATATCCACGGCATGCACGCGGCCGCCGGCATCCTGACCACGCGCGGCGGCATGACCAGCCACGCGGCAGTGGTGGCGCGCGGCATGGGGCGGGCCTGCGTCGCCGGTGCCGGCGAAATCCGCATCGACTATGCGCAACGCCAGTTGAGAGTGCGCGACCAGGTGCTGAAGGCCGGCGATATCATCACCCTGGACGGTGGCTCGGGCGAGGTTTTCTCCGGCGCCGTGCCGACGGTGCAGCCGCAGCTTTCCGGCCACTTCGCCGCGCTGATGGTCTGGGCCGACAAGGCGCGCCGCCTAAAGGTCCGCACCAACGCAGAGACGCCGCTGGACGCGCGCACGGCGCGCAGCTTCGGCGCCGAGGGTATCGGCCTGTGCCGTACCGAGCACATGTTCTTCGACGCCGAGCGCATCGTCGCGGTGCGCGAGATGATCCTGGCCGACAGCGAGGCCGGCCGGCGCAAGGCGCTGGCTAAGATCCTGCCGATGCAGCGCCGGGACTTCGTCGAGCTGTTCCAGATCATGCGCGGCCTGCCGGTGACCATCCGCTTCCTCGACCCGCCGCTGCACGAGTTCCTGCCGCATGGCGAGGCGGAGATGCAGCAGGTGGCCGCCGCCACCGGCACTACGGTCGAGCAGGTGCGCACGCGGGCGATGAAGCTGGCCGAATCCAACCCTATGCTGGGGCATCGCGGCTGCCGCCTGGGCATCACCTATCCCGAGATCTACGAGATGCAGGCGCGCGCGGTCTTCGAGGCTGTCGCGGAGGTGGCGAAGTCGGGCGACACGGTGGAGCCCGAGATCATGATCCCGCTGGTCGCCTGGCCAAAGGAGCTGGAGCTGATGAAGGCGGTGGTCGATCAGGTCGCCGCCGAGGTGTCTGCGGCCAGCGGCATCCAGATCAAGTACCTGGTCGGCACCATGATCGAGCTGCCGCGCGCCTGCCTGATGGCCGGCGAGATCGCCAAGACGGCAGAGTTCTTCTCCTTCGGCACCAACGACCTGACGCAGACCACCTTTGGCCTGTCGCGCGACGACGCCGGCAACTTCCTGCCGGCCTACGAGGCCAAGGGCGTTATCGAGCAGGACCCCTTCATCTCGCTGGACCAGGAAGGGGTGGGGCAGCTGGTGCGCATGGCGGCGGAGCGGGGACGGGCGACGCGCCAGGGCCTCAAGCTCGGCATCTGCGGCGAGCACGGCGGCGACCCGGCCTCGGTCGCCTTCTGCCACCAGGTGGGGCTGGACTACGTCTCCTGCTCCCCCTACCGCGTGCCCATCGCCCGCCTGGCGGCGGCGCAGGCCGCGTTGACGCCCACGGAGCGCGACGTCTAGCAGAGACGACATAACCAATTAGGTGAATTGATCGAAAGATATTTCACCTTCTACGCGAGTGTGTTAGGTGGGGGCTTCACTTGGGGGAGTGAAGCTCTTGAAGTCATGTGCCAATCCCTGGATTGCCGGCGGGCAATCAGGAAAAGACCCGCGGTGTTCCGGGCTTCGGGTCCGTGGGTTTCGTCGTCATCAGGCAGGTGCTGCGTCGGTGCTGGCCCTGTCGATCGCCCTTGGTGGCGGCTCGGCGCGCGCCTTCGACGATTGTGGACTGGTTGGTGCCGGCGGCACGGCAACCTGCAATGCGGCCAACGAGACCGCGCCGGGCGCCTTTGACGATGCCGATGGCATCACCTACCAAACCAACGACCTGACGATTCTGCACAGCGGCGGCAGTGCTGGCACGCAGTTCATCCGCTCCGGCGGCAGCTTTTCGGCCTTCGGCGCGCTCAGCATCACCAATCTAGCCGGCGCCTCCATCACGGAGACGTTGGGCGGCACCGAGGCCGGCATCTTCGCTTCCAGCAGCGACGGGCCGCTGACCATCACCAACGACGGCTCGATCACCACGAACAGCACCGGCGTTCGTGGCATCGCCGTGCTCTACGGCGCCGGTGGCAGCGAGATCACCAACAGCGGCCTGATCGTCACCAAGGCGAACAAGTCCAACGGAATCGAGGCCAGCCTCAGCTATGGCAGTGGCGATCTGACCATCAGCCACAGCGGCAGCATCACCACCGAGGTGGGCGGCATCGGCATCTCCGCCTACAGCCTGATCGGCGACATCGACGTCACCGTCACCGGCAACATCACCAGCATGGGCTCCGGCGTCTTCGCCACCACCAGCGGCGGGCCGGGCTTCACCAGCCTGAACGCCATGGGCGCGCCGCAGATCACCATCGGCCTGGACCGGGCGACCATCGCCGCCACCGGCAGCGGTGGCGATGCTGGCATCAATGTCTTTTCCGGCAACGCCGACGTCGAGGTGACGGTCGGCGCCGATGGCACGATCAACAGCTTCGCCGAGCTGACCGATGGCATCTTCGTGTTCGGCGGCGACCTGATCACCGTCCACCACGCTGGCGCCATCACGACCAGTGGCGATGCCGGCAAGGGGATGAACCTGGTCAGTAGCTATGGCTCGATCTATGTCGACATGGCGGGGTCCATCACCACCAGCAACGACGGCGCGACCGGGATCTTCGAAACGGTGTCCCGCGAGGGGCTGCTGAGCGCGTCGCTGACGACGCCGGCGCGCGTCACCACGTCCGGCGACTTTGCCCATGGCATACACCTGCGCGGCGAGGCCGATGCCTTCTTCACGGTGGCCGGCATTGTCACCACGCATGGCGACGGCGCGGATGCCATCCACTCCGAGGTGTCAGACTGCAGCAGCATCGACGTCGGCGGCACGGCGCAGGCGACAGGCGACGGTTCGGCCGGCATCTACCTGACCCTGACCAACTTCAACGGCGGCGGCTTCGCGCCGCCGCCGGAGCCGACGAAGGGAGCAGCCCTGGCGCCGACACCAGCCTGCCAGCCCGGCCACCATGGCGACATCGTCATCGACGGCCTGGTGCAGGGCGGCTACGAGACCGACAGCATCGGCTCGCGCGGTGCCGGCATTTCCATCGTCGACCCAAATCTCAGCGTCCTGGTGGACCCGCTGCTGGTCGATATCGAGAATCGCGGCCGGATCGGTGCGCTGTCCGATGTCGCCATCGTGACCGACCTGGATGGCGCGCGCGTCGGCGTCGACATCATCAACAGCGGCGTCATGACCGGCGTGCTGGAGCTGCGCTCCGCAGGCGAGAACAACAGCATCGTCAACAGCGGCCTCTGGGCGATCCGCGGCTTCGCCGACAGCGACGGCGACGGCGTGCGGGACAGCGAGCGGGTGGCGGTAAGCATCTTCGACGGCGACGACGACCTTTTCACCAATCTGTCGGTAGGCGTGATCTCGCTGCTCAGCAGCCCTGGCACGGATATCGGTGGCGCCGGGGTGGAAGAGGCAGAGATCCTTGGTCTTGAAGTGCTGCGCAATGCCGGCACCATCACCATGGCCGATGCCGCGACCGGCTTCGGCGCGGCAGTGGCCGGCGACCGCCTGCTGCTGGTCGGCAGGCTGGAGAGCCTGGATGGCGTGTTGCGCCTGGATTCGCGCCTCGATGCCGGCGGGCCGGGCAACCAGCTGACCGACCGCTTTCTGGTGCAGGGTGACGTTATCGGCACGACGCGGGTCTTCGTCAGCAATGCCGGCGGACTTGGCGCCTTGACCGGCACCGCGGCGAACGAGGGCATCTCGATCATCCAGGTCTCGGGGCAGGCAGAGGCGACATCCTTTGTCCTGGGCGGCCAGGTGGTCGGCGGCGCCTATCTCTACGAGCTCAACGCCTTCGACCCGGCGGCATCGGATGACGCCGAGATCGATCCGCGGCTGGGCGCGCCCGACTTCTGGGATTTCCGGCTGCAGAGCACGGGCCAGATCTTCGCCGGGACCTCGGAATACCCGCTGATCGGGCTGGCGGCGCAGCAGCTGTTCTGGACCGACCTGGACGTGCTGCATCGGCGCATGGGTGAGCTGCGCGTCGTCATCGACGATCCCTTCCGCTTCCAGGTCCAGCCGGGCGCGGCGAGCGCCAGCATGGCCGGCCAGAGCGCAGCAGCCGGCGCGGTCGACACGCAGGTCGCAGTCCGTCCGGGCGCCGGCGAGGGCGGGCCCGAGGGCGCCTGGTTCAAGGGCTACGGCAGCGAGTTTGAGATCTCGGCGGGCAGTGGTTTTGGCCAGGACACCTATGGCGGCATCGCCGGCTACGACCTGGGCGTGGAGAACGCCTTCAGTGACGGCGACCTGCTGCTGCTCGGCCCCACCCTGGGCATCGCCGGCAGCCGGGTGAAATTCAACGGCAGCGCCTCGACCCTCTCGCTGGACGTCTATCGCTTTGGCGGCTATGCGGTCTACTTCGATGGTCCCTTCTACCTCGATGGCGTGGCCAAGCTGGATTGGGCGGACGGGACTTTCGTGGCGCCCGCGTCGAGCACCGAGGCGGAGGTAACCAGGGTGACCGCCGGCATCAGCCTGGAGACCGGCTACACCTATATGCTGGATGCGGCGAACTTCCTCGAGCCGCAGCTGCAGCTGGCCTACAGCCATAGCTGGGGCGACAGCTTTCGCGACGGGGCGGGCGTCGAGGTCACACTGAACGACAACGACAGCCTGATCGGTCGGCTGGGCTTCCGCGCCGGCACGGTCGTGAAGACGGGAACGCGGGGCCGCTTTGCCCCCTATCTGCAGGCCAGCGTGCTGCACGAGTTCCTGGGCGACAGCGCGGCAAGCGTGAGCGACCTGACCTTCGATGCCTCGCTGCAAGGCACCAGCTACGAGGTCGGCCTTGGCGCCCACGCGGCCGATCTGGCCAGTAACCTGTCGGTCTATACGGACCTGCTGTATCGCTTCGGCGACGAGGTGCAGGGGGTCAAGGGACTGATCGGATTGCGCTACAGCTGGTGAGGTTTGGCCACGAGTCGCTGCCCGACGCCGGGCTGATGCCGCGGTGCTTCGCTGACGATAGTTTCAAGTTCGTCGTAAAAGATTCAAGATTTGCCTGTATTTAGCTGGCCCGACTCGTGGCAGTGCGCACATTTTGACGCAGTGGCGCTTTGCCGGGGCGGGGCGCCATCGTGTAGTGTTGAACAACCGCACGCTTTGCGGGGAAAAGGGGGTCAAATGGGTGGTGCATTTTGGGTAACTATCATCTTCCTCATCCTCACCGGCGTGCTGGCCGCGGCCGGCATGATTGCCGCCAAGCGGCCTGATGCCGGCGCGGTGATCAGCAAGCTGGTGCCCTTCCAGGGTATCATCGGCGTGCTGGCGCTGCTGTGGGGCGGCTACAACCTGATTCAGATCCTGACCAGCGGCATGCTGAGCCTGTTCAGCTATGTCCCGGTCATGATGCTGCTGACGATTGCTGCCGCGGTACTGATGATCCTGCTGGGTCTGCTGTTCAGCTGGGGCCTGATCGCCAAGGTCACCGGCAAGACCGATGGTGGCGCGGGGCTGGCGAAGCTGGCGCGGATCCAGGGCCCGCTGGGCGTCCTGACGATCATCGTCGCTCTGCTGCTGGTCATCCTGACCCTGTTCAATATCGCGATCTAGCCATCACGCAACGGAGTGATCGGCAAGGGCGGCCCCCTGTGGGGCCGCCCTTTGTCCGTGCGCGGTCGGTCCCGCCGCGTGATCCCGGTAGCAGGGCCGACTTGCAGGCGGGCGCGGCTGGCCTACAATCACGGGTATTGCCGGGGTCGCCTGGACGAGGGAACGGAGTCAAACCATGAGCTGGCAGGATTGGATTCTTTTCGTGCTGCTGTTGCTGTCCAGCGGCATGGTGCTGGCTGGACAGAAGCTGATGGCCATGCCGCAGTTCCAGAAGTCGCAGCTCCAGCTCAAGCTGGCGCAGGGCGTCCTGGGGCTGCTGACCTTGGCCTGGGGCCTCTATTGCCTGGTCGTGTTCCTGACCAGCCGCTACGGCTTCTTCACCATCGTCTTCGTGCTGTCGCTGCTGCTGGCGATCGCGCTGGGCCTGCTGCTGGGTTATCGCCTGATCCGCAAGCAGGCGGCGGCGACCGGCGCAGCGGAGACTGGCGACAGGGTTGAGGCCAAGCTGTCGCGCAACCAGGTGGCGCTTGGTGTCGCCGGCCTGGTCGCCGTGGTGCTGCTGCTGCTGTTCGAGATCAGCGGACCCAGCGCCGTCAGTGGGACGATGCCGATGCCGGTGCCGACACCGCGCACGACACCGATGCCGCTGCCCACGCCCGTACCGCTGCCGATCCCGACGCCGACGCCCTAGCGGGTCCAGGTCGATGGCCAAGGCGCTCGACGCCGTCGCGCGGGGCGGCAAGGCGGCGGTTGCCCGCGCCCTGGCACTGCTCGAGGTCGACCCGAGCGGCATCGAGTCCCTGGCCCTGCTGGAAGACGCCTGGCAGGTGCCGCGGGCCCAGGTGATCGGCATCACCGGCCCCCCGGGTGTTGGCAAGTCGACCTTGACCGGCGCCCTGCTGGCCGAAGCGCGACGGCGTGGCCAGCGTGTCGCGGTGGTGGCCGTCGATCCCTCGTCCCGCGCCAGCGGCGGCGCGCTGTTGGGCGATCGCCTGCGGCTCGACAGCGACCCGGACGACCAGGACTGCTTCGTACGGTCCATGGCGGCGCGCCATCGGCTGGGCGGCCTGGCGGGCGAGACTTTTGCCGCCGTGGTGCTGCTGCGGGCGCTTTATGACCTAGTGCTGGTGGAGACCGTCGGCGTCGGCCAGTCGGAAACCGATGTGGCCGAGCTGGCGGACACGGTGATCTTCTGCGTGCAGCCGGCGTCGGGCGACGCCGTGCAGTTCATGAAGGCGGGCATCGTCGAGATCCCCGATATCGCGGTGGTGACCAAGGCAGATCTGGGTAGCGCGGTGCAGCGCGCACTCGGCGACCTAAAGGGCGCCCTGAGCCTGGCGCGCCCGGCCAGCGACTGGAGCGTCGCCTGCCTGGCGCTGGCGGCCCGGGCACCGGGCGCCGCAGAGACGCTGCTGGCGGTGGCCGGGCAGCATTGGGCCTATCTTGCCAGCGAGGGCCGCTTGCAGTTGCGGCGACAGCGTCAGGCCGTGGCCTGGCTGACCGCCGCGCTGCGGGAAACCTATGGCCGCTGGGGCCTGGCGCGGGTGACGGGCCAGCTGGCCGAGCGCAGCGAGCTTTCACCCTTCAGCCGCCTGGCTGCCCTGGGTCGGCGCATCGAAGGAGACGAGGCGCCGTGACACACGATGCCAATTGCATCTTCTGCCGGATCGTCGCCGGACAGATCCCCTGCCATCGGCTGTGCGAGGACGCGAGCACATTGGCCTTCCTGGATATCAACCCGGCGAACCCCGGCCATGCCCTGGTGATCTGCAAGGCGCATTACCCGAATCTTTTCGATACGCCACCGGCAATCCTGGCTGACGTCGCTGTCACGGTGCAGCGCGTGGCACGGGCGGTGCGCGACGAGCTGCAGCCCGACGGCCTGAACATCCTGCAGGCCAACGGACTGGGCGCGGCGCAGTCGGTGTTCCACCTGCATCTGCATGTGCTGCCGCGGCGCACCGACGATGCCCTGCTGATGAACTGGGGGCTGCGACCGGGTGATCCGGCCGTGCTGGCGGCGCTGGCCGAGCGGTTGCGCCGCCGCCTGAGCTAGCCGCCGGTTGCCGCGGCCGGTGGCCTGAACCAGACAGGCCGCTGCACTGTTATCTGCGCTTCGCCGGCGAGCAGCGGCAGGTCGTTGTCGAGCACGTCGAGTCTGAGCAGGGCCAGGGCCAGGCCTTCGCCGCCGGAGCGTAGCTCGCCGACCTCGCGGCCGCCCTGCAGGACCGGGGTGCCCGACGGCGGTGTGGTCCCTTCGACGGTCACCGGCAGCAGACGCCGCTTGATCAGGGCGCGGTACTTGGTGCGGGCGGTGAGTTCCTGCCCCATCCAGCAGCCCTTGTCCCAGGCGATGCCGGCCAACTCGTCGAAGCCGTTTTCCAGCAGGATCGACTTGTCCACCAGCAGGTCGCGGCTGCCGTCGGGGACGCCCTCGGCCAGGCGCAGGCTGTCCCAGCCGGCGCGCGACGCGGCGGTGAAGCCGGCCTCGGCCAGCAGGGCGGGCGCGGCGCTGCGCGGCAGTAGCGCGCGGGCACCCAGGGCGATGCGCCGGGGATCGACGAAGGCGAGGCCGCCGGCGAAGGGCGCCAGGGCGCCGGCTACGGCCGGCAAGCCAAGGCGCGACAGCGCGTCGGGCCCCCAGAGGACGGCTACGGCATAGTCGGCGGTGGCGTCCGCCAGCTCGACCTTGGAGCGTAGGCGGTACATCTTGAGGCGGCGCAGCAGGTCGTCGAGGCGGGCAGCCTCGCCTTCCAGCAGCAGCGTTTCGCCGGCCGTAACGATGAAGAAATCGTGCAGGTATTTGCCCTGTGGGGTCAGGAAGGCGGCCCAGAGCGCGCGCTCCGGCGTCGCCTGGGCAACGTCATTGGACACCAGACCTTGCAGGAAGGCCACACGGTCGGGGCCGGCGAGGCGGAGGACGCCGCGGTCCTCCAGCAGGGTGGCGTCGGTCATGGCGATCGATATGGCCCGATGATGGCGGCTTGGCAAGGTTGGGGGCGCTGCCTATAAGCCCGGGCCATGCGGCTTTTCTTCCTGACCGCCACCCGGGTGGGCGACGCGGTGCTGTCCAGCGGACTGCTGGGGCACCTGATTGACCGCCATCCGGGCGCCCGCGTCACCCTGGCGGTGGGACGGCCGGCGGCGCCGCTGTTCGAACGGCTGCCAGGGCTGGAGCGCCTGATCGTGGTCGACAAGCGGCCACGTGGCGGTCACTGGCTGCGCCTGTGGGGGCAGGTCGCGGCGACGCGCTGGGACCTGGCGGTCGACCTGCGGGCCTCTGCCCTGACGCGCCTTGTGCTGGCACGGCGCCGGCTGATCGCCGGGCGGGCGGACGAGACGCTGCACCGCGTCGTGGAACTGGCGCGCCTAGCCGGCATCGAGCCGCCGCCGGCGCCGCGTCTCTGGCTGGCACCGCAGGACCGCCAGGCGGCGGACGCGCTGCTGGCGGGACAGCGAGGATTCCTGGCGGTAGCGCCAACGGCGAACTGGCTGGGCAAGCAATGGCCGGCCGACCGCTTCGCCGCCGTCGCCCAGGCCCTGACGGCGCCGGGCGGGCCGCTGGCAGGGTGCCCGGTGGTGGTGTTCGGCGCCGCGGCGGAACGCAGCATGGCGGCGCCGCTGCTGCAGGCGACCCTGCCGGGCGGCCTGGTCGACCTGGTGGGGCGGACCGAGCTGCTGACCGCCGGGGCGGTCCTGGAGCGGGCGGCGCTGTTTTTGGGCAACGACTCTGGCCTTATGCACATGGCGGCGGCGGCCGGTGTGCCGACCCTGGGGCTCTTCGGGCCCACTTCGGACCTGCGCTATGCGCCCTGGGGCACCATCGCGCGCGCCCTGCGCACACCGGAAAGCCTGGTCGAGCTGCGAGGCAGGGCGGACTATCGCATCGACACTGACCGGAGTTTCATGACAAGCCTGACCGTCGAGCAGGTCACCGGGGCAGCCGTGCGGCTGCTGGCGGATACGAGGAGCAAGGCATGAGCGAGCGCGTGCTGCTGGCGGAGATTTCGCCCGGCGAGCTGATCGACAAGATCACTATCCTGGAGATCAAGCAGGTGCGCATCGCCGATTCGGCCAAGCTGGCCAACGTGCGCTATGCGCTGACGAAGCTGCTGCAGACGCAAACCGCCGAATTGCCGCCCAAGCCGGCGCTGGCGGACCTGACCGCCGAACTCAAGCAGGCCAACGAGGCACTGTGGGAGATCGAGGATCTGATCCGCGACTGCGAGCGCGCCGGCGACTTCGGGCCGCGCTTCATCGAGTTGGCGCGCAGTGTCTACCGGACGAACGATCGCCGCGCAGCGACCAAGAAGGCGATCGACCAGCTCTATGGTTCGGCGATGACGGAAGAGAAATCCTACCAGGCCTACTAGCGCGCGATCGCCAGCGCGGTGGCCAGCACTTCTTCGGCGGGCAGCTCGGCCAAGGGCACACGGTGCAGTACGCGCACGGCGTCGCCCAGCGGACGCTGCTTCTCCGGGTCGGTCGCCGGACCGACCAGCAGCACCACCGGACAACCGGCCAGGGCCGCCAGGTGAGTTGGCCCGCTGTCATTGCCGATCACCACGGCGGCCTGGCGCGCCAGGCTGGCGATCTCGTCCAGGTTGGAGTCGATGTCGCGCACCGCGGGCACCGCGGCCTTCAGGCCGGCCGCCAGGTCGCGCTCGTCGGGGCCGCAGAGCAGCACCGGCGTCAGGCCTTGCTCGAGCAGCCCGCGGGCCAGCGTGGCGAAGCACGACAGTGGCCAGCGGCGGTCGAGATTGGCTTTGGAGCTGCCGGGTGCCAGCAGGGCGAAGCGCGCCGGCAGGTCGTAGCGCGCGGTATCGGCGGCCAGGAAGCCGAGATCTGGAGCAGGCACGTTGGCGATGCCGGCGAGCCGCAGGAACTCTGCCTGGCGCTGACGGATCGGCTTGCGATCGCGCCGGCCGGCGTAGACCATGCCGGCCTGCGGCGTCACGCCGAAGGTTCGCGCCTGCTTCAGCAGCCCAAGATAGAGGTCGCTGCGCTGCGACCACTGCAGGTCATAGACCAGGTCAAAGGCGCCGCCGCGCAGCCGCTGGCGCAGGTCCAGCAGGGCGCCGATCTGCCACCAGCGCGGCCGGCGGTCGCCCCAGACGTCGTCGAACAGTCCGGTACGCTGCATCAGCGGTACGAAGCGCGCGCCGGTCAGCAGCACCAGGCGATCGCCAGCGTGGTGCCGGCGAATCGCCTGGAAGGCCGGCAATGCGAAGAAGAGGTCGCCGAGGGAGGAGAGCTTGATGACAAGAATGTTGGCCATGCGGCCGGCACTATGCCAGCCGCCCTGTCGTCCGTCACCGCGCTGCGCTAAAAGGCAGGTGTGAGCGAACAAACCGACGGCAGTGGAATCCGCCTGCTTCAGACCCTGGCCGGCGCCGACCAGGGGGGCGCCGAGCTGTTCTTCGTGCGGCTGGCCGAGGCACTGGCCCGCGCTGGCGTGCAGCAGCAAGTGGTGATGCGCAACCATCCGGCGATGGTGGCGCGCTTGAAGGCCGCCGGCATCGCGGTCACCTTCGCGCGCTTCGGCGGTGCGCTGGATTTCTCCACCCGCCGGCTGATCCGCACCGTGGCCGGTGCGTTCCGGCCGCAGATCGCCCTGAGCTACATGAGCCGGGCCAGCAAGCTGACACCACGTGGTGGTTATCGCCTGGTGGCGCGGCTTGGTGGCTACTACGACCTGAAGTACTACCGCCACTGCGACCATCTGGTGGGGAACACGCCGGACCTGGTGGAGTACTTCGTGCGCGAAGGCTGGCCGCGCGAGCGCACCAGCCTGATCAGCAACTTTGTGGACGAGCGCCCGGGCGCACCGCTGCCGCGCGCCGCCTTCGACACGCCGGAGGGCGTGCCGCTGCTGGTGGCCGCCGGGCGGCTGCACGCCAACAAGGCCTTCGACACGCTGTTGCGGGCTATGGCCCTGATACCGGGCGCCTATCTGTGGCTGCTGGGCGAAGGGCCGGAGAGAGGCGCGCTGGAGACTCTGGCGCGGGAGCTGGGTATCGCCGAGCGGCTACGCATGCCGGGCTGGCAGGACGAGGTACAGCCGGCGATCCGCGCCGCCGATGTCTTCCTGGTCCCGTCGCGCCACGAGCCGCTGGGCGCCGTGGTGCTGGAGGGCTGGATGGCCCGGCGTCCAGTGGTGGCCGCCGCCAGCCAGGGACCAAGCTGGTTGATCCGCGACGGCGAGAACGGTCTGCTGGTACCGGTCGATGCGCCGCAGGCGCTGGCCAGCGCGGTGCAGGCGCTGCTGGCCGATCCGGCGCGGGCCGCGCTGTTGGCCGCAGGCGGGCGGGCGGCACTGGAGAAAAACTTCACGGAGCGGGCCGTGGTCAGCCACTATCTGACCCTGTTCCAAACCTTGATCGCGACGAAGAGGGAGCAAAGACGGTGAGCGAAAGCTTTGATCTGCTGCTGAGCGGCGGCCAAGCCTTCACCCCTGGCGGGCTGGTCGAGGCGGATATCGGCATCCGCGACGGCCGGATCGTGGCAATTGGCGCGCTGGGCGGCGCGCCGGCAGCCGAGCGGCTGGACCTCAAAGGCCTGGTGGCGCTACCCGGCGTGATCGACACGCAGGTGCACTTCCGCGAACCGGGACTGGAACACAAGGAGGACCTGGAGAGCGGTACGCGCGCGGCGGTGTTGGGCGGGGTTACGGCGATCTTCGAAATGCCGAACACCAAGCCATCGACGCTGACCGCCGCCGACATGGCGGACAAGGTGCGGCGCGGTGTTGGGCGGGCGTGGTGCGACTATGCCTTCTTCATGGGAGCGGCGGACGAGAATGCCGCCGAACTCGGCAAGCTGGAGCTGTTGCCCGGCTGCTCCGGCGTCAAGGTCTTCATGGGTTCCTCGACGGGTAGCCTGCTGGTCGAGGACGACGAGCTGCTGCTGGAGGTGCTGCGCAACGGCCGCCGCCGCGTGGCGATCCATGCCGAGGACGAGCCGCGGCTGCGCGAGCGCATGGCATTGGCGCGCGAAGGCGGGCCGAAGCAGCACCCGGTCTGGCGCGACGTGGAGACAGCGCGCAAGGCGACCGAGCGGGTGATCCGCTTAGCGCGCAAGGCCGGGCGGCGGGTGCACATCCTGCATATCACCACGGCCGAGGAGATCCCGCTGATCGCCGCGGCGCACGACTTCGTCACCATGGAGGTGACGCCGCAGCACCTGACCCTGGCGGCGCCGGAGTGCTACGAGCGTCTGGGCACGTTGGCGCAGATGAACCCGCCGATTCGCGAGGCACGCCACCGCGAGGCGCTGTGGGCGGCCGTGGCCAGCGGCCAGGTCGACGTGATCGGCAGCGACCATGCGCCCCATACGCTGGAAGAGAAGCAGCGCGACTATCCGGCGACCCCGAGCGGCATGCCGGGCGTGCAGACCCTGCTGCCGCTGATGCTGGACCACCTGAACGCCGGTCGCCTAAGCCTGGCGCGGCTGGTCGACCTGACCTCGGCCGGGGCGCAGCGCATCTACAACATCGCCGGCAAGGGGCGGCTGGCGCCGGGCTATGACGGCGACGTGACGGTGGTGGACCTGAAGGCCAAGCGCACGATCGAGAAATCCTGGCTGGCATCGAAGTGCGGCTGGTCGCCCTTCGAGGGCATGGCGGTGACTGGCTGGCCCAAGGCCACCATCATCCGGGGACGGGTGGTCATGCGCGAGGACGAGTTGACCGGCCCGCCTCACGGGCAGAGCGTCCGCTTCCTGGAGACGCTGTAGATGCGTGCCCGGCACCTGCGCTATGCCGACCTGAAGCCGACGCCCTGGAAAAGCGGCGGCGGCGTGACGCGCGAGATCGCCGTCGGCCCGGACGGAGCCGGCAGCGGCGACGATTTCCTCTGGCGCCTGTCGATCGCCGAGGTGGCGACACCGGGCCCTTTTTCAGTGTTTCCCGGCGTCGACCGCACGCTGACGGTGCTGGAGGGCGCCGGCATCAAGCTCGACTTTGCCGAGGGCGACGACTTGGTGATCGACGTGAAGTGGCGGCCGGCCAGCTTCGACGGTGGACGTGCCTGCGACGGCAAGCTGATCGGCGGACCAGTTACCGACTTCAACGTCATGACACGTCGGCCGAGCGTGTCGCACCGCGTGCGTTTTGTGAAGTTGAGCGACGAGACCCTGACGGAAAGCCTGGAAAACGAGGTCACGGCGCTGTTGCTGCTAAGCGGCGAGGTCGTGGTGGAGACTGGTGGGGTCCGCGCCGCCCTGGCGCCGCGCGACTGCTTCCTGGTGGAGCATGCCGTCGGCGAGGCGGGTAGCTGGCGTGTGATCTGCGCCAGCAATGCCGCGGCGCTGTTGGTGGAGATCGACCTCTCGACGGCACCCAAGCCGTGATCCAAGGTTCAACCTGAAGCCTACTCCGGTTTGAAGATCAATCCGGCGGTGGTGAAGCCGCCGTCGACGGCCAGCGTGTGGCCGTTTACGTAGGCGGCGGCGTCGGAGCAGAGGTAGACGACGGCGGCGGCGATCTCCTCGGGCAGACCATAGCGCCGGAGCGGCACGGTGGCATCCCAGGCGGCGCGGGTAGCGGGGCTATGAACGCGCCGGGTCAGCGGCGTCTCGACCGGACCCGGTGCTACGGCGTTGACCGTGATGCCGAGCGGCCCCAGCTCCACAGCCAACACCTGGGTCAGCGAGATCAGGCCGCCCTTGGTGGCGCCATAGGCGGCGCGCCCGGCGTTGCCGCGCAGGCCGGAGACGGAGGCGATGTTGACGATGCGGGCGCCGTCCTGCCGGCCGGCCGCGATCCCCGCTGCCATGAAACGGGCCGCGCGTTGCGTCAACTCAAACACCGCCGTCAGATTGACCTGGAGGATAGAGTCCCATTCCGCGCGGGACATCTGCAGGAAAGCTGTCTGCTGGCCGATGCCGGCATTGTTGACCAGGATCCGCAGCGGCTGGTCGCCGGCGAAGGCCAGGGCGAAGAGACGATCCAGCGCCGCCGGATCCGTCAGATCCAGCCGATGCGGCTCGATCCGGCCCGGCAGATGGCGGGCGGCGGCCAGGGTCTCCTCCAGTCCCTGGTGATTGAGATCGAGCGCCAGGACCTGATCGCCCACCCCTGCCAGCGCCAGGCTGATGGCCCGGCCGATGCCTGAGCCCGCACCGGTGACCAGCGCAACCCTGCCCGTCGGGGTGGCCCCCTGCCGTTGCATCCGCTCCCTCCCGGGGCTATGTCAAAGCCCAGTTCCCTGACCCCAGGCAGCCCCAGGGGCCGCCTCTCCGCGCGGAAGGATCCTATCATGAGCGCCTGCATCGTCGGTTGGAGCCACACGCCTTTCGGCAAGCACGAGGGCGAGGACGTCGAGAGCCTGATCGCCAAGGTCGCCACCCAGGCGGTGGCCGACGCTGGCCTGGAGATCGAGGACATCGACGAGATCATGCTGGGTACCTACAGCGAGGGTTTCTCGCCGCAGGGCTTCCCGGCGTCGCTGGTGCTGCAAGCGGACGAGCGCTTCCGCTTCAAGCCGGCGACCCACATCGAGAACGCCTGCGCCACCGGCTCGGCCGCCATCATGCAAGGCATCAAGTCGATCCGCGCCAAGGACGCCCGCTTCGTGCTGGCGGTCGGCGTCGAGAAGATGACGGCGCTGCCGGGCGACGAGATCGGCAAGACGCTGCTGAAGGCGGCCTACCTGAAGGAAGAGGGCAACATCCAGGGCGGCTTTGCCGGGGTGTTCGGGCAGATCGCCGGCCAGTACTTCCAGAAGTACGGCGACCAGTCGGACGCACTGGCGATGATCGCCGCGAAGAACCACAAGAACGGCGTGAGCAATCCCTGGGCGCAGATGCGCAAGGACCTGGGCTTCGAGTTCTGTCGCCAGGAATCGGAGAAGAACCCCTTCGTCGCCGGGCCGCTTAAGCGCACCGACTGTTCGCTGGTGTCCGATGGTGCCGCCGCCGTGGTGCTGACCGACATGCAGACGGCGCTGCGCATGAAGAAGGCCATCGCCTTCCGCTCCATGCAGCACGTGCAGGACTTCCTGCCGCTCAGCAAGCGCGACATCCTGCAGTTCGAAGGCTGCGCGCGCGGCTGGAAGCAGGCGCATGCCGAGGCCGGCACCACCATCGACGACCTTTCGTTCGTCGAGACGCACGACTGCTTCACCATCGCCGAACTGATCGAGTACGAGGCCATGGGCCTGACCAAGCCAGGCCAGGGTGCCACGGCGATCAAGGAAGGCTGGGTGCTGAAGGACGGCAAGCTGCCGATCAACGCCTCGGGCGGCCTGAAGTCCAAGGGGCACCCGATCGGCGCCACCGGCGTCTCCATGCACATCCTGTCGTCGATGCAGCTGCTGGGCCAGGCCGGCGGCATGCAGGTGAAGGACGCCAAGCTGGGCGGCATCTTCAACATGGGCGGCTCGGCCGTCGCCAACTACGTCTCGATCCTCGAGCCGCTGCGGGGCTGAGGACGGGATTTTCCGTTGTCGGACGGCGGGGTGTGGTGACGCGCCCCGCCGTTCTGCTTTTTGGGCTCAGCTGTCCGGGGTGCAACCAGTGATCTGCAGCAGGTCGAGGCCGCTGGGTTCGATGCGGCCGAGGCTGATGGCGCGGAGCGCGGTGTCGATCGCCAGGGCATGGTCGCGGCCGGCGTAGTTGGCCGGCAATGGATGGTTCTCCAGCGTCGCCATGCCGAAGAGCAGCGTTGCGACCGCTCCCAGGTTGTGTTCGGGCGAGGCGGCAAAGACGCCGGACTGGCAGAACTCGCCCTGGCAGAGCTCAACCTGCCCCTGCGCCCAGTCGAGGATCAGGACGAAGGGCTCAACCACGCTGCTTACGCAGGCGCCGGCGGCATCGCAGTAGACATGCGTGGCCTTGGTGCAGTGCCAGTCGGGTTGCTCGGCGCTGGCGGGCGCGCTGGCGAGCAGCAGGAGGGCGAGGGTCGCTGAGCTGCGGTGCATGCGCCCAAGGCTGGCGGCCAATCGCGGCGGCTTGGTGGCGGTCGGGGCCGGTCTTTTGTATACACGAGCAAAGGCGGCGGGGTGTCGTCGCCGAAGCTGACAAGCGGGGAACGGCGTGGCGAACGATGTGATGAACCTGGGGCGGCTGCTCAGCGACACGGCGCGGCGCCTGCCGGAGGGGATCGGCCTGGTCTGGGGCGAACGGCAGTGGAGCTGGCGGCAGCTCGACGACCGGGTGAACGCCCTGGTGCGCGCGCTGCGCGCCCGAGGTCTGGGCAAGGGCGACAAGATCCTGGTGCAGGCGAAGAACTCCAACCAGCTGTTCGAGACGATGTTCGCCGCCTTCAAGCTGGGTGCCGTGTGGGTACCCTGCAACTTCCGCCTGACGCCGCCAGAGGTGGCCTATCTGGCGAGCTCCTCGCACGCGCGGGTGATGATCGCGGATGACAGCTTCGCGGCGCATGTCGAGGCCAGCAAAGCGGCGGCCAAGAAGCTGGAGCGCGTCATCGTCATCGGCACGCCGCGCAGCGGGGAGGAAGACTTCGAGGCGCTGGTGGCCGAGGGCGTTGGCGCGCCGGCCTGGGAGGAGGAGGTCGGCTATGACGACCCATGCTGGTTCTTCTATACCTCCGGCACCACTGGGCGTCCCAAGGCCGGCGTACTGACGCACGGCCAGATGGCCTTCGTGGTGACTAATCACATTGCCGACCTGATGCCGGACACGGGTCCGGACGACGCCTCGCTTGTCGTCGCGCCGCTGAGCCACGGCGCTGGCGCGCACCTGCTGCCGCAGGTGGCGCGCGGCGCCAAGTCGGTGCTGCCAGCCGGTGCCTCGTTCGACGAGGAGGAGGCCTGGCGCCTGATACAGGAGCACCGCGTCAGCAACATGTTCACCGTGCCGACCATCATCACGCGGCTTTGCCGCCACCCGTCGGTCGACCGCTATGACCATGCCTCGCTGAAGTACGTGATCTACGCCGGCGCGCCGATGTACCGGGCCGACCAGAAATACTGCCTGGAGAAGATCGGCCGGGTGCTGGTGCAGTACTTCGGCCTGGGCGAGGTAACCGGCAACATCACCGTGTTGCCGCGCGAGCTGCACAGCACCAACGACAACGAGATGCGCATCGGCAGTTGTGGCTATCCGCGCACCGGCATGGAGATCGCCATCAAGGACCCAGACGGCAAGCGGCTGGAAGCGAATCAGAAGGGCGAGATCTGCGTGCGCGGGCCGGCGGTCTTCGCCGGCTACTACGAAAATGCGGAGGCCAACGCCAAGGCGCTGAAGGGCGGCTGGTTCCACACCGGCGACCTTGGGTACCTGGACGACGCGGGCTACCTCTACATCACCGGCCGTGCCTCCGACATGTATATATCGGGCGGCAGCAACGTCTATCCGCGCGAGGCGGAGGAGGTGCTGCTGACCCACCCGGCGGTGGCCGAGGTGGCGGTGCTGGGTGTGCCCGATCCGCAATGGGGCGAGAGCGGTGTCGGCGTGGTGGTGCTGAACGAGGGCAAGACCGCCACGGAGGTTGAGCTGCTGGAGCACCTGGACGGCAAGCTGTCGAAGTACAAGTGGCCGCGGCGTATCTTCTTCTGGAGCGAGCTGCCGAAGTCGGGCTATGGCAAGGTGCCGAAGCACCTGATCCGCCAGGAGCTCTATGCGCGGGGCGATTTGACGAAGGGCGAAGAGGCATGAGGACGCTGAAGCAACCGGGACCGGCCCTGGAGCCACGCCGCCTGGCGGTGCCGGCCAGCGCCGCGGCGGAATTGCGCCTGACCTTGAACGAGGGCGAGGAACTGCACGCCGGCATCATCGCGGCGCTGACCCAGCGCGGCATCCGCCACGCTGCCATCCAGCTCGACGGTGGCAGCTTCGCCCGCATGGACTATCTGACCGGGCAGCCGGATGCCACGGGCGCACGCCTCGCAACCTACGGTGCGCCGACGCACCTGGAGGGGCCGGTGACGCTGGTCGGCGCCAATGCCATCCTGGGCGCCAAGGAGGACGGCGGGCCGATCCTGCATTGCCATGCGGTGGTGGTGGACGGCGCTGGCGCACTGCACGGCGGGCACCTGCCGCCGGGCGCCTGTTTCGCCGGGGCCGAAGGTGTCAGCGGCTGGGCCACGGCGCTGGCCGCGGGCGGCTTCGCGGTGGCCTACGACGCGGAGACGAACTATCCGATCTTCCAGCCGGCGAGCGTGGCATGAGCGCGACGCTGCAACCCGGGCGCCTGGGGCGGATCGCGGTGATCCGCCTGAAGCCGAACCAGGACTTGATCGCGGGCGTCGAGGCCGCGGCGGCCGCCGAGGGAATCCGCGACGCCGTGGTGCGCACCGCGGTGGGAAGCCTGGTGGACGCGGCGCTAGGCTATGGCGAGGACAAACGGGTTGAGGTCGCCGGTCCCGGCGTGGAGATCCTGACTCTGGGCGGGCAACTGGTAGACGGCGTCGCCGACCTGCGCGGCACGATCTCGGACTCCAGCGCGCGGGTCTACGGCGGCCGCTTCCTCAAGGGCGGCAACCCCATCTGCATCACGCTGGAGCTGGTGCTGCAGGAGTGGGTGGCCGATTGAAGCATTGCGACGGCAAATCCGTCCAAACGACAGGGAGAGAGTGATGTTCAAGGCCCATGTTCTGACCGAGACCGACGGCAAGGTGACCGGTGCGCTGACGGAGCTGGACGAGAGCCAGCTGCCGGAAGGCGACGTTACCGTCGACGTCAAGTACTCGACGCTGAACTACAAGGACGGGATGGTGCTGAAGGGCATCGGCCGGCTGGTGCGCAGCTATCCGCACGTGCCGGGCGTCGACTTCGCCGGCACGGTCAGCGCCAGCAGCGATCCGCGCTGGAAGGTCGGCGACAAGGTGGTGCTGACCGGCTGGCGCGTCGGCGAGTGGCACTGGGGCGGCTACGCGCAGAAGGCGCGGGTCAAGGGCGACTGGCTGGTGGCGCTGCCCAAGGGGCTGACAACCAAGCAGGCCATGGCGGTGGGAACCGCCGGCTTCACCGCCATGCTGGCGGTCATGGCATTGGAGAGCCACGGAATGAAGCCGGCCGACGGCGAGGTGCTGGTGACCGGCGCTTCGGGCGGCGTTGGCTCTGTCGCCGTGGCGCTGCTGGCCAAGGCGGGCTACAGCGTCGCGGCGGTGACCGGCCGGCCGGAACAGGAGGGCTATCTGAAGGGCCTGGGCGCCAAGGTCATCGTGCCGCGCGCCGAATTGGGTGAGGCGCCGACCCGGCCGCTGGACAAGGAGCGCTGGGCTGGCTGCATCGACAGCGTCGGCGGCACCATGCTGGCGCGCCTGTTGACGCAGATGAAGTATCGCAGCGCCGTCGCCTCGGTCGGCCTGGCGGGCGGCAACGTGCTGAACACCACGGTGCTGCCTTTCCTGCTGCGCGGCGTCTCGATCCTTGGGATCGACTCGGTATTGTCGCCGGCCGTCGAGCGGCAGGCGGCCTGGCAGCGCTTGGCGCGCGACCTGCCGCTGGACACGCTGGACGGCATGACCGAGGTGAAGAGCCTAGCCGATTTGCCGGCGTTGGCTGACGCCATCCTCAAGGGCCAGGTACGTGGCCGCACGGTGATCGACGTCCGGGTCTAGGCGCGTTACAGTTCCGTAATATTGGGGGGCGCGAGTCCCTTCCACCAGGGGCCGGGGGGCACGCTGGATGGCGGCTTGGTTCTGGGGCGCGCTGGTCGCGCTCGTGCTGGCAGCGGCGGGGCCGGCGGCGGCGAAGGCCGCCGATCCGGTGGGCGGCGACCTTGTATGGCTTGAACAGCAGGCCGCCAAGGGCGACGCCGAGGCCTGGTATCGCATCGGCATAATCAAGGAACAGGGCATCGGCATTCCGGTCGACACCGCCGGAGCGCTGGAGGCCTATCGCAGTGCCGC
This sequence comes from Rhodospirillales bacterium, assembly GCA_038363005.1. Lineage (GTDB taxonomy): Bacteria > Pseudomonadota > Alphaproteobacteria > Kiloniellales > JACOMY01 > JAKOWB01. Next base: position 297,758 of record JBBQBI010000001.1, read on the forward strand.
GACCCTAGGGCATGTCGAGGCGGAGTTGCGCCTGGCGCAGCTGCTGGCGGCCGGCGGGGATTTTGCCGAAGCGCGCCTGTGGTACATATCGGCGGCAGCACAGGGCGTGGCGGCGGCTGCCTACAACGCCGGCCTGTTCGAGGAAACCGGCAGCGGCGGGCCGACCGATCTGGCGGCTGCCGTGGCGCACTATCGCCAAGCGGTCGCTGGCGGCATCGGGCAGGCGGCGACGCAGCTGGCGCAGCTCTACTACGGTGACAAGCTGGGTGCACCGGACCGCGTGACGGCGCTGGCTTGGATCAGCAAGGCCGTGGCCCTGGGCGCGCCCGGTGCGGCGGCCATCGCGCAGCAGATCGACGCCGATGCGACCGCCGAGGAGCGGGCAGCGGCGTCGGAACTCGCCAAGACGCTGTGAGCTAACGACCCTCGGCGAGGTCCCGCAGCACGGAACCGCTGGCCCTGTAGGACAACCATGCGGCTTGGTGTGTCATGCCGAGGCGCTCATAGAAGGTTCGCGCCGGATTCCAGTCCAGCACCTGCAGGTCGAGACGCGGGCAGCCGCGTTCCAGGGCGATGACGGCGCAGGCGCGCAGCAGCCGTTCGCCGAGCCCCAGGCGGCGGGCCCAGGGCGCGACATAGAGGTCTTCCACGTAGAGACCGCGGCGGCCCTGCCAGGTGGAGAAATTGTGGAAGAAGAGCGCGAAGCCGGCGGGCTTGCCCTCGACCTCGACCAGCAGCGCCTCGAAGGCCGGACGGGGACCGAAGCCCTCTGCCAACAGCAGCTCCTCGGTCGCCTGGACTTGGTCCTCGGCTTCCTCAAATGCCGCGAGATCGCGGATCAGGCGCAGCAGGGTCGGGACGTCGGCGGCCTGGGCCAGGCGGATGGTGATGTCTTGGCTGGGAGTCGGGGACATGCGGTGCTCCGGTTTGAGTCGGCAGGCCATAGGATGCCGCGCGCGACCTTGCAAGCCCGGTCAGGCCGGCAGGCCACCCAGGTCTTCACGCTGCAGGATGCAGCCCTTGGGAATGGCGAAGCGGGCATTGGACTGCTGGTCGCCGAGGCCTAGCGTGGCTGCTAGCAGGAGGTAGGCGTCGGTCTCCGCCACCAGGTAACCGACGGTTACGCAGCGCTGTGGCTCGACCTCAGGCGTTTCGAAGCACCAGTCGTTTTCGGCATAGGCATCGAGCCACAGGATCCGCAGTAGGCGGGGCATGGGAGTCTCCGTCACGGGGGAAGTTGGCCGCTGCCTCGACGCGGCCTCCTTTGAGGGCGCGGGCGGATCAGCGTGACGGACAAGTAACCAAAAAAGATACTTTCGGCAAGGCTTTTCTTGCGATGGGGCTCAGATTCCCAAGAGCTCCGGCCAATCGATCACGCGATAGAGCTGCTTCACGCGGCCCTGGTCGATCTTCAGCTCTTCGTGCGGAGTGTACTGCTCCAGCACCAGTCGCTGGCCGCGCAGACCGACCAGGCGCTTCAGCAGGGCGGCCTGGGGCTCGCCCTCGTCGGCCTGCAGCTCGACCACGACGTAGTCGCCGGGGCGCGGATGGCGTGAGCGCGTGCAGTAGACCAGGTCGCCGGGCTGGCGCCAGGGTGTCATGGATTCGCCCACCACGTAGAGCGCGAAGACGTCGCGCAGCTGGCTGATACCAGGTGGGCGGCGGGCGAAATCGACCACATCGCCGTTCAGCTCGAAATCGGTCAGGCCATCGGCCTTGCCGCCGCGCGAGGTGCCCAGCACCGGCACGTCACGCGGCAGGGCGCCAGCAGCGATCGGCTGGTGGTCGTCGGCCGGCAGTACCTCATTGGCGTTCATCGGCTTGGCCGGGTCGCGCGGTGCGGCAACGCCGCGTGCCGGTGACATCGGAAAACTCTGGATCGCCGGCAGCAGTTCCGCGGGGTGGAGCTGCAGGGCAGTGGCGATGCGCTCCATCCAGCTCTGGGTCAGGCGGCGTTCACCGCGCTCCAGACGGGAGACCTGCATCTTGCTGGTGCCGATGGCGGACGCCAGTTCCTCCTGCGTCATCTGCCGCCGCTCGCGCAGTTCGCGGATGCGGTTGGGCAGGGCAGCGTCGACAAGCGGTTCGTGGGTGGTGGGCGTCATGGACTTCTCCTAACCGGCATCGTAACTGAAACGTATATATTCGGATACATCTATATTGACAACCTATCGCCGATGTAGTAACCATAATGGCTTAAAGCAAATCTCGGAAGGGATCCGCCGATGCCCGCGCTCCCCAGTCGATTTCTCACCCACATGACGCAATTGCAAGCCGAAGGTTGCAGCGGCGGCACCATCATGCAGGTGCTTCGCCTACCACGTGCCGAGGCGGAACGGCTCGGCCTGGTCGCGCCGCTGCCCTGGAGCCACCTGGCCTGGCGCCTGGAAGCCAATCGCGTGCGCTGGCGGCGGCGGTACTGGCGATGAACGCGACCCTCGAGGGCGCACGTGTGGCACAGCTGGCGGACGGCCGGCTTGTCGCCGCCTGGAGTCGCCAGGCAGTTGCCGATCGCCTGGCCGATGCGGCGCGCACCCTGAAGGCCCTGCCCGCCGCAGGCTGCTTCCCCGGCGGCCTCGCGGCGCGCTGGCCAGAGATAGTGCGCGGCTTCTGGGAGGTGTGGAACGCCCTGGATGGGGGACCCGCCCGCCGTCGCTACGCCGAGGCGCGCAATCGCGATCAGTCGCAGGCCAGGCCGCGGCCAAGCGCGGCGGCGATCGATGCGATGGACGAGGCGCTGACCTGGCTTGCCTGGGTGCCCGACCGCCGTCACGTCCGCGCCACCTGGGCCCTGGCCCTGGGCCTGCGACCAGGGCGCGTCGCGCAGGAGCTGGGGGTCAGCCGCCAGACCCTGGCGACCTGGCATCGCGCCAGCCTGGAGGCCATCGTGCAGCAACTGAACCGGCAACCTCAGACGGAATGAATACCCGCATAGACAATCTTTAAGCTTGCAATCTGGACAGTTTTTGGTTACTAATACTGGATACTCCGAGACTCCCGCTCGGTCGCCCGTTGGCAGTTACCGACGGGAGGAACCGGCCCGCATTTCAAGGACCACCCGATGGCCCGCCGTAGCCGTTTCGACGAAACCGTTGCGCGCCGCCTCTGCCGCCGACTGGCAGAAGGCGAGACGCTGGTCGCCATCTGCCGCGAGGCCGGCATGCCGGCGCGCCGCACGGTTTACGACTGGCTGGAAGCGCAGCCGGCCTTCCTGACTCTGTACCGGCAGGCGCGGCAGCAGCAACTCGAAAGCTGGGCTGAGGAGATCCTGCAGCTGGCCGACGGACTCGGTGCCGAGGAAGACCGCGAAAGCGTCGCCCGCGTGAAGCTGCGTATCGAGGTGCGGCAATGGCTGATCGCCCGCCTGGCTGGACGCAGCGGGGACAGCGACGAGTCACCCCGGGGCAAGGAGCGTCGCCCACTGGTGATCGAGGTCGTCACTGGAATCACCCGACCCGGCGACCGCGTGGCCGGCACGCGGATCGACCCGATGGCGCTACCCGCAGGCGGCGACGTACCGCAACGAAGCGAGTGATCACGGCAAGCAGAAAGGAGCCAGACCATGTGCATGTTCAGCCAGCCCAAGCCACCGAAGCCGCCGACGCCGAAACCGGCCGACGAGTTGGCGGACGAGGCCATTTCAAACAGCCGCCTGGCAGCTGCCGGCGCGGCCCGCGACGAGACACGCCTGACCTCGCCGCTCGGCCAGCAGGTGGCATCCAACACCACGGCGGCCAAGGCACTGCTCGGCGGCTGAGCCGACGGACGACGCGGTGGGCCCGGCGTGCCCGCCGCGAGGAAGCCTCATCGGTCGGCGGTGGCCGGGTGAGGCATGACTGGAGCGCGGCGGCGGCGAACGCGCGGGCTCCTGGTTTCTGGGGGAAACAGGGAGAGTAACATGACAAGACAAGTCGCTGTCGTGGAGGCGCCGGCCACCGAAAGCCCGCCGGTCTCGGAGCCGGTCCGAGGGGCCGCGGTGCCTGGCCAAACGCTGCGGGACCCGGGTGCAGGCGGCTCAGGATTCCTGGCCGACCCCGCCGCCTATGCCCTGGCGTGGTCGCCTGGCCTACGCACTGCCATCGCCGCCTGCGACGACGCGGTGGTGGCGGCCGAGCTGTTGTTAGGCGCGCAAGCGGCGCTGGGCATTCCCGAGGGGCGCCGGAGCCCCTGGACCCCAGCGGAGTGCGAGGCGTTGGTCGAGGAATGGCTGGCGCTCGAAGCGGAGCATGCGGTGATCGCCGGCCTGGTCGGCAGCCTGGCGCGCGCGCGGGCCAGGCTGGCCTTCCTGCGCGAACATCTGCTGACGCTGCCGCCGCGTCTGCGCCCGCCCGCCCTCGATACGCTGGAGGCCCTGGGCTTGGATAGCGGGCGCGGTGGCCTGCTGCGCGCCACGGCCGAGGCGCTGCAGCGCGGCAACCTGGTGCAGGCCTACAGCCTGGCATTGCAGGGACCGCGTCGGGCAGAGCCGGAAACCTGATCCCACCTTCGACCGCGCCACAGGCGCGGCCAGTCCATCCCTGAAGGAGGGCCTGCCGGCACTGGCCGCGCAGGCTTTCCGCAATGGCACCGCGAGCCGGCAGTCAACCATGCCGATCGACCTGTCGAAGTATCCTGAGTTTCACAGCCGCGTAGGGGCGAGCGCGTCACGGCCGCCGCTAGTGCCGGTGCTCTTCGCGGACGCCGAGAGCCATGCCTTCGAGACCCGGCGTAAGACGGCGGTCGTCGCGCTTAACGCCGGCACCAAGCTATTGGATAGCACTCACCAGCAGGTGGCAGGTGGACAGGCATCGGGCGATGCCGCCAAGGCGCTGGGCCGCGAGGCCGAGAAGACAGTTCAGTCACTGCCGCTGGAGGGGCGCGGCTACGTGGAGACGCTGCGCCCGGTGACCGAAGCGGTGGTGACGCCGCTGGAAGAGCAGCGGCGCCAGGCGGGACTGGTGGAGATCACCGGCGCGCTGACGCAGCAGAAGGCGGTGCTGCGGCAGTTGGCGCGGATCGGCGCGCCGCTGTCGGCGCTGTTCGGGGTGGCCAAGGGTCAGCTCGACCAGCTGCACGGCGCCGGACTGATGGCGGGTGAGCGCGAGCCGTTGGAGCAGAGCTGGCAGGAGGAGCTGGCGGCCAACCGCCTGTTGGGACGACTGGACCGGCTGGGCGATGCGCCGCTGGGCGAGCAGCCGGAGGCGCCGTACCTGGCGCCGGAGACGCTGCTGCACCTGGAGGGCTTGCAGCGCCAGCAGCGGGCGGCACGGCAGGAGGCGCTGCTGGGTAGCGTGCTGGAGGGCGCGGTGGGTGGCCTCGCCGCCGGCCAGGCGCCTACGCAGGATCAGGCAGCGGCGCTGGAGCCAGCGCTGCCGGGTGTCAGCCAGGCGGCCACGGCCGAGGCGGCGGGCTGGCAGGGCAAGCAGGACGCCATCCTGGCGCTGCTCAAGAATAAGCCGATCCTGCAGCGACTGAAGGACATGGCGGGTGGCGGCGGGCTCTACCGCCGGCTGCTGGTGGAGGAGCAGCGCCGCGTCGGGGTGCCGGAGGAGCAGCTCAAGGTCTGGGACCGCGGCGAGTCCGACGCCGCCGTAGCGGGGGTGCTGAGCCTGCCGGCGGAGGACGCGCCGCCAGCGCAGCGTGCGCAGGCCCTGCTGGACTATGCGCGGCAGCAGCTTGGCGGCCTGCCGCCGGAGTTGCAGCCCGTGGCGCTGGCCGAGCTACGGCGGCGCGGGTTGACCCCGGAGGACGCGCTGGCGCTGGGCGATATCACATCCGCGCTGGCCGGCGATCGCGACATTGCCGCGCTGCGGCGGGCCAGGCTGTGGGCACGCGATGCGGGCCGGCGAGCACCGGGGGAAGCGCGCCCCGCGCCCGATCGGAACATCGAGGAGAGCCCAGGTGGTGACCAGCCCTCGGTCGGCAATCTGCCGGTCAGTATCCCGCCGGTGCCCAGCGCGGCCGAGGCCAGCGTGACGCAGGAGCGCCTGGCGCTGATCCAGCGCCTGGAGCAGACGACGCCCGACCAGCGCGAGCAGATCGAGGCGGAAATCCAGCGGCTTTTCCCTGGCGACCCGGCGATGCAGGAGCGGCTGCGGACATTGGCCGGTGAGGCCGCGCAGTTGCTCGGCAATCCCGGCGTCGACGAGGGGTTGAAGGAGAGCTGGCAAAGCCGCCGGGATGCGCTGGCCGGGGAGATGGGGGACTACATCTCGCCCGAGGAGGGCACGCAGGAAGGTGCGCGGGCATTGGCGGGGCAGGCGGCTGGGCTGGAGCGCAAGCGCCAGCTCTATGTCACCTGGCCGGCCTTCGAGGACGCCAACGGTCACCCCAATTCCGACGTGCGGATCGACCCTGAGAGCGGCGACGCGGTCTTGTGGGATCGCGAGCAGGATCGACCGGTGACCAATGCGGCGGGTCAGGTGGTGCGGCTGGATCGCGCGACCCTGGAGCGCCTGGAGGATCAGGGCCTGGCGGGGCTGCAGACGGCCTGGGAGATCGAGGCCAAGCTGACGCAAGCAGCGCAGGGCAAGACCGACCTCTCGCCGGAGGAGATCCAGGCGCTGCGCGATCAGCTCGAGGTCGCGACGCCCTACCTCAAGTACCTGCGCCAGCAGGGCGAGGGCGTGCTGGACCGGATCAGCCACGGGGACCGGAGCTGGGAGACACAGAACCTGCTGCAGCACTTCACCGAGCTGCTGGCAGACCCGACTCTCTTCGCCAAGCAGCAGGACATCGTGACCTTCTACGACCGCAACGGCGGCGACAAGGAAGCGATCTATCAGCAGGTCAAGGCGGCGGGAGAGCTTGCCGAGCACGCGCACACTGAACTGGCGCGGGCCGCGGCGGACCTTGAACAACTGGAGGCCCAACCGCCGAATCCTTCGTCATTGTCCGGTCGCACCCGTGCCGAGAATGCAAAGCGGGCGGAGCTTCGGCTTCTGAAGGCCGCGGATGACTATGCCAAGGCAATGCAAGCCCTGGCTGAGCTGGGGCCGCTGCCGGATCAGAACCTGGACAGTTTCCTCGGCGATCGTGCGGCAGAAGACAAGAGTAAGTCGGCTCTCCTATGGGGGCTTGCAGGCTTCGTTGCGACAGGGGGCGTTGGCGAGTGGCTGGGATTCGTGGCCGGCACCATCTTTGGCGCAGCCTGGGCAGGAAGTGCCGCCATCCAGGAGGCGACGCAGGCGGGCCTGGAGCAGGTCTTCGCTGCGCTGGGCATCGACGGGCAGGACCCCACCGCCGTGGCCAAGTTCGCGCGCGAGAACACCGCGCTCTTCGCCAAGGTGCATGAGGTTGCCTTGATCAAGGGGCTAATCGCAGCAGGGAAGTCGGCTGTGGCAGCGAGGCTAGCAGAAATGCTGTTCGGCGACATGCCAGTCATCGAGGACCTAGCGGCTTGGGGTATTGAGAAGCTCATCGGCGAAATCGAATCGGGCAGCGATCAACCTGACCAAGTTCAATAGCGCGGTACGATTTCATGGAGGCCCACCGCACTCGACGGTCGCCTTAAGGGCCGGATACATCGCTTTGCCGCGTGCGAAGGTATCCTTGTCCAACAAGAGCGCTGCTGTGCCAAGGAACCTAGTTGCCAGAGGTGATGCGAGTGAGTCTGCAACATAGAGCCAACCAACACCGAGAGCTGGATCCCGCAGGGGCGGGTCGGCGACCTGATAAAGCGCGCCTAGAAAGGCCGCTCCATTCGGTTCGCAGTGTATAGCGGCGAAATTTAGCAGTGGCTCCGCCTTAGCTCGATCCTTAGCGACACCTACGCCTTTCAAGTAGTAGAAACCCAGCTCAAGATTTGCTCTTCGATGACCCTGCTCCGCAGCCTTCTCCATCCATATCGCGGACCGCGAAAAATCGACTTCACGGCCATGGCCGAGCTCATAGATCCGGCCGATGAGATACTGCGCCTCGGCGACGCCCTGCTCGGCAAGCGGCAGGAGCAAGTCGTAAGCCTGGGCGTAGGCCTTGGCACCGTAGAGCGCCTTGGCGTCTTGCAAAGTGTCGGCCGTAGCGGACTGGCAGAACAACAAGAGCAGCGTCAGCAGGGCGGCGAGAGTTTTCATAGCGCGTAGTCTAAGCGCCGGACAAGCAGCGCCAAATCAAAATTAGCGCTTGGGTTGTAGGGGCGAGGCTGCGGCACCGGCGTGGGTGCCGCGTCGTCGGCGCGCCCTTCGCCCGACCCCCTTTTTCATCGTCATCACCACAGCAGCAGCAGAAGGAGTTGCTCCATGCAGCAGGATTCGCGTGCCCTCGCGCTCGTGCGCCGTCAGGAGGTCCTGGCGGCCGAGCGCGGGGTCTGGGAGAGCCATTGGCAGGAGATCGCCGAGCTCTTCACCCCCTTTCGTGCCGACTTTCTGGGCAGCCGCACGCCCGGCGAGAAGCGCACCAGCAAGGTCTTCGACGGCACCGCCGGCATGGCGGCGGAGAACTTGGCGGCTGGCCTGTGGGGCCTGCTGACCAACAGCGCCAACACCTGGTTCCAGCTGCGCCACGAGGACGAGGCGCTGAACGACGACCAGGCGGTGAAGGTCTGGCTGGACGAGGCGGGCAAGCGCCTGCTGGGTGCCTTCGCCAGCGGCGGGCAGCGCTTCTATGCGCGCGTCGTCGACCTGTTCAGCGACCTGGTGCACTTCGGCACCGCGGTCTTCTATGTCGACGAGGTGCCGGGGCAGCGCGGGCTCTATTTCTCCTGCCGGCACCTGGCGGAATGCTTCATCGCCGAGAACGAGCAGGAGCAAGTCGATACGCTGTTCCGCCGCTTCGCCATGACGGCGCGGCAGGTGGCGCTGCGCTTCCCCGACACGCTGGGCGCGAAGCTGGCGGAGCGGGCGGAGAAGCGGCCGGACGAGCGGGTCGAGCTGCTGCACGCGGTGCTGCCGGCGCCCGAGTACGAGGGCGAGGCGGCGCGGCGCGGCCAGGGCTGGGCCTCGGTCTATGTCGCGCTGGAGGAGGGGCGGGTGCTGTCGGAGGGCGGCTACTGGGACTTCCCCTATCAGGTGGCGCGCTGGTCGCAGCGCAGCCGCGCGGTCTATGGCGACAGCCCGGCGATGCTGGCGCTGTCGGATGCCAAGATGCTGAACCAGATGAGCCGCACCATGATCGTCGGCGCGCAGAAGCAGGTGGACCCGCCGCTGCTGGCGGCCGACGAGGCGGCGGTGCGCGGGCTGCGCGCCGTGCCGGGCGGGGTGATCTATGGCGGCCTCGACCCGCAGGGCCGGCGGCTCTATGAGCCGCTGGTGTCCGGCGGCAACACCGGGCTGGGGCTGGAGCTGGAGGAGCAGCGCCGCAAGGCGGTGCAGGAGGCCTTTTATGCCTCGCTGCTGATGCTGGTGAACCAGCCGGGGCGCACGGCGACCGAGGTGCTGGCGCTGCAGGAGGAGAAGCTGCGCCTGATGGGGCCGCATCTGGGCCGCGTGCAGGCGGAGTTCCTCGACCCGCTGATCGACCGCGTCTTCGGCATTCTGCTGCGGCGCGGCGAGCTGCCGGAGTGGCCGATCGGCCGGCAGCGCGGGCAGCTCAAGGTCGAGTACGTCTCGCCCATGGCGCGGGCGCAGCGGGCGAGCGAGGCGCAGGCGGTGATGCGCACCTTCGAGGCGGCGATGCCGCTGGCGCAGTTCGACCCCGGCGTGCGCGAGCTGTTCGACGCCGAGCAGGCGGCACGCGTGGTGGCCGGCGCCTTCGGCATGCCGGCCAAGGTGCTGCGCGGCGCGGAGGAGCTGGCCGAGCGGCGCGCGGCGGCGGCGCAGCAGGGGCAGCTCGCGGGTCTGCTGGGCGCGGCCAAGCCCATGGCGGGCGCGGTGAAGGACGTGGCCGGCGCGGCCAAGGCGGCGCCGGACATGATGGCGAACCTGGCGCAGATGGTGGGGCAGGTGACACAGGGCGCCGCTGCGCCACCGGGCGGCGGCTCGCCGCCGCCGGGCGCAGCGCCAACCGGCGCCGGCCAGGGTCTGCCGTTGCCGTCTGGCGCTCTGCCGCCAAGCGCTCTGCCGACTGGGGTTCTGCCGCCTGGAGGTGAGCGATGAGCGCGCGGCGCGCGGCGGGGCCGACGCTAGCCTGGCTGGCGCGGCAGTTCGGCCGGCGTGGCGGGGCGGTGGCCAGTGCCTATCGCCAGGCGCTGTCGCCGGCCAGCCCGCGCGGGCGGCTGGTGCTGGCCGACCTGGCGCGGCTGTGCGGCGTGGGGCGGACCAGCTTCGTGCCTGGCGACGCGCTGGAGACGGCGTTCAACGAGGGCAAGCGGGCGGTGTTCCTGCACCTGAGCGCGGTGCTGGAGCTGCAGGCCAGCGACCTCGCGGGGCTGGGCGAGGCGCCGGAGGATTAGCCCCGGCAGCAGCCTGACGATCGAGAGTTGCCAAGGCCCGCCGGCATCCGCCGCGCGGGCCTTGGCCTTTCCTGACCTTTTCATCACGGGAGCCAAATCCATGCCGACCTCGCGGTCCATCACCGGGCTGGGTGACCAGACCCATGTCAGTACGCTGGCCGTCGGCGAAATTGAGCGCTCGCTGATCCAAGTGTTTCGCTTGACAGTCTAGACGGTTTTAGGTTACATAGTATCTATATTGGCATACTTTGTGTCGGGCGCATTCAGCCCCGATCACCAGCGTCGATAACCGAAATAGCAGAGCGAGATAAGTGCCACGGGCGGCCCCGCGACGGGGTGGCGCGTGCCCGCGTCTTGGCCTGACCGGTGCCAACCGCAGCAGTGAAGGAGGACGACCCTTGAGCAAAGCAATGGAACGAGATCTGGGCGAGACGGCCGGCGCGGCGTTGGACGGCGGTCCCGCTCCCGTGGCGGGTGCCGGTGTGGGCACCGCGCGTGGCGGTGCGGCACCGGGTGGTGCCGCCACGGGTGACTCCGGCGCGCCCGGCGGTGGCTTCGACTGGAAGGGTGCGCTGGGTGCCGGCTATGGCCAGCACGAGAAGCTGCTGGCGGCCAAGGGCTGGAAGGGGCCGGCCGACGTGCTGGCGAGCTACAGCGGGCTGGAGTCGATGATCGGGGCGGACAAGCTGCCGCTGCCCGGCAAGGATGCGGGGCCGGAGGCCTGGGACGGCGTGTGGAAGAAGCTGGGGCGGCCGGACCAGCCCGAAGGCTATGAGCTGCAGCGGCCGCAGGAGCTGGCGCTCTATTCCGACGACTTCGCGCAGAAGTTCCGCCAGGCGGCGCACAAGAGCGGCCTCAACGCCAAGCAGGCGGCGGCGCTGCACGACTGGTGGGTGCAGGAGGCGGGCCAGGGCCTGAAGGCGGAGGGCGAGCAGGGGCAGCTCGCCGAGGGTGAGCTGAAGCGCAAGCTGGAGATCGCCTGGGGCAGCCAGCGCGAGGAGAAGCTGGAGAGCGCGCGGCGCGCGGCGCGGCACTTCGGGTTGGCGGAGGCGCAGCTTGCCAAGCTGGAGGCAGTGACCGGGGACTTCCGCCTGATCGAGGCGCTGGCCGGCATCGGCGGCCTGCTGGGCGAGGACCGGCTGGTCGGGCGCCAGACCTCGATGCTGACGCAAGAGGCGGCGCGCGGCGAGATGCGCCGGCTGGAGGGCGACGGTGAGTTCCGCCGCGCCTACATCGACCGCGGGCACCCCGGCCACGACGAGGCGGTGCGCCGCATGACCGAGCTGGCGGAGCGAGCCAATCCCTTCGCCGTGGCGCGGGCGGGGCGCTGACCATGGAGCAGCCGAAGGATGGAGGTGGCGAGGCCCCGCAGGCGATGGAGCTGAGACGGGCGGAGCTGCGCCTGGAGTGCCTGCGCCTGGCCTTGGTTCGCACGGGTGCGAACGATCCCCGCCCCTGGCGCGCCATCGCCGAGGAGCTCTATGGCTGGCTGACGGCGGGCAGGGGTGAGAGGGGTGGGGGTGAGAGCCCTGCCGCTGTTGCGCCGACAGCGATGCGTGGCAAGGCGCGGGCGGCAGTGCCGAGGCGTCGCAGCGGGCAACGCGCATGAGTGATTTTCGCGGCGCATTTTCCGCTTGACAGATTGGACAGTTTTCGGTTACAAAGGTGTCATTCTGGATATGTGCGCCTGGCGACGTTTCTCCCGCCGCCAAGCGCCGCCAGAAGCCTTCAACCGCTCGCACTGTCGTCAGTCAAGGAGACTGGCGAGGCCCGCAAGGCCTTGCCGCTTCCCTGGCGGCTGTTGCCTGCCTGAAGCCAGCGGACAAGCCCGCGCTGCCTCTTGGCGTTGGCCCCGCCGCTTCCCGGCGTAACCGGGCGCGATCTTCCCCTGGCCCTTCGGGCCGGCGGGAAGCGGACGGGGGGCGGCGTCACGGCCCCCAAGGTGCGGGTCCGCCGAGCCGGGTCAGGGTGGCCGAAAAGCCGCCCGGACCCGGCGGTGGGCAACCCCTCCGACCGCATCCTTGTAACCAGACCGGAGGGTCGTGATGAGTGACCAGATTCCCTCGTTCAACTACTCGGCCTACTCCGCCGGCGTGGAAGCGCTGGCGCAGCAGATGACCGAGCAGACGCGCGGCACCGTCATCGAAGAGTCGATGACGGGCAAGCGCGTCTATTTCGACCAGGTGGGCGCGGTGCGCATGCAGCCGAAGCTGGGGCGCGCCGTCGACATCCCCGTGGTCAACACGCCGCACGCGCGGCGCAGCGTGACGGCGCGTGACTTCTACATCCGCGACTTCGTCGACGAGTTCGACAAGCTGAAGGTGCTGAACGATCCGACGAATGCCTATTCCCAGGCCTTCGCCGCGGCGGCGGCGCGCGAGACCGATCGCGTGCTGGTCGAGGCGGCGTTGGGATCGGCCTTCACCGGCGAGGAGGGGGCCACGGTGGTCACCCTGCCGTCGGGCCAGCAGATCGCCGCGGGCGGCACGGGCTTCACGCTCGACAAGCTGCGCCAGGCGGTCCGCGTGCTGAAGTCGCAGAACGCGGTGATGCCGGGCGACCAGATCCACGTGTTCTGGACCGCGCGGCAGGAGGAGGAGTTCATCAACACGACCGAGGTGAAGTCGTCCGACTTCAACAACCAGAAGGTCATGGTCGATGGCTGCCTGTCGCACTTCTACGGCTGCGACTTCCACCGCATCGAAGACGTGACCGCCAGCGAGCGCATCCTGCCGAAGGCCTCGACCACGCGATCCTGCGTGGCCTGGGTCAAGTCGGGCATGCGCCTCGGGCTTTGGAAGAAGGCGCACGGCCGCGTCGACTACCTGCCGGAGCGCGACTCCTGGCAGGTGATGGCCGGTCTCTCCGTCGGGGCGACCCGGATGGAAGAGAACAAGGTGGTGCAGATCGACGTGGTCGAGAGCTGAGAGGAGGGCTGACAGATGGCTGACTTCAAGGCGCTCAACTACACGCGCATCCTCGCCGTTCCCGCCCAGTCGGTGGACGGCGGCGACTACGGCGGGCGGACCCGCCATGTCTACGACGAGTACGTGACGACGGGGGCGGAGACGACCAACGACCGCCTCTTCGTCGGCACGCTGGACCCCGGCGAGCGGGTGCTCGACGGGTGGGTGCTCTATGGCGCGCTCGGCGGGTCGGTGACCCTGAAGCTGGGCGACGCCGCGGACGACGACCGCCTGCTGATCGCCACGTCGGCGAGTTCAGCAGGGGTGACTCGCCTGACGGCTGCGACGGCCCTTGGCTATAAGCCGACGGGTGCCGCGCGTATGCCGCTGTTCCTGACCGTGGGTGGCGGGACGGCGGCTTCGAGCCAGGCGATCCGCGTCCACCTGGCGATCGGTCGCGACTAGCGCTCGACGCCGGTCGACGCCGCAGGGCGTCGTCCGTTCGGGAGCCGGGCGGTCAATTCATGCAGGGCCGCCCGGCTCCTCCCCATTCATTCGGTGAAACCCAGCAACGAGCGAGGGCGTCATGGCCTCCGAAGTCTCGATCTGCAATCGCGCGCTGAGATTGCTGCGCGTGCAACCCATCTCCTCGTTCGACGAGGACGGTGAGGCCGCCGGCTGGTGCGCCGAGACCTATGGCGACGCGCGCGACGCGCTGATCGCCGAGTATCCCTGGAACTTTGCCAGCCGCCGTGCCGCGCTGCCGGCGCTGGTCGAGGCGCCGACCTGGGGCTTCGCCCGCGCCTTCCAGCTGCCCGGCGACCCGGAGCGCTGCCTGCGCGTGCTGCGCCTGGAGGGCGAACCGGAGGAGGAGGTGCTGCCCTACCAGGTCGAGGGGCGGCGCATCGTCACCGACGAGCCGGCACCGCTGCGCATCCTCTACCTGGCGCGGGTGGTCGATCCCACCAGCTTCCCGCCGCTGTTCGTCGAGGCGCTGGCGGCGCGCCTGGCGGCCGAGGGGGCCTTCCACTTCACCGGCTCGACCAGCCGCGAGGCGCAGCTCAACGAGCTCTATGACCGCAAGCTGGCGTTGGCCCGGCGCTTCGACGCGCAGGAGGGCAGCGCGCCCGGTATCGTCGCCGACGAGTGGCTCAGGAGCCGCCTCTGATGGTCAATCTGACTCCGGGCTTTCACACCTTCAACGGCGGCGAGTGGTCGAAGCGCCTGTGGGGCCGCATCGACCTGGCAAAGTACCTGAACGCGGCGCGGCGCTGCGAGAACTTCATCCCGCTGGTGCAGGGGCCGCTGACCAAGCGGCCGGGGTTCCGCTTCGTCGCGCCGGTTTCGGCGACGGCGGCCGGCGTGCGGCTGATGCCCTTCGTCTTCTCCGACAGCGACGCGCTGGTGATCGAGGCCACGCCTTCGCCCGACGGCATCGCGCCAGGCTACTTCCGCTTCTATCGCGACGAGGGCCTGCTGCTGGAGGCCTGGAAGCCGGTCCAGGCGATCAGCCAGTCGATGATCGCCGCGGTCACCTGCACGTCGCATGGCTACAGCGACGGCGACGAGGTCTATCTGCGCGGCGTCGCCGGCATGACGCCGGTCAACGGGCGTCGTTCCACCGTCGCCAACCAGGGCAGCGACACGATCGGGCTGGAGGAGATCGACTCGAGTCTGTTCCCCGCCTACATCAGCGGCGGCGAGGTCGCGCGCGTCCATCGCGAGACCCACGACTTCACGGCCGATGAGCTGCGGCAGCTGAAGTGGGTGCAGTCGCTGGATGTCCTCTATCTCTTCTGCCCCGGACGGCCGGTGCACAAGCTCAGCCGCACCGACAACGACAACCTGCATTGGGTGTTGGAGGCGGTGACCTTCGAGGACGGGCCCTACCTGGCGGAGAACATCACAACGACGACAGTCACGGTGGCCGCCGCCGGGACCGGCTTCGTCACCTTGACCTTCAACAAGACCGAGGGCGTCAACAGCGGTCGCGGCTTTTCGGACAGCGTCTTTCCGTCGGACATCGGCCGCCTGGTGCGCTGGTTGACCAAAAGCGGCGCGGCCGGCAGCGAGAAGTACGCCTGGGCGGTCGGTCGCATCACGGCGGTAACCTCGGACAAAGTGGTGACGGCGGCCCTGGTGGTGGCGCAGACCAGCAACACCGTGGCGCGCGACGGCAAGGCCTGGCGCCTGGGCGCCTGGAGCGACGCGCGCGGCTGGCCGACCTGTGGCGCCTTCTACAAGGGGCGTCTTTGGGTCGGGCAGACGCTGGCGCATCCGGAGACGGTCTGGGGCAGCGCGATCGACGGCTACCTGAACTTCGCGCCGACCCGGATCGAACAGAGCGATCGCGAAGGTGCTCTGCCGGTGCCGACCGACGCCGACGCCATATCGCTGACCGCGGCGGGCGAGGAGGCCAGCCAGATCCGCTGGCTGGCGCCGGTCGCCGCGCTGGCGGTCGGCACCAGCGGCGGTGAAAAGACCATTCGCGGATCTAACATCGCCGAGGCGGTGACAGCGGAGAACGCGGCGATCCTGCCGGCCTCCACCGTTGGTGTCGCCGACCTGGCGCCGGCAAGGGTGGACGCCACGGTACTGTTCCTGTCGCGCGACCGCCGGCGGGTGCATGAGCTGACCTACAACCTGCAGGCCGATGGCTACGTCTCGCCGGAGATGACCATCCTGGCCGGGCATCTGGGCGAGGAGAGCGCCCTGGCCGACATCGTTTTCCAGCGTCGTCCCTGGCGTATCCTTTGGTCGCGTCGCGACGACGGCGTGCTGCTGGGCTTCACCTATGACCGCGAGCAGGACGTGACGGCCTGGCACCGCCACACGCTGGGCGGTGGCGGGCGCGTGGTTGCCATGGCGACGATACCGGCGGGCGCCGAAGACCGGCTCTGGGTGGTGGTCGAGCGCGGCACGGGAGAGGCCCTCACGCGCACCGCGGAGTACCTTGAGGCCGACAGCAGCCTGCGTCCGCTGAGCGACGCCGCCGAGAGCTTCCACGTCGACTGCGGCGTGACCCGTGACCTCGACGGGGGGCTCGTCTGCCCGCTGCTGCAGCACCTGGAGGGGCAGGAGGTGGCGATCCTGGCGGACGGCGCGGTGCATCCGCCGCGCACCGTCGTGGATGGCCAGATCACGCTGGCACGGGCGGCCGAGCAAGTGGTCGTGGGCCTGCCCTTCGCCAGCCGCTACGAAAGCCTGAACCTGGAGCCACCGTTGGGCAACGGCACCGCCCTGGGGCGGGCGAAGACACTGACCGGCATCGATCTCTTCGTGGTCGATACGCTGGGCGGCAGGGTCGGGCCCGATGAGGCGGCGCTGGAGCCGCTGCTGACGCGGCGCGACGGCCAGCCGATGGACCAGGCGCCGCCATTGCTGACCGGCGTGCAACGCCTGGAGTGGCGCGGCGGTTGGCGGCGCGAAAAGCGCGTGGTCTTCGTCCACGACCAGCCGCTGCCCTGCACGCTGGCCGGCATGGTCCCGCAACTCTCCGTCAACGAGGGCTAGAGCATGTGTGAACCCTTCATGATTGCCAGCATGGCGATCGCCGTCGTCGGTGCCGTCGTCAGCGGCGTGCAGGCGAACCAGCAGGCCAAGGCGCAGGCCAACTATGCCGAGGCGCAAGCCAAGTCGAACGACATCTGGACCTCCTGGCAGCAGGATCGACAGGTCGAGAAGGACAGTCAGGTACTCGGCCAGGCGCTGGCGCAACAGGCCGCCAGCGGCATTGCGATCGAAGGCTCGAAGTCCGATCTGCTTAGCTATGCCGCGGTCGGGCAGGGTCTGGAGCGTGAGAAGATCCGCTACAGTGGCGCTACGCAGTCGAACAGCTTGCTGGCCAACGCGGCCTTCACGCGCAGTGCTGGCACCGCGGCGCTAACCAGCAAGGCATTCCAGGCCGGCGAATCGCTATTTGGTGGACTGGGCTCGCTTTCCGGGCCGAAGCCATCCAGCACCGCGTCTTTGGGCGGGTATAGTCGCCCGCTGACGTGGATCGTCAATCCTGACCGGCCGCGCCCTGGAGCGGGTGGGTACTTGCCTGGCGGAGTCTAACATGCCGCCCGACGACGTGCGGCTGTTTCGGACCGGATATGAAGCACGTCCGCTCCAGGCCGACCTGCACGCGACGTTCAAGCGCTTCAACGTGCTGGTCTGCCATCGGCGGTTCGGCAAGACCGTGCTCTGCGTCAACGAGCTGATCGACCAGGCGCTGCGCTGCCCACGCGAGCGGCCGCGCTTTGCCTACCTGGCGCCGCTCTACAAGCAGGCCAAGGCGGTGGCCTGGGACTACTTGAAGCACTTCACGCAGGCGATCCCGGAAGCCGTCCGTCATGAAACGGAGTTGCGGGTCGACCTGCCGAACGGTGCACGCATCCAGCTCTATGGCGCCGACAACTACGACGCGCTGCGCGGCATCTATCTGGATGGCGCGGTGCTGGACGAGTACGCGCAGATGGCACCCAAGGCCTGGAGCGAGGTGATCCGCCCGGCCATCGCCGACCGTGCCGGCTTCGCCATCTTCATCGGTACACCGAAGGGGCGGAACGCCTTCGCCGAGCTCTACGAGGCGGCGCGCGATGATCCGGCCTGGCTGGCCGCGCTCTACCGCGCCAGCGAGACCGGCATCCTGTGCCGCGAGGAGCTGGCCCTGGCGCAGCAGCAGATGAGCGAGGAGGAGTACGCGCAGGAGTTCGAGTGCTCCTTCGACGCCGCGGTGGCTGGCGCCTACTACGGGCGCGCGATCGCCGAGTTGGAGCGCCAGGGCCGTATCGCCGCGGTGCCCTGGGCGCCGGAGCTGCCGGTGACCACGGCCTGGGACCTGGGCATCGACGATGCCACGGCGATCTGGTTCGTGCAGGCCGCGGGGCGGGAGCTGCGGATCATCGACTACTACGAGGCCTCGGGCGTCGGCCTGGAGCACTACGCCAAGCTGCTGCGCGAGAAGCCCTATGTCTATGGCGAGCACCTGCTGCCGCACGACGTGGAGGTGAGCGAGCTGGGCACCGGGCGCAGTCGCTACGCGACGCTGGCCGGCCTGGGGCTGCGCGGCCGGGTAGTGCCGCGCCAGCCGGTGGAGGACGGCATCAACGCGGTGCGCAACCTGCTGCCGCGCTGCCTGTTCGACCGCACCAGCACGGCGCGTGGCGTCGAGGCGCTGCGGCAGTACCGGCGCGACTGGGACGAGAGCCTGGGCACCTTCCGGGCGCGGCCGCGCCACGACTGGGCGAGCCATGCGGCCGACGCCTTCCGCTACCTGGCCATGGGGCTGCGCCCCGAGCCGCGGGCGGGCGCCGAGCGGCGTCCGTCGCGGGCCTTCGACCCCCTGACCTACGGCCTGCGCGCCGCGGAGTAGCCGCCATGCAGCTGCGTGACCTGGAACCTGGCCTGGTGGCGCAGGTGCTCTACAACCTGCGCGCCGCCGACCGGGCAGAGCTGGAGGCGACCCTGTGGCGTTTCGACAGCGCCCGGCTGTCGCAGGCGGCGGGCGGCGCCCGCTTCGGCTTTGTCGCCCTGGCGGAGGACGGCGCGCCGGTGGCGGTCGCCGGTGCCACCGAGGCCTGGCCCGGCGTGTTCCAGGTCGGCCTGTTTGCCACGCCGCGCTGGCCGGAAGTGGCCGGCGCGGTGACGCGCGTACTGCTTCGTGACCTGGGGCCGGCGCTGGTCGCCGCCGGCGCGCACCGGGCACACGCCTTCAGTCACGCCGATCACCGGCAGTCGCATCGCTGGCTCCTGCGGCTGGGCGCGCGCTGCGAGGCACGGCTGTCTGGCTGGGGCCGCCACGGCGAGGATTTTCTGCTCTTCACCTGGCGCGATCCCGCGCCCTTCCGGCGCCTGGTGGCGTCGCGCACAGCTTGCTGAGAAAGGCCCGTCATGACGCTGCTCACCACGGCGACCAAGCAGAGCTTTGCCTGCGATGGCGTCACTCAGGATTTCCCGATCAGCCTGACCTATTTCGCCACGACGGACCTGCAGGTCCTGCTGCGCGATGGCGTGACCGGCGCGGAGGTCCTGCTGTCCGTCGAGGCCGACTATCAGGTGACGGGCCAGAGCGAAGCTTCGGCGACGCTGCACACCACGGTGATCTATCCGCCTGGCAAGACCCTGACGCTGCTACGGCGCACCGGCCTGGTGCAGGCGATCGACTATGCCGAGAACGACCCCTTTCCGGCCGCGGTGCATGAGCGCGCGCTGGACCTGGCGGCGGCGCGTGCCCAGGACCTGGCCGAGGGCCTGGACCGGGCGCTGCGTATCGGCGCGACCGACAGCGGCAGCGTGACCTTGCCGCCGGCCGAGGCACGCCGCGGCAAGGCACTGGTGTTCGATGCCAACGGCAATGTCGCGGTTTCGGACGAGGACTTCGTGGGCCTGGTTGCGGCCACCGCTGCCGCGGCCGACAGTGCCGCCATCGCGGGTGCCGCGCAGGCCGCCGCCGAGGCAGCACGCGATCTGGCGCAGACCTATGGCGCGGCCCTGTCGGGCACCAGCGTGACCGCGCTGACCATCGGCGGCGGCGGCAAGACCTTGGCGACCCAGGGCGGCAAGGCCTGGATCCTTGGTCAGCGCTTGCGCGCGGCAAGTGGCGACGGCACCAAGGTGATGGATGGCGAGGTCACGGCCTATGCCGGCGCCAGCCTGACGCTGGATGTGGATTACACCGAAGGCAGCGGCAGTCACGCGGACTGGAGCATCTCGCTGGTGGGCGAACGCGGGCCAGTGGGGGCCGGATCGAGTGCCAACCTGATCAGCTTCGTCCCGGCCGGCAATCTCAGTGCTCTCGACGTCCAGGTCGCCCTGCAGGAGCTCGACAGCGAGAAGCTGGCGACGAGCGGCGGCACATTAACTGGTGGGCTCAACGTCGGCTCGGTGGCGGGCGACGGTGGCCTGGGCTGGGTCAACGCCAAGAACGGCTTCAAGCTGGACGGCGTCAGCATCAGTCCGATCGGCCGGCAGACCATCGCCGTACCAGCGTCTGCCATGCTGCCGCGCTTGTCGGCCGGCGCGGGGACGAGCCTGACCGAGACGAGCGGCAATAAGATCGTCCTGGCGACGCTGGACTTCGACCCGGCCAGCTCCGAGTACGCGCAGCTTGTTGTTCCCATGCCCAAGGGTTGGAACGAGAGCACGGTCAGCGCCCAGTTCGTTTGGACCGCAAGTGCGACCGGCAATGTGGTGTGGTTGCTCAACGCCGTCGCGCTGTCCGACGATGACCCGGCCGATGCCGCCGTCGGCAGTGCGCAGAGCGTAACGGATGGCGTGACAGCGGCCGGCGACATCATGATCTCGGCCGAGACCGCCGCGGCGACTATCGGTGGCACGCCGACCGAGGGCGACCTGGTGGTCTTCCAGGTTGGGCGAGACGCGGCGATCGCCGGCGACACCTGCGCGGTCGATGCCAGGCTGATCGCGCTCCGCCTCTACTACACCACCAGCGCCGCGACGGACGCCTGAGCCATGCTGTGCCTGACCTCACTTGGTGGCTTCGGCGTGGGCAACGCGCCACTGGCCAAGCAGCTCGATTTTGCCGGCAGCAGCGGCATCAGCAGCAGCAGCGGCACGAGTTGGAGCTTCCCCGCGACGCCCTTGGGACGCCCAGCGGCCAACCGGCACCTGATCGTTGCTGCCTTTGGCAGCGCCGACCTGGCGGGGCCGGATTTCAATGGCTGTAGCGTGGCGGGACAGGCCGCCACGCTGGCCGTCCAGGAGAGCGACCGGCTGATCCAGAGCGCGCTCTACTGCCTCCACCAGCCGTTCGGATGGCAGGCCACGGTTACGCTGTCATCAAACGCGGTCATGTCCGGCGGTGCCGGATTCTTCCTGCTGCCGGTCTATGGCTTGGCCAGCGCCGCCGCGAGCGACAATGCCAGCGCCGACACGCTCTTCAGCACCAGTCGCAGCGCGGCGGTCGATTGCCCGGCCGGCGGCCTGATCGTCAGTAGCGTGATCGAGACCGACGAAACCCACGGCATCGGCTGGAGCAACCTGGCCAGCGAGCTGGTCGATCTGCAAGTCGGCAGCGCCCGCGTCGGCATCGCCTACGAGTTCATGGGCAGCGCGCAGGTCGGCCGCAGCATCACCGCCAGTTGGACCAGCGCAGCCATCGGCGCCCTGTCGGTGGCGAGCTGGGCCGCAGCCTAGGAGAACGTCATGCGCTATGCCTTGCTGGATGCTTCCGACACCCTACTGCGTCACCAGGAGTTCGACGCGCCGCCGCCTGACCCGGTCGGCAAGGCTTGGCACTGGATGGAAGACCCCTTGCCGGACCCGCCGGCGCCAACGCCCGTCGTACCCGGCGAGGTGACCAACTTCCAGGCGCGGGCCGCGCTGCTGTCGGCTGGCCTGCTGGGCGCGGTGGAGAGCTTCATCGCCGGGCTGGCAGATCCCTTGGCGACGGCGGCCTGGGAATACTCAGGCGTGGTGGCGCGTGACAGCGCGCTGGTGGCCGCCGTGCAGTTAGCGCTCGAACTCAGTGACGCTGCGCTGGACGCACTGTTCATCGCCGCCGCCGCGATCTCCGCCTGAGCTGCCACCAGGCGCAACGCCACAGCATCGGAGCCCGACCATGACCTTGACGACAGAGGCCGTCAGCGCGCGCTTCAGCGGCGACGGCAGCACGCAGCGCTTCGACCTGCCCTTCGCCTTCTTCGATGCCGCGGAGCTGCAGGTCGTCGAGTACACGCCGGCCAGTGGACTGGCGATCGCGCGCAGCCTGACGCTGCACTACACCGTGGTTGGCGGGCAGGGCGGCAGCGGCGCAGTGATCGCCAACATCGCGCCGCCGGCGGGTGTCGAGTGGCGCATCTGGCGCCGGACGCAGCGACGCCAGGACCTCGACTACCAGGAGAACGATGCCTTCCCGGCCGCGGTGCACGAGCAAGCGCTGGACCGGCTGCAGGCGCAGCTGCAGGAGATTGATGCCGACCACGAGCGCGTGCTGCGGCTGGCGCCCTTCGCCGAGGCGATCGATGCCCTGCCACCGCTGCAGGACGGCGCCTTCCTGCGCGCCGGCACCGACCCGCCGCGCGTCGAATGGGCGCCGCTGGCGGCGGCCGGTACGCTGGTCGTCACGCCCTACATGCAGAGCCTGCTGGACGACGAGAGCGCCACGGCGGCACGCGCCACGTTGGGCCTGGGCAGCGGGCCCGGCACGGTTACCAGTATCGACCTGGCGCCGGCCGGCGGCGCGGCCGGCCTCAGTTTCCAGGGCGGACCGGTGACCGGCGCTGGCAGCATCGGCGCCAGCCTGGCCCTGCAGACGCTGCCCAACGACGCCTCGCCCAATGCCGCGGCGGACTATGTGGCGACCTACAGCGCCGCGGCCAGCGCCCATCGCAAGGTGCGTATCGACCAGCTGCCAATTCCCCCGGTACCGGACGGCGGCGTCACCACGCCCAAGCTCGCCGGTGCTTCGGTGACCGCGGCCAAGATGGCCAGTGGTGCGGCAGTGCAGGGCGGCAGCAACGCGGTCAGCGGCTCCGGGCAGCTCTTCCTGGACCGCCAGGGCGACCTGCTGCGCTTCCGCCGCCTCGTCGTGCAGCGCAGCGTCGTCGGATCGGGCAACGGCGTCAGTGACGTGAACATCGCCATCGCGACCGGCGGTGACACCGTGACCATCACCCTCACCGTCAGCAAGACGACCTTCAGCACCGACACCGGCGGCGGCACCGGCGGCGAGTAAGGATCGACAGCCCAATTCTCAATCAACCAGGAGGTACGTTCCATGACCATCGCACGCAGCGAAGGCCAGTTCAGCGCCGTCGGCCAGTCGGCGCCGGTGCAGCTGCTGGGGCCCTTCAACGTCTCGCTGTCCGGCAGCTTCAGCGCGACCGTGGGGCTTGAGCGCAGCTTCGACGCCGGCGCCAGCTGGCTGCCGGTCAGCAAGAACGCCGACGGTGACGTGGCAAGCTGGACGGCGCCCGCCTCGGTCACGGGCGAGGAATGGGAACGCGGCGTGCTCTACCGCCTGCGCTGCACGACCTATGGCAGTGGCACGGTTGCCTATCGGATCAGCCAGTGATGGACGCATTCAAGATGCGGCCGCCCGGCCTGCGTGGCGGAGTCCGCGCGCCGGTGCGCGGTGTGCTGCGGCATAGCCGGGGCACCGGCTTGACCTGCATCCTGGACGAACTTTCGACGGCGGCGGTGGGCGCCTGGTCGGTCGCCCGTGTCCTGGCGGGGAGCTGGTCACGCCGAGCCCTGATCCGGTTGCGTCGGACCGGCGATGACGTCGAGAGCGACTTCGGCGCCGACCCTGCCGGTGAACTGGACATCGCTGCGGTTCAGAGCTGGATCGGCGGCAGCAGCGCGAGTCTGGTCGCGGTTTACGACCAGTCCGGCGGGGGTAACGACTTGACGCAGGCCACCGGTTCCAGCCAGCCGGTCTTCGCCGCTGGCGGCTTGGGAGCGAACGACAGACCCGGCTTCACGACGACGGGGACTCTGCATCTGGCCAGTTCGGCCGCCGCGTTCGATGACCTCTGGGCTGCCGACGGTTTCGCGGTTCACATCGTCTGGAAGCCGTCCGGCACGATTACGGACAATATGCACATCGTGCGGAAGGCTGCGGGCCTCAACAGCAACTGGGCACTTTTTATTGCCAGTGGCGAGGCACGCATGACTAGGTCGACTACTGGAGACACCCGTCATAAGGGGCCGGACGCAAACCTAATTGCCGACACATCCTATGCTGAAACTTTAAACAGCCCGGTGATCCACAACGGAAACGCCACGTGGCGCCGCAATGGATATCCCGCTGCGTTGGGTACACAGAATGGTGTCGGGGCAGGAACAGCGTCCGATGCTCCCTATGACCTCCAGTGGCCCGCCAGCGTGAGCGCGCATCCCGGCCAGCACTCCGAGCTAGCGCTCTTCTCCAGGGAGATTTCGACGGGTGACCTGCAGGCATTGAACAGCGAAGCAACTTCTTACTTCGGCACCTAATATCCGCAGTCAGCGTCTGATGATCGCGGTTTCAGTTACACCAAGACGACAAGGGCCGAAGCCAATGAAGAGCTCTGTTCCTGAAGGTAGAAATCGGCGGTAGGCCCAAGAATCATCCACGACCACCAACCCTCCGGACCTGATGTGGTCGAGCGCCCAATGCAATGCCGCAACCCGTTGTGTGGGATTGGCCAAGTCGTCTGGTCCATCCACAACAATGAGGTCGGCAGTTTGCTCTGGGGGAGCATCGGTCAAGGTCACATTGGGCGGAATGACTGCACGAAGCGCGGTGGCCCATGCTGGGTCGGTCTCGATAGTCACGACGGTGGCGACACGAGCCGCGAAGAAAAGGGTCGAACCACCACCGCCGAATTCGATCACGGTGTGGTGCGGCTTGAGCCATTTCTGAAGTTGGCTGATAGCGGGCCAGGAAAACCAAGGCAACCGGCGGGCCATCGGGGACTGCGACGCGAATCGATCAGCGATCCAGCGCGGCAGTTTAGTCGGATGCCGCGCCATGAAACGCGCAACGCGCCAGAGCTTCGCTTGCTGGGTTTCAATTGCTTCACGCCAAATGGCGTCAGTCATGGCTGTAGCGCGCCGTATGCATCGCTAGATTGTAGATAGTCCCCCGCTCTCCCTCAAGCATTTGCTCCACAACAATTGCTGGCGAACAGGATTGGATCAGTACAGCTTCCGTCCGAGACGGAAGGCGCGCCCGCCCTTCAAGCGCGCGGCAATTGCCGCGTGATCCCGCAGGAAGATGACACTCTGCGCGCCTTCGAAGGCCGTGCGCGGCGTCAGGGCGCGGCTGCCGGGGTCATAGCTGTGGGGCAATAGCCCAAGCGCGGCTAGCGTTGCGTGTAGCTGCGTATCGCCCCAGGTCTCGATGATCGCCGCCAGCGCGGTTGCCAGGCTTCGGTGGCCGCCGGCCAGCACCGCGGCCTCGTGACCCTCGACATCGATCTTGATCAGGGCGGGAACGCGGTCGCCGACCAGGCGGTCCAGAGTGGTCGCGGCAACGATATCCGTGCCATCCGGGGTCACGTGCGCTGTCGCGCCGCCGGACAGATCCATGCGTAGCGAGGTCTCGCGGTCGGAAACGGCGAGCGGTAGCACCTCGGCCGACAGGCGGTTCAGCGCCAGCGAGCGTTCGAGGAATTGGCGCGCCGCCGCGCTGGGTTCGGCGGCAACAACCACGGCACCCCTGGAGGCTGCCAGGACGCTGTAGCTGCCGGCATTGGCGCCGACGTCGACGAAGAGATCGCCGGGCCGCAGGAGGTGCAGGGCGAAGGCCATGCACTCCGGCTCGGCCAGGCCGATACCGACATTGGCCGTGATTCCGTGCAGGCCGGGCGCGGCGGCCAGGCGCAGGCCATCGACCCAGCCGATGCAGCGTTGGCCGCAGTAGCGGCTGCCGAGCTGCCAGCCGATCCAGGAGGCGCAGGCCGCCAAGCGCCGGCCCCTGGTGAAGGGATGCCGCCAGAGCCAACGAAGTTGCGCCAACGCGGACCGCATGGTCGCAGACTAGGAGACCCGCATGCTTCATCTCAAGCCTTGGTTGCCGACCCTTGGGCCGGCGGCCGTTCTCTCGCTGCCGCGCAGCGTGCTGCGCCGCCTGCGCCACAGGTGGGCCAACCGCCAACCCGCCGGTCCCGTCGACTGGGCGCTGCTGATCGGCGCCGGGCTGCTGCTCGGCTACGGCCTGCTGCGCGGGCTGGATCGTATCGTCGGGATCGGAGGCTGACATGGCGGAACCCAACTGGGGCGCGGCGGCCGACCTGGGGCTTTTCGCCGGGCTGATTGCCAGCCTGGGGCGCGCGGCGCGCTGGGCGCGCAAGGAACGCAGCGGCTGGCGCCGCTGGTCCTGGCAGGTGGTGACCTATGAAACCGTGCTGGCGCTGTTCAGCGGCTTCGTCGGTGCCGGCCTGGGCGAGGCCATGGGCCTGGGCGAGCAGGCGACCTGGGCGACCATCGCGCTGCTCAGCTACTTCGGGCCCGAGTTCATGGAGGACCTGGTGCTGCGCTTCCGCGACCGCGAACTGCCGACGGCGGCCGGGCGGAGGGCCGCCGATGACCCCAACCCCGAACCGCCGCAGGAGTAGGCTTGCATGACGCAGTTCTACAAGCACTGGCGCGACGTGCCGGGCGACGCCTGGCGCTGGCCCAACTTCACGCCCAGCGAAATCGCCTGCAAGGGCGACGGCAGTCTGCTGGTCGATGCTGGATCGCTGGACAAGCTGCAGGAGGTGTGCCAGCGGCTGGGCAAGGCCATGACGCTGAACAGTGCCTTCCGCAGCCCAGCGCACAACAAGGCGGTCGGCGGCGAGCCCGATAGCCAGCACCGGACCGGCAAGGCCTTCGACGTGGCGCTGACCGGCGCCTTCACCCGCGCGCAGCTGCACGCGGCGTCCAAGGCGGCGGGCTTCACCGGCTTCGGCGACTATGACCACTTCGTGCATATCGACACCGGGCCGGCGCGGACCTGGGATCGGCGGACGTCGTGAGCAACGCCGGCTTCGACCTCGACCTCTGGTCGCTGCTGGGCCTGGCGGGCAGCGCCGGGCTGGGCCTTGTCGGCAAGGTGCTCGGCGGCTGGAGGGGCTACCTGGTCAGCTTCGTCGCCGGGGCGGCGCTGGCGACTTTCGTCGCCTTCAAGATCGCCGGTTGGCAGGCGGCCGAGCGCGAGCGCGACCAGCTGCGCACCGAGGTGCTGACCTTGACCATCACCAACGCGGCCGACGATGCCCTGCACCGCGCGCAGCTGGCCGACAAGGACCGCGCCCTGGCGGCGGTCGAGGCCGTCGCCGCGGCAGCCCAGGCAGCGGCCGCCGACCTGGCGGCCCGCATCGAGCGCCTGCGCCGCGCCTACCAGGCGCAGGGCAGCGACCCTGAGCTGAGCCCGGCCGGCCAGTCCTACTACGACGATTTGCGGGCGAAGGAGGCGGCACCATGACCCGCGTGTTGCTGGCCAGTCTGGCGCTGGCGCTGCTGGGTGGCTGCGGCCTGTTTGGCGGCGGCGAACCCGTCGTGGTCACCCGCGACCACTACGAACGGCTGGCGATTCCGCGCAGCCTTACCGACCCGGTGCCGCCGCCGCCGGTGCCGCCGCCGCCGGTCACCGAATCCCAAGCCATCGAGCGCGACGCCGCGCTGGTCGAGGCGCTCGCGCTCTGCAATCTGCAGAAGCGCGAGATCCGCAGCCTGGTCGAGGCGCCGCCGCTGCCCAGCGAGGACCAGCGGGCGAAGTAGCGATCGCCGGAGACCTCGCCCGGCGGGGTCGGCCCGACTGGCGCTTTCCTATTGATCGCTGCGGTACGTCGATGATTATCTATCGTTCATTGAAGGGCGCTGAGACGCGCGCTATCGCATCTTGGGGAGGGGGACCCATGTTCAGGACCATCGGTGTCATTGTGCTCGCCGGCGCCCTGTCCGCCTGCGCTTCGCATTCGGAGGACATCGCGGCGGCCTATGTCTCGCCGCTGCAGTACCAGTCCCTGGATTGCGTGCAGATCGCCGCGGAGATGCAGCGCGTGCGGACCCGGGCTGGCGAACTTGCCGGCGCGATCGACGAGTCGGCGTCGGACGACGCGATCGTGATGGGGGTCGGCATCGTGCTCTTCGTGCCCGCGCTGCTGTTCCTGGAGGGCGATGGCCCGGAGGCCAGCGAGTTTGCCAACCTCAAGGGCGAGGAGCAGGCCCTGCAGACCGCGGCGACCGAGCAGAAATGCAGCCTGGCCCAGCTGCCCGCCCACACCAACTTCGCCGCCGCCATCGAGTAGCGCCGCCACTGCGCGCCAACGATCCGCCGATCCATAAGGCCCTGGAGAATATGGGTTGACGGGTCTGGGGGAAGCCAACATACCTTTGACAGTTGGGGCGCGTCTGGGCAGCGCTATTGCTGGTGGCGACGCCTTGCGGGCGCGATAGGGTCGCTGCCCCTGGGCCGGCAATCCTCCAACGGGCGCCCTGCCGCGGGAAATGGCGACGCGGTGTGGGGCGCGATACGCATTGCGCAGCTGTAGACGCTGGCGGCCCCGTGCCGGAGATGCTTGCGAGGTCGGCAAGGCGGCGCGCGAGGGGCTTGGTCTGCGGCGGGCTGGGGGCAGAATGGCGGCGGGTCTCGCGATCAATGTGACCGACTGGATGGCCTGGGCGCCGGGACGCGCCTCGCGTGCGGCCTGGCGGCGCTGGGCGCGGGACGGCGGCACGCCAACGGCTGCTGCCCACCATGCGACCGACGCGCCGGATGAAGCCGCCGGCAGCGACCTGCAACCCTTGCCGATGATGCTGCGCCGTCGCAGCGGACCGCTGGGCCGCCTGGCGATCGGCACGGCCCTGGCCTGCGACGCCGCGGCACGCGCGCGCTATGTGTTCAGCTCGCGCCACGGCGATCTGGCGCGCACCGCGGGGCAGCTCGCCGGTCTGGCGAAGGGTGAAGCACCGTCGCCGGCGGATTTCAGCATGTCGGTGCACCACGCCTTCGCCGCGCTGCTGTCGATTCATACCGCCAATCGCCAGGGCCATTCTGCCCTTGCCGCCGGGCCCGACAGCTTCGGCTTCGGCTTTCTGGAGGCCGCCAGCTGCGCGCTGGAAACGCCGGAGCTGCCAGCCCTGCTGATCCACTGCGACGCCGAGCCGCCAGCCGAGTTCGCGGCGCTTGGCATCGAGGAGGGTCCCCTGGTGCCGACGGTGCTGGCCATCCAGTTCGGCCCGCGCGACCTGCAGGGCACCTCGCACCGCTTTGCCGCGATGCCGGCCGCCAATCGACAGGGCGCGGCGGACGGCGAGCCGCCGGCGGGTTCGACCTCGGCTGCACTGGATTTCCTGCACTTCCTACTTGCCGACCTGCCACTTTGCGTGTCGCACGGGGAGCGCATGAGCTGGCGCTGGTCACGCGATGCGTGACCTGCTTGCCGTGTTGAGCCGCGGCTGGCGCCTGGCGGCCACGGGCTTTGGATTCGCGCTGTTCTTCGGCGGTGGCGCGATCGCTGCTGTCACCCTGTTCCCGCTGATCCGCGGCCTGACGGCCAATCCAGCGGCGCGCAATCGCAACACGCAGAATGCCATCCACCACATGTTCCGCGGTTACCTGCGGATGCTGCAGGCGCTGGGTGTCTTGCGCATCGATCTGGCCGGTGCCCGCGATCTGGGGTCGCTCAAGGGCAAGTTGATCGTCGCCAATCATCCCACACTTCTGGACGTGGTGCTGCTGATGGCAGTGATTCCGCGCGTGCAGTGCATCGTCAAGCATCAGCTCTGGAACAGTTTCTATCTGCGCGGCGTGGTGCGCCAGGCCGGCTACATCCGCAATGACCTGGAACCGGAGGCGCTGGTCGAGGCCTGCCGCGCCGCGATCGAAAGCGGCACCAACCTGATCATCTTCCCGCAGGGCACGCGCACGCGGCCGGACGCGTCGCTGCGATTCCATCGCGGCTTCGCCAACATCGCGCTGCTGGCGAAGGCCGACATACAGATGGTGAGGATCACCTGCGAACCGCTCTACCTGTCGAAGGGCGAGCCCTGGTGGCGTATACCCGCCAAGGCGCCGCGGTTCAGGGTGGTTCCGGGGGAATGCCTGGAGGTTGCTACGCTGAGCGATAGGCCCCGCGCGCTGGCTGCGCGGGCCCTGGTTCGGCGCCTGGAAGTCTATTACACGGGGATTGCCTGAGATGAGCGAACTGGAACTCGAGATCAAGCAGCTCATCATTTCGGCGCTGCGCCTGGAGGATCTGAGCCCCGAGCAGATGGACAGCGAGGAGCCCCTGTTCGGCGCCGGACTGGGGCTCGATTCAATCGATGCCTTGGAACTGGGCGTGGCGATCCGCAAGAAGTACGATATCAAGATTGAGAACGTGAGCGACGAAGTCCGGACGCATTTCGAAACTGTCCGTAATCTGGCGAAGTTTGTACATGATCGGCGTGGAAAATGAGCAATACGTTATCTGCGGAGCAGATCTTTGATCGTCTGAAATACTTTCTCGAAGCCAATTTCGAGATACCGTCGGAAAAGATCGTTCCCGAGGCGCGGCTGTATGAGGATCTCGACCTCGACAGCATCGACGCCGTGGATCTGATGGTGAAGCTGCGTGACATTACGGGGCGTCAACTGCGCGCCGATGAATTCAAGACCGTCCGCACCGTTGGCGATGTCCTCGACAGAATCAATGCGATCGTGGCGGGCTAGGTTGGGCGGTGTTCTGTCCGCGCTCGCCGTGGCAGCCAGTGTCGCCTATCCCTTCGCCGTTTACTTTGCCGACGATCGCATCGGCCCGCTGGTCTTCGTGGCAGCGGCCATCGCACTGATCGCCCTGCGCCTGGTTGCCCTGCGCGCTGAGGAGGCCCGACGCTGGCGCATGCCGCTGCTGGTCGTTGCCAGCCTCCTGCTGCTCCTGGCCTCGATCGACCTGGATTTCGCGACCAGGTCCTATCCCCTGCTGCTTAGCCTGGCGGCCGCCGGATTGTTCGGCTGGTCGCTGCTGCGCCCGCCGAGCCTTATCGAGCGTCTGGCCAGGATCAGGCAACCCGACCTGCCGCCGGCCGCGCAGCGCTACTGTCGCCGCGTGACGGTAATCTGGACCTGCTGGCTGGTGTGCAACGCCGGTGTGGCGGGAGCGCTGGCTGCCTGGGGCAGTGTCGCGCAATGGGCGCTGTGGACCGGTGTTGTGTTCTACGTGGTCAGCGGCGCGCTGCTCGCGGGCGAATACGCGGTGCGCCACCTGGTCCGCCGACGCGGTCTGACGCCATGACCCCCGTGCCTCTGTCGATGCTGCTGGCGCAAGCGCGCGATCCGGCCGCCATCGTCGGCGAGACGGGCGGGCGCGCCCGCACCTTCGCGGAGCTGCGCGGCGATGTAGCCGCCCATGCCACGCGTCTGCGCGCCAGCAATTGCCGCCGCGGGCTGCTGGTGACCCATGACGCCTATTGGGCAGCAGTGGGTCTGCTGGCACTGCTGCACGCCGGGGCGACGGTGGTGCTGCCGCAGAACCTGCAGCCCGGCGGCTATGGCACGGATGACTGGGACCGGATCGTCACCGACCGCGCCAGTGATTCGGAGGGTGCGTATCTGCTGGAGTCCGCGGAGAAGTCGGCCGGGCCACTGCCGCCGCTGGCGGAGTCCGGCGGTGGCTTCGAGCTGTTTACCGCAGGCTCGACCGGCGCCCCAAAGCGAACCACCAAGAGCCTCGCGCAGATGGATGCCGAGGCCGCGCTGGTCGAGCGTCTGCTGGCGCCCTGGGTGGATGCCGTGGCGCCGGTGCTTGGAACAGTGCCGCTGCACCATCTCTATGGATTGACCTTCCGACTGGTCTGGCCGCTGACCAGCGGCCGGCTGATCGGTGGGCGCACGCACGATTTCTGGGAATCCCTGGCCACGGGATCGCTGGCCGGCGCGGCCTTGATCACCAGCCCGGCGCATCTGACCCGTATTTCGCTGCCCGTCCTGGCGGCTGACAAGGGGCCGGCGCTGGTGCTGTCGGCAGGCGCCGCCCTGCCGGAGGCCGCCGCCGCCGCGGCTCGTGGTCAGCTGGGGACAGCCGTCACCGAGATATTCGGCAGTACCGAGACAGGCGTGGTTGCCTGGCGCCGGCGCAGCGAGCCCGACCCGGCCTGGACAGCGTTTCCCGGCGTCGAGGTGAAGGCACAGCCGGACGGGCGCATCGCTATCCAGTCGCCGCTGATCGCCGCGAGCGACCTGGACAGCGATGGCTGGTACGCCGGCGCCGACTTGATCGCGCTGGATGGCAGCGGCTTCCGCTTGCAAGGACGTGCCGACCGCATCCTAAAGATCGAGGGCAAGCGGGTCAGCCTGGCCGATCTCGAACGACGTCTGGGCGAGCACGAGCTGGTCGCCGAGGCCGCCGTTTTGAGCCTGGAGGAAGACCACAGCGTGCTGGGTGCCGTCGTGGTGCCGACCGTCGCGGGTGAGAGTCGCCTGCGTGAATTGGGCGCCTTCCGTTTTGGTCGCCTGCTGCGGGGCCAGCTGTCGTTGACCCAGGACGTCGGCGGACTGCCGCGACGCTGGCGTTTCGTCGCGGCCCTGCCGCTGGCCCCACTGGGCAAGCGACGCCTGGCCGACCTGCGGAGGCTATTCGATACGGCGGCAGAAACCTCGGCGCCACCGCGGCCCAGGGAGCCGGAGCTGCGGGCATCGCGGCAGATTCCCGATGGCATTGAGCTGGACCTTTTCATCTCGCCCGACCTGGCCCAGTTGGAGGGGCACTTCCCTGGACTGCCCATCGTGCCCGGGGTCGCGCAGATCGACTGGGCGGCGCTGTTCGCCGTACGCCACCTGCAGCTACCGGTCGAGGCGGTGCGCCGCTTCCAGGTCAAGTTCCGCCGGGTGATGACGGCCAACGTGCTGGTGACTCTTGCCCTGCGCCATCCGCCGGCGACCCGCCGGCTCGAGTTCAGCTATCGCCTGGGCGAAGAGGTACTGACGTCCGGCACCATCACGCTGCCCGAGGCGCCATGACCGGCGCCTTCCGCCCCTGTGCCGTGGTGCCAAGCTTCAATCACTGGCGCAGCGCCGGCCTGGTGGTGCAGCGCCTGCGCGCGGCGGGCCTCACCGTCTTCATCATCGACGACGGCAGCGCCGAGCCAGCGCGTGGCGCGCTGGCCGCCTTGGCCGGCGAGGGCTGCATCCTGCACCGCAACGCGGTCAACCAGGGCAAGGGCGGCGCGGTAATACAGGGCCTGCGCCTGGCGATCGCCGCCGGCTACAGCCACGCGGTGCAGGTCGACGCCGATGGCCAGCACGACCTGGATGCCCTGCCGCAGCTGCTGGCGCTGGCCGAACGCCTTCCGCAGGCCCTGGTGACTGGCGCGCCGCTGTACGACGCCTCGGTGCCGCGCGGCCGCGCGATCGGCCGCAAGATCACGCATTTCTGGGTCGGGATCGAAACGCTATCGTGGCCTGCGCCCGATACCATGTGCGGCTTTCGCGTCTATCCGCTGGGCGCCGTGGCAGCACTGCTGGACTCCGGCGAGCGGATCGGCCGGCGCATGGACTTCGACATCGAGGTGGTGGTGCGGCTGTCCTGGCGCGGCACGCCGGTGGTTGAGCTCCCGGTGCGCGTTGTCTATCCGCCGGACAATACCTCGAACTTCCGCATGCTGCGCGACAATGTCCGGATCAGCCTGATGCACACGCGACTGGTGTTCATCATGCTGTGGCGGCTGCCGTCGATCCTGCGCTACCGGTCGCGCCGCCGCGAGGCATCCCGGCCATGGCCCAAGCTGGCCGAGCGAGGGGCCTATGCGGGGCTGCGCATCTGCGCCACCGTCTATCGACTGCTCGGCCGCCGCTGCTGCATGGCCTTGTTGAGCCCGGTGGCGCTGTATTTCTATCTCACCGGTCGCCACCAGCGGCGGGCGTCCAAGGCCTTCCTGGCGCGCGCCTTCGCCACCAAGGGCGGCCGGCCACCCGGGTTTGGTTCTGGCTACCGGCATTTCCGCTCCTTCGCCGGGCGCGCGCTGGACACCTTCATCGGCTGGACGGGCGGCCTGTCGCCGGACGCGCTGGTGCGCGACCAGGGCCAAGTCTGGAAGTCGCTCGAGGGCAGCCCGCGCGGCTGCCTCCTCATCGTTGCTCATGTTGGCAACGTGGAGATGACGCGGGCGCTGCTGGATGAGCAGACGCGGCAGCGGCTGGTCATCCTGGTGCACACCAAGCACGCGGAGAACTTCAATCGGCTGCTGCGCAAGTTCCGGCCGGCCGCCGCGATCAACTGCTTCCAGGTGACCGAGCTGGGACCCGAAACGGCCATCGCGCTCAGGGAGCGGATCGACCGGGGGGACTGGGTGGTGATCGCCGGCGATCGGCCCCCGGTTGGCAGCCAAGGCCGCACTTCCATGGCGCCGTTCCTCGGCAGGCCGGCACCCTTTTCGCAGGGTCCCTACATCCTGGGCGCCCTGCTGGAGTGCCCGGTCTATACCCTCTTCTGCCTGCGAGAGGGGCGGCAGCATCGTGTCGAGCTGCAGCTGCTGGCCGAGCACATCGTGCTGCCGCGGCGGGACAGGGCAGCGGCGCTCCAGAGTTATGCGACCGCATTTGCCCGGCGACTGGAAGGCTACGCGCTACGTGATCCCTATCAGTGGTACAACTTCTTCGATTTCTGGGCGCAGCCTGTGGATGAAGACGGAAGATGATTTCGGCCGAGATAGACGTCACAGCGCAGTTCGGTGACATCGATCCGATGAATGTGGTGTGGCACGGCCACTACACACGCTTTCTCGAGCGCGCACGCGACGCGCTGATGGAGAAGATCGGCTATAGCTATCCGGAGATGACAGGGTCCGGCTACCTCTGGCCGATCGTCGAGCTTCAGGTGAAGTACGTGCGGCCGATCCGGCTGGCACAGCGCATCATCGTGGCGGCCACGCTGGTCGAGTTCGAGAACCGGCTCAAGATCGCTTACCGCTGCCGCGACGCCGCCACCGGGGAGGTCCTGACGAAGGCGCATACCGTGCAGGTTGCGGTGGCGTCGGCGACGCAGGAGCTGCGGATGGAATGTCCGGCTGCGCTGACCGATCGGGTCAGGGCGCTGCTATGACCCTTTCGGCGGCTATGACGTGATGGGAGCACCGCTCGGCATCGCTGCCTTGGGCCTGGCAACGCCCATCGGCATTGGCAAGGCGGCAGTGGCGCCCGCACTGTTCGCGGGCACGCGCAGCGGGCTCGCGTCGCAGCGGCGTCTGGTGGATGGTCGTATCGTCCACGTCGGCGCGATCGATGCGGCGCTGCCTGCGGTGCCGGAAGAGCTTGCCGCCTTCGACTGTCGTAACAACCGCCTCATGCTGCTGGCACTGCGGGAGATCACCGAAGAGATCGAGGCGGCCAAGCTGCGCCACGGGCGCGACCGTGTCGCGGTTATACTGGGCACCAGCACCGCCGGCATTGCCGAGGGTGAAGCGGCCTATGCGCAGCTGACGCGCACCGGTACCTGGCCGCGAGGCTATGGCTATCGCCAGCAGGAAACCGGCAATCTGGCGGAGTTCGCCGCGCGCGCACTGGGCTTGACCGGCGTGGCCTTTACCCTCGCCACGGCCTGCTCCTCGACTGGCAAGGTCTTTGCCACGGCGCGGCGCCTGATCCGCCAAGGCCTTTGTGACGCCGCGGTCGTTGGTGGCGCCGACACACTGAGCCATATGACCCTCAACGGCTTTGCCGCGTTGGAAGCCATGTCGCACGGCCTGTGCAGTCCCTTCAGCGCCAACCGCGACGGCATCAACATCGGCGAGGCTGCGGTGGCCTTCCTGGTCGGCCCGGACGCGGCGATCGAGCTGCGTGGCGTCGGCGAGAGCTCCGACGCGCACCACATGAGCGCACCTGACCCGGACGGCCTTGGCGCTTTCCAGGCGATGGCGGCGGCCTTGCGCGATGCCGCACTGGAACCCGACCAGATCGCCTACCTCAATCTGCATGGCACGGCGACGGCGCTAAACGACGCGATGGAAGGCAAGGCCGTGCACGCGCTGTTTGGCGGCGACACGCCCTGCAGCTCGACGAAGGCCATGACGGGACACACGTTGGGCGCGGCCAGTGCCTGCGAGGCCGCCTTCCTGTGGCTGACGTTGCATCCGGGTTACAATCCTGCTGGCCTGCTGCCACCGCACCTCTGGGACGGCATGGCCGACCCTTCCATTCCGCCCTTGGCACTGGTTGCGCCGAACGCCAGGGTGGCGCTGGATCGGCCCCTGAGTATGTTGAGCAACTCCTTCGCTTTCGGGGGCAACAACGTGGCCCTGGTATTGGGGCGTCCATGAGCGAGTTGCGCTCCTGTCCCTATGCGGTCGAGCAGTTGCTGCCGCAGGCGCCGCCAATGGTCCTGATCGACCGGGTAGTCGGGTGGCATGAAACCGGCCTGGTTGCCGCGCTTACCGTGCGCGAGGACGGCCTGTTCTTCCAGGCGGGCAGGGGTGTCGCGGCACACGTCGCGATCGAGTGGATGGCGCAGAGTTGTGCCGCCTTCGTCGGGTTGCAGGCGAAGCATGGCGGCAAGCCGGTGAAAATCGGCTTCCTGCTGGGGACGCGTGGCTTTGCCGCCGAGCTGTCCTGGTTCCGCCTGGGCGATGCGATCCTGGTGGAGGTGACGCAGACGTTCCTCGATGTCGAAATGGCGGTCTTCGACTGCAGCGTCCGAATTAACGGCGAGATCGCGGCGACGGCCGCGCTCACGGTCTATCAACCGCGCGACTTGAACGCTGTCCTGTCGCTGCAGGGAATTGCCTTGGCCGGCAATCAGCAGTGAGACTATGGCAGTGATGAACAAGCGAAGCATTCTGGTGACCGGCGCCAGCAAGGGTATTGGACAGGCCATCGCGCTGCGGCTGGCAGGCGATGGCTTCCCCGTGGTGGTGCACTTCGGTCAGGATCGACAGGGCGCCGAGTCGGTGCTGGCGTCGATCCTGGACAAGGGCGGTGTCGGACGCCTGCTCGGCTTTGATATTGCCGACCGGTCGGCGAGCCGCGCCGCGCTCGAGGCTGACATGGCGGCGCACGGGCCCTACTGGGGCGTGGTGCTGAACGCTGGCGTGATCCGCGACAACGCCTTTCCGGCGATGGAAGACAGCGACTGGGATACGGTTCTGGGCGTCAACCTCGATGGCTTCTATAACGTGTTGCGCCCGGTGGTCATGCCAATGGTATCGGCGCGGCAGGGGGGCCGCATCGTTGCCCTGACGTCGGTCGCCGGGCTGGTGGGCAACCGCGGTCAGGTCAACTACAGTGCCTCCAAGGCCGGCATCATCGGCGCCAGCAAGGCGCTGGCCGTCGAACTTGCCAAGCGCAACATCACGGTCAACTGCGTGGCGCCGGGTCTGATCGAGACCCGGATGATGGAAGGACTGCCACTGGACGAGGTGACCAGGATGATCCCGATGCGGCGGATCGGCCGGCCGGAGGAGGTGGCCGGAGCGGTGGCCTTTCTCTGCTCCAACGATGCGGGCTACATCACGCGGCAGGTGATCTCGGTGAATGGTGGCATGGTATGACGCGGCGGGTGGTCATAACTGCCATGGCCGGCGTTACGGCACTGGGCGACGACTGGCCGGCGATCCGTGCGCGACTGGCCGCCGGCGATACCGCAATCCGTACCATGCAGGCCTGGGAGCGCTTCACCGGCGTCAACACCCGGCTGGCCGCGCCGATCGCCGATTTCAGCTTCGAGGGTCGCTGGCCACGCAAGAAGACCCGGACAATGGGAACGGTGGCGGCCATGTCGGTGCTGGCCACCGAGCGGGCCCTGGAGCGGGCGGGCCTCAGCGACAGCGCGACCGTTCGCGATGGCCGGACCGGCGTGGCCTATGGCTCCTCGTTCGGCAGTCCGCCGCCGGTGCTGGGGTTTGCCGAGCTGATGAGCCAGGGAACCTCCAAGACGCTGAACGCCACCAGCTACATCCAGATGATGAGCCATACCACGGCGGTGAACATCGGAATGTTCTTCGGCCTGACCGGGCGGATCATTCCAACCTCGAGCGCCTGCACCTCCGGCAGCCAGGCGATCGGCTATGCGACGGAGGCCATACGAGCTGGCAAGGCCGACATCATGATCGCCGGCGGCGCCGAGGAACTCGACGTTACGCAGGCGGCAGTGTTCGACACGCTGTTCGCCACCAGCACCCGGAACGACCGGCCGGAGACTACGCCACGGCCCTATGATCGTGATCGCGAGGGCCTGGTGATTGGCGAGGGTGCCACCACCCTGATTCTCGAGGAGCGCGACTTTGCATTGGCCCGCGGCGCGACGATCCTGGCCGAAGTGGCCGGCTTCGCCTGCAATTCCGATGGTCATCACGTCACTCAGCCGCACGCTGAAACGATGGAGGTCGCACTGCGCTTGGCATTGGACGACGCTGGCTTGCCGCCCGAGGCGGTGGGCTTCGTCAGCGGCCACGGCACGGCGACGGAGTGGGGCGACATCGCGGAAACCCGGGCGACCAACGCTGCGCTTGGGTCCCGCGCGCCAATCCATTCGCTGAAGTCCTATTTCGGCCACACGCTCGGTGCCTGCGGCGCCATGGAGGCGTGGCTCGGCATCGAGATGCTGCGCGAAGGCTGGTTTGTGCCGACCGCCAACCTGGAAAGCGTCGATGAGCGCTGCGGCGAACTCGACTACATCATCGGCGAACCGCGGCGACTGCAGGTCGAGTACCTGATGTCGAACAACTTCGCCTTCGGCGGCATCAACACCTCGCTGATCTTCCGGCGGGTCTAGCCAGCGGCGGCAGGTGCCTAGGGCACTGCCGATTGGCTGTCGATCGACAGCCGGTAGCCGTAGGCCAGGTTCTCTAGTTCGGCCGGGCCGTTCCAGAGATTGCCGCCGGCGCCCTCCGGCGGCCGCATGACGGTGATCAAGGTGGCGCCATCCTTGACGATGCGGCGATGTCCGTCGGCATCCTCGATCACCTGGGCGCCGTCCAGCGCCGCGGCCACCAGTGGCAAGGGCGCATAGATCAGCATCATGTCGGCCAGCATGTGTTCGCCCGTCAGCCCGGCCGGCGCCTGCGGTTCCAGCCGGGTCGTGAAGTGACCGGGTGTCCAATCGACGCTGAGAATCCGCGGTCCGGACGGGATGGTCATGACCACTGTGGTGTGGGTGGCATCCGACTCAACGAAGGCCTGCAGCGTTGCACTGCGATCCGCATAGCGGACTTCGACCAATTGCACGGCGGTGGCCCTGGCATCGAAGGGCGGTGCATCTGGCAGCAACAGGACGACCCCCGGGGCGATGTCGACCCTCGACGGCGCGGACTTCTGGACAGTGGCGCAGGCCGCGAGCAGCAGCAGGCAGAGGCAGAGGCAGGCGCTGCGCCGCACGGCGGTCTTCCAGCTTCCGGTCATGGGGCGCACAGGGCCTCGACCATCTCGATCGAGGCCTGCGGTCGGCGCACGAAGGGATTCTCCTCGTCCCAGGCATAGCCGGCCAGGATCGAGGTGATCATCAGCTTGATGCGGTTGCGGCTGGCGGGCCGGTTGAAGATGATTCGCTGCAGCGTGCCGCTGTACCAGCCGTTTACATAGGCGCGGAAGGTATCGACACCCTTGACCAGGGGACGGGCGAAGCCGCCATCCCAATCCGCGCTCTCCCCGCGCAGCTGGCGGTTAGCCACCTGCGCGGCCAACGTGGCCGACTTGAGCGCGATGGTAACGCCCGAGGAGAACACGGGGTCGAGGAACTCCCCGGCGTTTCCCAGCAGCGCATAGCCGGGACCGACGAGCGAGCGCACGCGGCAGGCGTACCCCGAAATCACGCCGATCTCAGTCGCCGCCGGCGCCTCGCCAAGCAGCCGCCCCATGAGGCCCGAGGCCCTGACCAGGGCTGTGAACTGTGCCTCGCTATCCTCGCCGTAGAGTGCCACGTGCGATGGCTGGCCGACCACGCCGAGGGAGCACTTGCCGCCCGCCAGCGGAATCAGCCAGTACCAGATCTCCGGATTGTCGGGATTGCTGCTGATCATGATCTTGTTGCGGTCATAGCTGCCGGGCGGGCAGCGGTCCTCGACGTGCCGGAAGATCGACATGCGCGGCGGCACGTCGACCGGTGTCTCCAGGTCGAGCAGGCGGGCCAAGGTCCGACCGAATCCGCTGGCGTCCAGCACCAGCCGGGCAATGACCTCGCGCTCGGCGCCGGCCTCGTCGGCGACCACCAGGCGCGGCGCGACCGGATCGGGGCGCATGGCGGTGACCCGGTGACCGAAGTGAACCTGTGCACCCTGCCGCATCGCGCCGCGAATCAGCACGTCGTCGAAGGTGGCGCGTTGGACCTGATAGGTGGTGCTCCAGCCCGGGCTGAACTTTTCGCTGAAGTCGAAGACTTCCTGACGGTCACCCCATTGAAATACGGCGCCGTCCTTGTGCTGGAAGCCGGACTGCACGACATCCCGCAGCAGGCCAGCTTCCTCCAGCCATTCCATCGCCTGCGGCAGCAGGCTCTCGCCGATGGAGAAGCGCGGGAAATGCTGCCGCTCGAACACCTCGACCGACCATCCCTGGCGCGCCAGCAACGCGGCGGCAACTGCGCCGGCCGGACCGGCTCCAATGATTGCAACATCCAGCATCCTGGCCCGCTCCCCCTCACCCTTCCCTTGATACAGCATCGGCTGGCGGCGCGCCGCCGCCACAGCGCACCAGCGGCGAGAGCGCCAGCGACAAGACGATTCCCAGCGCCACGGTGACGCCGAAGCTCATGATCGGCAGGACCGAGCTCAGGCCCAGCAGCCCGACGGAAACGCAGGTCATGGCAGCGGCCAGCGCGATGCCGACGCGGGTCCAGCGCCCCTGCGCTGCCGGGCGTTCCCACTGGAAGATGCCGTAGTCGACACCGGCGCCGACGACCAGCAGCAATCCCATCGCCGAAAAGAACGAGAAGGGCACACCAGCCAGCGCGACAATCGCCGGCGTCAGGATCAGCGCCAGGACCGTAGGCAGCATGATCCAAAGGGCGTTGAGCCGGCGATAGACCAGCAGCAGGACCAGGCCGGTAGCCACGGCGGCGCCAACCAGACCGAACGTGGCGACGCCGCGATAGCGCTTCAGCAGGCCACTGTAGCGTTCCGCCGGGTCGACGAGGCTCCAGGCGGACGCCGCTGTGTCGGCAGACGATTGGTCGGGCAGTGTCGCGTCGGCGGACAGCGGCACAATCGACCAGTAGGTAAAATCCGTCTGCCCGCGCAGCGCGGCGACAAGGCTCGGCGCGTCTGGCTTCGCGGCCAGCGAATCGAGCGTCGCGTAAGGGTTCGTCGACGGCAGGCCCAGGACGCCTTGCAACGCGGCCAGCTGTGGCCCCACCAGCTGCTCGCGGAGCAGGGCCTGGTCTGCCTTCATCTGCTGTGCGGTCGGGTCGAGCAAGCTGGCGGCGAAGCTGGCCTGGCTGTTGCTGGCCTCAGCCAGCTGCACGATCAGTCGCTGCTCGTTTGCCGTCGCTTCCTCCCGGCTGCTGCCGCGGACGAGGAAGAAGGCGGTGGAGGGGCTGAAGCCGGTGAGCGACCGAATCTGCTGTTCCTCCGCCACCAACTGCGGCGAGGGCGCCTGCAAGCGGCGTACGTTGTCCAGGGTCCCGCCATACAGCCATCCGGTGGCTGCCAGCGCGGCCGTGACCGCCACCGCGGCCCAGGCGACTTCCCTGCGCGGGGTCCAGCCCAGCAGGCGATCCAGCCAAAGTTGCAAGTTGCGCGCGAGCCATCCGCCGCCGCGTGCGCGCCCCTCCAGCAGCGGCAGCAGAATCAGCGCCGCGAGCCAGGCTGCGACCAAGCCCGTGGCGCCAAACACGGCGATCTGCTGGAACGCCGCAATCGGCGCTGCCAGCAGGCTCGCGAAGGCACCGACGCTGGTGGCCATGCCGACGGTCAACGGACGGCGGATCGAGCGCGCGCGTGTGGCGCCGTCGACGTCCGGTTGGCCGACGCCCGTCAGCAGGAAATAGGTCGTATAGTCGACCACCATGCCGATCAAGGCGGCGGCGAACACCATGACCATGACGTGGATCTTGGTGAAGACCAGCAGCGTCACGGCCAGCCCGGTGACAAGACAGCAGCCGATCAGCAGGACCGCGAGCAGCGGCGGGCGCGCCGAGCGAAACACCGCGAGATAGAGGGCCAGGATCACCACGATGGTGATGCTGCCGATGACGGTCATCTCGTGGCGTGCCTGAGCGGCGCCGTAGCTTGCGTGGAACACCGCCCCCGCCCGCGCCAGACTGAGATCCTGGGTGCTCCAGCTGT
This sequence comes from Rhodospirillales bacterium, assembly GCA_038363005.1. Lineage (GTDB taxonomy): Bacteria > Pseudomonadota > Alphaproteobacteria > Kiloniellales > JACOMY01 > JAKOWB01. The sequence goes on from JBBQBI010000001.1 coordinate 339,635, forward strand.
CCTGCCAGGCCGCAATCCTGCCGGTCAGCGCTTCCTGCACATCGATGCGGAACACCGAGGCGGTGATGCTGCCCGATAGCACCGCGGCACTCCCCAGCGAGGAGTTCTGGCCGGTGGCGGCAGCCAGGCAAGCCATGAAGCGGGGCGCCAGCAGCAAGGGGTCCGATTCGAGTAGTCCGGCATTGGAGACCGAGAAGGGGGAATACCATTGCGCCAGGATCTCCTGGGCCAGCGCGGCGCCTTGCCCCTGCTGCAGGCGGCTGCGGTCCGCCGCGCACAGCAATCTGTCGCGATGGGCGAAGACCCAGGCCCAAACGGCCGCGACATCCTCGCTGGAGGGCCGGAACAGGCCGGCGGCCACCAGACCCTCCGACAGCTCGGCCATGGCCTGTTGTCGTAGCGCCGCTGTGCCTCCCTGAATCAGGAAGGCCACTCGGTTGGCGGCCACTTCGTTGGCGCGGGCGATAGCGGCGCCCACCACCGGATCGTCCTGGCTCTCGGGCAGCAGGGACACGATGTCGGTGTCGATCGGCGACGGGCCGGTGAAGCGACTGGCGACAAAGCTGCCGGAGACCACGAACAGCGCGACCACCAGCAGGGCGGGAAGCCGCTTGCGGAAGGGCCTGCCAGGACTGTTCACGGCCGGATCATGGGGCAGCGGTGGCGTCATTCGGCCCGAACTGGATGACCTCGCGGTCGCCGTTGGGATGCGCGATCTCGACCTGCGCGACATCCATGCAGCCGGTCACCGTGATGCTGCCGAACAGGACCTGCAGCTGGGCATCCAGGGGTCGCAGTACCACGCTCCAAGCCTCGCCGGTGGTGTTGGGCGGATGCTGGATGTCGAACGCCGTTGCCAGGGAGTCCCACCGGCCGCGCAGCAGGTCTGCCAGCGACTGGACGATTGCGCCGGCGAAGCCCGATCCCCCAGGCGCAACATCGGTCGCCGGCTTGCCATTGATGGACTGCGTGATGCCGTCTGGGGTGATGACGGTCTCGACATCGAAGGGGGCGGTCATGTGCCAGGTGATGCGGTCGTCGGTGACCTGCACCCGGCCTTCCGACAGCAAGGCCTTGGAGAGGCCGGAGATGAAGCGCTGCTGGGTGAAGGCGCGGTCGATCGTGCCGGGCGCCAGGTGGTCCGGTGACACGCACGTAGTGGCGGCCTGCGCCGGATGGCTGCCGCCCAGGGCTGAAGCAACGATGACCGCGGTGGCCAACAGGAGCCCAGCCAACCTGGGAACGACGAACCACGGTCCTTGCGCCCGTCGTACAGCAACAGCGGCGAAGCGCTCGCCAACAGCCAGATTGGATTGAAATATCATGCTGGCCCTATGGCACTGCCGACGGAATGATTTATTGAATTGAGCATCACACAATGCAGGGTTTAACCGGAATACCTTTCTAGCGCGATGACCTTGGGCCGCGCCCCTGGCCGGGGTCCCTCGGCTTCACAATGGCTGGTGCGCTGTGCCAGGGCGGCGAGCCGCGAGCAGCGACGGGCCCTTTGTTGGCCTATTGCAATGCTTGGACCGCTGGCTGACTCACGGTGTGCCGCGGCGTGGAGTCCGCTAGCCAGTCGGCCATAAGCTCGGCCAGGCGGGCACTAGCCTTCACTTCGCTCGCCGCCTTGACGTGGCCGAAGCCGCGGATGGACAGCGGCAGGGACGCCATGGCGACGGCCAGGGCGTGGTTCCCCGCCGAGAGGTCCGGGACGAGGGTGCCTGTCACTAGCGCCTCATAGTCGGCGATCAGGCGCCGTTCCCGGCGTCGTTCCAGCGTATGGCCGAAAGGATCCGCCCAGCTACCGCGCAGGCCCTTCATCCGCGTGAGCACGCGGAAGAGCGGCAGCACCCAGGGGCCGAAGCGCATCTTGCGCGGTCGCCCGGTGACGGGATCGCGGCTGGCCAGGAGTGGCGGCGCGAGATGAAACGCCAGGCTGCCGCCGTCAAAAGCGGCGCCAAGACGGGCGAGGAAATCGGGGTCCGTGTGCAATCGCGCCACCTCGTACTCGTCCTTGTAGGCGAGCAGCTTGAAGTAGCCGCGCGCCACCGCCTCGGCGAGGCCGCTGGCACCTGGCCTGGCGCGTGCCTCGGCCGCCGCGGCCTGCTCCACCAGCGCTCGATAGCGCGCTGCCAGCGCGGCATTCTGGTAGCGCGTGAGCTCGACGGCGCGGATCGAGACGATCTCCTCGAGTGACGTCGCGCTGCGGACCTGCGGAGCCCGCGGCAGGCGGGTGGCCACCGCGGCGGGATCGACGGCCAGCGCGCGTCCCCAGGCGAAGGCAGCCTTGTTCATGGCCACGGCCGCGCCGTTGAGCTCGATCGCCGCCAGGATGGACTCCTCGGTAAGCGGCAGGCGTCCGTGCTGCCAAGCCATGCCGAGCGCCATCATGTTGGCGCCCACGGCGTCGCCCAGCAGCGCCTCGGCGATTGCCGTCAGGTCGGCGAAGGTCGCCGTCGCCCGGGCTTCGATCCGCTGCTTCAGCGCCGCGTCGGGAAAAAACAGGTCGGGCTTGCTGGCAAAGTCGCCGGTCATGACGACATGGTCATTGACCAGGGCCATCGCGCCTTCGCCAAGCAATTGCAGCACCTCGGGGCCGGCGGCCACGGTCAGATCGCAGCCGATCAGGGTGTCCGCCTCGTCGCGGGCCAGGCGCACCGGCCCGCGCACCGCGGAATCGGGCGAGATGCGGATGTGTGTCGTGACTTCGCCGCCCTTCTGCGCCAAGCCGATCTGATCCATCACCGTCACGCTGCGCCCGTCGAGGTGGGCGGCCATGCCCAGGATGGCGCCGATGGTGACGATGCCGGTGCCGCCGATGCCGCCGACGATAAGTCGCGCCGTGCGGGCGAGGTCGATGGCCGGCGCCGGGACTGTCGGCGCCCTATTGTCCGTCACCCGGGGCCGGCGCGGGCGCCCGCCCTCGATGGTGACGAAGCTGGGGCAGAAGCCCTCCACGCAAGTCTGGTCCTGATTGCAGGTCGTCTGGTCGATCTGCCGCTTGCGGCCGAATTCCGTCTCCACCGGCACGATCGACACGCAGTTCGACTTCACGCCGCAGTCGCCGCAGCCCTCGCAGACGGCCTCGTTGATGACAACGCGGCGGCCCGCGTCGGGCATCTGCCCGCGCTTCCGGCGGCGGCGCTTCTCGGCCGCGCAGACCTGGTCATAGATGAGGACGGTGACGCCCGGCACCTCGCGCAGCTCGCGCTGCACCGCCTGTAGGTCGCTGCGCGGCTGGACGGTAACGCCGCTCGGCAGGCTTTCGCCGGCGTGGCGCGCGGGTTCCTCGGCGACGATGCGTATCTGGGCAATCCCCTCGGCGGCGAGCTGCCGGGCGATCTGCGCGACCGAGAAGCCGCCTTCCGCCGGCTGGCCGCCGGTCATGGCCACCGCGTCGTTGTAGAGCAGCTTGTAGGTGATGGTGACACCGGCGGCGATCGCCGCGCGGACCGCGAGCAGGCCGGAATGCGCGTAGGTGCCGTCGCCCAGATTGACGAAGACATGCTTTGTCGCGGTGAAGGGCGCCTGGCCGATCCATGTCGCCCCCTCGCCACCCATCTGCGTGAAGGTGGTGGTGTCGCGGTCCATCCACTGGGCCATGTAGTGGCAGCCGATGCCGGCAAGCGCGCGGCTGCCCTCGGGCACCACGGTCGAGCGGTTGTGCGGGCAGCCGGAGCAGAAGTAGGGCAGCCGCCGGGTCAGGGCCGGCTCGGTCGCGGCGGCCGGCGCCAGCGCCGCGAGGCGGGCCGCCAGCGCTTCGTCCGCACCCAGGTTTGCCAACCGCCCACCGATGAGGCGGGCCAGATGGTCGGCGGAGAAGGCGGCGCGCGGGGAGAGAAAGGGCTGGCCCGTCGCGTCAAGCTTGCCGAGGAGACGTGGTCTTGCTGCCGTGTCCATCGTGAGCAGTGTCCGCGCCACCTGATCCTCGACCAAGGGCCGCTTCTCCTCGACGACGAGCACCTCCTCCGCGCCGGCCAGGACCTGCCGGACGAAGACCGGGTCGAGCGGCCAGGGCATGCCGATGGCGGCGAGGCCGACGCCGCGCGCCGCCAGCTGACCTGGCTCCAGGCCCAGCAGCGCCAGGGCCTGCTCCACGTCGGGGCGAGACTTGCCGACCGCCAGGATCATCAGGCGGCGGCGTCCGGCGCCCGGGTCGGCGATGACGCGGTTCAGGCCATTGGCGCGGCCGAAGGCGATGGCCGCCGGCAGGCGCAGGTCGAAGAGCCGCCTTTCCTGTTCCAGCGGCTGGTCCGGCCAGCGGATGGACACGTCGTCCGGCAGGCCGTCGGGCCGTACGATGACCGGCAAAGCCTCGGCAAGGTCGATCGAAGCGGCGGAATCCATCGTGTCAGCCAGCGCCTTCATGCCGACCCACAGCCCGGTGGCCCGCGACATGGCCCAGCCGATGATGCCAAACCGCAGGACCTCGGCGACGTCGGCGGGCTGCAGCACCGGGATGGAAGCATCGAGGAAGCCGTAGTCCGACTGCGAGGGCAGGCTCGCCGACTTGCAGGCATGATCGTCGCCTGCAATCGCCAGCACGCCACCGAAGCGCGCCGTTCCAGCTGCATTGGCGTGCTTCAGCACGTCGCCGGAGCGATCGACACCCGGGCTCTTCGCGTACCAGATCGCGAAGACGCCATCGCGCGTTGCACCCGGCGACAGCCCGATCTGCTGCGTCCCCCAGACGCTGGTCGCCGCCAGGTCCTCGTTCAGGCCGGGCTGGAAGTGGATGTCCTCCCTGGCCAGCAGCTCCTTGGCCGACCAAAGCTCGCGGTCGTAGGTGCCGAGCGGGGACCCCCGATAGCCCGAGATGAAGCCGGCCGTGTTGAGCGCTGCCGCCCGGTCGAGGCGGCGCTGCACCAGCGGCAGCCGCACCAGCGCCTGGACACCGGTCAGGTAGATGCGGCCTTCGTTCAGGACATACTTGTCGTCCAGCGTGACCTGGCGACGTTGGACTCTGTCGCTCATGACCTGCCTCAGATGCGCTTGGCGACTTCTTCGAGCATGACCTCGGTCGCGCCGCCACCGATAGCCTGCACGCGCGCGTCGCGCGCCATGCGTTCGATGGTGGTTCCGCGCATGAAGCCCATGCCGCCGTGGAACTGGACGCAGTCGTACATCACCTTGTTGACCAGCTCGCCGCAGTAGGCCTTCAACATCGATACCTCGCGGGTGACGTCATGCCCCTGCGCGTCGCGCCAGGCGGTAGCATAGATCAGTTGTCGCCCGGCCTCGACCTCGGCGGCGCGCATGGCGAGGCGCTGGCGGATCGCCTGCTTTTCCCACAGGGGCGCGCCGAAGGCCTTGCGCGCTTTCACATAGTCGAGCGTGAGGTCGAGCGCCGCCTGCGCCTCGCCCATCGCCATGGCGCTGATCACGATGCGCTCGTTTTGGAAGTTCTGCATGATGGCGTAGAAGCCACGGCCTTCCTCGCCCAGGATCGCATCGGCCGGAAGCTGGCAGTCGTCGAACACCAGCTCGGCTGTGTCCGAGGAGCGCCAGCCGTGCTTGTCGAGGGTGCGGCCGACGCGGAAGCCCGGCGTACCCTTTTCGACCAGAAACATCGTCACTGCCTTGGAGCCGCCGTCGAGCGGGCCGGTCTTGGCCGCGACGCAATAGAGGTCGGCGTGCACGCCGTTGGTGATGAACATCTTGGTGCCGTTCAGCAGCCAGCCCTCGTTGCTGCGGCGGGCTGTCGTGCGAATGTTCTTCACGTCGGAGCCGGCATCGGGCTCCGTGACGGCGACGGCGCAGATGGCCTCGCCGGCGATCACCTTGGGCATCCAGCGCGCGCGCTGGGCTTCGCTGCCGGCATTGTAGAGGTGAACCGAAGCCATGTCGGTGTGGACCAGGGCGGTGATCGCCACACCGGAGTAGGTCGAGCGCCCGAGCTCCTCGGCAAGCACGACGGTGGCCAGGGTGTCCATCGCCGATCCGCCATAGGCTTCCGGGTAGCGGATGCCAAAGAAGCCGAGCTCGCCCATGCGACGCAGGACGGGGCGCGGCACCAGGCCTTCCTGCTCCCAAGCGTCGCCCTGCGGCTTGATCTCCTCCTCAACGAAGCGGCGCAGCTGGTCGCGAAGCAACTCGTGCTCCGGGGAGAAGTAGATCGAGGCGCCACCGGCCGGCGTCGCTAGGCGCTTGTCGTGCAGCATCGCTGTCTCCATCGGGTCCCGTCGCGCGTCTGCTTGACGGCCAAGTTTCGATCATCCTACATAATCGAACATACGTTAGTTAGCTGCCTCGGCGAGTCAATCCGGCACTGCGACCGGACGGCAGGAAGGGCGCCTGCCAGGGTGCCACCAGGAGGAATGAGATGGCGGGGAGCACGGCGTCGTCCTTCGCGACGATGATCGAGACGCTGCGCGGCCATCACCGGGCCATGCTGGCGGGTGGTGGCGAGGCGCAGGTGGCACGCCATCGCCAGCGCGGCAAGATTCCCGTCCGGGACCGGATCGATCTCCTGCTCGACCCCGGCAGCCCCTTCCTGGAGCTGTCGCCGCTAGCGGCCCACGGCCTCTATGGCGGCGGCGTGATGTCGGCCGGCATCGTGACGGGCATCGGTCTGGTGCACGACACGCCCTGCATCGTGATCGCCAACGACGCGACCGTGAAGGGTGGCTCCTTCTTCGCCGAGACGGTGAAGAAGCACCTGCGCGCACAGGAGATCGCCGAGGAGCACCGGCTGCCGTGCCTCTACCTGGTTGATTGCGGAGGCGCCTTCCTGCCCGAGCAGGACCGCGTCTTCCCCGACCGCGATCATTTCGGCGGCTCGTTCTACAACCAGTGCCGCCTGTCCGCCGCGGGCATCCCACAGATCTCGGCCGTGTTCGGCGGCTGCACGGCGGGCGGCGCCTACATCCCGGCGCTCTCGGACGAAGTAGTCATGGTGCGCGGGACCGGCCGTATCCACCTGGGCGGGCCGCCGATCGTCAAGGCGGCGATCAACGAAATCGTCGATGGCGAGACGCTGGGCGGTGCCGACATGCACACGACTGTTTCGGGTGTCTCGGACCATGTCGCGGCGAACGAGACCGAGGCGATCGGCCGCTTGCGCGCCATTGTGCAGGGCTTTGGGGAGCTGCGCCGCGTCACGCCGCCGCCCTTTCCACCGGTCCCGCCGGTCGCCGATCCGGCGGAGCTGACGGCCATCGTGCCGACCGACCTGAAGAAACCCTACGATGTGCGGGAAGTGATCGCCCGCCTGGTCGATGCCAGCGCCGTCCAGGAATTCAAGCCGGCCTATGGCGCCTCGCTGGTCTGCGCCTTCGCCTGCATCCACGGCTATCCGGTGGGGATACTGGCCAACAATGGCGTGCTGTTCTCGGAGTCGGCCGTGAAGGGCGCGCATTTCATCGAACTCTGCGATCAGCGTCACATTCCGCTGCTGTTCCTGCAGAACATCACCGGCTTCATGATTGGGACCGAAGCTGAGCGGGCCGGCATCGCCAAGCATTCGGCCAAGCTCGTCTATGCCGTTTCGAACGCCCGAGTGCCGAAGTACACCGTGATCATTGGCGGCTCCTACGGCGCCGGCAATTACGGCATGTGCGGTCGCGGCTTCCGGCCGCGCTTCCTGTTCTCCTGGCCGAACGCACGCATCGCCACCATGAGCCCGGAGGTCGCTGCGACGGTAGTGACAGAGCTGCGCCGCCAGAGCCTGAAAGGCGAGGCCGACGAGGCCGCCCTGGCGGAGCTCGACCGCAAGACCCGCGCGCAGTTCGAGCAGCAGAGCGATCCCTTTTTCGCCACCGCGCGCCTGTGGGACGACGGCATCATCGAGCCCGGCCAGACGCGCGACGTCCTGGGCCTCTGTCTTTCCCTGTCCGCTGGCGAGCCGCGCGATCCCTCGCCGCGGCCCGTCTATCGCATGTGAGCCCTATATGTTCCGTTCACTTCTGATCGCCAACCGCGGCGAAATCGCCTGCCGGATCATGCGGACCGCCAGGGCCATGGGCCTGCGTACGGTTGCGGTCTATTCCGCGGCCGACCGCGATGCGCTGCATGTCCAAATGGCCGACGTGGCGGTGCCGATCGGGCCGGCGGCGGCGCGCGAAAGCTATCTCGACGCCGCGAAGATCATTGCCGCGGCGAAGGCAACAGGTGCGGAGGCCATTCATCCTGGCTACGGCTTCCTGTCGGAGAAGCCGGAGCTACCCGACCTCTGCGCCACGAACGGCCTTGCCTGGGTGGGTCCGCACAGCCGTGCCATTCGCGCCATGGGCTCGAAGATCGAGGCGAAACAACTGGCGGCGAAGGCCGGCGTGCCGGTCATCCCAGGCTACGACGGGGCCGACCAGGGCGACGAGCGCATGGCCGCGGAGGCCGAGCGCCTGGGCCTGCCGGTGATGATCAAGGCCTCCGCCGGCGGCGGCGGCAAAGGCATGCGCGCGGCTTTCGTCGCGGCTGAGCTCAAGGCCACTATCGCGATGGCCCGCCGCGAGGCGGAGAGCGCCTTCGGGGACGGCCGGCTGTTGATCGAGAAGCTCATAACCCGTCCCCGGCATGTCGAAGTCCAGGTACTTGGCGACAAGCATGGCCGCCTCCTGCATCTCTTCGAACGCGACTGCTCGGTCCAGCGCAACAACCAGAAGCTCCTGGAGGAAGCGCCCGCGCCGAACCTGTCCGACGCGACGCGCCGGGCGCTGTACGAGCATGCGGTGCGCCTCGCAGCCGCCATCGATTACGATTCAGCCGGCACGCTGGAATTCATCGTCGATGCCGCGACCGAGGAAATCTTCTTCCTAGAGATGAACACGCGGCTTCAGGTGGAGCACACGGTCACCGAGGCGATCACCGGACTGGACCTCGTGGAATGGCAGCTCCGCATTGCGGCCGGGGAAGCGCTGCCGTTCCAGCAAAGCGATATCCGGTCGTGCGGCCATGCCATACAGGCCCGGGTGACCGCTGAACGCGCCGATCTTGCCTTCCGCCCCGATGCCGGAGTCATCCTGTCCTGGTCCCAGCCGGCCGACCTGCGGGTGGATGCGGGTGTCGGGACCGGTGCCACCGTCGGCCTCAACTACGACAGCCTGCTCGCCAAGGTCATCGCGCAGGGCGCGGACCGCGACGCGGCCTTGGCGCGGCTACGGGGCGGCCTGGACCACCTGACCGTGCTGGGTCCGGCAACCACGCGGGCCTTCCTGATGGATGTCCTGGCGGAGCCGGCCTTTGCCGAGGGCCGCGCCACCACGCGGCTGATCGCCGAGAGCTGGCCGCAGGGCTGGGTCCCGGACGCCGCGGATGGCGCACTGGCCCGCCGCCTGGCGGCCCTCGGCGCCCTGCTCGGTGGGGCGGCACCGCGGTCCGGCGCTTCGCCATGGCGCCAGCTCTCAGGCTTCCGCCTGCTGGCGGCCAGCGGCCGTCCGGCGCGCGGTGTCTTCACCGTGGGGCGCGATGGCGAGCAGGTCGAGGTCACCGTCGTCGCAGACGGCGATACCTTCACGCTGTCCGACGCAGAGGGGTCGATCCGCCTTCTGGCAACGCGCTCCGCCGGCTCGCTCGACATCGTCCTTGACGGCGAGGCGCTCCGCTGTCCCATCCATGTCGATGGGCAGCGGGTTGCGTTGCGCGCGCGGACGGTGGAAGCCCTGTTCGACGTCGTACCGGCGGCCGAGGCGGCGCTGGCCTCCGCCGCGGCTGGCGGCGGGCACGCCGGGGCCGACGTGGTCGCACCCATGCCGGGCCTGATCGCGCAGATCAACGTCGCCGTTGGCGATCACGTCACTGTCGGCCAGACGGTCGCAGTGCTCGAATCCATGAAGCTCTTCACCGACCTGATAGCCGCTGTGGACGGACGTGTCGCGGCCGTCTCGGCCGAGCGTGGCAAGACAGTATCGGCCGGTGCGCTCATCATCGCGATCGAACCCGCAGGCTGAGAGGCGCGACATGCCCGGACTCTGGTATGAGGAATTCCAAGTCGGCCAGACCTTCGATCATCCGATCACGCGGTCGGTGACCGAAGCCGACAACATGCTCTTCTGCAACATGACGCTCAATCCGCAGCCGCTGCACATCGACGCGCACTACGCGGCGGGGACCGAGTACGGCAAGCCGTTGGTGAACTCGCTCTTCACCCTGGGGCTGATGATCGGCATTTCCGTGCACGACACTACGCTGCGCACGACGATCGCCAACCTGGGCATGAGCGACGTCAATTTCCCGGCGCCGGTCTTCCACGGTGACAGTATCCGTGTGGTGACCACGGTGCGGGACCTGCGTGAAAGCCGGTCGCGGCCAACGGCGGGCCTCGTCACCTTCCGCCACCAGGCCTTCAACCAGGACGGCATCGAGGTGGCGAACTGCAGCCGCGTCGCACTGATGCGCAAGCGTCCGGTCGCCAGCGGCGACTAGCGGGGCTGGCGCGGTCAGTCCCGCAGGAAGAGGCTGGTGAACTCGCGCGCCAGCGTCTCGATGGAATGGCGGCCAGGGCGGTACCACTCCGGCGACCAGTTCATCATGCCGAGGAGGGCCAACTGCATGGTTTCGGCCGAGAGCCCCACGGGCGTCGCCTTGGCCTGCAGCAGCTCGGCGATGAGGTCCTTCCAGACCGCTTCATAGCGGCGCCGGTGCGGCTTGGCCGACTCCCGGACGGCCTCCGGCGCATCGCCATGGGCCTTGAGGCCGGCGGAGGTATAGTCGCTGAACTCGAGCAAGGCGTTCAGATGCGCGTAGATCCCGGCTTCCAGCCGCATCCGCGGCGTGGCGTCGGCAGGTAGGGCCGCCAGGGCTCCGGTCACCGCGTCGAAGACGTGGTCGACGCCGTCGTTCATCACGGCGGCGACGATCTTCTCCTTCGAGGCGAAATGGTAGTAGACACTGCCCGCCTTGATCCCCACCACCGCCGCGATCTCGCGCAGCGTCGTTGCCCGGTAGCCACCCTGGCGCAGGCAGCGCGCGGCGACATCGAGGATTTCGCGACGCGACGTCGGCTGGCTTTGCTGCGGGACAATCTTCGAGCGTTGGCCGGCCGGCGTTTCTGCCCGTTTGGCGGTCATGCAAAGGTTACCGATATTGCAAGGCGAGCGGGCACCGTAGACCTTGCCAGAATGGCCTTCAAGCGTTGCAGGAAGACGGATCTCCCCGGCCGAGGTGAAGAGGGCGCTGGTGCTGCCGAGAGGCACCGGATTGGAAGCGTAAGTAAATGCTACGCAAAGATCTGTCGGGTTGCTCAGCCACAGGCCCTGGAGACGCCGGAGCCCAACGTCGACGGCCGCTTTGAATTGCCAGCCTGGCTGAAGACGTAACGCAATCGGACCGGCGGGCATTACGATACGCGGCAGTCTGGCGTTGTTGGACTACTTCAGGAAGCGCTGCACGCCGTCGAGGAACTCCGGCGACTTGAAGCGGCTGTCTTGCGCGGCGAGCTCCTCCTCCAACGCCGCCTCCAAGGTGCCGGGCAGGGCGCGCAACAGGCGCTTGGTGGCGGCGAAGGCGCCGGCAGGCAGGCTGGCCAGCTTCGACGCGCTGATCATGGCAGTGCTCAGTGCCGTGCCGTCGTCGACTACCTGATCGACCAGGCCGATCTCCAGTGCCCGCGCGGCGTCCAGCAGATCGGCGCCGAGGAACAGTGCCTCGGCACGCGCGGTGCCGATCCGGCGCGCGACGGTGAAGATGGTGCCCCAGTCGGGCACGAAGCCGATTCTAGCGAAGGTGAAACCAATGCGCGCGCCGCGCCCCATGACGATGCTGTCGCAGCACATCGCCAGCGCCAGGCCGCCGCCGACGCCCACCCCTTCGATCGCCGCGACGCTGGGCTTCTCCAGCGTCCACAGCGCCCGCACCAGCGCGTGGCCGCGCTGCAGGTAGGCGCGAAAGTCCGCCGGTTCGACCGTCATCAGGCCCTGGATGTCGCCCCCGGCGCTGAAGCTGCCGTCGGCGCCGGTCAACAGGAGGGCGCGAACTTGCGGGTCCGTGGCGGCGGTGGTGATCGACATAGCAAGAGCGTCGCGCATGGCTGCGTTCATGGCGTTCTTCTTGCCCGGCTGCGTCATGGTCAGGACCAGCAGGCCGTCGGGCTGCAGCGTAGTCTGCAGGAAGGGGCTGGGGGAGGGCACCTGCAGTTTACCTTTGCTGGATGCCGCCGAAGACCATCGCGATCAGCTCGTCGGCGATCTGCTCGCCGCTCTTCTCGCCCGTTGGCGAGTACCAGCGGTGCAGGCTGCGGATGGCGCCCATGACGAAGAACTCGATCAGGCGCGCGTCGCAGTGGCGCAGGCTGCCGTCCGCCATGCCCTGCTCGACCAAGTCGCGGAAGGCGCGGTCCCATTCCTTGCGCCGCTTGCGGATGATCGCCAGGTGCTTGGCGCTGAGTGCCGAATCGCTGGTGATCAGCGCGCCACCGCCCAGCTCGCTGGTCAGGCGGGTGACGTAGCCGCGGATCAGCAGCTCGAGGCGCTCCCGCGCGGTCCTGCCCAGGCGCTGCGCCTCTTCCAGCGCCTCCTCGCCCAGGTCAAAGGCCAGGCTGTGGCAGAGGTAGAACAGTTCCTTCTTGTTCTTGACGTAGTAGTAGATTGCCGTCTTCGAGACGTTCAGCAGGCGGGCGATGTCGTCCATCGAGGTCTCGCGGAAGCCGTGCTCGCGAAACACCCGGCTGGCCGTGGCCACCAGCGCGCGCCGCTTCTGGTCGTGGATTTCCTCCCGGCTGAGGCCGGCGCCAAACCATTTGCTGTCGTCCGAGGCGATACGTCCCATGCCCAATCCGTGCGAGAGTTTCACCGGCCGCGCGCAGCTGTTCGCTTCGCCCGGGACCGCGAGAATGGCAAAAACAAACCGCGCTGTCATTGTTCATGACTAACGCGTCGAAATATTGACGTATGGGTAAGTTACGCTATCCTGGGGCCGCGGGCGCAGTGGCAGGCGTCGGTGCCAGGGCGGGGAGGGCGGTGTGAAGACTGAGTCGGTCCGCCTGCTACCGGCTGCTCTGGAGCAGGCACTGGCCGCGCTGTTCGCCGCGGAGGGCTGCGGCGACGCGGAAGCTGGTGCGATCGCCAACCACCTGGTCGGTGCCGACCTGGCCGGCCACCCCAGCCATGGCAGCAGCCTGACGCCGATCTACCTCGCCAATCTGCGCGCCGGGCTGGTGCGCCCTGGCCAGCGGCCGGAGGCGGTCGCGACCGGCAACGACTTCCTGCTGTTCGACGGCGGTCGCGGCTTCGGCCAGTGGGTCGGCAGCCAAGCCATCGACCGTGTCACCGAGGTCGTCGCTGCGCGCGGGACGGCGATCTTCGCCCTGCGCGACGTGCATCACCTGGGGCGCATCGGCGCCTATGGCGAGCGTCTGGCGCAGCAGGGCATCGTCTCGGCACTCTTCGTCAACACCGTGAGCCGCCCTATCGTGGCACCGCACGGCGGTGCCGAGGCCCGCATGGGCACTAATCCGGTCTGCATCACCGTGCCGCGTGGTGAGACGCCGGTGGTGCTCGACTTCGCCACCAGCGCCATTGCCGTCGGCAAAGCGCGGGTGGCGATGGAGGCCGGCGAAGCCCTGCCGCCCGGCGTCGCCATCGACGCGGCCGGCCAGCCGACGACCGATCCCGGTCAGCTCTATGCCTCGCCGTCGGGCGCGCTGCTGCCGCTGGGCGGCTACAAGGGGTGGGGCCTCAACGTCGTCTGCGAGCTGCTGTCCGCCTGCATCGGTGGCTCGATCATGGCAGGCGAGCGTCCAGCCGGCATGGTGTCCAACAACCTTATCGGCATGGCCTTCAAGCTGGACCAACGAGCGGCGACACCGCTGGAGGAGACCATCACCTATTGCCTGGAGACGCGCCCGATGGCCGGCGATGTGGTCCGGCTACCAGGCGATCCCGAGCGTGCCAGCCGGGTCAAGCTGCAGGCCGCGGGGCTGCCGATGGCGGCTGCGACCTGGGCCAGCATTGCCGAGCTCTGCCGCGCGGCCGGCCTGGCGCCGGCACTGCTTGCCGCCTGCCGTGTGGGATCGGCGTCATGATCGACACCGAGAGCTTCGACTACATCGTCGTCGGTGCCGGCACCGCCGGCGCGCTGCTGGCGGCTCGCCTGGCGTCGGGTGGGCGGGCCAGCGTGCTGGTGCTGGAGGCCGGGCCGGCCGACCGCTCGCTGTGGATCCATCTGCCGGTCGGCTTCTTCAAGTCGCTGGCCAATCCGGCGATCAACTGGGGTTTCCAGGCGGCTTTCGATGAGGCCGGGACGGCGCGCCAGGTCAGCTGGCCGCGCGGCAAGGTGGTGGGCGGCAGCGGCTCGATCAACGGCCTGGTCTACATCCGCGGGCAGCGCGCCGATTTCGATGTTTGGGGCGCGCAGGCCAGCGGCTGGGGTTGGGACAGCGTGGAGCGCAGCTTCCAGGCGGTGGAGCAGAATGGCTTCGGTCCCGCCCAGCCAGGCTGGCGCCACCGGCTCTGCGACGACTTCATCGCGGCGGCGCAGGCTGCCGGCTATCCGGCGCGCGGCGACCTGGTGCAACCCGATGCGGCGGCGGCGGGCTATTTCCAGCTCTCGGTGGCCAAGGGTCTGCGCAACACCACGGCCAGGACCTTCCTGCATCCGGCCCGCCGACGCGGCGAGGTCGAGTTGCGGACCGAGGCCCTGGTGGAGCGCGTCGAGTTCGCCGAGGGACGAGCCTGCGCGGTGGTCTATCAGCGCGGCGGTCAGGCCCAGCGAGCGGCGGCGCGACGCGAGGTCGTGCTCTGCGCCGGCGCTATCGGGTCGCCCCAGCTGCTGCAGCTTTCCGGCATTGGCCCGGGTGCGCTGCTGCGCGATGCCGGCATCGCGGTGCTGCGCGACAGCCCGCAGGTCGGCCGCAATCTGCAGGACCACTACGCCCTGCGCACCGTCTCCCGGGTCAAGGGCCTGCGCACCTTGAACGAGCTGTCGCGGTCGCCGCTGTCGAAGGCCGCCATGGCGCTGCGCTTTGCCCTGACGCGCAGCGGGCCGCTGACCATTGGTGCTGCCATGGCCGGCCTCTTCGCCTGCGTCGAGGACCCGGGCGGCCGGCCGGATGTGCAGCTCCTCATGGGGCCGCTCAGCGTGGCAGGCCCGGGCCAGGGGCTGCATGGCTTCGCCGGTATGACCTCCACGGCCTGCCAGCTTCGGCCGGAGAGTCGTGGCTTCGTGGCGATCCGCTCGCCGGACACCCGGCAGGCACCGCGCATCGTCGCCAACTACCTGGTGGCGGAGCGCGACCGTCGCGTCATGCTGGCGGCCCTTCGCCTGGCACGCCGGATCAGCGCTACCGCGCCGCTGGCCGACCATCTCTCCGGTGAGATGCTGCCCGGGCCTGCCTATCATGCGGATGATGAGCTGCTGGACTACATCCGCGGCAATGGCGGCTCGATCTATCACCCGGTGGGAAGCTGCGCGATGGGCGACGATCCGGCCCGGCCGCTCGACGCGACGCTGCGCGTCCGGGGCGTCGCCGGGCTGCGGGTCGCCGATGCCTCGGTCATGCCGACCCTGGTTTCCAGCAACAGCAACGCCGCCTGCGCCATGATCGGCGAGCGCGCCGCCGCGCTGATCGCGGCTGCGACCTAGGGCGGCAGCACCTTGCCGGGATTGAGCCGGCCGGCGGGGTCCAGGGCCGCCTTGACCCGGCGCATCAGCGCCAGTTCCAACGGCGCCTTGTAGCGCAGCATCTCCGCCAGCTTCAGCTGTCCGACGCCATGCTCGGCGCTGAAGCTGCCCTGCATCTCTGCCACCAGATCGAGCACCGCCCGGGTGATCGCCGCTCGCCGGCTTTGCAGGGCGGCCGCATCGCCGCCGGGCGCGTTGCAGAGGTTGTAGTGCAGGTTGCCGTCGCCCAGGTGGCCGAAGGGCAGCAGCAGGGCGTCCGGCGCCACCGCGGCGAGGCGTTGCGCACCCTCGGCGACGAAAGCGGCCAGCCGGTCGATTGGCAGGGCGACGTCATGCGCGATGACGCCGCCGGCCGCCTTCATGCCCGCCACCAGCGCCTCGCGGATGCGCCACAGGGCAGCCTGCTGGCTGACGCTGCCGGCGACGATGGCGTCCAGCACCTGGCCGGACTCCAGGGCCGGCGCCAGCACCGCCTCGAGCAGGCTGAAGTCCGCCGGCAGGGCGGCTGGCACGTCGAGCTCCAGCAGCACCAGATGGCCATGGCGGCCAGCGAAAGGATCGACGATGCCCGGCACATGGCGGGCGGCCAGGGCGATACCGCCGGCGGTCATGTACTCGAAGGCCGAGACCAGGCCGGAGGCCCGCGTCCGGCAGGCCGCCAGCAGAGCCACCGCGCCCTCGAGGTCGGCGGTGGCGAGCAGCGCAGTCTCGCGGCGCTGCGGTGCCGGCTGCAGCGCCAGGGTGACCGCCGTGACAATGCCCAGCGTACCCTCCGCGCCGATGAAGAGCTGCTTCAGGTCATAGCCGCTGTTGTCCTTGCGCAGGGCGCGCAGGCCATCCCACACCTGGCCGTCGGGCAACACTACCTCCAGCCCCAACACCTGGGCGCGGGTGTTGCCGTAGCGCAGGACATTGTGGCCGCCGGCATTGGTCGAAACGTTGCCGCCGATCTGGCAGCTTCCCTCGGCGCCGAGCGACAGCGGGAAGAGGCAGCCACAGGCCGCCGCCGCCCGCTGGATGTCGGCCAGGATCGCACCGGCCTCGGCGACGATGATGCCGTTGACCGGATCGACCCGGCGCAGCGCCGCCATGCGGGCCAGGTTGACCAGGATGGCGTCGTCGCCCGGGTCCACCGCGCCGGCACAAAGGCCGGTGTTGCCACCCTGCGGCACGACACTGGCGCCTTCTTCGTGCGCGATGGCCAGGATTCGCGCCACCTCTGCCGTGGAGCGGGGCAGGACCACTGCCCGGGCGCCGCCCCGGACGTAGCCGCGTGCATCTGTGGTGTGTTGTGCCAGCACGCCCGGATCGGTCACCAGGCTGGCCGCGCCGAGCGCCGCCTTGATCCGTGTCGCCGCGCGGTAACCGGGACTGTCCATGGTTTGCCTCAGCCTCCGGACTGAACCGTCTGACGGAATAAGTACCCTATTGTCGAATCTTTTACCAATGAGTAACATAGTTCGAATGGCGAGGGAGACGCAGCTCATGCCGGGAGACCAGGGGACCGCCGCGCCGCGCGCCACACGGCTGCTGCACACCATGTTGCGGGTGCGCGACCTGGAAGCCTCTCTGGCCTTCTATACCGAGCTGTTGGGCATGGAGCTGCTGCGCCGCGACGACTATCCAGGCGGGCGCTTCACCCTAGCCTTCGTCGGCTATGGCACCGAGGTCGCGAGCACGGTGCTGGAACTCACGCACAACTGGGACCAGGCGGAGCCCTACGCGCTGGGCAGCGGCTATGGGCACATCGCCCTGGCAGCGCCGGACATCTATGGCCTCTGCAGCAACCTCGAGCAGCGCGGCGTGCGCATCACCCGGCCACCGGGGCCGATGAAGCATGGCAGCACGGTGATCGCCTTCATCGAGGATCCGGACGGCTACAAGATCGAACTGATCCAGCGGGCCTAGGGGACAGGAACCATGATCGTCGACCACCGCATCTATACCCTGCACCCCGGCCGCATGGCGGACGCCCTGGCCCTGCTGGAGGCGGAGGCACTGCCGATCCAGCGGCGCTATCTGGGCGACCCGCTGGGCTATTTCCAGACCGAGATCGGCCCGTTGAACCGCCTGGTTCACCTGTGGGGCTACGCAAGCCTGGCTGATCGCGAGGCGCGGCGCGCGGCCATGCTGGCCGATCCCGCCTGGACCCGGCTGAAGCAGCGCACCGCGGCGCTGGCCGCCGTGCAGCAGCAGGAAAACTGGATACTCACTCCCTTGCCATTCTCGCCTATCGGCGGCCGGGAGCGCTGAAGAGCCGGCCAACGGCCCGGAACCAACGACAACGAAACAAGACAGATGGAGGAAATCATGAGGAGGCTTGTTAGCGCGGCAGCGATGTCGCTGGCGATCGCCGCCACGCCGGCGCTCGGCGACGAACTGGTGATTATCACGGCGCTGCCGGTGAAGCACCTGGTGGTGTCGGAGGGCCTGCAGCCCTTCATCGAGGCCCTGCCGACCGCCGGCAAGGGCGACTTGACCGTCGCCTTCCACCCCGGTGGCGCGATGGGCAACTGGCCGGAATCTTTTGATGCCATGCGCAGCGGCGCGGTCGACGGTGCGTCGGTCGTCGACATCAACGTTGCCTCGGAGCTGCCGCTGGCCAATACGGTCAGCCAGCTGGCGATGCTGGGCTCCGACCCCCGCGTCATGGCTGCCGCGGTCAACGAGTTGACCCTGGTGGCCTCGCCCGCGCTGCTGAAGGACTGGACGGAAGAGGGCGTCCGTCCCCTGGCGGCGATCTCCCTGGCGCCCTTCTATCTGATGTGTACCGAGCGGGTAGCCTCGCTCGATGACATCAAGGGCAAGCGGGTGCGCGCCGACGGTGCCTATGGCGCCTGGATTTCGGAACTTGGCGCGACGCCGGTGAACATCCAGAGCGTGGAGCTGTTCGAGGCGATGCAGCGCAATCAGGTGGACTGCGCCATCGGCGCCGGCGCCTGGCTCAGGTCGTTCTCGCTGTTCGAGGTCGTCAAGTCGATGACCGATCAGCGGCTCGGCCTGTTCTTCGGCGCCTGGGCGCTGGCCTTCAATGACGATCGCTGGCAGGGGCTGTCGGCCGAGGACCGGGCCGGCATCGTCAAGCTGCTGCCCGGTATCGTCCGCCGTTCGGTGCAGGCCTACATCGCAGAAGACATCGCGGTGAAGGCCGAAGCGGCGGAGAAGGGGGTCGAGCTGGTGGCGCCCTCCGCCGACCTGGAAAGCAAGCTCGTGGCCTACCGCAAGAACGAGGTGGAGCGCGTTCTGGCTCAGGCCAAGGAACGCGGCGTGGCGGAGGCCGATGCCACCGTGGCGCTGTTCCTGCAGCTGGTCGACAAGTGGACCGCCATCGTCGCCAAGACCGGCGACGACTACGATGCCTACGAGGCGGCCCTGGTGCAGGAAATCTTCTCAAAGATCTAGCCGTGCGACCGTGCGCCCGGTGACTGCCCAGGCGGGCGGTCGCCGGGCGCCGGGCCTTGCGAGGATGCATGCTGCAGTTTCTCGAGTCCCTGGCCGACCGCCTGACCAAGGTGCTGCTATGGATGGCCGGCCTGGCCATTTTCCTGATGATGGTGCACGTCGGCCTGGATATCGCGCTGAAGTACTTCTTCTCCAGCCCGGTTCCCAGCACGCTGGAGATCACCACCTACTACTACATGCCGCTGGTCGCCCTGGCGCCCATCGCCATCCTGCAGCGCGAGCGCGGGCACATCGTGGTCGAGCTCTTCACCCACAGCGCCAGCAAGCGCCTGCGATCCTTCCTGGATGGTGTCATGGCGCTGCTCGCCGCCGGCTTCATGGGTTTGATGGGCTGGTTCTCCACCATCGAGGCGATCCGCAAGACCGAGCGCGGCGAATTCGTCTTCGTCACCTACTTCGACCTGCTGGTCTGGCCGGCGCGCTGGATCGTACCGGTGACCGCGGCGGTCTTCGTCCTGGTTGCCCTGCTGCAGGCCCTCGGCGACCTGGCCAAGGCCTTCGGCAAGCCGCCCGCCGAGGCCGCGTCGTGAGCGTCGGCATCGCGCCGGAAAGAGCAGGGTAGGCCATGGATCCCGGTTCCGCCGCGCTGATCGGCATTGCGTCGCTCGTCGCGCTGCTCGCCTTGCTGGCGCTGCGCGCGCCGATCGGTATCGCCCTCGGGCTGGTGTCGCTGGTCGGCATCATGATCCTGCGCGGGCCGAACGCGGCCTTCCAGCTACTCGGCGGCCTGCCCTTCGCCTTTTCGGCCAGCTGGACGCTGTCGGCGGTGCCGATGTTCCTGCTGATGGGCGCGCTGGCCTTCCGCTCCGGGCTGACCGCCAGCCTCTATGACGCCGCGCGGCTGTTCCTCGGCCGCATGCCGGGCGGCCTGGCGGTGGCGACTAACTTCGCCAGCGCCGGCTTCGCCGCCGCCTCGGGCTCCAGCCTGGCGACGGCGGCGGCGATGGGGCGCCTGGCGATCCCGGAGATGCTGCGCTACCGCTACGATCCGGCGTTGGCCACCTCGGTGGTGGCGGCGGCGGGCACGCTGGGCGCGTTGATTCCGCCGTCCATCGCCATGGTGATCTATGGCTGGTTCGCCGAGCAGCCGATCGGCAAGCTGCTGATCGCTGGCATCCTGCCCGGGCTGCTGACGGCCTTCATCTATGCGGCGATGATCATCGTCCGCTCGCTCCTAAACCCGAAGCTGGCGCCGCCGATCGACGTCCGCGCCACCCGGGCCGAGAAGCTCGCCGCCCTGATCGATGTCTGGCCGATCCCGGTGCTGATCCTGGGCGTCATCGGCGGCATTTACGGCGGCGTGACCACGCCGACCGAGGCCGGCGCCTTCGGCGCGCTGCTGACCGCGGTGATCGCCCTGGTGAAGCGCAAGCTGACACTGTCGGTCCTGCTGCAAAGCCTGTTCGAGGCGGCGCGCACCACCGCCGTGATCTTCATGATCGGCTTCTCGGCCATCCTCTTTACCCGCTTCCTGGCCTTCTCGGGCGTGCCCGGCCTGCTGACCGATATGATCCAGGACTCCCAGGCAACGGTGTTGCACGTGGTGCTGGTGGCGATGCTGATCTACCTGGTGCTCGGCATGTTCCTCGACCCGCTGGGCCTCATGCTGCTGACCCTACCGATCCTGGTGCCGGCCTTCGAGCAGGCTGGCGTCAACATGATCTGGGCAGGCGTGCTGATCGTGAAGTTCCTGGAGATCGGCTTCATCACGCCGCCGGTGGGCATGAACGCCTTCGTCATCAAGGCGATCGTCGGCGACCAGGTCGCCCTGACCACGATCTTCCGCGGCCTGGCCTGGTTCATCGCCATGGAAGTGATCATCACCGGGCTGCTGATCGCCTTTCCGGAAATCAGCCTGCTGCTGCCCGACCTGATGGACTGACGTCGCCGCTTACTTTGGGCTGCCTACTTCGGGCGGAAGTCGGCCAGCGAGCGGTAGGCGTTGATGCGTTCCAGGCTGGTGTGGACGTCAACCACCACGGCGCCCGGCGTGGACAGCGCCTCGGCCACCACCGATTCTGCCTGGTCGGCAGTGGCGATGGTCAGTCCGGTCGCGCCGAAGCTGCGGGCCATGGCGGCGAAGTCCGGATTGCACAGCGCCGTGGCGATCGGCCGGCCGGGATAGTGGCCTTCCTGGTGGGTGCGGATCACGCCGTAGCTGCCGTTGTTGGCGACGAAGATCTTCGGCGCCGCACCGGTCTGCATGGCAGTGGCGAGCTCGTAGCCGGTCATCAGCATGCCGCCGTCGCCAACCAGCGCCACGACCTGGCGCTGCGGGCAGCGCAGCGAGGCGGCGACGGCCGCCGGCACGGCCAGGCCCATGGCACCGCCAACGGCGCCCAGCATGTCCTGGGTCGGCTGGAATCGCACGAAGCCGTGGATCCAGGAGACGAAGTTGCCGGCATCCAGCGTCACGATGGCGTCCGGCGCCAGCTGCCGGTTCAGCGCCAGGGCGACATGGCCGAAGTCGATGCCGTCCTGCGTCTTCCGCGGTTCGTAGTGCGCCAGGCGGTCGCGCGCTGCCCCTAGCTCGGCGATCCAGCCAGCGCGCGCGGCACCACCGGCCGGCGGCAGCGCTGCCAGGGCCCGCAGCGTCGGCTCGGCGTCGGCCACGATACCCAGTACCGGGCGATGATTGCGCCCAACGACCCGGCTGTCGGGATAGACATGCACCAGCGGTTGCGCCGGCTCCGGCGCGCGCGGGAACTGATAGCGCTGCGTGCTGACGTCACCCAGACGCGTGCCTAGGGCGATCACCAGGTCGGCCTTGGCCAGTACGTCGCGCAGCGTCGGCGGCACCAGGTAGCCGATATGGCCGACCCAATTGCCGTGGTCGTTCGGGAAGATGGTCTGGCGCTTGTTGGTGGCAGCGACCGGCAGGTCCCAGGCCTCGCTCACCGCCAGCAGGGCGGCGCGCGCCGGGCGCGACTCGCAGCCGCCGCCGGCCAGCAGCAGCGGCCGCTGTGCCTTGGCCAGCAGCGCTGCGAGCCGCGCCATGTCGCCAGCGGCGGGCGCGATGGAACGCGGGGCCGCGGGCTGCAGCACGGCCCGCTTGATGCGTTCCTCCAGCATGTCCTCGGGCAGCGAGATCACCACCGGGCCAGGGGTGCCGGCCAGGGCCTCGTGCCAAGCGCGTGCTACCACGTCGGACAGGCGCGCCGGGTCTTGCACCTCGACGACCCACTTCGCCATGTCGGCATAGGTCTTCACGTAGTCCACTTCCTGGAAGGCGCCGCGCCCCAGGTTGGGCCGCTCCACCTGGCCGATGAAGAAGAGCATCGGCACGGCGTCCTGTTGGGCGACGTGGATAGCCAAGGTGGCGTTGCCCGCGCCGGGGCCCCGGCTGACGAAGCAGACACCGGGCCGACCCGTCAGGCGGGCGTCTGCGATGGCCATCAGTCCAGCGCCGCTTTCATGGCGACAGGTGACGACCTGGATGCCTGGCGCGTCATAGAGCGCGTCGAGCGCGGCCAGGAAGCTTTCTCCCGGCACGCAGAACACGCGGTCCACGCCGGCCGCCTGCAGGGTGGCAACGAGGACTTCGCCACCGGTCGCTGTCGTGGTCGCCATGGCTGCTCTCAACTCCTGGACGCTAGTCGCCGTTAAAGATCGGATCGCGCTTCTCGCTGAAGGCCGCCAGGCCCTCCTGGCGATCGCGTGAGCTGCGGTGCTGGCGGATCATCTCGCGTTCCGCCGCCAGGGCCTCGTCGAGGCTACGGGACAGGGCCTTGTCGGCCAGATCCTTCATCCGCCGCAGGCCAAGTGGCGAGCGCGCGGCAACGGTTTCGCCCAGCGCTTGCACCGCGGCTTCGAACCCCTCGGCCGGCAGCAGCTGCTGCACCAGGCCCCAGTCGTAGAGGCGCGCCGCCGGCAGCAGCTCGCCGGTGAACAGCAGCCACTTGGCGTTCGCCGCACCGATCCGCCGGGGCAGACGGGCTGAGCCGCCGCCGCCCGGCAGCAGCCCGAAGCGCGCATGGCCGTCGCCGATCCTGGCATCGGCCTGCGCCACGATCAGATCGCAGCAGAGCGCGAACTCCAGCCCGGCACCCAGCGTCAGGCCGTTGAGTGCGGCGATCACCGGCAGGGACAGGCTCTCCAGGCGGTTCATCAGCCTGTGCACGCTGTCGATGAATGCGGCCGAAGCCGCCTCGCCATTGACCGCGCCGTCCAGGCTCCGCGCCCGCTTCAAGTCGGCGCCGGCGCAGAAGGCCCGGCCAATGCCGGCAATCACCAGCACGCGGGTGCCGTCGCCGGCTTCGATCGCGGCCAGCGCCGCCTGCATCCCTGTCACCATCGATTCGTTCAGCGCGTTCAACGCGTCGGGCCGGTTGAACTTCAACCAGGTGACCTGGCCTTGGCGTTCGACAATGAGGTCGGTCGAACCGGGGTTGGACTCCGTCACGCGTTGCGATCCTCTTGCTTCCGCCACCCATGCCTTCAGCCAGTGGGCGTTTCGTTTGACATTTCCAGAAACGGACGTATAAGTCAATAAACTGACGATGCAGTAAGTATTTTCAACACCCGCGTTCTGAGCGCACCGCGCAGGCGCCGCTGGGAGACTCGATGACGGCTGATTGGCAGGCTCATATCGTCGGTGTCGGCGAAAGCGCCTATGCCAAGTGGGGCGGCATCGCGGACCGCAGTGAACTGCATCTGGCGCTCGACGCGGTGCGCGCCGCCGCCGCCGATGCTGGACTGGAGCCGGCAGAGATCGATGGCTTCGCCTCCTGGTCGAACGACGCCAACCTGCCGGCATTGATGCAACTGGGACTGGGTGGGCGCGCCCTGCGTCATGCCTCCATGGCCTGGGGTGGCGGCGGCGGTGGCATGATGGCGGCCGTCGCACAGGCGGCGGCGGCCGTGGAAACCGGCCGGGCCCAGGCCGTGGCGGTGTTCCGCGCACTCTGCCAGGGACAGAAGGGCCGGCTGGGGGCCGGCGGCAAGCGCGGCCCGGGGGCGAACTTCAGCCAACCCTTCGGCCTGCTGATCCCGGCGCAGCAGGCGGCACTGATGGCGCAGCGGCATTTCCATGACCACGGCACCGGGCCGGAGACGCTGGCGGAGATCGCCGTCACCTTCCGCGCCCACGCGCAGAGCAACCCGCGTGCCTTGATGCGCGGCCGGCCACTCGACCACGCCGCCTACTTCGCCGCGCGCTGGATATCCACGCCGCTGCGCCTGCTGGACTGCTGTCTGGAGAGCGACGCGGCGGCGGCGGTGATCGTCACCGGCCGCGAGCGAGCCCGCGACCTGAAGGCGCCGGCGGTCCGCGTGCTGGCGGCGGCGAGCGGCGGGGGACCCGACTGGGGCATGGGCTTCCTGGGCGGGCACGCCATGCCGGCCAAGGTCTATGCCCATGGCAATGGCGAGCTGCTGGGTCGTGAGCTCTTTGCCGCCGCCGGCATCGACCCGGGCGACGTCGACGTGGCACAGCTCTACGACGCCTTCACGCCCATGGTGATGCAGGCGCTGGGCGACTACGGCTTCGCCCCGCATGACGGTGTCGCCGAGTTCGTCGCCTCAGGCTCGCTACGGCTGGGCGGCAAGTTGCCGGCCAACACGGCCGGCGGCTCGCTCTCCGAAGCCTATGTCCACGGCGCCAACCTGCTGGTCGAGGCGGTGCGCCAGCTGCGTGGCGAGGCGGCCAACCAAGTGGCCAACGCGAAGATCGCCTTTGTCGCCGCTGGCCCCGGCGTCGCGCCTACCAGCGCCGGTATCCTGGCGAGGGCGGCATGAGCGCAGACCCCAGCCTGGCGCTACCGTTGCCGGAACCCGAGATCGACGACCAGGCCTTCTGGGCCGCGGCGGCCGAGCGCCGCCTGCTGTTCCAGCGCTGTGCTGTTTGTGGGCGCTGGCAGCACCCGCCGATGCCGCTCTGCGCCGCCTGCGGGTCGGAGCGCCTGGATTGGGTGGCGGCGCCGACGCGCGGTCGCATCTTCTCCTTCACCGTGACCCATGTCGCCGCGCGTCCGGCGCTGAAGGATCGGCTGCCCTACAACGTCGCCCTGGTCGCCTTCGCCGACTGCGGCGAGTTGCGGATCATCACCAACATCGTCGAGGCCCGGCCAGACGAGCTGCGGATCGACGCCGACGTCGAGCTGGTCTGGGAGGCGCAGGGGCTGGGGATGTACCTGCCGCGCTTTCGCCTGGCCGCCGATGACGCAACCAAGGAGACGATGCCATGAAGGCGCTGGTAATCGATCGCAAGGGCTCGCTCGACGAGCTGCGCTTCGCCGATATTGCGGAGCCGGTCGCGGCGGCCGGTGACCTGGTGATAGCGGTCAAGGCGGCGGGGGTGAACCCAGCTGACTGGAAGATCGTGCATATGGGCCATCCGGCCTGGGCCTCGCCCCAGGCCATGGGCCTGGACGCCGCCGGCGTGGTGACCGCCGTCGGTCCGGGGGTGGAGGGCTTCTCGCCTGGTGACCGGGTCTACTATCACGGCAGCTTCGCGACGCTGGGCGCCTATGCGGAGAAGGTCCGTGTCCCAGCGCTGGCGGTCTCGCACCTGCCGGAGGCCGTCAGCTTCACCGCCGCCGCCGCTGTCCCCACCGCGGGCTACACGGCCTACATGGTCGTCGTCGATCGCTTCCGGCTGGGGCCGGAGGATGTCGTGCTGGTCCATGCCGGCGCCGGTGGTGTCGGCGGCTTCGCCATCCAACTGGCCCGGCGGCTTGGCGCCCGTGTGCTGACGACCTGTTCGGCCGAGAACGCGGGGCATGTCCTGGCGCTGGGTGCCGAGGTGGCAATCGACTACCGCGGCGAGGATGTCGGCGCGCGGGTGGCGGCGCTGACCGGCGGTCGCGGCGTCGATGCCATTCTCGATACCATCGGGCCCGCGGTCGGCGTCAAGGCCGTGCCGATGCTGGCCTTCCAGGGCCGCCTGGCCTGCGTGGCGCAGCTGCCGGACCTCGGTGCGCTGCAGCCGCTGCCACGGGGCATCCAGCTGTTCGATATCTCCCTGGGTGGGGCCTTTGCCGCGAAGGATCGGCGCGCACAGCGCCGCATGGCAGAGATCGGCGATGCCATGGCGCGCCTGCTGGCCGACGGTGAGATCGATCCGATGGTCGCCGAGATGTTGCCCTTCGAGCGCACGGTCGAGGCGCTGCGGCGCAGCCGCGAAGGGCATTTACGCGGCAAACTGGTAATCACCATGGATCAGGGTTGAGGAGCGACCTGCGATGGATTCTCTGTTCGACCTTAAGGGCCGTGTCGCGCTGGTCACCGGCGCCGGGCAGGGTGTCGGCTTGGCCACGGCCCGCTGCCTGGCCGAGCACAATGCCGGCGCGATCATCGTCAACGATTTCCACCTGGAGCGGGCCGAGGCCGCGGCGGCGGAGATCGAGGCGCTGGGCGTGCGCGCGCTGGCGATCCAGGCCGACGTCGGCGCCCTGGCCGAGGTCGAGGCACAGGTCGCGCGCGCCGAGGCAGCCTTCGGTGCCATCGACATCCTAGTGAACAATGCCGGCAACGCCGGACCCTTGGCCGGGGTGGCGGAGAACATGAAGCCCTTCTGGGAGACCCAGCCGGAGGAATGGAATCTCTGGCTGCACACCAATCTGCAGGGTGTCTTGGCCTGCGTTAGGGCCGTCATGCCCGGCATGATCAAGCGGCAGTATGGCCGTATCGTCACGGTGATCTCCGACGCCGGTCGGGTCGGCGAGCCACACCTGGCGGTCTATTCCGCCGCCAAGGGCGGCGCCGGTGCCTTCACGCGGGCCATCGCCAAGGCCGGCGCGCGCTATGGTATCGCCGCCAACTGCATCTCGCTGGGGGCTATCACGACGCCAGCCATGGAGCAGCGCCTGGCCGATCCGGAACGGCGCAAGAAGGTGCTGAGCAACTATCTGATCCGCCGCTTCGGCACCGCGGCCGATGCCGCGGCGGCAATTCTCTACCTGGCATCCGACGCCGCCGGCTGGGTCACTGGCCAGACCCTTCCGGTCAACGGCGGCTACGACTTCGCGGTCTGAAAGGTAGTTGCAAGCATGCGCGATCCGGTGCTCTCCACCCGCATCACCGAATTCTTCGGCATCCGCCACCCGATCGTCTGTGGCGGCCTGCTCTGGCTCGGCGACGCGAACTACGCCGCTGGCGCGGTCAATGCCGGCGGCATGGGCTTCATCACCGCCTGGTCATTCCGCGACCCCGATGCCTTCCGCGAGGAGGTCCGCAAGTGCCGCCGCCTGACCGGCGGCAAACCCTTCGGCGTCAATATCTCAGTCTCGCGCCGGCCGGGCGTCAACGAGATGCTGCGCCCGCATGTGCAGATTGCCATCGAAGAAGGCGTACCCTTTGTCGAGACCAGCGGATCCAGCCCGGCGCACCTGCTGGGTCCACTGCACGAGGCTGGCATCAAGGTGATCCACAAGGTGCCCTCGGTGCGCTACGCCCTGGCGGCGCAGCGCGAGGGTGTCGATGCCGTCGCGGTGGTCGGCGCCGAGTGCGGCGGCCATCCAGGTTACATGATGGTGGGGACCGTAGTGCAGGCGGCGCTGGCATCGCAGCAGATCACGCTGCCGCTGCTGATCGGTGGCGGCATCGGTACCGGACGCCAGGTGCTGGGCGTGCTGGCGATGGGCGCCGATGGCGCGGTGATGGGATCGCGTATGCTGGTGGCCGAGGAGTTGTGGTCGCACCCGGCCTACAAGCAGCGGGTCGCCGAGGGGTCGGGCGACGATGGCTGCGTGGTCATGTCCAGCTTCAAGCTGCATCACCGTGTCTTGCGCAATGCCGCCGCCGAGCAGGTGCTGGCGTTGGAGGCGGCCGGCGTGACCGACATCGAGCGCTACAGCGCGCTGATCTCCGGCGAGGAGGTGCGCAAGGCCTATGTCAGCGGTGACTTTTCCGGCGGCATGCTGGACTACGGCCAGTCGGTTTCCTTCGCCAACGAGATCAAGAGCATGGAGGCGATCTACGACGAGTTGATCGACGACCTTGTCGTCGCCCGCAAGCGGCTGGCTGCGATGACGAAGCTGGACTAGGAGGGCAAGATGCGCGCCATCGACTTCTTCGATCGTTCGGCCGAGCACTTTCCAGAACGTCTCTGCGCCACCGACGAAGCTGGCGCGCGGTTAACCTATGCCGAGGCGCGGGCGACCTCACGCCTGCTGGCCGCCCGGCTGATCGCCGAGGGGCTGGCGGAGGAAGCCAAGGTCGGCGTGCTCTGTCCCAACGTCGCCGCGGCCCTGCCGACGATCCTCGGTGTCATTCGCTCCGGCTGCGCCTGGCTGCCGGTGAATGCGCGCAACTCGCTGCGGGACAGCGTCGAGATCCTGAGCAACAACGACTGCGAATGGCTGCTATTCCACAGCGAGCTGCGCGATATCGCGGCCGCGCTTTTGCAGCAGGTGCCCAGCTTGCGCGGCGCCACCTGCATCGACGATGACTGTAACCTGGCGCCGTCGATGGCCGACTGGATCGCCGGTGCTGGTGAGCCGCCGGAGCGGGGCCTGGAACGCGACCACTGCTTCAAGCTGGCGCTGTCGGGCGGCACCACCGGCACGCCCAAGGGGGTGATGCACACCAACCTCAATGCCCAGGTGATGATCGCAAGCCTGATGCTGGCCTTTCCGCAGCGCCTGCCACCGGTCTACCTCTGCCCGGCGCCGATCACCCATGCTGCCGGCAACCTGGCGCTCTGGACCCTGGCGGAAGGCGGCACCGTGGCGCTGATGCGGGTGGCTGACGCCGGCGCCATTCTGGCGGCCATCGAACGGCAGCGCGCGACGCTGCTCTTCGCCCCGCCGACGGTGATCTACAACATGCTGGCGCACGCCGATCTGGCGCGGCACGACTACAGCAGCCTGCAGTATTTTCTCTACGGCGCCGCACCCATGTCGGCCGACAAGCTACGGCGTGCCATGCAGGTCTTCGGGCCGGTCATGGCGCAGATCTACAGCCAGGCCGAGGCCACCATGGCGCTGACCTTCCTACTGCCGGCCGATCATGACGTGCTCGACGATCCGGCACGGATCGGACGCCTGCGTAGCGCCGGCCGCCCGGGTCCCCTGGTGCGGGTGGAAATCCAGGACGATGCCGGTCAGCCGGTGGCGAGCGGCGTGGTCGGCGAGCTGGCGGTGCGGGGCGACCTGATCTGCCGTGGCTATTACAAGCGGCCGGAGGAGACCGCTGCGATGCGCCGCAACGGCTGGCTGATGACGGGCGACCTGGGCTATCGCGATGACGAGGGCTTCATCTACCTGGTCGATCGCAAGCGCGACCTGATCATCACCGGTGGCTTCAACGTCTATCCCAACGAGGTTGAGCAGGCGATCTCGCAACTGGACGCCGTGCTCGACGTCGCTGTGGTCGGAGCGCCTGATGAGAAGTGGGGCGAAGCTGTGACTGCTTTCGTGGCGCTGAAGCCGGGCGCTAGCCTGACCCAGGAGAGTGTCATTGCCCACTGCAAGGCACAGCTCGGCAGCGTCAAGGCGCCCAAGGCTGTACACTTTCAGGAGAGTCTCCCGAAGAGTCCCAACGGCAAGGTGCTGAAGCGCGCCATCCGCGCAACGCTGTGGGAAGGCCGCCGCAGCGCCCTGACAGCCTAGGCGTCAGCCAAGCGCGGGCGCGGCGAACGTCACTCCAACCAAAGCGCCGCGACGTCGGTGGTGATCAGCAGGTGCACCGCTCCCTTTCCGCCCAAGCGAAAAATATCAACAAAAGTGCCATGTCTTCGCTGGATGCCAACAGACCAGGGCGAACGCCACTGAACGTCGAACTGGGCAAAGTGCTTTAAAATATCACCTTCGCGGACGCTGACGAGCCGGGGCGAAGAGGGCGCTGGTGCTGCCGAGAGGAATCGAACCTCCGACCCCGTCCTTACCAAGGACGTGCTCTACCCCTGAGCTACGGCAGCGACGCGCGCGCGGCCCGGACTTCCCGGCCGCCGAATGGGCCGGGACACTGCCACCGGCGCCGGGGAAAGGCAAGCCTTCAGGAGCTGCCGGCCGACAGCCGCCTTGACCATGCCTTGCCGCTGCCGGCAGCCTGCCTGAATGACCGGCGACAAGCACCCCAAGCCAGCGGACGCGGCGTCCGCCCGGCGCGACCGCCTGGCAGACGCCCTGCGGGAGAATCTGCGACGGCGCAAGACGCAGTCGCGGGCGCGGTCGGCCGAGGAGGCGGTGGCGACCGGCGAGGCCCTGCCGACAGGCAAGCCACGGTCGACGACGCGGAAGCCTTGAGGGCATGCTGGCCGTGGTCTAGAACCCGCCGTCGGCGGCACGCCGGCGATGGGTAAAGCACGCAGCGATAGCAGGGGTTTGGCAGGGTGAGCATGGACAGGATCAGGATCCGCGGCGGTCGGCAGCTCCAGGGTGAAATTCACGTCAGCGGGGCGAAGAATGCCGCCTTGCCGCTGATGGCCGCGTCGCTGCTGACCGACGACACCCTGACGCTGACCAACCTGCCGCACCTGGCCGACATCTCCACCCTGGCCAGCCTGCTGACCCAACTGGGGGTCGAGCTGCACCTCAACGGTGCACCGGCCGATGGCTCGGGCGCCGCGGCCGCCGGGGGCCGCGTGCTGGAGATGCGGGCGCGGCAGATCACCTCGACCCAGGCGCCCTATGACCTGGTGCGCAAGATGCGCGCCTCGGTCCTGGTGCTGGGGCCGCTGCTGGCACGCGAGGGCCACGCCGAGGTCTCGCTGCCTGGCGGCTGCGCCATCGGCACCCGGCCGGTCGACCTGCACCTCAAGGCGCTGGAGATGCTGGGCGCCGAGATCGAGCTGCGGGACGGCTACATCCACGCCCGCGCGCCGCAGGGCCTGCGCGGCGCCGAGATCGTCTTCGCCAAGGTCTCGGTCGGTGCCACCGAGAACCTGCTGATGACGGCCTGCCTGGCCAAGGGCACCACCCGCCTGCTGAACGCGGCGCGTGAGCCCGAGGTGGTCGACCTGGCCGAGTGCCTGGTGCGCATGGGCGCGCAGATCGAGGGCATCGGTACCGACAGCCTGACGATCCACGGCGTGCCGCGGCTGCACGGTGCGCGCCACCCGGTGGTCGCCGACCGCATCGAGACCGGCACCTATGCCATGGCGGCCGGCATCACCGATGGCTCGCTGGAGCTTATCGGTGCCCGGCTGTCGCACCTGCGCTCGGTCACCGACCTGCTGGAGCGGAGCGGGGTGGAGGTCAGCGAGACCAACCGCGGCCTGCTCGCCCGGCGGGCCAATGGGCGGCTGCACGGCGTCGACGTGATGACCGAACCCTTTCCGGGCTTCCCCACCGACTTGCAGGCGCAGTATATGGCCATGATGTCTACCGCCGAGGGCGCCTCGATGATCACCGAGACGATCTTCGAGAACCGCTTCATGCATGTGCCGGAGCTGACCCGCATGGGTGCCTCGATCAACGTCCATGGCTCCTCCGCGTTGGTGCGCGGGCGCGAGCGCCTGACTGGCGCGCCGGTCATGGCGACCGACCTGCGTGCCTCGGTCAGCCTGGTGCTGGCTGGTCTGGCGGCCGAGGGCGAGACCCTGGTCAGCCGCGTCTATCACCTGGATCGCGGCTACGAGCGGGTGGAGGAGAAACTGGCCGCCTGCGGCGCCGACATCGAGCGCATCCGGGAGTAGCGATGACGGCCAAGCAGGGCATCAGGCTGGTCGCCAAGGACGCCAAGGACCTGGAGGTTCTGGCGGCCTGCCTGCAGGACGCCGTCGTCACGCTGCGCGACATGACCTATCTGGCGAAGGAGAAGCGCTTCGTCTTCGTCGCCACGCGCTTCCGCTGGGAGCAGGAGCCCGAGGCCGCGCCACCGCTGGAGCCGGACGAAGACGCCAGTTTCACCCATGCCGGGCCGCTCTACAGCCGGGTCAACTGCGGCGTCGCCTTCGACAAGGTGACCGCGGTGCGCAGCCGGAACCTGGATCCGCAGCGCCGCGAACAGCTGTTGAACCTGCTGACCATCAAGGTGGATGGCGCGGCGATCCGTCTCATCTTTTCCGCCGGCGTGGAACTTCGCCTCGAGGCCGCCGCAGTGGTGGCCCTGCTCGAGGACCTTGGCGAGGCCTGGCCGACCCAGTGGCGGCCCAGCCACGCGCTGGACGAGCCACCCCAGGCGGGTTAAGGGAAAGCCCGCCGGAATCTGCCCGGCCAGCCGCGAAGGGCCCGCCCCGAACCATGTCCGCCGCCTGCGAAGCCAACGACAAGCTGGTGCTTGCCCTGCCCAAGGGCCGCATCCTGCAGGAGCTGGGACCGCTGCTGCGGCGCGCCGGCGTCAGGCCCGAGCCAGCCTTCGAGGACGAGAACGCCCGCCAGCTGCGCTTCAGCACCGAGGATCCGGGACTCGACATCATCCGCGTGCGTTCCTTCGATGTCGCCACCTTCGTCGCCTTCGGTGCCGCGCATTTGGGTGTCGCCGGCAATGACGTGCTGATGGAGTTCGACTATCCGGAGATCTACGCGCCGGTCGACCTGGGCATTGGCCGCTGCCGCATCTCGGTGGCCGAGCCGACGGCGCTCTCGGCCGGCGACGATCCCAGCCGCTGGAGCCACATCCGTGTCGCCACCAAGTATCCGGAGATCACCCGCCGCCACTTCGCCCGCCGCGGCGTGCAGGCCGAATGCATTAAGCTGAACGGCGCGCTGGAGTTGGCGCCCGGCATGGGACTCTGCCAGCGCATCGTCGACCTGGTCTCCACCGGCAAGACCCTGGCGGCCAATGATCTGGTCGAGGTCGAGCGCATCGCCGAGGTCACCAGCCGGTTGATCGTCAACCGCACCGCTTTGAAGACCCGGCCGCGCGAGCTTGGCCGCTGGGTCGAGCGCTTCCGCGAGGCGGTCGATGCCGCTTGAACTCTCCACCCGCGACACTGGCTTCGAGGCCGCCTTCCGCGCCCTGCTGGCGGCCAAGCGGGAGGTGAGCGAGGAGGTCGGCGACACCGTGGCGGCGATCATCGCCGACGTGCGGGCACGCGGCGACGCGGCGCTGTTCGACTACACACGGCGCTTTGACCGCTTCGATCCCGCGGTCGCCGGCCTCGCCATCGGGCCGGCGGAGGTCGCCGCCGCGCGGGCTCGGGTGCCGGCCGAGACGCTGGCGGCGCTGGAGCTGGCGGCGCAGCGCATCGAGGCCTTCCATGCCAGGCAAAGGCCGGCCGACCTGGATTTCCACGACGCGCTGGGGGTGCGCCTGGGCCATCGCTGGACGCCGCTGTCCGCCGTCGGGCTCTATGTGCCGGGCGGCACTGCGGCCTATCCCTCGTCCGTCCTGATGAACGCCCTGCCGGCCCGGGTGGCCGGGGTGGCGCGCCGCGTCATGGTGGTGCCGACGCCGGACGGGCAGCTCAATCCCCTGGTGCTGGCCGCTGCGCAGCTGGCCGGCGTGACCGAGATCTACCGGGTCGGCGGCGCGCAGGCCGTGGCGGCGCTGGCCTATGGCACGGACTCCATCGCCGCGGTCGACAAGGTGGTGGGGCCCGGCAATGCCTGGGTGGCCGCCGCCAAGCGCCAGGTCTTCGGCCAGGTTGGCATCGATTCCATCGCCGGGCCGTCGGAGATCCTGGTGCTGGCCGACCGCGACAACGATCCGGCCTGGATCGCCGCCGACCTGCTGAGCCAGGCGGAACACGACGTCTCCTCGCAGGCCATCCTGATCGCCGACGACGCCAGCTTCCTGGCGGCGGTCGCGCGCGCCGTGGAGGCCCACCTGGCGACCCTGCCGCGCGCCGCTATCGCCCGCGAGTCCTGGCAAGCGCAGGGCGCGCTGATCCTGGTGCGCGACTGGGACGAAGCGGCGGCGCTGGTCGACCGCATCGCGCCGGAGCACCTGGAGCTGGCGCTGGCCGATCCCGACGCGCTGCTGCCGAAGTTCCACCACGCCGGTGCGATCTTCCTGGGGCGCCACACGCCGGAGGCCATCGGCGACTACATCGCCGGTCCCAACCACGTGCTGCCGACCGCCCGCTCGGCGCGCTTCTCCTCGGGCCTGTCGGTGCTGGACTTCATGAAGCGCAGCTCGCTGGTCGGCTGCACGCCGGCGGCGCTGGCCGCGCTGGCGCCGGCGGCCATCCGACTGGCCGAGACCGAGGGCCTGGAGGCGCATGCTCTGTCGCTGGCGATCCGCACCAATCGGCCGAGCGATGGCTGAGCGGCAATCCCGGCTCGTCAAGGTGGCGCTCGACGAGAAAAGCGTCGTGCGCCGCAGCTCCGAGGTGGAGCACGAGCGCGCCGTCGCCATCTATGACCTGATCGAGGACAACAGCTTCGCCCCGGTCGGCGACCACCCCGGCCCCTTCGGCCTGCGGCTGCGGATCGAGGAATCCCGCCTGGTCTTCGACATCCGCGATGCCGAGGAAGCCGAGCTTGGCGCCGTGCACCTCTCGCTTACCCCCTTCCGGCGCATCGTGAAGGACTACTTCGAGGTCTGCGAGAGCTACTTCCAGGCGATCAAGACCGCCAGCCCCTCGAAGATCGAGGCCATCGACATGGGCCGCCGCGGCCTGCACAACGAAGGCTCGGAGCTGCTGCGCGAGCGCCTGGCCGGCAAGGTGGAGCTCGACCTGCCGACCGCCCGGCGGCTCTTCACCCTGATCTGCGTCCTGCACATCCGGAGCTGACAGCTTGCAGGACGGACCCAAACTTCCCCCGCCGAAGCTGCCTGGGGCCGTGCTGTTCGCCTGCACCAACAATTCCGTGCGCTCGCCGATGGCCGAGGCGCTGCTGAAGTTCCTGCTGGGTCACCGCATCTTCGTCGATTCCGCCGGCCTGCGCGCCGAGCCGGTCGACCCCTTCGCCGTCGAGGTGATGGACGAGATCGGCATCGACCTGTCGCACCATCGCGCCAAGACCTTCGACGACCTGGAAGACAGCTCCTTCGACCTGATCATCTCGCTGTCGCCGGAGGCGCAGCACCGGGCGGTGGAGATGACCCGCACCATGGCCTGCGATGTGGAGTTCTGGCCCACCTTCGACGCCACCGCGGTGGAGGGCAGC
The DNA here is from genome assembly GCA_038363005.1 of Rhodospirillales bacterium. GTDB lineage: Bacteria > Pseudomonadota > Alphaproteobacteria > Kiloniellales > JACOMY01 > JAKOWB01. Next base: position 374,590 of record JBBQBI010000001.1, read on the forward strand.
CGCGAGCAGCGCCTGGATGCCTATCGCCAGGTGCGTGACCACCTGCAGCGCCGGATTCAGGGGCGTTTCGCCCTCGATCTCAAGCCGCAGGTCTAAGCTTGGTGGCCAGCCATGCTTTGCTGTAGTATCCGCCGCCTCGCGCAAGGGGCTGGACGGCGGCATCACATTTCCCTATGTGCTGCGGCGGTCCGCTATGGCGTAACAGACGAAGATGAAGGTATGGCGAAGGAAGATCTGATCGAATTCCAGGGCACGGTGACCGAGCTGCTGCCCAACGCGATGTTCCGCGTGAAGCTCGACAACAATCACGAGGTGCTGGCGCACACCGCCGGCAAGATGCGCAAGCATCGCATCCGCGTGCTCGCGGGCGACCGCGTGAACGTCGAGATGACGCCCTACGACCTCACCAAGGGCCGCATCACTTTCCGCTTCAAGTAAGGCTCGTGCGCGGGTGAGCGCCGGCCCAAACCCCATCCCGCTGATCCTCGCCTCGGCCTCGCCGCGCCGGCTCGACCTGCTGCGTCAGGTCGGCATCGTGCCGTCCGCTGTCGACCCGGCGGCGATCGACGAGGCGCCGCTGCCGGCCGAGCTGCCGCACCTCTATGCCCGCCGCATCGCCGACGCCAAGGCCCTGGCCGTGGCGCCGCGCCATCCGGGCGCCTTCGTGCTGGCCGCCGATACCGTCGTCGCCCTGGGTCGCCGCATCCTGCCGAAGGCAGAGGACGAGGCCACGGCGCGGCGCTGCTTGACGCTGCTGTCCGGCCGCCGCCACCGCGTGCTGGGCGCCGTGGCGCTGATGGCGCCTGACGGCCGCCTGCGCCGGCGGCTGGTCACCACCCAGGTCAGCCTGCGGCGCCTGAGCGCGGCCGAGATCAAGGACTATCTGGCCGGCGGCGAGTGGCACGGCAAGGCTGGTGGCTATGCCATCCAGGGCCAGGCCGCGGGCTTCATTCCCTGGATCAACGGCAGCTATCCCAACGTCGTCGGCCTGCCGCTGGCCGAGACCCTGGCCCTGCTGACGGGCCTCGGCTTCCGGCCGTGAGCGCGCTGCTGCAGCTGGCGGTGCTGCCGGGCGAGACCTTGGGCTTCTTCTGGTCGGATGGACGCCTGGCGGGCCTGGCCGTGGAGCGCGCCACCGGCGGCCTGCGCGCCGGCGACCGCCTGGTGGGCCGGGTGGCGACGCTCGACCGCCGTCTGCAGGCCGCCTTCGTGGCGCTGCCCGAGGGTCCTGACGGTCTGCTGCCGCTGAATGCCGTGCGGGGATTGTCCGAGGGCCAGGCCATTGCCGTGCGGATCACCCGCGCGGCCAGCGAGGGCAAGGGCCCCAAGCTGGTCGCCGACGGCGCCGCGCCCGGTCCCGGCGTCGTGCCGCGCATCCTGGCCCGCGGGGCCGGCGCATTGGAACCGCTGCTGGCGCTGGCGACGACGGTGGAGAGCGACGATCCCTTGGCGGCGCGTGCGGCGCAGGAGCGCGGCTTGACCGGCCGCTTCCTGCCAGGCGGCTTTGCGCCGGAGGCGCAGGCCCGTCAGGACGAGGCTCTCGAACAGCTGTTGCAGCCGGCGGTGGCCCTGCCAGGCGGCGGCACGCTGCTGATCGAGCCCACGCGCACGCTGACCGCTATCGACGTCAACCTGGCGCAGGCCGGCGGGGTCGGGGCCGGGGCGGCCCAGGCGGTGAACCAGGCCGCCGCGCAGGCGCTGCCGCGGCAGCTCGGGCTGCGCGCGTTGGGCGGCCGCATCCTGGTCGATTTCCTCGAGAGTGCCAGCAGCGCGCAGCGCGCGCTGGTCGAGACGGCGCTGAAGCAAGCCTTCGCCACCCTGCCGCTGCGCGTGAAGTTCATCGGCTGGAGCCGCGGCGGCCTCTACGAGCTGACCCTGCAGCGCACTGGCCCGGCGCTGCACGAAACGCTGCTGGAGCCGGCCGCCTACGGCGGCTGGCGCAAGCGCCCGCTGACCCTGGCCTTCGAGGCGCTGCGTGCGCTCGACCGGGCGCAGCGTGCCCAGCCGACCGCCGTCCTGCGCCTGGCGCTGCGGCCCGATCTGCTGCCGCTGCTGCGGGAGCACCCGGCGCTGCTGGCCCTGCAGGAGCGCTTCGGCCGGCCGGTGACCCTGGTGCCCGGCGGCCCCGAGCCCTTTCGCCTCGACCCGGAGACCCGCGCATGACCGACGATCGCATCGTCCCCATCGGCGGCAAGGCCAAGCGCCGTTGCCCGACCTGCGGCAAGCCCTCGGCCGAGGAGGTCCGCCCCTTCTGCTCGAAGCGCTGCAAGGATCTGGACCTGCACCGCTGGTTCACCGAGGGCTACCGCGTGCCGACCGAGGAGGCGCCCCCCGAGGCCCAGCCACAGGGCGAGGAGGCCGACGACGAGGAGCCCTGAGCGCTGCTTCGTTGCACCCCTAGACAGGGCGCGCTTCAGCCGGTACAAGCCCGCTCGCCAACGCCAAGACCCGTGCCCAGGTAGCTCAGTTGGTAGAGCATGCGATTGAAAATCGCAGTGTCGCTGGTTCGATTCCGGCCCTGGGCACCATTCCCCAAGCAACTCACTGAAAATATGGGGCCTTCTCCCGAGCAGCGCTCCGCTCGATGGCGAAGCTGTGACATGCCTGACGCAGGCAGCGTCACATCAGCGATGGCAGGAAGAGGCAGATCTGCGGGAACACGACGATCAGGCCGATCAAGACCAGGAAGGCGATCCAGAAGGGCAGGACGCCGCGGAAGATGTCGTACATCGGCACGTCCTTGGCCATGGTCGCCATGGCGAAGACATTGACGCCGATCGGCGGCGTGACCACGCCCAGCTCGACCATGATGACCACGATCACGCCGAACCAGACCGGGTCGAAGCCGGCACCCATGGCGATCGGGAAGAACAGCGGGACCGTCAGGATCAGCGCCGGCAAGGCATTCATGAACATGCCGATGAGGACGTAGAACAGCAGGATGGCGCCGATCAGCTCGTACTTGCCCAGGTCGAAGCCGATCACCAGGCTGGCGAGCTGCTGGGTCAGTCCACTGATCGCGATGAAGCGGCTGAAGGCCGTCGCGAACATGAAGATGACGATGATCCCGGCGGCCAGGCAGAGCGCCCGCTCGATCGATTGGCGAAAGGCCGCAAGCGACAAGCGACCGGTCAGCGACGACAGCAGCAGGGCGCCGAAGACACCCAGGCCGCCGGCCTCGTTCGTGGTCACCACGCCGGAATAGATGCCGCCCAGGACCAGCAGCATCAGCAGCAGCACCGGCCATACCTTGGCGCTCGACTCCAGGCGTTCCTTCCAGCTGCTGGTCGCGCCCCGTGGTGCCAGCGCAGGGTTTAGGGCCGCCCGCAGCGTGATCAGCGCGATCAGGATCACGGCGAACAGGACACCGGGCAGAATGCCGGCGACGAACAGCTTGCCGATCGAGACCTCGGTGATCATGCCGTAGACGATGAAGGCGATGCTTGGCGGCACCATTACGCCGATGGTGGCGGCGCAGGCGATGGAGGCTGTCGCCAATTTCATGTCATAGCCATAGGCCCGCATCTGCGGCAGCGCGATGGAGCCCATGCTGTAGACGCCCGACAGGGTATCGCCGACGATGGACGACAGTCCGGCGCAGGCGACCGTGCTGGCGGAAGCCAGCCCGCCAGGCAGGTGGCCGATCCATCGATAGGCCGCGCGGTAGAGCTCCTCGGCGAATCCCGAGGCGACGACGATCAACCCCATCCAGATGAACAGCGGTACCACGCTCCAGGTCTGGTCGCTCACCACGTCGATGGTGGTGGTTCCCAGGCTGGTGAGGCTTGCACCCGGTCCGATCAGCAGGCTGATGCCGACCAGGGCCGTCACCGCCATGGCCGCGGCGACATGAACGCCGAGGAAGATGAGGACGAAGCAGAGGCTGATGGCCAGGATGCCGCGCAGCTCGCGGGTCAGCGCGAAGGGCAGGGCGTCCGGCGTGTAGGACAGGTAGAAGATGGCGACGACCGCCACAGTCCACAGCAACACGATCATGAAGGACCGGCTATCGCCCGACCGTGCGATGGCCGCCAGCGCTTCGATCAAGTTGGCCAGCAAAGCCAGGGCGAAGAGCACGACCAGCAGTGCCGCCGCGAGCACGAAGGGCCACTCGGGAATCGCCAGCAGGCCGGTGACGATCTCGTTGTCCTTGAGGTAGATCGCCTGATCCAGCATCCGCAGGGCGGTGACGATCATCATGACGAAGGCCAGCTGCAGTCCGCCCGCGTTCATCGGCAGGCGGATGAAGGCCGGCGCGGCCTTCAGTATCAGGTCGACGCGGATATGGCCGCGTTCGGTTTCGACGAGCCCCAGGGTCGACAACGCGACCAGGATCGTCAGCAGCCCCGTCATCTCCAGGCCGCCTGGCACGACGACGGAAAACAGGTTGCGCAGCACGACATCGGCAACAGTCAGCAGCATCATCAGAACCAGCGCCGCGCCGCCGACGAACAGGGCAGCGCGGTTCGGCCAATGGATGGCGCGGTGAAGGGCTTTCGCCGAGCCGTCGAGAAACGCGGAAATCGGTCCGCCGGCCGTTGCCACCTGCACCACCGGCTTCACGCTCCTGCCCCTCTTCCCCGCCGACCGTGGCGATCACCGTGTCGACGCTGGCCTGTCAACCTTGGCCTGTCGACACGGTGCAAAGCCTACGCTTCGGCTAGTTCTGATCGTAGAGGTTCAGCAGGCGCACGGCCTCGTCGAGGATCTTCTGCCCGGGCATCCCCTTGGCATTGGCCTTCTGCACCCAGTCGTCCCACAGCGGCCGCATCTCGTTGGCGAGCTGCGCCCGATCCTCGGACGACAGCGTGAAGATGTTTTCCGGCGGGATGGCCGCCATCGCCGCCGCGGCGCCGTTCGTCGTGTTGTAGAAGAAATAGAGCGGCGTGATTTCGGCAAGGCGCTGCTGCTCCTCCGCCGTCAGCTTGTCCCAGGTGTCCTTGTTCATCACGCTGCTGTAGGTGCCGGGGTTGAGGTTCATCAGCGTGTGATAGGTCGTCACCTCGTTCAGCTTGAAGTTATTGACCCAGCCCCAGGCGCAGAGAACGCCATCGATGGCGCCGCGCTGCAGGGCGAGGTAGGCATCGGGGCCGACCATCACGCTGGCGCTCGCACCCAGCTTCTCGAGTACCTTGACGCCGGCGGAGTCCTGCGCGGCAAAGACCTTGCCCTTGATGTCGGCGAGCTGGCGGACCGCGTCGCGGGTGTGCAGGTGCGATCCCATGGCGACGAAGGTTGCCAGGTCGACCACGTTGTCTTCCGGCGTGAAGAGCGTGCCCATCTCGGGAAACTCTTCCTTCAGGCGCCAATAGACCACGCTGTCGATCGTCTGGTTCTTGGCCAGACCCGGCAGGCCGAAGAGCTCCATCGGCACGAACTTGCCCGGCAGGATCGGGTGCCAGACGAAACCGAGGTCGAGCAAGCCCGAACCCGTCGCCTGCAGCCAGTCCTTGAAGGGCGTCACGGAATTCGGCGGGAAGAACTCCACCTTTGCCCGGCCGCCGGTGATTGCTTCGATCTGCGCCGCGAAGCGCCGGTCCATGTCGTTCCACGGCGTGCCGTCCGGTGAGGCGAACTGCATCTTCAGCTCGATGCTGTCGGCCGCCACGGATGGCGCCGGCAATTGCACAGCAAAGAGCGTAGCGAGCGCCAGCACTCCGGCGATCAGCTTCTCGGTTCTCATTCCCTTCCTCCCAGTTTTTGGAGTCATCCGGGGTCAGATGGCTCTGTTGTGATTGCGTCCCCTGCGCCTGCGCTGGCTCTCGCGCTGAGGCGCTTCGCCTCGTCGGGACAGCTCGGTCCCGATATTCCAGGCGGAATGTTAGGTTTGCTAAGAGATCAGGAATACTTATTTCTTCTAAAGCAAAGCATAACGATTGCTTAAAGCCTCGCCACGATCCGTCCCCATTCTTCCTCGCTGCGTTGCAGCTCTTCGCTGAAGTAGGCGTAGAGCAGCTGCGCCGGCCGCGACAGCGGCTTGCGCGTGGGGTGGATCAAGGCCACCTCGACCTGCAGCGCGGGGTTCGCAATCGGATTGATCGCGAGCCGCTCATTGCCAAGTTCCTTGAGGCAGATCCAATACGGCAGAATGGCGGACCAGTCGGTCTGGCTGAGAAATTCCAGGCCGGCGGACAGGCTGGCGATCGAGATGGTGCGCTCCACTGCGATTTCGCCGTTGCGGATCGCGTCCTCAATCTTGGGTCTGAGGCTGTTGGTGGCGGAGGGAATGAAGAGCTTCAAGGGTTCAAGCTTGTCGAGGCGGACCGGCTTCATGGGCATGAGCCCACGACGAGCGCCGGAGAGCAGCGCGACCGGAAAGCGGCCGATCGGCACGGCGGAGAGGCCAATTTGCGCCTTGGTGAACTGGCCCACATAGAAATCCAGCGCGCCGCTGGAGGTCTCGGCGACCAGCGAGTCCGCCGGACCGCTGGCAATATCGATGTCGACCCGCGGGAACTCGCGCGTGAAGCGCGCCAGCGCTTGCGGCAGGATCGCCTTTGCCAGCCCCGGGGCAAAGCCTGCGGAAACCGATCCGCTGAGACCGGCGGCAAAGTCCTCAAGCTCCATCTCCGCTTCGGAAACCGCTTTCAGGATCGCCAGGCAGCGATCGTAGAACCGCCGCCCGGCGACGGTCGGGACGACACCGCGCCGCGTCCGCTCGAAAAGCTTGGCGTTGAGCCGCGCTTCCAGCGCGCTCATCTGCTGGCTGACACCGGAGGCGGTGCAATGCAGCCGCTTGGCGGCGGCGCTGAGCGAGCCCTCCTCGCAGGCCGCGACGAAGAACTGGATCTGTCTCAGGTCCATGGCTGCTTTCGCCCTAGATATTACGCTTTCACTATAGTGACCTTAGGAAATTTAACTACCGCTAACATCTTCTTCAACTTTACGCTCCCGCGGGCTGGGCCAAGGAGCGGCGCTTTGCGAAGCTTTGCGGTGCCTTTTCATGCGCGGCGATGCGGTTTGGGAGGGAGGAGGAGATGACTCCTCAGGAGCGGAGAGCATCGGTTCGATCCATGGGCGCGCGGTCCGCATGGTGGGAGCGCCGCCAGGAGGCCATCGTCGAGCCCGGCTGGGAGGTCGTCGACGCGCACTGCCACCTGTGGGACGAGCGCGACTTTCCCGATCCGGCGGATGCTGGCAGCCCGTTGCGCACCAGCCGCTATCTTCTGGAAGAGTTTCTGCGCGATACCGGCAGCGGCCACCGGGTCGCGCAGTGCGTCTATGTCGATTGCGGATCGGGCTATTACGCCCAGGGACCGGAAAATCTGCGGCCGGTGGGAGAGACGGTCTTCGCTGCCGCGGTCGCCGAGCGGACGGCCGCCAGCCAAGGCGCTACCCGGATCGCTGCCATCGTGGCCCATGCGGATCTGCGCGACCCCGATCTCGACGTGGTGCTCGACGCCCACGAAAGTCATGGCGGTGGTTGGTTTCGCGGCATCCGGCACAGCGGGGCGCGGCTGGAGGACCCCGCGGCGCGGCTGCTGGCGGGGGCGGCCCCGCCTGGTCTCTATGCCGATCCGGCCTTCCGGCGCGGCGTCGCGCGCCTGGGCGAACGGGGCCTGAGCTTCGATGCCTTCCAGTTTCACTTCCAGGTCGCGGAGCTCATCGCGTTGGCCCGCGCCGTGCCGGGCACGACGATGATCGTCAATCACCTCGGCGCCCCGATCGGCTTTTCCCATGCGCCGGCGGCGCGGGACCCCGTCTATGCCGCTTGGGCCAAGGGCATCGAGGCGCTGGCACAGCTGCCGAACATCGTCATGAAGCTTGGCGGCGTCGCCTCGATCGTCACGGGATACGACGGCCACAAGCGCGACCTGCCGCCGGCATCACAGGATTTCGTCGATGACCGCGGCGCCTACTTCCATCACGCCATCCGCTGCCTCGGCCCCGAGCGCTGCATGTTCGCCAGCAACTTCCCGGTCGACAGCGTCGCCATCAGCTACGCCGTCCTTTGGAATGCCTACAAGCTCATCGCGATGCACTACGGCTCCAGCGACCGGCGCGCCCTGCTCGCCGAGACCGCCCGTCGCGTCTACCGGATGTAGCAGGAGAACGCCATGCAGCCACTCCAGGGCTATCGAGTGCTCGATCTCACGCATGTGCTGGCCGGCCCCTGTGCCACGCATCATCTGCGCTGCCTCGGCGCCGAAGTCATCAAGATCGAGCGGCCCGACAGCGGCGATCCGCTGCGTGCGCTGGGCATGCAGCCTGCCTATGGCGGCCTGCCGCCAACCTTCCGCGCCCTCAATGCCGGCAAGCAGTCCGTGGTAATCGACCTGGGGACTCCGGCGGGCCGCGCGACGGTTCTGCGGCTCGCCGAAGGCGCCCAGGTCTTCGTCGAGAATTTCCGACCGGGCGTGGCAAGGCGGCTGGGACTCGGCCCAGAGGACATCCGCGCCGTGCGGCCGGACGTCGTCTACTGCTCGATTTCGGGTTGGGGGCAGAGCGGCCCCAACAGCCCCCATGGCGCCTATGACCATGTGATCCAGGCCGCCACCGGCATGATGGCCCTGCAGGGCAACGGTGGCGATGCTGCGCCGGTGAAGGTCGGCTTCCCGGTGATCGACATCGCGACCGGTATCAGCGCTGCGGAAGCGATCTTGGCCGCGCTGATCCGTCGCCTGCGCGGCGATAGCGGGCCGATCACGCTCGACGTCTCGATGGTTGATTCCGCGCTGGCGCTGATGGCCGGGCCGGTGTCCACCACGCTTGCCACCGGCAAGGCACCGGAGCGGGTCGGCAATCGCGGCTTCGTCGGCAGCCCCGGCGCCGAGACCTTCGCCACCGCTGACGGCCACATCTCGGTCGCCGCCAACACCATGGGCCAGTTCGCGACGCTCTGCCGGCTGCTCGGACGACCCGAGCTTGCGGCGCCGCCCTATGTGCCTGAGGGGCTGGCCCGCGAGGCCTTCCTCGCCAATGTCGCGACGGACGCGCTGCGCGAGGCGCTTGGCCAGGCCTTCGCCGCCGCCCAGGCCGACACTTTGGAAGCCGCGCTCAATGCCGCGGGCGTCCCGGCGGCCAGGGTCCGCGACCTCGGCGAGTATCTCAAGGACCTCTATCCGCGCACGCCGGGCCTTGGCATCGCTGGCGAGCCCTGCGCCATGGGCCCGGCCTTCCGCTGGGAGCAGGACGAAGCCTTGAGCCTGCCGCCGGCGCCAGCCCTCGGCGCTGATACCGAAAGGCTCACGTCCTTCTCGCAGGATGCAGGCCAGGGAGGCTTCGCGAATCTCGTCAAGTCTCCCTCGCTCGGCCGCGCCAGGAAACTTTAGGGGGCTGGACTCCCTCACGGCCCTTCGCCCTGAGCCATTCGCTGCGGGCAATGCGCCAGTCGGGGCTGTCCTGACCGTAGGCCCGTCGGCGTCCCCGGCAGGTGAGGCCTGTCTTCTCCAGCACCCGCTTCGACGCTGCGTTGCCGTCGTCGAAGGTGGCGACGACCTCCTGCAAGGGCGTCTCTTCGAAGGCGAAACGCAGCAGCCGCCGGCAAGTCTCCGTGGCGAAACCCTTGCCCCAGGCGCTCTGCTTGAGGATGTAGCCGACTTCGACGTCCCCCGACGGCAGTGCCTCGGGCCTGACCAGGCTCCAGTCGGTGTCGCTGTCCTCGACCGGCAACGGCAACAGAAAGCCGCTGCCGTACTTTTCCCCGGTGACGGCGCTCGAGATGCACCAGATGCCGATGCATCCATCGCCGCCGCGCCTGGTCCAGGTCGGCATCCCCGCGCGGATGCTGGCCTCGTCTACCGGTCCATCGATGAACCGCATGACCGCTGGGTCGGTGAACATCTCCAAGGCGACGTCAATGTCGGTCACGGCCAGCGGTGTCAGGCGCAGGCGTTCGCTTTCCAGTGCTCTGTCCATGGCTGGAGGCTGACCATCGCCTAGGGCGAAATCAAGCCCAGCTGGATCGCCACGGCTACGGCGTGGATCTTGCTGTAGACCCCCAGCTTGCGCATGCAGTTGCTTATGTGGAACTCCACAGTGCGCTTGCCGACCTGAAGGATATCCGCCACCTCGGCGGTGGTCTTGCCGCGCGACGACCAGACCAGGCACTCCACCTCGCGGTCCGACAGCTCCGGCGCGGCGCCGTTGTCATTGGTGGCGCAGCCGCGCAGCGCCAGCATGCGCTCGTGGAACACCAGCACCGCCAGCCGCAGCCAGACCGGCAGGGCGTCATGCCGCATCAGGTCTTCCGGCTTGCCCAGCCAGTAGAAGCTGACCAGGGCCGAGGCCGGGCGCCCGCTGGCGTCGAGCGCATGGCAGGGTACGGCATAGCCTTGGTGGAAGCGGAAGTCGGTCGCCAGGTCCATCAGCTTGCGCGCGCTGGTCTTTACCCCGGGGCGGCGGCGCGCCCAGTCGTTGAAGGGCCGCACGTCGGTCCACAGGAAGGGCGAATTGCTGGTCGCCGCGCGCCGCACGATGGGGTCGAAGCTCGCCATGTTCATTTCCACGTAGCGCGCGGTGAACTCGGCCGGGATCGTGGTGATGAAGAAGGGCAGCGGCTCGCCGCGCAGCGGCACGCGCCGCACGTCGGCATAGGTTGAATATCCAAATCCGTGCAACTGTCCAAGTTTATCTAGCAATGGATGTAATTCATCCGTAGACTGACAGCTGTTCAGTTCATTGAGATATTCCTCAAAAACCCGCTGCATATCTGAGCTTTCGGGTAATCCTATTGATGGAATACCTGGGAAGTTTCACGGCTATTCGCGGCAGGGTCAAGACCAGACCCTCCCCTGAAGACTTGGGGGGGAGGGGACCATGGGCCAGGATCTGCAGGTCGAACGATTTCGCGCCGCCGAACGCCCTGATCTGATGGCGCTGGCCTGGCGCCTCAGGCACCAGGTCTTCTGCGAGGACCTGGGCTGGCAGATCCCCTCGCTGAACGGCATCGAGATGGACGAATTCGACCTCGACGCGGTGCACTGCGCGGTGATCCGCCGGGGCGTCGTGGTCGGCTGCCTGCGTGCGCTCTCGACGCTTGGCCCCTACCTGCTGGAGCGCTACTTCGCCCACCTGCTGCCGGCGCCGCTGCCGAAATCGGCCGAGGTCTGGGAGATCAGCCGTTTCGCCGTGATGCCGACGGTCGAGGACCGCCGGGCGGTGGGCGCCTTCCTGGTGCGCGAGGGCTTCGCCTGCGGTCGCGACCAGGGCGCGCGCACGCTGATCGCCGTGACCGAGGTTACCTTCGAGCGCTTCCTGCGCTCCTGCGGGCTGGAAATCAAGCGACTGAGCAAGCCCGCGGCGGGCGTCGTGCCATCCCAGGGCGGCCCCGCCATCGGTGTCATCCAGTGCGACATCGGCGAGCGCAACCTGGCCAGCATCGGCCTGCTGCAGGCGGTCGCGTAGGACAGAGAGCATGCTGCAACAAGCCAAACGCGTCCTGCTCGGCGACCTGGCGGACTTCTCCGCCGATCCCTTGAGCTTCGTCGAGGATCGCCTGATCGGCCAGGAACGCCCGGTGTCGGTGCGCTTCGCCAACCGCACGGTGGTGCTGGTAGCCCGGCCCGACGCAGTGCAGCGGGTGCTGGTCGATGCCGCCGAGCACTATGGCAAGAGCCGCTACCAGGCGCGCCTGCGGCCGCTGCTGGGCGACGGCATGATCACCGCCAGCGGGCCACGCTGGGCGCATTCGCGGCGCGCGGCACGCCCCGGGCTGATCGGCGAGGCGCTCGACCGGGGCATCGACCTGGCGATCCCGCTGGTCTCGCAGGAGATCGCCCGCCAGGCCACCGGCCTGGGCCGGCAGGTCGACCTCAACGAAATGGCCGGCCGCCTGACCATGCGCATGGCGGCCGCCGCCATGTTCCACTACCGGATGGATGACGACACCGCCGAGGAGGTCTATCGCGCCAGCCGCTTCCTGCATATGCGCATCACCGAATCGATGTTGCGCTTCATCGATCTCGACAGCGTCCTGCCGACGCCCCGGCGCGCACGCTTCGCCGCCACCATCGCGCGCATGAACCTGCTGGCCAACAACATCGCGCGGGAGAACCAGGGGCTGCTGCCATTGCTGGCGCCGCTGCACGCCGAGCATGGCCCCAACGTCACGCGTGACGAGATCATCACGTTGCTGTTCGCCGGCTTCGAGACCACCGCGCAGGTTGCCTCGTGGGTGCTCTATGCACTGGCCAGCCAGCCGCATCTGGTAGACTGGATCCGCGAGGAGGTCGACCCGGTCCTGGCCCGCGGTGGCGACCTGCCGGCCGCGTCGCTGCGTCACCTGAAGCGCACGCGCGCCGTGGTCGACGAGGTCATGCGCCTCTACCCCTCGACCTGGTGGGTGGCGCGCGAGGCGCTGCGCGCCGACAGCATCGCCGGGGTCGAGGTGCCCAAGGGCAGCCCGGTGCTGATCGTACCCTGGGCGCTGCATCGCCAGCCGGATCTCTGGCCCGATCCCGAGGTCTTCGATCCGACCCGCTTCCTGGAGCAGGCGCCGGCCAAGTTCACCTTCGTACCCTTTGGCGTGGGCCCGCGTGCCTGCGTGGGGATGCAGTTGGCGCGTGCCAACGTCACCGCCATCGCCGCGCTGCTGACTTCGGCCTTCGATCTGCGGGCCCTGTCGGGTGCGCTTCACACGCTGCGTCCGGTCGGCGGCGTCACGCTGGCGCCGCCGCTGGGCGGACTACAGGCTTCATTTCATGTGCGCAGAGCAATCGAGGGGGGAATGCAATGAAAGGCCAGACCACGATCGAACTGCCGGAAACCAAGGGCCTGGAGGGTCCGTCGCCGCAGGCCCTGCAGCGCCATCTCGACTATCTGCTGCTGGAAATGCAGCGCCTGCCCTTTGGCGAGGTACGGCATTTCCTCGGTTGCGCCCGATTGGCCCTGGAAGACCGCATCGGTGGGCCCAGGCGCAGGATCACCAGCCGGCAGCACGGCAACGCCTGACGCCGTGGCTGGTGCAGGGCGGAGGGCTGCCCGCCGCCCTAGGCCAGCCAGCGCAAGGTCGCCGCGCCCAGGGCACCGTGATCGCAGATCACTGTCTGTCCGGGTGCCGGGCGGCAGGGGGCGACCAAGCTGCCGGTCTGCACGATCATGCCGGCGGTCAGGCTGCGGCCGCGGCTGGCCAGATGGTTGGCCAGCCAGGCCACCGCGCGCAGCGGATGGCCCAGCGCGGCCTGGCCCAGGCCCTCGCCCTGCAGCGCGCCATCCAGCAGCGTGCGGGTGCTGTTGTTCAGCAGGTCGAGGTTGCGCCAGCGGGCCACCGGCGGGCTCAGGATGGCGCCCCATTGCCAGAAATCGTCGGCGATTACCGTGGGGATGTGGGCCCGCTTGGTCTCCTCCTGGATGACGTAGCGCTGCTCCACCAGCTCGATCGAGCCCATCACGGTGTCGACAAAGGGTTCTACGCTCTCCGCCGTCCAGTCGGCGCCGCTGAGCGGCAGGTCCTTGCCCAGGCGCACGGCGATCTCGTTCTCGCAGCCCAGGTTGCGCGCCGCCTCGTGGCTGATCGCCAGCTCCCCCTGGAAGACCTGGCTGGCTCGGATGCAGCCGGCGGTTGGGTGGTCCAGGCCGATGCGCTGCTGCATCAGCGGCGTGGTGCAGCCCAGCTTGTAGCCGCAGATCGCTCCCACGCCGGCAGCGGTCAGCCGCTGCTGCAGGGCATCGTTGACCCGGTAGCCCTCGGCCTCGTCGGCTGGGCGGCAGGCGGCCGGCAGGTGGTCGAGTCGGAAGGTCGGTGCCAACCTGAGGGACTCGAGGATCGCCGCCGCCTGTATCGTCGCTTCCGGTGTCATGCCCTGGCCTCCCCTGTTCGGTCGCGCGCAGTCCAACATGGGCGGAGGCCGCCGACCGCGCGCTTTTCCGGAAGGGCAGCCGTGTCCGCATCGCCGCGCCACATGACGCGGCGGCGCGCCTGCGGCAAGATGGCCGCCGATTCTCCCGCGCCGGACACGCCCATGAACCTTTCCCTGCTGCCGCAACTCGTCGCCCGCCGCCTGCCGGACGCGCCCGCCGTCACCTGTGGCGACAGCCGCCTGAGCTACGGCCAGTTCGAGGCCAGCGTCGCCGCCATTGCCGGGGCGCTGCGGCGGCGCCATGCCCTGGCGGCTGGCGATCGCGTTGTGCTGGCGCTGGACAACGGCGCGGAATTCCTCCCTCTGCTCTGCGGCCTCTGGCGCGCCGGGCTGATCGCCGTGCCGGCCAATGCCAAGCTGCATCCGCGCGAGTTCGCCTACATCCTGGAGCACAGTGGCGCGCGACTCTGTATCGCCTCGCCGTCGATCGCGACCGGCCTGGCGGCTGGCCCCTGTCCGGTCATCGCTACCGGCAGCGCCGACTACCGCCGCCTGTTGCAGGGCGACCCGGTGGCAAGCGTCGACACGCCGGGCGGCGCCGATGCCTGGATCTTCTACACCAGCGGCACCACCGGTCGGCCCAAGGGCGCCACGCTGACCCACGGCAATCTGCTCTTCATGCTGCAGGCCTATCTGGCCGACATCGACCAGCTGGACGAGCGCGATGTGATGCTGCATGCCGCGCCGCTGTCGCACGGTGCTGGGCTCTATGCCCTGCCGCACCTGGCGCGCGGCGGTCACAACGTGATCCTGCCGGGCTCCTTCGATGCCGAGGCCGTGCTGGCCGCTTTCGCAGATTATCGCAACGTCTCGATGTTCGCCGCGCCGACCATGGTCACGCGGTTGAACGCCAGTGCGCGGGCCGGCGGCGACACCAGCGGTTTGAAGTGCTTGATCTACGGCGGCGCACCCATGTACCTGGCCGACCTGGAGCGCGCGTTGGAGCTCTTCGGGCCCAGGCTGCACCAGGTCTTCGGCCTGGGTGAGACGCCAATGACCATCACCCACCTGTCACGCCGCCTGCATGGCCAAAGCGACCACCCGCGCTGGCGTGAGCGTCTGGCCAGCAGCGGCATTGCCCGCACTGGCGTCGAGGTGCGCGTGATCGATGACGAAGGGGCCGTGCTGGATCCCGGCGAGATCGGCGAGATCGCCACGCGGTCGCCCTGCGTCATGCGCGGCTACTGGAACGATCCGGCGGCCAGCGCCGAGGCGCTGCGCGACGGTTGGCTGTTGACCGGCGACCTGGGGCGCTTCGATGCCGAGGGCTTCCTCACCATCAGTGGCCGCTCCAAGGACATGATCATCTCCGGCGGCAGCAACATCTATCCGCGCGAAATCGAGGAGGTGCTGCTGCAGCACCCGGCGGTGGCCGAGGCCTCAGTGGTGGGCGCGGCGCACCCTGAGTGGGGCGAGGAAGTGGTGGCCTTCGTGGTGACCCGGCCGGATGCCAGCGTGCTGCCCACCGCCTTGGAGCAGCTCTGTCTCGACTCCATGGCGCGCTACAAGCGACCGCGTCGCTTCCTGCTGGTCGACAGCCTGCCGAAGAACAACTACGGCAAGGTACTGAAGACCGCGTTGCGTGAGCGCCTGGCGGGCGGCTGAGGCCTACTTGCCGAGGCGCGCCCGCGGCCGGCTTCCCGACAGCGCGACAGGGGGCTTGGCCGTCGTCCGGCTCGCGGCCGGCAGCGTGACCTGCGGGTTCTCGTCCGGCAGCCGTCCCTTGGCCGCTGGCGCGGCGATCAGGGCCTGGGCGGGCCTTCCCAGGTCGGCCAGGAAGCGGGCACCCCAGTCGCTCGCCGAGCAGCTGGCCAGCGCCGCCCACTGCGTTTCCCAGCGTCGCCGCCGCTCCGGCAGGCTCATGGTCAGCGCCTGATACAGCGCTTCGGCCACCTCCTCGCCGTCATAGGGATTGACCAGCAGTGCGTCCTTGAGCTGCTGCGCTGCCCCGGCGAAGCGCGACAGCACCAGCACGCCGGGATCGGCCGGGTCCTGCGCGGCAATGAACTCCTTGGCCACCAGGTTCATGCCGTCGCGCAGCGGCGTCACCAGCCCGACGCGGGCAAAGCGCATGTAACCGGCCAAGGTGCGCCGCCCGATCATCCGCGCCATCAGGCGAATCGGCGACCAGTCCGGCAGGCTGTAGGCGCTGTTCAGCGCGCCGACGGCCTGGTCGAGCTGCCGTCGCAGATCGCGGTACACGGCGATCTCCTTGCGCGATGGGGGTGAGATCTGCAGCAGGGTCACCTGGCCCTGCAGGCTCTCGTGTCGCGCCAGCAGCAGCCGGAAGGCCTCGACCTTCTCCGGCAGGCCCTTGCTGGGATCCAGTCGGTCGACGCCGATGATCAGGTGGCGATCCAGCAGCGAGCGCCGCAGGCGCGCCGCCATGTCGCCCTGTGCCGCGCGCTCCGCTGTCTTGACCCAGCCCTGGGTCTCGATCTCCGCCGGATAGACACCGGCCTGGATGCGGCGGCCGCGAAAGCGCAAAGCATTGTTGTCCAGGCGCGTGGCGCCGGTGATCTGCGCCGCGGCGTCCAGAAAGCAGTCCCGGTCCTGCGCGGTCTGGAAGCCGACCAGATCGGCGGCCAACAGGTCTTCCAGCAGCCGCTTCATGCGGGGTGCCTGGCTGGCGATCGAACCGGGCGGGAAGGGGACGTGCAGGAAGAAGCCGATGCGGTTGGCGACACCCTGTGCGCGCAGCAGGCCAGGCAACGGCATCAACTGGAAGTCATGCACCCAGACCAGGTCGGAGGGTGCCAGGGTCGGCGCCAGGCGATCGGCGAAGGCCTGGTTGACACGGTAGTAGGCCTCCAGCTCGGCGCTGCGGAAGCGCTGCAGCCCTGGCATGTGGTGCAGGACC
>JBBQBI010000002.1:0-343264 GCA_038363005.1 Rhodospirillales bacterium
CATGGGCGCGCAGATGGTGCGCGAGGTGGCCTCGAAGACCAACGACGTGGCCGGTGACGGCACCACCACGGCGACCGTGCTGGCCCAGGCCATCGTGCGCGAGGGCTCCAAGGCCGTCGCCGCCGGCATGAACCCGATGGATCTGAAGCGCGGCGTCGACCTGGCGGTGGCCGCCGTGGTCGCCGACCTGAAGAAGAAGGCGAAGAAGGTCACCACCAATGCCGAAGTTGCCCAGGTCGGCACCATCTCGGCCAACGGTGACGCCGACATCGGCGCGATGATCGCCAAGGCGATGGAGCGGGTCGGCAACGAGGGCGTCATCACGGTGGAAGAGGCCAAGAGCCTGGAGACCGAGTTGGACGTCGTCGAGGGCATGCAGTTCGACCGTGGCTACCTGTCGCCCTACTTCGTCACCGACGCCGACAAGATGCGGGTGGTCCTGGAAGACCCCTACATCCTGATCCACGAGAAGAAGCTCTCCACCCTGCAGCCGCTGCTGCCGGTGCTGGAGGCCGTGGTGCAGTCGGGCAAGCCGCTGATGATCATCGCCGAGGACATCGAGGGCGAGGCGCTGGCCACCCTGGTGGTCAACAAGCTGCGTGGCGGCCTGAAGGTCGCGGCGGTGAAGGCCCCGGGCTTCGGCGATCGCCGCAAGGCCATGCTCGAGGACATCGCCATCCTGACCGGCGGCCAGGTGATCAGCGAGGAACTGGGCATCAAGCTGGAGTCGGTGACCCTGGCGATGATGGGGCGCGCCAAGAAGGTGGTGATCAACAAGGAAGACACCACCGTGGTCGACGGCGCCGGCAAGAAGAAGGACATCGAGGGCCGCGTGGCGCAGATCCGCGCGCAGATCGATGAGACCTCCTCGGATTACGACCGCGAGAAGCTGCAGGAGCGTCTGGCCAAGCTGGCCGGCGGCGTTGCGGTGATCCGCGTCGGCGGCTCGACCGAGGTCGAGGTGAAGGAGAAGAAGGACCGCGTCGAGGACGCGATGCACGCCACCCGCGCCGCGGTGGAGGAGGGCATCGTTCCCGGCGGTGGTTCCGCCCTGCTGGGGTCGATCAAGGCTCTGGCCAAGCTGGAAGGCGACAACGCCGACCAGAAGGTCGGGGTGGAGATCGTGCGGCGTGCGCTGCAGACCCCGGCGCGGCAGATCGCGCAGAACGCCGGCTTCGACGGCGCGGTGATCGCCGGCAAGCTGCTGGAGTCGAAGGAAGCCAACTTCGGCTTCGACGCCCAGGCCGGCGAGTACGGCGACCTGGTGAAGAAGGGCATCATCGACCCGGTGAAGGTGGTGCGCACCGCCCTGCAGGACGCGGCCTCGGTCGCCGGCCTGTTGATCACCACCGAGGCGATGGTGGCCGAGAAGGTGAAGAAGGAAGCCGCCCCGGCCGGCGGCGGTTCGGGCATGCCCTCGGACATGGACTACTAAGTCCAGTCTTCGTCCTGGCCTGGAATGGGGCCGCGTCCCGCAAGGGGCGCGGCCCTTTCGCTGTGTGCCGTCCTGGCCTGGGCGGCGCGCTGCCGCTATCACTCACCGTGCCCCACTAGAAATCGTCCGGTGCAGCCATGCAACAGTCGCCCGCAACTGCCGATCTTGTCGTCGCCGGCGCCGGTATTGTCGGCCTGGCCCTGGCCTGGCAGGCGGCCAGGCGCGGCCTGCGCGTCGTGGTGCTGGAGCGGGCGCGCCTCGGCGGCTCGACCTCGGCCGGCACCTTTGCCTGGGTCAATGCCAGCTCGAAGACCGGCGACCGCGCCTATCACGCGCTGAATGCCGGTGGCCTGGCGCGCTACCAGGCGCTGGCGGACGAGCTTGGCGCCGCCACCATTGGCCTGGGCGGCGCCGGTTCGCTGCAGTTCATCGAACGCAGCCTTGGCGCGCTGTACCGCCAGCTGCGCGACGATCACGCTGCCCTGCAGGGCTTTGGCTATCCGGTCGAGTGGCTGGATGTGGATGTGATCCGCCGGCGCCTGCCGGACCTGAGCGTCGCCGATGACACCGAGGGGCTGCTGGCGACAGCCGACCGCTGGCTCGAGGTGCCGCGCTTCCTGGCCTTCATCCTGGGCGAGCTGCGGGCCGCTGGCGCGCAGGTGCTGGAACACCAGCCGCTCCTGGCCGTGCGCCGCGATGCGGCGGGCGCCATCGCGGCGGTGGAGACCGCCGCAGGTTCCATCGAGACGCAGCGCTTGGCCGTGACCGCCGGCATCGAGACGCCGGCCCTGTTGGAACTGGCGAGTGCCGGCGCCATCCCGGCCGAGCGTTTTCCCATGCGGCGCGTGCCGGGCTTCCTGCTGGAGTCGCCGCCCGTGCCGCTGGCCGCGCGTCTCGATCTGGTGCTCTGGTCCCCCGACCCGGCTGGCATCCACCTGCGGCAGACGGCTGCTGGCGGCCTGCTGCTTGGGGGCGACGACCTGGATGCGCTGGTGGGCGAGGGCGCGGACTCAGCGACCATAGCCATGGCGCGCGCACGGCTCTGGCAGCGCGCCCGGCAATGGCTGCCGGCGCTCGACGTCGCAGCGCTGGATGCCGGCGCCACCTGGCGCATCGGCCGCCGGGCCATGCCGGCCGATGGCCACTCCATTGTCGGGCCATTGGCCGCCGTGCCAGGACTCTACGTCGCCGTGACACATTCTGGCGTCACCCTGGCGCCCTGGATCGGCGAGCTGCTCTCGGCCGAGTTGGCGGGCGAGGCGCCGCGCAGTGAACTCGCGGCCTTCCGGCCGGCCCGATTCGGACTCTAGTAGTTCGGGCTCTCGCGGGGCGCGCGGTTCACCCAGTACTGCGTGCCGTCGCGCAGCAGGAGCGGCAGGTCGCTCGGCACCTGGTAGTGACAGGGTTCCTCGGCCTCCAGGCGGAAACCCAGTGTCGGCAACAGCGCCAACAGGCCGGCCTCGAGGTCGCGGCCGTGTGTACCGACACAGATCCGATCGACCCGGCACAGCGATGTCGCGGCGGCGGTCAGCACCTGTAGCTCGCCGCCTTGGATGTCCAGATGCAGGAAATCAACTCGTGGTTCTCGCGCCAAGAGATCACCCAGCGCCAGGCCCGGCACGGTGCGCCATCTGCCGTGTGTCTGGTCGGCTGGCGGCGCGGCGGTCGCTGCTGGGCTGGTCCCCCAGTCGAACGCGGGATCGTCCGCCACCGGAAAGCCGACGTTGCCGGCGACGGCGGTCACGGCGGCTTCGTGCAGCTCGACGTCCGGTCCCATCAGCCCGTTGTCGGCCAGATGGCACCGCAGCCAGGCAAAATGCGTCGGCTCACCCTCCACGCCGATCAGGCGCAGTCGCGCGCCAGGGCGCCAGCGGCGCCACGCGATGCCGGCACGGCTGAGCCAGGGCCCATAGCCGGCGCCCAGCTCGACGGCGGTGAAGCCGTCGCCCCCCGCTTCCAGCGCCTCGAGCAGCGACAGCCACTCCAGGGGCTCGCCCAGCGTGCCGGAGAAATGCCTGCCGCCGGAATCGGCAAGGCGACGGCGGTAGTCTGCGCGGTGGCGCACGCCCAACAGATCGGTCCAGTACGCCGGGTCACCGTGCTTCGGTGCCGGCTGATGGTGCGTCTGAAGCAGGGCCTTCAGTCGCAGATTCGGTGGCGCTGGCGCCCGCTCGTTCAGGGTGCTGCGAAATTCCGGGCTGGACAGAAAGACACGTAGCAGATCGCGCAAGGACTTCTGCCGGAGGTGCCCCTCGACCGCCGCTGTGCTCTCGGGCGCACGCCCAAGCAGCAGGCGATAGGCGTAGTGGACATCCTCCGGGGTCGGCGGCGCGTCGTGCAAACGGCTCATGCTGGCTCGCGCTGCTGGTCAGCGGTGAGCCTCGCAGCGCACTACCGCAACGGCAACGCTATAGTGTTATGCGGCATTCAGGGTCCGGGAGGCTCTGCGCCTCGGCAGCCTAGGCAAAGTGCTCGGACGCGAAATCCTCGATAAACTCGGCGTAGTCGCAGGTGATCTCCTTGCCCGCCGCGATATCGCGGGTGGCGTAGGAACTTTCGCCGCTGTTGTCGGTGTTGGCCTGGGCGCTGTGGTTCATGAAGCGGCCGTTGTCGCCGTCCAGCACGCGATAGCCGGCGGTGCCGCGCTGCCGATAGCCGTACTTCATCAGGAAGCCCTGGGTAGCGGGCGGATAGCTCGCCAGGTGGGCGTCGGGCAGGATCAGATCGAGCAGCGGATCGAAGCGCCAGATCATCGCGCCGGCAGCAATGGGCTCGGCAGCGAAGAGGCCCAGCCCCTCGATGGCCGAGGGGGCAACATAGGTGGCAACGAGCAGCATGGGAGGACGGCCTCTTGAGCAAGGGCGGTGGCGGCTTGACGGCAGCCTGCGCGGCGGCCGCCCGCGCGGCAAGGGGCAGCCCACCAGGTTTGGTGCATTGAGCGACCTGTCCTGCTCTGTCAGCATGCCGGCCGTCCTGGAGGATCGTGCTTGTACCGTTCACTGCTGATCGTCGACGACTTCTATGCCGAGCCGCTGAAGGTGCGGCAGGATGCTCTGGCGCTGGGTTATCCCGAGGTCATCGGCGTGCGCACCTTTCCGGGCCGCAACTCCGACCGGCCGCTGGTGCCGCAGGGCTTCGACCAGGTGATCGCCTCGCTGGTCGGCGAACGCATCGTTTCAACCACGGCAGCCGGCGCCTTCCACTGTCATTTCCGCCTGACCCAGGCGGGCGAGAGCGGGCGCTATCACGTGCATGTCGACCCCTCGGGCCTGGCCTGGGTCGGCGTCATCTACCTGTCGCTGCCGGCGGACTGCGCCGGCGGCACCAGCTTTTACCGCCACAAGGCGCTGGGCCTCGACCGTACGCCGCACGAACGGGCGCAGATCGAGGCGGTCGGCGTCGCCTCGGTACCGGCGCTTCTGCAGCGCGACGGCCCGGACCTGGACGCCTGGGAGCAGCTGATGACGGTGCCCATGCGCTTCAACCGTGCCATTCTCTATCGCCCCTGGCTCTGGCACTCCGCCGGGCCGGGTTTCGGCGACCGGCCGGAAAACGCCCGGCTGATCCAGCTGCTCTCCTACCGCTATCCCTGACCCCCACGCCATGATTCCGAGGACCCCGATGCGAAACGAACGTCAGGCCTATCTCAATGGCCAGTTCCTGCCCGAGCGCGAGGCCAAGATCTCGATCCACGACCTGGGCTTCGCCTATGGCGACGCGGTCTATGACACGGCGCGCACCTTCGGTGGCAAGCTGTTCAAGCTGCAGGAGCACATCGAGCGGCTCTACGAGACGCTGCGCTACGTGCGCATCGACCCCGGCCTGACGCCGGCGGCGATGACCGCCCTGACCGAGGAGCTGGTGGAGCGCAACCGCCACCTGCTGGGGCCGGATGACGACTACTGGGTGACCCAACGGATCAGCCGTGGCATCGGCCGCTATGACGGCGAAGCGCCGGAGTACGAGGGGCCGACGGTGATGATCGAGACGGTGCCGCTGCCGTTCCACAGCCGCGCGCACTACTACCGCGACGGCATCCGCGTGGCGACGCCCTCGATCCGCCGCGTGCCGCCCGAGGTGCTGTCGCCGCGCGCCAAGACGGTCAACTACCTGAACATGACACTGGGCGACCAGGAGGTGAAGGCGCGCGACCCCGGCGCCTGGGGCGTGTTGCTCGACGTCAACGGCAACCTCTGCGAAGGCATCGGCGCCAACATCTTCCTGGTGAAGGCTGGCCGCGTGCTGACGCCGAAGGAGGACTACGTGCTGCCCGGCATCAGCCGCCGCTGCGTCATCGAGCTTTGCGGCGAGCTGGGCATCCCGCTGATCGAGAAGGACCTGGCGCTGCACGACGCCTATATCGCCGACGAATGCTTCCTGACCTCGACCTCGCTCTGCATGTGTCCGGTGGTCGAGGTCAATGGCGCCAAGGTCGGCGACGGCCAGGTGCCGGGGCCGGTGACCCAGCGCTTGATCGAGGCCTACAGCAAGCTGGTCGGCATGGATTTCTTCGGCCAGTACCTGCGCCGCCTGCCGGCTTCACCGTCGCTCAAGCCGGCGTGATGCGGGCTTCCGTGGCCCGCGGTCGCCGCTCATATAGGGGGTCGTTGCGCGCATAGGAGGCGAGCATGACCGCCAAGGCGACCTTCGGTGCTGGCTGCTTCTGGGGCGTGGAAGCGACCTTCCGCCTGCTGCCGGGGGTGACCGCGACCACCGTCGGCTACGCCGGCGGTCGCCTGGCCAATCCGAGCTATGAGCAGGTCTGCACGGATCGCTCCGGCCATGCCGAGGTGGTGCAGGTCGAATACGATCCGGCCCGCCTGGACTACGCGACCTTGCTACAGACCTTCTGGCAGGCGCACGACCCGACGCAGGTCAATCGCCAGGGCCACGACCTCGGCAGCCAGTATCGCAGCGTGATCTTCGTGCACGACGAGGCGCAGCGTGCCGCCGCCGAGGAGTCGAAGGCCCGCCTGGCGGCCTCGCGCCGCTACCGCCGGGCCATCGCCACGGCGATCGAGGCGGCGTCGGACTTCTGGCCGGCCGAGGACTACCACCAGCGCTTCCTGGAAAAGCGCGGCGCGGTAGCGGCCTGCACGCTGGCCTGAGGGCAGCTCCTCCGCCGTCTAGGGCAGGACGCCGCTCAGCGCGTCGCCTTCTACCAGCGCCACCACGGCCTCGATGTCGGCGCTCATCGGGCGGTCGTCGGCAAAGGGGGCCACCACCCGGCGTACCTGGTCGCGCAGGGCAACGGCGACAGCGGTCGCTCGCTCGGGCTGGCGCTGGTCGAAAGCCTCGGACGCCACGATCAATTCGCAGGCGATGATCTGGCGCCAGTGCGCCAGGCCGCGCCAGAACTTGCGCACCGCCACCGGTGTCATGGGCGCATGATCCTCGACGTCGTAACCTGAGGAGTCGTCGGCGGTCGCCGGCATGGTCAGCAGCCGCAGCTCCTTGGCCTGCAGGTTGGCGTTGGCGCCGACCAACGCCAGGCCGATGCGCACCGTGCCCTCGGCGAAGCGCGAGAGGTAGTCCGGCAGGTCGGTGAAGCGGTTGCCCATCAGGCGGCTGACGCGCTGGCCGCTGATGGCGCCCAGCTGCGACAGCGAGATGGCCAGCAGGTCGAAGGCCTGCGCCAGGCCCGGCGTGTGGAAGTTGCCGGTGGAGATGATCTCGCCGTCTTCGTAGAGCACGCTGGGATTGTCGCCGGCGCCGTTGATCTCCACCTCGACATGCGGCGTGGCGAAGGCCAGCGCGCTGTGGAAGGCGCCAAACAGATGGCTGGCGCAGCGGATCGAGATCGGGTCCTGGATGCGCCGCGCGGCACCCTTGTCGCGCAGGCCGCTGTCGGCCAGCAGCGCCTGCAGCGCTTCGGCGGCGTCGCGCTGGCCGGGCGCCGGGCGGGCCGCCACGACGCGCGGATCGATCGGCGAGAGGTTGGCGCGGAAGGCCTCCATGGTCAGCACGCAGGTCGCCTCGGCCAACGCCAGCAGGCGCCGCGCCTCGTTCAGGGCCAGGGCACCCAGCCCAGCGGAGACCGAGTTGGCGGAGCAGAGGCCGAGGCCCTCCTTCTCCTTGAGCTTCAGCGGCTCCAGGCCGGCGCGCTTCAGCGCCTCGGCGCCGGACAGCAGCTCGCCGCCGAACTCGGCCTGGCCCTCGCCCATCACCGGCAGCCCCATCTCGGCCAGCAGCGCCAGGTCGGAGGCGCCGACCGAGCCGACCTCGTGCACCACCGGGTGCAGGCCCTTGTTGAGGAACTCGACCAGGCGCTCGGCGATCACCGGGCGCACGCCGGCGCGGCCCTGGCACATGGAGGAGAGGCGGGCCAGCAGGAAGGCGCGCACGGCCGCCGCCGGGAAATGCGGACCGCTGCCGCAGGCACGCGCGCGCAGCATCACGGTCGACATCTCGTCACGCTCGCCATCGGCCACACGGGTCACGGCACGCCCGCCCAGGCCGCGGGTCAGGCCATAGACCGGGATGTCCTCGCGCAGGAAGTGATCGATCAGCGCCCGTCCCTTGGCCAGGCGATCCTGCGCGGCCGGTCCCAGGACGACGGGGCGGCGGCGCAGCGCGACGTCGGCGACATCGGCGGCGGTCAGGGGGGTGCGGTCGATCACCAGAGGCTGCATGAGGGGGCGGGTCCTATGTCGTCGGGGGGACAGGAAAAGGCGGGCGATCTTGCGACCGTGAAACCCGGGCGTCTAGATTGGCCCCCCTAATTGAGGAAGCATCCCACCCATGCAGTATGTTTCGACCCGCGGCGCCGCCCCGGTCCTGGCCTTTGACGAGGTGCTGCTGAGCGGCCTGGCGCGCGATGGCGGCCTCTATGTCCCTGCCGCCTGGCCGGGTATTGCCAAGGCCGAGTTCCGCCGCCTGCGGGGCGCCGACTACTGCAGCCTGGCCAAGCGGGTGCTCACCCCCTTCTTGGGCGGCAGCGCGGCGCTGCCGGTGCTCGACCGCCTGCTGGCCCAGGCCTATGGCAGTTTCGAGCACCGGGCGGTGACGCCGCTGGTGCAGCTGGCGCCCGACCTCTGGCTGCTGGAGCTGTTCCACGGCCCGACCCTGGCCTTCAAGGACGTCGCGCTGCAGCTGCTGGGGCAGCTGTTCGAGGAGGTGCTGGGCCAGCGCGGCGAGCGGGTGACCATCGTCGGCGCCACCTCTGGCGACACCGGATCGGCGGCGATCGAGGCGGTGCGCGACCGCGACGCCGTCGACATCTTCATGCTGCACCCGCGCGGCCGCACCAGCGAGGTGCAGCGCCGGCAGATGACCACCGTGATGTCGCCCAATGTCACCAACATCGCAGTCGAAGGCAGCTTCGACGACTGCCAGGACCTGGTGAAGGCGCTGTTCAACGACCTGGCCTTCCGCGACGAGCTGCGGCTGTCGGCGGTGAACTCGATCAACTGGGCGCGCATCCTGGCGCAGGCGGTGTACTACTGCGCCGCCGGCCTGGCGCTGGGCGCGCCCGACCGCGAGGTGGCCTTCGTCGTGCCGACCGGCAATTTCGGCAATGTCTTTGCCGGCTATGTCGCCAAGCAGCTCGGCCTGCCGGTGGGCAAGCTGGTCGTGGCGGCCAACCGCAACGACATCCTGGCGCGCTTCTTCGCCAGCGGCACCATGAGCATGGAGGGCGTGGCGCCTTCGCTCTCGCCCTCGATGGACATCCAGGTGTCCTCCAACTTCGAGCGGCTGCTGTTCGACCTGCTGGACCGCGACGGCACCGCCGTCGCCGCCACCCTGCAAGAGTTCCGCGCCAAGGGTCGCTTCACCCTGGACCCCGCGCGCCTTGCCCGGGCGCGGGCGCTGTTCGACTACGGCCGGCTGGACGATGCCGGCACCCTGGAGGAGATGCGCCGGGTCAAGCGCGAGACCGGCATCACCATCGATCCACACACCGCCGTCGGCGTCGCCGTGGCGCGGCAGAAGGTGGCCCGGCTGGGCCTGCCGACCGTGGTGCTGGCCACCGCCCATCCGGCCAAGTTTCCCGACGCGGTGGAACAGGCGACCGGCGAGCGCCCGGCACTGCCGCCACGCCTGGCCGACCTCTATCAGCGCCCGGAGCGCATGGAGAGCCTGGACAACGAGGCCGAGGCGCTGAAGCGGCTGATCCGCGCCCGCATCGCCGGGCGGAACAGCTGATGCGCGGCCCGGGGCGGTCCGGCGCGCGTGGCGAGTCGTTCGAACGCTACTACCTGCGGCAGATCGCGTTGGGCGAGGGCTGCAATTGCGCCGAGGCGCTGGTGCGCGGCGACGGGATCGGCCGCGATGCCGGCCGGTTGCCGGCCGGGGAGGGGGGACTGGACCGGCCGGCGAAACGTTCTATGGTGGCCGGCCTCCACCGCCTGTTCCGCCGAAAGCCCGCCGCCCCATGATCTGTAGCTGCCCATGACCATCCAGGTAACCCGCCTTGCCAACGGCCTGACCGTGGCAACCGACGCCATGGCCGGCGTCGAAAGCGTGTCCATCGGCGTCTTCGTCGGTGTCGGCACGCGCCACGAGACGCTGGAGATCAACGGCGTCGCGCACCTGCTGGAGCACATGGCCTTCAAGGGCACGGCGCGGCGCAGCGCGCGCGCCATCGCCGAGGAGATCGAGGCGGTCGGCGGCCACCTGAACGCCTGGACCGGACGCGAGACCACGGCCTACTACGCCCGCGTGCTGGCGGCCGACGTGCCGCTGGCGCTCGACCTGCTGGCCGACATCCTGCAGAACTCCGCCTTCGATCCGGAGGAGCTGGCGCGCGAGCGCCAGGTGGTGCTGCAGGAAATCGGCCTGGCCGAGGACACCCCCGACGACATCGTCTTCGACCTGTTCCAGGAAACCGCCTTTCCGGCGCAGCCGCTGGGCTGGCCGGTGCTGGGCCGCGCCGAGGTGGTGGCCGAGCTGGGTCGCGATGCCCTGACCGGCTACCTGAGCGGCCAGTATGGCGCCGACCGCATGGTGCTGGCCGCCGCCGGCCGCGTCGACCACGCCGCGCTGGTGGCGCTGGCGGAACGGCAGCTGGGCGGCCTGAAGGCGTTGGGCGAGCCGCGGCCGGTGCCGGCGACCTATGTCGGCGGCGAGCTGCGCGGCGAGCGCGACCTGGAGCAGGTGCACCTGGTGCTGGGCTTCCCCGGCGTCTCGGCGCACGACCCCGACTTCTACGCCGCCAACGTGCTCTCCACCCTGGTCGGCGGCGGCATGTCGTCCCGCCTGTTCCAGGAGGTGCGCGAGAAGCGCGGGCTGGTCTATTCGATCTATTCCTTCCTGTCGCACTTCGAAGATGGCGGCCTCTTCTCGATCTACGCCGGCACCGGCGAAAGCGAGGCGGCCGAGCTGCTGCCCATCGTCGCCGACGAACTGGGCAAGGTGGCGGTAAAGGTCAACCACGACGAGATCCTGCGCGCCCGCGCCCAGGCCCGCGCTGGCATCCTGATGGCGCGCGAGTCGACCTCGGCCCGGGCCGAGGCGCTGGCCAACCAGATCCTGACCTATGGCCGTCCGCTGTCGACCGAGGAGATCCTGGGCGAAATCGACAAGGTGGATGCGACCGCTGTGCAGCAGCTGGCCGGCCGCCTGTTCGCCGGCAAGCCGACGCTGACCGCGCTGGGCCCCATCGCCCGCGTCGAGTCCTATGCGCGGCTGGCCGAACGCCTGGCCTGAGCAGCGCACCATGCGGATGCCGCCGTTTCGCGATGGCTGGCTGCGGCATCTCCGGCTGGATGGCGAACGCGTCTACCTGCGGCCGATGCGCGGCAAGGACTGGCGCCAGTGGTCGCGCCTGCGGTTCGACAGCCGCGACTTCCTGCTGCCGTGGGAGCCGACCTGGCCGCCCGACGCGCTGACCCGCGGCGCCTATCGCCGCCGGGTCAAGTCGCAGAACCTGGATTCACGCCATGGCGCCGGCTACACGCTGCATATCTTCCGCCACCAGGACCTGGCGCTGATTGGCGCCATCACCCTGGGGCAGATCCGCCGCGGCGTGGCGCAGACCGCGACCCTGGGCTACTGGGTGGGCGAGAGCTTCGCCCGCCAGGGCTACATGACCGAGGCGCTGGGCCTGATGCTGATCTTCGCCTTCCGCGAGATGGGGCTGCACCGGGTGGAGGCCGCCTGCCTGCCGAGCAACGAGCCCAGCCAGCGGCTGCTGCGCGGCCTGGGCTTCCACGAGGAAGGCCTGGCCCGCAACTACCTGCGCATCGCCGGCGAGTGGCGCGACCACCTGTTGTTCGGTAAGCTCAACGACGATCCTACGCCAGTGCGTTGAGCAGTTTGTTGACTACGGTCAGCCGCCGATGCTGTAGCGCGCGTAGTCCAGCGGCACGGCCAGGCAGCTGCCGTCGCCGAGTTCGACCTGGCCGCCGGCCCTGGCCACCAGGGCCGCGACCTCGCCAGGCGGCAGCGTCGCAAAGGGACCGCCGTCCAGGTAGGCCCGATAGCGCAGCGGCGCGGTGCCGCGGTTGTCGAGAAACACCAAGCTGTCGCGTCCGACGGTCGGCAGGCGCCCGGGGCATGCGGCAGGCGTTAGTGCGGGCAGGATGCCATCGCCCCCCATGTCCGCGACCAGCGCGGTCGAACCCGGTGCGACCTGCTCGATCCGCGCCAGGGTAGCGGCGACGGTCAGGCGGCGGTCGGCGCCGTCGAAGGCCTGGCGCAGGGCCTGGACCACTTCGGCGAAGGGGCGTCCCTGCACGATCCGGTCGGCCAGCGCCGCCAGGCGGAACTGGAACCAGGCGTAGTTCTCCAGCCCGCCGCCGGCATAGAAGCTGTCGAGGTCGAAGAGCTGGTCGAAGGGACCGGGGTTGGCGAAGCGCGGCGGCACGCCCGCCAGGATCGGCGCCAGGTCGGGACGCTCGGCCCGCACATAGGCGGCGAGGAAGAGGTTGGCGCTCAGCTCGTCGATCCAGTGGTTGCCGGCGGCGAGCCCCAGGGCTGGGGAGATCAGGTGGCCGACCTCGTGGAAGGTCAGGGTTTCGTTCAGCAGCGCCGCGTCGAGATCCCAGTCGGCAAAGCCGGGGAACTGCTCGACGCTGTCGGGCATCACTACGACGTTCCAGCGCCGCTCGGCGTGCGGCACCGGATAGGGCAGCGACACCATCGCCTGCCAGTCGGCCGCGTCCAGCACCACAACGGCGACCACGCCATCCCAGCCAAGCTGCGCGCGGTACCAGGCGAGCGCGGCGGCCACGGCGGCACCATAGGTCCGGGCAGGCGCCAGGGCGCTGGCCGAGTGATAGACGCGCACGCCGTCGACCGTGAAGGACGGCAAGCCCCGCTGCTGCAGATAGCTCTCGCTGATGCCCGCCGCGGGCGGCGCCGCGCGCGAGGCCGTGGGCGGCAGCAAGCAGCAGAAGACGATGGCGAGGAGCGCAAGGCAACGCATGGCGTGGCCCGGGCGTCGACTGCTCAGTTCCGTCTCCGCCTTGCCTTCCCCTCAGGGCCCGAAGATTGCGATGGAGACGCTGACCATCACCTGGCCGCTGAAGGCGCTGTCGTGGCCGAGCTGGCTGGACCCGTAGTAGCCGGTGTTCACGAAGGTGCCGGGATCAGCCTGCGGGTTCTCGATCTGCGGCGCGCCGCTGAGGTAGGTGCCCTCGGCGCCGATCTTGGCCACCGCCGCGCCCCACAGGCCGAACTCGATGCCGGCCGACAGCGTGCCCTGCACGGCGAACCAGTTCTCGCTGTCGTGGGTCTGCTGTGTCGTGGAGCCGCCGCTGGTGTTGCGCGCGTCGAGGTCGCCATCCATGTAGAGGCCAGCCACCTTGGCGCCGAGGTAGAGCGTCGTGCGCTCGGCCAGCGGCAGGGCGAAGTCGATCGAGGCCTGCGGACCGACGAAGTTGGTGCGCGCCTTCTCGATGGTGTGGGTGCTTGAATTGTTCGGATAGCTCGCATCGTAGCTGGCCGCGCTGTAGCCGCCGGTCGCGCCCAGGCCGAAGGTGAAGTTCCCCAGGCCGCTGTCCGGGCCGTAGTCCCACAGCAGCATCATGTCGCCGGCGATCTGCTCGGCCTGGCCCTTGACGTGGAACAGCACAGGATTCCCTGGTGAAGCGACGCCGGACACCAGGGTCCCCTGCACGCCGATCACGTCATAGTAGGCGCCCGGACCGCCCAGGATGGTGCGGCTGTCGCTGTCGGTGACCGAGTAGCCGTGTACTGTGCCTTCGAAGCGCGAGGCCGCGAGGAAGCCGATGCCGGCCTCATCGAGGTTGACGCCAAGTGTCGCGGCGCCACCGAAGCCGGCCGCCTTCATGGCGTAGGACTCGTCGGGATTGGCGATGAAGAAGTACGGCAGGGTATCGGTCACGCCACCGAAGCTGTTGACCTCGGGCAGGAACACGAAAGTCGCGCCGGTGGAGACGCGCAGATAGAGGGAGCTGTCATCGGGTGCGAACTGGAACTCCTCCGACCAGGCGGCGGTGCTCAACAGGGTCAGGGCCGAAGCCAGCAACATCTTGGAGCGCATTGTATTTCCCCTCATTTAGCGTCCGCATACTAGGCAATTCGGCGGGGCTGTCAGGGAACCTGGTCCCCACTGGTGGACCGACGCGGCATTTGTCACTGACTGTGGCTCAGCCGCCACATTCTAATAAAAGATGCCGTCAGCGCAAGAAAACCAGTATTACGCGTGACCGGCGTCGAAGGTCAGGCGGCTGGGGTCGATGCCGATGCGGGCGATGGCGCCCTGCCACTTAGCGGCATGGTCGTCGCTGAACACCAGGCGCTCGTCGGCCTCGGCGGTCAGCCAGCCATTCTCCTGCAGCTCCTGGTCAAGCTGCCCGGGGCCCCAGCCGGCGTAGCCCAGGGCGAAGAGGTGGTGGCGCGGGCCGCCACCCTGGGCGATGTCGCGCAGCACGTCGAGGGTCGCGGTCAGCGCGATACGGCCGTCGACTTCCAGCGTCGAGTCCTGCTTGTAGTCGGCCGAGTGCAGCACGAAGCCACGGCCGGACTCGACCGGGCCGCCGAAGTGGATGGAAATGGGTTCGCCGGCGCGCTGGTTCTCGATGCCGAGCTGCTGCAGCAGCTCCTCGAAGTTCACGCTGTCCAGCAGCTTGTTCACCACCAGGCCCATGGCCCCTTCGGCGTTGTGGGCGCAGAGATAGACCACGCTGCGGACGAAGCGGCTGTCACGCATGCCCGGCATGGCAATCAACAGCTGCCCGGTCAGGTAGCCGTCGCGTTCCCGCTTCGTCGTGTGGTCCTGCTTCTTCTTCACCATGCCTTTCACCTGGCCACGCGACCGCGACCGAACGCCGCCGCAACTGTCTAAAACGACACGCAGATGTGACGCGCCGAAGGCGTCACCGACTATATATAGCACGCAAGAGCCGTGCCCCCAGCCCTAGAGGACTTCGTCGAATCATCATGCTTCGTCTGCTTGCCATCGGCCTGCTGTTGCTGCTGCCGCGCTGGGCGCTGGCGGCCGAGGGTGCCTGGGCCGAGCAGCCGATGGTGCAGGCCCGCTTGATCGCCGCCGAGGGCGCGGTCGGCCAGGCGACCGAACTGACCTTCGGCCTGGAACTGCAGCTGCAGCCGCACTGGAAAACCTATTGGCGCTCGCCGGGCGATGCCGGCATTCCGGCCAGCCTGGACTGGTCGCAGTCGAGCAATGTCGCAGAGCTGCGGTTCCTCTGGCCGGCGCCGATCCGCTTCACGCTGTTCGGGCTGGAGACCTATGGCTACGAGAACGAGGTGATCTTCCCGCTGGTGGTCACGCCGCAGCGTCCAGGCGAGCCGGTGACCCTGCGGGCGCTGGTCAGCTACATGGTCTGCGAGGACGTCTGCATCCCGATCGACGAGGAGCTGTCGCTGACCCTGCCGGTCGGCGCGGCGACCCCGGGGCCGGAGGGCTATCGTATCGAATCCTGGCGCGCCCGGGTGCCGGGCAGCGGCGCGGCGGTGGGGCTGGCCCTGGACAGCGCGACGCTCAGCGGCACGCTCGACGCCCCGCAGCTGACGGTGACCGCGACTTCGCGCATTCCCTTCCAGGCGCCAGACCTGGTGGTCGAGGGGCCGCCCGGCTACGGCTTCAAGGCGCCGTCTGTGGTGCTGTCCGACGACGGCCTGGGCGCCAGCTTCACCTTGCCGGTCAGCCTGGGCCCGCAGGTCAGCCGCCCGCTGGAGGGCGGCACGCTGACCGTCACGCTGATCGACGGCCGCCGTGCCATGGAGGGCGCCTTGCAGCCCGGCGGCGCGCTGGCCGCCGCCAGGGCGGGCGCGACGCTGCCGGTCGCCCTGGCGCCAAGCGACTGGCCCACGCTGCTCGGCATGCTGGCGCTGGCGCTGCTCGGCGGCCTGATCCTCAACCTGATGCCCTGCGTGCTGCCGGTGCTGTCGCTGAAGCTGCTGTCGGTGGTCAGCCAGGGTGGCCGCGACCGCGGCGCCATCCGGCTATCCTTCCTGGCCTCGGCCGCCGGCATCCTGGTGGCCTTCCTGGCGCTGGCCGGGCTGGTCATCGGCCTGCGCGCCGGCGGCCTGGCGGTGGGCTGGGGCCTGCAGTTCCAGGCGGCGCCCTTCCTGGCCCTCATGGCGGTGATCGTCACGCTGTTCGCCGGCAACCTCTTCGGGCTGTTCGACATCGCCCTGCCGGGCGGCATCGCGCGGCTGGGCGAGCGCGGACGCGAAGAGACGCTGCTCGGCCACTTCGGCACCGGCCTGCTGGCGACGCTGCTGGCGACGCCCTGCTCGGCACCTTTCCTGGGCACCGCGGTGGGCTTCGCGCTGGCGCACGGCACCGCCGAGATCCTGGCGATCTTCGCCGCGCTGGGCCTCGGCCTGGCACTGCCCTATCTGCTGGTGGCGCTGCTGCCCGGCTTGGCGCAGCGCCTGCCGCGCCCCGGCCTGTGGATGCTGCGGCTGCGCCAGCTCATGGGGTTGCTGCTGCTGGGCACCGCCGGCTGGCTGGTCTCGGTGCTGTGGAACCAGGCCGGCACGACCATCGCCCTCGGCGTCGCCGGCGCCCTGCTGCTGCTGCTCGTCCTGCTGGTGCTGCGCCGCCGCGGCCTGTGGCGGCCGCTGGCGCTGGGCGCCGCCCTGCTGGTCGGCCTGGCCGGCGCGGCGCTGCCGCTGGCGCTGCCGGCGCGCTCGACCACCGCCAGCCTGGAGGACGGCTGGGTGGCCTTCGACCTCGACGCCATCCCGGGCCTGGTGGCCGAGGGCAAGCGCGTCTTCGTCGACGTCACCGCCGACTGGTGCGTCACCTGCATTGCCAACAAGACGCTGGTGCTTGACCAGGCCAGCATGAAGGCGGCGCTGGCGGCCGACGACCTGGTGGCGATGAAGGCCGACTGGACCCGCCCCGACCCGGCGATCAACGCCTATCTGGAACGCTTCGGCCGTTTCGGCATTCCCTTCAACGTGGTCTACGGTCCCGGCGCGCCGCAGGGCCTGCCACTGCCCGAGCTGCTGACCGAGGCGGCGGTCACCGAGGCCCTGGCCAAGGCCCGCCGCCCCTAGCTATCGTCGGGCGCCCATCAACGGAGGAAGCAAGCTCATGTCCATCAAGGTTGGCGACAAGCTGCCGGACGTGCCCCTAAAGCACATGACCGCCAATGGCCCGGCGGAGATCACCGCGGCCGAGCTGTTCAAGGGCAAGACCGTGGCGCTCTTCGCGCTGCCCGGCGCCTTCACCCCGACCTGCTCGGCCAAGCACGTCCCCGGCTTCTTTGGCAAGTACAGCGAGCTGAAGGCCAAGGGCGTCGATACCATCGCCTGCCTGTCGGTCAACGACGCCTTCGTGATGGGCGCCTGGGGCAAGGACCAGAAGGTCGAGGACAAGATCCTGATGCTGGCCGACGGTTCGGCCGCCTTCACCAAGGCGCTGGGCCTCGACCAGGACCTGGCCGCCAACGGCATGGGGGTGCGCTCGAAGCGCTACGCCATGATCGTCAAGGACGGCGTGGTCAAGCACCTGGCGGTGGAGCAGAAGCCGGGCCTCGACGTCTCCTCGGCCGAGAGTATTCTCGCCGCGCTCTAGTCCCCTTGGAACCCTGGGCCGCGCGGCCTATCTTCCCGGCAACCACAAATAGATAACGGAGATGTTGACGCCATGACGATCAAGGTAGGCGACAAGCTGCCCGACGTGCCGCTGAAGCACATGACCGCCAACGGCCCGGCGGAGATCACCTCGGCCGAGCTGTTCAAGGGCAAGACCGTGGCGCTCTTCGCGCTGCCCGGCGCCTTCACCCCGACCTGCTCGGCCAAGCACGTCCCCGGCTTCCTCGGCAAGTACAGCGAGCTGAAGGCCAAGGGCGTCGATACCGTCGCCTGCCTGTCGGTCAACGATGCCTTCGTGATGGGCGCCTGGGGCAAGGACCAGAAGGTCGAGGACAAGATCCTCATGCTGGCCGACGGCTCGGGCGACTTCACCAAGGCGGTGGGCCTGTCGCTCGACCTCACGCCGCACGGCATGGGCGTGCGCTCCAAGCGCTACGCCATGATCGTCAAGGACGGCGTGGTGAAGCATCTCGCTGTCGAGGAGAACCCCGGCGGCCTCGACGTCTCCAGCGCCGAGAAGGTGCTGGCAGCGCTGTAAGGCGCCTGCTCTCGCGCCCCTGATAGCCCCTCTCCCTCAGGGAGAGGGGTTGGGGTGAGGGTTTCGGTGCGGCTTCATCCGATCGCACCAACCCCAAAACGCCCTCATCCTGCCCTCGCCCTGGGGGAGAGGGAATCGAAAGTCTATTTCCCCTTCTTCAGCACGTGCATGACGCCGGCGTCACGCCAGGCGGCCAGCTCTTCGAAGCTGCGGCCGGCGACCATTTCGGCGGTGCCCTTGGCCAAGCGCTTGATCACCTCGGGGGTCAGCGTCGGCTGGCCAAGGCTGGCCCACCAGGTTTCGAAGGCCGGCAAGTAGCGCTCCCAGAAAACCTCCACGCCGGCCGGCCCGGCGGCCAAGTTGGTCACCATGTGCGGCCCGATAGTGGCCCAGCGGATGCCCGGTCCGGCGACCAGGGCTGTATCGATGTCGGCCACCGAGGCGACGCCCTCGGCCGCCAGCCAGACCGCCTCGCGGATCACCGCCGCCTGCAGGCGGTTGGCGATGTGGCCCGGCACCTCGCGGTTCAGCCGGATCGTCACCTTGCCCAGGCCGCGATAGAAGGCCTCTGCGCGGTCCACCGCCGCGGGATCGGTCTTGGCGTTGCCATAGAGCTCGACCAGCGGCACCAGGTGCGGCGGGTTGAAGGGATGCGCCAGCACCAGAGTGCCAGGATCCTTCAGCCCCTTTTGCAGGTCGCTCATCAGCAGGCCCGAGGTGCTGGTGCAGAGCAGCGCGCCGGGGGTCAGCGCCGGCTCAATGGCGCGGAACAGCGCGTGCTTGATCTCCAGCCGCTCCGGCACGTTCTCTTGCACCAGGTCGGCGCCGGTCACCGCCTCGGCCGGGTCGGCG
Organism: Rhodospirillales bacterium; assembly: GCA_038363005.1. Taxonomy (GTDB): domain Bacteria; phylum Pseudomonadota; class Alphaproteobacteria; order Kiloniellales; family JACOMY01; genus JAKOWB01. The sequence continues at coordinate 18,804 of JBBQBI010000002.1, forward strand.
TGGAAGGAGATGCGGCCCTGGTCGGCGCCCGGTGCCAGCCCCAGCTCGGTAAGGGCGCTCCAGGCATTGGCGATATAGGCCCTAGCCCGCTCCAGCGCGCCGGGGTCGACGTCGTGCAGCCGCACCGCCATGCCCTTGGCTAGGAACAGCGCTGACCAGGACATGCCGATGACGCCGCCGCCTAGCACGGCGACGGTACGAATGGTGGCTTGGGACATGGCTTGGTGTTCCTCCCGCTTGTATGCCGTGAGCATTCCGGCTTTGCCGCCAGGATGCCAGCCGTCGGAAGTTGTGGCGAGCAGGCATGCGGAAACCGCCGGGGGTATCAGCCCTTCGCCTCGCGCAGCGCCTGGATCGCGCCGCGCGCCAGGGCGTCGGCGCGCTCGTTCTCGGCGTGGCCGGTGTGGCCGCGCACCCAGTGCCACTCGACCGTGTGTTTGCGGCAGAGCGCGTCGAGGCGTTCCCAGAGGTCCTGGTTCTTCACTGGCTGCTTGTCGGCGGTTTTCCAGCCGCGCTTCTTCCAGGCGTGCACCCACTTGGTGATGCCGTCGCGGACATAGGTGCTGTCGGTGGTGATGGCGACCTGGCTGTGGCGCTTCAGCGCTTCCAGCGCGGCGATGGCGGCCATCATCTCCATGCGGTTGTTGGTGGTCAGCGGCTCGGCGCCGGAGAGCTCCTTCTCGCGGCCCTTGGCGCGCAGGATCACACCCCAGCCGCCGGGGCCGGGATTGCCCGAGCAGGCGCCATCAGTGAAGGCCTCGACCAGCGGCGTGTCGCTCACTGGACACCGTAGTCGGCGAGGCCGCGCACCGTGCGGTGGAAGCGCAGCTTGGCGAGGTACTCCAGCGGGTCCTTGGGCTGCACGAAGGCGCCCGGCGGATGGTTCAACCAGTCGTACAGCCGGGTCAGCAGGAAGCGCAGCGCGGCGCCCTGCGCCAGCAGCGGCAGCGCCGCCAGCTCCTTCGCTGACAGCGGCCGCACCGCGCGGTAGGACTGGATCAGCAGCTGCGCCTTGGTGACGTTGAAGGCCTTGTCCGGCTCGAAGCACCAGGCGTTCAGACAGATCGCCAGGTCATAGGCGTAGAAGTCGCTGCAGGCGAAGTAGAAGTCGATCAGCCCCGACAGTCGGTCCTCCAGGAAGAAGACGTTGTCGGGGAACAGGTCGGCGTGGATCACCCCGGCGGGCAGGTCGAGCGGCCAGTCGCGGGCAATCTGCCCCAGGTCCTCGACCAACTCGGCCGCCAGGCCCGGCGCCACCTCGTCGGCTCTGGCGTGCGTCGCTTCGGCCAGGCGGCGCCAGCCGGCGACCGACAGGTCGTTGGTGCGTCGCCCAGCGTAACTCTGCGTCGCCAGGTGCAGCTTGGCCAGCGTGGCGCCCAGCGCCTGGCAGTGCCAGGGATGGATGCGGCGCGGCCAGAGGCCCTCCAGGAAGGTGAAGAGCGCCGCCGGGCGGCCGTTAAGCTCGCGCAGCGTATCGCCCGACTGCGTCGGCACCGGCTGTGGCACCTCGATGCCCTGCTGCGCGACGTGCTGCATCAGGGTCAGGAAGAAGGGCAGGTCGTCACGCCGGGTGCGCTTCTCGTAGAGCGTGAGGATGAAAGTCTTCTGCTCGGTCTGGATCAGGTAGTTGGAATTCTCCACGCCTTCGGCGATGCCCTTCGAGGCGACCACGCGGCCGCAGCCATAGGGCTGCATGAAATGCGCCAGGTCCTCGTCGGTGACTTCGGTGTAGACGGCCATCGGGGTCTGGCGCTGGCCGCCGTCAGGCGGCGGTCTCGGTGAGCTGTCGCGGCAGCTTGAAGACCACGTTCTCGCTGCGCACCACGACCTCCTCCATGGTGACCTGGTAGCGCTGCTGCAGCGCCTGGATCACCTCGTTCACCAGCACCTCGGGCGCCGAGGCGCCGGCGGTCAGGCCGACGGTGTCGACTCCCTCGAGCAGCCGCCAGTCGATATCCGACCCGCGCTGCACCAGCTGCGCCCTGGCGCAGCCCTGCTGGCGCGCCACCTCGACCAGGCGCTGCGAGTTGGAGGAGTTCGGCGCCCCCACCACCAGCATCAGCTGGCTGCGGTGGGCGATGGCCTTCACCGCCTCCTGCCGGTTGGTGGTGGCGTAGCAGATGTCTTCCTTCTTCGGGTTCTGCACCGAGGGGAAGCGCTGCTGGATCGCCCGCACGATGGAGGCCGTGTCGTCGACCGACAGCGTGGTCTGGGTGATGAAGGCCAGGCGGTCGGGGTCGTCCACCGCGATGCCGGCCACGTCCTCCTCGGTCTCCACCAGGATGATGGAGCCGGGCGGCAGCTGGCCCATGGTGCCGATCACCTCCGGGTGGCCGGCGTGGCCGATCATGATGATCAGGTTGCCCAGGCGGTGCTGGCGCTCGGCCTCGCGGTGCACCTTGCTGACCAGCGGGCAGGTGGCGTCGAGATACATGAGTTCGCGCCGCGCCGCCTCGGCCGGCACCGACTTCGGCACGCCGTGGGCGGAGAAGATCACCGGCACGCCGTCCGGCACCTCGTCCAGCTCCTCGACGAAGATGGCGCCCTTTTCCTGCAGGTTCTCCACCACGTAGCGGTTATGGACGATCTCGTGCCGCACATAGACCGGGGCGCCGTACTTCTCGATGGCGCGCTCGACGATCTCGATGGCGCGTTCCACCCCGGCGCAGAAACCGCGCGGGCCGGCGAGCAGGATGGTGAGCAGGGGCTTGGCAGAGGGGGCGGCGGTCTGCATGACAGGGTCCTCGGGGCGCGCGGGCGCCCCCGTTCTTGTGAATCCGGGCGGTTGCGCCCTAGAGTGCCAGCCCAAGGCCTCGTGGCAAAGCCAGGCGCGGCGGCCGGACACTAATACAGCGCGGCCGGGAGAGAAAAGCACAGATGACAGAACCGATCGCAGCGCAGAAGGCGCCCTACAAGGTCGCCGTCGAGGCGGGCAAGACCTACTGGTGGTGCGCCTGCGGGCGTAGCGCCAAGCAGCCCTTCTGCGACGGCAGCCACAAGGGCAGCGGCCTGGCGCCACAGAAATTCGACGCCACGGCCAGCAAGGACCTGTGGTTCTGCGGCTGCAAGGCCAGCGGCGCCAAGCCGCTGTGCGACGGCACGCACAAGGGCCTATAAGCGGGGGCCTATAAGCGGGCGGCCCACAGGCGGGCATTGGTTGGCAAGGAGTGCTGTTGGCGTGATGGGTTCCTACGTGAAGGCCGCGGCGGCGGCGACGGTGCTGATCCTGCTGGCGGGCTGCGGCGCCTTGACGCAAGAACCGCCGCCGCCCTGTCCAGTGGCGGTTTCGGTGGCCGATGCCTCACGCCTGACCAAGTTCCGCGGCGAGGGCCGCGACCTGACCGACGTCGTGTTCGACGCCGCCATCGAATCGGTGACCTATACCTGCGAATACGACGGTGACGAGGCCATCGACATGGAAGTCACGGTGTCGCTGATCGCCTCGCAGGGGCCGGCCAACATCACCGACACCGCCGACTTCAACTACTTCCTCGCTGTCGCCACCAGCGACCGGCAGATCCTGGCGCGCCAGGACTTCGATGTCTCGATCCCCTTCCAGGGCAACCTGACGCGCGTGCGCCTGACCGATGTGCTGGAGCCGCGCATCCCGCTGCGGCCCGGCGAAAGCGGCCCCAGCTTCCGCATCTTCGTCGGCATCTCGCTGAGCGAGGCCGAGCTGCAGTACAACCGGACGCGGCAGTAATCCTCCCGCACCTGCTCAGTGCCCCGGTTGACGGCACCGGTGGCGAAGCGCGACAGTCTCTCCGCCGATGATGACCTCGCGGGAGAGATCGGGCCCTACGCCCGGCGCCGAAGGAGCAACCGCCCCGGAAACTCTCAGGCAGAAGGACCGCAGGTCTAAGGCGCCTCTGGAAACGGGGGACCGGGAGGCACGCCGCAGAGCCAGGTGTGCCGCCGGCCCCTCACCGAAGGAGTAAACCGTCCCGGCGCCGTCCGTACCTCACAAGGGCGGGCGGCTGGCCACAGGGTTGGCGACGCCCGGATCCATTCGGGCAGGACGGTGAATCTCTCAGGGCGATGACAGAGGGGGCCGGCTGCTTGGCGTCCGACAGCTGTCGGATGGCGGGCGGTCGCCGTGCCCTCTTGTCCTGGTCCCTGGGAGATACGCATGCCCGACGGCGACAGCCCGACACGCAGAACCCCGCTTTACGATCTTCATGTTTCCCTTGGCGGCAAAATGGTGCCCTTCGCCGGCTACGACCTGCCGGTGCAGTACCCCACCGGCATCATCGCCGAGCACCAGCACACGCGGGCGCAAGCCAGCCTGTTCGACGTCTCGCACATGGGCCAGGTCACGGTCACCGGCGACGAGGCGGCGCGCTGGCTCGAGGTCATGCTGCCGGGCGACATCCAGGGCCTCGCCCCGGGGCGCACGCGCTATTCGCTGTTGCTGAACGAGGTCGGCGGCACCATCGACGACCTGCTGGTGACGCGGCCGCTGGACCACCAGGGCGGGCGCCTTATCACCCTGGTGTTCAACGCCGCGCGCAAGGCGGTCGACGTGCCCTACCTGCGGACCCGCCTGGGTCCGGCGGTGCGCATCGAGCTGCTGGAAGACCGCGCGCTGCTGGCGCTGCAGGGGCCTGCGGCCGCCGCCGTCATGGCGCGCCTGGCGCCAGGCGCCGGCGAGCTGGTCTTCCTGTCGCAGGCGCCGCTGGCGGTGGCCGGCATCGATTGCCGCGTCAGCCGCTCGGGCTACACCGGCGAGGACGGCTTCGAGATCTCGGTCGCGGCCGACCAGGCGCTGCGCCTGGCCGAGACGCTGCTGGCCCAGCCGGAGGTGAAGCCGGCCGGCCTCGGCGCACGCGACTCGCTGCGTCTCGAAGCCGGGCTCTGCCTCTATGGCCACGAGCTGGACGAGACCATCTCGCCGGTCGAGGCCGGCGTCGCCTGGACTATCGGCACGCGCCGCCGCCAGGCGCGCGACTTCCCCGGCGCCTCGCGCATCCTGCGCGAGATCGCCGAGGGCCCGTCGCGCATCCGCGTCGGCCTGAAGGTCGAGGGGCGCCAGCCGGTGCGCGACGGCGCCGAGCTGACCAGTCCGTCCGGCAGTGTCGTCGGCCGCGTTACCTCCGGCGGCTTTGGTCCCTCGGTCGGCGGTCCCATCGCCATGGGCTATGTCGCCACGCCCTTCGGCAAGGTCGGCACTGCGCTCAACGCCAATGTGCGCGGCAAGCCGCAGCCGGTGACCGTCGTGCAGCTTCCCTTCCACCGCACCAGCTATCGCAAGAGCTAACGGGAGAACCCTATGAGCAAGCGCTACAGCAAGGACCACGAGTGGGTCAGCGTCGCCGGCGACGTGGCTACCATCGGCATTTCCAACTTCGCGCAGGAGCAGCTGGGCGACGTGGTCTTCGTCGAGCTGCCCGAGGTCGGCCGCACGGTGGCGGCGCATGACCAGGTTGCCGTGGTGGAATCGGTCAAGGCCGCCAGCGAGGTCTTCACCCCGGTCGGCGGCACGGTGACCGAGACCAACGCCGCGCTGGGCGACGACCCGGCGAAGATCAACGCCGATCCTGAGGGTGCCGCCTGGTTCTTCAAGCTGAAGCTGAGCGATCCGGGCGAACTCGACGCCCTGATGGACGAAGCGGCCTATGCCGCTTTCACCGCCGCCGGCGGCCACTGAGGAGAGCCTGACCCATGCCCCGTCTTGAAGACTTGCTGCAGCACGACGACTTCGCCCGCCGCCACATCGGCCCGGGTGCCGGCGAGCAGCAGGCCATGCTGCAGGCCCTGGGCTACACCGACCTGGACGCCATGACCGATGCGACGGTGCCGGCGGCGATCCGCAGCGCGCGGCCGCTGGCGCTGCCGCGCCCGCTGACCGAGCGTGAATCGCTGGAGCGCCTGGCCAGCTACGCGGCGGAAAACAAGGTCGCCACTTCGCTGATCGGCATGGGCTACCACGACACCATCACGCCGCCGGTGATCCAGCGCAACGTGCTGGAGAACCCCGGCTGGTACACCGCCTACACGCCCTATCAGGCGGAGGTCAGCCAGGGCCGGCTGGAGGCGCTGCTGGCCTTCCAGCAGATGGTGATGGACCTGACCGGCCTGGACCTGGCCAACGCCTCGCTGCTGGACGAGGCGACGGCGGCGGCCGAAGCCATGACGACGATGCTGCGGGTCGGCAAGTCGAAGAGTCACCGCCTGCTGGTGGCACCCGACCTGCATCCGCAGACCCTGGCGGTGATCCGCACCCGCGCCCTGCCGTTGAACATCGAGGTGGTGGTGACCGACCCGATGACGGCGGAGGGCGAGTTCTTCGGCGTCATCGCGCAGCATCCGGCGAGCGACGGGCGGTTGGTCGACGTCAAGGCGCTGGCCGACCAGGTGCACGCCAAGGGCGCGCTGCTCACCGTCGCCACCGACCTGCTGGCCTGCGTGCTGCTGACGCCGCCGGGCGAACAGGGCGCCGACATCGTCGTCGGCTCGGCGCAGCGCTTCGGCGTGCCGCTGGGCTATGGCGGGCCGCACGCCGCCTTCTTCGCCGCGCGCGACGCCTACAAGCGGCAGATTCCCGGCCGACTGATCGGCGTGTCGGTGGATCGTCATGGTCACACCGCGCTGCGTATGGCGCTGCAGACACGCGAGCAGCACATCCGCCGCGAGAAGGCGACCAGCAACATCTGCACCGCGCAGGTGCTGCTGGCCAACATCGCCGCCTTCTATGCCGTGTGGCACGGGCCCGAGGGCCTGACCACCATCGCCCAGCGCACCCATCGCCTGGCGACGCTGCTGGCCGCCGGCCTGGCGCGCTTGGGCTTCCAGCCGCGCCACGCCGACTTCTTCGACACCCTGGCGATCGACACGCCCGATGCCGAGGCGATCTTTGCCCGCGCCGCCGGCGCCGGCATCAACCTGCGGCGCCTGGGGCCGGCCGCGCTCGGCCTCGCGCTCGACGAGACCTCGACGCCGGCCCTGGTGACGCTGCTGTGGGACCTCTTCGCCGGCAAGCCTAGCGGCCTCGACCTGGCCAGGCTCGACGGCGAGACCGCCGCGGCGATTCCGGCGGCGCAGGCCCGCCGGTCCAGCTTCCTTACGCATCCGACCTTCAAGCTCTACCGCTCGGAGACCGAGATGCTGCGCTACCTGCGGCGGCTCGAGGGCAAGGACATCGCGCTGAACCGATCGATGATCCCGCTCGGCTCCTGCACCATGAAGCTGAACGCCGCGGCCGAGATGATGCCGATCACCTGGCCCGGCTTCGCCCGTATCCATCCCTTCGCGCCGCTCGACCAGGCGCGCGGCTATGGCCGGCTGTTCAAGGACCTGGAGGACTGGCTGAAGGAGATGACCGGCTTCGCCGCCGTCTCGCTGCAGCCCAACGCCGGTAGCCAGGGCGAATACGCCGGCCTGCTGGCGATCGCCCGCTACCACGCCAGCCGTGGCGAGGCGCACCGCACGCTCTGCCTGATCCCTGCCTCGGCGCACGGCACCAACCCGGCCTCGGCGCAGCTCGCCGGGATGGAGGTCGTGGTGGTGGCGACCGACGACGAGGGCTCCATCGACCTCGCCGACCTGCGCGCCAAGGCGGAGCAGCACAAGGCGAAGCTCGCCGCCTTCATGGTCACCTATCCCTCGACCCACGGTGTCTTCGAAGCGGCGATCAAGGACATCACGGCGGTGATCCACGCCGCCGGCGGCCAGGTCTACATGGACGGTGCCAACTTCAACGCGCTGGTCGGCCTGGCCCGCCCGCGCGAACTGGGCGCCGACGTCATGCACATGAACCTGCACAAGACCTTCTGCATTCCGCATGGCGGCGGCGGCCCCGGCATGGGGCCGATCGGCGTGGCGGCGCACCTGGCGCCCTTCCTGCCGGGCCATGTCGTGGTCGAGGCCGGGCACGGCGTCGAGGGTGCGGTCTCCGCCGCGCCCTGGGGCTCCTCGCTGATCCTGCCGATCTCCTGGGCCTACATCGCGATGATGGGGCCGCACCTGACGCGCGCGACGCAGGTGGCGATCCTCAACGCCAACTACATCGCGCGTCGCTTGAACGAGCACTACCCGGTGCTCTTCACCGGGCAGAACGGCCTGGTGGCGCATGAATGCATCCTCGACCTGCGCCCGATGAAGGAGGCCAGCGGCATCGGCGCCGAGGACGTGGCCAAGCGGCTGATGGACTATGGCTTCCATGCGCCGACCATGTCCTTCCCGGTCGCCGGCACCTTGATGGTGGAGCCGACGGAGTCCGAGAGCCAGGCTGAGATCGACCGTTTCTGCGAGGCCATGATCCAGATCCGCCGCGAAGTGGCTGCGGTGGAGCAGGGCACCTGGCCGGCCGACGACAACCCGCTGGTGATGGCGCCGCACACCCTGGCCGAAGTCGCCGCCGATAGCTGGAGCCACGCCTATCCGCGCCAGGTGGCGGCCTTCCCGCTGCCCTGGATCCAGGCCGACAAGTACTGGCCGACGGTGGCCCGGGTCGACAACGTCGCCGGCGACCGCAACGTGATCTGCTCCTGCCCGCCGATGGAGGCCTATGCCGAGGCGGCGGAGTAGGGCGGGGCGGGGCGAGGCTTGTCGGCCCATCCTTCGAGACGCCCTGCTGCGCAGGGCTCCTCAGGATGAGGTCGGTGTGCTTGTTGGCCCTTGCATGATCCTCATCCTGAGGAGCGGCGCATAGCGTCGCGTCTCGAAGGATGGGCCACAGGCACCGGCGGGGCGAAAAGCCGCTCCAGCCAGGCGATGACGGCCGCGACCGGCGCCTCACCGCGCAGGTCGCGGTGCGTCAGCAGCCAGACCTCGCGGCTGAGCGCCACGGCGGGGTCGAGCCGCCGCAGCGCCGGGTCGGCATCCGCCAGGGGGCAAGGTAGCAGCGAGCGGCCCAGGCCGGCGCGGAGCGCCTGCCACAAGGTCTCGGCGTCGTGCACCGCGAGCGGACTGTGCGCGCCCGCCGCCGTCTCCAGCCAACGCGCCGGCGGCAGGTGGCGCAGCCCCTCCTCGTAGCCGATCCAGGGCAGCCGCTCGGCGCTTTTCCGGCGCGGGCCATAGACCGCATAGTCCAGCCGGCCGATACGGCGCGCCAAGGTACCGCCAACCTGTTCGGGGCGTGCTAGGCGCAGCGCCACGTCGGCCTCGCGCCGCGTCAGGCTGAGGTTGCGCGCCTCGGCCACCAGCTCCAGCCGCAAGCCGGGATGCGCCTTGGTCAGCGCCGACAGCGCCGGCACCAGCAGCCGATTGGCCAGGATCGGCACGGCAGTCAGGCGCACCAAGCCGGCGGTGGCGCCGCCAGCCAGCTCGCCGGCCAAGGCCGCGGCCTGCAGCTCCATCTGCTGGGCGCGCGCCAGCGCCGCCGCGCCGGCCGCGGTCGGGCGCAGCAATCCCGCGACCCGGTCGAACAGCCGCGCGCCCAGCGCCGCCTCGGCGGCGGCCAGGCGGCGCCCAACGGTGGTCTGGTCCACCGCGAGGCGGCGCGCCGCCCCGGCCAGGGTGCCGGCGCGCGCGGCGGCCAGCAGGAAGCGCAGGTCATCCCAATCCATGGCCTGCATTTTTGCAGTTCCTGTTCGCAAGAGTCCGGATTTTTCGCAGGGCACGCGGCGACTAGCGTCCGACGCACCAACCGCGTGAAAGGATCCGCCATGCGCTTCGCCGTGCTCTTCACCGACAATGCCGACCGCGCCGCCGAACGGCCGCGCCTGATGCCCGCTCACCTAGCCTTTCTGGAGGCCAACCGCGACGCGGTGCTGGCCGCCGGCCCGCTGCTGGAGGGCGACGCCGGTGCCGGCGGCCTCTGGCTGGTCGAGGCGCCCGACGCCGCCGCCGTGCAAGCCCTGGTCGAGGCCGATCCCTTCTGGCCCAGCGGCCTGCGGCTGTCGGTGCGCGTCTTGGCTTGGCACCAGGTCTTCGCTGCGGGGCGACGGTTGATCTAGAGCGTTCCTGCCACTCTCCGTCACCCTCGGGCTTGTCCCGAGGGTCCATTCCCGCGGCGGCGTTCACGCGGACATGGATGCTCGGGACAAGCCCGAGCATGACGGCGAAGAAGGGGCGCCGCCGCGCCTTTCGCCGCCGCCGCTGCCGCGCTATCCAGGCGCATGCTCGCGACCCCGACGATTCGCCCTGCCTCCGCCGCCGACGCGTTCGCCGTGGCGCTGCTGGTCCGGCGCCTGTTGGAAATCGTGCTGCCGCCGGAGCGCCTGACGCCGCTGGCGACCCTGGAGCAGACAGCCGCGCGGCTGTTGGCCGAGGGCGCCATCGTCGCCTATCTGGCGGAGGCCGGCGGCGCCCCCGTAGGACTGGTCACCTTGACCGAGTTCCATGCCATTTTCGCCCGCGGCGTCATGGGCGAAATCTGTGAGATCTACGTCGAGCCGACGTGGCGTTCGTCCGGACTGGGCGAGCGCCTGGTCGCGACGGCACGCGACCATGGCCAGGCGCGGGGCTGGAGCCGTATCGAGCTGACCGCGCCGATGGCCGGCTCGGCGGGAGCGGAGCGGGCCTGGGCCTTCTACCGCCGCCTGGGCTTCGCCGATATCGGCCCGCGGCTGATGCTGCCGCTCTGAGCTGCCTCGACCAGGCTGCGTTTCAGCAGCTTGCGCATCAGGCTGGGCAGCGCCTCGTCGGCCAGGTCGGCCGGGGCCACCCAGCGCGCCTCACCCGTCAGGTCATGCGCGGTCACCGGCCGCTCGGCGACGAAGAGCGCAAGCTCCAGGTGGAAATGGGTGAAGGTGTGCCCCACGGTACCGGGCAGCCGGCGCCAGCTGGCGCGTGCCGGCGCCAGGCCCAACCACTCGATCTCGTCGCGCGGGCTGGGCAGCCAGGGCGTGCCCGGCAGCTCCATCATGCCGCCCAGCAAGCCCTTGGGCGGGCGGCGGGTCAGCAGCACCGCGCCGTCGGCGCGCCACAGGTGAAAGGCGGCGCCGTGCCGGGTCGGCCGCTCGGCCTTGGGCAGGCGGGCCGGCAGCGCCTCGGCCAGGCCCATGGCCTGCGCCTGGCAATAGGTCTTCAGCGGACAAAGCAGGCAGCGCGGCTTGGCCGGGCTGCAGACCGTGGCGCCCAGGTCCATCACCGCCTGGGCAAAGTCGCCGGCGCGGCGGTCGGGGACCAGCGCGGCGGCCAGCGTGCGCAGCTCCGGCTTGGCATCGGGCAGCGGCGCGGTGACGGCATAGAGCCGCGCCACCACGCGCTCCCAGTTGCCGTCCACTGGTGCCGCCGGCTGGTCGAAGGCGATGGCGGCGATGGCGGCGGCGGTGTAGTCGCCGATGCCGGGCAGCGCCTTCAGCGCCTCCAGGTCGCGCGGGAAGCGCCCGCCGTGCGCGGCCACCAGGACCTGGGCGCAGGCATGCAGGTTGCGCGCCCGTGCGTAGTAGCCCAGGCCGGCCCACAGCGGCAGCACCGCCTCCAGCGGCGCGTCGGCCAAGGCCTCGACAGTGGGAAAGCGCCGCAGGAAGCGCTCGTAATAGGGTACCACCGCCGCCACCGTGGTCTGTTGCAGCATGATCTCGCTGATCCAGACGCGGTAGGGGTCGGCAGTCTCGCCCGGCGCGGCGCGCCAGGGCAGCACCCGGCGCTCGCGGTCGTACCAGGCCAGCAGGTCACGTTGCAGGGTGGTCAGTGGCATGGCGGGAGACTTGGCACGACCGGCGGCGCATGTCCAAGGCCGGCTGTTGCCAGCCACCCGGCGCGGTGACACAAGGACACATGGCCCAGGACGAGTCGCATCCGGCCAAGTCCGAGACCCGCCGCGGCGGCCTGCGCCCGCTGGGCGAGACCCTGGGGCGCGTGGTCAAGCCGCTGGTCAAGGACCGGCCGCTGGCCGAGGTGCAGCTGCTGCTCGACTGGCCCAGCATCGTCGGGCCCGAGCTGGCCGCCCTGGCCCGCCCCATAAAGGTGCGCTTCGACCGGCCGACCGAGCACCTGGGCGGCGTGCTGGAGCTGGCCTGCGACGGCGGCGCAGCGCTGGAACTGCAGCACCGCGTGCCGCAAGTCCTGGAGCGGGTCAACGCCTGGCTCGGCTACCCCGCCATCGCCCGCCTGCGGCTGAAGCAGATCGAGCGGCCCAAGCCTGCTCCCCTAGGGCCTGCCCCACGTCGGCCGGTCGCTGCCCCGGCGCGCCCGGCGAAGGCCACGGCGCTGCCGCCGGCGCCACCACTGGCCAGCACCGGCGATGCCGACCTGGACACCGCGCTGGGCCGGCTGCAGGAAGCGGTGCGGCAGCGGCAGCACAGGCGCGCGCATGGCCGCTGAGCGCCCGCCACTGCGACCTTCTGCCCCGCCGGCGTGGCGGGCGTCAAACCCTGGCGGAACCGGTGTTCGGGCCGCATTGACGGCAAAACTGGCGTAAAAGTGAAGGCTTGGGGTTGCGTTGCGTCCAACGGCGGACAAGATGCGCGCGTAACACGTAGTGATGCCTGGGTGCCGGACGGCCCCCGCCCGGCCACTCTCGCCCTGTGGACAACTCGGCGCTTGAGGAGTCGAAAAGTGCCGTCCTAGGATGCACAACATCTAGTGGGTAGGACGATGAACAGACGGCAGATCCTGTTAGGCGGGCTCGGTATTGGTGTCGCGGCGGCTGTTCTGCCGATGGCGTCCAGGCTGGCGCGCGCGGATGACCCGCTGGCCGGGCTCGATCCCGCCACCGGACTTTTCCTCGATGACCGCACGCTGGGCGACCCGGCGGCCAAGGCGTTGCTGATCGAATATGCCTCGCTATCGTGCCCGCACTGCGCGCGCTTCAACGAGGCCATCATTCCCAGCCTGAAGACCGACTGGATCGACCAGGGCAAGCTGCTCTACGTCTATCGCCACTTCCCGCTGAACGAACCGGCGCTGCGGGCGGCGATGGCGGCGGAATGCCTGCAGGGCGAGGCCTTCTTCGGCTTCATCGACCTGGTGTTCAAGACCCAGGGCGAATGGCTGACGGCCGAGGACACCACGGGCGCGCTGTTCAAGGTGGCGCAGCTCGCCGGCTTCGACCAGGCGCGCTTCGACCAGTGCGTCAGCGACGAGGCGGTGCTGAACAAGATTCTCGACCGCGTCGACTATGCGACGACGACTTATGACGTCAAGGGCACGCCGACCGTGATCCTGAACGGCCAGAAGATCCAGCCCAAGACCTACGAGGACCTCTCCAAGGCGATCGAGATCCTGCAGGGCTGACGAGCGACCGCCCCGCGGCCGGACCGGAGCGCCGGCCGCGGGGTGTTTTCCTTAAGGGGGTGATAGCGCGTGGTGCAGTTTTCCAAGCTCCGCTTGACCGGTTTCAAATCCTTCGTCGATCCGACGGAGCTGGTGATCTCCAACGGCACCACCGGCATTGTCGGCCCGAACGGCTGCGGCAAGTCCAACCTGGTCGAGGCGCTGCGCTGGGTGATGGGCGAGACCTCGGCCAAGCGCATGCGTGGCGGCGAGATGGATGACGTGATCTTCGCCGGCACGCAGTCGCGCCCGGCACGCAACGTCGCCGAGGTCGGGCTGGTGCTGGACAACAGCGACCGCCGCGCCGCGCCGCAGTTCAATGACGAAGCCGAGCTGGAGGTCACCCGCCGCATCGAGCGCGGCCACGGCTCGGGCTACGAAATCAACGGCCGCGACGTGCGAGCGCGCGACGTGCAGCTGCTGTTCGCCGACGCGGCCTCGGGCGCGCACTCCACCGCGCTGGTCAGCCAGGGGCGCATCGGCGCCATCATCAACGCCAAGCCGACCGACCGCCGCTCGCTGCTGGAGGAGGCCGCCGGCATCACCGGCCTGCACAGCCGCCGGCACGAGGCGGAGCTGCGGCTGAAGGCGGCCGAAACCAACCTGGCGCGGCTGGACGACGTCATCAAGACGTTGGAGAACCAGCTCGGCACCCTGAAGAAGCAGGCCCGCCAGGCGACCCGCTATCGCAATGTCGCCGAGCAGATGCGCCGCCAGGAGGCGCTGCTGCTGCATCTGGAGGCCGAGGCGACCAAGCTGGCGCTGACCCAGGCCGAGGCGGCGCTGGAAGCCGCCGGCCAACTGGTGGCGGAATCGACCGAGGCGGTGGCCGCGGCGACCACCCACGAGGCCGGATCGGCCGAGGCGCTGCCGCCGCTGCGCCAGGCCGAGGCCGAGGCGGCGGCACGGCTGCAGCGCCTGACCCTGGACCGCGAGGCGCTGGCGCGCGAGCTGGCGCAGGTGGAGGCGCAGACGCGCGCCGCCGAGCAGCGCCGCCAGCAGATGCATCAGGATCGCGGCCGCGCCCAGGCGCAGGCCGACGACGCCAAGGAGGCCGATGCCGGTCTGGCGCGCGAGGCCGAAGCGATCGATGCCTTTCGCCCGGAGGCCGATGCGGCACGCCAGGCGGCCGAGGTCGAGCTGGCCACCGCCGGCGAGCGCGTGACGCGCGAGGAGCAGGCGCTGGAGGCACTGACCCGCCAGCTCGCCGCCGACGAGGCGCGCGCCCAGGGACTGCGCCGCCGCGCCGAGGACATCGCCCAACGCCTGCAGCGCCACCAGCGCCAGCGCCAGGAGACCGAAGGCGAGCACGGCCGCCTGACCGCCGAGCGCGACCAGGGCGGCGCCCTGGCCGCCGCCGAGACCGAGCTGCACGACGCCAACTCCGCCCTGGCCACGGCGCGCGAGACGGCGGAAACCGCGGCGCAGACCCTGGCGCAGAGCCGCCAGGGCGAGGAGCAGTCGCGCCACGCCCTGGCCGAGGTGGAGCGCAGCTACAACCGCCTGACGGCGGAGATCGCCGCCCTGGCCTCGGTGGTGGAACCCAAGGAGCAGGCGCTCTGGCCGGCGGCGGTCGATGCCGTGACGGTGGAGCCCGGCTTCGAGGCCGCACTAGGCGCGGCGCTGGGCGACGACCTCGACGCGCCGCTGGACGACACCGCGCCGGCACACTGGGCCGAGCTGCCGCCGCTGGACCCGGTGCCGCACCTGCCCGACGGCGTCGCCAGCCTGGCGCTCTATGTGCGCGGCCCGGCACCCCTGAACCGCCGCCTGTCGCAGATTGGCCTGGTGCCGGATGTCGAGGCCGGCCGTCGCCTGCAGCCGCTGCTGGTCCCCGGCCAGCGCCTGGTCAGCAAGGCCGGCGACTTCTGGCGCTGGGACGGCTTCACCGCCAAGGCCGACGCACCGACCCTGGCGGCGCAGCGCCTGCAGCAGAAGAACCGCCTGGCCGAGCTGCGCCAGCAGCAGCAGCTGGAGACGCCGGACCTCGACGCCCGGCGCGCGCGGCACCTGGAATCGCGTACCGCGCTGAACGAGACCATCGAGGCCGAGCGCCTGGCCCGCCAGGCGGTCAATGCCGCCTTCCAGCGCGCCAACCAGGCGAACGAGCGCCAGGCCGCGCTGGCCCGCAAGGCCGCCGCGCTGGAAAGCCGCCTGGGTGCGCTGGGCGAGGCGCTGCAGCGCTTGGCCGCCGAGGGCCAGGACCTGGAGGGCCAGCAGAACGGCGTGGCCGGCGAGCTGGCTGGCCTGCCCGACCTGGCGGCGCTGCGCGCCCAGGTGACCGAGGCACGCGCCAGCCTGGCCGAGAGTCGTGGCCTGATGACCGGCTGCCGCTCCACGCTGGAGCGCCTGCTGCGCGAGGCCGAGGTCGCCAAGGCACGCCTCGCCGCCATCGGGCAGGAGCGCGCCTCCTGGCGCCGCCGGCTGGAGGAGGCCGAGCGCTTCCTCAGCGAGCTGGCGGAACGCGAGAGCAAGCTGACCGCCGAGCTGGAGCTGCTGCAGGCGCAGCCCGCCGCCATCGCCGAGAAGCAGGGCACCTTGGCCGGCCTGATCGAGACCGCCAGCCAGGCACGGCGCGATGCCGCCGACGCCCTGGCCAGCGCCGAGACGCAGCAGCTTGAGGCGCAGCGCGCGCTGAAGGCGGCCGAGCAGCGCCTGGCCGAGGCGCGCGAGAGCCGGGTGCGCGCCGAGGGCCATGGCGAGCAGACCAGGATCGCGCTGGAAACTCTGATCGCCCGCGTCGCCGAACGCATCGGCTGCGGCCTCGACGGCCTGCTGGCGGCCGCCGAGATCGATCCCGGCGCCGAGATGCCGGGCCGCGAGGAGCTGGCCAACAAGCTGGCGCGCCTGACCCGCGAGCGCGAGACCATCGGCCCGGTCAACCTGCGCGCCGAGCACGAGGCGCAGGAGCTGGAGACGCAGATCCAGGGCATGCAGAACGAGCGCAGCGACCTGGTCGCCGCCATCGCCCGCCTGCGCCAGGGTATCGCCAGCCTGAACCGCGAGGGGCGCGAGCGCCTGCTGGCCGCCTTCGAGACGGTGAACCGCCACTTCAGCGAGCTCTTCATAAGGCTGTTCGGCGGCGGCCGCGCCCACCTGGCGCTGACCGAGGCCGAGGACCCGCTGGAAGCCGGCCTGGAGATCATGGCCAGCCCGCCGGGCAAGCGCCTGTCGGTGCTGTCGCTGCTGTCCGGTGGCGAGCAGGCGCTGACCGCTCTGGCGCTGCTGTTCGGCGTGTTCCTGACCAATCCGGCGCCGATCTGCGTGCTGGACGAGGTCGACGCGCCGCTGGACGACGCCAACGTCGACCGCTTCTGCTCGCTGGTCGAGGAGCTGGCCGGCGAGACCGGCACCCGCTTCCTGATCATCACCCACCACCGCCTGACCATGGCCCGGATGAACCGCCTCTACGGCGTCACCATGTCCGAGCGTGGCATCTCGCAGCTCGTCTCGGTCGACCTGCAGGCGGCGGCGGCACTGCGCGAAAGCGCCTGATCGTCTCCTGAAGAGGTCGCCTTGGCGGGGCATCGCGAAGGGTGGGCCAGCGGCACGCTATCGCTATACTCTGGTAGCGCGACTGGGCAGGAGGGCATGCCATGAGCGACGACTATCCCCGCGACCTGCGCGGCTACGGCCGCACGCCTCCTGATCCGCGCTGGCCCGGCGGCGCGAAGCTGGCCGTCCAGGTGGTGCTGAACTACGAGGAGGGCGGCGAGAACTCCATCCTGCACGGCGACGAAGGCAGCGAGGCCTTCCTGTCGGAGACCGTGGGCGCGGTGCCCTGGATCGGCATGCGCAACCCGAACATGGAATCGATGTACGAATATGGGCCGCGCGCCGGCTTCTGGCGTATCTGGCGGCTCTTCACCCAGCGCCGCTTGCCGCTGACGGTGTTCGGCGTGGCCACGGCGCTGCAGCGCGGGCCGGAGCAGGTGGCGGCGATGCTGGCCAGCGGCTGGGAAATCGCCAGCCACGGCCTGAAGTGGATCGACTACAAGGACATGGATCCGGCCGAGGAGCGGGCACAGATCGCCGAGGCGATCCGCATCCACACCTCGGTCACCGGCAGTCGCCCGGTCGGCTGGTACACCGGCCGCGTGTCGCCGCAGACGCTGGACCTGGTGATGCAGGCCGGCGGCTTCCTCTACAGCGCCGATTCCTACGCCGACGAGCTGCCCTACTGGGTGGCGAACCCAGCTGGCGGGCAGCACTTGATCGTGCCCTACACGCTGGACTGCAACGACTTCCGCTTTGCCATGCCGCAGGGTTTCAACAGCGGCGAGCAGTTCTTTACCTACCTCAAGGACTCCTTCGATCAGCTCTACGAGGAGGGCATGGCCGGACAGCCGAAGCTGCTGTCGATCGGCCTGCACTGCCGCCTGGCGGGGCGGCCCGGACGGGCCCGGGCGCTGGCGCGCTTCCTCGACTACGCGCAGGGCCGCGGCGGCGTCTGGTGGGCGACCCGCGCGGCGGTTGCCCAGCATTGGCACCAGGAGCACCCGCCGCACTGATCGGGGCCGGCGCTCGACTCCGCCGTCCGGCGCCGTCGCGCCAATCCGCCGCAAGGCAGGCGGCGGGCGGCCTGTGCGGCCTTGCTTGACAGGGTGAGGGGGCGTTCATATGGTGCCGCCGCCTTTCGGGGTGGCGGTGACGCCGGGCCGAGGGGGTCTGCGTGGCTTGGCCGAACAATGTAAGGCTGTGGTCATGGACGATCCCGAACAGCTCGCGTCGCTGGGTGAACTGAACGAACGCCTGGCAGTGGCGCGCAAGCGGCGCGACGCCGGCCGGGCACCCAAGGGCGGGGTGCTGTCGAGTCAGGGTGCCAGCGCCGGTTTCCGCATCGCCGTCGAGATACTGGCGGCGCTGGTGGTCGGGACCTTGTTTGGTTTCTTTCTCGATCGCTGGCTCGGCACCAAGCCGTGGCTGATGATCGTGCTGTTTTTCGTCGGTTCGGGGGCAGCCCTGCGCAACGTGATCCGTACGGCCAACCAGCTGGAGGCCGAACGCAAGCGGATACGGGACGCGGGCAAGACCGGACCGAAGGGCTGAGAGCGGGGAAGAGGGAAGCGATACCTTGGCGACCGAGGCAGAGCACGCGGCAAGCCCGTTCCATCCGATGGAACAGTTCCAGATCCGGCCGCTCGCGCAGCTGGAAATTGGCGGCTATGACGTATCCTTCAGCAACTCCGCGCTGTGGATGCTGATTACCGCTGTGTTGGTCACCGCCTTCATGCTGCTGGCCACCTCCAAGCGCGCGCTGGTACCCGGCCGCTGGCAGTCGATGGCCGAGATCTTCTACGAGACCATCGCCAACATGGTGCGCGACAACGTCGGCCAGCAGGGCCGCCGGTTCTTCCCCTTCATCTTCACGCTCTTCATGTTCCTGCTGTTCGGCAATGTGCTGGGGCTGTTGCCGCACTCCTTCACCTTCGCCAGCCACATCATCGTCACCTTCACCATGGCGATCATCATCTTCGTCACCGTGACGGTGATCGGCTTTGCCATCCACGGGCTGCACTTCCTGCGGTTCTTCTTCCCGCACGGCGCGCCGGCGTGGACGGCGGTGATCCTGATCCCCATCGAGCTGATCAGCTATCTGTCGCGGCCGATCAGCCTGTCGGTGCGTCTCTTCGCCAACATGACCGTCGGTCACGTGCTGCTGAAGATCATCGCCGGTTTCGTCATCCTGCTGGGCGTCGCGGGCATCTTCCCGCTGCTCTTCCTGGTCGGCATCACCGCGCTGGAAGTGCTGGTCGCCGTCCTGCAGGCCTACGTCTTCACCATCCTCACCTGCATCTATCTGCACGACGCCATCCACATGCACTGATGGCGCGCCGCTGACGCGGGGCAAGGGTTCGTCTTTCGGGTTATCATCGGGTTCTGGAAAGGGAGTTTCGACATGGAAGCGGAAGCTGCGAAGCTGATCGGAGCGGGCCTGGCGACGCTGGGCATGATTGGCGCCGGCGTCGGCGTGGGCAACGTGTGGTCGTCCTACTTCGGCGCGATCGCCCGCAACCCGGCGGCCAAGGACGAGATCGGTGCGAACATCTGGATCGGCTTCGCCGTGACGGAAGCCATCGCGCTGTTCTCGCTGCTGGTCGCCATCATGCTGCTGTTCGTGGTCTGAGCCGGACGTAACTACCCGGCCGGGGGAACGATCGCCGGCCGGGCGACACGGACCGTCCTGATTCGAACGGAAGCGGGCCCATGCCTCAATTCGACCTCTCGACCGCGCCAAGCCAGATCTTCTGGCTGCTGGTGATCTTTGCCCTGATGTTCCTGGTGCTGTGGCGCCTGGTGCTGCCACGCGTGGGCGGCGTGATGGAACATCGGCAGAGCAAGATCGACGACGACCTGGCGCGCGCCGAGCGGATGAAGAGCGAGGCCGAGCAGGTACTGGCCGACTACGAAAAGGCGCTGGCCGATGCCAGGGCCAAGGCTGGCGAGGCGATGAAGCAGGCCTCCGACGCGGCGCAGGCCGAGGCCAATGCCCGCATTGCCGCCTTCTCCGCCGAGCTGGAGCAGAAGACCGAGGCGGCCGAGGCGCGCATCGCCGCGGCCGAGGCCACCGCGCGCGCCAACCTGACGTCCATCGCCACTGAGGCCGCCGGCCTGGCCACCGCCAAGCTGCTGGGCAGCAAGCCCACGGCCGAGGCGGTCGAGCAGGCGGTCAGCGCGGCCATGCAGAAGCCCGCGGCGGGACAGGAGCGCGGCTGATGGAACTGCTCAAGGATACCTATACCTGGACTGCGCTGGCGCTGCTCATCGTCATCGGCTTCTTCTTCTGGAAGGGGCTGAAGCCGCTGGTCGCCGGCCTGGACAAGCGGGCCAACCGCATCCGCTCAGCCATCGAGGAGGCCGAGGCGCTGCGCGATTCGGCCGAGAAGACACTGGCTGACTACCGCAAGAAGCAGCGCGAGGCGCTGGGCGAAGCCGAGCACATCCTTGACCATGCCCGGGCCGAGGCCCGGCGCATCGCCGAGCAGGCCACCAAGGACCTGGAGGTGACGCTGAAGCGGCGCGAGCAGCTGGCGATGGACAAGATTGCCCAGGCCGAGGCCGCGGCGCTGGCCGCCGTGCGCAACCAGGCGGTCGACGTGGCCATCGCCGCGACCGCCCAGCTGCTGCGCCAGAACCTCGACGGCGAGCGCGCCAACGCGCTGGTCGACCAGGGCCTGGCCGAGGTGGCACAGAAGCTCAACTGATTACCTGAGAACGGTCCGCCTCAAGAGGCAAGAAGACCGTCTGGGAGGAAGCGCCGGGCGGCCCCACAAGGGCCGCCCGTCGTGCTTTTGGGGTGTGAGATCCTGAACGGGCGATACATCGCTCTGAATCGCGACCGGCGACACATCTTTCGAGACGGCCACTCTGTGGCCTCCTCAGGATGAGGCCTCGGCATTCCTAATTGCACAGGCCTCATCCTGAGCTGCGGCGCGCAAGCGCCGCGTCTCGAAGGATGTGCCACAAGCTGTGCCCATGCCGTTCGATCTCGAAAGCTAGTTCAGCTCGGCCCTGAGCCGCTGCCGCAGCAGGTCGATCGGCACCGGCTTGCCCTCGACCAGGTAGCACCAGTAGGTCCAGCCGTTGCAGGCCGGCGCGCCCTGCACGTGGGCGCCGGCCTGGTGGATCGAGCCCTTGAAGTCGGCGGTGATCACCGTGCCGTCGGCCCGCACCCGGGCGCTGTGGCGCCGGTCGGGCGAGACCAGCACCGTGCCGGGCTCCAGGAAGCCGCGCTCGACCAGCCAGCCGAAGGGAATGCGCGCCTCCTCCTTGCGGCTGAGCGGCGTCGCCAGCTCAGGCGCGATGGGGCGCACCAGGCGCAGCCGCTCCTCGGCCACGCTGGCGTAGCGCTGCTCGCGCTCGAAGCCCAGGTAGCGCCGGCCCAGGCGCTTGGCTACGGCGGCCGTGGTGCCGGAGCCCAGGAAGGGGTCCAGCACGAGGTCGCCGGGATTGGTCGAGGCCATAAGGGCGCGGTGCAGCAGCGCTTCCGGCTTCTGCGTCGCGTGCGCTTTCTTGCCGTCCTCGCCCTTGATGCGCTCGGCGCCGGTGCAGAGTGGCAGGAACCAGTCGCTGCGCATCTGCAGGTCTTCGTTCAGCGCCTTCATCGACAGGTAGTTGAAGGTGTATTTCGAGCTTTCCGATTTCGCCGCCCAGATCAGCGTCTCGTGCGCGTTGGTGAAGCGCTTGCCGCGAAAGTTCGGCATGGGGTTGGCCTTGCGCCAGACGATGTCGTTCAGGATCCAGAAGCCCAGGTCCTGCAGGATGGCGCCGACGCGGAAGATGTTGTGATAGCTGCCGATGAC
Organism: Rhodospirillales bacterium; assembly: GCA_038363005.1. GTDB lineage: Bacteria > Pseudomonadota > Alphaproteobacteria > Kiloniellales > JACOMY01 > JAKOWB01. The sequence continues at coordinate 40,268 of JBBQBI010000002.1, forward strand.
CCAGAGGGAGCCGTCGGGCTTCAGCGCGCGCCTGGCTCCCGAAAGCCAGGCGCGCGTGAAGTCATCATAGTCCTGGAACGACGGGAACTTGTCCCAGGCATCGTCGACACCGTCCACTTTGGTATTGTTGGGGCGATGCAGATCGCCCGCGAGCTGCAGATTGTAAGGTGGATCGGCGAAGACACAGTCGACCGACGCGGCCGGCAGCTCGCTCATCAGGGCGACAGAATCGCCCACGCGGATCACGTCGGTCTCTAGGCTCACCTTGCCCACTCCCCCCGGAGAAGGAGGCGAGCTTGAGTCAGCCCGGACTCGCCGTCAAGAGTCGCGTTGAATCAATTGCTTAAGTCGAGCACGCGGCGCACTGGGGCGAAGGACTCCCTATGTTCCGCGGTGACCCCCAGATGTTGTAGGGCGGCGGCGTGCTCCCCCGTCCCATAGCCTTTGTTGCGCTCCCAGCCATAGCCGGGGTGCGTCTCGGCCAGGGCGCACATCATGCGGTCGCGTGACACTTTTGCCACGATCGAGGCGGCGGCGATGGAGAGCGACAGGCCATCGCCCGCCACCAGGGTCACGGCGCGGCAGGGCAGCGTCGGTGCGCGGTTGCCGTCGACCAGCGCCGCCTCGGCCTCCACGCCCAGTGCGGCATAGGCCCGCTGCATCGCCAGCAGCGTGGCCTGCAGGATGTTGAGGCGGTCGATCTCGGCCACCGTGGCGATGCCGATGGCGACCCGGGCCTGCTGTCGCAGGGCGTCGTACAGGCGCTCGCGGGTCTCCGGCGGCAGCTTCTTCGAATCGTCCAGGTCGCGGCGCAAGCTGCGCGACAGCCGCCGGCTCTCCAGCAGCGCCGCGCCGGCCACCACCGGCCCGGCCCAGGGGCCACGCCCGGCCTCGTCGATCCCGACGATCAACAGTCCCTCGGCGAAACCCAGCCGCCGCTCGTGCGTGAAGTCCGGCATGGCGGCTAGGCTAGCAAAGCCGTGGGAGTCGGTCATGGAGCAGGAATTGGAGTCGCGCCTGGTGGCGCTGGTGCTGGGCGACGGGGCGACCCTGGCGGCGCTGCGTCGCGCCCGCGCCCTGGCGCTGCCCGACTGGTACCTGGCGGCCGGCTGGGTCCGCGCACTGGTCTGGGACCACGTAACTGGCCGGGTGAGCGACCGCGCCGGGGTCGACCTGGACCTGATCTATCACGATCCCGTCCAGGCGACCTGGGACCGCGACGCCGCGCTCGACCGGTTGCTCGGGCCGCCCTGGCAGGCGCGCAACCAGGCGCGCATGCACCTGGGCAAGGGCGACCCGCCCTATGCCTCCTCGCTGGACTCGATGCGCTACTGGCTGGAGACGCCGACGGCGGTGGGGGTGCGGCTGGAAGCAGACGACAGCGTGACCGTGGCGGCGCCCTTCGGGCTGGCAGATCTCTTCTCGCTGACGCTGCGGGCGACGCCGCGCGGTCGCGAACGGCGGGCGGATTTCCTGGCGCGCCTCGAGGGCAAGCCCTGGCGCCAGACCTGGCCGGAGCTGCGGGTGGTGGACTGATCCGTCCGGTCCCGTCATGCCCGGGCTTGACCCGGGCATCCAGGTCTTTGATTTGGCCCCTGCGCTTCGCGGACTATTGCGGACAGAAATCTGGATGCCCGGGTCAAGCCCGGGCATGACGAGCAGAAGGGGGGCGAGATGTTTGCCGCGCTGGCGGCAACCGGCCCCAGTGCCGGTCCAAACGACAGGAGAACCCATGCACCACGAACTCCGCATCTACGAGATCTTCCCGGGAAACCGCGACGCCTTCCACGCCCGTTTCCGCGACCACGCGCTGCGCCTGTTCCAGCGCCACGGCTTCAACCCGCTGCAGCTCTGGGAGACCGAGATCGAGGGCAAGCCGCGCTTCGTCTACCTGCTGGCCTGGCCGGACGACGCGACGCGTGAGGCCGCCTGGAAGGCGCTGCTGGCCGATCCCGAGTGGGTCGAGATCAAGCGGACGACGGCGGCCGAACACGGCACCTTGGTCGGCAAGACCGATGGCTGGGTGCTGCAGGTCCTGGACTACGGGCCGCGGCTGTAGCGGCCGACCTCAATGCCCATCCGATATGTCACCCTCGGGCTTGTCCCGAGGGTCCATGGCTCCGCTCGCACTGCAGTCGGAATGGATGCTCGCGACAAGCGCGAGCATGACGGAGTGCGGGAGCGGCGCAACGCCTAGAACAGCCGCATCTGCCGCACGTCGGGCGGTGGCGGGGTGAAGCGGCTGGCATCCAGCGCGCTGTAGTCGTGGCTCAGGCGCAGGCGGCGCTCCAGGGCACGGAAGCGGGTCTGGATCATCTGCGCATAGACTCCCTCGCCGGTCTGCCGCGTGCCGAAGCGGCTGTCGTAGAGGCGGCCGCCGCGGGCCTGGCGGATCAGGTCCAGCACCTTGCGCTTGCGGTCAGGGAAGTGCGCCTCCAGCCATTCCTCGAAGAGCTGCTTGATCTCCAGCGGCAGGCGCAGCAGCACCCAGCCGGCGCGGGTGGCGCCGCGCGCCGCCGCGGCCTCGATCACCTTCTCCATCTCGTGGTCGTTGATCGCCGGGATCACCGGGGCGAAGAGCACCCCGGCCGGTACGCCGGCGGCGTTGAGCTGGGCGATGGCCTGCAGCCGCTTGGCCGGGCTGCTGGCGCGCGGCTCCATGATCCGCGCCAGCTTGCCGTCCAGGGTGGTGACCGACAGCATGACGCGCGCCAGGCCTTGCTTGGCCATGGGCGCCAGGATGTCGAGGTCGCGCAGCACCAGGTCGCTCTTGGTGACGATGGAAACCGGATGCTTGGTCTCCGCCAGCACGGTCAGCAGGCGGCGGGTGATCTCGTGGCGTCGCTCGACCGGCTGGTAGGGGTCGGTGTTGGTGCCCAGCGCCATGGTGGCGACCTTGTAGCCGGGCTTGGCCAGCTCGGCGCGCAGCAGCTGGTCGGCCTCGGGCTTGGCGAACAGCCGGGTCTCGAAGTCCAGCCCGGGCGACAGACCCAGGTAGGCATGGCTCGGCCGGGCGAAGCAGTAGACGCAGCCGTGCTCGCAACCGCGATAGGGATTGATCGAGCGGTCGAAGTGCAGGTCCGGGCTGTCGTTGCGGGTGATGACCTGGCGCGCCTTGTCGACCCCGACGAAGGTGCGCAGCAGCGGCAGGCTGTCGTCCTCGGCGTTGGTTTCGCCGCGGTTCTCCCAGCCGTCGTCCACCGCCTCCCGAGTCGTCGGCTCGAAGCGGCCGGCGGCGTTCGTCAGGGAACCGCGACCCTTGCGCGGGCGTTGTTTGAGAGGTGCGTCGACCATAACGCGACGCTAGCGTGTTGAAGAGAACAAAACAAGATCAAGGCGATTGGCCACTGCATCGCGCCTGCCGCATTCCCACCACAATTAGTCGCCGCTTTGGAATTCATGCCGTAGATGTTGGGAGTCGCCGAGTCGCGTTCTCAATGCTGGACTTTTCAGGAACAAATCGCGGTGGATTGTAGGGGTGCGCATTTATACCACAGTGATGCAGAGATGTCCTCATGGGCGTCCTGGAGCTAGCAAGAGTCGCTTTCAAGACGCTTGCACCCCGCCCCGAACCGCAGAGTCAGATGGTGACGCCGGTTCGATCGGGATGCGGCGTCGCGGCGGTATCGGCGGTGTCGGTGCCAGTTCGCTGGGAGGGGGGGGCCGGTCACGGCCACTGCATCCGGCGGTTGGCGGCGAGTCTGGCGACAGTTCTGAGGGGGACTGGCGCCGACTCGCCGCCGCGCCGGGCAGCTCCCGTCCCGCCGAACGCCACTCCAGGCTATCCCCGCAGATGCTCCTTCAGCCGCGGCATCAACTCCACCAGGTTGCAGGGGCGCCAGCGACTGTCGAGCTGGAACTTCAGGATCTCCTCCCAACCATCGCGGCAGGCGCCGGGCGAGCCGGGCAGGGCGAAGAGATAGGTGCCGTTGGCGACACCGCCCAGCGCCCGGCTCTGGATCGTCGAGGTCTTGATCTTCTGATAGCTGATCCAGCGGAACAGCTCGCCGAAGCCCTCGATGCGCTTTTCCAGCACCCGGTCGAAGGCCTCGGGCGTGACGTCGCGGCCGGTTATGCCGGTGCCGCCGGTGGAGATCACGCAGTCCACCGCGGCGTCGAGGATGAAGCCCCTCAGCAGGGCTTCGATGGCCGGCACCTCGTCCTTGACGATCTGGCGCGCGGCGACGCGGTGGCCGTCGCGCTCGATCATCTCCACCAGTGCCTGGCCGGAGCGGTCGCTCGCCAGGTCGCGGCTATCGGAGACGGTAAGGACGGCGATGTTGACCGGCAGGAAGCGCCGGCTTTCGTCGAGTGGCATGGCTTGGCCCCTTCTGGAGCCCGCCGCTAGTTGACGACCTTGGCCTGGCGGGCATCCATGGGATGGTAGCGGGGCCAGTCGCCGTTGGCGATTTCCGCCAGCGACGGAGTGTCTTGCTGCAGCCGCGCCTGGTAGATCCACAGGTTGGCCAGCACCCGCTCGACATAGTCGCGGGTCTCGGCGATGGGGATCGATTCGATGAACAGCAGCGGGTCGCCGGCGAACTTGGTCTCGCGCTGCCACTTGATCACGTTGCCCGGCCCGCCGTTGTAGGCCGCCGCCAGGCGGAACAGGTTGTCGCCGACGTCGTTCAGCGACATCAGGTGCAGCAAGTACTCCTGGCCGAGCCGCAGGTTGAGCTGCGGATCGTAGAGCGCGTCCTTGCCGGAGCCCTTGAGCGAGGAGTCGCCGGCCACGTAGCTGGCGGTGCGCGGCATGATCTGCATCAGGCCGCGGGCGCCGGCATAGCTCTTGGCGTCGGGGTTGAAGGCCGATTCCTGGCGGATCAGGGCGAAGACCAGGGCGCGGTCGACGATATAGCCGCCCTCGGGCTGCCAGTGCGGCACCGGATAGAGCGCCGCCAGCAGTGGCTTGCCGCTGCGGTTGTTGCCGTCGCTGTCGGCCAGGCGATTGGCCAGCTTGAAGGCGAAGCGCGCCAGGTGACCCTGGTCGGCAATGGCCAGCAGCACCTCGGCGATGTCGCCGGAATCCCAGGATTCCAGCAGCAGCAGCTCCTGCTCGGCCAGGTCGTTCTGCCCGACCTGCAGCAGCGCCACGGCGCGTGAGCCGGCGGGCGAGACGGCGAGCTGGCGCACGCCGCTCTCGGTCAGCTGGAAGCTGCGGAAGTCGAACTCGGTCTTCAGCCCCAGCGCCTCGCGCGCCAGCAGGCCATAGAAGGTGCGCGGATACTCGGCGGCCAGTGAGAGCCAGTAGCTCATCTCCGCCGGGTCGCGCCGGCGCAGGTGCGCGCGCGCCGCCCAGTAGGCACCGCCCGCCGCCAGCCAGCCGTTCACCCGATCACTCAGCGCCACGCGCTCGAAATGGTGCGCGGCGCGGCCGAAGTCCTCCAGCCGCCAGGCCGACAGGCCGGCGATCCAGTTGGCCAGCGGCACATCGGCGCCGCTGCGGTCGCCGGCCGGCCCGGCCAGCTCCAGCGCCTTGTCCTCGGCGCCGGCGTAGAAGTGGACCTGGGCGACCAGGGCATAAGACTGGTCGATCTCCACCGGATCGAACAGCCGCTGCACCTCATTGCTCTCGATCAGGGCCACCGCCTTGGTCAGCTTGTCGTCCTTCGCCAGGCGCTTGATTTGGCCCTTCAGGTCGGCCACCCGCGACTTGGTCGCGGCGCTGCGCTGCAGCGGCGAGACATAGGGGCGGATCGAGGCATAGCCGGGCCCGGAGAGGCTGGCCTTGCTGATGATCGGCGCCTGCAGCTCGCCCTTCGAGCCCTTCTTCTTCTTCTGCGCCAGTTCGTAGATGCGCTCGGCCTCGGGCAGCGCGGCGTACTCTTTCAGCCAGCCCTTGAGTTCGGCGAATTTCGAGCTGTAGCCGGTCGGATGCAGGTAGCGCTGCGCCAGCACATGGCCAAGCAGGCAGCGGTTGTCGACCAGGGCGATCAGCTTGTCGGCCTTGCCAAAGCTGGCGGCCTCCTGCAGGGCGAAGATCTCGCGGTAGAACTGGCTGTCGGCCTCGCCCAGGATAAGCGGCAGGCCCTGGGGGTCCAGCGCCAGCTGATCGGCACTGGCCGGCAGCACGCGCAGGGTGAGCGCCAGCGGCAGTGCGCCCAGGCCGCCCAGCAGCAGCTGCCGGCGCGTCAAGGCGGAGCCGCGTCGCGGGCGAACAATTGTACCCCCCATGCCCGACCCCTTCCCAGTGTTGGACAACCGGTGCGGACGGTAGCGAAAGACCCTACCGGGGGCAAGCAAACTGCGCCAAGCGCTTGGTGCGCCTTATCAATCGACGTCCAGACCGGCCCGCAGATGCTGGTTCATCGCCTGCTCCTGGCGAAGTATTCCGTGAAACGGCGTGACGTTGAGGTCGACCACGTAGGGTAGCCCCGCGTCACTCACCACGATGTCGAGCGCGCCGACATCAAGCCCGCTGTCCTGTGTCACCTGCCAAGCGGCGGCCAGCAGCGCTGGCAGATAGGCGGGCATGGCGACCGTGGTCTGCCAGCCGGTCGGCCCCGACGTGAGGGGATAGGTCGCCGCCATTTCGGCATTGGCTGTGCGCGCCACCGGCCGCTCGGAGCGGCGGCTGATCAGGAAGCCGTGGCGGCCGGCCTGGAACAGCCGGAAACACAGGCGGTCCTGGCGCTGGACGAAACGCTCGATCATCAGCGCCGGGTCGGCGAACCAGTCCGGCGGGATCTGTCGGCGCGGCAGCTGCGGGTAGGCGTCGCGCGTCGGCACCCGCTCCGCCACTGGCGCCAGCCCCAGGGCTGCCCGCTGCGCCGGTGACAGGCGGCGCTCCACCAGGGCGCCGCTGTTCAGCTCGGACTTCACCAGCAGCGGCTCGTCGGGATCGCCGTCGGCGGTGGCCTCGGCGCTGGGCAGGCCAAGCCGCCGCAGACGCGCCTGCAGATGGTGCTTGCCCTGGTCCTCGACCCACGCGTTGAGCAACCGGATGCCGCGCTGCTCCAGGGCCGCGCGCAGTTCGGTCACCGCGGGCAGCACCCGCCAGGGCTCGGTCAGGTTCAGCGCCGGCAGCACCAGGCGGCAGCCGCGCGGCAGCGCGGCCAGCACCTGCACCGGGTGCGCCGGCGGCTGCAGCCGCAGGCGCGGCGCCTCGGGCAGCAGCACATGCGACAGGAAGTCGTCGTCCACCGCGAAGCAGAGCAGCAGCACAGGGTGGCGGGGCCGGCGGCGGAAGAAACGCACGCGTCAGGTCCGCTGGTCCAAGGCCGCGCGGAAGCTCAACAGGTCGCGCCAGGCAAAGCGCTTCTGCGCCGGTTGGCGCAGCAGATAGGCCGGATGCAGGGTCGCCAGCGCCGGCACCGGCACGGCGCTGCCCAGGGGCTGCAGATCGAACCAGCGGCCGCGCAGCTTCAGGATGCCCTCGTTGGAGGCCACCAGGGTCTTCGAGGCCAGCGCCCCCAGCAGCAGCAGGTGCGTCGGCTCCACCAACGCGATATGGCGCTCGACGAAGGGCAGGCAGGCGGCGACCTCCGCCGGGGTCGGCGTGCGATTGCCGGGTGGCCGCCAGAACAGGATGTTGGTGATGTAGACGTTGTCGCGGTCCAGGCCGATGGCGCCCAGCATGCGGTCGAGCAGCTGGCCGGAGACACCGACGAAGGGCTTGCCCTGGCGGTCCTCATCAGCGCCGGGCGCCTCGCCGATCAGCATCACCCGGCTGGCCGGATTGCCGTCGGCGAAGACCAGGTTGGTCGCGGTCTTCTTCAGGTCGCAGCCCTCGAAGCGGCCGAGCGCTGCCTGCAGCTCCTCCAGCGTCCGCGCCGCGCTGGCCAAGCTGCGGGCCGAGGCCAGCGCCTCGTCGTTGCTGACCAGGCGCGTCGCCTCCGGCTGCCAGACCGGCGGTGCCTCGCGCAGGCCGCCGGCCGTCGGTGCGCTGGCGGCGGGCGCGCTGGCCGTGGTCGCGCTGGCCGTGGCGCGCGCCGGCGGCGGCACGGCCGGGCGGGCGACAGGGGTCAGGCGATCGCGCGGCGTCGCGGCCAGCGCCTCGTCCGCCCCCATCTCGACCTGCCAGGCCAGCCAAGCCAGCGCCTCGGCGCGATCCGTCGTGTTTCGCATTGCGCGACTTTAGCACGCGACTAATCTCTCGGCATGCACGCCCGTCGCGGGCGAGTCGCGTTGTTCGCCATCGTATGCAGCAGTCTGCTGTCGTCTGCCTGGGCGGGGGAGGCGACCGACTGCGACCGGCTCGCCGCCAGCCCCTACGACCCTGCCCGCATCGCGCCCGGCGTCGCCTTCGCGGCGCTCGACGCGCCGGCTGCCGTGGCCGCCTGTCGGGCTGCCCTGGCGGCGGCGCCCGACACGCCGCGCTTGGCCTTTCAGCTGGGGCGGGCGCTGATCAAGGCGGGCGAGGGCATGGCCGGCCTGGAGCAGTATCGCCTGGCGGCTGAGGGCGGCTATCTGGCGGCGCTGCACAACATCGGCGCGCTCTATGCCGAGGGCCAGGTGGTGCCGCGCGACCTGGGCCAGGCGATGCGCTGGTACCTGCTGGCGGCGGAACACGGCTTCCCACCCAGCCAGTTCAGCCTGGGCCTGGCCTATCTGACCGGCCAGGGCATCATGGCCAACCGCGAGAAGGGGCTGGCATGGATCCGTCTGGCGGCGGAACAGCAGTTCCAGCCAGCGCTCGACTGGCTGGCGGCCCATCAGCTGGCGATCACGCCCTAGCCGGCGGCGCCGTGCCCTGTCGAGGGCGCGGGCGGCGCAGCGAAGGTCGTTCCCGTGTTGGCCCTTGGACCTGGGGCGCCGGCTTTACTATGGTGGCGCCGCAATCAGGAACCGACAGCGCCAGCGCCCTAGCCAGGAGAGAGCCGGATGGAACGCGAGTTCATGGAATACGACCTGGTGATCGTTGGCGCCGGCCCGGCCGGCCTGGCGGCCGCGATCCGTGCCAAGCAGGTCGCCGCCGAGGCGGGGCAGGAGGTCTCGGTCTGCGTCGTCGAGAAGGGCAGCGAGGTCGGCGCCCACATCCTGTCCGGCGCGGTGCTGGAGCCGCGCGCGCTGAACGAGCTGATCCCCGACTGGAAGGACAAGGAAGCGCCGGTCACCGTGCCGGTGAAGGACGAGAAGTTCCTGTTCCTGACCAAGACCGGCGGCATGAACGTGCCGATCTGGCTGCTGCCGCCGCAGACCCACAATCACGGCAACTACATCATCTCGCTGGGGCTGCTCTGCCGCTGGCTGGCCGGCCAGGCCGAGGCGCTGGGGGTGGAGATCTATCCCGGCTTCGCCGCCGCCGAGGTGCTGTTCGACGCCAACGGACGGGTCACCGGCATCGCCACCGGCGACATGGGCATCGGTAAGGACGGCGAGAAGACCGAGCGCTACACGCCGGGCATGGAGCTGCGCGCCAAGTACACCTTCTTCGCCGAGGGCTGTCGCGGCAGCCTGTCGAAGCAGCTTATGGCGCGCTTCGGCCTGCGCCAGGGCGTCGATCCGCAGACCTATGGCATCGGCATCAAGGAGCTGTGGCAGCTCGACCCGGCCAAGCACCAGGAAGGCCTGGTGGTGCACACCGCCGGCTGGCCAATGGACAACAAGACCTGGGGCGGTTCCTTCATCTATCACCTGAACGATCATCAGGCCTATGTCGGCTACGTCATTGGCCTGGACTACCAGAACCCGCACCTGTCGCCCTTCGACGAGTTCCAGCGCTTCAAGCAGCACCCGAAGATCCGGCCGATGTTCGAGGGCGGCAAGCGCATCGCCTATGGCGCCCGCGCGCTGAACGAGGGCGGGCTGCAGTCGATCCCCAAGCTGATCTTCCCGGGCGGCGCCTTGATCGGCTGCTCCGCCGGCTTCCTCAACGTGCCGAAGATCAAGGGCAGCCACACGGCGATGAAGACCGGCATGCTGGCGGCCGAGGCGGCGGTGGCGGCGCTGGCGAAAGACGACAACAAGGCCGGCCTGCTGGAGGCCTATCCCACCGCCGTCAAGAATTCCTGGGTGCACGAGGAGCTTTACCGCGCGCGCAACATGCGGCCCGCGGCGGCCAAGTTCGGCATGAAGCTCGGCATGCTGGTCGGTGGCTTCGACCTGAAGATCCTCAAGGGCAAGGCGCCCTGGACCTTCCACCACAAGCACGCCGATCACGAAACCTTGAAGCCGGCTGCGACGATGCCGAAGATCGACTATCCCAAGCCGGACGGTGTAGTCAGCTTCGACAAGCATTCCTCGGTCTTCCTCTCGGGTACCAACCACGAGGAGGACCAGCCGGTCCACCTGAAGCTGAAGGACCCCTCGATCCCGATCCAGCAGAACCTGCCGCTCTATGACGAGCCGGCGCAGCGCTATTGCCCGGCCGGTGTCTACGAGGTGGTGCGCGATGCCGATGGGCAGAATCCGCGCTTCCAGATCAACGCGCAGAACTGCGTGCACTGCAAGACCTGCGACATCAAGGATCCGGCGCAGAACATCAACTGGGTGGTACCTGAGGGCGGCGGGGGTCCAAACTATCCGAACATGTGAAGGGTTTGCCCAACGTGCCCCATTTGAAGACCTGCCTTGCCGCCACCCTTGTCGGTGCGCTGTCGTTTCCGTCGTTCGCCCAGGCCGCGCTGCTGCATGACCCCACCACCGGCGAGGCCGTGGTGCTGGCCGAAGCGCCGGGCGATTCGGTCCTGGGGGCCTATCTCGCCGGACAGATCGCCGGCGTCCGCCAAGACCTGACCACGGCGGCGCGCTTCCTGCTGCAGGTCCAGGCGGCCGACCCGGAAAATCAGGAGCTGCTCAGCCTGACCTTCACCACCTGCGCCGCTGGCGGGCTGATGGCGGATGCGCGGCGCCTGGCGCCGGGCGCGCTGGCGGCCAATCCGCAGGATGGCGCGGCCCTGCTGGTGCTGGCGACGGGCGCTGCCCTGGCCGGCGATTGGCAAGAGGTGCGCGCCGCTACCGCCGGGCTGTCGAGCGACGGCCTGGCCGGCGCGCTGCGGGCGATGGTGGCCGGCTGGGCGACCCTGCCGGACAAGGGCCTGGCGGCGGCCGAGGATGCGCTGCAGCCGCTGGCGCGGCAGCCGGGTGTCGAGGTGCTGCTGCGCCTGCACACCGCGCTGATGGCCGACGTCTCGGGCGACAACGTGGCAGCCCGTGCGGCTTACGAGCAGGCGCTCGCGGTCTCGCCGGACAAGCGCTCGCTGCGCCTCACCCTGCTGGTCGGGAACTTCCTGTTGCGCAGCGGCGAGCAGGCCGCGGCGGTGAAGCTCTATCAGGATTTCCTCGCCGTCGGCCCGGGCTTGGGTGTCATCGAGGCGGCGCTGCTCGAGGCCAAGTCTGGCACCACGCCGCAACCCATCGTCAGCGACGCGGTCGGTGGCCTGGCCGAGGTGCTGTTCCAGATCTCCTCGATCCTGGCGCAGGAATCGGTGCTCGATCCGGCGTTGATCCAGGTGAACCTGGCGCTCGAACTGAAGCCCGGCTTCGACGGCGCCAGCATGCTGCTGGGCGAGATCCTGCAGCGCCAGGGTCGCCAGGCCGAGGCCATCGCCGCCTACCAGGCGGTGACGCCGGACTCGTTGCATGTCTGGAGCGCCGGTCTCAGCCTGGCCGAGGTCTACTATAAGCTGGACCGGGTCGACGAGGCGGTGGCGACCTACGAGACGCTGGCGGCGGCGCAGCCGACCGAGTTCGAGCCGCTGTTCCTCGAAGGCAATATCCTGCGCGCACAGCAGCGCTTCGGCGAGGCAGTGGCGGCCTACGATCGCGCGCTGGAGCGGGTCGGCACGCCGCTGCGGCGGCACTGGACGCTGTTCTATTACCGCGGCATCGCCAATGAGCGGCTGGGCCACTGGGACCAAGCCGAGGCCGATTTCCTCAAGGCGCTGGACCTGGAACCCGAGCAGCCGCAGGTGATGAACTACTTGGCCTATTCCTGGACCGAGCAGAAGATCAATTTCGACCGCGCCAAGGCGATGCTGATCCGGGCGGTCGAGCTGCGGCCGCAGGACGGCTTCATCATCGATTCGCTGGGCTGGCTGCTGTATCGCCAGAAGGATTACCAGGGTGCCGTCGACTACCTGGAGCGCGCCGTGGTGCTGGAACCGGCCGAGGCGGTGATCAACGATCACCTGGGCGACGCCTATTGGCAGGTCGGCCGCAAGCGCGAGGCGCGCGTGCAGTGGAACCGCGCGCTGTCCTTCGCGCCGGCCGAGGATCTGGACGAGGCCAGGGTGCGCAGCAAGTTGGACGCCGGCCTCACCGGCGACGGTCTTTGAGGCTGCGATGACGGCTGGTCGCGGGGCCATTGGGCGGCGCGCGGCGGTCGAACGCCTGGCGCCGGCCAAGGTCAATCTAACGCTGCGCGTCACCGGCCGCCGGCCGCCGGGGCAGCCGCTCGCCGGCTATCACGAGCTCGACAGCCTGGTGGTCTTCGCCGGCGTCGGCGACCGCCTGACCTTGACGCCGGCCAAGGCGCCGGGCCTGACCGTGACCGGCCCCTTCGCCGCGGCGCTGGCCGGTGGCGGCGGCAACCTGGCGCTGGCCGCCTTGAAGCGCGCCGCGCAGCTGTTCGACCAGTCGCCCAACCTCGCGGTCCATCTGGAGAAAAACCTGCCGGTGGCCGCCGGCATCGGCGGTGGCTCAGCCGACGCCGCCGCCGTGCTCTCCGGTCTCGCCGCGCTCTGGGGCCTCGACCCGGCGAGCCGCGAGCTGGCGCGCCTGGCGCTGGCGTTGGGCGCCGACGTGCCGGTCTGCCTGGCCGGGCGTCCCTGCCGCGTCGCCGGCATCGGCGAGCGGGTGACGCCGCTGGCGGAGCTGCCGCCCGCCGCGCTGCTGCTGGTCAATCCGCGCGTGCCGTTGCCGACACCGCCGGTCTTCGCCGCCCGCCAGGGCGACTTCTCGCCGCCGCTCGACTGGCCAGCGGGCTTCGCCGACGCCGCGGCGCTCGGCCGCTTCATCGCGGCCGGCGGCAACGACCTGACGGCCGCCGCCATCTCGTTGGTGCCGGCAGTCGGCGCGATCCTCGCGGCGCTGGCCGACCTGGCGCCGTTGGCCAGTGGCATGTCGGGCTCCGGCGCCACCTGCTTCGCGCTGTTCGGCGATCTGGCCGCCGCCGCGGCGGCCGGATGTGCCCTGGCCACGCGCCATCCAGGCTGGTGGAGCGCGGCGGCACCGCTGCTGGGCTGACCGGCCCACGTCTTGCATCGGGCAGGGACGCCCGGTAACGCTAGTCGCCATGACCACGGCGCCGCTCAAGTCCCGGGCCTATGACGACCTCAAGGCCATGATCCTGGCGGGGCGGGTGAAGCCCGGCCAGAAGTTGGTTGAACGTGACCTGGGCGCCCAGCTGAACGTCAGCCGCACGCCGATCCGCGAGGCGCTGTCACGCCTGGTGCAAGAGGGCCTGGTCGAGGCGCGGCCGCAGCGCGGTCACTATGTCCAGGCGGTCGATGCCAAGCAGGTCGAGGATTTCTACGAGTTGCGCGAGCTCCTCGAAGCGCACGCCATCCAGCTCGCCGTGCGCCGGGCCGACGCGGACGACCATCGGGTCATGGCTGAGCTGGCGCCGCGGCTCGCGGCCTACGACCAGGATCCGGTGCAGAGCGAGGCCGAGCTGCGCGACAGCCAGCAGGTGCACGAGATCATCGTGCGCGCCGCGCGCAACGACCTGCTGGTGGAGATGCTGCTGCGGCTCTACGACCGCCTGCAGCTCTTCATCTGGATCGACGCGCTCTATGCCGACGAGGCCGCGGTGACGCGCCGCGAGCATGGCCAGATCATCGCGGCCTTCCTGGTACGCGACGAGGCGCGGCTGCTGGCGGTCTCGCGCGAGCATCTGCGGCGCTCGCGCGACAACGTGCTGCGCGTGCTGCGCGCGCGGCCGTCGCTGGTTACCGGATAGGCCTGGTCACCGGATCGGCAGGTCCACCGGCTGCATGTCGCCGCGCCGCAGCAGCAGGCCGCGGCGCGCCACGCGGGCGTGATCGCCGGCCAGGCGCAGGGCGTGCCAGGCGAGCGCCTGGTTGCTACTGACCACCGGCAGACCCAGCCGTGCTTCCAGCGGCTCCAGCAGCGTCGCGGTGCGCAGCGCTGTGCAGCTGAGGAAGACCGCGTCGGCGCCGCGCCGCCGCATGCCCAGCACGGCCGCCACCAGGTCGTCCGCCGGCAGCGCGCTGATGGCCGCGTCGCGCTGCAGCCCCAGGCCGCGCTGGTCGACCAGCGTCAGCCCCTGCTGCTCGAGGTAGTGGGCGACGCTGTCGTGCACCGGTGCGATATAGGGCGTCAGCAGCGCCAGGCGGCGGGCGCCCAACGCCCGCAGGCCGGCTAACGCCGCGGTGATCGGCGTGGTCGCCTGGGCCCCGGGCCTGGCCCGCGCCAGTCGCGCGCGCAAGCCCGCCTCGCCGATCAGGATGGCCGCCGAGGTGCAGCCGAAGGCCAGCACATCAAGCTGGCTGGCCGGCACCAGCAACGCCGCGGCGGCCTCCAGCGCGGTGCCGGTAGCGCCCAGCGTAGCGGCGTCATAAAGGTCGGCGCTGGGCATGCGGGTGGTGTAGAGCGCGGCGCGGGCGGACGGCAGGAAAAGCCGCAGCTCCTCCTCGATGGCGTGGTCGCTGGCCAGCGCGAGCAGCCCCAGCTGGCAACGCCGCTGCTGCCGGTCCGGTCGGGCATCTGTTCTGCTCAGCAAGGCCAAGGCTCCTGCCCCCAACATGGCATCCACCGAGAAACTCTTGACGGGCACCCTCGATTTTCTACAAGATGGTATACCAAAAAGAATGCCAAAGCCAGATCGACAATAGAATGCGCGGAGGAACCAGGGTGACGAGCGCCATCGTGAGCAGCGAACCGGCGAGCCGGGCCGGTGCGGACCCCTCGCTGGCGCACTACGCGGCGCGGGTGGCAGGCATCACCGGCTCGCCCATCGACCGCTCCATCGGCCTGTTGCAGCGCCAGACCCGCGACGTGGTGCCCTTTGCCATCGGCGCGCCGGCGGCCGAGGCGCTGCCGACGGCGGCGCTGGCCGCGCTGGCTGAGTCGCTCTTCGCCGCCGACGGCGCCGGAGCGCTGAGCTATGGCCCGACCGAGGGCGAGGCGGCGCTGCGTACCGCGCTGCTGTCCGATCTGGCCGCGCGTGGCGAGGCCGTGGCCGACGCTGAGTTGCTAGTCACCGCGGGCGGCACCCAGGGGCTGGATCTGGCCTGCAAGCTCTTCGTCGGGGCAGGCGATCTCGTCGTGGCGGAGACGCCGACCTATAGCAACGCCATCGCCATCATCGGCGGCTACGAGGGCCGCATCCTGCGCTGTCCGTTGGACGAAGACGGCATGGTGGTGGAAGCGCTGCCCGGGCTGGTGGCTGCCGCCGGCGGCGTGCCGCCCCGGCTGATCTACGTCGTGCCGACCTTCCAGAATCCCCATGGCTCGACCCTGTCGCTGGCGCGCCGGCAGGCGCTGTTCGCCCTGGCCGAGCGCTGGGATGCCCTGCTGCTGGAGGACGATCCCTATGGCCAGCTCGGCTTCGCCGGGCCGCCGCCGTCCAGCCTCTGGTCGCTGGATCGTCAGCATCGCCGCGTCGTCGCGGTGCATACCTTCTCGAAGATCCTGGCGCCCGGCCTGCGCGTCGGCTGGGTCCAGGCGCCGGCGCCGGTGATCGCCCGCATGGTGGCGGCCAAGCAGGGCCTCGACACCTGCAGCAACCTGCTGGGCCAGCGCCTGGTCGCCGGCTTCCTGCAGCAGGGATTGATGGCGCCGCACCTGGGGCGGTTGCGGGACGCATATCGCCAGCGGCGCGATGCGATGCTGCGCGCCCTGCGGCGCCACTTCGGCGACCTAGCCGGCGTGAAGTGGACCGAGCCGGCGGGCGGCTTCTTCCTGTGGCTGACACTGCCGGCCGGCGCCGACAGCGAGCGGCTGTTCGAGATCGCGCTGGAGGAAGGCGTGGCCTTCATCCCTGGCAGCGCCTTTCGCGCCGCCGGCGAAGGGCGCCGCGAACTGCGCCTCTGCTTCGCCCACCCGACACCCGCGGCGATCGACTGCGGCGTCCGACGCCTGCGGGTCGCCTATGACCGCCTGTCGATCGTCAGCCCCAGGAGCGTGACATGAAGTCTGCCCTTGCCAACGCCTGCCCGCCCGAGCGTCAGGCGCAGATCGTGGAGCGCTATCGCAAACGCACGCGGCTGTCGGCGGCGGCCCACGCCAAGGCGCGGCAGGTACTGCCCGGCGGCATCAACCGCAATATCGTCTACCACCGGCCGCACCCCTTGTTCTTCGCCTGTGCCAAGGGCGCCTGGCTCACCGATCTCGACGGCAACGAGTATCTCGACTGCAACGGCAACTACACCTCGATGATCCTCGGCAACTGCGTGCCCGAGGTGATGGATGCGGTGACGCGACAGGTGGCACTGGGCACCGCTTGGGCCGGCGCCAGCGCTGCCGAGGCGGAGCTGGCGCGCCTGCTGGTGCGCCGCCTGCCCACGGCCGAGCAGGTGCGCTTCACGGCATCGGGCAGCGAGGCGGCAATGATGGCGCTGCGCCTGGCGCGCGCCACCACCGGGCGGCCGCTGATCGCCAAGATGGAGGGCGGCTACCACGGGCTCAGCGACTACGCCATGATCAGTGTGGCGCCGCCGCCAGATGCCGGGCGGGCACAGGAGCCGCAGGCGGTCAGCGCCCCCGGCGTGACGCCGGGCGTGGCCGCCGGCGTGCTGGTGCTGCCGTTCAACGACGCCGCGGCGACCGCGGACCTCATTCAGCGCCACGCCACGCGCCTGGCGGCGATCATCGTCGAGCCGGTGCTGGGCGTCGGCGGCATCATCGCCCCGCAGCCTGGCTATCTGGAACTGCTGCGCGACCTCGCCAGCCGGCATGGCATCCTGTTGATCTTCGACGAGGTGATCTCCTTCCGGCTCTCGTCCGGCGGGGCGCAGCAGCGGTTCGGCGTGGCGCCCGACCTCACCGTCCTTGGCAAGATTATCGGTGGCGGCTATCCGATCGGCGCGGTGGCCGGCAGCGAGGTCTTGATGCGACGCTTCGATCCAGCGGAGCTCGACAGCGTGTCGCTGAGCGGCACCTTTCACGCCAATCCCGTGGCCCTGGCCGCCGGCATCGCTACACTGGAGCTGGTGACGCCCAAGCGCCTGGATCGGCTAAACCGGGCGGCCGAGGCGCTGGCCCTGCGCGTCGCCGCGTTGCTGCGCCGCGCCGCGCTGCCGCTATCGATCAACGCAGTTGGCTCGCTGCTGGCGCTGCATACCTGCGCCGAGCCGGTGACTAGCTACCGCGCCGCCGCGGCGGCGCCGCGTGACGGCTTGGCATGGCTCTACTTGGCATTGCTGAATGAAGGCGTGCTGCTGTCGCCGCGCGGCATGGGCTGCCTGTCCCTGGCGATGAGCACGACCGATCACGAACGTTTCCTGACCGCGATGGAGGCCGCCCTGGTGGCGACCGGCCTGCTGCAGCAAGGCAAAGTGGGGGCACGGGCATGATGGGCGACCTGGAGCGGCGCCTGCTGGCCGGGCTGCGGGATGCGGACCTGATCGCGCTGCTGGCCCGCCTGGTGCGCGCGCCCAGCGTCAGCGGCGAAGAGGCGCCGGCTGTCGAGTGCCTGGCCGACTACCTGGACAGCCAGGGCCTGCAGGTGACCCTGGAAGCAGCCGCGCCCGGCCGACCCAACCTGGTGTGCCAGGTCGGCAATGACGAGGGGCCGACCCTGCTGCTGACCGGCCACAGCGACACCGTACCGGTCGGCGAGGGCTGGCAGCACGATCCCTTCGGCGCCGAGATCGCCGACGGGCGGCTCTATGGCCGCGGCAGCTGCGACATGAAGGCGGGCCTGGCCGGCATGGCGCTGGCCATGGCCGGGCTGCGGGCCAGCGGCGCGCGGCCACGCGGCCGGGTGATCTTCGCCGCCTGCGTCGACGAAGAGGTCAGCGGCCTTGGCACCCAGGCGGCGATCCGCGCAGGCCTAGCGGCCGACTGGGCGGTCATTGGCGAGCCGACCGAGTTGCAGCCGATCCGCGCCTGCAAGGGCAACTGCTACTTTGAAGTGGAGGTCACCGGCCGTGCCGCGCACGCCGGCTCGCCGGAACTCGGTGCTAATGCGATCTATGGCGCCGCCGAGGCGGTGCGCGCGGCGCAGCGGCATCTCGCCGAACTGCAGGACAAGCGCCACGGGCTGCTCGGCCGACCGACCCTCAGCGTCGGCCAGATCAGTGGCGGCATGACGGTTTCTGCCGTGCCTGATCGCTGCACGCTCTGGGTCGATCGCCGCCTGCTGCCGGGCGAAAGCGGCGCCACCGCGCTGGCCGAATTCGAGGCCGCGCTGCTGCGTCATGCCACGCCGCCGGAGGGCTGCTCGCACCGCGCGCACCTGCGCATGGAGCTACCGGCATCCGAGGTGTCCGAGCGCCACCCGCTGGTCGCCGCGCTAGCGGCGGCGGCACAGGACGCCGGCGCACCAGCGCGGCCGACCGGCGGCTGGAGCGCCGCCAGCGACGGCGGTTATCTGATGCGCGATGCCGGCATCCCGACCGTACTGTTCGGCCCCGGCTCGATCGTCAAGCAGGCGCACAGGCCGGACGAGTATGTCTCGCTTGCCGAGACCCTGCTGGCCGCCCGCACCTACATGATCCTGGCCGCGCGTGCCTACGATGGCAGCATGGCCACTGCCCTGACCCAGCCGGAGGATTACCATGCCGCTGCCCTTTGAGCGCGCCGAGTACGAGGGCCGCATCGCCCGCACCCGGCAGGCCATGGCCAAGGCCGGCCTCGACCTGCTGTTGGTGGTCGACCCTGCCAACATGAATTACCTGACCGGCTATAACGCCTGGTCCTTCTACACGCCGCAGGTCGTGGCCATTGCCGCGGGCCTGGACGAGCCGCTCTGCATCGTCCGCGGCATGGACGCCGCCGGCGCGCGCGAGACCACCTTCCTGTCGCCCGATTCCATCGTCGGCTATCCCGACCGCTACGTGCAGTCGCTGGAGCGCCACCCGATGGACTATGTGGCGCAGGTGCTGATCGAGCGCGGGCTTGGCAGCCTGCGCACCGGTCTTGAACTGGACACCTTCTACTTCTCGCCGACCGCCGACGAACGGTTGCGCCGGCACTTGCCCAACGCGCGCTTCAGCGACGCCAATCTGCTGGTCAACTGGGTGCGCGCGGTGAAGTCGGCAGCTGAAATCGCGGTGATGCGCCAGGCCGCCACCATCATGGAGCGGGTGATGCGGGTTGCGCTCGACGCCGTGTCGCCCGGGGTGCGGCAGTGCGACGCCGCCGCGGCGATCTATCAGGCGCAAATCACCGGAACGGCGGACTTCGGCGGCGACTACACGGCCTTCGTGCCGATGCTGCCGACCGGGCGCGGCACCTCGACGCCGCATCTGACCTGGAGCGACGCGCCCTTCAGGGAGGGCGAGGCGACGATCCTGGAGTTGGCGGCGGCGCGCCACCGCTATCACTGCCCCATGGCGCGCACACTGTTTCTCGGCAAGCCGCCGCAGGTGATGACCGACACCACGGCGGTAGTGCTCGAAGGCCTGCAGGCCGCGCTCGACGCGGTCCGCCCGGGGGTCACCTGCGAGGCGGTGGAGGCCGCCTGGCGCCGTGCCATTGCCAAGAGTGGCATCGTCAAGGAATCGCGCATCGGCTACTCGACCGGGCTGAACTATCCGCCGGACTGGGGCGAGCACACCATGAGCCTGCGTCCCGGTGATCGGACCGAGCTGCGGCCCGACATGACGCTGCACCTGATCCCCGGCATCTGGATGGAGGATTGGGGCATTGAGATCAGCGAGACCTTCCGCGTCACCGAGCGGGGTGCCGAGACGCTCTGCGCCTTCCCGCGCGAGCTCGTGGTGAAGCTCTAGGCGGCGCTGCCAACCCGATAGGCGGCGCGGCCGGCTGCGTCAGTGCGGCTGCGGGGTTGAGTCACTACTTATTACGCCGGTAAGCGCAGGGCGTAGATTTGCGCACTGGCTCTGGCCGTTCGCGCCGAAAGGCCACGGTGCCAAGAGCCTCAGCCGCCCCAATCGCTAGGCTTGCAAAGCAGCGACCGTCATGGCGATGCTCAGCCAGGATGATTGCGCTCCGGATCAGGTATGTCTGCGTCCCAGATCGCCGGAGCGAGCCTGGCAAGAGTGACTGATCGCACCCTGCCCAGTCTCGGCCAGCCCTTCGGGAGGGTGTCATGAAGCCAGCCACTATCTTCGCCCGTGCCTGCTCGCCCGACCGCCAGATGGCGATTCTGCGGCGCTACCGGGAGCGTACGCCGCGCTCGGCGGCGGCCCACGCCAAGGCGGAGGCGCTGCTGCCCGGCGGCGTCAACCGCAACGTCCTCTATCACCGGCCGCACCCGCTGTTCTTCGCCAGCGGGCAGGGCGCCCAGCTGACCGACCTGGACGGCAACGACTATCTCGATTGCAACGGCAACTACACCTCGATGATCCTCGGCAACTGCGTGCCCGAGGTGATGCAGGCGGTGAGCCGGCAGCTGTCGCTGGGCACCGCCTGGGGCGGCACCAGCCCGGCCGAGGCCGAGATGGCCGGGTTGCTGGTCGAGCGGCTGCCGGCGGCCGAGCAGGTCCGCTTCACCGCCTCGGGCAGCGAGGCGGCGATGATGGCGCTGCGCTTGGCCCGCGTCGTCACGGACCGGCCGCTGATCGCCAAGATGGAGGGCGGCTATCTAGGTCTCAGCGACTACGCCATGGTCAGTGTGGCACCGCCCGGCAAAGCCGGGCTGCCGACGGGGCCGCGGTCGGTCAGCGCCCCCGGCGTCACCCCCGGCGTGGCTGCCGGCGTGCTGGTGCTGCCCTTCAACGACGAGGCGGCGACCCGGCAGCTGGTGGACAAGCACGCCACCCGCCTGGCGGCGATCATCGTCGAGCCGGTGCTCGGTGTCGCCGGAATGATCGCACCGCAGCCCGGCTACCTGGAGCTGCTGCGCAGCCTCGCCGACCAGCACGGCATCGTGCTGGTGTTCGACGAGGTGATCTCCTTCCGCCTGGCCACAGGCGGTGCGCAGGAACGCTATGGCGTGGCGCCCGATCTCACGGTGCTCGGCCAAACCATCGGCGGCGGCTTTCCGATCGGCGCGGTGGCCGGCCGGGCCAAGTTCATGCGCCCTCTCATCCCCGGCGAGGCCGCTGGCGTGACCATGAGCGGCACCTTCCACGCCAGCCCCATGGTGCTGGCGGCCGGCATTGCCAGCCTGCGATGCCTGACGGCCGAACGCCTGCAGCGCCTAAACCAGGACGGCGAGGCCCTGGCCAAGCGGATCGCCGCGCTGCTTCGCCGCGCCTCGCTGCCGCTGCGGATCAACGCCGTCGGCTCGCTCTTCGCGCTGCATGCCAGTGCCGAACCGGTGACCAGTTATCGCGCCGCCGCCGCCGTCCCGCGCGAGATCATGGCCTGGCTCTACCTGGCGCTGTTGAACGAGGGTGTGCTGCTGTCGCTGAGCGGTCTGGGCTGCCTCTCGGTGCCGATGACGGCGACCGACCACGACCGCATCCTCACCGCGCTCGAAGCCGCGCTGGCGGCGACCGGCCTGCTGCTCGACATGCCAGCGGTGGTTTACGCCTAGGTGGGGTTTACGCCTAGGTGGGGTTTACGCCTGGGTGGGGTCTACGCCTGGGTGGCGCGGTCCGCGCTAGCCGCCGACCTTCACGGCGATGCCGAGCTGCTGGGCCACGGCGCGCACCTCGGCCAGCAGGGCCGGTGTCGCCTTGCCGTCAGCCGGCAAGCCGGCCATCTCCTGGAAGCTGGCGATGGCGGCGGCCGACTTGGCGTCCAGTGTGCCGTCGGCCGGGCCAGGATCCAGGTCCATCGCCGCCAGCAGCGCCTCGAGCTCCTGCGCGTCGGCGGTGCTGATGCCATTGGCCGGCGTCGCCGGTGCCTCAGCGCCGAACAGGGCCTGGCGCGCCTGCTCCACATAGCCCTTGTCCCAGAGGTACCAGCCCAGGCCGGCGAGGATCAGCAAAAGCAGAAGCCACCACCACAGGCGACCGCCGCGCTCCTCGCCTTGCCAGGGCGGCGGCTCGGCCGCCGACGCCGGCTGCTTGCCGCCGGGTGGGCCCAGGGTGGGTTCGCTGCGCCGCTCTTCCATGGCCAGTCTGCTCCCTCTCCCCCAAGGGGGTCGCCCGCCACAGGATCAAGTGAAGCACCCTGGCGCGGCCGGCACAACCGCGCCGCCGCCGGGCTCTGTGGCATTTCCCTGGCCGCCGGCTTGCGCTAGCCTCCGCGCGCGCCGCGTCCGGGGGGCCGTGGCAACAGGCGACTGGGGGAAGGGGCGGTTTTCGTGAGACGACGCGTTGCTTTGATCACTGGCATAACGGGTCAGGACGGCGCCTATCTGGCCGAGCTGCTGCTGGCCAAGGGCTACCTGGTGCACGGCGTGAAGCGCCGCGCCTCCTCGCTGAACACCGAGCGGATCGACCACCTCTACCAGGACCCGCACGAGCAGGACCGGCGCCTGGTGCTGCACTACGGCGACATGACCGATGCCACCAACCTGATCCGCATCGTGCAGGAGACGCAGCCCGACGAGATCTACAACCTGGCGGCCCAGAGCCACGTGCAGGTCTCCTTCGAGACCGCCGAGTACACCGCCAACGCCGACGCCATCGGCACGCTGCGCCTGCTGGAGGCAATCCGCATCCTGAAGCTGGAGGGCAAGACCCGCTTCTACCAGGCCTCGACTTCCGAGCTCTATGGCTCCTCGCCGCCGCCGCAGAGCGAGACCACGCCGTTCCACCCGCGCAGCCCCTACGCCGCCGCCAAGCTCTATGCCTACTGGATCGTGGTGAACTATCGCCAAGCCTACGGCATCCACGCCTCCAACGGCATCCTGTTCAATCACGAGAGCCCGCGGCGCGGTGAGACCTTCGTGACCCGCAAGATCACCCGCGCGGTGGCCGCCATCGCCGCCGGCCGGCAGGACTGCCTCTACCTCGGCAACCTCGATGCCAAACGCGACTGGGGTCATGCCCGGGACTATGTCGAGGGCATGTGGCGCATGCTGCAGCAGCCAGAGGGCGACGACTTCGTCCTGGCCACCGGCGAGGCGCACTCGGTGCGCGCGTTCGTGGAGCTGGCCTTCGCCGAAGCCGGCATGACGCTGCAGTGGCACGGCCAGGGCCTGGCGGAACGCGGCGTCGATGCGACCAGCGGCCGCGAGCTGGTGGCGATCGACCCGCGCTACTTCCGCCCGACCGAGGTTGATTTTCTGCAGGGCGACCCTGGCAAGGCCAAGGTGAAGCTCGGCTGGAGCGCCACCACCAGCTTCCGCGACCTGGTCGCCGAGATGGTGGCGGCCGACCGCGCCCTGCTACGGGACGCGGCGCCATCTGTCCGCCATGACTGAGGATGATCGCCTGGCGACGCCCTTCCGCCTGGCCGGGCGACGCGTCTGGGTCGCCGGCCATCGCGGCATGGTGGGCGCCGCGATCTGCCGCCGGCTGGAGCGCGAAGGCGTCCAGCTGCTCAGCGTCAGCCGCCAGCGCGTCGACCTGCGCCGCCAGGTCGAGGTCGAGGCCTGGATGGACGCGGCCCGGCCCGAGCTGGTGATCCTGGCCGCCGCCACGGTCGGCGGCATCCTGGCCAACGCCAGCTATCCGGCGGATTTCCTCTACGACAACCTGATGATCGGCGCCAACGTGATCGAAGCGGCGCGGCGCAGCGCCGTGCAGCGCCTGGTGCTGCTGGGCTCGTCCTGCATCTATCCGCGCCTGGCGCCGCAGCCGATGGTCGAGGAGGCGCTGCTCAGCGGCCCGCTGGAGACCACCAACCAGTGGTACGCGGTGGCCAAGATCGCCGATATCAAGCTGGGCCAGGCCTATCGCCGGCAGCATGGCCTCGACGTCATCGCCGCCATGCCGACCAACCTCTATGGACCGGGCGACGACTTCGAGCTGCTGTCCTCGCACGTGGTGCCGGCGCTGCTGCGCAAGATCCACGAGGCCAAGCTGGCCGGCCACGGCCCCGTGGAGATCTGGGGCAGCGGCCAGCCGCGCCGCGAGTTCCTGCACGTCGACGACTGCGCCGACGCGGTGATCCACCTGGCGCAGCACTATGGCGGCGAAGGCCACGTCAACGTCGGCTGCGGCGAGGACATCACCATCCGCGCCCTGGCTGAGCTGATCGCCAAGGTCGTCGGCTACGAAGGCGGCTTCACCTTCGACGCCAGCAAGCCCGACGGCACGCCGCGCAAGCTGCTCGACGTCGGCCGCCTCAGCGCGCTCGGCTGGCGGCCCTCGATCGGCCTGGAGCAGGGGCTGCGGCAGACCTACGACTGGTATCTCTCGACGCGCTCGCCCTGACCGGCGTGGCAGTTGCAGGCCGCGAGGCCTGCGGCTAACGTGCCGCGCCATCCCGCCAGGATGGCCAAGCGGCGGGTCTTGGGGCGTCGCCAAGTGGTAAGGCAGCGGTTTTTGGTACCGCCATTCCCAGGTTCGAATCCTGGCGCCCCAGCCAGCCGAGGCAAGCGTTCCACGGCAGCCGCGACCTATCGCGACCTAGGTCTGCACGCCACCCCCCTTCCCATAACCGGCCCTGGCGGGCAGCATGCGGCGGGGGAGGAGTCGCGCGGTTGGCATCAGCATTCGGACGTCGGACATTGCCGCCATCGCCGCTGGCCCGCCTGGCCGCCATGGCGCTGGTTGCGCTGGTGCTGGTCGACCTGGCCTTCCGCCTTGCCATCACCCATGAGAGCCCGGTCTGGTTCAACCTGGAGCAGGCCGCCGCGCGCCTGACCGGGCTGTCGGTGCGGGAGGGGCGGCTGATCTATGCCGCCGGCTTTGCTGTGCTGGGGCTGCTGCTGGCCGCCATGCTGTGGTTTCGCTTCGGCCGCCTGGCGGCGCTGCTGCTGCTGCTGCTGGCCGGCTGGGAGGTGTTCTGGCGGGCGCGGCAGGTCAGCCAGGTGCTGGAGGACGGCTTCGTCTTCGGCCTGCCGATGATCAGCGGCGTGGTTGGTGCGCTGTTGCTGCTGCTGATCGCGGTGCTGGCCGCCGGTGGCACCCTGGGGCAGTCGCGGCGTCGGCGCTGGTGGCGCTGAGGTGACCGCGCCCAACTCCGCGGCCGTGCTGGCCTTCTGGTTCCGGCCGGAGCATGAGGCGCTGTGGTTCGAAAAGAACGAGACCTTCGATCTCGCCTGCGTCGCCGCGCTGCTGCCGGCGCACGAGGCCGCGGTGGCCGGGCGGCTGGATGACTGGGAGATGACAGCGGAGGGCGCGCTGGCACTCTGCCTGGTGCTCGACCAGCTGCCGCGCAATGCCTTTCGTGGCCAGGCGCGCGCCTTCGCCAGCGATGCCCAGGCGCTGGCCGTGGCGGGGCGCGCGCTGCGACGCGGCTTCGACCTGGCGCTGGACCTGAAGCAGCGGCGCTTCTTCTACCTGCCCTTCGAACACAGCGAGGATCTGAGCGAGCAGTTCCTGTCCGAGGCGCTTTTCGCCACGCTGGACAGCGCCGAGTCCACGCTCTATGCGCGCCGCCACCGCGAGATCGTGCAGCGCTTCGGCCGCTTCCCGCACCGCAACGCGGCGCTGGGTCGCGCCAGCACGGCGGAAGAGATCGCCTTCCTCGGCGAACCCATGTCATCCTTCTGAGCGGCGGGCGGGGCTGCCGGCGCCGTCGCCGCCGTAACACCTGGAACAGTCCATTGGGAGTTCACCCGCATGCGCAAGCTGCTTTCCGCCGCGCTGGTCCTGCCGTTCCTGGCCCTGGCCCTGCCGGCCGCCGCCGACAGCGAGGCCGAGGCGCTCTACAGCCGCTATCACGAGGCCATCGAGGTCGCGAAGCTCTGCCGCAACATCACCTTCGACCAGGGCGACATCGATCGCATGGCGGCGGTGATCCACGACCGGATCGGCCATGACATCGGCGCCAAGCGCCTGTCGCTGCTGACCAAGGGCCAGCGCGATGGCGACGAGGTGGTCAAGAAGCACGGCTGCGAGTCGGACGAGGCGAAGGACTTGCTGGGCCTCTACGACGCCGACCTGGCGCCGGTGGTCGACTAGGCGCCCGCGCCAAAGAAAAGCCCTCCCCCTTGAGGGGGGGAGGGTTGGGTGGGGGTGCTCTCTTATTGGGACCTCTCCGCCAGCCCTGACCTAGGGCGCCGCAAAACAAACCACCCCCACCCCGACCCTCCCCCCCTCAAGGGGGAGGGAGTGCAGGGTGAAGGTGAAGGTGGCGGAAATCCGCCTTATGCCACGTCGGCCAGCAGCAGTTCGCTGTCCTCGGTGGCGACAATCTCCAGGCTCTCGACGTCCCGCACCGCCACGCCATCGCGCGCCTTGGCGGCGACGCCGTTGACGGTGATGGCGCCGGTGGAGGCCACCAGGTAGGCCTTGCGGCCCGGGGCCAGGCGGTGGGTCACCGTCTCGCCCGCCTTCAAGGTGGCGCCCAGGATGGCGGCGTCCTGATGGATCTTCAGGGCGTCCTTGTCCTCGGCCCGGCCGGAGGCCAGGGCCACCAGCTCGCCGTGGCGTTCCTCCTTGGGGAACTTGCGCTGCTCCCAACGCGGCGCGACACCGGGCTCGCCGGTCTCGATCCAGATCTGGAACAGCTGGGTGTCCTCGGTCTCCTGGTTCCACTCGGCGTGCTGGATGCCGCGACCGGCGGACATCACCTGCACGTCGCCCGCCTCGGTGCGTCCCTCGTTGCCCAGGTGGTCGCGGTGGGTGATGGCGCCCTGCCGCACGTAGGTGATGATCTCCATGTCGCGATGGCCGTGTGGCGGAAAGCCGGTGCCGGCGCGGATGGCGTCATCGTTCCACACCCTGAGCGCACCCCAGCCCATGCGGGAGGGGTCGTGGAAGGCGGAGAAGGAGAAGTGATAGCGGGCGTTCAGCCAGTCGTTCTGGAAGCGCCCAAGGTTCTCGAAGGGTCGGACTTCGATCATGGGGAATACTCCTGTCTTAGGTTGACTACTTCGCCGCCAGCTTCTTGGCGATGCCGGCGACGTGCTTGCCCTGGAAGCGGGCCAGCCGCAGTTCACGCGCCGAGGGCTGGCGGCTGCCGTCGGGCGCGGCGATGGTGCCGGCGCCGTAGGGCGAACCACCCTTCAGCTCCTCGATGTTGGCCAGGTCGGGCGCCGCGTAGGGCAGGCCGACGATGACCAGGCCGTGGTGCGCCAGCAGCGGCCAGGTGGTCAGGATAGTGGCCTCGTTGCCGCCACCGGTGCCGGTGGAGGTGAAGACGCTGCCCACCTTGCCGACCAGCGCGCCCTTGGCCCAAAGGCCGCCGGTCTGGTCGAGGAAGTTCTTCATCTGCGCCGCCATAACGCCGAAGCGCGTCGGCGTGCCGATGATGATGGCGTCATAGTCGGCCAGCTCGCCCGGCGTAGCGATCGGCGCCTTCTGGTCGGTCTTGAAGTGGTTGCTCTTCACCACCTCGTCGGGGGCCAGCTCCGGCACGCGCTTGATGGTGGCGGTGACGCCCGCGACCTCGGCGGCGCCGGCGGCGACCTCCTCGGCCATGCGCTCGACATGGCCCCAGGACGAATAATAGAGCACGAGAACCTTGGTCATCTTGGCCTCCTTGGCGGTGGCGCCGACGGCAGCAGGGCTGCGCCAGCGATTTCTTGAAGAGATAGATAGCATTTGGGAGGGTGTGAGATAATCTATCCTCAGCGAGATAGATCGTCTCACAAGGGAAACAATGACCCCGAACCGGCTCTCCGAGATGACCGCCTTCGCCGCCGTGGTGGAGGCCCAGGGCTTCGCCGCCGCGGCTGGGCGCCTGGGGCTCTCCAAGGCCTCGGTATCGCGCCTGGTGCAGCGGCTGGAGGATCGCCTGGGCGTGCGGCTGCTGAACCGCACCACCCGCCGCCTGTCCTTGACGGAGGCCGGGCGCGGGTTCTTCGAGGGTGTGCAGCGCATGCTGGCGGAGGCCGCCAGTGCCGAGGCCCAGGTAACCGCGCTGGCCGAGCAGCCGCGCGGCACGCTGCGCCTGGCGGTGCCCATGTCCTTCGGCATCCGCCATCTGGGGCCGCACCTGGCGGCCTTTCTGGAAGCCTTTCCCGGGCTGTCGCTCGACGCCGTGCTGGGCGACCGCGTGGTCGACCTGGTGGAGGAGGGCTTCG
This sequence comes from Rhodospirillales bacterium, assembly GCA_038363005.1. Lineage (GTDB taxonomy): Bacteria > Pseudomonadota > Alphaproteobacteria > Kiloniellales > JACOMY01 > JAKOWB01. Next base: position 68,277 of record JBBQBI010000002.1, read on the forward strand.
ACGTCGCCATCCGCATCGGCACCCTGGAGGATTCGGCGCTGGTATCGCGCCGCCTTGCCGGGGCGCGCCGCGCGGTCTGCGCCGCGCCGGCCTATCTCGCCCGCCACGGAGCGCCGCGCCAGCCGCGCGACCTGGCCCAGCATGAATGCGTGCACTACAGCTACTTCCGCGCCGGCCGCCTGTGGCGGTTTCGCCATGCCACGCTGGGCGAGCAGGCGGTGGAGATCCACGGCCGGGTGGAGATGAACAACGGCGACGCGCTGGTCGCGCTGGCGGTCGCCGGCCACGGCATTGTCGCCATGCCGACCTTCATCGCTGGCCAGGCGCTGAAGGCCGGGCAGCTGGTGCCGCTGCTGCCGGGCTGGGAGGAAGCAGTGGAGCCGGCGATCCATCTGGTCTATCCGGCGCGCCGCAACCTGGCGCCCAAGGTGCGGGCCTTCGTCGACTTCCTGACCGGGCGCTTCGGCGACCCGGCGCCCTGGGACCAGGACCTGCCGGTGGCGAGCGCGGACGCGACGTGACCCGCGCAGGTATATTGCGGCCCTCCCCAACGTATGATATTTCGCATGCCGTTTTGGCGAGGCGGAGCGACTCCGCCGTTTTGGAGGTTGGTAGAGGTGGGCTTCGTCCGGGTCCAGCGACGACGAGGGTGACAGCGACCGCGCGTTCATTCGTGAACGCCGGTCGTACGGGACCCCGCGCATCTCGATGGGGGAGCCTGTTCGTCGTAACTGAACCCGCTTTCGTTGCCCGGCAGTCCCATCAGGGAGTCGGGGCAACAGAATGGACGAACCTGCGATGGACTACACGATCCAAGCCGAGACCCCTGCCACCGCTGCCCTGATCGACCCGCTGCTCGACCGCACCTTTGGCGCCAGCCGGACCGGTCGCACGGTCTATCGCCTGCGCGAGAACCACCCGGCGCTGAGCGAGCTCTGCTTCGCCGCGCTGGACCTGGAGGGGCAGATGATCGCCTCGCTGCGCTTCTGGCCGATCCTGATCGAGCGGACGCCGGCGATCCTGCTGGGCCCGCTGGCGGTCGAGCCGGCGCTGCAGGGGCGCGGCATCGGCAAGGCGCTGGTGCGCCACGGCCTGACCACCGCCAAGCAACGCGGCCACAAGGTTTGCGTCGTGGTCGGCGAGCCGGAGTACTACGGCCCCTACGGCTTCCGCAATGCGGTGGCCGCCGGCCTGGTGCTGCCCGGCCCGGTCGACCCGCGGCGCTTCCAGGTGCTGGAACTGGTGCCGGGCGCGCTCGACGGGGTGAAGGGCATGATCCGACGCGACGAGCGCCCGCGTGGCCTGAAGCGCGGCCAGAAGGTGGCCTGACGACCGCGCCGCCGCCGCGTCCTGCCCGGGCAGGACGCGGCGCGGACGCTCAATTCTCGACGTAGATCCAGGCGTTCAGGACTGTGGCGAAGCTGACCCACGCCAGATAGGGCAGGTTGATGGCCGCGGCTAGGCGGTCATGGCGCCGGAATGCCAGCAGCATGGCCACGATCAGCACCAGCAACAGGCCGATGTCGAGCAGCCCCAGCAGCGGGTTCCGCAGGCCGAAAAACAGGTAGGACCAAGCCAGGTTGGCAGCCAGCTGCAGCGCGAAGAGCAGCAGGGCGGGTCGCACCTGGGCGAAGGGTGCACGCCGCCAGACCAGCCAGGCGCCGACCGCCATCAGGATGTAGAGCAGCGTCCAGACGATGGGGAAAGCCAGGTTGGGCGGCCGCCAGGACGGCAGCTTCAAGGTCGGGTACCACTCCGCCACCGACGGCCCGGTGACCAGGCTGCCGAGATAGCCGACGCCCAGGCAGAGCAGCAGCAGCAGGAACAGCGCCACGGCCTGCCGGCTGGGGCTGTAGGGGCTGGATGGCAGGGTCAAGGGTTGGCTCCTCGGCGGTGGCTGGCCTCATAGATCGTACCCCGATCAACGCCGCGGCGACGCGATCGATCCGGGCCTTGGCCCCTAGATAGAGCGCGCGCGGCCGTTGGGAATGCCACGGCGTCGCCTGCAGAAAGATCAGCGGTGGCAGTGCCTGTGCGCCCCTCTCCCTCAGGGAGAGGGGTTGGGGTGAGGGTGTCTCCCGGTCACGCCATCGCCACCAGCACGCGCCTTGGCCCCGCGAAGGGCGCGCGGCCGTGCAGGGTCAGCAGGTTGTCGAGCAGCAGCACGTCGCCCCGGCGCCAGGCAAAGCTCACGCACTCGGCGGCGATGGCGGTCCGCAACTCGTCCATCTCGCCATCCTGTATCGGCGTGCCGTCGCCGTAGCGCGCGGCGTGGTTCAGCTCGTACTCGCCCTGCGCTGCCAGCGATTCCTTGCGCAGCGTTGGCGCCAGAGTCGAGCTGTGCCACTGGTCGGCTTGCGTGAACAGCAGCGACTCGCCGGTGTCCGGGTGGTGGCGCAGCGCCGCCGTGGTCTCCGCCATGTAGAGCCCACCATCGGCGCGCCAGTGGAAGTCGGCACCAAGCGCCGCGAGCTTTGCCTCCACTACGGCGCTGTCGGCGGTCTCGAAGGCGTTTTGCCAGGCGCGGCCGATGCCGGGCACCGCCTCGTCGCGCAGGTTCTGGATGTAGGTGACGCCCTTGGCAAAACGCTCGCGCGATACCGGCGAAAGGTGCCGCAGCAGGCGGCGCCCGTCGGCCAGCGGTGTCTCGCCCCGCGCCGTGGGCTCCCTGTCGCAGTAGAACAGGATGGTCGCCGGGTGGTCGGCGGAATAGGACTTCTCGTTGTGCGCCGGGATCGGCTGGTCGGCCGGCGTCTCGGTCGAGTTGTAGACCAGGCCCTGCACGCGGCCGCGCGGCGCGTCGCCGCCGAGGTAGGGCGCCAGCCGCCGTGGCGCCACGGCGCGCTCGGCCACGGCATGGAAGTCGGCGGCATCGGCGATGGCGAAGCCGCACAGCAGCAGGCCGCCATGGTGATGCAGCAGTGGGCGCCAGTCGTCGCGTGCCTGCTCGAGCCAGTTCAGCAGCGCCGGCAGCGTTGCCGCGTCGGCGTGGTCGGGCTCCAGTACCAGCGGCAGGGGGCCGTGCGGAAAGGTCGAGCGCCGCATGGGGGGTCGCTCAGTGCCCCTCGCGCCGCCAGGCGGCGAAGGCGAGGCCCAGCGCCAGCCCCAGGTAGGCCCAGGAAGGCAGCAGCGGCCGCTCGCTGACGCCGGTCACCAGGTAGCTTTGGCGGTCCAGCAGCCCCAGCCAGTCGCTGCCGGCGCGGTTGCGGTCGGCCGCCACCTTGCGGATCGCCGGGTCGGGTTCCTGGCTGAGCCAGAGCGCGCCGCCGCGCCCCTCGGCGACGATCTTGGCCAGCGGCTCGGGTGAGGCGCGCAGGTCGGCGAATTCCTTGGGATTGAGCGCGCCGGCGGCGGCCAGCGCGGTGCGCGCGCCGTCGTCGATGCGGTAGAGGCCGGATTGGTCGATGGTCACCGTGGCGACCTGCTTGCCGTTGCCGGCCTCGCTCAGCGGCACCTCGACCGTGCTGCCGTCGGGCTGCGTGACCGTCACGGTGACTGGGTCGGCAGACAGCGAGCGGCGGGTGATCTCCAGCCGATTGCCGGCCACGGCGGCGCGCAGGTCTTCCTCTTCAAGGTCGGGTTCCTGCATCAGCCAGTGCGAGATGCGGCGCAGCAGCTCGGCCTGCGGGCCGCCGCCCTCGAAGCCGCGCGCCCAGAGCCAGACGTGGTCGGACAGCAGCTGGGCCACGCGGCCCTTGCCGTAGCGCTGCAGTACCAGCAGCGGGCGTTCATCAGGACCGTCCATCAGCACCTCGCCATCGGCGACGTCGGCGTCGATCAGGCGGAACCAGCGGCCCCAGGTCGGCTGCTCGCCCACCGCGTTGGCGCCGGGCAGCCCGGCGGTCACCGGATGGCGGGTGCCGACCTCGGTCAGCAGCGGGCGATAGCCTTCCTCCAGCACGCGGCCGGTCGGCTCGCCCGGCATGACGCGGCCCAGCGGCGTGCGATAGAGCGACAGCGGCGAGGCCGAGGCGGCGCCGGCGCTTTCCAGCAGCGCGCCGCCGTTTTCCACATAGCGCGCGATGTTGTCGAGGTAGGCGTTCGGCAACACGCCGCGCTGGCGATAGCGGTCGAAGATGATGAGGTCGAACTCGTCGAGCTTCTCCTCGAACAGCTCGCGGGTTGGGAAGGCGATCAGCGACAGCTCGCGGATCGGCGTGCCGTCCTGCTTCTCCGGCGGGCGCAGGATGGTGAAGTGCACCAGGTCGACCGAGGGGTCGGACTTCAGGATGTTGCGCCAGACGCGCTCGCCGGCATGCGGCTCGCCCGATACCAGCAGCACGCGCAGGCGGTCACGCACGCCGTTCACCACCACGGCCGCGCGGTTGTTCTGCAGCGACAGCTCGGCCGGCCCAGCCTCGACCGCCAGCTCCAGGATCGACAGGCCGCGACGGGTCAGCTCGAACTCGACGTCGACATCCTTGCCGACTGGCACGGTCAGGCTGCGCGGCGGCCCACCGTCCTGCGCGATGGTCAGGGTGGCGGTGCCGCGCTGGCCGCCCGGCTGGTCCTCGACCCTGAGGGTCAGGCTCTGCGGCTTGTCGACGATGCCGAAGGTCGGCGCCCGCACCACGATTAGGCGGCGGTCGCCCTCGTCCGGTTGGCCGGTCAGCAGCTCGTGCAGCGGCGCGTCCAGCGCCAGCGCCACCAGGCTGTCGGGCACGTCGTGCACCTGGCCGTCGGTGATGAAGAAGATGCCGGCCAACTGCTGGCGCGGCAGGCGCGACAGCGCATCGCGCACCGCGGCGAACAGGTTGGTGCCGTCCTCGCCAGCTCCGGCGCGCAGCACCTGCACCTCGGTGTTAGGCAGCGCCTCCAGGCGGGCGACCAGCGTGGCCAGCGCCGCCTTGGTCTGCGCCTCGCGCTCGCCGATGCCCTGGCTGGCGCTCTCGTCCACCACCACCAGGGCAATGTCGGTCAGACCCTGGCGCTGCTCCTCGACCAGCGAGGGATTGGCCAGGCCCAGCAGGATCGCCGCCGCCGCCAACAGGCGCAGTGGCCAGCCGCGTGCCCGCCGCCAGGCCGCCAGCAGCACCAGCAGCAGGGCCAGCCCGCCCAGCCCCAGCAGGAAGGGCAGCGGAATCAACGGCGACCAGGCGATGGCGCTGCCGGTCATGGTGCCAGCCCCGTCATTGGCCGAGCCTCTCGAGGATGAAGGGCACGTGCACCTGGTCGGCCTTGTAGTTGCCGGTCAGCGCGTACATCACCAAGTTGACGCCGAAGCGATAGGCCATCTCGCGCTGGCTTTCGCCCTCCGGCACCACGGCATAGAGCGAGCGGCCGTTACTATCCACCGCCCAGGCGGCGGCCCAGTCGTTGCTGCCGATGATCACCGTGGCGACGCCGTCGTTGGCACCCGACTCGCTGGAATCGATCCACAGCTGGCCGCCGGCGTAGCGACCAGGGAAGTCCTGCATCAGGTAGAAGGCCTTGGTCAGCACGTGCTCGGGCGGCAGCGGCGCCAGCGGCGGAATGTCCAGCCCGTCGGCCAGGCGCTGCAGCGCCGTCGTGGCGCTGGATAGCTGGCTGCCGCCGGCCGGGTCGCGCAGGTCGAACAGGATGGTGCCGCCGGTGGCCAGGAAGCCGTTCACCTTGCGCCGCGCCGCCTCGCTCAACGCCGGCTGGCTGTCGGTCACCGGCCAGTAAAGCAGCGGGAAGAAGACGATCTCGTCGCGCTCCAGGTCGACGCCCAGCGGGTCGCCGGGCTCGATCGAGGTGCGGCGCTCCAGGATGCGCGACAGCCCGGTCAGGCCGGCGCGGCTGATCTCGTCCACCCTGTCGTCGCCGGTCTCGACAAAGGCTAGGCGGGTGTCGAGCGTGGCCAGCAGGGCGAAGGAATCGTCGTCCGCCGCGCGCGCTCCGGGTGCCGGGAACAGCAGCAGCGCCAGCACCAGGCCGCCGGCGCCGGCCGCCAGCCGCCGCCCCGGCAACAGGCCGCGCAGCCACAGCCCGAGCAGCAGGTCGAGCAGCGCCAGCAGCAACGCCGCGGCCAGCAGCGGTGCCTTGAGGTCCTGCTCGGCCGAGCGGGCATAGCCGCGCTCGCTGACGCCGGCCACGCTGGGCAGCGGCGCCAGGCTGTCGATCGCCTGCTCCAGGTTGAAGGCGCGGCGCCCGGTCTGGCTGCCGTAGTAGCCCGGCGGATGGTCCGGGCCGATCGCGCCGGCCGCCAGCTCGGCGCCGGTCAGCGGCAGCACGCTGGCCGCCGGCTCACCCAGCTTGCCGAAGCCGTCGAGCAGCAGATAGGGCGGCAGCGCCTCGCCATCGCCGACCGCGGTGACGCCGCTGGCGGTCTCCACCGTGCGGGTCAGCATCTCGACGAAAAGGCCGGACAGCGCCAGGTTGCTCCAGTCGGTGTTGGCGGTGGTGTGGAACAGCACCAGCAGCCCCTTGCCGCGCGCCTCGGCGGTGACCAGCGGCGTGCCGTCGCTCAGTCGGGCCCAGGTCTTCTCGCTCAGGTCCAGCGCCGGTTCGGCCAGCACCTGGCGGTTCACCACCACGTCCTGCGGAATCGCCAGGCCGGCGAAGGGGCTGCCGGCATCGAAGATGGTGATGCGCGCCGGCCGGTCCCAGGTCATCACGCCGCCCAAGGTGCGGTCGCCGCCGCGCAGCTTGACCGGCAGCAGCGTGTCGGGATTAGCCCCCAGCTTGGGGCCGGCGAAGCGCAGCACCAGGCCGCCGTTGGCCATGAAGCTGTCGAGCGCCTGCAGGTCCTCGGGCGCCAGCGTGCCGTGGTCGGGCAGTACCACCACCGCCAGCGGCTGCTTCAGCAGCTGGGCCAGCGGCGCCCGGGTGATCTCGGCGAAGGGCGCCAGCGCACGCTCGACGTAGAAGAGCTCGGACAGCAGCGGCTGGCTGGAGCCGGCGCCGCTGTCGTCGACCAGGCCGACCGGCCGGCGCCGCGCGCGTTCGTCCAGCAGCAGCGCGCCACCGGCGGTCGCCTGGCCTTCCAGCACGATGCGGCCGACCGCGTTGCGCAGCTCCAGCGGCAGCTCCAGCCGGCCGCTGGCCAGGTTCTCCCCGGCGTCGAAGGTCAGCGGCAGGCGGCCAACCTCGCGGCCGTCGTCGCGCAGCGCTACAGCGACCGCCAGGTCCTCGCCACGGTCCTCGGCGCGCTCCAGGGTGACGACCAGCGCGCGCTCGTCGCTGTCCACCGGGCGCAGCAGCTTGGCCGCGACCGGCGGCGCCAGGCGCGTGGTGGCGCCGAGCGCCGCCATGGTCTGCGCGAAGAGTTCGCCGTTGCCGTCATCCAGCCCGTCGGCGGCCCAGAAGAAGCGTGGCCGCGGCGTTGCCGGCAGGCTCGCCAGGGCCTCCGTGGCGGCGGCACGGTCGACCGACCAGGGTTTCGGCGTCAGGCCCTGCAGCTGGGCCCGCGCCTCGCCTGCGGTCATCACCGCGCTCAGCGCCGGCGGGCTGCCGTCGGTGCCCGGCGCGGTCAGCAGCAGGCGGACGCTGGCATTCTTGCGCTCGGCCTCGGCCAGAATGTCGTCCAGCGCCTGGCGCTTGCCGTCCCAGTTGGCGGCGCTGGCCCAGCCGTCGTCGACCACGACCACGACCAGGCCGGCCTCGCTCACCGCGTCGTCGGGATTGAGGATCGGCCGCGCCAGCGCCAGGATCACCAGCGCGGCGATGACCAGGCGCAGCAGCACCAGCCACCAGGGCGTGCGCGCCGGGGTCTCCTCCGGCGGCTTCAGGCCGAACAGCAGGCGAATGGCGGGAAAGCTTTGGCGGCGCGGCGCCGGCGGCGTGGCGCGCAGCAGCCACCAGATCACCGGCAGCACCGCCAGCGCGGCCAGGATCCAGGGCTCGATGAAAGCCAGCGTGCCCAGCGCGGTGGTGAACCCCATCAGCGTCGCCTGTCCCAGCCGTCGCTGAGGCCGAGGTAGAGTTCCAGCAGGGCCTGGCTGGCCGGCTGATTGGTCAGGTGGCGCTGCAGGCGCCAGCCCAGCGCGCGGCAGATGTCGGCCAGCCCGGCCTCGTGCGCGCGCTCACGCTCGATGTAAGCCTCGCGCAGCTTCTCGACGCGCGGCACCAGCCAGTTGCCCTCGCCCTCCAGCCCTTCGAAGCGCACGCGCCCCTGGAACGGCAAGGCGGTCTCTGCCGGGTCGAGCAGCAGCAGCAGCTGGCCGGCCACGCCTCGGCGCGCCAGCACCGCCAGCCGCGCCTCGATCTCCGGCAGCGGCGACAGGAAGTCGCCGATCACCACGGCGCGGGCATGGCGCGGCAAAGGTTGCGGCGGCGGCAGCGCGGCGGCCGCCAGCGCCGCGCCGTCGGCGGCGGCGTCGCGCTCCAGGCGGGCCGCCAGGGCGGGCAGCGCGCCACGGCCGATGCGTGGCCGCTCGCCCGGGGCCAGCAGCGCGACGCGTTCGCCGCCGCGCAGCAGCAGCGATGCCAGGGCCAGCAGCAGCATGTCAGCGCGGTCGCGCTTGCTGGGCAGTGCCTTGTCGCTGCGCCAGGTCATCGAAGCGGTGGGGTCGCGCCACAGATAGACAGTCGCCGCGGCGGCCCACTCCATCTCGCGCACGAAGATGGTGTCGTTCTTCGCCGAGGTGCGCCAGTCGATGGTCTGCGGCCGGTCGCCGGCGACGTAGGGCCGGAACTGCCAGAAGGCCTCGCCGGGCCCGACGCGGCGGCGGCCGTGCGCGCCCTGCGCCACGGTCTCGGCGATACGGCGCGCCTCGACCAGCAGCGGCGGCAGGCCGCCGGCCAGGCGTTCGGCTTCGAGCTGCAGGCTAGGCGTGGCGGGCGGGGCCATTCAGGCGCCGGTCAGCCGAGCGTGCCAAGCAGGCGGCCCAGGATATCGTCCAAGGTCAGCCCATCGGCGCGGGCCGAGAAAGACAGCGCCATGCGGTGGCGCAGCACCGGGCCGGCCAGCGCGGTGACGTCGTCTAGCGAAGGTGCCAGGCGGCCGCCCATCAGCGCCCGGGCGCGCACCGCCAGCATCAGCGCCTGGCTGGCGCGCGGGCCGGGGCCCCAGACGACGTGACGGCGGATCTCCTCCAGCGGGCTCTGGTCCGGGCGGCCGGCGCGCACCAGGGTCAGGATGCCCTCCATCACCTTTTCGCCGACTGGCACGCGGCGCACCAGCTTCTGCAGCTGGATCAAGTCGGGTGACGACATGACCTGCACCGGCTTGCTGTCCTCGGTGCCGGTGGTGGCGATCAGCATGCGGCGCTCGGCATCGAGCTCCGGGTAGCCGACGTCGACCTGCATCAGAAAGCGGTCGAGCTGCGCCTCGGGCAGCGGATAGGTGCCCTCCTGCTCCAGCGGGTTCTGCGTCGCCAGCACGTGGAAGGGCTGCGGCAGGTCGTGCGACACGCCGGCCACCGTGACCTTGTGCTCCTGCATGGCCTGCAGCAGCGCCGACTGGGTGCGCGGGCTGGCGCGGTTGATCTCGTCGGCCATCAGCAGCTGGGCGAAGACCGGGCCGGGAATGAAGCGGAAGGAGCGGCGGCCGCCGGCCTCCTCCTCCAGCACTTCGGAGCCGACGATGTCGGCTGGCATCAGGTCGGGCGTGCACTGCACGCGCTTGTCCTCCAGGCCGAAGACCGCGCCCAGCGTTTCCACCAGCTTGGTCTTGGCCAGGCCAGGCACGCCGACCAGCAGCGCATGACCGCCGGCCAGCAGGGTGATCAGCGTCTGCTCGATCACCTGGTCCTGGCCGAAGATGACGCGGCCGATGGAGGCCTTGGCGCTGGCCAGGCGTTCGCCGGCGCGTGACAGGTCGGCGGCCAGCTGCGCGGCGTCGCGCTCCAGGGTCTCGGTGCTCTCGCGCATGGACTTATCGCTCCCTAGCCTGCCTGTCGTTTGATGCGAACGCCTGCCTTGCTGGCAGACGGTGCCCTCAGGGGGCTTTCGAGTCGAGCCCCGCGGCCCTACCTTGAAGCCTAGAGGTGGCTGGAGCCTCGCGATACAAGCTGGCAATTTTGTGATCTTGAGGATGGACGACGAACCCGACAGCGGAAAGATAGGTCAAGCTGCCGCAGGCGGCCAGGGGCAGGCCCGCGGCAAGTCGGCCGGCGGGAAGTCCCCGGGCGCGGCAGGGCCAAGCCTGCCGTTCTGCGGCGATTTCGCCATGCGCATCGGCCGCGACGGCACCTGGTACTACCAGGGCACGCCGATTGGCCGGAAGCCGCTGGTCAAACTCTTCGCCTCGGTTTTGCGGCGCGAGGCCGATGGCGACTACTGGCTGGTGACGCCCTACGAACGCGGCCGCATCGTGGTGGACGACGCCCCCTTCGTCGCCGTGGAGTGCGACATCGAGGGCCAGGGCAGCGCGCAGCGCCTGGTGTTTCGCACCAACCTGGACGAGAAGGTGACCGCCGGCCCGGAACATCCGCTGCGGGTCGTAGAGACCCCGGCGCAGGACGGACGCCCGGCCGAGCCCAGTCCCTATGTGCTGGTGCGCCCGGGGCTGCAGGCGCTGATCGCCCGCCCGGTGTTCTACCAGCTGGTCGAGCAAGCAGTGCCCGACCCGGCCGACCCGGCGACACTGGGGCTGTGGTCGGACGGCGCCTTCTTCCGCCTGGGCCGGGTCACGTGACCTTCTCACCCGACGACATCAAGGCCCGCCTGGCCGGTCGCCCGCTGGGCCGCCGCGCCGCGCCGGACGCCGAGTCCGGCGATGGCCTGCTGCCCCGCCTGCGCGGCGACCATGACCTGGAGCCGGATACCTGGCTGCCCGGCCGCCGCCTTACCCCGGCCTCCGTGCTGGTGCCGCTGGTGGCCGAGGAGGCCGGGCTGTCGCTGCTGCTGACCAAGCGGACCCTGCACCTGCGCGACCACGCCGGCCAGGTCGCCTTTCCAGGCGGCCGTGCTGAGCCTGGCGACGCCTCGCCCGAGGACACCGCGCTGCGCGAGGCAGCGGAGGAGGTGGGCCTGCGGGCGGCGGACGTGCTGCTGCTCGGCCGGCTCGACACCTACGTCACCGGCACCGGCTACGAGGTGACGCCGGTGGTCGGCCTGCTGGCACCGCCGCTGCTGCTGACCGCCGACCCGCAGGAGGTGGCGGAGATTTTCCAGGTGCCGCTGGCCTTCTTCCTGCAGCCCGGCAACCGGCAGCTGATGAGCCGCGAGTGGAAGGGCCGCAGCCGACAGTTCTATGCCTATCCCTTCGGCGACTATTTCATCTGGGGCGCCACCGCCGGCATCCTGAACAATCTGGTCGAGGTGCTGGCGGCGGCGCTGGAGGGCTGAGGGGCAGCGCCGGCTGGGGCGGTCCTAGCCGCTTGCCTCCGGTCCGGCTTTACGGCAGGGCTTATAGCCATGGGGCGGATACTCATTATCCTGGGGTCGCTGCTGCTGCCGCTGGCGGTCTATCTGCTGTGGCTGACCCTGGCCCGGCGCAAGGCGGCGCTGCGGGCCGAAGGTCGCCTGTCCTGGTGGCGGGCGCTGCCCTGGACCTGGCTGATCGTCGCCGGCGTGCTGGTGATGGGCACGACCCTGGTGACCCTGCGGCTGCTCGACATCGACATCGACGAGCTGCTGTTCGACCAGGGTATGCAGCCGTGAGCTCGCCGTCGCCCGCCGCGCCACCTGACGCGTCGCCCGACGCCCCAGGGGCGGCACGGGTGACCATCGCGCCGCAGCTCTGGATGACCCAGGCGGAAAGCCGCGCGCTGCTGCGCGCCCTGACGCGCGGCGGCGGGCAGGCGCGCTTCGTCGGCGGCTGCGTGCGCGACGCGCTGGCCGGCCGCGCCGTGCAGGACGTCGACCTGGCGACGCCGCTGCTGCCCGAGGAGGTGATGCAGCGCTGCAGCCTGGCCGGCTTCAAGGTGGTGCCGACCGGGCTGGCGCACGGCACCGTCACCGTGGTGGTGAACCACCGGGCCTACGAGATCACCACGCTGCGCCGCGACCTGGAAACCGACGGGCGCCATGCCGTGGTCGCCTTCACCGACGACTGGCGCGCCGACGCCGCGCGCCGCGACCTGACGATGAACGCGCTGTTCTGCGACGGCGAGGGCCGCGTCACCGACTACTTCGACGGCGTCGCCGACCTGCGCGCCGGGCGCGTGCGCTTCGTCGGCGAGGCGCGCCAGCGCATCACCGAGGACTACCTGCGCCTGCTGCGCTTCTTCCGCTTCCACGCCTACTACGGCAAGGGTGAGCCGGATCCGGAGGGTCTGGCGGCCGCGGTGGCGCTGGCGCCGGAACTGGTGCGCATCTCGGCTGAGCGTAAGCGCGACGAGCTGCTGAAGTTGCTGGCGGCGCCCGATCCGCTGCCGGTGCTGCGCCTCATGCAGCGCCTGGCCGTGCTGCCGCACGTGGTCCCCGGGCTGCGCGGCCTCAACACCGTGGCGGCGCTGGTCCGCCTGGCGCCCTCGTCGGACGCGCTGCTGCGGCTGGCCGCGGTGCTGCCGCGCGGCAAGGGGCGGGCCGCCTGGGCGGCGGAGAAGCTGCGGCTGTCCGGCGAGCAGCGCGACCGCCTGACCCTGCTGCTGGAGCCGCGCTTCGACGCCACCGGCCTGCTCGACCCGGCGGCGCTGCGGCGCGCGCTCTATGGCCACGGTCCGGCCGCGGTCGTCGACCTGGCCCGCCTGGCGGTGGCGGAGAAGACGCTGGCGCTGGCCGACCTGGCGCAGATCCAGGCGACAGCCGCCGCCTGGGTGCCGCGCCAGTTGCCGGTCAAGGGTCAGAACCTGATCGACATGGGCCTCAAGGCCGGCCCGCAGGTCGGCGCCCTGCTGCGCGAGCTGGAGCGCTGGTGGGTCGAGGAGGCCTTCCGCCCCGATGCCGCGGCGCTGCTGGCCCGGGCCCGCGCCCTGGCGCGGATCTAGCGCTGCTGCCTCAGGGCCAGGTGGCCAGCGGTGGCAGCGACATCAGGATCGCCTCGGGGTTGCCGCCGGTCATCAGGCCGAAGCGCGTGCCGCGGTCGTACAGCAGGTTGAACTCCACATAGCGGCCACGACGGAACAGCTGGTGCGCCCGCTCGGCCTCGCCCCAGGGGCGCTCCATGTGGCGGCGGACCAGCGCGGGATAGATCGCCAGGAAGGTCTCGCCGACCGCCTGGGTGAAGGCGAAGTCGGCCTCGAAGTCGGCCTCCAGGTAGTCGTAGAAGATGCCGCCGACGCCGCGCGGCTCGCCCCGGTGCTTGTTGAAGAAGTAGTCGTCGCACCAGGCCTTGAAGCGGGCGTGGTAGTCGGCGCCATGGGCGTCGCAGGTGGCCTGCAGCGCAGCGTGGAAATCGGCGGTGTCGGTAGCGTCGGGGTAGATCGGGTTGAGGTCGGCGCCGCCGCCGAACCAGCCCTTGGTGGTGACGATGTAGCGCGTGTTCATGTGCACCGGCGGAACCCAGGGGTTGCGCGGGTGCAGCACCAGCGAGATGCCCGACGCCCAGAAGCGCGGGTCCTCGGCGGCGCCGGGGATCTCCTTGGCGAAGGCGGGCTGGAATTCTCCGGATACGGTGGAGACGTTGACGCCGGCCTTCTCGAAGACGCGGCCCTCGACGAGGCGGCCCATGACGCCACCGCCACCGCCCGGCCGCTCCCAGGCCTGGCGCTGGAAGCGCCCCGGTGGGCGCCCGGCCGGGTTCATCTGGACCTCGTCCTCGAGCGCCTCAAGCGCGCCGCAGATGCGGTCGCGCAGCGTCTCGAACCAGGCGCGGGCGCGGGCCTTGCGCTGTTCCATCAGGTCGCTCACGCCCAGGTCGCTCACGCCGCAGTCTCCTGGCTGGGGAAGCCGCCGGTCTGGCGCAGCGCCTCGCCCAGCACCACGGCGGCGGCCAGCGCCAGGTTGAGCGAGCGCAGGCCGGGGCGCAACGGCACGGCGACGCGGGCATCGGCGGCGTCATGCACGGCGGCCGGCACGCCGGCCGATTCGCGCCCCAGCAGCAGGATGTCGTCGCCCCGGAAGGCGAAGTCGCAGTGCGCCTGGCGCGCCTGCGTGGTCAGAAGCACCAGGCGGCCGGGCAGGCGGCCCTCCCGGCGGGCGGCCTGGAAGGCGGCCCAGGAGGCATGGCGCGTCAGCTGGCAGGCGGCGCGGTAGTCCAGCGCCGCGCGGTCCAGCCGCCGGTCGTCCAGCAGGAAGCCGCAGGGCTCGATCAGCTCCAACCCGGCGCCAAGACAGGCGGCCAGGCGGATCAGCGCCCCGGTGTTCTGTGGAATGTCGGGCTCGTAGAGGGCGAGGCGCATGGTGCTCCTGGTGGCAGCGAGGGGACCGCGCGCTGCGGCATCCGAGGCTTTGCGTCGGCGCGGAATTTCCTCTATACCGCTCCCGCCGCGCAAGTCTGGCGGCGCGCGTCCGGCTGGGCAACAGTTGGCGCGCGGTGGTGCTTGGCGTCGGTCTTGCGGCCTTGCGTCGCATGGCCGTGCGCGGCCCGCCGATTAGCGTAGGGCCGTCACCGCCGATCGGAGGCGGGAACGGGGGTTGCCCTGGTGCACATCAGGGTGGCTGGCAACGAGGGTTCGATAGCGCCTGGTCGGTCGCAGCGGCGGCGGGCACGGGCAGTCGAGGGAGAGAGGGCATGGCAGAACAGTCGAATGCGGCGCCCGCCGGCCACGGTGGCCATGGCGAGGGCTCGCGACGCGACTTTCTATTCCTGGCGGGTGGCACGCTGTTCGCCGTGGGCGCGGCGCTGACCGCCTGGCCGCTGATCAATTCGATGAACCCCTCGGCCGACGTGCTGGCCCTGGCGTCGATCGAGGTCGACCTGACGCCGGTGGCGGTGGGCCAGTCCCTGACCGTCATGTGGCGCGGCAAGCCGGTCTTCATCCGGCATCGCACCGAGACGGAAATCGAGGAGGCGCGCGCCGTGCCGCTGTCGGAGCTGCGCGACCCGCAGACCGACGAGGCCCGCACCCACGACGTCTCCACCCCGCCGGTCGAGCGGCCCGAGATGCTGATCCTGGTCGGTGTCTGCACCCACCTGGGCTGCATTCCGCAGGGCCAGAAGGTCGGCCAGGAGCGCGGCGAATACGGTGGCTGGTTCTGCTCCTGCCACGGCTCGCAGTACGACACCTCCGGCCGCATCAGGAAGGGGCCCGCGCCGCGCAATCTGGCGGTGCCGGAATACACCTACCTGAGCGATACCCGCGTCAAGATCGGTTAAGGGGAGATCGCCTCACATGAGCGCGCCCGCGAGCAGCAACCGGCTGGTGAAGTGGATCGAGCACCGCCTGCCGATCTTCTCCTTCATGGACCACAGCCTGGGTCGGGGCTACCCGACCCCGCGCAACCTCAGCTACTGGTGGAACTTCGGTTCGCTGGCCGGTGTCGTGCTGGTGATCATGATCGCCACCGGCGTCCTGCTGGCGATGCAGTACACCCCGCACGTCGACCACGCCTTCAATTCGGTCGAGCGCGTGATGCGCGACGTGAACTCGGGCTGGATGCTGCGCTACATCCACATGAACGGCGCCAGCTTCTTCTTCATCGTCGTCTACATCCACATGCTGCGCGGGCTCTACTACGGCTCCTTCAAGGCGCCGCGCGAACTGCTGTGGATCATGGGCGTGGTGATCCTGCTGCTGATGATGGCCACCGCCTTCATGGGCTACGTGCTGCCCTGGGGGCAGATGTCCTACTGGGGCGCCACCGTCATCACCAACCTCTTCTCGGCCATTCCCTGGGTCGGTGACTCCATTGTCACCTGGCTGTGGGGCGGCTTCTCGGTCGACAACCCGACGCTCAACCGCTTCTTCGCCCTGCACTACCTGCTGCCCTTCATCATCATCGGCGTGGTGGTGCTGCACCTCTGGGCGCTGCACCGCTTCGGCTCGAACAACCCGCTGGGCATCGATGCCAAGGGGCCGCAGGACAAGATCCCCTTCCACCCCTACTACACGGTGAAGGATGCCTTCGGCCTGGGCGTGTTCCTGCTGATCTTCGCCGCCGCGGTGTTCTTCTTCCCGAACTTCATGGGCGACCCGGTCAACTACGTCGAGGCCAACCCGCTGCAGACACCGCAGCACATCGTGCCGGAATGGTACTTCCTGCCGTTCTACGCAATGCTGCGCGCCATCACCTTCGACATCAGCATCCCCTTCACCGGCGTGGTCATCATCGAGGCCAAGCTGGGCGGCGTCATCGTGATGTTCGCTTCGATCGCCATCCTGGCGGTGCTGCCCTGGCTTGACCGCTCGCCGGTCCGCTCGGCCCGCTTCCGCCCGGCCTACAAGTGGTTCTTCTGGATCTTCCTGCTGGATGCCGTGCTGCTGGGCTACGTCGGCGCGCAGCCGCCGGAAGGCATCTGGCCGACCATCGGCCTGCTGGCCACGCTCTACTACTTCCTGCACTTCCTGGTGATTGTCCCGTTGCTCGGCATGCTGGAGCGGCCGCGGCCGTTGCCGGCTTCGATCTCCGAAGCCGTGCTCAAGCCGATGGAGAAGGCCTGATGCGCCTGTCGCTCCCCAAGCCCGCCGCCCTGCTGCGGCCGCTCGGCCTAGCCGTCGTCCTGGCGAGCGGGCTGATCGCCGGCGGAACGGCCAGCAGCCTGCGCGCGGCGGAAACCGCTCCGTTGCCGCCGGCCCCGCCGCTGCCCGAGGTCCACTGGTCCTTCGACGGCGTGTTCGGCAGCTTCGACCGGGCGGCGCTGCAGCGCGGTTTCCAGGTCTTCAAGGAGGTCTGCTCCACCTGCCACGCGCTGTCGCTGGTCAACTTCCGCAACCTCACCGACCTCGGCTACAGCGAGGAGGAGGTGAAGGCCTTCGCCGCCGGCTACAACGTGACCGACGGGCCGAATGACGAGGGCGAGATGTTCGAGCGGCCGGCCAAGCCCTCCGACCCCTGGCCGTCGCCCTATCCGAACGAGCAGGCGTCGCGTGCCGCCTTCGGCGGCGCCTATCCGCCGGATCTGTCGCTGATGGCCAAGGCGCGCGAGGGCGGCCCCACGTACATCTACGCCCTCCTGACCGGCTATTACGAGCCGCCGGCCGACATGACGATGAACGACGGGATGAACTACAATCTCCACTTCCCGGGTTTTCAGATCGCCATGCCGCAGCCGCTGACCGATGGCGCCGTGCCCTACCAGGACGGCACCGTGGCGACGCTGGACCAGGAGGCGCATGACGTCGCCACCTTCCTGATGTGGGCGGCCGAGCCGAAGCTGGAAATCCGCAAGCAGACCGGCGTCAAGGTGATGCTGTTCCTGGTCGTGCTGACCGGCGTGCTGTTCGCTGCCAAGCGCAAGATCTGGGCCGACCTGCACTGAGCTGATCCCGTTCGCAGAGGGGAAGCTGCGTTGGAGGGGGCCGTGCCTGGCAAGGGTGCGGCCCCTTCTGCTTTGGACAAGGTGGCGGCCTTGTTTTGCCTGGGCCATTGTCGCCACTTCCTCTTTCGTTCCCCCCATGCTACCTCCGCCGCCAAGAGGTCGGGGGGGCATCGCGGCGGGAGCCCTCTATGGCACGCGAACTCCGACATCACCTGACCACGCTCGAGACCACTATGAGCGCGGCGCTGGCCGTCCTGGCGACTGCCAGCGGCTACTGGACCTACATGGGCGTGCGCGGTCTGCTGGACGGCGACGGCCTGCTCGCCATCGGCGGCGCGCTGATCTATTCGATCGCCGTCTCCGTCGGCATCTACGTCTTCTGGACCTACATGCTGCGCTTCATGCCGCTGCTGCGCGGCCGGCGCTATCGCCTCGGCATGTGGCTGACCATGGCGGTCGGCTGCGTCGCCATCATGGCCATGTCCTCCTGGCTGAACGCCGCGGCGCTGGCCGGCAGCGGCGCGGTAGAGCAGCACCTGGCGCGCACCGTCGAGGAGTACCAGCAGCGCCTCGAGCTGGCGCACGAGAACGCGCTGGCGGCGCAGGCCCTGGTGCCCGACCTGGAGCGCGAGGCCGAGCGCTTCCGTCAGCTGGCCGAGAAGGAGCGTGAGGGCGGCGCGCTGACCGGCAGCTCGGGCAGCGGCACGGTGGTGCAGCTGCTGACCCAGAAGTCGGAGGAGCTGAAGACCCTGGCGCGGCAGATCCGCGACTCGCGACAGGATGTCGACCGCCTGTTCGACCTCGGCGGCCAGAAGCTCGGCGTGTTGCGCGAACTGGTCAGCGCCGCCGGCGACATCCAGCAACGCTCAGTGCTCTTCGCCAAGCAGGCGGTCGGCCTGGTCGGCGTCATCACCGACCTGCAGCAGACCTCGCTGGCACCCTCGGTCAAGCGGGCCGCGCTGGATATGAAGGAAAGCTTCATCGCGCCCTCGCCCTCGGGCGGTGCCACCACGCTGGGCGTGGCGCAGAACGAGGTGATCGCCGAGATCGAGCAGGCGATCTCCGCCACCTCGGCGCAGCTTGCCGCCGCCGCCGACGAGATCCTCGAACGCCCCAAGGTGGCGGCCTTTCGCTTCGTGCCCTTGAGCCCGGCCGAGGCGGTGCTGCGCTATGCCAGCGACTTCATCCCGAGCTGGGCCGGCGCCATCGCCATCGACCTGCTGCCGGCCGTGCTGGTCTTCGTCCTGATGCTGGTGCAGGCGGCAATCCGCGAGCGCGAGGGCATGACCGACGATGCCTGGCGTGTCACCGCCGGTGACATGGCGGCCGCGCTGGCGGCGCTGGAGCGGCTGGAGGCGCTGCGCGCGCGCAAGGTCGCGCCGGGCGCCAACGGCCACGGTCTGGCACCGCTGGCGCCGGATGGCGCGCCGGGGCTGGCGCCGGATGGCGCGCCGGGGCTGGCGCCGTGAGGTGGCGGCTGTCGCGCGCGGTGCCGGCGGGCGGCGCGTCGGCGCCGCGTACCGAGGGGCTGCAGTGGCTGGCGCGGGCGACGCTGATCGGCACCTTCCTGCTGGTGCTGCTGGATGCGCTGCAGCTCGGCCAGTCCGGCGCGCGGCTGGATCCCAACGCGCCGCTGCCGGACGACGTGACCACGCTGCCGGAACGAACCGGCGGCCCGGTCGAGCCGCTGACCACGCGGCGGCCGGAGGACGGCGGCCAGGTGCAGCCCTTCTCGCCCGAGACGCGGCCTACCACCGGCATCGGCGAGCCGACGCTACCCGATGGCCTGGGCCCGCTGCCGCGCCCCAACGGCCAGGCCATGGCCTTCCGCCTGGTCACGGCGAAGAACGGCACGGTCTATGCCCTGGCCACCGGCGAGATCACCCACGGCACGGCCGAAGCCTTCCGGCGCTTCGACGAGGTGCAGGGCAAGACGGCGCAGATCGTGCTGCTCGACAGTCCCGGCGGGCTGGTGCAGGAGGCCATCGCGCTCGGCCGCTACATCCGCGAGCGTGGGCTGTCGACCCTGGTCTACAAGGACGGCCTCTGCGCCTCGGCTTGTCCCCTGGCCTATGCTGGCGGGGTCGAGCGCCTGGCGGCCGAGCAGGCCTGGATCGGCGTGCACCGCGCCTATGTCACCGAGCGCGGCACCGGCGACCTGCTGACCGGCCTGGGCCAGGGACAGCAGCTGGCCGCGCTCTGCATGGAATACCTGCAGCAGATGGGCGTCGGCGCTGAGGCCTGGGTGCACGCGCTGGCGACACCCTGGTCGGAGATCTATTTCTATACGCCCAAGCAGCTGCTGGATTACCGCCTGGCGACCCGGATGGTGAAGTAGGCGGCGCCTACGCCGCCTGCTGCAGGCGGCGCAGGTCGGCCTGCGCCAGGATCTCCACCAGGGTCTCGAACTTCACTTCGGCCTGCCAGCCGAGCTGGCGGCGCGCCTTGCCGGGATCACCGCGCACCTCGTCGATGTCGAGCGGGCGATAGAGCCGTGGCGCCACCTCGATGATCAGACGGCCGCTGGCGCGGTCATAGGCGCGCGCCGCGGTGCCTTCGCCCTCCCACGTCAGGTCGAAGCCCAACGCGGCGGCGGCCAGGTCGACGAAATCCTTGACCGAATGCGCCCGGCCGGTGGCCAGCACATAGTCGTCGCCCTGCTCCTGTTGCAGCATCAGCCACATGCCGAGCACGTAGTCCTCGGCGTAGCCCCAGTCGCGTCGTGCCGCCAGGTTGCCGAGCTCCAGCGTGTCGAGCAGCCCCAGGCGGATGCGCGCCAGGCCGTCGGTGATCTTGCGGGTGACGAACTCCGGACCGCGCAGCGGCGATTCGTGATTGAACAGGATGCCGGAGGAGGCATGCAGGCCATAGGCGTCGCGGTAGGTGACGGTGATCCAGTGGGCATAGAGCTTGGCCACGCCATAGGGGCTGACTGGATGGAAGGCGGTCGATTCGCGCTGCGGGATTTCGCCGGCGCGGCCGTACATCTCGGAGCTGGAGGCCTGGTAGTAGCGCGCCTCGGGCGCCCGGCGGCGTACTGCCTCGAGCAGGCGCGAGACGCCCAGCGCGTCGACGTTGCCGGTCTCCACCGGCTCGCCGAAGGAGCGGCTGACCTGCGACAGGCCGGCCAGGTTGTAGACCTCGTGCGGGCGAACCTCGTCGATCACGGTTTCCACATCGGCGGCGTCCGCCAGGTCGAGTGGCCGCAGCTGCAGCTTGCCGGCGATACCCAGCGCCTCGAGCCGCCAGGGCTGCTGCGTGACCGCGCGCCGCGTGGTGCCCCAGACCTCATAGCCACGCTGCAGCAGCAGCCGCGCCAGGTAGGCACCGTCCTGCCCGGCGATGCCGGTGATCAGGGCCCGGCGGACCGGGCGTTGCGACAGGCGCTTGGCCATCAGAGCAGCGCCAGCACGGCTTCCGGCGGGCGGCCCAGCGCCGCCAGGATGCGTCCCGGGCCGGCGCTGCGCACCAGGATCGGCCGCTCGATCAGGATCGGGTGCTCCACCATGGCCTGGATGAGCTGCTGGCGGGTCAACGCCGGATCGTCTAGGCCCAGGGCCTGGTAGGGTGCCTCCTGCTTGCGCATCAGTGCGCGCGGCTCGCGGTCCAGCGCCTCCAGGATCTGCTCCAGCGTCGCCGCGTCCGGCGGCGTCTCCAGGTAGCGTACGACGGTCGGCGTCACGCCGCGCGTTGCCAGCAGCGCCAGCGCGTCGCGCGATTTGCCGCAGCGCGGGTTGTGGTAGAAGGTCATTGTCACGGCGCGCCCCTCCGTTGCCTTGTGGCTGCCCGGCAGCGCTTGTTAGCCTGCCCGTCGCACCGCCTGCAAGCCGTGCCCTCGCAAGGAGAACGACCATGTCGCAAGACTACGCTGGCGATCTACCGCCGACCGCAGCCTACGACCTGCTGCGTGATGAACCAACCGCCCAGCTGGTCGACGTCCGCACCGACGCGGAATGGACCTATGTCGGCATCCCGGACCTTGCCGCGGTCGGCCGCGCGCCGATCAAGCTGGCCTGGCAGATCTTCCCCACAATGCAGGTCAACCCGGCCTTCGTCGGCACGCTGGCCAGCCAGATCGCCGACAAGTCGACGCCGCTGGTCTTCCTCTGCCGCTCGGGCGTGCGCAGCAAGGCGGCGGCGACGGCGATGACGGCGGCGGGCTATACGCGGGCCTACAACATCGCCGATGGCTTCGAAGGCGGCCCCGACGGCGAGAAGCACCGCGGACGGATCAGCGGCTGGAAGGCCAGCGGCCTGCCCTGGCTGCAGGGCTGAGGGACGGCGCGCCGTGGCGCCAAAGGTCACCATCCTGATTCCCAACTACCGCACGCGGGACCTGACCTGTCTCTGCCTGCGGCTGCTGCGGCGTCACACCGACCCGGCCCTGGCGCGGGTGATGGTGATCGACAACGGCTCCGACGACGCCTCGCTCGACTATCTGCGGCGGGTCGACTGGATCGAGCTGGTGGAGCGGCGCCCGCCGCCGCAGGAGCCACCAGCCCTGGCGCATGGCCGGGCGCTCGACCTTGGGCTGGCGCGGGTGGCGACGCCCTATGTGCTGTCGCTGCACAGCGACAGCTTTGTGCGCCGGGCCGACTGGCTGCCGCTGCTGCTGGGGCGCCTTGAGGCCGATCCCAGGATCGCCGGTGTCGGCGCCTGGAAGCAGGGCGAGCGCCCTGCCTGGCGCGAACACCTGAAGCACTGGGAACGCGCCATCGAAGTGCCGCTGCGTCGCCTGCTCGGGCGCGGTGCTGGCCGCGTCGAGGGCCAGGGCGACAACTGGTATTACCTGCGCAGCCACTGCGCGCTCTATCGCACCCAACCGCTGCATGACTTCGGCCTGTCCTTCGTCGAGCAGGAGGCGCCGGTCGGCAAGTGGCTGCACCGGCGGCTGCTGGAGGCCGGCTGGCTTATGGACTTCGTGCCCATCCCGCTACTGGAGCGCTACCTCGTGCATGCCAACCGTGCCACCCAGGTGCTGAACCCGGAGATCGGCATCGCCACCCGCCACCGCCGCCGTGGCCTGCGCCGCCTGCAGCGCCTGATGGTGGAGCTGGAGGCGCCCCACCTGCTGGCCGACGCCACACTGGACCACTGAGCCGCCACATGACCGACGATCTCGCCGCCCAGCGCGCGCAGCAGGAGGCTGTGGTCGCCTGGCTGCTGACCCTGGCGCCCGATGCCGAGCGTCTCGACACCCACGCCTCCACCGTCGTGCTGCTGGGCGAGCGCGCCTACAAGCTGAAGCGCGCGCTCGACCTCGGCTGGATGGATTTCTCCAGCCGCGACAAGCGCGAGGCGGTGTGCCGCAACGAACTGGCGATGAACCGCCGCACCGCGCCGGACCTCTATCTCGACGTCGTCGCCGTGACCCGCGCGGGTGTTGGCTACGCGTTGGGCGGGGCGGGCGAGGTGGTCGACTGGCTGCTGGTGATGCGTCGCTTCGACCAAGGCGAGCGCTTCGATCGCCTGTTGACCGATGGACAGCTGGACGAGGCCCTGCTGCTGCGCCTGGCCGACCGCATCGCCGACTTCCACGCGGCGGCCGAGCGGAGCGCCAGCGGCGGCGGCCGTGGCCTGGCGGCCCGCGTCGCGGCGGAGAACGCGCAGGACCTGGCCAGGGCGCCGGATGTCGTGCCGCCGGCGCTTGCCCAGCCGCTGGCGGAGCATACCCAGGCGATGGTGGAGCGCCAGGGCGCGCTGCTGGAGACGCGCCGCGCCGCCGGCTTCGTGCGGCGCTGCCACGGCGACCTGCACCTGGCCAACATTGTGCGCTGGCAGGGCGAGCCGACGCTCTATGACTGCATCGAATTCAACGA
Source organism: Rhodospirillales bacterium (assembly GCA_038363005.1). GTDB lineage: Bacteria > Pseudomonadota > Alphaproteobacteria > Kiloniellales > JACOMY01 > JAKOWB01. The sequence goes on from JBBQBI010000002.1 coordinate 91,245, forward strand.
GGACTTCGTCACCATCGACCTGCTCTATGACCTCGCCTTCCTGCTGATGGACCTGGAGCGCTACGGTCGCCGCGACGCCGCCAACCTGGTGTTGAACCGCTGGCTCACCGATCCGGCGCAGCTGCCCGGCCTGGCCGCGCTGCCGCTGTTCCTGTCGCTGCGCGCCGGCGTGCGCGCCAAGGTGGCGGCGCTGGCGGTGGCCGAGGTGCCAGCCGACCAGCGTGCCGCGCTGACTGAGGAGGCACGCGACTATGCCAGCCGCGCGCTGGCCTACCTGGATCCGCCGCCGCCGCGGCTGGTCGCTGTCGGTGGCCTGTCGGGCAGCGGCAAGTCGAGCCTGGCGCGCGCGCTGGCGCCAGCGCTGGGGGCGGCGCCCGGGGCGCTGCTGATCCGCAGCGACGTGATCCGCAAGCGGCTGTTCGGCGTCGCGCCGGAGGTGCGGCTGCCGGCGGAAGCCTATACGGCCGACTGGCACCAGAAGGTGGCCGCCGCCATGCAGGAGCAGGGCCGCGCCGCGCTGGCCGCCGGCCAGGCGGTGATCCTCGACGCGGTGCACAGTCATCCCGACGGCCGCGCCGCCGCCGAGGCCCTGGCGCGCGATGCCGGCGTGCCATTTGCCGGCTTCTGGCTCGACGCCCCGGCCGAGGCGCTGGTGGCACGCGTCGCCGCGCGGCAGGGCGATGCCTCCGACGCCACCGTCGAGGTGGTGCGCCGCCAGCTCGCCGGCGGCCCGCCACAGGACCACGGCTGGCGCAGCCTGGACGCCGGCGCCGAGCTGGCGACCGTAGTGGCCGAGGCCAGGCAGGCGCTGAGCCTGTAGACTGTCCTTTTCCCCGGGGAGCTGGGGAACGAACGGGGAGACCGACCATGCGCCTGATTCTTGCCACCCTGCTGCTCACCCTGGCCAGTCCGGCGCTGGCCGGTGACCTGATCGTCTTCGACGATGCCACCCGCGACATCTTCGTGCCGGCGCCGGGCGGCGCCCAAGAGCCCGGCGCGCAAATCGTCTGGAACTCGCTGCTGACCGATGCGGGCGGTGCCTCGCTGGGCGACAGCGCCGGTCAGTGCGTGCGGATCGATGCCGCCGGTGCCTTCCTCTGCACCACGATCTTCTATCTGAAGGACGGCGTGCTGGTGCTGACCGGCCGGCAGGAGGTCGAGCCCAAGCCGTCGCGCTGGATCATCAGCGGCGGCAGCGGTGCCTTTGCCGGCGCGCGCGGCGAGGCCAGCGCCATCCCGGTCGAGAACCGCGCCCGCTTCAAATACACCGTGAAGTTCGCCGACTAGAGGCGTCCGGCCAGTTCCCAGGCCAGCAGTCCGCCGGTCGCCAGCAGCGCCAGTAGCGGCCAGACGCGCCGACTCCAAGGCCGGCCTTCGCGCGCCTGGATGCGCAGCAGCGCGGCGGACACCATCGAGAAGGTCAGCAGCGTGATCAGCGAGGTGGCTTCGGCCAGCGCCGCCAGCGGCAGCCAGAGGGCGCCCAGCAGCGCCACCAGCACCACCAGCAACGTCGCCACCAACGGGGTCTGACGCCGCCGGCCGACGCGCCCCAGCACCGCCGGCAGGCTGCCCTGCGCAGCCAGCCCATAGAGCACGCGCGAGCCCAGGATCAGCATGGCCAGCACGCCGTTCACCGTGGCGAAGATGCCGATGGCGCCGAGCAGCCAGCCGGGCCCGCCGGCCCTCTCCCAGATCAGCGCCAGCGGCGCCGCGTGGGCCGCCAGTTCGGCTGGCGGCACGGCCTGCACCGCGACCACCGCCAGCGCGACATAGAACAGCGTGGTCACCGCCAGGGTCAGCGCGATGGCACGCGGCAAGGCGCGCTCCGGCGCCTTCACCTCCTCGGCCATGTTCACCATGTGCTCGAAGCCGACGAAGGCGAAAAAGGCGATCAGCGTGCCGGCCAGGATCGGGTCGAGGTCGGCCAGCGATTCCGGCAGCAGCGCCGCCGCGTCGCCGCCCTGCCGGTCCAGCAGCAGCAGGCCGGCACCCAGTACCAGGACCAGCCCGCCGACCTCGATCAGTGTGCAGAGGCCGGCGGCCCGCGCCGAGGCCTCGACCCCCCAGGCTGCCAACCCGCCCAGCAGGCCCAGCAGCAGCACCAGCAGCAGCCAGTCCGGCAGGTCCAGGAACAGCGACAGGTAGCCGGCGGCACCGCGCGCGATGGCGGCGGCGGAGATGATCGCGGTGGCCAGCACCAGCAGGCCGACGGCCAGGCTCAAGGCCCGGTTGCGAAAGGCGACCAGGACGAAATGCGCCTCGCCTGCGCTGCGCGGATGGCGCCGGCTGAGGCCGGCGTAACTCGCCGCCGCCAGGCCGGCCAGCAGGGCAGCCAGCAGGAAGGACCAGGGGGCCAGGGCGCCGGCGCGCCCGGCGATGGCACCGATCAGCACATAGATGCCGGCGCCGATGGTGGTGCCGAGGCCATAGAGCGTCAGCAGGCCGAGGCCGAGGCTGCGCTTGAGGGCTGGCGTGGGGAGGCTCTGGGCGGTCATGGGGCCAAGCTAGGCCGCCACCGCCGCCGGTGCCTTGACCTGGGTCAGGTCATTCGGCGGCGTACTGCGCCACCTTGGCCGCCAGCTTGGACAGCAGGACGTCCAGCCCGCTGGTCTTCAGCACCGAGGTGTACTCCGAGCGCTTGGTCGCCAGCTCGCTGACCGTGCCGTTGTAGAACAGGTCGACGGCCTTCCAGGTGCCGTCGCTGCCCTTCTGCAGCAGATAGGCGATTTTCAGCGGGTCGCGCCCGGGCACCGTCAGGGTGGTTTCGACGAAGCGGCGGTCCTGCGGCGCCTCGCGCGTGGCGGTTATGACAAAGGCCGCGCCGGGCTTCGACTTGAAGCGGCTGGCAGCGGCGGCGACGCTGACCTTGCCGAACAGCGCGGCATAGTGCGCCTGGTCCTCTGGCTTGAAGCCGGCCCAATACTTTCCGGCCGCCAGCTGCGCCATGAAGGGGTAATCGAACGCGATGTTCATCATCGGTTCCAGCAGGGCCAGGCGGTCCTCGAAGGTGGCGCCGACCGGGCCGTTCATCGCCGCCTGCAGGCCGTCGTCCAGGGTCTGGATCACCGCCTGGGCGGCGTCGCTGTCGGCCTGCGCGGCCGGGTCAGCCGCCCCGGCGGCGCTGGCGAAGGCTGGCAGTACCAGGAGGAACAGCAGGGCTTTCAACGTATTGGTCACGGCAGCTTTACCCTCTTCCGCTTTGACAGGAGGCCCCCCGCCATGGCACTCAGGTTTACGCTAGGTGGGTCGGAAACGTGCCTGCCGCAAGACAAAGACCATCCCGCGCCGGACGAGGGCGAAGGGAACCGGTCGTGGTGTGGGGACACCAGCGCTGGGAGCGACGAGGTGGCAAGGCGTGCCGCCAGTGTGCAGAAGCGTGTCAAATCAGGACCAGTAGCAGCATGCCCGTACCCTTGATCCAGCAGCTCCGCGTCGGCGGCTACATCATGAAGCAGCGGTTGAAGCGCCGGGAGCGCTACCCGCTGGTGCTGATGCTGGAGCCGCTGTTCCGCTGCAACCTGGCCTGCCCGGGCTGCGGCAAGATCGACTATCCCAAGGAGATCCTGGATCGCCGCCTGTCGGTCGAGGAATGCCTGCAGGCAGCGCGTGAGTGCGGCGCCCCCATGGTGGCGATCCCCGGCGGCGAGCCGCTGATCCATCGCGAAATGCCGCAGATCGTCGAGGCGCTGGTCAAGGACAAGCGCTTCGTCATCCTCTGCACCAACGCGTTGCTGCTGGAAAAGCGCCTGCCGGAATTCAAGCCGTCGCAGTACTTCACCTGGTCGGTGCACCTCGACGGGCTGGAGCCGGAGCACGACAAGTCGGTCGACCAGAAGGGCGTCTATCAGCGCTGCATCAGCGCGATGAAGGCGGCGCTGAAGATGGGCTTCCGCGTCAACGTCAACTGCACGCTGTTCAACAACGCCGAGCCGCACCGCGTCGCCCAGTTCATGGACACCATGCGCGACCTCGGCATCGAGGGCGTGACCATCTCGCCGGGCTATGCCTACGAGCGCGCGCCCGACCAGTCGCACTTCCTCAACCGCCAGACCACGAAGAACATCTTCCGCGAGATCTTCGCCGCCGGTAAGGGCAAGAAGTGGAAGTTCACGCAGTCGAGCCTGTTCCTCGACTTCCTGGCCGGCAACCAGACCTATCACTGCACGCCCTGGTCCAACCCGACCCGCAACGTCTTCGGCTGGCAGCGCCCCTGCTACCTGCTGAACGAGGGCTACGCCAAGTCCTTCACCGAGCTGATGGAGACCACCGACTGGCCCTCCTACGGCACCGGCAACTACGAAAAGTGCGCCGACTGCATGGTGCACTGCGGCTACGAGGGCACGGCGGTCACCGACACCATGAAGAAGCCCTGGAAGGCGCTGAGGGTCGCGCTGGGCGGCATCCGCACCACCGGCCCCATGGCGCCCGAGATCGCCATGGACAAGGCCCGCCCGGCGCAGTTCGTCTTCGACAAGCTGGTCTCCGGCGCGGTCAAGGAACTGCACGACAGCGGCAAGGTCAGCCGCCCTGGCGACCGCAAGGCGGCGCGGCCGGCGGCGGAGTAGCAGTCTGCTGCCTGTCCCTCCGGGAAAGGCAGTTCCGCCGTCACCCTCGGGCTTGTCCCGAGGGTCCATTCAGCCACCTGCGCCGGCCTTGCCATGGATGCTCGGAACAAGTCCGAGCATGACGATGGTGGGGTGTCAGCCGCCAACCCCCAGCAGCGCCTGTTCCTCTAGCGCGATGCGCTTCAGCGTTCCCAGCGCGCTGCGCGTCTCCAGGCCCAGGCGGATCAGCCCCGGCACCACCCAGGGCTTGCGCGCTACCGCCTTCAGCACCGGGCCGATGCGGAAGGAACCATCGGGGCTCATGGCCTCCAGCGCGGCGATGGGGAAGGCACGCTCGGCGGCGTCGGAGCAGGTCCTTAGGATCAGCAGCGGCAGCCCAGCCTCGCCGGCCACGCTGGCCACCGCGTGGCTTTCCATGTCGACCGCCACGGCGCGGTGCGCCACATGCAGCGCGGTCTTGTCGATCGGCTGCTCGACCAACACGGCGGAACCGACCAGCGCGCCAGAGCGCACGGCGACGCCGTGCGTGCGCTGCAGCGCGGTCAGCAGTGCCTGGCGCCAGCGCGCGTCGACCGCCACGGTCGGTCCCTGCGGATGAATCACGCTTTCGGCCAGCACTAGGTCGCCGACCCGGATGGCACCGACCAGGCCGCCGCAAATGCCGAAGGAGACCAGGCCGCGCGCGCCCTCGTCGGCGAAGCGCCGGGCCAGGTCGCGGGCGCGCTGCTCGTTGGCGCCGGCGACGCCCAGGCGGATCAGCCCGCGCTCGGCCAGCGGGCGCAGGATGTCGGCCTCGACGGTCAGACCGGTGATGACGCCGATCATGCCGCTCACAGGCCCCATTCCGTGCGCTTGGTGTTGGACTGCGTCAGGCTGCGATAGCGCGCCAGCGCCCAGGTGCAGAAATAAGCCGAATAGCCGACGTAGCGCAGATAGAAGACGCGCGGGAAGCCGACGCCGGTCATCAGCGACTCCTCCCACTTGGCGCCATCGCGCGGCGCCTTCAGCAGGTAATCGACGCCGCGCTGCACCGCCGGGTCGGCAACCTCGCCGGCGGCCATCAGGCCGAGAATCGCCCAGGCGGTCTGCGAGGGTGTCGAGCCCTTGACCTCGCCGACGCGGCCCGGCCAGTAGGTCGCGCCGTCCTCGCCCCAGCCGCCGTCGGGCTGCTGGAAGTCCTTCAGGTACTGCACGGCGCGGCGCACCCAGGGCAGCGTCATGTCCTCGCCGATGGCGTTCAGCGCCGATAGCGCCGACCAGGTGCCATAGACGTAGTTGATGCCCCAGCGGCCGAACCAGGAGCCGTCCTGCTCCTGCTCGCGCTTCAGGTAGGCGATGGCGCGCGCCACCACCGGGTGGTCGCGGCGGTAGCCGAGCTGCGCCAGCATCGACAGGCAGCGCGCCGAGACGTCGACCGTCGGCGGGTCGAGCAATGCGCCGTGGTCGGCGAAGGGAATGTGGTTCAGGTGGTACTTGGTGTTGTCGGCGTCGAAGGCGCCCCAGCCGCCGTTCCTCGACTGCATGCCGCAGACCCAGTCGGCGGCGCGCGCGATGGCCACCTGATACTTGGGATCGCCACCGCGGTGCAGGGCGGTCACCACCACGGCGGTGTCGTCGACGTCGGGGTAGTAGTCGTTCCAGTACTGGAAGGCCCAGCCCGAGGGCGCCAGGTCCGGCCGCTGCCAGGCCCAGTCGCCCTTGACCTTGGTGATCTCGCGCTCGGCCAGCCAGTCGAAGGCGCTGCTGAGGCACGGGCCCTTGGGGTCGACGCCGGCCTCGAGCAGCGCATGCGCCGCCAGGCAGGTGTCCCAGATCGGCGACAGGCAGGGCTGCACATAGGCCTCCTCGCCGTGGTCGATCACCAGCTTCTCGACCGAGGAGATCGCCGCCAGGAAGCGCTCGTCGTCGCGCGCGAAGCCCAGGGCGTCGAAGGCCATGACCGCGCCGGCCATGGCCGGGAAGATGCCGCCCAGGCCGTCTTCGCCGTTGAGGCGCGGCACGATGAAGTCCAGCGCCGCCTGCACGGCCCGCGCCTTGCGCTTCTTCGACAGTCGCGGCACCACATGGCGCAGCAGGCGGTCGAGCACGGCGAACACCGCCCCCAGCCGGGTGCTCGTCGCGTTCATCGAATAGCGCAGCCGATCGGGATGCGCGGGGAACAGCTCGTCGACCCGCACGCCCAGCGGATTGCGTGCGCGTGGCCGCAGGTGCATCAGGATCAGCAGCGGCGCGATCACCGTGCGTGACCAGTAGCTCACCTTCGCCAGGGTGAAGGGGCTCCACTTCGGCAGCACCATGATCTCGATCGGCATCACCGGCACGGCGCGCCAGGGGATCAGGCCGAACAGCGCCAGCGCGGTGCGGGTGAAGACGTTGGATTTCTGCGCCCCGCCGAACGCCAGGATGGCGGCGCGCGCCTTGGTCATGTGCGGCGCGTCCGGCGAATCGCCGGCCAGCTTAAGCGCCCAATAGGCCTTCACCGAGGCCGAGATGTTGAAGTCCCCCTCGGGGAACAGCGGCCAGCCGCCGTGCGCCCCCTGGATGCGCCGCAGGTAACGCGCCAGCTTGGGTTCCAGCGCGCGATAGGCCGGGCTGGCAATATCGTCCAGGTAGTGGTGCAGGAAGATGTATTCGGCCGGGATCGTCGCATCGGCCTCGAACTCAAATATCCAGTGGCCATCCGGACGCTGCAGCGCCTGCAGTGCGGCGCCGGCGTCGGCCACGACATCCTCGACCGCCTGGCGGCGGCGCATCTCGGCAACAAGATCCATGAAACTGGGCGGGCCCGATCGATCAACTGGTCGCGATGGCGCGCAACCTAGTCAGGCCCTCGTGTCACCGCAAGCGCGCCGCCATCTGGGGTGCTGCCCGGCCGGCCCGGGTCAGCGCTGGGTGCGGCCCAGCAGCTTCAGCTCCAGCGCCACGGCGGCGTCGCGTGCCGCCGGCTGGCCGCTGTCGGCCAGCAGGCCGGCTAGCAGGCGGCCGGGGCCGCGGGCTGCCAGCTGCAGCCGCAGGCCAAGCGGTGCCAGGGCGGGGACGGGGGGCGCGAAGCCCCTGGTGGTGATCGCAGACATGATATAGTTTTCCTCAGTCGTCTCGGTGGTCAGGGATAGCCCAGAAAGGGCCTGTTGAAAGGAGAAATGCGCGAAGATGGGCCTATCGACAATCGAGAACCTCTCTTCATTAATTGAGAAAAACTCAAATGAAACGCCTTCCTTCCCTGAATGCGCTGCGGGCCTTCGAGGCCGCTGCCCGCCTGGGCTCGATCAACGCCGCGGCGCAGGAGCTGGCGGTGACGCCGGGGGCCATCTCGCACCAGATCAAGCTGCTGGAGGCGGATCTCGAGATGCCGCTGCTGGTGCGCGCCGGGCGCGGCGTGGCGGTCAGCGCCGAGGCGCGCCTGGGCCAGGCGCAGCTGACCCAGGCCTTCCGTGACCTGGCCGGCGCGGTGGGCACGATTCGCCGGGCCAGCCAGCGGCCGGGGCTGGTGATCTCGGTGCTGCCGTCCTTCGCCAGCACCTGGCTGCTGCCGCGACTCGACCGCTACTGGGCGTTGGCGCCAGAGGTCGACGTGCGGATCGAGACCAAGTGGGGCCTGACCGATTTCGAACGCGACAGCGTCGACCTGGCGATCCGCTTCGGCGCCGGCGGCTACGAGGGGACCTTCAACAGCCAGCTGCTGTCCGAGGACTATTTCCCGGTCTGCAGCCCGGCGCTGCTGTCCGGCCCGCGCGCCCTGAAGGCGCCGGCCGACCTGGCGCGCTTCGTGCTGCTGCATGTCGACGCCGACTACCTGGGCGGCGACTGGCCGACCTGGCGCATGTGGCTGCGCGCCGCCGGGGCGGAAGACGCCGTGGACTGGCAGCGCGGCCCCCGCTTCGGCGTCAGCGACCTGGCGCTGAAGGCGGCGCGCGACGGCCAGGGGGTGGCGCTTGGCAGCAGCGTGCTGGCCGCCGACGACCTGATGCGCGGCCGCCTGGTGCGGCCGTTCCGCGAGAGCGTGGTGGCCCCCTTCGGCTACTGGCTGGTCTGCCCCCTGAGCCACTTGGAGCGCCCAGCGGTGAAGAGCTTCATGGCCTGGCTGCAGCAGGAGGCGGCGGACTTCAGTGGCAGCAGCGCGGCGGCATGAGCGACCGCTAGCGTCCCACCACTGCCGCTGCGCTATGGCCCGACTGCACAGCGCCCTCGATGGTTGAAGGCAGGTCGGTGGCAGTGTAGTCGCCGGCCAGCGCCAAGTTGGCCCAGCGCGTCGCCGCCCCGGGACGGCGGGCGGCGGCGGCCGGGGTGGCGGCGAAGGTGGCGCGCTTCTCGCGCAGGATGCGGATCGGCGGGCGCGGTGCCAGCGGCAGGTCGAGAGCCTTCGCCGTGTCGGCCCAAAGGCGCTCGCTCAGCACCTCGTTTGGCGTCTCGGCCAGCGCCTCGGCGGCGGAGACCGTCAGGCTGACCACCTGGCCACGGGCGAAGAGCCACTCCGCGGTGCCGCCGATCAGCCCCAGCAGCGGCAGGTCCTGCGGTAGGCGCGTCGCTTTGGGCAGCAGGATATGGGCGTTGACGATGGGCCGTGGCTCGAAGGCGAGGCCGAGCTCCGGCAGCAGCTCGCCAGCGACCCAGGGGGTGACCGCCAGGATGACCCGGTCAGCCGGGTCCAGGTCGAGGCGCCCGGCGTCGAAGTCCAGCGCGCCGATGCGCGTCTCGCTGCGCTCCAGCCCACGCAGCCGCCAGCCGAAGCGTACCTCGGCGCCGTGGCGCGCCAGGGTGGCGAGGGCGGGCTGCACGAAGCTGGCGGCCAGCGACTCGCGGGCGATCAGCGGGCGGCAGGCGGCGGCACCCTTGAGGAAGGACCGCCGCAGCACCTCCCACAGCAGGCGGGCCGAGGCCTCCTCAGGCTGGGTGTTCAACGCCGCCACCGTCAGCGGCTGCCAGAAGCGCCGCCAGAGCTGGCCGCGCCGCTGGATCGCCGTGGCCACGGTGATGTCGGGCCCGGCGGCCGACAGTCGCCGCGCCTCCAGCCAATCGCCCAGGCTGGTGCCGGGAATCCGGCGCCGCCCGGACAGCAGCCACCAGGGCAGCCGGCCGGCCGAGGGCTCGACCAGCCAGCGGGCGCCGTCCGCCAGGTCGAGGAAGGGAAAGCGCGTCGAGGCCGGGCCGACCAGGCTGTCGCCGGCGCCGATCGCGGCGAGGTAGGCCAGCGCCTCGCGGTTGGCCGAGAGCAGAAGATGATTGCCGTTGTCCAGCGTGACGCCGAGCTGCCTGTCCTCGTAGGAACGGCAACGCCCGCCGGCCTGCGGCGCGGCTTCGTAGAGCACGACCCTGTGGCCCTGCAGCGCCAGGCGCACGGCAGCGGCGAGGCCGGCGAGGCCGGCGCCGACGATGTGGGTGGTGCTCAACCCTCTCCCCCCGAGGGAGAGGGTGCGAGCAGAGCGAGCGGGTGAGGGGGGTCGTTCGGTGAGGGTGTCGGAGATCGCACCGACCGACCCCCCTCACCCCAACCCTCTCCCTCAAGGGGAGAGGGGGAGTTAGTGCGCTCGTGCGAGTTCAACTCTCACCCCTTCGCCCCGTTCGCCGTCGGCCCGCCTTCCAGGCGGCGTCGCTGTACCGCGAAGTCGCGTAGCCGTTCCTCGACCAGGCCATAGACGCTGTCGGCCGGGTACTTGCCGTCGTCGCCGCGCTGTCCGGCCGGGCGACCGGCCAGCAGCTCAATGCCTTCTTCGATGGTGGTGATGGGATAGATGTGGAACTGGGCGTTGGCGCAGGCGGTCACCACGTCCTCGCGCAGCATCAGGTGCACCACGTTGGACTTGGGGATCAGCACGCCCTGCTTGCCGGTCAGGCCGCGTGCCTTGCAGATGTCGAAGAAGCCCTCGATCTTGTCGTTCACTCCGCCGATGGCCTGCACCTCGCCCTTCTGGTTGACTGAGCCGGTGACCGCCAGGTCCTGGCGCAGCGGCAGCTCGGCGACGGCGGAGAGCAGTGCGTAGCATTCGGTGGAGGAGGCGCTGTCGCCGTCCACCCCGCCATAGGACTGCTCGAACACCAGGCTGGCGGACAGCGACAGCGGCTCACCCGGCAGGAAGCGGCCGGCCAGGAAGCCCTGCAGGATCAGCACACCCTTGGAATGCAGCGGCCCGCCCAGGTTGACCTCGCGCTCGATGTCGACGACGCGGCCCAGGCCCATGCGCACCGCGACGGTGATGCGCGTCGGCTTGCCGAAGGAGAAGCGGCCGAGCTGCAGCACCGAGAGGCCGTTGATCTGGCCGATCGCGGTGCCGTCGGTGTCGATCAGCAGGATGTCGCGGGTGATCTGCTCCAGGCTGGCCTCGCGGATGCGGTCGGCGCGGCGCACGCGGGCCTTCACCGCCTCGTTCACCTGCAGTCGTCCGACGGTGCCGACGCTGTCGCGCGCCGCGAAGAAGTCGGCCTCGCGCACCAGGTCCCACAAGTCTTGCAGGTTGAGCGACAGCTTGGCCGAGTCCTCGGCCTGGCGCGACGACTCCTCGATCAGGCGGGCGACGCCCTGGATGTCGAAGGGGCGCAGCTTGGCCGCCTGCACCATGGTGGCGATGAGGCGCGCGAAGTTCTCGTCGCTCTCCAGGCTGCGGTTCATCGAATAGCCGAAGTCGGCGGCCACCTTGAAGTAGGTGGCGAACTCCGGGTCGTGCTGCTGCAGCAGGTTGAAGATCATGGAACTGCCGACCAGGGCAATGCGGAGCTTCAGTGGAATGGGCTCCGGTGCCAGCGACACCGTCGCTACCAGGCTGGCGTATTCCGCCGGCGATTCGATGGCGATGTGCTCGGCCTTCAGGTTGCGCTTCAGCGCGTCCCAGGCGAAGGGCTGCTGCAGCAGCTTCTCGGCGTCCAGCACCAGGAAGCCGCCGTTGGCGCGGTGCAATGCGCCGGCCTTCAGCAGCGTGAAGTCGGTGACCAGCGCGCCCATCTGCGCCAGGTGCTCGGCGCGTCCCATCAGGTTCAGCAGCGTCGGGTTGTTCTCATAGACCACCGGGGCGCCGGATTCCGGGATATGGCTGACCAGCACGTTGGCCTGGTAGCGGCGCAGCCCGGCGACCACGCCCAACGGCGGCGGCTGGCCCTCCTGCGATGCCTGTTGCTCGGCGGCGATCACCGCCGGGAAGTTGGCGACCAGGTCGTCGCGCAGCTCGTTCAGGAACTCCAGCGCCTCGGGCACGTCGACCACGGCGGCGCGCACCTCGCCCAGCGGGAAGGCGATGGCCTCGGCGATCAGCTCTTGGTTCAGCTTCATCAGCGCCTGGCGCCGCTCCTTGTCCCACTTGGGCACCGACTGCAGCACCTCCTTCAGCGCGCCCTGCAGCGCCCCCATCACGCCCTGGATGCGCGTGCGCTCCTCCTCCGGCAGCTTGGCGAAGTCTTCCGGCGGCAGCACCTGGTTGTCCTTCATCGGCGCGAAGGCGAAGCCCTGCTCGGTGCGCAGCAGGGTCACGCCCTGTGCGTTGGCCTGCTGGTTCAGCGCGTTGAAGGCGGCCTCCTGCTTGGCGCGGAAGGCCTCCTCAATGGCCTGGATGCGGCGCTGGTTCTCGGTGCGCTCGAAGATCGCCGGGATGGCGGTGCGCAGGTCGGCCACCAGGTCCTTCAGCGCGTCGGCGAAGGAGGGGCCGCGGCCGGCCGGCAGGTTGATGGCGCGCGGCTGGTGCGGAACCTTGAAGTTGTGCACGTAGACCCAGTCTTCCGGCGTCGGCATTTCCTTCGCACGGTCGTGGAAGATCTTCTCGGCGCTCATGTGCCGCCCGGTGCCCGGCGCGCCGAACAGGAAGAGGTGATAGTCGGCGTGCGGCATGGCGGCGCCGAAGCGGATCGCCTCCAGCGCGCGATCCTGCCCGGGGATGTAGTCCAGCGGCTGCAGGTCGCTGGTGGTCTGGAAGTGGAAGGCCTCGCAGTCGCAGACGCGGTAGAGCTGCTGGGGCAGAAGCGGTCCGACGGGCATGGCGGGTCCTGGGTGCTGTGAGGTGCTCTGGCGGCCCGTGAGGCTACAGCCAAGCCCCTCTCCCGCAAAGCGGGGGAGGGGGCTTTGGGTTCACTTCCCGCTACCGGCCACGTTGTCCGTATCCCGCGTGAGGTAATAGGCCGCCAGGATCGGGATCATGGTCAGCGCGATGACGAAGACGGCGACCACGTTGGTCACCGGGCGTTCGCGCGGGCGGATCAGTTCTTCCAGCATCCAGATCGGCAGGGTCTGCTGCTGGCCAGCGGTGAAGGTGGTGACGATGATCTCGTCGAACGACAGCGCGAAGGCCAGCATGCCGCCGGCCAGCAGCGCGGTCGCGATCTGCGGCAGGATGACGTGGCGCAGCGTCTGGAAGTAGTTGGCGCCCAGGTCCATCGAGGCTTCCAGCATGGAGCGTGAGGCGCGGCGCAGGCGGGCCACGACGTTGTTGTAGACCACGACGATGCAGAAGGTGCCGTGGCCCACCACGATGGTCCAGAAGCTGAAGGGAATGTCGGCCAGCCCGATGGCGGAGCGCAGCGCGATGCCGGTGATGATGCCGGGCAGCGCGATCGGCAGGATGATCAGCAGCGAGATGGCCTCGCGCCCGAAGAACCTGGTGCGCGCCAGCGCGGCGGAGGCCAGGGTGCCGAAGACCAGGGCGAAGGCCGTGGCGATGATGGCGACCTGCACCGACAGTCCCAGCGCCGGCCAGATGTCGGCGCGATTCCAGGCCCGCTCGAACCACTGCAGCGTCAGGCCAGGCGGCGGGAAGACGTAGGTCTTCGCCTCGGTGGTGAAGGCATAGAGGATGACGAAGAGCAGCGGCAGGTGCAGGAAGGCGAGGCCGCCGAGCACGGCAGCGCGCAGGCCCCAGCCGGGCTTCTCGGCGACGCCGCTAGAGCGCATCGAAGGCCCCAGCGCGCTTGGCCAGCCAGAGGTAGACCCCCATAATCGCCATGGGCACCACGGTGAAGGCGGCGGCCAGCGGGATGTTCCCGGCGGTGCCCTGCTGCAGGTAGACCACCTGGCCGATGAAGAACTTCGACTGGCCGAAAATGTAGGGGATGATGTAGTCGCCCAGGGTCAGCGAGAAGGTGAAGATCGAACCCGCCGCCACCCCCGGCAGCGCCAGCGGCAGGATCACCTTGCGGAAGGTGGTGCGCGGCGCGGCGCCGAGATCCGCCGAGGCATCCAGGAGCGAACGCGGGACGCGTTCGAGCGCCGCCTGGATCGGCAGGATCATGAAGGGCATCCAGATGTAGAGGAAGACGATGAAGATGCCGATGTAGCTGGTGGACAGCGAGGAGCCGCCGATCAGCGGCAGCTCCAGCACCCACTGCAGCGCATCGGACAGGCCAAGCTTTTCCGCGCCCCAGCCGATCACGCCTTCCTTGGCCAGGATCAGCTTCCAGGCATAGACCCGCACCAGGTAGCTGGACCACAGCGGCATCATGATCAGCAGGTAGAGCGCCGCCTTGCCACGGCCGCGTGCGTAGCGCGCCATGTAGTAGGCGATGGGGAAGGCGAGGCAGGCGGCGGCGATGGTCACCAGGATCGCCATCACCACGGTCCGAATGATGACGTCGAGGTTGGCCGGCTGGAACAGCTGGGCAAAGGTGTCCAGCGTGAATTCGCGCTTCACCACGCCGCTGAACTCGTCGACCGACCAGAAGGCCTGCAGCAGCAGCGAGAACAGCGATCCCAGGTAGATCACGCCCAGCCACAGCAGCGGCGGCGCCAGGCAGAGCAGCAGGATCAGCCCCGGCCGGCGGTACAGCAGGTTGGACAGCCCCTGCAGCAGCCCGCCGCGCGCCGCTGGCCAGGCGACGCTGCTCATGCGCCGCCGCCCAGCGGCTGCATGTCGCCGCGCGCCCAACGCAGCGTCACCGCCGCGCCGGGGGCCAGGTCCGACTGGTTGTTGCTGCGGCGGTTCTGCTCGATCACCAACAGCGACTGTCCGTCGGCCAGCGCCACTTCGTAGCGCGTGGTGGCGCCGTGATAGTGGCTGTCGCGGATGGTGCCGGCGACGACAAGCTCCTCGCCGCCTGGCGTCAGCGCGGTGCCTGGGGACAGGGTGATCTTCTCTGGCCGCACGGTGACCGCGAGGCCCTGGGCCACGCCGCTGCCCGGCAGGTCGCGCAGGATGTTGGAAACGCCGACGAAGCCGGCGACGAAGGGCGTCGCAGGATGCTCATAGACCTCCAGCGGGCGGCCGACCTGGGCGATCTTCCCCTCGTTGAACACCGCCAGGCGGTCGCTCATCGACAGCGCCTCTTCCTGGTCGTGGGTGACGAAGACGAAGGTGATGCCAAGCTGGCGCTGCAGCGCCTTCAGCTCGATCTGCATCTGCTCGCGCAGCTTCAGGTCCAGCGCGCCCAGCGGCTCGTCCAGCAGCAGCACGCGCGGCTGGTTGATCAGCGCGCGGGCCAGGGCGACGCGCTGGCGCTGCCCGCCCGACAGCTGGCCCGGCTTGCGCGCGCCGAAGCCGGCCAGCTGCACCAGCGCCAGCAGCTCCTCGGCCTTGTCGCGGCGGGCGCGCTTGCCGACGCCCTTGATCATCAGGCCGTAGGCGACGTTGTCGCGCACGCTCATGTGCGGGACCAGCGCGTAGTCCTGGAACACCGTGTTGACCGGCCGCTCATAGGGCGGCAGGCCCTCGGCGGTCTGGCCGAAGATCTCGATGTGGCCGGATGTGGGCTGCTCGAAGCCGGCGATCAGCCGCAGGCAGGTGGTCTTGCCGGAGCCGGAGGGGCCGAGCATGGCGAAGAACTCGCCCTCGGTGATCTCCAGGGTCACGTCATCGACGGCGCGGACGGCGCCGAAGTGGCGCGACACCTGCTCGAACCTGACGGCGACGGTCATGCTGCCCCCGACGCTTCCCGTTGCCCCTGCACCCTCCCCCCTTGATGGGGGAGGGTTGGGGTGGGGGTGGTTTGCTTTGCGACTCCCGAAGGCCGCGAAGAACACTCAATCAGATGCCGACACCCCCCACCCAACCCTCCCCCGCAAGGGGGGAGGGCTTACGCGGTAAGGGTGAGGGTGCTGCTGTGCGGACTAGCGCCCGCCGAGCACGGCGATGTAGTCGCTGACCCAGCGGTAGTAGGGCACGCACTCGCCGTTCTGCGTCGCGCACTTGGTGACCGGCGTGCGCCAGAAGTGGATCTTCTCGAAGTTGCCGTAGCCGTTGATGTCGCAGCCGGCGTCGGTCAGCAGCTCGTTGCCCTTGCAGGCCGCGGGCACCGAGGGGACCGAGCCGAACCAGGCGGCCAGGTCGCCCTGCACCTTCGGGGCGATGGAGTGCTCCATCCAGAGGTAGGCGCAGGTCGGATGGGTGGCGTCGCTGTGCATCATGGTGGTGTCGGCCCAGCCGGTGGCGCCCTCGTCGGGGATGACGCTGGCGATGGGCTGCGGCTCGGCCGCCAGCAGGTTCACCTGGAAGGGCCAGGAGGAAGACGCCACCACGCCTTCGTTCTTGAAGTCGTCCATCTGGATGAAGGCGTCGTGCCAGTAGCGGTTGACGATCTTGCGCTGCGCGCGCAGCAGGGTCAGCGCCGCCTGGTACTGGTCCTCGGTCAGCTCGTAGGGGTCCTTGATGCCAAGGTCGGGCTGGTGGTGCATCAGGTAGAGCGCGGCGTCGGCGATGTAGATGGCGCCGTCGAAGGCCTGCACGCGGCCCTTGTTCGACTTGCCGTCGGGCAGCGTCATCTCCTCGAACACCACGTTCCACGAGGTCGGCGGCTTATCCTTGAAGGCCTCCGTGTTGTACATCAGCACGTTGGCGCCCCACTGGTAGGGCACGCCATAGTGCTTGCCGTCGACCGTGTGCCACACGGCGCCCTGCAGGCGCGGATCCACCGTTGACCACGAGGGGATCAGCGCGGTGTTGACCTCCTGCACCCGGCCGCCGGCGATCAGCCGCAGCGAGGCGTCGCCCGAGGCGGTGACCAGGTCGAAGCCGCCCTCGTTCATCAGCGCCACCATCTCGTCCGAGGTGTTGGCGGTCTTCACCGTCACCATGCAGCCGGTCTGCTTCTCGAAGTCGGTCACCCAGTCATAGCCGGCGTCGGTCTCGCCCCGCTCGATGTAGCCCGGCCAGGCGACGATATCGACCTGCCCCTCCGGCTTGCCCAGCGCCTTCAGCATGTCGGCGGCGGCGCCGCCCGCGGTGCCGAAGGTGGTAGCGGTGGCAAGCAGCGCGGCCAGGGCGGCGCGCGCGTAGAACGAGGCCTTGTTGGCCATGTCTTGTCTCCTTGATAGCCCGTGTTGCATCCCGTTTCCGGCGCAGTTGCTGGCGCGCCGGTCGCTTCTTGCTTGTGCCCTGGATGCTAACTGTCGGCTGGAAGCGGCGCCAAGGGGGAAAACGCATCCCGCACCGGTAGAATACCCGGCGCTCCGGCGTCAGACCGGACGCTCAGCCTTGGCGGTGATACCCCGTCCCAGCTGGCGTTCGCGCAGCACCAAGTAGACGCCGCTGGCGATGATGATGGCAGCGCCGACGAAGGTGTAGAGATCCGGCAAGTTGTCGAACACCAGGTAGCCCATGGCGGCGGACCAGACGATCTGCACGTAGCTGAAGGGCGCCAGGGTCGAGGCCGGGGCGTGCTTGAAGGCACCGATCAGCAGGAAGTGGCCCAGCGCCCCCGACGCGCCGAGCCCGACGAAGAGCGCCCAGTCCCAGCCCACCGGCGTGACCCAGCCGATCGCCAGCCCCGGGGTGGCGATCAACGCGCCGACCAGGCTGACATAGACCAGCGAGACGCGGGTGTCGTCATGGCGCGCCACCTGGCGGGTGACGATGTTGTAGAGCGCGCCGAAGAAGGCCGAGGCCAGGGCCAGGCCGATCGCCCAGTGCACCTCGCCCACGCCAGGCCGCACGATCACCAGGATGCCGAGGAAGCCGACGCCGATCGCGCTCCAGCGCCGCCAGCCGACCTTCTCGCCCAGCAGCGGCACCGACAGCGCGCAGGTCATCAGCGGCGCGGTGAAGATGACCGACAGCACCAGCGCCAGCGACAGGTACTGCAGGGCGATGAAGTTGCAGGCGGTGCAGATCAGCAGCAGCGCACCGCGCGATACCTGCAGCCAGGGATGCCGGGTGCGGAACATGGCCAGGCGCAGGCCGCGGCTGGCATAGACCACGGCGATGATGGCGCCGATGGTGTAGCGCATCCACACCACCTCGGTGATGGGGTAGCTACGCCCCAGCCACTTGGCGTTGGCGTCGAGCAGCGCGAAGCACATGCCCGCCAGGATGACGAGCCCGAGACCGCGCAGAATGGAGGGGTGCTGGATGGAGGCCATGATGCGAGGCGGCACTCTAGCGGGTACCTAGGATATCGCACTGCGAAAAGTGCCGAGGGCACACGGCACGATGAATGCTGGTGGTAGCTAGAGATAGCAAAAATAGTTGCGTCGCTCCCTACAGCCGCAACCCTATCGATTTAGTGAACCATTGATTGTTGAATTTGATTGTTAAGACAACCCCAGATATACAAGATAGTGCAATGGACGAGAATGATCGCACAGCATTTCTGAGCCCTAGCGAGGTCTATTATAAGACGCGGCGAACCTGCCTTCTGCTGGGCACGCTGCAGGTATTGGCAAGCTTCGCGGGTGCAAAAATTGGAGATATGGATGAAGGATTCTCAGTTTTTCATGTTTCTTTTGATAATGCTATCGTCATTGAATATGTAATTTCTGCAGGATTGGCTTTTTCGATTTGGCATTTTCTAGCCGCATGGAATGTACAGGGCAGATCCGTCAAAGAGTTTGCGTTCAATATTATTGATTTTTACATTACATTGACGTTATGTTTTTTTGTGCTGATTTCATTTTTCGTATTTAAGTTGACAAATATTCCCCAATTTCTAGAAGCCAATCTACAATCAAGCATTTTAGATTTTGCCTTGCCAATTATTTTAGCTGTAATTTCTGGAATTGTATCCAGAATAGGTAATCAAACGTTTCGTAGATTTATTAAGAGGACTTTAGATCGGCTTTATAAAAAAGAAGATCGTATAGTTAGAGCGTTGACGAACAATGCGTGGATATTAGTATTTGACTCACAGAAAGGAAAACTTGGAACTAAAAAAATACAATTTCTTAGCACGGGAGAAATTGGAGAAGGAAAGAATCACAATGAATCCCATTGGAGATTAAATAACGGCCTCTTGGAGATAATTAATGATGCAAATAAAGTTTTTAGCAGATTTGAATATAATTCTCAAAAGCAAGAGTTTTCTCATACAAATGATAGTGATACACTATCATTGAGAAATCAGTTGCTTACTTTAGAGAACGGTCCTGTCTAAAGACTCATTCTAGCGGCCTGCAGGCCTCCGCCAGCCACGCCCGCTCGGCGCCTTCCAGGCCGCGGCCCAGCTCAGCCTCGACCAGGGCGTGATAGGCGTCGAGCCAGGCAATTTCATCGGCTGACAGCAGAGCCTTCTCGATCAGCCTCTTCTCGATCGGCGCCAGGGTGATGGTCTCGAAGCCCAGCATGGTCCGCTCTTCGCTGGCGCCGCCGGCGCCGGGCGCGGCCGGGCTCGGCACCACCAGGACCAGGTTCTCGACGCGGATGCCATAGGCGCCGTTCTTGTAGTAGCCGGGCTCGTTGCTGAGGATCATGCCGGGCTGCAGCGCCACGCGGTTGGCCAGCTTGGAGATGCGCTGCGGCCCCTCATGCACCGACAGGTAGCTGCCGACGCCGTGGCCGGTGCCGTGGTCGTAGTCCAGGCCCGCCAGCCACAGCGGCCGGCGGGCGATGGCGTCCAGCTGGCTGCCCGTGGTGCCGACCGGAAAACGCGTGGTGGCCAGCTGGATGTGACCCTGCAGCACGCGGGTGAAGCGGTCGCGCTGCTCGGCATCGGGCGTGCCGAAGGCCAGGGTGCGGGTGATGTCGGTGGTGCCGTCCAGGTACTGCGCGCCGCTGTCCAGCACCATCAGCTCGCCGGGCCGCAGCACGCGGTTGCTTTCCTCGGTGGCGCGATAGTGCACCACGGCGCCGTGCGGCCCGCTGCCGGCGATGGTGTCGAAGGAGAGATCCTGGAACAGGTTGCCCTCGCGGCGCAGGCTCTCCAGGTGGTCGGAACAGGCCAGCTCGGTCAGGTCGTCGCGGCCCTGCTGAGCCTGGAACCAGGCCAGGAAGCGGCTGACCGCCAGGCCGTCGCGGCGGTGCGCCGCCCGGGTGCCGGCCTGCTCGACCGGGTTCTTCACCGCCTTGGGCAGCTGGCAGGGGTCCTCGCCCTCCACCGCGCGGGCGCCGGCGGCGGCCAGGCGCTCGAAGACCCAATCCGGCGCGCTGCCAGGATCGACCAGCACGCGCTGATCCTTCAGGGCGTCCAGCGCCGGACCGAAGTCCGCCGGCGCGGCGATGGTGACCTGGGCGTCCAGCGCTGCGCGGGTTTCCGGCAGCAGCTTGGCGGCGTCGATGAACCAGGTGACGCCGCCGTCGGCCGCCAGCAGCGCGAAGGACAGCGGGAAGGGCGTGTGCTCGACGTCGTTGCCACGCACGTTCAACAGCCAGGCGATGGAGTCGGGCAGGCTGAGCACCGCCACGGCCAGGCCACGGCGCCGCAGGCTGGCGGCGATCTCCGCCCGCTTGTCGGTGGAGGCGCGGCCGGCGAACTCCAGCGGATGCGGCCTGACCGGCGCCTGCGGTGGTGCCGGCTGCTCGACCCAGGCGGCATCGACGGGGTTCTGCTCGACCAGCTGCAGGCTGCCGCCGGCGCGCTCGGCCGCGGCCGCCAGGCGCTGTACCTGGTCGCGGCTGTGCAGCCAGGGATCCAGGCCCAGGCGCCCGCCCGTCGGCAGGTTGGCCTCGATCCAGGCCTCCGGCGGCTGGTCCGCCAGGTGGCAATAGTCATAGAGCGCGCCGTCGACCTGGGCCCGGACCTGCATGGTGTAGCGCCCGTCGACGAAGACCGCGGCCTTGTCGGCCAGCACCACGGCCAGCCCGGCCGAACCGGTGAAGCCGCTGATCCAGGCCAGGCGCTGGGCACGCGGCGGCACGTACTCGCCCTGGTGCTCGTCGGTGCGCGGCACGACGATTCCGGCCAGCCCCTGGCGGGCCAACTGGGCCCGGACGAGGGCGAGGCGGGCGGCGAAGGGCGAGCCTTGGGCGGTCATGGCACGGTCCTGGCACTTGTGTGGATACGGGCAAGGCTATGCGCTTCAAGGGTTTAGGGCAAGCCCTGCGCGGAGCCCTGCCACGGCGGCACGAGAGCTATTCCAGCGGCGCCTAAGTAGTTGAATTTAGGTATAATCGAGGCATGCTTCGCCAGCAATGCTGCGGTGCACAAGAGCCACTGGTTTAGTTCAGCTCGGTGCCCTATCTTCCACAGTGTTCCACAGGGGTGGGAAGAAACCCACAAATAGCCAACGAGGTCCATGGGGACCTTGCGCCACCTGAATACCAAGAGGAGTGACTACCGATGACCCGCCAGACCGCCAACGAGCTGTTGATGCTCCGCGCCGCTGGTCCCCAGGCCGCCCAGCTGATCGCCTTCGAGCAGGTGATGACGCAGAGCCGTCAGCTCCGCGCCGAGGCAGCCTCCGAGCTGTTCGCCGGCGTCGGCCGCACCTTCAAGCGCCTGGCCGCCGGCGTTGCCCGCGCCCGCACGCGCCGCCGGGTCATCGATCAGCTGCACCGCCTTGACGACCGCATGCTGCGTGACATCGGCCTGGAGCGTACGACCTTGACCGAGGCCGTCGACGCCACGCTGGAGCGCCGCGCCCCGAGCTGGGCCGTCGAGAGCTTCTCGATCACCGGCCTGGGCAAGGCCATCGTCCGCCCGATCGTCCGCTGGCACCGCAGCGCGGTGACCCTGGGCGAGCTCGAGCAGCTCGACGACCACCTGCTGCACGACATCGGCGTCAATCGCGGCGACCTGCGCTATGCGCCGGCCAGCGTGATGCAGCGCGCCGAGGCGGCCAACCAGAACGCCGGCCTGCAGGCCGCGTAACCCCGTACCGCCCCGCCGGAACCCCCCGTTCGGCGCGGCGTTTACCTCAAGCGACTCTATCTCCCTGGATCGCTTGATCTCGCGGCGGCGTCCTCCCCCCGGACGCCGCCGCTTTTCTTTGTCCGCTCAGCAGCCGCAGCCGCAGTTGGCCTGCTGCAGCAGGGCGCTGCCCTGCAGGCGATAGACGCCGTAGTCGATGCCTTCCCAGGTGCCGACCGTTACCGCCACCTCGGCCACGCCGTCGCCATCCAGGTCGACCACGGCGATGACGTCGACTGACGACCAGCCGTCGATGGTCTGCTCCTGCGCATAGGGCAGCGGGTCGAAGTAGCCGTCGACCAGGCTGGTCACCACGCGGCCGTCCACCAGCTTGCGCAGCAGCAGGAAGGCATAGCGCCCGACCTTAAGGTCGGCGTCCGCCACCACGATGTTGTTGTAGGCGCCGGCCAGCAGCACCTCGTCGACGCCGTCACCCTCCAGGTCGGTGCGGATCACCTGGGTCAGGCGCACCGGCGCGGCCGTCAGGCCCAGGTGGTCGAGCCAGTCACGCGCCGCCTTGACGTAGGCCGGGCTGTCGGCCGACAGGCGCTCCAGCTTCGACGGCAGTCCCAGCGGCAGGTTGCTGGCCAGCGCCGCGCCGGCGACGTCCGGCGGCGGCGCCAGCGAAACCTGCGGCAGCTCCAGGCAGGCGCACTCGCCGATCGCCGGGGCGGCGCCCTTGGCTTGTGCCACCAGGCCGTCGAGCGTGGCCACCGACCAGTCGCGCGGGCCCAGCTCGGCCGGTGCCTCGCTGTCGGAGTCGCCGACCGGCGTCATGCTGTCACCCTCGACGCTGGCGATCAGGCAGAGCGGCTGCCCTTCATAGAGCGCCTGGACGAAGCCCTCGGCCGCCAAGGCCGGCAGTGGCAGTAGCAGAGCGGCGGCAAGGATGAATGGGCGCATGGCGATATCCCCCTGACGTGCTCGTCTCCCCCTCGTGGGAGAGCCCCCACTTTACAGTGGTTTTTGCAGCAGCAGCGTGTCCCATTCGCCGTAGCTGCGCGACTCCAGCAGCACCAAACCCTGTGCCTGGTGCGCCAGGATTACCTCCGGCGCCTGGCTGGTCAGCAGGCCCGACAGGATGGCGCGGCCGCCCTTGGCCAGGTAGCGCGCCAGCTCGGGCGCCAGGGCGATCAAGGGTGCCGCCAGGATATTGGCGGCGATCAGGTCGAAGGGCGCCGCGGCCTTCAGCACCGCCGCGCTATAGCCCTCGCTTTCCAGCGTCTGCAGCTGCGGGACGCCGTTCAGGTCGGCGTTCTCCCGCGTCACGCCGACGGAGGGCGCGTCGTTGTCGGCGGCCATGACGAAGGCGCGCGGCCACAGCTTGGCGATGGCCATGGCCAGCACGCCCGAACCGCAGCCGAGGTCCAGCGCGTTGCGCACTGCCAGCCCGGAGTCGGCCAGCGCGGTCAGCGCCACCAGGCAGCCCTGCGTGGTCTCGTGCCGCCCGGTCCCGAAGGCGATGGAGGCCTCGACCAGCAGCGGGATCAGTCCGGCCGGCGGCGTTTCCGTCACATGCGAGCCGAAGACCCAGAAGCGTCCGGCGGTCTGCGGCGGCAGGTTGCGCTGGCTCTCCGCCACCCAGTCGCGCTCGGCCAGCGGCTCCAGTACCATGGCCGGCATTGCAAAGGCGAAGACCTCGGCCAGCGGCGCCAGCGCGTCGGCCAGACGCTCGGCGGTGACGCCGTCCGGCAGGGTCACGTCCAGCGGCACGTGCTCCGGATTGCCCTTGGTATCGGCCCAGAGCGCGCCGCCGAGATCGAGGATGGCCTCCTCGACGGCGGGCAGGGCGTTGCGCGGAATGGCGAGGCGAAGGGTCGAGGTCATGGCACTGCCGATCTGGTCGAATTGCCCCGCACTAGCCCCATTGCCGTCGCGGACGCAAGCCGGCAGCGCGGGTTTCGCGGCTGGACTCGCCTTGCACCTCTGAGTTATAGGGCCTTGGGAGTTTGCTGAATTTGAGCGGGGGATTTGTCATGACCGGCATTGCATCGAAACTGTCGTTCGGCCTGCTGGCGGCGGCCCTGTCGCTCGCCGGCTGCAAGACCATCGGCGAGCAGCTCGGCTCCTCACTCGGCTACACGGTCGGCAGCCAGGTCGGCGGCTATGCCGGCGGCTTCGCCACCACCACTGGAACGGTGCTCGGCGGCGTGCTCGGCGGTGAGTTGGCCGACCTGCTGGACGAGGAGAGCCAGCGCCGCGCCGCCACGGCCAGCGGCGAGGCCATCACCAGCGGCAAGGACCAGACCTGGAGCAACCCCGACGCCGGCACCAGCGGCCAGGTCACCGTGGTCGCGCAGAAGCAGGAGACCGCCAACGTCCAGGTCGAGGTGGCCAAGGACCAGGTGCAGGAGTTGCCGCCGGTCGACCTGATCGGCCGCACCTACATCGCCACCGGCACGGCCAACGTGCGCGGTGGCCCCGGCACCGAGTACAAGAGCAGCGGCAGCCTGGCGGCCGGCGAAGCGGTCAACGTGGTCGGCAAGGTGCGCGGCAAGAACTGGTACATGATCAGTCAGGGCGACGTGGTGATCGGCTTCGTCTCCACCACCCTGCTGGCCGTGGCGCCGGAGACCAAGGCCGCGCCGAAGTTGGCCAGCAACACCAAGCTCAAGGGGCCGGTGGTCACCGAGACCATCAAGGTCGAGCGCACCTGCCGCACCGCCGAGCACACGGTCACGCTGGGCAACGGCGAGCAGCGGGCCGAGGAGATCGAGGCTTGCGAGACCCCGACCGGCTGGACCGGCGCAACTCGCCCGGTCGCCCCCGACGGCAAGACCGGCGCGCGGCCGACTTAGGGACCGGCCAGCCGGCGGATGAGGGATTTAGGTGCGTTTGGCAAAGGGCCGCCCTGGCCCCGACAAGGGTCCTGCGTTACCCCGCCTGCTCCGCCGGCACGACGAAGGCGGCGACCACCTTTTTCTCGCCTGCCTTGTCGAAGGCGATGGTGAGGCGGTCGCCCTCGACGAAGGTGACGCTGCCGTAGCCGAACTTCTGATGGAACACACGCTCGCCGCCACGGTAGCCGCCGAGGGCGCCGACGGTGACCGGCGTCAGGTCGAGCAGGCGGCTGGCCTGATGGCCGCGCTGGCGGGCGCGCTCGAAGCCGGGTGACGAGCGGCCCTCGCCCCAACCTGACCCCCGGGCAAGCGTGCCGAGGCCGCCGGCCGCCCAGGCGAAGCCGCCGGCGCCGCCGTAGAGGCCGGGGTCGCTCTCGCGCTCGACCGCCGCTTCCGGCAGCTCCTCCAGGAAGCGCGAGGGCAGCGTGGCCTGCCAGTTGCCGTGCAGCCGGCGATTGGCGGCGAAGGACAGGATGGCGCGCTTGCGGGCGCGGGTGATGCCGACGTAGGCCAGGCGGCGCTCCTCCTCCAGGCCCTTCAGGCCGTTCTCGTCCAGCGCGCGCTGGTTGGGGAACAGGCCGTCTTCCCAGCCGGGCAGGAAGACGTTGTCGAACTCCAGCCCCTTGGCGGCGTGCAAGGTCATGATGGTGACCTGGTCCTGGCTGTCGTCGTTGGCGCGCTCCATCACCAGCGACACGTGCTCCAGGAAGCCGCCAAGGCTGTCGAATTCGGCCAGCGCGCCGACCAGCTCCTTCAGGTTCTCCAGCCGGCCCGGGGCCTCGGCCGACTTGTCGGCCTGCAGCATGGCGGTATAGCCGCTTTCGTCCAGCACGCGCTCGGCCATGTGGACGTGGCTCTCGGCATCGGCCTCCTTGCGCCAGCGCGCCAGCAGCCCGGTGAAATCGGCCAGCGCGCGGCGTGCCTGCGGGCGCAGCTCGTCGGTCTCGGCGATCAGCCGGGCGGCACTGAACAGCGAGAGCTGCCGCTCGCGTGCCAGCTTGTAGAGTGCCGCCACCGTGGCCTCGCCCAGGCCGCGCTTGGGCTTGTTCAGCACGCGCTCGAAGGCCAGGTCGTCGTCCGGCGCGTGCAGCAGCCGCAGGTAGGCCAGGGCGTCGCGGATCTCCTGCCGCTCGTAGAAGCGCAGGCCGCCGACCACGCGATAGGGCAGGCCCAGCGTGATGAAGCGCTCTTCGAACTCGCGGCTCTGCGCGCCGATGCGGGTCAGGATGGCGATGTCGCTGAGGCTGGCGCCATGGCGCTGCAGGTCCTCGATCTCCTCGCCGACGAAGCGCGCCTCGGCCTCGCCGTCCCACAGGCCGCGCACGCGCAGCTTCTCGCCGGCGGCGTCCTCGGTCCATAGCGTCTTGCCCAGGCGCTGCTCGTTGCGGGCGATCAGTGCCGAAGCCGCCTGCAGGATGTGCCCGGTGGAGCGGTAGTTGCGCTCCAGCCGGATCACCGTGGCGCCGGGAAAGTCCTCTTCGAAGCGCAGGATGTTGCCCACCTCGGCGCCGCGCCAGGCGTAGATGCTTTGATCGTCATCGCCGACGCAGCAGAGGTTGCGGTGACCCTGCGCCAGCAGCCGCAGCCAGAGGTACTGCGCCACGTTGGTGTCCTGGTACTCGTCGACCAGCAGGTACTTGAAGCGCCGCTGGTAGTTTTCCAGCACCGCCGGCTGCGTGCGGAACAGCTCCAGGCAATGCAGCAGCAGGTCGCCGAAGTCGCAGGCGTTGAGCGCCAGCAGGCGCTCCTGATAGAGGCGATAGAGCTCCAGCAGCCGGCCGCCGGCCAGGTCGCCGGCCTCGCCCGCCGACACCTTGTCCGGCGTCAGGCCGCGGTCCTTCCAGCGCTCGATCACGGCGTGCAGCAGGCGCGCCGGCCAGGCCTTGTCGTCGATGCCCTCGGCCGCCAGCAGCTGCTTCAGCAGGCGCAGCTGGTCGTCGCTGTCCAGGATGGTGAAGCTGGGCTTCAGGCCGACCTTCTCGGCGTCGGCGCGCAGCATGCGCGCGGCCAGCGCGTGGAAGGTGCCAAGCCACCAGCCTTCGACCGGCCGGCCCAGGATGGCGCTGATCCGCCCCTTCATCTCGTTGGCCGCGCGGTTGGTGAAGGTGACGGACAGCAGCTCGCCCGGTCGCGCCTTGCCGCTGACCAGGATGTGCCCCAGGCGGGTGGTCAGCACCCGGGTCTTGCCAGTGCCGGCGCCAGCCAGCACCAGCACCGGCCCCTCGGTCGCCAACACGGCGGCGCGCTGCGCCTCGTTGAGGCCGGCGAGATAGGGCGGATCGACAGGCTGGAACAGGCCGCTGGACATGCCCTGCTTATATAGCGCCAAGGCCGCGAGTCGAAGAGCTAGGCCTGACGCCGGCGGTGCTGCAGCTCGCGCCACCAAATGAACAGGCCGCTGGCGATGATGATGGCGCTGCCCAGGGCGACGTTCCAGGTCGGCAGCTCGCCCCAGACGGCAAAGCCGACCAGCGTGGCGAAGACCAGCGAGATGTAGCGGAAGGGCATCAGGAAGGAGACCTCGGCGCAGCGATAGGCCTCGATCTGCAGCCAGTGGGCCGCCGCCTGCAGGGCGGCGCAGGCCAGGATCAGCCAGATTGAATCGCTGGGTGCGTCGACCACCCAGGGTTCAGCCGTGGCGCCGATCAGGCCCGACAGCACCAGCGCCAGGATGGTGTAGACCATGATGCCCATGGTGTGGTCGGTGGCCGACAGCCGGCGCGAGGAGACATCGCGCAGCGACGAGCAGAAGGCGCTGGCCAGCGGCAGCAGCGCCAGCGCCCAGAGGTAGCCCTGGCCAGTCGGCAGCATGGCCACGGCGACGCCCAGGAAACCGACGCAGACCGCCATCCAGCGCCGCCAGCCAACGGTTTCCTTGAGGAAGGTCACCGCCAGCACCGTGGTCATGATCGGCGAGGCAAAGGCGATGGCATAGGTATCGGCCATCGGCATGTGGCGCAGCGCGGTCAGGAACAGGTAGCTGGAGGCCGCCATGGCTGAGCAGCGCAGCAGCAGGGCGCGGCGATTGCGGATGCGCAGCACGTGGAGTTGCCGCGTTACCACCAGATAGAGCAGCAGCCCGACCAGGATGGCGAGGCCGCGCGAGACCATGAACTGCGACACCGGCAGGTCGACCATGACCCACTTGGCGATGGCGTCGTTCACGGTCAGCAGCAGCGAAGCGCCGAGCATCGCCAGGATGCCGAGACCGGCGGCCGAGCGGTGCCCGGCGGCGGCGCGCGGCAGGCGTACGGCGGCGGCCTTCATCGTGGCGCCGGCAGCGACGGCGTGACCTTCCGCTTGCGCTCGCGCTGCAGGATGAAGAGGCCGCTGAGGCAGATGATCAGCGCGCCCAGCGCCACGTTCCAGGTCGGGATGTCGCCCCACACCAGATAGCCGGCCAGCGCCGCGAACAGCAGCGTGACATAGCGGAAGGGCATGACCAGCGAGAGCTCGGCCAGGCGGTAGGACTCGACGATCAAATACTGCGCCCCGGCGATGGTAAGGCCGGCGATCGCCATGTAGAGCAGCTCGCGCCCGCCCGGCAGCAGCCAGGGGTCGTCGAAGGGCAGGGTGAAGAGGCCGGAGATGGTGACGGCGAAGGTGTTCCAGAACAGGATGGCGACCGAGGCATTGGCCACCGAGAGGCGGCGCGAGACGATGTCGCGGATCGATACGAAGACGGCCACCGCCAGCGGCATCATGGCGACCGCCAGGCTGTAGCCCTGGCCGCTCGGCCAGAGCAGCACCACGACGCCGAGGAAGCCCATGGTCACCGCGCTCCAGCGCCGCCAGCCGACCTTTTCGCCCAGCAGCAGGGCGGCGGCGGCGGTGGTGAAGATCGGCGCCGCGAAGGTGATGGCACTAGCGTCGCCCAGCGGCATCAGCGCCAGCGAATGCAGGAAGAGGTGCGTCGAGCAGACCATGCAGCCGGCATAGAGCGCCATGCCGCGCCAGCTGCCGAGGCGCAGCAGGCCAAGCTGCCGCGTCACCGCCAGGAAGCCCACGATCAGCAGCGTCGCCAAGCCGCCGCGCACCACCATGAACTGGCCCAGCGGCAGCACCGCGACGGTCAGCTTGGCAAAGGTGTCGTTGATCGACAGCAAAAGCCCGTTGCCCAGCGTGCAAGCCACCCCCAGCCCGGCCTTGGACTGCAGGCCGCGCGCCGCGGCGGCGCCTGTCGGCGCCCGGGTGGCAAGGGGCGGGCTCATGGTTGGCGAAGGTGGCCGGGGCCGGCCGGGGCCACAAGCGGCGGCGGCGCATGGCTGCCCCCGCCGGCCGTGCGGCGAAACAGGTCGGCGGTGCCCGCCTTGCCTTGCAAAGCCAGGACCCGCTGACTACCGTGCCCGGGTCTCTCCGGGGGGAGCGAGATGACGGCACGGGAGCGGCGAACGCTCGCGCTGGTGGCAGCCGGCGCGCTTCTCTACATCGCGGCCGTCATGCTGCTGCTGCCGCCGGACCGCGGAACCAGCGAGACCTTCTTCTTCAAGGACGCCGGCGCCAGCATGGCCCTGGGCCAGGGCCTGACGACCTCCTACAACTTCGGCAATCCGGTTGGCGAATCCCGCATCTACGCCGGCTACGTGCCTGGCTTGCCGCTCATCTACGGCATCTACGGTTGGATCGCCGGCGTCAGCCCGGAAGCCAACACGCTGTTCGAACTCCTGGTGAACGGCGCGGTCGTGCTCCTGGCCTGCGGTCTGCTGCTGCCCAGCGTCACCAATGGCCGCGCGTGGGAGCGCCTCGTCCTGGTCGCGCTCCTGCTGCTGGCGCTGCCGGCGCGCTACCTGCTGCTGATCCAGGATCGACCCGATGCCCTGGGGCTGGCCTTCGCCCTCGCGGCCCTCTGGCCGGACCACAGCCGGCGGCCCAGTCTCTCCTGCGCCGCCTTCCTGGCCGGGCTGGCCCTGCTGGTCTCCTTCTTCAGCGGCCTTCTGGCGATCAGCGGGATCGCCTTTGCCTGGAGTCTCGCCCCGCGCGATCGGCGGCTGCCGTTCTGGTCGCTGGTTGGCTACGGCGCGGTCTTCTCGGCGCTGCCGGTCCTGGCCGTCGGCGCGGTGCTGCTGTTCGGCAATCCGGACTACGGCGAACGCCTGACCGGCTTCGTATCGCTGGGCACCGGCTCCTTCGCCGATCTGCTGGCTGGCGACCTGCACTCCTGGGCCGCCGCCCTGCTGCATGGCAGCGAGAAGTTCAGCTACTGGATCTACGCCAGCCTGCCGCTGCTCGGACTTGCCGGTGCCACCGTTCTCCTATGGTTGGCGCGCGCGGTGCTTGGCCTGCGAATGACAGCGCTGGGGCTGCTGTACGCCTGGTTGATCGTCCTGCTGTCGGTAGCGCTGGTGCCCTACAACAAGTGCTATGCGGCGGCTACGGCCGGCTTCCTGCTGCCACTGCTGGTGCGGTCCCTGCCCGCTGCCGTGTGGCGTGCCGCCAGCCCGCGACGACTGCTGCTGTTCTGCCTGGGCCTGCTGCTCTCGATCAAGCTCGTCGTCGAGG
Source organism: Rhodospirillales bacterium (assembly GCA_038363005.1). GTDB lineage: Bacteria > Pseudomonadota > Alphaproteobacteria > Kiloniellales > JACOMY01 > JAKOWB01. Next base: position 121,111 of record JBBQBI010000002.1, read on the forward strand.
CGCCGGGTTTGCTGGCCCAGGCGGGGATGGGCGCATCCTATCAACGCATCCAGGATTTCCTGGCGACGCAGAGCTTCGAGGATCGCAACGGCGATGGCGCGGTCTGGCTGGCGGTCGACCCCGTCGTCTACTTCCTGTTCAAGCCGCTGGGTCATGGCATCCTGTCGCCCGACCACCCCATCATCTCGGCGGCGACCACGATGGCTGTGCTCGACTACGTTGTCCTGGCCTATGGCGGTGGCGGCGATCCCCTGGCGCCACGGCGCCCCGATTGGTGGCCGCAGATAGCCGACTCGCTGGAACTGGTATATCGGCCGGTGCTGCCGCAGTACATCGAGCTGTTCGGCCAGCGGCTGTCGAACTCTTCCTATAGCTGGGAGGTGGAGATTTGGCGCAGGCGCTAGTGTCCGACGCGGCGGCGGCCAACAGCGCGCGCGGTCCCGGCTGGCGCTGGCTGCTGGCCGGGGCGGGGCTCTATTTCGCGGCCAACTGGCTGATCCTCGGGCCGCTGATGGGCTCCAGCGACACCTTCGCCTTCAAGGATGCCGGCGCCAGCCTGGCGCTGGGCCAGGGCTTCACCACGGCGTGGAACTTCGGCAACCCGAGTGGCGAGCGGCTGCTCTATGCCGGCTATCCGCCGGCCTATGCCTTCCTGGCCGGCGTGTGGTTCTGGCTGGCCGGCGTTTCGGTCGAAGCGAACAGCTGGTTCGAGGTGCTGCTGCGCGTCGCGCTGGCCGGCGCGCTGTGGTGCGCGCTGGCGCCAGTGGTGCGCGCCGGCGAAGGCTGGTTGCTGGCGGTGCTGCTGGTCCTTGGGCTGCCTTCCGGGATGACCGGGCTGGGCTTCGACCGGCCGGATGCCCTGGCGCTGATCCTGGCGATCGCCGCGCTGGTCCCCTTCGCGCGCCGCGCGACGCTGGCCGGCGCGGCCGGCGCCGCGCTGCTGGCCGGGGCGACGCTGCTGGCCTCGCCGCTGGCGGCCTGCCTGGCGACGGCCGGCATCGCGCTGCAGTGGCTGCTGGCGGCGCGGTCGCGCCCTGGCCTGTTGGCCATGGCACTGGTCGGTCTGGCCGGGCTGCTGCTGCCGCTGGGCCTCACCGTCGCGCTGCTCTCGCTGGTCGATCCGACTTATGGCGGGCGCCTCGCCACCTTCCTGGTCGAGGGCGGCGGCGGGCTCAGCGGCACCGGCGCGGTCGGCGCCAGCTTCGCCGCGCTGCTGCTGCAAGACCCGTCGCTGATGCTGCAGCGCTTCCTGGCCAGCTTCACCACCGCGCATCACTGGGTGAACCTGGTGGTGCTGCTGGCCATGGCGCTGGTGCTGGCCGGGGCCATCCTGCGCGCGCCGCTGCCCGGTGCCTGGCGCCGGGCGGCGGCGCTGCTGATGCTAGGCGGGCTGCTGTTCCTGACCCTGATCGTCTTTGGCTGGAGCCGGCTCTATCCGGTGGTCACCGCGCTCTACCTGGTGCCGCTCTACGCCTCGGTGCTGCCGCGCGCCGCTAGCCGCGCGCCCTCCTGGCCGCTGCTGGCGCTGGGCGTGGGGCTGCTGCTCAGCGCGCCGCTGACCGCCCTGGGCCTGGCCCAGCAGACGACGCTGCAGCCCAGCCTGGAGCGCATGCGGGACTGGCTGGCCGGCCATCCCCTGCAGGACGTCAACGGCGACGGCCGGGTGCTGGTGGCGCTCGATCCCTCCATCCACCTGCTGCTGCGTGAATTCGGCTACGACACGCTGGTCTGGGGCCAGCCGACGGTGAGCGAGGCGGAGATCCTGGCGCACAGCGACGCCTTCGCCTTCGGCTTCAACGGCACCGGCGATCCGCTGCGGGCCAACTATCCGACCTGGTGGAATGCCGGCGCGGCGCGGCTGCTCTATCACCCCGCGCTGCCGCAGATTCCCCGCCTCTTCGGCCAGCCCCTGGCGCGCTCCAGCAAGACCTGGGAGGCCGATATCTGGGAGGCCGGCAGGGTCCGCGACTAGCGCTGGCGCGGCCTATTCCGCCGCTGCCTGCTGCGGCGCACCGCGGAAGCTGGTCAGCAGACGGGCCTCAGCGGCCTTGGCCTTGTGCACGTTGGCTTCCTTCACGTGGCCATAGCCGCGGATCTGCTCGGGCAGCTCCAGCAGCGCCACCGCCTCGGCGTGATTGGCCGGGGTCAGCCCGGCCAGGATCTCGCCGATCAGCGCCTCGTAGTCGCGCAGCAGCTGGCGCTCCATCTTGCGCTCGGCGGTCTTGCCCATGACGTCCAGCCAGGTGCCGCGCAGGCGCTTCATCTTCGCCAGCAGCTTGAAGGCGCGGAACATCCAGGGCCCGAACTCCTGCTTGATCAGCTGGCCGGTCCGCGGATCGCGCTTGGCGAAGAGCGGCGGCGCCAGGTGGAACTTCAGCTTGAAGTCGCCTTCGAACTGCTCGCGCAGCTTCTTCTGGAAATCGCCGGAGGTGTAGAGCCGGGCCACCTCGTACTCGTCCTTGATCGCCATCAGCTTGAAGAGGTAGCGCGCGGCGGCTTGCTTCAGTTCGCCGCGCCCCGGCGCCTTGGCGGCCTCGGCGGCAGCAACCTGGTCCACCAGCGTCCGGTAGCGCCGGGCATAGGCGGCATCCTGGTAGTCGGTGAGGACGCTGACGCGCCGGGCGACCAGTTCGTCATAGCTCTGCGACAGGCGTTGCGCGGCCGGTGCCTGGGCCGGCTGGGCAACCCGCTCCACCGCCGCCAGGTCGTGCGCCGCGCGGCGGCCCCAGACGAAGGCCTGGCGGTTGAACTTCACCGCCACGCCGTTCAGCGCGATGGCCTGGTCGAGCGCCTGGGCGGACACCGGCACCAGGCCCTTTTGCCAGGCGTAGCCCAGCATGAAGAGGTTGGTGGCGATGGAATCGCCCAACAGGCGCGTCGCCAGGCGATGGGCGTCGACGAAGACCGCGCGCTCCGGCCCGCAGGCCTCGGCGATCAGCGCCTGCAGCTTCTGGCCGGGAATCTGGAAGTCGGGATCGCGGGCGAAGTCGCCGGTGATCTGCTCGTAGCTGTCGACCACCGCCCAGGAGTTGCCCTCGGCCAGCTTGGCGCGGCCGTCGAAGGAGGCCGCCACCACCAGGTCGCAGCCGAGCAGCAGGTCGGCGCCGCCGGCCGAGATGCGCACGGCGTGGATGTCCTCCGGCTTCGGCGCGATGCGGATGTGGCTCATCACCGCGCCGCCCTTCTGCGCCAGGCCGGTCTGGTCGAGGATCGAGCAGCCCTTGCCCTCGATGTGCGCCGCCATGCCGAGCAGCGCGCCGATGGTCACCACGCCGGTGCCGCCGACGCCGGTGACCAGGATGTCGTAGGGCTCGGTTATGGTCGGGATGGTCGGCTCGGGCAGCACCTCCCAGGCGCTGACAGAGACCGCTTCCACCTTCTGCTTGCGCAGGCCGCCGCCGTGCACCGTGACGAAGGAGGGGCAGAAGCCGTTGACGCAGGAGAAGTCCTTGTTGCAGGCCGACTGGTCGATGGCGCGCTTGCGGCCGAACTCGGTCTCCAGCGGCACCACCGAGACGCAGTTCGACTTGACCGAGCAGTCGCCGCAGCCCTCGCAGACCGCCTCGTTGATGAAGGCGCGCTTGGCCGGGTCGGGGAAGGTGCCGCGCTTGCGGCGACGACGCTTCTCGGCGGCGCAGGTCTGGTCGTAGATCAGCGCGCTGATACCCGGCATTTCGCGCAGCTCGCGCTGCACCTCGTCCAGCCTTGAGCGATGCTCGACCCGCACGCCGGCGGCCCAGGGATAGCCGATCGGGTACTTGTCGGGCTCGTCGGTCACCACGATGATCGGCGAGACGCCCTCGGCGGCGATCTGTCGGCTGATCATCGCCGGGTCCTGCGGCCCGTCGACCGGCTGCCCGCCGGTCATGGCGACGGCGTCATTGTAGAGGATCTTGTAGGTCATGTTGACCTTGGCGGCGACCGCCTGGCGAATCGCCAGCAGGCCGGAGTGGTAGTAGGTGCCGTCGCCGATGTTCTGGAACACGTGGTTGGTCCTGCTGAAGGGCGCCTGGCCGACCCAGGTGGCGCCTTCGCCGCCCATCTGCGTGTAGGTCGCGGTCTCGCGGTCCATCCACTGCGCCATGTAGTGGCAGCCGATGCCGGCCAGCGCGCGGCTGCCGTCTGGCACCTTGGTCGAGGTATTGTGCGGGCAGCCGGAGCAGAAGGTGGGAATGCGCTTCACCGGCGTCGCCTCGCCGGCCAGCGCGCGGTCCTTGTGGTCCAGCCAGGCCAGGCGCTGCTCGATGCGCGGGCTGGTGTGGAAGCGCTTCAGCCGTCCGGCGATGGCGCGGGCGATCTGCGCCGGCGACAGCTCGCCGGTCGACGGCAGGATCCAGGCGCCGCTTTCGTCGTACTTGCCGTTCACCACCGGGCGCACGTCGGCGCGCCAGCCGTAGAGCTGCTCCTTCAACTGGTGCTCGATGACCGGGCGCTTCTCCTCGACGACCAGGATCTCCTCCAGGCCCTCGGCGAAGTGTCGGATGCCCTCGGCCTCCAGCGGCCAGACCATGCCGACCTTGTAGATCGACAGGCCGATCTCCGCCGCCATGGCTTCGTCGATGCCGAGTTCCTCCAGCGCCTGGCGCACGTCGAGGTAGGACTTGCCGGTGGTGACGATGCCGAAGCGCCGCTGTGGGCTGTCCAGCACCGTGCGGTTCAGGCCGTTGGCGCGGGCGAAGGCCAGCGCGGCGTTGAGCTTGTAGCGGTGGTGCCGCTCCTCCTGCTCGACCATGTCGAGCGCGCCGTTCCAGCGGATGTTGAGGCCGCCGGGCGGCATCTCGAAATCGGTCGGCAGCTTGATTTCGACACGGTGCGGATCGACGTAGACCGAAGCCGTGGCCTCCACCGTCTCGCCGATGCACTTGAAGCCGACCCAGCAGCCGGAGTAGCGCGACATGGCCCAGCCAAGCAGGCCGTAGTCGAGGAACTCCTGCACGCCGGCCGGCGACAGCGTCGGGATCATGGCATCCATGAAGGCGTATTCGCACTGGTGCGCCGTGGTCGAGGACTTGGCGGCGTGGTCGTCGCCGGCCAGCACCAGCACGCCGCCATGCGCCGAGCTACCGGCGGTATTGGCGTGGCGGAAGACGTCGCCGCAGCGGTCGACGCCGGGGCCCTTGCCGTACCACATGGCATAGACGCCGTCGTAGCGGCTGTCGCCGAAGATCTGCCCCTGCTGGGTGCCCCAGATGGCGGTGGCGGCCAGGTCCTCGTTCACCCCCGGCTGGAAGTGGATGTGGTTTTCCTTCAGGTGCCGGCGCGCCGACCAGAGCTGCTGGTCGAAGATGCCGAGCGGCGACCCGCGATAGCCGGAAATGAAGCAGGCGGTGTTGAGCCCGGCCTTCAGGTCGCGCTGGCGCTGCATCATCGGCAGGCGCACCAGCGCCTGCGTGCCGGTCAGGAATACGCGGCCGGATTCGAGCGTGTACTTGTCGTCGAGCGTGACGTCCGTCTGGGACGGTACGGCGTCGGGCATGGGGCGGTTTCCCTGATCTCTTCGGCAGTCGCCCACTCTAGGACGACCGGCCGGTGATTGTGCTTTGGAAAAAGGGTAATGACTGCTGACCTACCTGTCCACGGCGCTGGTCGCCAAGCCCTTCGTCCAGTGTGGAAATTCTGTCGCGCTCCGGTGGAACGGCGGCGGTCACCCGAGTCGCGCCGCGCCTTGGGGGTGCCGATGCCTGCCAGATGGTGTCGCCGCGTTCGGGCCAAGAATCTTCAGAACAGAGGATAGGATCTGAGGGCGTACCAGTGGCGGGCCAACACCACATTGGCCCGCGCGCCGCACTTCGGCGCCGTGTCACGCAAGACCTTGCCGGTCACCCGGCGGGCCGCCCCGGGCCCCTATGGCCCCGTGGGGCGGGCCGCCGGGGAGTCCTCGGCGGCGGAGTCGCCGCTGCGTCAGTGCAGGGCGGTGATCTCGTCCTTGATTCGCAATTTCTCTTTTTTCAGATTGTGGATCGCCAGATCGTCGGGATGTGGTCTGGCTTCTTCTTCCTGGATCTTGTTTTCCAAGGCCTCGTGCTTGGCCTTCAACGAAGCAACACGCTCCTCCATCGACATCGGGGACCTCCCTTCGGTTGGACCCTTATGTTCACGACATGGGAATGCTAAACCTCGCTCGCAACCTCTGCCAAGGCGCTTCTTGGCAGTTCGGTGACAAGACCGTTTCGTTCGTGGCAAGGGGGCCTGCATGGCGGCGCCTGATCGGCTCATCGTCGGCCTGACCGGCGCCAGCGGCATCGCCTATGGCGTGAAGCTCTTGCAGCTGCTGCGCGACCTGCCGATCGAGACCCACCTGGTGATGAGTCACGCGGCCGAGGTCACGCTGGCCTACGAGTCGCGCCTCAAAGTGGCCGACGTGAAGGCACTGGCGCACGTCGTGCACGCCAACGACGACATGGCGGCGGCGATCTCCTCGGGCTCCTTCCGCACGCTGGGCATGGTAGTCGCGCCCTGCTCGGTGAAGACCTTGGCGGAGATCGCCACCGGCGTCACCGGCAGCCTGCTGGCGCGCGCCGCCGACGTGGTGCTGAAGGAGCGCCGCCGCCTGGTGCTGATGCTGCGCGAGACGCCGCTGACCACTGGCCACATCCGCAACATGCTGGCGGTCAGCGAGATGGGCGGCATCGTCGCGCCGCCGGTGCCGGCCTTCTATGCCGGTCCAAAGTCGATCGACGACATCGTGACCCAGTCGGTCGGCCGCGTCCTCGACCTCTTCGGCCTCGAGGCGCCTGGTGTGGCGCGCTGGGGCGAGACGGCAGGCAAGGGCGTGAAACAAACCGACCGAACACCCTCACCCCGACCCTCTCCCGCCAAAAGCGGGAGAGGGGGCGGAAGGTCGCCGTAGCCAGCCAAGTGCATCCCTCTCCCGCTTTTGGCGGGAGAGTGTAGGGTGAGGGCCCTCGGTTGGTCTGCCGGCCTAAGGCAGCAGGAACCACACCGCCAGCAGCGGCGGCAGGTCGGGGAAGCAGCCACCCAGCAGCGTCGCCAGCTCGGCGATCTCGGTCTCGCTGGCCTTGATCTTGCGGCTGATCAGGTAGGCGCGAAGATTGGCCGCGGCCAGCCGCGGCTCCGGCTCGCCGGCTTCCAGCGGCAGGGCGGCTAGCAGGCGCGCCTGCTCCAGGCGCTCGGCCTCGATCTCCAGCTGCAGCACCTTGGCACGCAGGTCCTGCGCGTCGTCGTCGCGCTCGCTCTTCAGGCGGCGGCGCACGGCGCGCAGCGGGTGCACCACCTCGGTCGACCAGCCGGCGATGGCGGCCTCCAGGCGCTTCAGCTTGGGGCCGGTCAGCGGCTGGCCGCGCACGCCGGCCCAACAGCAGTACAGCAGGATGTTGACGTCCAGGCCGTGGCGGTCCTGCAGGCCCAGGCAGGCAGCCGCGACGCCTGGCTGGTCATAGACCGCCAGCGAAAAGGTCCAGAGTTCGCGCGCCGTCTTGTCCGGCACCTTGCTCCCCCTCAGGGCGTATCTCCCAGGTGAATCCCCAGACTGCGCGCCGTCACCACGAGCGGTCCGGCGGGGTCTACCCGCTTCGAGTGTGCCACGGCTTCCGCCAGCGGGACAGAGATCACGCCGCGGCCGCTCCAGGCCACCATGCGGTCGAAGCGCCCGGCAATCGCCAGTTCGACCGCGTGCACGCCGAAGATCTGCGCCATCAGGCGGTCGCGCGCACTAGGCGCGCCGCCGCGCTGCAGGTGGCCCAGCACGGTGACGCGGGTTTCCCAGCCGGTCAGCTCGGCCAGGCGGCGGGCCACCAGCTGGCCGATGCCGCCATAGCCGCCGCTGGCGTTGCCGCCGGTCACCGCCTGGCCACCCTCGTCGGTCACCGCCTCCGCGACCACCACCAGGGCGAAGTCGCGGCCATTCTGCATCAGCTCCAGCAGGTGGCTGGCCACGGCCTCCAGCCGGTGCGGGATCTCCGGGATCAGGATCACGTCGGCGCCGCCGGCGATGCCCGAGGAGATGGCGATGTGGCCGGCGTCGCGGCCCATCACCTCGAGCACCATGATGCGGCCGTGGCTGGCCGCGGTCGGCTGCAGGTGGTCGAGCGCCAGGGTCGCCATGTCGACCGCCGAGGGGTAGCCGATGGCGACCTCGGTATGCGGCAGGTCGTTGTCGATGGTCTTGGGAATGCCGACCAGGGGAATGCCACCCTGTTCGGCCAGGCGGCGCAGAATGGCCAGGCTACCGTCGCCGCCGATGCCGATCAGCGCGTCGAGCCCAAGGCTGCGCCAGCCGGCGATAATCTCGTCCGAGCGATCCTTCAGGCTGCCGTCCGCCATGGGGTAGGCGAAGGGATTGCCGCGGTTGGTGGTGCCCAGGATGGTGCCGCCGCGACGCAGCAGATTGCTGTCGCAGATCGCCGGCGACAGCAGCTGCGCCTCCACCGGGCGCGTCAGCAGCCCATGCGTGCCCTTGTGGATGCCGGTGACCTGGATGCCCTGGCGGGCGGCCGCCAGCACGATGCTGCGCAGGGCGGCATTCAGGCCGGCACAGTCGCCGCCGCTGGTCAGTACGCCGAGCTGTCGGATCGTCATGGCATCCCTCCTGTCCATTTCCAACGCAGTCTTCCCGCCTGAGGCTCCGCTGGCCAGGGTCTTGGCCGGCAAGGCTTGCCAGCGGGCGCCGGGCCGTCGTTTAGTGGGCTCCTTCGGCAGTTCAGGTGTTCACGGTCGGCGATGGATCAAAACGGCACGGATTTGACGCATGAGCAGGCCAAGGCCCTGCTGGAGCAGCTGCGGTCCGAGCACCGCGACCTGGACGACGTGATCGCCCGCATTGCCGAGAAGCTACCCTTCGATCAGCTCCAGGTGCAGCGCCTGAAAAAGCGCAAGCTGGCCCTGAAGGACCAGATCTCCAAGCTGGAAGGGCTGCTGATCCCCGATATCATCGCCTGAAGCTGGGGCAGGGGCCTGGAAGGGTTGCGGCCTTGCCGCTTGTGTCCAGGCCTCTCGCAGTGCACAAGGGCGGCCCGGGCGCGTGACCCGGGATTGCGCTCGGGGGAGTCGCGTGACCGAAGGCAAACCGCTGGTTGGCGTCATCATGGGCAGCCAGTCCGACTGGGAGACAATGCGCCACGCGGCCGATACGCTGCGCCGGCTCGGTGTCCCCTTCGAGGCGCGGATCGTCTCGGCCCATCGCACGCCCAAGCGCATGCTGGACTATGCCGAGACGGCGCGCAGTCGCGGCCTCAAGGTCATCATCGCCGCCGCCGGCGGCGCTGCGCATTTGCCCGGCATGACCGCCTCGATGACCCCGTTGCCGGTGTTCGGCGTGCCGATCGAGAGCCACACCCTGAAGGGCCTCGACAGTCTCTATTCCATCGTGCAGATGCCGGCCGGTATTCCGGTCGGCACGCTCGCCATCGGCCGCCCCGGGGCGATCAACGCAGCGCTGCTGGCCGCCGCCGTGCTGGCGCTGAACGACCCTTCGGTGGCGCGGGCGCTGGACGAGTTCCGCTCCAAGCAGACCGCCAGCGTCGCCGAAGCCCCGGTCGACGCCCCGCCATGACCCGGATCAGCGCATGAGCGACAAGAAGAAGCTGCCGCCGCCGCTGCCCTCCGGCGCGGTCATCGGCATGCTGGGTGGCGGGCAGCTGGGCCGCATGTCGGCCCTGGCCGCCGCGACGCTGGGTTATCGCGTGCATGTGTTCTGCCCGGAAAAGGATGCGCCGGCGACCCAGGTGACCAACCGCCACACCCAGGCGGCCTACGACGACCAGGAGGCGCTGGCCGAATTCGCCGCGCAGGTCGACGTGGTGACCTTCGAATTCGAGAACGTGCCAGCGGCCACCGCCGCCTTCCTCGCCGCCCGTCGCCCGGTGCGCCCCAGCCCCGAAGTGCTGCACATCTGCCAGAACCGCCTGCGCGAGAAGGACTTCCTGCGCGGCATCGGGGTGCCCACCACACGCTTCGCCGAGGTCTCGGGCATCGACGCCCTGACCCGCGTGGTGCGCGACATCGGCCGGCCCTGCGTGCTGAAGACCGCGGAGATGGGCTACGACGGCAAGGGCCAGGTGATGATCCGGGCGCAGACCGACCTGGCGCAGGCCTGGGTGGAGATGAGCGGTGGCCCGCAGGATGCCCAGGGCATCGTCGAGGCCTACGTCGACTTCCGCCTGGAGATCTCGGTCATCGTCGGGCGCGGTCTGGACGGCGCGGTGCAGGCCTACGTCGCCGCCGAGAACCAGCACGTCAACCACATCCTGGACCAATCCATCGTGCCGGCGCGCATCAGCGAGAAGGCGGCGGTCAAGGCCGAGGCCATCGCCCGCCACACGGCCGAGGAGATCGGCCTGGTAGGCCTGCTGGCGATCGAGATGTTCGTCACCGCCGACGACGAGATCCTGGTCAACGAGCTGGCACCGCGGCCGCACAACTCCGGCCACTGGTCGATCGACGCCTGCATCACCTCGCAGTTCGAGCAGCACATCCGCGCCGTGACCGGCCTGCCGCTGGGCTCCACCGACCGGCTGTGCGACGCGGTGATGAAGAACCTGCTGGGCGACGAGGTCGAGCGCTGGCGCGCCATCCTGGCCGACCCGGCCAGCAAGCTGCACCTCTACGGCAAGACCGAGGCGCGCCCCGGCCGCAAGATGGGGCACTTCACCCGGCTGATCCAGAAGGGCTGACGCGCCCGGCGGCTAGCGGTAGCGCTTGCGCCCCGGCCCCAATCGCTGCGCCATGCGGTCCGGCAGGTTGAGTAGGCGGCCGGCCAGGCGGCCCAGCGTGCCGCCCACCTTGATCACGGTGTCGAGCTGCCGGCCGAGGTAGGCCCAGGTCCTGGCGTGCCCCTCGCTCTTGTCGTCGAGCCAGTAGAGCGTGGCGGCGGTGATCACGCCCGACAGCAGCAGTCGCTTGGAGTACCAGTTGTGGTCGGTGGAGCGGTCGCCCGCCGCGCCCCAGATCAGGTGCGAGGTGTTGTGCAGAGCCTTCAGCCCGGCCGGCGCGTTCATCGGCAGGGCCAGCACCGCCAGGCCGCGCCGCACCGCGTCGCGGTGTGGCGCCAGGATCTCCAGCCGGGTCTTCACTGCCAGGTGGATGCGTTCGCGCAGCTTGGTGACCGGCTGGTCGTGTTCGATCAGCGCCTGCTGCATGCGGCGGTCGGCCCAGTCGCTGAAGGCCAGCACCTGCGCCAGCCCGCCGCCCGGCAGGGTATCGGCCGCCAGCACCGGGTCGATGCCCAAGTCGGCCGCCGCCTGGGTCAAAGCCTTGGCGCCCCAGCCGTCGAAGGCGACATGCGGCAGCAGCGCCTCGAGCAGCCGGTCGCGCTGCGCCTGGTCGGGCGACGGGGCGGCAGCCGGGAGCGTGCCAGGGGCGTCCATCAGTCGACCACCTCAGGCGCGCCCTGGTGGCGCATCTCGGAAGAGAAGACCAAGGTCTTCAGGTCGGCCATGCGCTGCGGATAGAGCACGCCGTCCAGGTGGTCGCATTCGTGCTGCACCACGCGGGCGTGGAAGCCCTCGGCCAGGCGCTCCTGCGGCTTGCCCTCCAGGTCGGTGTAGCGATAGCGGATGCGGTTGTAGCGCGGCACCTGGCCGGCCAGCTCCGGCACCGACAGGCAGGCCTCCCAGCCCAGCTCCTGCTCCGGGCCCAGCGGCTCGATCACCGGGTTGATCATCACCGTCAGCGGCACGCCCAGGTCGCCGCCCTCGGGCGCTTGGTCGCCCTCGCTGGCGGCGCGCTCGCCCTCGACGAAGAAGACCACGACGCGCAGCGGCACGTGGACCTGCGGCGCCGCCAGGCCGGTGCCGTCGGCGTCCTCCATGGTGTCGATCATGTCGCGCACCAGGCGGCGGACCTCGATGGCGGTCGGATCGGCGACCGGGTCGGCCTTGCGGGCCAGGATGGGGTGCCCCATGCGGGCGATCTTGAGAATGGCCATGATGGGTGCAATATGGAGAGCCCCGGCGGGGTCGTAAAGCCAAGGCTGGTGGCCGTTCCACCAGGGTTTCCGGGTTGGAACCGAGCGGGGCTTTCGCCCCTTCACAAGGCCGGGCCCTTATGTTAGACACCCACCCTCACTGCGGCAGGTGTGTGCCGCAGTTCTGTTTTTCTGTGACCTCGAGCGGTCGGACGCGCCAAACGGACGCGCCAGTCGGACGCGGGCGTCGCAACGGCGGCTGAAAGGAGCCGGTGACAACGTGCAAGTAACGGTTCGCGACAATAACGTCGACCAGGCGCTGCGCGCCCTGAAGAAGAAGCTCCAGCGTGAGGGCGTCTTCCGCGAGATGAAGCTGCGCCGCCACTTCGAGAAGCCGAGCGAGAAGCGCAAGCGTGAGCGCGCCGAGGCGGTCCGCCGCCATCGCAAGCTGCTGCGCAAGCGGATGGAGCGCGAGGGCTTCTAGCCCTTTCTGCTCGTTCCAAGACGTGAAAAGGCCGCGACCCGTCAGGGTCGGCGGCCTTTTGGCGTTTGGGATGGTTTTTCGCTCCCAATCCGCTTCAATGAAAAGCCGTCACCCCGGACAAGGCGGCGCAGCCGCCGCAGATCCGGGGTCCATGGCAGGATTTGACCGGTCGATGCCTGGTCGCGCGATGGACCCCGGCTCTCCGCTGCGCTTCGGCCGGGGTGACAGGCGTGGCTGAAACGTGAGCCGGGAAAGGGCCGGCTAAGCCCGCAAACGCCCCACCCGCTCCAGGCTCTTCGGCAGCGGCAGGCTCCAGGTCTGGCACAGCGCGCCCACCACTCGTTCCACCTCGGCGCGGCCCAGCTGGTCCATGAGCTGGCAGGGCGGCTGGAAGCGCAGCGCCTGGGCGGCGCCGGTATCGATGTCGGCGGCGCTGGCCACGCCCTCGTCCAGCTCCTGCAGGATCGGCAGGAAGGTGGCGGCGCGCAGGCGGTCGGACACGACTCCATCGTTGCCGGCGACGCCGCTGGCGTCCTCGGCGATCGCGAAGGGCTTGTCGGCCTCGCCGTGCTCGGCCAGGAAGGGCGCGGCCTCTCCATAGAAGGGGCCGAGCGGCGCCAGGTTGCGCACCGCGTGCAGGTTGATGCGCGGCTTGATGATGTTCTGCACCAGGAAGGGACCGGCGGCGACGCCCAGCGCCGCCTTGGCCACGCGGTCGACCTGCGCGGTGGTCGCCAGGCCCTCGCTGACCAGGCGCGAGGCCTCGTTGGTGTAGGGGCAGAAGAAGCGGTTCACTGCGAAGCCGGAGGAATCGCGGCAGGCCAGCGGCAGCTTCTGCGTCGCGCTGACGAAGGCCAGCGCGGCGGCATAGGCGTCGGCATCGGTCGCCGCGCCCTTCACCACCTCGACCAGCGGGTTGATCTGCGCCGGGCTGAAGTAGTGTAGCCCCAGGAAGCGCGCCGGATTGCTGATGTGCTGCGCCAGGTCGGAGACCCGCAGGCAGGAGGTGTTGGTGGCGACCAGCGCGTCGGGCGCGACGATGTCGGACAGCTGGCGGAAGATCTTCGCCTTCAGCTCGAAGTCCTCGAACACCGCCTCGATCACCAGGTCGCAGTCGGCCAGCGCCTGCAGGTCGTCGCTGCCGGTGATGCGGCCGAGCGCCGCGTCGGCGGCTTCCGCCGTCATGCGACCCTTTTCCACCGCGCGGTCATAGAAGGTCTTGGCGCCGGCCAGGGCCTTGTCGACCTGGGCGCCGTTGACGTCGACCAGCGTGACCTCGATGCCGCCGGCCGCCGCCGTGGCGATGGCGATGCCCGATCCCATGGTGCCGGCACCCAGGATGCCCAGCGTCTCGATGCTCATGTTCCGTCCTTCGCAACTGCAAAACCGGGCTGGTGATAGGCAAGCAGCGGCGGCGAGGCAAGGCTTTTGGACGCTTGTCCAAGGCGCCTATCAGCCGCGACCGCGATAGGGCGCGACGCCGGTGTCGGGCAGCCAGAGCCCCTTGGGCGGCAAGCCGCTCTGCCAGAAGACATCGATCGGGATGCCGCCGCGCGGGTACCAGTAGCCGGCGATGCGCAACCAGCGAGGCCGGGCCGCGGCGATGCACTTGCGCGCGATGGTCAGGGTCGTCGCCTCGTGGAAGGCGCCGTGGTTGCGGAAGCTGGTCAGATAGAGCTTCAGCGACTTCGACTCCACCAGCCAGTCGGCCGGCGCGTAGTCGATCACCAGGTGGGCGAAGTCCGGCTGGCCGGTGACCGGGCAGAGCGCGGTGAACTCCGGGCAGGTGAAGCGCGCCAGGAAAACCTCGCCCGGATGGTCGTTGGGCACGACCTCCAGGACATGCGACTCGGGCGACTCAGGGATCGCCGCGGTACGGCCCAGCTGGGTCAGCGCCGGTTTCGCCTTGCGTGCCATCGGTTCTCTCCCTTTACCGCCGGGGGCTGCTCTAGGCTCCGGCCCGGCGCAAGGCAAGCCGGCGGCGCAGGACAGCCCAAGACACTTCGCGCGGGACTATTAATGACCATTGGGTCATTATTAATGCATGGACAGCACCGCACCCCCGCAACGGCGCCGCCGTGGCCGCAAGGGCGACCCGGCCGGCCGCCGCCAGGCGATCCTCGACGCCGCGCTGGCGCACTTCCTGGCCGAGGGCTTCGCGGCGACCACGCTGGAGGGCATCGCCCGCCAGGCCGGCGTGGCCAAGGGCACGATCTATCTCTACTTCGCCGACAAGCAGGCGCTGTTCCGCGCCCTGGTGCAGGACCGCATCAGCCCGGTGATCGGTGGCGCCGAGGCCCTGGTGCCGCAGTTCCCCGGACCGATGGCCGCGCTGCTGCGGCAGCTGGCGCGTACCTTCGTGCGCGAGGTGCTGGGCACCGAGCGGCGCCAGCTGCTGCGCCTGGTGCTAACCGAGGCGCCGCGCTTCCCCTGGCTGGCCGAAATCTACTGGCAGGAAGTGGTGAGCCGCGGCCTGGGGCTGATCCGCGCGGTGGCGCGCCAGGGTGTCGCCCGGGGCGAGTTCGCCAGCAGCGCGCTGGAGCGCTTTCCCCAGCTGCTGCCGGCACCGCTGCTCATGGCGTTCCTGTGGACCACGCTGTTCGACCGTTTCGAGCCCCTCGATGTCGAGGGCTTCGTCGAGAGCTACCTCGACCTGCTGCTGCGCGACCTGGAAGGCACGCCGTCATGACCGCTTTGCGCCCGCTGTTCCTCGCCGTCCTCTGCCTTGGCCTCACCGCCTGCGACGAGGGCGCCCCCACTGGCTACCAGGGCTATGTCGAGGCCGACTATCGCTTTGTCGGCGCAGATGAGGCTGGGCGCCTGGCGACCCTGGCGGTGGCAGAGGGCGACCAGGTCGCCGCCGGCCAATCGCTCTTCATGCTGGAAGACGCCAGCGAGCGGGCGGCGCGCGACCAGGCGGCAGGTGCCCTGGAACAGGCCAAGGCGGCACTGGCGCGGCTGCAGGCGGCGCAGCAGCGCCCGGCGGAGATCGCCGTGCTGCAGGCCGAGGAGCAGCGCGCCATTGCCGCGCTGGCGCTGTCGATCGCCGACTACAACCGAGTCGCGGCCCTCTTCGCGCACGGCAACGCCAGCCGCTCGTCGCTGGACGAGGCGCGTGCCGCGCGCGATCGCGACCAGGCGATGCTGCAGCAGATCCAGGGGCAGGTCGCGCTGGGCCTGCTGCCGGCGCACGAGCTCGACATCGCCGCCGCCAAGGGAACGGTCGCCGCGGCGGAGGCGGCGCTGGCCGCGGCCGAGACCACGCTGGCCCGCCGCGCCGTCGTCGCGCCGGAGGCCGGCCTGGTGCAGGAGGTCTACTATCGCGCCGGCGAGGTGGTGAAGGCGGCCAACCCGGTGGTGGCGCTGCTGCCGCCGGCGGCCATCAAGCTGCGCTTCTTCGTACCGCAGGCCGATTTGCCGGCGATCCAGGCCGGCACCCGGGTCAGCGTCACCTGCGATGGCTGCGGCCAGCCGATCCTGGCCAGCGTGACCTTCATCTCCAGCGAGGCCGAGTACTCCCCGCCGGTGATCTATTCGCTGGAGGAGCGGCAGAAGCTGGTCTTCCTGGTCGAGGCGCGGCCCGACGAGCCGGCGCGGCTGCGTGTCGGCCAGCCGGTGGACGTGCGGCTGCAGGCGGCGCCATGACCGACCAGCCCGACATCGCCATCGACGTGCACGGCCTGACCAAGCGCTTCGGCCAGCGCACCGTGGTCAAGGACCTGACCATGCAGGTGCGGCGTGGCCAGATCTACGGCTTCCTTGGCCCCAACGGCTCGGGCAAGACCACGACGATCCGCATGCTCTGCGGCCTGCTGACGCCGGATGCCGGGGAGGGCACCTGCCTGGGCTTCGACATCCGCACCCAGAGCCAGCAGATCAAGACCCGCGTCGGCTATATGACGCAGCGCTTCAGCCTTTATGAGGATCTGACGGTGCGGGAGAACCTGGAGTTCGTCGCCCGCGTCTATGGCCTGGCACAGCCGCGCCAAAAGGTGCAGGCGGCGCTGCAGCGCCTGGGATTGGAAGAGCGCGGCGGGCAACTGGCTGGCACGCTGTCGGGCGGCTGGAAGCAGCGCCTGGCGCTGGGTGCCTGCACCCTGCCGGATCCCGAGCTGCTGCTGCTGGACGAGCCCACCGCTGGTGTCGATCCCAAGGCGCGGCGCGACTTCTGGAACCAGATCCATGGCCTGGCGGCGCGCGGCCTAACGGTGCTGGTGACCACCCACTACATGGACGAAGCCGAGCGCTGCCACGAGATCGCCTACATCGCCTATGGCACCTTGCTGGCGCAGGGCAGCGTGCAGCAGGTGATCGCCGATGCGCACCTCAGCACCTGGACGGTCAGCGGCCGCGACCTGAACGCCCTGTCGGAGCAGTTGGCGACGACGCCCGGCGTCGACATGGTGGCGCCCTTCGGCAACTCGCTGCATGTCGCCGGACGCGACCAGGCGGCGCTGGAGGCCGGCATCGCACCCTTCCGCGCGCGCCCCGGCCTAGACTGGCAGCCCGACCAGCCGACCCTGGAGGACGTCTTCATCGAGCTGATGCGCCACACCCCCGATAACGGTGGCGGCCAGCCGACGGCGGCCACGCCATGAGCGGTGGCTTCCTCGGCCGCATGACGGCGATGACGCGCAAGGAGTTCCTGCAGCTCAAGCGCGACCGCGTCACCTTCGCCATGATGATCGCCATCCCGCTGCTGCAGCTGCTGCTGTTCGGCTATGCCATCAACACCAACCCGCGGCACCTGCCGACCGTGGTGCTGCTGCAGGAGGACAGCGACGTCGGCCGCGCCCTGCTGGCGGCGCTGGACAACACGCAGTACCTCGACTTCCGCCGCCGGGTCGGCAGCGCGGCCGAGCTCGACCAGGCGCTGGCCAGCGGCGAGGCGCTGATCGCCATCGAGATCCCGGCCGGCTTCGAGCATGACCTGCGGCGTGGTCTGCGCCCCACGCTGCTGGTCGCCGCCGACGCCACCGATCCGGTCGCCACCGGCAGCGCGCTGCAGGCAGTGCAGGGCGCGGCGCAGACTGCCTTTCGCCACCTGCGCGGCCTGCCGGACGCCGGCCCCGGTCCGCTGTTCCAGGTGACCAGCCACGCGCGCTACAACCCCGCCTCGGTGACGCAGCTCAACGTCGTGCCCGGGTTGCTCGGCACCATCCTGACCATGACCCTGCTGATCTTCACCGCGCTGTCGGTGACCCGCGAGCGCGAGCGCGGCACCATGGAATCGCTGCTCGCCATGCCGATCCGCCCGCTGGAGATCATGCTGGGCAAGATCCTGCCCTACGTCGGCATCGGCTTCATCCAGGCCACCATTATCGTTACCGCCGGCACGCTGGTCTTCGGCGTGCCGGTGATCGGCAGCCTGGGGCTGCTGGCGCTGCTATCGACCCTGTTCATCGCCGCCAACCTGGCGATCGGCTACACCTTCTCCACGGTGGCGCGGAACCAGCTGCAGGCGGTGCAGATGGCCTTCATGTTCTTCCTGCCGAACATCCTGCTGTCGGGCTTCATGTTCCCCTTCGCCGGCATGCCGGTCTGGGCGCGCTGGATCGGCGAGGCACTGCCGCTGACGCACTACATCCGCATCGTGCGCGGCATCATGCTGAAGGGCAGCGATCTGGCGGCGCTGCAGACCGACGTGCTGGCGCTTGCCGCCGCCGTGGTGCTGGTGACCGTGGTGGCGGTGACGCGGTTCAGGCAGACGCTGGATTGAGGAGAAGCCCCTCTCCCATCGCAGATGGGGGAGGGGTTGGGGAGGGGGTGTTGACGATGAATCTGCTGCGTCCAGACCCCCTCCCCAACCCTCCCCCACGCTGCGCGCGAGGGAGGGAGAAGCCGGGCTACAGCTTCTCCAGCGCCTTGACGATGCCTTCGGTCATCTTCTTGGCGTCGGCCAGCAGCATCATGGTCTTGTCCATGTAGAACAGCGGGTTGTCGACGCCGGCATAGCCGCTGGCCATGGAGCGCTTCACGAAGAGCACGTTCTGCGCCTTCTCCACATCCAGGATCGGCATGCCGTAGATCGGGCTCTTGGGATCGGTCTTGGCGCTGGGGTTGGTCACGTCGTTGGCGCCGATGACGTAAGCGACCTCGGTCTCGGGGAATTCGCGGTTGATCTCCTCCATCTCGAAGACCTCGTCGTAGGGCACGTTGGCCTCGGCCAGCAGCACGTTCATGTGGCCCGGCATGCGGCCGGCCACCGGATGAATGGCATAGGAGACCTCGACGCCCTTGGCCTTCAGCAGGTCGGCCATCTCGCGCAGCGCGTGCTGCGCCTGCGCCACCGCCATGCCGTAGCCCGGCACGATGATGACCTTGGTGGCGTTGGCCATCAGGAAGGCGGCGTCTTCGGCCGAGCCCTGCTTGTAGGTCTTGTCGCCCTGGTCGCCGCCGCCACCGCCGCCCGCCGCCGCCTCGCCGCCGAAGCCGCCGAGGATGACCGAGAAGAAGGAGCGGTTCATCCCCTTGCACATGATGTAGCTGAGGATGGCGCCGGACGAGCCGACCAGCGCGCCGGTGACGATCAGCAGTGTGTTCTCCAGGGTGAAGCCGATGCCGCAGGCGGCCCAGCCGGAGTAGCTGTTCAGCATGGAGATGACGACCGGCATGTCGGCGCCGCCGATCGGAATGATGATCAGGAAGCCCAGCGCCAGCGACAGCACCAGCAGCAGCCAGAAGGCGATGTCGGCGTTGTCGCCGACCAGCCAGACGCAGAGCGCGATGGCGCCGAGGCCGAGCAGCAGGTTCAGCCAATGCTGCATCGGGAAGGTGACCGGCTTGCCGGAGATCAGGCCCTGCAGCTTGCCAAAGGCGACGATGGAGCCGGTGAAGGTGATGGCGCCGATGGCCAGGCCCAGCGACATCTCGATCAGGCTGGAGCCCTGGATGGCGCCGCGCGTGCCGATGCCATAGGCGGCCGGGTTGTAGTAGGCGGCGATGGCGACGAAGGTGGCGGCCAGGCCGACCAGCGAGTGGAAGGCGGCGACCAGCTGCGGCAGCGCCGTCATCTTGATCTTCAGCGCGATCACCGTGCCGATCGAGCCGCCGACCAGCAGCCCGGCGCCGATCAGCCAGTAGTTCTCCACCCCCGGCATGGCCAGGGTGGTGGCGATGGCGATGGCCATGCCGAGCATGCCCAGCATGTTGCCGCGGCGGCTGGTCTGCGGGTGCGACAGCCCCTTCAGCGCCAGGATGAAGAGCACGGAGGCCAGCAGGTAGAGCAGCGAAGCCTGTTCGAACGACAGCATGGCGTTGCCCCCTAGTGCCCGGCAGCGGTGGTGGCCGGCGCGGCGGCGGGTGCCGGCGCCGGCATGGGCGTCGGCGCCGGCGCTGCCGCGGTCAGCGCCGCAACCGCCGGCTTGGCGGCCTGCGGCTTCTTCTTCTTGAACATCGCCAGCATGCGCTGGGTGACGATGAAGCCGCCGAAGATGTTGACGCTGGCCAGGGTCACGGCGATGAAGCCCATGGCCTCGGAGAAGCCGAAGAGCACCGGCCCGGCGGCGATCAGCGCGCCGACGATGATGACCGAGGAGATAGCGTTGGTGACGCCCATCAGCGGCGAGTGCAGCGCCGGGGTGACGCGCCAGACCACGTGGTAGCCGACGAAGACCGCCAGCACCAACACGGTGAGCCCCAGCACCAGGGCCGAGCCGTGGCCGGCGGCCTCGGCCATCGGCCGGGCCGCCTGGGCGGCGGCCTGCGCCACCTGCTGCGCCGCCTCGGCGGCCTGCGCAGCCAGCCTGGCGGCGGCCTCGGCCAGCGCCTTGGCCTGTTCGGCCAGCTGCTCGGCGCTGTTGGTGGCGGCGTCGTTCATGCCCCGGCTCCTGGGTTGCTGGACTCGGCGGTCCTGGTCTCGCTCAGTTTCGCCAGTGCCTCCTTGACGCGCGGCTCGACCACCGCGCCGTCCTTGGTCACCAGCGTGCCCTTGATGATCTCGTCGTCCCAGTTGACCTTCAGTTCCTTGGTATCCTTGTCGAGCGAGAGCTGCAGGAAGGTCAGCAGGTTGCGGGAATAGAGCTGGCTGGCCACCGTGGCCAGGCGCGAAGGCACGTTGCGATGCCCGACGACGATCACGTCGTGGCGCCGCACCACTTCGCCGGCGACCGAGCCCTCGACGTTGCCGCCGGTCTCCACCGCCAGGTCGACGATCACCGAGCCCGGCTTCATCGAGGCCACCATGGCGTCGGTGATCAAGCGCGGGGCAGGGCGGCCGGGGATCAGCGCCGTGGTGATCACCACGTCCATCTTGGCGATGGTCTCGGCGATCAGCGCGGCCTGCTTGGCCTGGTAGGCCTGGCTCATCTCCTTGGCGTAGCCGCCGGCGGTCTCCGCCTGCTTGAACTCCTCGTCCTCCACGGCGACGAACTTGCCGCCCAGCGAGGCGACCTGCTCCTTCGCCGCCGGGCGCACGTCGGTGGCATGCACCACGCCGCCCAGGCGCTTGGCGGTGGCGATGGCCTGCAACCCGGCGACGCCGGCGCCCATCACCAGCACCTGCGCCGGCTTCACCGTGCCGGCCGCGGTGGTCATCATCGGGAAAGCGCCGCCGAAGTGCTCGCAGGCATCCAGCACCGACTTGTAGCCGGCCAGGTTGGCCTGGCTGGAGAGCACGTCCATCGACTGCGCGCGGGTGATGCGCGGCACCAGGTCCATGGCAAAGGCGGTGAGGCCCTTCTCGGCCAGCAGCGCCATGTCCTTCGGCGCGCGCCAGGGGTCCAGGATGGCGACGATCAGGGTGCCGGGTGCCAGGCCGGTCAGCTCCTCGGCCAGCGGGCGCTGCACCTTCAGCACCACGGCGGCGCCATTGTAGAGCGCCGCCTGATCGGCGACGATCTCGGCACCGGCGGCGACGAAGGCCTGGTCGGTCACCGCCGAGCCCAGGCCGGCGCCGGCCTCCACCGCGACGCTGTGGCCCTGCGCCACCAGCTTCTTCACCGTCTCCGGTGTCGCGGCGACGCGCGCCTCATAGGGGCGCCGCTCCCGCGGAATGGCGATCTTCATCCGGAACTCCTGACCCTCTCTCTCGGCGCGGGGGTGGCCTTCGGCGGCCCGCGCAGCCGTGGCGCGTCACTCTGCCCAGGAACGCCCGGCCTCACAAGGCCGGTTTTGCGCCGCAGCGAAAGCGCTGCGTGCCGGTGGCAGCAGGCTGTGGAGAAAGGTCGCCTCCAGCTGTTGCCGGAGCGGGAATAGGAGGCGAGCCAGACGATCGAACCCCTGGCGCGGCAGTCTAGCGGGCGTGGCAGGCTTCGCTAGGCGCTCAGCAGGCGCAGGCGGCTCTCGAAGTCCTCGTGGTTCAGATAGGCGCCGCAGAGCCGGCGCATACCCTCGTAGGCGGCGCGGCCGTGCAGGACGCGCCAGTTGTCGAACAGCAGCGCCTCGCCCGGCGCCAGGCGATGGCGCCACTGCAGCGCCGGATCGTTGGCCAGGCGGTCGAAGGCGGTGAGCGCGGCATAGAAGGCGCGCATCTCCGCCTCCGGCAACAGGAAGGGCGCGCGGTCGTAGTTGTTGAAGGACACCTGGACCAGCCGTCCCGCGTGGTCGTGGCGCAGCACCGGCCGCGCCGCCATCAGGTGGACGTCGTCGCCGATGTACTGCCCCGGTACGGCGACCAGCGACAGCGTGGCGTAGTGCTGCGGCGCTTCCTGGCGCAGGCGCTCGGCGATGGCGAAGCCGTCGACGATGACCGACTCGCCACCGGTTCCTTCGAAGCTCAGGCAATGCAGCAGCTGCAGGCCTGGCGCGTCGTGGGCATAGGTGCCGTCGGTGTGCGGCCGCAGCTCCAGCGTCGTATAGGCCGTGTCGGCCTTCGACAGGTCGGCGGTGAAGTCGTAGAAGCCGCCGAAGATGGTCTCGCGGATGTAGCCGACACGGCGGATCAGCGCCTCGGTTGCCTCGGTCGTCGCCGGCGTGCCGCTGGCGATGGCGAAGCCGCGCTGGGCGATGAGCGTCAGCCAGTCCTTCAGGCCGGCGTCGTCCGCCATGATGCGTTCGTAGGCTACGGCCGGCGTCTCGCCCAGCCCGGCGGCATCCCACAGGCGCGGAACCACCGCGCCTTGGATGCTCGCCGGTGCCGCTGTGCGGTGCTGCGCCAGGAAGGCCAGCGGCAGGCGCGACGGTCGGCCACCGTCGTTCCAGGTGATCTCGATGGCGTCGCCGTCCTGGCGCACCGTGCTGCCCTTGAGGTCGGCCGGCAGCGCCGCGGTGAAGAGCTGGCGCTGCTGTGTCACCGGATGCAGCGTCTCCTCGTCGTGGCCATGGTCCTTCAGCCAGAGCCAGGGGAAGCGGCTGCTGCCGCCCGCCGCCCACTCCAGCGTCAGGCCAGCGGCGTCGGGCGTGAGGGCGCGGACGGCGGGCATGGCAAGGCTCCGGTCAAACTCGTTGGACGATCAATTAATGAGACCCGGAGGTCTGGAAGCAAGCCTACCGCTGCGGATTGTCATCCCAGACAAGGCGGCGCAGCCGCCGCCGATCCGGGAACCATCGGCGCATCTTCGCCGCCGACGCCAAGTCGTGGGATGGATCCCGGCTCTTCGCTGCGCTACGGCCGGGATGACAGTGGGACCGGCCCCACCAGCGCCAGCGCCGCGGCGAAGTTCTCCGCGAAGGTCAGGCCCTCGGCGTCCTCGCCGAACCCCATGCGGGCCAGGATCTCGCGCGGCTGCGGCTGCACGCCGGTAACGATGACGCGGGTGCCGCGGGTCCTGCAGCGGCGCAGCAGCTCCTTCAGGGCGCCGACGCCGCTGGCGTCGATCAGCGGCACCTCGCGCAACCGCAGGATCAGCACCCGGGGCGACTGGCCGATGCGGTCCAGTACATCCAGCACCTGGCCAGCGGCGCCGAAGAACAAGGGCCCGCGCAGCTGGAAGACCTCGACCCCCGGCGGCAGGGCGGCGCGCTGGTCGGTGGCCGCGGGCGCGGGGGCAAGGTCGTCGACCTCCTCCTCGATCAGCGAGACGCCTTGTTGCAGCTGCACCACGGCGGCCATGCGGTGCATGAAGAGCATCGCCCCCAGCACCACGCCGACCTCGATGGCGACCGTCAGGTCGACCAGCACGGTCAGGCCGAAGGTGATGATCAGCACCGCCTTGTCGCCCCAGGGTGCGTGCGTCAGCAGATGCCGGATCTTGCCGATCTCGCTCATGTTCCAGGCGACAATCACCAGCACCGCGGCCAGGCAGGCGAGCGGGAAGTAGCTGGCCAGCGGCGCCGCCACCAGCATGAAGATCAGCAGGAAGACGGCGTGCAGCAGGCCCGCCACCGGGCTGCGCGCGCCGGCGCGGATGTTGGTCGCGGTGCGGGCGATGGCGCCGGTCGCCGGCAGGCCGCCGACCAGGGCGGAGGCGACGTTGGCGACGCCCTGGGCCACCAGTTCGCAGTTGGAGCGATGGCGCCGCCCGGTCATGCCGTCGGCCACCATGGCGGACAGCAGGCTTTCCACCCCGGCCAGGAACCAGATGGTGAAGGCGCTGGGCAGCAGCTCCTGCAGGCGCTCCAGGGTGATGTCCGGCATGGCCAGCGACGGCAGGGTCGAAGGAATGCCGCCGAAGCGCGTGCCGATGGTCTCTACCGGCAGCGCCAGCGCCCAGGCCGCCAACGCACCCAGCGTCACGGCGATCAGGAAGCCAGGCAGCTTCGGCGAGATGCGGCGCAGCACCAGGATGATTGCCAGCGCCCCGCCCGACAGCAGCAGGGTCGGCCAGGCCGTGCTGCCCAGCGCCTCGCCATAGGCCTGCCACTTCGGCAGGAAGGCGGCCGGCACGCTGGCCATCTGCAGCCCCAGCAGGTCCTTCACCTGCGAGGAGAAGATGATGACGGCGATGCCGGCGGTGAAGCCGGTGACCACCGGCTCGGGGATGAACTTGATCCAGGTGCCGAGGCGACAGAGCCCGGCGATGACCAAGCCAAGCCCCGCCATCATGGTCGCCAGCACCAGCCCGTCGTAGCCGTGCTGCTGGATGACGTTGAACACCACGACGACGAAGGCGCCGGTCGGCCCGCCGACCTGGAAGCGGCTGCCGCCGAGCAGCGAGATCAGCCCGCCGGCCACCACCGCGGTGATCAGGCCCTTCTCCGGCGTGGCGCCGCTGGCGATCGCCAGCGCCATGGCCAGCGGCAGGGCGACGATGGCGACCGTCAGCCCGGCCACGGCGTCGGCGCGGAAGGCGGCGAAGCCGTAGCCCTGGCGGAGCACAGTCACCATCTTCGGCACGAAGAGGTGCCAGCCGTGCACCGGCTGTGTGGGTGCCGGCTGGGCGGGGGGGTGGCGAGGCGTGGGGGCGTCCATGGAGGTTTTTCACACTAACAGAGTGTGAAGACCGTCAGTCATGCGACCTTGCGACGCCTGGGGTGCGCGGGTGGGACTGTCCCCCTTGGCACATCCTTCGAGACGCCGCCTGCGGCGGCTCCTCAGGATGAGGGCGATGCAGTTGTTTTCATTTGCACAACCTCATCCTGAGGAAGTCGCGCAGCGGCCGTCTCGAAGGATGTGCCACGGGCTCGATGCGGGCCGCTTGAATCGGCCCCTACGCCGGCGCCAGGGTCTCCGTGCCGCCGTCGACCGAGATGGCCTGGCCGGTGATGTTCCGCCCGGCTGGCGAGGCCAGGTAGTGGATCATCGCGGCGATCTCCTCGGGCCGGATGAAGGTGCGCAAGGAGACACCGCGGGTCACCGAGGCGCGCACCTCGGCCTCGCTCTGGCCGCGCACCTTGGCCTCGGCGGCGATGACGCGGTCCATGCGGTCGCCGGTCAGGCTGCCGGGGCAAATGGCGTTGACCCGAATGCCCTGCTCGCCGACCTCCATGGCCAGCGACTTGGTCAGCCCGATCACGCCCCACTTGGCGGCGGCATAGGGTGTGCGCAGCGGATAGCCGAACAGCCCGGCGGTGGAGGCCAGGTTCACGATCAGGCCGCTCTTCTGCAGCTTCATCACCGGCAGCGCGTGGCGCAGGCACCAGAACTGCGACAGCAGGTCGACCTCGATGCAGCGGCGGATGGCCTCGGGCTCGCCGGCCTCCAGCACGCCGGTCGGGCCGGCGATGCCGGCGTTGTTCACCAGGATGTCGATGCCGCCCAGTTCCTTGAGTGCCTTGCCGAAGAAGTCTGCCACCGCGCCCTCGTCGGCGACGTCGCAGGGTAGCGCCAGGACCTTGGGATGGCTGCGCTGCAGCTCGGCCAGCGCCGGGCCGGCCAGGTCGCAGACCGCGACGCGGCCGCCGACCGCCAGGAAGGATTCGGCGATGACCCGGCCCAACCCGGCCGCCGCCGCGGTGACGACGACACGGGGACCCTGCGCAGCGCTCATATCCAACCCTTCCGCTTGAAGTACAACCAGGGGGTGATGGCCGAGATCACCATCAGCAGCAGCGCCAGGGGATAGCCCCAGGGCCAGGCGAGCTCGGGCATGAACTTGAAGTTCATGCCATAGACCGTGGCCACCAAGGTCGGCGGCAGGAAGATCACGGCGGCGATGGAGAAGATCTTGATGATGTCGTTCTGCTCGATCGACAGCATGCCCAGCGTGGCGTCGAGCAGGAAGGTCACCTTGCCGGAGATGAAGTTGGCATAGTCGGCCAGCGACTGCAGGTCGCGCGCCATGGTCTTCAACTTGTTGCGCTTCTCGCGCTTGCCGCCGACCTCGGGCGCTGCCAGGCCCAGGAACGTGACGGCGCGGTTCAGGCTCATCACGCTTTCCCGCGCTTTCGAGGCGATATCGCCGGCGCGGCCGATGCGTTGCAGCACGGCGCGGAAGTTCTTCGAGCCGCGCTTTCCCTCGCGGCGGTCGAAGATGTCGTGGCTGATCGCCTCGACGTCCTGGCCGGCCATTTCCAGCACGTCGGCCAGGCGGTCGATCACCGCCTCGAACAGCCCCGACATGGCGGATTCGCCCGACGCGCAGGCGGCCTGGTGGCTCTGCGCATAGGTGCCGAAAATCTTGAAGGGCAGCGGCTCGGCATAGCGCAGCGTGATCAGGCGGTGGCCGGCCAGCATGAAGGTCACCGGCGTGGTCAGCGGCCTGGGCGAGGTCATGTTGGCGACCAGCTGCACGGTCATGAAGAGGCCGCCTTCCTCCTGCCGCAGCCGGCTGGAGGTCTCGATCTCCTGCATTTCCTCGCGGGTCGGGATGTTGATGCCGACAACCGCCTCGACCGCCTGCTCCTCCTCGCGCGTCGGCGAGGAAAGGTCGATCCAGGTGGCCTCCGTCGGGATGGCCAGGTCATGGCCACCGTCGTGCCGCTTCATGCCCTCGGGCGTCTTGACGAAGATGGTGATCATGGACCTGTCCCGCGCCGGCTTTCGGGTCTGGCAAGAGGAGCCTGAAGCCGGGGGACTTGGCAAGCAGGGAAGGGCAGGGAGATCCCCCTCCGCTCCTTCTGGTCGCACCCGCCGATTTCATTTGTCATCCCGGGCAAGGAGCGCAGCGACGCGACCCGGGACCCAGGGGACTGGCCTCGCTGCCGCGCCCGGTCGCCTGGGGCCCGGCTCTCCGCTGCGCTGCGGCCGGGATGACAAGGCTGCGGATTGCGGTACGCCTTACGCGGCGCTCCCCAATCCCGCCGCCGCCAGCGAAGCCGCCTGGCGCGCCGCCAGCGCCTCGACGTCGAAGTCCTGCGTCAGCTCCATGAACAGGCGGTGCCAGTTGACCTTGGCCTTCAGGTGCATGAAGACCGAGCCCAGGCCCACGGCGGCGCGGTCCATCAGCACGAATTCGCGCGGCGGGCGCACGCCGCCCAGGCGCTTCAGCTCGCCATGCACCTTGTTGGCGACCTCGGCGCCTTCGCTGCTGCCGCGCTCCAGGATGGCCTGGCTGCGGTCCTCGAGCAGCGGCGCGTAGAGGAAGCGGGCCCAGACGTTGAGCACCGCCAGCAGCTCCTTGCTGATGTCGGTGAAGCCCCAGGCCTCGTAGGCGGCGATGGCGGCGGCGTCGTCGTTCCGGCGCAGCGCCTCGGCCAGCGCGATGACACCCCAGACGAAGTGTGGCGGGAAGACCCGTACGCAGCCGAAGTCCAGCAGGTTGACCCGGCCCTCCGGCGTCAGCGTGTAGTTGCCCAGGTGCGGATCGCCATGGATCACGCCATAGCCATAGAAGGGCTTGTACCAGGCGCGGAACATCGCCAGCGCGATGGCATCGCGCATCTCCTGCTCCGGGTGCTCGGCCAGGAAGGCCAGGAAAGGCTTGCCCTCCAGCCAGGTCATGGTCAGCAGGCGGCCGGTGGACAGTGCCTCCAGCGGTTCCGGCACCCGCATCGCGGGCTCGTCGGCCAGGATGGCGCCATAGAGCCGCTGGTGCTTTGCCTCGCGGCGATAGTCCAGCTCCTCGCCCAGGCGCTCCTCCAGCTCGGCCTGCACCGCGCGGGTGTCGATGGTGCCGTCGAACTGGCGCTGCAGCCCCATAATGAGCTTGAGCTGCCGGATGTCGGCCGCCACGGTCGAGGCCATGTCGGGATACTGCAGCTTGCAGGCCAGCAGGCGGCCGTCGTGCCCCACGGCCTGGTGCACCTGCCCCAGCGAGGCGGCGCGCAGCGCCTCGTGGCCGAAGCTGGCGAACTTCGCCTCCCAATCCTGGCCCAGCTCGCTGGCCATGCGCCGCTTCACGAAGGGCCAGCCCATGGCCGGCGCGTCAGCCTGCAGCTGGCGCAGTGCCTCGGCATACTCCTTGGGCAGCGCGTCGGGGATGGTGGCGAGGATCTGCGCCGCCTTCATCAGCGGCCCCTTCAGGCCGCCCAGCGCCTGGGTCAGCTGCGCCGCGTGCGCCGCCTTGTCGCCGACCGCGCGCCCGGTCAGCTTGCGCACGGCGAAACCGGCCGCGAAGCCACCCAGGCCGCGCCCGACGTCGAGGTAGCGCTTCGAGCGCCGCGTCAGGCGGGAGGCTTCGAGGTCCGCCCCCTCGGGTTCGTCAGCCAAGGCGTTCCAGCTCGTCGATAAAGCCCTCGATGACGCCCAGGCCCTTGGCCCAGAAGGCCGGGTCGCTGGCGTCCAGGCCGAAGGGCGCCAGCAGCTCCTTGTGGCGCTTGGTGCCGCCGGCCTGCAGCATCTGCAGATACTTCTCCGCGAAGCCGGGCGCCGCCTGCTGGTAGACCGCGTAGAGCGAGTTCACCAGGCAGTCGCCGAAGGCGTAGGCATAGACGTAGAAGGGCGTGTGGATGAAGTGCGGGATGTAGGTCCAGAAGACCTGGTATTCCGGCGCCAGGTCGAAGATCGGTCCCAGTGCCTCAGTCTGCGTCTCCATCCAGATCTGCCCCAGGTGGTCGGGGGTCAGCTCGCCCTCGCGGCGCTCGTTGTGCACCCGCGTCTCGAAGCGGTGGAAGGCGATCTGCCGCACCACGGTGTTCAGCATGTCCTCGACCTTGCCGGCCAGCAGGATCTTGCGGTGCTTCGGGTCCTTGGCCTGGCGCAGCAGCGCCTGGAAGGTCAGCATCTCGCCGAACACCGAGGCGGTCTCCGCCAGGGTCAGCGGCGTGTCGGACAGCAGGTGGCCCTGCGGTCCGGCCAGCACCTGGTGCACGCCGTGGCCCAGCTCGTGCGCCAGGGTCATGACATCGCGCGTGCGCCCCAGGTAGTTCAGCAGCAGGTAGGGGTGCGACGAGGGCACGGTTGGGTGGGCGAAGGCGCCCGGCGCCTTGCCCGGCCGGGTCGGTGCGTCGATCCAGCGGTTCTCGAAGAAGCGCCGGCCGATGGCGGCCAGGTCGGGCGAGAAGTCGTTATAGGCGCCGAGCACGGTGGTTTCCGCTTCGTCCCAGGGGATCAGGCGGTCGGCGTCGTCCGGCAGCGGCGCATTGCGCTCCCAATAGGGCAGCTTCTCCAGGCCCAGCCACTTGGCCTTCAGCGCGTAGTAACGGTGCGCCAGACGCGGATAGTGGGCGACCACGGTGTCGACCAGGGCGTCGACCACCTCGTCCTCGACCAGGTTGGCCAGGTTGCGGCTGGAGACCGGCCGCGCGAAGTGGCGCCAGGAATCCTCGATCTCCTTGTCCTTGGCCAGGGTGTTGGTGACCAGCGAGAAGAGCCGCACGTTGTCGGCCTGCACCTTGGCAAAGCTCTGCGCCGCGGCCGCGCGCACCTTGGGGTCGCGGTCGGTGAAGCGGTTGAGGATCTCGGCCGAGGTCAGGTCCTTGCCCTCGAAGGGATAGCGCAGGCCGGCCATGGTCTCGTCGAACAGCCGGTTCCAGGCGGCGCGGCCGGCGACGTACTTTTCGTGCAGCAGCTGCTCCAGCTCGTCGGACAGCTGGTGCGGGCGATAGACGCGCAGGTCGCGCAGCCAGGGGCGCCACTTGTCCAGCCCGCCGCCCGCCAGCTTGGTTTCGAGATTGGCGTCGTCCAGCCGGTTGAGCTCCAGCGTGAAGAAGATCAGGTCGGTGGAGATCGTCGTCGTGCGTTCCGAGATCGCCTGGTAAAAGCGGCCGATCTGCGGGTCGCTCATGTTGCCGGCGTGCAGCAGCTGGGCGTAGCTGCCGGCGCGGCCCAGGATCTCCTGCACCGCCTCGTAGTCGGCGATGGCCCGCGCCAGCCCGGCACCGTCGAGGCCGGCCAGCTTGCCCTCGTAGGACTGGCGGAAGGCCTTGGACAGGCGCTGAGACTCGACCAGGTCCTGCTCCAGCCGGGCGTCCTTCGGCCCGCTGTAGAGGTCGTCGAGGTCCCATTCGGGCAGCTTGCCCAGCTTCAGATCGCCATCCGCCATGCTCTTCCTCCTTGAACCCTTGGCGATATAGGCTGCCGGCACGTCCGCGCCAAGCCAGAACCGCGTAAGGTCCCAGAACCACGTAAGATCAGGGGCGGCGCCGCAAACGGGGGGAAGTTCCGGTAGATGGATTATGCTCGTTGGTCGTCGCTGCCGGCGCTGTTCTTCCATCAGGCCGCCCGGCTGGGCGACAAGCCTTTCCTGTGGGGCAAGCAGGACGGCACCTTTCGCGCGCTGAGCTGGAACCAGGTGGCGGCGCGGGTGCGACACCTCGCCCTGGGCCTGCGCGCCCAGGGGGTGCAGCCCGGTGACCGCGTGCTGCTGCTGTCGGAGAACCGGCCGGAGTGGTTCATCGCCGACTTCGCCATCATGACGCTGGGCGCCATCACCGTGCCGGCCTATGTCACCAATCTGCCGGGCGACCACCGGCATGTGCTGACTCATGCCGGGGTCGTGTTGGCACTGGTCTCCACCCAGGCGCTGGCGGCCCGCCTGCTGCCGGCCCTGGCCGAGGCGCCGGCCTGCCGCGCCCTGGTAGCGCTGGAGGATCCTGGCCAGGCGCAGGCCACCACCACCCGCATGCTGCGCTGGGCCGATGTCGAGGCGCAGGGCGCGGCGCTGCCGGACGACCTGGACAGCCAGGTCGCCGCTTTGAAGCGCACCGACACCGCGATTTTCATCTACACCTCGGGCACCGGCGGCGTGCCCAAGGGCGTGATGCTGAGCCACGGCGCCATTCTGGCCAACTGCTACGGCGCCTGGGACCTGCTGGTCTCGCTGGGGCTGGGCGACGAGGTCTTCCTGTCGTTCCTGCCGCTGTCGCATTCCTACGAGCACACGGCGGGACTCTGCTTTCCCATGTCGATCGGCGCGCAGATCTACTACGCCGAGTCGGTGGAGAGCCTGCTGACCAACATGGCCGAGGCGCAGCCCACCATCATGACCGCGGTGCCGCGGCTCTACGAGACCATGCACCTGCGCATCCGCCTGGGCCTGACCAAGCAGAAGCCGTTGCAGCGGAAATTCTTCGCCGAGGCGCTGCGCCTGGGCTTGAAGCGGTACAAGGACGCTGAGCGCTTGACGCCGTGGGAGCGGGTGAAGGACCGGGTGCTGGAGCGCCTGGTGCGCGACAAGGTGCGCCAGCGCTTCGGCGGGCGCCTCAAGGCCTTTGTCTCCGGCGGTGCCGCGCTCAACCCCGACATCGGCTGGTTCTTCCAGGCGCTGGGCGTGACCCTGCTGCAGGGCTATGGCCAGACCGAGTCCGCGCCGGTGGTCTCCGCCAACCGGCCGGAGCGGATCAAGATGCCCAGCGTCGGCCCGGCGGTGAAGGACGTCGAGGTGCGCATCGCCGAGGACGGCGAGATCCTGGTGCGTGGCGAGCTGGTGATGCAGGGCTACTGGCAGGACCCCGAGGGCACCGCCAACGCGATCCGCGATGGCTGGCTGCACACCGGCGATATCGGCCACCTGGACGCCGACGGCTACATCTTCATCACCGACCGCAAGAAGGACATCCTGGTGCTGTCGGGCGGCGACAACGTCTCGCCGGCCCGGGTCGAAAGCCGCCTGACCCTGGAGGATGAAATCGAGCAGGCCATGGTCTATGGCGACCGCCGTCCGGCGCTGGTCGCCCTGCTGGTGCCCAGCAAGGCCTTCATCCAGGAATACGGTGGCGACCAGGCGGCGCTGACCAGGGACCCCAGGGCGCTGGAGGCGCTGGGCAAGGTCGTGGATCGCGCCAACCGGCAGCTCTCGGTGATCGAGCGCATCCGCCGCTTCGCCGTCGCGCCGGCGGCCTTCTCCACCGAGAACGAGATGCTGACGCCGACGATGAAAATCCGCCGCCACAAGATCAAGGCGGCCTATGGTCCCTTGTTGGAAGGGCTGTACGAGAAAAAGGGGTCCTGACGTGTCCCTCGACCGTCCCGATGCGATCTTCCTGGGCAAGGGTGTCGAGCCCTGCCACGTGCTGCTGAAGTACGCCAACCGCCACGGCCTGGTGACCGGGGCGACCGGTACCGGCAAGACCGTGACCTTGCAGGTGCTGGCCGAGGCCTTCAGCCGCGCCGGCGTGCCGGTGTTCTGCGCCGACGTGAAGGGCGACCTGGCCGGCGTCGCCGCGGCCGGCGGCGGCAATGCCCGGGTCGAGACACGCGCCGCCGAGCTGGGGTTGGCGCCCATGAGCTATGCCGGCGCGCCGACGGTGTTCTGGGACCTCTATGGCCAGAAGGGCCACCCGGTGCGCACCACGGTCAGCGAGATGGGGCCGCTGCTGCTGGCCCGCCTGCTCGGCCTGAACGAGGTGCAGGAGGGCGTGCTGGCCATCGCGCTGCGCGTCGCCGACGAACAGGGCCTGGCGCTGCTGGACCTGAAGGACCTGCGCGCCCTGATGGTCTTCGTCGGGCAGCACGCGCAGGAACTGACCCTGGAATACGGCAACGTCTCCGAGACCTCGGTCGGCGCCATCCAGCGCGCGCTGCTGCAGCTTGAGAGCGAGGGCGCCAATCCCTTTTTCGGCGAACCGGCGCTGGCGCTGGCCGACCTGATGAAGCTTGCCCCGGACGGCCGCGGCATCGTCAACGTGCTGGCGGCCGACCGCCTGATGCAGAACCCCAAGGCCTACGCCACCTTCCTGCTGTGGCTGCTGGCCGAGTTGTTCGAGGAGCTGCCCGAAGTCGGCGATCCCGACAAGCCGAAGCTGGTGTTCTTCTTCGACGAGGCGCACCTGCTGTTCAACGACGCGCCGCGCGCGCTGCTCGACAAGATCGACCAGGTGATGAAGCTGATCCGCTCCAAGGGCGTCGGCATCTGGTTCGTCACGCAGAATCCGCTTGATGTGCCAGACTCGGTTCTTGCGCAGCTGGGAAATCGCGTGCAGCACGCGCTGCGCGCCTTCACCCCGCGCGACCAGAAGGCGGTACGCGCGGCGGCCGAGACCTTCCGCCCCAACCCGGCCTTCTCCACCGAGGAAGTCATCACCCAGCTGGCGGTCGGCGAGGCGCTGGTCTCGCCGCTGCTCGACAAGGGCATCCCGGCGGTGGTGGAGCGCGCCTTGATCCGGCCGCCCGATTCGCGCATCGGCGTGCTGACGCCGGACGAGCGCCAGGCCCTGATCAACGCCAGTCCATTGAAGGGCAAGTACGACACGCCGATCGACCGCGAGTCGGCCTACGAGATCCTGAAGCGCCGTGCCGGGCAATCGGTGGAGGCCGCCCAGCCGGCGCCGGCACCGAACAACGCGCCGCCGGACCAAGGCGGCATCATCGGCATCACCCGCAGCGACGGCCGTGCCCGCACGGGAGCGCGGGGGACCGAGCCGACCTATCGCGCGCCCGCCCCTGCGCCGGCGCCAAAGCCCAGGGCCTCGACGCGGCAATCGACCGCCGAGGCCTTCACCAAGTCGACCATGCGTTCGGTCGGCACCACCCTGGGGCGCGAGCTGACGCGGGGCATCCTGGGCTCGCTGTTCAGAAGGCGCTAGGGTCCGCGCCGACCAAAGGAGCCATCCCATGGCCGATCCCAAGTTCCTGAAGTTCGACACCCTGGCGCTGCACGCCGGGCAGCGGCCCGATCCGGTGACCGGGGCGCGCGCCGTGCCGATCTACCAGACCACCAGCTATGTGTTCCGCGACACCGAGCACGCGGCATCGCTGTTCAACCTGGAACGCGCCGGCCACATCTACAGCCGCATCTCCAACCCCACGGTGGCGGTGCTGGAGGAGCGCGTCGCGGCGCTCGACCACGGCGTCGGCGCGGTGGCCACCGCCAGCGGCCACGCCGCGCTGTTCCTCGCCATCGCCACCTTGATGGGGCAGGGCGGGCA
This sequence comes from Rhodospirillales bacterium, assembly GCA_038363005.1. Classification (GTDB taxonomy): domain Bacteria; phylum Pseudomonadota; class Alphaproteobacteria; order Kiloniellales; family JACOMY01; genus JAKOWB01. The sequence continues at coordinate 154,962 of JBBQBI010000002.1, forward strand.
CATTGTCGCCTCGCGCTCGCTCTACGGCGGCTCGGTCAACCTGTTCCGCCACACGCTGCCGCGCTTCGGCATCACCGCGACTTTGGTCGACCCGCGCGATCCCGCCGCCTTCAAGGCGGCGATCCGCCCGGAGACGCGGCTGGTCTATGGCGAGCTGGTGGGCAACCCCGGGCTGGAGATCCTCGACCTGCCGGCGGTGGCGGAGGTCGCCACCAAGGCCAAGCTGCCGGTGCTGATCGACAACACCTTCCTGACGCCCTTCCTGGCGCGGCCGATCGAGATGGGCGCGGCGCTGGTGCTGCACTCGGCCACCAAGTGGCTGGGCGGTCACGGCCTGGCCATCGCCGGCGTGCTGGTCGACGGTGGCCGCTTCGACTGGGAGGCGAGCCAGCTCTTCCCGACCTTGACCGAACCCTATGCCGGCTACCACGGCATCGACTTCGCCGAGGAGTTTGGGCCGCAAGCCTTCGTCATGCGCGCCCGGGCCGAGGGGCTGCGCGACTTCGGCGCCAGCTTGAGCCCGCAGAACGCCTTCTATGTGCTGCAGGGCATCGAGACGCTGCCGCTGCGGATGGAGCGCCACATGCGCAACACCCACGCGGTGCTGGAGTTCCTGGTGAAGCACCCGGCCGTCGCCTGGGTGCTGCATCCCGAGCTGCCGGAGCATCCTGATTACGCGCTGGCCAAGCGGTTGCTGCCGAAGGGCGCCGGCTCCATCGTCTCCTTCGGCGTCAAGGGCGGCCGGTCGGCCGGCGCCAAGTTCATCGAGAACGTGAAGCTGGCCAGCCACCTGGCCAACGTCGGCGATGCCAAGACCCTGGTGATCCACCCGGCCTCCACCACGCACCAGCAGATGACGGCCGAGGAACTCAAGGCGGGCGGTGTCGGCGAAGACATGATCCGCCTCTCGGTCGGGCTGGAGGATGCCAGCGACATCACCGCCGATCTCGACCAGGCACTGAAGGCGAGCCAGAAGTGAAGGGCTCCACACTCTCCGCCTTCGCTGCAACTCCCTCTCCCTTGAGGGGGGAGGGTCGGGGTGGGGGTGGGTATCTTATGCCGACCCCGCCCATCGCACCGATCACCCCCTCTCAACCCTCCCCCCTCAAGGGGGAGGGCTAACAAGCGAAGGGGGAAAGCAGACCCCATGTACCTGACCGTTCGCGGCCAACAGATCTATGCCGCCACCGGCGGCCGGCCTTTCGACGCGGCGAAGCCTGCCGTGGTCTTCCTGCACGGCGCCGGCATGGACCACACGGTCTGGGCGCTGCAGACGCGCTACTTCGCCTTTCACGGCCGCTCGGTGCTGTCGGTCGACCTGCCGGGGCACGGGCGCAGCGGCGGCACGGCGCTGGAGTCCATTGCCGCGCTGGCCGACTGGGTGGCGGCGCTGATCGAGGCCGCGGGCCTGAAGGATGCCGCGCTGGTCGGCCATTCCATGGGCGCGCTGGTCGCGCTGGAGGCCGCGGCGCGCCATCCGGCCCGGGTGCGCGCCCTGGCACTCTGCGGCGTGGCGCCCCGGATGCCGGTGCATCCCGACCTGCTGGCCGCCGCCGCCGCCGGCCAGCACCTGGCGACCGAGCTGATCTGCGACTGGGGCCACGGCCCCGCCGGCCACTACGGCGGCCACCGCGCCCCTGGCCTCTGGATGCTGGGCGGCGGCGAGCGCCTGCTGGAGACCGCGCATGCCGGCGCGCTGTCGATCGACCTGATCAATTGCAGCGCCTATGGCGATGCCGAGGCCAGCGCGGCCAAGGTGACCTGCCCGACCCTGCTGGTGCTGGGCAGCGAGGACCGCATGACCCCGGCGCGCGCCGGGCAGAAGCTGGCGGCGCTGATCGCCGGCGCCAAGGTGGCGCTGCTGCGAGGCGCCGGCCACATGATGATGGTCGAGCAGCCGGACCAGACGCTCGACGCCCTGCAGGGCGCGCTCTGAGCATGGCGCGGGTTTTCCTCGCCGCCGATGTCGGCGGCACCTTCACCGACCTGGTCCTGGTGGACGGCCAGGGACGCCTGTTCCTCGACAAGCTGCCCTCGGCGGCGACCGGCTCCGGCCAGGGCGTGCTGGACGGCATCCAGCGGCTGACGCAGCGCGCCGGTATTGCGCCCGGTGACCTCGACCTCTTCGTGCACGGCTTCACGGTGGGCACCAACGCCTTTCTGACCCGGCGCGGCGCCCGCGCGGCGCTGCTGGTGACCGAGGGCTTCCGCGACATCCTGCTGATCGGCGATCAGATGCGGCCGGAGCTCTATGACCTGCGCGTGCAGAAGCCCAAGCCGGTGATCCCGCGCGCCATGACCCTGGAGGTGCGCGAGCGGCTCGACGCCTTCGGCCAAGTGGTGACGCCGCTGGCGGAGGCCGAGATCGCGCGCGCGGTCGAGGCCGTGGCGGCGCTGAACCCCGAGTCCATCGCTATCGCGCTGGCCTTTGCCTATCTCGACGACAGCCACGAGCGGCGGCTGGCAGCGGCCATCCAGGCGCGCCTGCCGGGCGTGCCGGTCTACCTCGGCAGCCGGGTCAACCCGCAGATCGAGGAATACCCGCGCGCCAACACCACGGCGATCGCCGCCTATGTCGGCCCGGTGGTCGGCGGCTATGTCGAGCGCCTGGTCGCGCGCCTGGAACAGGCCGGCGTGCGGGCGCCGCTGCGCCTCATGCGCTCCGACGGCGGCGTGGCGACGCCGCGCGCGGCGGCGGAGAACCCGGCGCACATGCTGCTCTCCGGCCCGGCGGCCGGCGTGGTGGCCGGCGCGGCGCTGGCGGCGGCGGTGGGGCGGCCGGACCTCGTCACCTTCGACATGGGCGGCACCTCGGCCGACTTCTCCCTCATCCTCGGCGGCCAGCCGGTGCTGGTGCCGGCGCGTCACCTGGATGGCCAGCCACTGCGCCTGCCGGCGCTGGACATCGAGACCATCTCGGCCGGCGGTGGCTCCATCGCCACAGTGGACGACGGCGGCGCGCTGCGCGTCGGGCCGCAGTCGGCCGGCGCGGTGCCTGGCCCGGCCTGCTATGGCCAGGGCGGCACCGCGGCCACGGTGACCGACGCCGCCGTGGTGCTGGGCCTGCTGGCGCCCGACGAATTCCTGGGCGGCGAGATCCCGCTCGACCCGGCGTTGGCCGAGGCGGCGGTGCGCGACGCCGTGGCGACGCCGCTGGAGCTCACCTTGCCGGAGGCCGCGGCCGGCATCCTGGCGGTGGCCATCGCCAACATGGTGCAGGCCATCCGCAAGCTGTCGGTCGAGCGCGGCCACGATATCCGCGGCTTCGGTCTGGTCGCCGCCGGTGGCGCAGGACCGCTCTACGCCGGGCTGATGGCGCGGGAGCTCGGCATGGCCGAGGTGCTGGTGCCGCCCTATCCCGGCCTGTTCTGCGCCCTGGGCCTGCTGCAGAGCGACCTGCGCCACGCCACGCAGCGCGCCTGGCGCCGGCCATTGGCCGGGCTGCAAGCGGCCGAGTTGGGTGCCGCCCTGGCGCCCCTGGCCGAGGAACTGCTGGGCGCCCTGGCCGCCGACGGCGTAGCGCCGGCCGATCGCCGCCTGGTCTTCGAAGGCGACCTGCGCGCGCTGGGCCAGTTCCATCAACTCCAGGTCCCGCTGCCGGCACCCGGACCCGCTGGCTGGTGGTCGGCGGCGGCACTGGCCGAGGCCTTCCACGCCGCGCACGAGCGCGCCTATGGCCATGCCGACCCGACGGCGCCGGTGGAGTTCGTGAATCTGCGTGCCTTCGGCCTCGGCAAGCTGCCGCGGCCGGAGATTCCGGCGCCAGCGGGCGGTGGCCAGCCCGGCCAGCCGGTGGCGACCCGGCAAGTGCTGCTGGAGCGCACGCGTGGCTTCGAGGCCACCGCCGTCTATCGCCGCGAGACCTTGGCGCCCGGCCAGGTGATCGCGGGCCCGGCCATCGTGACGCAGCGCGATTCCACCACCGTCGTGCTGGCCGGCCAGCGCCTGACGGTGCATCCCAGCGGCGTGCTGCGCGTGGCGGTGTGAGGTTTCCCCCTCTCCCACTTCTGGTGGGAGAGGGTCGGGGTGAGGGCCCTCGGTCGGTGCGACTGGAGAAATCCGCACCGAACACCCTCACCTGGCTCGCTGCGCTCGCCACCCTCTCCCGCCAGAAGCGGGAGAGGGTTAGTATCCCCCCATGCCCGACACCCACACGCCCAACCACCCGCCCGTCGACTCCATTGATCGCGATGTCTTCCAGCAGGCGCTGGTCGGCATTGCCGAGGAGATGAGCAGCGCGCTGCGCCGCGCCGCCTATTCCTCGATCATCTGGGACATGTACGACTACGCCTGTGGCCTCTTCACGCCCGCGGGCGAGATGCTGGCGCAGGCGCGCACCATCGCGGCGCAGCTCGGCATCATGGCGACCGCCTTCCAGCACATGATCCAGGCGCATCCGCTGGCCGGCTGGAAGCCCGGCGACGTCTATGTCTCCAACGATCCCTACAAGGGCTGCACCCACACGCCCGACATCGTGCTCTTCAGCCCGGTGTTCCTGGAGGGCGCGCTGGTCGCCGTCACCTCGACCATCGCGCACCACGTCGACATCGGCGGCAAGATCCCCTGCACCGAGGCCGCCGACAACGTCGAGATCTTCGCCGAGGGGCTGATCCTGCCGCCGCTGAAGCTGGTCGACGCCGGCAAGCCGGTACAGGCCATCTTCGACATCCTGGCGGCGAATGTGCGCGACCCCCGCGCCTCGCTGGGCGACCTGCGGGCGCAGATCGCCGGCTGCCGCACCGGCGAGCGCCGCATCGCCGAGCTCTATGGCCGAACCGGGGCCGCGCGCGCCGCGGCGCTGGCCGCCGCCTGCCTGGACTATGCCGAGCTCACCATGCGGCGCCGCATCGCCCGCCTGCCGCCCGGTCGCTACGAGGCCACGACCCTGATGGAGGACGAGGTCGCCAGCGCCGCGCCCATCGAGATCAAGGTCGCGGTCACCATCGCCGGCGAGGCCATCACCGTCGACCTGACCGGCAGCAGCCCGCAGCGCGAGAACGCGCTGAACAATCCCTACGCCTCCACCATCTCGATGGTGAACTACGCGGTGAAGTGCCTGCTGGCCCCCGACATCGCGCAGAACGAGGGCTGCAACCGCCCGGTCGAGCTGATCGTGCCGGCCGGCAGCGTGCTGAACCCAAGCTGGCCGGCGGCGGTGTCGGTGCGCCACCTGACACAGCAGGCGCTGGCCGACGCGGTGCTGCGCGCGCTGTCGCCAGCGGTGCCGGAGCGCTCGACGGCCGGCTGCCATACCTCCTTCCCGACCTTCGGCGCCGGCGGCTTTGACGACCGGCCGGGCATGGCGGGCGAAGCGGGCAAGGCGCCCTACTACATCATCTCCGACATCATCGGCGGCGGCATGGGCGGCTCGCCGGCCGGCGACGGCCTCTCCGCCGTCGACAGCCATGGCGGCAACTGCGCCATCCTCTCGGCCGAAGTGATGGAGAGCCTGTCGCCCTTCCGCATCGAGCGCACCGAGTTGATCGCCGGTTCCGGTGGCAGCGGCCAAGCGCGCGGCGGCCTTGGCATCCGCCGCGACTACCGTTTCCTCGGGCAGCGTTGCATCCTGGGCGGCTACCTGCAGCAGACCGTGGCGGAGACCGCACCCTGGGGCGCCGACGGCGGCGGGACTGGCCGCCCGGCCGGCTTCATCCTCAACCCCGGCACGCCCGACGAACGGCGGCTGCAAAGCAAGGTCTACGGCCTGGCGCTGCGCCGCGGCGACGTGCTGCGCCTGGAGGGCGCCGGTGGCGGCGGCTGGGGTGATGCGGAGCGGCGCGATCCGAAGCTGACGGCCGCCGACCAGTCCGAGGGGCTGGCCTGAAGCAGGCTCAGCCGGCCGCTTTCTGCTCGACCACGAAGTAGGGAACGTCGAGGTCGCGATAGCTCACGCCGTCCTGGCTCAGCGCCGCGGTCACCTGGCCGCGATGATGCGTCTGGTGGTTGAACAGCGCCATGAGCATCTGGCCGACCTGCATGGTGGCATCCTTGGCCGCGGTCATCGGGCGATAGGTGATCGGGCGCTCCAGGTCGTCCGACAGCGTATCGACCAGGGTGACGAGCCTGGCGTCCTCGGCCACCCGCGCGGCCCGCAGGCTGGCGAAGTCGCCGTGCAGCGACTGGTCGAGGGAGCGGATGCCGCGATCCTCTCCGGTCATGCGGCCGCTCCACATGCGGTCGATCACCAGGATGTGGTCCAGGGTGCGGTGGATCGAGCCGAAGAAGAGCTTGCGGTCGCGCAGGTAGTCGGCTTCCGGCAGGGTCGCCACGGCCTCGTAGAGCCGCCGGTTCACCCAGGCGTTGAAGCGCGCCAGGGTCGAAAAAGTGTTCATGCTGCCGGTCCTCCGCCTGCGCTGTCCGTGGCCGGCAGGATGCTGCGGCCGGGGCGGAACCGCAATGGCGCTCGCCACGGTCAGGCCTTAGGCTGCGGCCTATGACCGACAGCAACAATCCGCAGCCCGTCGACGCCGCCATCGTGCCGCGCTTCGGCGCCATCCCGACCTTCATGCGCCTGCCGCACCTGACCGATCCGGCGCTGGTCGACATCGCGCTGATCGGCGTCCCCTGGGACGGCGGCACCACCAACCGCGCCGGCGCCCGCCACGGGCCGCGCGAGATCCGCAACATGTCCTCCTTCATGCGCAAGGTGCATCACGTCAGCCGCATCGCGCCCTATCAGCTGGCCCGCGTCGCCGACCTGGGCGACGCCCCGGTCAACCCCATCGACCTGATGGATTCGCTGACCCGGATCGAGGGCTTCTACGCCAAGGTCCACGCGGCCGGCGCCATCCCGCTGTCGGCCGGCGGTGACCACCTGGTGACGCTGCCGATCTTCCGCGCCATCGCCAAGGATCGCCCGATCGGCATGGTGCACTTCGACGCCCACAGCGACACCAACGACCGCTATTTCGGCAACAACCTCTACACCCACGGCACGCCGTTTCGCCGCGCGGTGGAGGAGGGGCTGCTGGACCCCCGCCGCACGGTGCAGATCGGCATCCGCGGCTCGATCTACAGCGGCGACGACATGGCCTTCGCCGAACAGAACGGCATGCGGGTGATCTATATCGAGGACTTCACCACGCTGGGCGTGGACAAGACCATCGCCGCGGCGCGCGAGACGGTGGGCGAGGGCCCCACCTACATCTCCTTCGACGTCGACGGCCTGGACCCGGTCTATGCGCCGGGCACCGGCACGCCGGAGATCGGCGGCCTGACCACGCGCGAGGCTCAGGCCATCCTGCGCGGCCTGCGCGGCCTCGACCTGATCGGCGGCGATGTGGTCGAGGTGTCGCCGCCCTTCGACCCGAGCGGCAACACGGCGCTGGTCGGCGCCACCTTCATGTTCGAAATTCTTTGTTTGCTGGCGGATGCGGTGGCGCGACGGTAGCCACCAAGCTGTCATCCCGGACCAGGAGCGAAGCGACGCAGATCCGGGAACCAGGGGACCGGGCGTATTGCAGCGGGCCCAGTCCCCTGGGTCCCTGCTCTCCGCTACGCTCCGGCCGGGATGACAGCGGTGCTGCGAGTTGCCGCAATTCCGCTGGCGCGCTAGAACGCCGCCCATGCCCGACAGCAGCGCCTTTGACCCCAAGACCCTGACGCGCGCGGATTTCCCGCACTTCCTGGATATCCCGACGCGCTGGGCGGACAACGACATCTATGGCCACGTCAACAACGTGGTCTACTACGCCTTCTTCGACACGGTGATTAACCAGTACCTGATCAACCGTGGCGGGCTGGACATCGCCCGGGGCCCGGTCATCGGCATCACGCCGGAGACGCACTGCAACTTCCTGGCCGAGCTGACCTACCCGGAGGTGGTCGAGGCGGGCTTGCGAGTCCGCCGCCTGGGCAAGTCCTCGGTCACCTACGAGGTCGGGCTGTTCAAGGCCGGGCGTTCGGCACCGGCGGCCTTCGGCCACTTCGTGCACGTCTTCGTCGAGCGTGCCACCATGCGTCCCACGACCATGCCGGCGGGCATCCGCGCCTGCCTGGAGGTGCTGCTTGTTTCCTAACATCCTGAGCCGCCGCTTGGGCCTCACGCTGCCGATCCTGCAGGCACCGATGGCCGGCGCCACCACGGTGGAGATGGCGGCGGCGGTCTCCGCGGCCGGCGGGCTGGGCGCGCTCGGCGCCTCCTTCATGTCGGGCAAGGCCATCCTGGACGCCTGCCGTCGCATCCGCGAGCGCACCGACCGGCCCTTCAACATCAACCTCTTCGTGCCCGAGGACCATCAGCCCAGCGTCGAGACGCTGGCCACCGCCTCGGCCGCGCTCGATGGCTACCGCGCCGAGGTCGGGCTGCTGCCGCCGCCAGTCAAGCCGGCCTATGTGCAGCCCTTCGCCGAGCAGCTCGCCGCTGTGCTGGAGGCCAAGCCGGCGGTCTTCTCCTTCTGCTTCGGGATTCCCGAGGACGAGGTGCTGGACGAGCTGCGCGCCGCCGGCTGCCTGCTGTTCGGCACCGCCACCACGGTCAGCGAGGGCCTGCTGCTGGAGGAAGCCGGAGTCGACGCCGTCGTCGCCCAGGGCTTCGAGGCCGGCGGCCACCGCGGCTCCTTCGCCGTGCCCTTCGACCAGGGACTGGTCGGCCTGATGGCGCTGCTGCCGCAGCTGGTCGACGCGCTGGAGACGCCAGTGATCGCCGCCGGCGGCATCATGGACGGCCGCGGCATCGCCGCTGCGCTGACCCTCGGCGCCAGCGCGGCGCAGCTCGGCACTGCCTTCCTGGCCAGCGACGAGTGCGGCTGGAACGAGGCGCAGCGGCAGGCACTGTTCGGCGCCAGCGACCACGCCACGGCGCTGACCGACGCCTTCACCGGCAAGCCGGCACGCGCCCTGCGCAACCGCTTCATGGTCGAGATGTTCCAGCGCCACACGCCCAAGGCGCCCTATCCGGCGCAGCATGGCGTCAGCCAGGACCTGCGCCGTGCCGCGCTGGAGCAGGGGCGCCTCGACCTCATGGCGGTGCTGGCCGGGCAGGGTGCCGGCGCGGTGCGCCGCCTGCCGGCGGCGACCCTGGTGCGCTGCCTGGGCGAAGAGCTGGCGGCGGCGCTGGCCCTGGCCGGCGGCACCCGGCCGCTGCCGGGGGACGCGCAATGAAGTTGCTGGTGACCGGCGGCGCTGGCTTCATCGGCTTCGCCCTGGTGCGCCACCTGGTCGCGCAGGGCGTCCAACGCGTCGCCGTGGTCGACAAGCTGACCTATGCCGCCAACCCGGCGGCGCTGGCCTGGTTCCAGCGCCAGCCCAGCGTCGCCTTCCACCAGGCCGACATCACCGACCGCGCCGCCATGGCGGCGCTGTTCGACAGCGAGCAGCCGGACGGCGTGCTGCACCTGGCGGCGGAATCCCACGTCGACCGCTCGATCGAGACGCCGCTGGCCTTTCTCGAGACCAACGTCATGGGCACAGCCGTGCTGCTCGACGCCGCGCTGAGCTATTGGCGCGGCCTGCCGGCGGTGCGGCGCGAGCGCTTCCGCTTCCTCGACGTCTCCACCGACGAGGTCTATGGCACGCTGGCGCCTACCGACCCGGCCTTCCACGAGGCCACGCCCTTCCGCCCCAACTCGCCCTACGCCGCCTCCAAGGCGGCGGCCGACCACATGGCGCGGGCCTGGGCGCGGACCTATGGCCTGCCGGTCCTGGTCAGCCATTCGTCGAACAACTATGGCCCCTGGCAGTTCCCCGAAAAGCTGATCCCGCTGATGCTGCTGAAGGCGCTGGCTGGCGAGGCGCTGCCGATCTATGGCGACGGCCGCCAGGTGCGCGACTGGCTCTATGTCGAGGACCATGCTGCGGCGCTGGTGGCGATCCTGGAGCGCGGCCAGCCGGGCGAGACCTACAACGTCGGCGGCGGCTGCGAGGTGGAGAACCTGGCGCTGGTCGGCCAGCTCTGCGGCCACCTGGACCGCCTGGCGCCGCGCGCCGACGGCCAGCCGCATGCCAGCGCCATCGCCCATGTCGCCGATCGCCCGGGTCACGACCGGCGCTATGCCATCGACGATCGCCGCCTGCGCGGCGAAATCGGCTTCGTGCCGCCGACCGGCTTCGCCGCCGGCTTGGAGCGCACCGTCGACTGGTACCTGGCCAATCGTGACTGGCTGGCCGGGCTGCAGCGCGGTCGCTACGGCGGCGAACGCCTCGGGCTGGCCCGCCAGGCATGACCGCGCGGGTGCTGATCACCGGTGCCGGTGGCCAGATCGGCCGCGCGCTGCTGATGGCACACTGGACCGGCGGGCTGGAGCCGGTTGGCTACGAGCACGCGGCGCTGGACATCACCGACCCGGATGCCGTCGCGCAGGCGCTGGCAGAATGCGGCGCCGCCGCGGTGATCAACGCCGCCGCCTTCACCGCCGTCGACCGGGCGGAGAGCGAGGCGGCGCTGGCGCAGGCGATCAACGCCACGGCGGCCGGCATCCTGGCAGCGGCCACCGCGGCGCGCGGCCTGCCGCTGCTGCAGCTCTCCACCGATTTCGTTTTCGACGGCACCAAGGGCGCGCCCTACCTGGAGGACGACGCGGTGCGGCCGCTGTCGGCCTATGGCGCCAGCAAGGCGGCCGGCGAGGCGGCGGTGCGGGCCGGCAATCCACAGCACCTGATCCTGCGCACCGCCTGGGTCTTCGACGCCGCCGGGCGCAACTTCCTCAACACCATGCTGCGCCTGATGGTGGAGCGCGACGCGCTGAACGTGGTCGCCGACCAGCGCGGTCAGCCCACCGCGGCCGCCGATATCGCCGCCGTCCTGGTGCGCCTGCTGGTGCTGTGGCGCGCGGGTGCGACGCCCTGGGGCACCTGGCACTTCGCCGGCGCTGGGGAGACCACCTGGCATGGCTTCGCCGAGGCCATCGTGCGCCGCGCTGCCGGGCGGCTGGGCCGCCGCCCGCCGGTGCAGCGCATCGTCAGCGCCGACTGGCCTTCGCCGGCACGCCGGCCGACCGACTCGCGGCTCGACTGCGGCAAGCTGGAGCGCGCCTACGGGATCAAGCCGCGCCCTTGGCCCGCGATGCTGGAGGACGTGCTGGCCGAGCGTCTGGGCTAGGTACCGGCGGGGCCGCCGGCGCGCGCGCCGCCTCGGTCTGCGCCAGGCGCGGCGCCAGGTCCGGCAGGGCCCGGGCCAGGGCGCGGGCAAAGGCCGGCAGGCCGAAGCAGGCCTCGGCCTTCAGCTGCGCCGCGGCGCCGACTTTGGCACGCAGCGCCGGTTCGGCGCGGAAGCGCCGCAGCCATTCCACCGCGTGATCCAGGTCGGGTTCGGCCCAGCGCTGGCCGGGCAGATTGTAGAGCTTCTGCGGGTCCTCGGCCGGCACCAGGCGGAAGGACACCAGGCCGGCCGAGGCCTCGTCCATGAAGTCCAGGTTGCCGGACCAGGCGGTGGCCACCACCGGGCGGCCCAGGCGCATGGCCTCCGCCGGCACCAGGCCGAAACCCTCGGAGCGATGCAGCGACAGCACCACGTCGACCGACATCAGCAGCCGGTCGAACTCCAGCCGCGACAGCGTGCCTTCCAGCAGCTGGATGTTGGCGGCATGGCCGATGGCGTCCTGCACCAGCTTGCGCGCCTGCGGCCAGGCCGCCAGGTCGCCCAGCTTGACCAGCAGCCGGGCGCGCGCATCGGTGCCGAAGGCGCGGCGGAAGGCGGCAATGGCGCCCAGCACGTTCTTGCGGAAGAAGCCGGAGGCGACGTTGGCCGCCACCAGCACCACGAAGGCGTCGTCGGCCAGCTTGAAGTGCGCGCGGTCGGCCGCCACCGGGGGCGGCGCCGGCACCGGATGCGGTACCACGCGCACCCGCCCTTGCAGCATTGGGCGCACGGCGTCGGCGACGAACTGCGTCGGCACCCACACCTCGTGCAGAGCCTCGGCGCCCTTCAGCCAGGTCTTCGGCAGCAGCGGCAGCTCCCAGTGCCAGCAGCCGATCAGGCGCCGCCCGGCGACCTGCCGCCGTCCCAGCACGCCCAGCACATAGGGCACGTAGGGCCCGTTGACGTGCAGCAGCAATGTGCCGCCCGGCTGGCCGTCGGGCGGGTTGAAGCGCGGCTCCGGCAGCGCCGGGTAGCTGATGTTGAAGGCATGGCTCAGGTTCACCGCCGTCGGCCCCAGCGACAGCGCGTCCAGCGCATCCAGCGCAATACGCGCGGTATGCCCCATGCCGGACGGCGTGGTCAGGTGCCCGGCAACGGTGATCGGCAGGCTGGAGGAGGGCAGGCTGCTGGCCTTCTTCGGCGCCAGGGCCGGCATGACGCTGCCCAGCACGCCCTGGCGCAGGCCGCGCGGCAGCCGCCGCCACAGGCCATGCGCGGCGCGGTAGCGAATCGGGGTCTTCTTTCGCTGTTGCTTGGTCGTTTGGGCCATCGCTCTCTTGGAAAAAGGTCGTCCGTCGGGCAGAAGTGTCAGGCGGGAGACTGTTCCCGCCCAAGACTTGCCGAGGGGCGCGCGCGAAGGCCAGCGAAAATCCTTCCATTCGCCGATTCGGTTGTTGGGGCGCGAGGATTCATGCGGATTACGGAAACCCGACTGCCTGGCGTGCGACTGATCGAAGCGCAGCGCCACGGCGACTCGCGCGGTTTCTTCTCCGAAACCTGGAATCGCCGCGCCTATGCCGCGCATGGAATCGATCGTGATTTCGTGCAGGACAACCACAGTCGTTCGGCCACGCGCTTTACCCTGCGCGGATTGCACTTCCAGTTACCGCCGCACGCGCAGGGCAAGCTGGTGCGCGTCGCCCAGGGCAGCGTGCTGGACGTTGTGGTCGACCTGCGCCGTCGCGCCGCCAGCTTTGGCCAGCATCTCGCGGTGGTGCTCTCGGCCGCCGCCTGGAACCAACTCTGGGTGCCAGAGGGCTTCGCGCACGGTTTCCTGACGCTCGAGGCCGATACCGAGGTGCTCTACAAGGTGACCGCTGAGTACGCGCCCGACGCCGAGCGCGGCCTGCGCTGGGATGATCCGGCGCTGGGCATCGCCTGGCCGGCGACGGCGGCGGAGGTGACGATGAACGCCCGCGACCGCGGCTTCCCCACCCTGGCCGAGCTGCCGGCCACGCTGTTCGAGGAGTTGCCCGGCTGATGCGTGGAATCCTGCTCGCCGGTGGCGCTGGCACCAGGCTGCGGCCGCTGACCCTGGTGGCCTCCAAGCAGCTGCTGCCGGTCTACAACAAGCCGATGATCTACTACCCGCTGTCGCTGCTGATGCTGGCCGGCATCCGCGAGACGCTGATCATCACCACGCCGGAGGAGCAGCCGCGCTTCCAGGCGCTGCTGGGCGACGGCGCGCGCTGGGGCCTCAGCCTCAGCTACGCCACGCAGAGCGCGCCGCGCGGTATCGCCGAGGCGCTGCTGATCGGCGCCGATTTCGCCCAGGGTGAGCCGCTGTGCCTGGTGCTGGGCGACAACATCCTCTACGGCCACGATCTGACGCGGCTGCTGCGCGACGCCGCGGCCAACCCCGGCGCCACGGTGTTCTGCCATCCGGTGCGCGACCCGCAGCGCTACGGCGTCATCGAACTCGACGCCGCCGGCCGTCCGGTCAGCCTGGTGGAGAAGCCCACGGCGCCACGCTCCAACCTGGCGGTGATCGGCCTCTACATGCTGGACGGCCAGGCCGCGGCCCAGGCCGCCGCCATCACCCCCTCGGCGCGCGGCGAGCTGGAGATCACCGACGTGCTGCAGCGCTATCTCGCCGCCGGGCAGCTCGGCGTGGTCGAGCTGGGGCGCGGCTTTGCCTGGTTCGACGCCGGCACGCCGGACTCGCTGCTGGAGACGGCTGAGTTCGTGCGCACCGTGGAGCATCGCCAGGGCCTGCCCATCGCCTGCCTGGAGGAGATCGCCTGGCGCATGGGCTTCATCGACCGCGCCCAGCTGCAACGGCTGGCCGACGAACTGGGCAGCATCGACTACGGCCGCTACCTGCCGGCGCTGCTGGCGCAGGGGCGGTGACCCAGCCGTGACGCGCCGTCCGCCCGGCCAGCTCGGCCGCCTGGCGACGCGCCTGGAGCGGCGGGGCACGGCGGCGCGGGTGCTGGGCGGCCTGCTGTGGCGGGCCGAGCATGTGGCACAGGACCCCGGCGAACTGGCGATCATGGCGCGGCGCCTGCGCGTTGTCTGGCGCCTGGGCGGCCTCAGCGAAGTGCTGAAGATCCTTGGCCGCCGGCGCTTCGGCGCGCGCGTCGACCAGCGCGACTATGCGCTCTGGGTGGCACGCTACGACGTGATGAGCCCGCGCGGCCGGCGCCGCCTGCTGCGCCGTCTGCGGCACGGCAATCCGCCCAGTATCGGCGTGCTACTCGACGCGCGGCAGGCCAGCCCGGCGCAGTTGGCGGCGGCCCTCGCCGACCTGCGGGCGCAGCTGCACGGCGACTGGCAGGCGCTGGTCAGGGGCGGCGGCCCGCTGCCCGACGACGAGCCACGCCTCCGGCCTTGGCACGAGGCGGCGCTGCCCCAGGGCGATTGGCTCTGCTGGCTCGACGCCCGCGACCGCCTGCCGCCCTGGGCCTTCGCCGCGGTGGCCCTGGGAGCCACCGGAGAGGCGCGGCTGATCTATGCCGACCATGACCGGCTGGATGCCGCCGGGCAGCGTGCCGTGCCGGCCTTCAAGCCGGACTGGAATGCGACCCTGCTGCGCGGCGGCGACTACCTGGGCCCTGCGGTCTGGCTGCGGCGCGACCTGGTGTCCGGCGATCCGCAAGCCGGCCTGGCCGCGCGCCATGGCTGCTGGCTGGCCGCCACGGCGGGGCTGCCGGCGGCGGCGATCCGCCACCTGCCACAGGTTCTGCTGCACCTGGCCGCCGATGCCGGCCCGCGCGGCGGCCTGCTGGCCGAGGACCCGCTGTGGGGCGCAACGGGCGCACTGCCACCGGACTTGCTGGCCAGCCCGGCTCTGCCCGACCCGCCGCCGCTGGTCAGCGTCATCGTGCCGACGCGCGACCGCCTGGCGCTGCTGGAGCCCTGCATCCGCACACTGCTGGCGGTCACCGCCTATCCGGCGCTGGAGCTGCTGGTGGTCGACAACGGCAGCGTCGAGCCGGCGACCCTGGCGTATCTCGAGGGCCTGGCGCGCGACCCACGCGTGCGGGTGCTGCGCGATCCTGGCGCCTTCAACTTCGCGGCGCTGAACAACCGCGCGGCCGAGGCGGCGCGGGGCGAGCTGCTCTGCCTGCTGAACAACGACATCGAGGTGACGGCGCCCGGCTGGCTCAACGCCATGGCCGGCTGGGCCTGCCAGGCGGACGTTGGCGCCGTGGGCGCGCGGCTGCTCTATCCCGACGGCACGCTGCAGCACGCCGGCGTGACCCTGGGCCTGGGCGAGGCCGCCGGGCATCTCTATCGCGGCCTGCCGAGCGAGCCAGCGCGGGCGCCGCGCCGCAGCCTGCTGACGCAGGAACTCTCGGCCGTCACCGCCGCCTGCCTGGTGCTGCGGCGCGCCGACTACTTGGCGGTCGGCGGCATGAACGCGGCGGACTTCGCCGTCGCCTACAACGATGTCGACCTCTGCCTGAAGCTGGCAGCGCGTGGCTTGAAGATCCTCTACACCCCGGCCGCGACCTTGCTGCACCGCGAGTCGCAAAGCCGCGGCCAGCCCGACACGGCGGCGAAGATCGAGCGGCAGTTCCGCGAGATCCGTGCGCTGCGGCGGCGCTGGCTTGCAAGACTGCAAGCTGACCCGCAGTACAATCCCAACCTATCTATCTACGACGATCAGTCATCCCTGGCTTGGCCGCCGCGACTGTCGCGGCCCTGGCTCTGACGTCGAAGGATAGCGCCATGACATTGCCCGCCCTCTTCCTGTCGCACGGCTCGCCCGGCCTGATCCTGGAGGATTGCCCGGCGCGCGATTTCCTGGCCGGCCTCGGCGCCCAGCTGCCGCGGCCCAAGGCCATTCTGGTGGCCTCGGCTCATTGGGAGACGCAGCGGCCGGTGGTGGCCGCCACGGCGGCGCCAGAGACGATTCATGACTTCTTCGGCTTTCCGGCACCGCTCTATGACATCCGCTACCAGGCGCCGGGCGCGCCGGCGCTGGCCGAGCGGGTCGGCAACCTGCTGCTGCAGGCCGGCTTCGACCCGGCACTGGACCCCCGCCGCGGCCTGGACCACGGCGCCTGGGCGCCGCTCCATCTGGGCTGGCCGCAGGCCGACATTCCGACCCTGCAGTTGTCGATCCAGAGCGACCTGCCGGCCGAGCATCACCGCCGCCTCGGCGCCGCGCTGCGGCCGCTGCGCGAGGAAGGGGTGCTGATCGTCGGTTCCGGCTCGGCGACGCACAACCTCAACGCCTTCCGCCGCTCGCGCTTGGTGCTGGACTCGCCGACGCCACCTTGGGCGGCCAGCTTCGCCGACTGGCTGACCGCCGCCGTCGTGCGCGGCGATTCCCAGGCACTGCTGGACTGGCAGGCTGCGCCCGGCGCAGCGGAGAATCACCCCTCGCCGGAGCACTTCCTGCCCTTCTTCGTCGCGCTGGGCGCCGGCACGCCCGGCGTTGCCGGACGCAGCCTGCACCGCAGCTGGACCTATGGTGTGCTGGCGATGGACGCCTTTGCCTTCGACTGAGGCCTACTGGGCGGCAACCCAGTCCTGCAGCGGTGCCGAGACCTCGACATCGACCGGGCCGTCCGGCGTCTTGCGCAGCACGCAGACCACCGTGGCCCAGTGGCCGTCCGGTTGGATGCCGGTGACGCGCGCGACGCCGTAGCTCGCGGTGCCGAAGGGATCCAGGCGGATGTAGGGGGTCTTGAGGTCGGCGGCGGTGGCGCAGCGCGCCGCCACCTGGGCGCGGAATTCGGTCCAGGCGTCGGGGCTGGCGGCCTGGCTGCCGCCAGCCAGTACGAGGCCGGCCAACAGCAGGCCGGCGATCGTGTAACAACTCGTCATGCTTTTGCTCCTGATTTTGTCACGGGGTCCGGTGAGGGAACGCGGGGCACCGCGCTTCGCTCCCTCCGGCGCCGCGTGGCGTCAGGACGGCGGCGGAGAATTGACTCCAATCGAGCGGCGGATCAACCCGTCAGAAGCTGCCCGCCGTCGACGATCAGCGTCTGGCCGGTCACCCAGCGTGCCGCCGGCGAGGCGAGGAAGAGCACCGCGTCGGCGATTTCCTCGGGCGTGCCCAGGCGGCCGAAGGGGATCGAGTCGACGATGGACTGGAAGTAGTCCGGGTTGCTCTTGCTCTGCTCCTCCCAGCTGCCGCCAGGAAACAGGATGGAACCGGGCGCCACGGCGTTGACCCGCACGCCCTGCGGCGCCAGGGCCAGCGCCTGGCTGGCGGTATAGTTGACCAGCAGCGCCTTGACCGCCGCATAGGCGGTGGAATTGGTCGAGGGGCGGTAGCCGGAGATCGAGGTGATGTTGATGATGCTGCCCTTGCCCTTGGCCAGGTGGAGCAGGGCGGCGTGGCTGGCGCGCACCGTCGCCATGACGTCGACCGCCAGGCCGGCCGACCAGCCGGCCTCGTCGTCCTGCATGCCGAAGCCCGAGGCGTTGTTCACCAGCACGTCGATACCGCCCAGCGCCGCGGCGGCGGCGGCGACGTAGCCCTCGACCGCCGCCTTGTCCGCCAGGTCGCAGGTCGCCGCGTGACCGCCGGCGCCCAGTTCGGCGCGCGTGGCCTCCAGCGCCTGTTGGCCGCGCGCGCAGATCGAGACCCTGGCGCCGGCCTGGGCGAAGCCCAGCGCCACGGAGCGGCCGATGCCCTTGCTGCCGCCGCAGACGACGACGCGCTTGCCGGTGAAATCGAAGCTCATGGCACTGTCCTCAGATGATTTCGAAATACCTGGCGAGCTGCCAGTCGGTGATGGCACGGCGGCCTTCGCGCTCTTCCCACTCGCGGGTGTAAGCATAGTGATCGACGAAGGCATCGCCGAAGAGTTCGCGCGCGGCGGCCGACTTCTTCAGGTTCTGCGCCGCGTCCCACAGGGTGCGCGGCAGCGCCAGCTTGGCCGGGAACTTCATCTCGTAGGCGTTGCCCAGCGCCGGCTCGGTCGGCTCCAGCTTGTGCTTGATGCCGTAGAGGCCGCTGCCCAGCGCGGCGGCCACCGCCAGGTAGGGATTGATGTCGGCGGCGGCGATCCGGTACTCGACGCGCTGCGATTTCTCGCCGCCCGCAATCGCACGCAGCGCGCAGGTGCGGTTCTCGATGCCCCAGGAGGCCTGGGTCGGCGCCCAGAAGCCGGGGATCAGGCGGGTGTAGCTGTTCACCGTCGAGGCCACCATGGCCAGGAGCTGCGGCATCAGCAGCTGCTGGCCGCCGATGAAGTGGCGCATGGTGTCGGAAATCTGGTGCGGCTTCTTGGCGTCGTAGAACACGCCTTTGCCATTCTTGTCGGTCAGCGAGACATGGGTGTGGCCCGACTGGCCCGGATAGTTGGGGCTCCACTTGGCCATGAAGGTGGCCATCCAGCCGCGGCGCTGCGCATGCACCTTGGTGAAGGTCTTGAACAGCGCGGCGCGGTCGGCGGCGGCCAGCGCCTCGGTGTGCACGATGGCGGCCTCGATCACGCCGGGGCCGGTCTCGGTGTGCAGCCCCTCGATCGGGAAGTCCATGTCGGCGCCAAGCTTCATCAGCTCGTGGTAGTAGTCGGCGTGCACTGTGTTGCGGATCGTCGAGTAGCCGTACATGCCGGGCGTGATGTTCTGCAGGTTGCGATAGCCCTTGTCGCGCACCGACTGCGGCGTCTCGTCGAACACGAAGAACTCGAACTCGCAGGCGGCGCTGGCCTTCAGGCCCAGCGCCTTGCCGTAGTCGATCACCCGCTTCAGCGTGCCGCGCGGGCAGAAACGGTCGGCCGGCTGGTCGAACTCCGCCAGGAACAGCAGCATCTCGCCTTCGAAGGGGATGGCGCGGCAGGTCTCTGGCACGATGCGCACCTGGGCGTCGGGAAAGCCGCTCTGCCACGAGGTGGCGCTGGCGCGGTCGTAGAGGTTGTCGGCGACGTCCCAGCCCAGCACCACGTCGCAGTAGCCAAAGCCCTTGTCGAGCGCCGAGAAGAACTTGTCGCGCGCCATGTACTTGCCGCGCAGTACGCCATCCAGGTCGAACAGCCCGACCTTGACGTGCTCCAGCTGGCGTTCGGTGACGATTTTCTTGGCGTCGGCGACGGTCTTGACGGCGCGCGGATCCATCTGGTGCCCCCTGCGATCCCGGAACGATGCGGGCGCACGCTACACGCGCCCTGCGGGGGGCGCCAAGGGGGCGCCGACGATTCCAATGTTGGAATTGCCAACTTCTACGTGGTAAGTTCATCATACGGTCGCTGCGGGGCACCCTGGACGGGGCGCCAGACGGCAGCGGCGGCGGTGACAGGGGCCCCGGCAGAGGGCTTCGGCGCCGCGGGGGATGGCCGCCCGGTTCGTCGCACTGTGGGCGGCGCCGGCAGGTGGGCTGTTGCGACTTGGCAAGGCTAGCAATTGGGAGATGCGACCATGACTCTCGAACGTCGTGAGTTCCTGAAGTATGCCGGTATCGGGATGCTCGCCCTGGGCGGTCCCATGGGCCTCAGCCAGAAGGCCTTCGCCGCGCGCGAGACCGAACTGAACATCCTCTGCTGGGAGGGCTACAACTCGGCCCAGGTGCTGGATCCCTTCCGCTCGACCCGCAGCGCGACCGTGAAGGCGGAATCGCTGACCAACGACCCGACCATGATCAACCGCCTGCGCGGCGGCGAGACCAGCGTCTGGGACCTGATCAACGTCAACAATCCCTGGGCCCGCAAGATCATGTGGCCCGAGGGCCTGATCAAGCCGCTCGACCGCGCGGCGATGGAGCCCTACTTCGAGACCATGATGCCGGCCTTCAAGCCGCCCTATCACTGGGCGATGAGCGATGACGGCAAGGATCTGCTGGGCATGTGCCAGCGCTACGGACCCTATTCCTACGTGGTGAACACCGACAAGGTCAGCCGCGCCACGGCCGAGGACCAGGGTTGGGACCTGTGGAACGATCCGTCCAATGCCGGCAAGTACGGCGTGCTGGAGTCCGACGACTGGAACGTCTTCAACATCTGCTGCATCGCCGGCTTCGATCCCTTCAAGGAGCACGACGCGGCCGAGGTGGCGAAGTTCGCCGATGCCGCCAAGCGCGTCTTCGAGGGTGCCAAGGTGGTGGGCGACGCCGCCACCATGAACCAGGCCCTGGTCACCGGCGAGATCGACTTCCACATGACCGGCGGTACTTATTCGGCCTCGCCGGCGCGCGCAGATGGCTACCCCAACATCCGTGGCATTACGCCGAAGAAGGGGCCGATGAACGGCAAGGGCGGCATTGCCTGGATCGAGGTCACCTCGATCGTCAACAATCCGCAGCTATCGCCGCTGGCCGTCGAGTTCCTGAAGTACGTGCAGGCGCCCGACGTGGCCCACACCGTGGCCTTCGCCGAGGGCACCTTCAATCCGGTGGCGCAGATGGGCAATCCCGACTGCTTCAAACTGTTCAGCGCCGAGGAACTCGATACCATCCAGTGGGACAGCCTGGAAGAGGAGATGGCGAACTCGGTCGAGTACGACATCGTCCCCGACTACGACAAGCTGCTGGAGCTCATGACCGCGGCCAAGCGCGAAGCGTCTGGCGGCTGAGGTCCGGTTCCGCTTTGCTTGCTAGCCCTCCCCCCTTGCGGGGGAGGGTTGGGTGGGGGCCTTTCCCGGGCACCGACCGACCAGAAATGCCCCCCACCCCGACCCTCCCCCGCAAGGGGGGAGGGAGTACACTCAGGGGGACCTAGCAGACCCAGGATCCACCCGTGACCGTGACGCCCGACACCCGACCGCCGATCCTTGAGCTCAAGGGCCTGACCAAGGCCTTCGGCAGCCTGGTGGCGGTCGACGCGGTCGACCTGGCGGTGGCGGAGGGTGAGTTCTTCACCGTCGTCGGCCCCTCCGGCAGCGGCAAGACCACCCTGCTGCGCATGCTCGCCGGCATGGAGCTGCCCAGCGCCGGCGACATCCTGCTGAAGGGCGAGCGCATCAACGAGCTGCCGGCCAACCGCCGACCGACCTGCATGGTGTTCCAGTCGCTGGCGCTCTTTCCGCACCGCACGGTCGGGCAGAACATCGAGTTCCCGCTGAAGATCAAAGGCGTCGACCGAGCCACGCGCAAGGCGCGGGCGATGGAGCTGCTCGACCTGTTGCGGCTGTCGCGCAGCTACTACGGCAAGTCGGTGACCAAGTGCTCCGGTGGCGAGCGGCAGCGCGTCGCCCTGGCGCGCGCCTTCGCCTATGACCCGGCCATCCTGTTCTTCGACGAGCCGCTTTCCGCCATCGACTACAAGTTGCGCAAGACGCTGGAGAAGGAACTGAAGGACATCCACCGCGAAAGCGGCAAGACCTTCGTCTACATCACCCACTCGCTGGAAGAGGCGATGGTGATGAGCGACCGCATCGGCGTGATGCGCGCCGGCAAGCTGGTGCAGGTCGGCACGCCGCAGGACATCTACACCGCGCCAAAGGACAAGTTCGTCAGCGAGTTCATGGGCGACTGCAATGTCATCGACGTCGAGCTCGACGCCGGCGGGCAGCTCCGCGGCAAGACCCTGAACGGCCACTTCGCCGCGCCGGCGATTCCGCCTGGCTTCAGCTCGGGCCACCTGGTGGTGCGGCCCGAGTTCGTGCGCATCGTCGCGCAGCCGGGCGAGACCGAGAACAGCGTCAGCGGCAAGCTCTACAACGAGTATGCGCTGGGCAGTCGGATCCAGTACCAGGTGCGCGTCGGCCAGCAGGTCTTCACCCTGGAGCGGCTGCGCCAGCAGGCCTATGAGGGCCGGCTGGACGACACCGTGACCATCGGCTGGGACGCGCGCGATTCCGTGCTGGTGAGCGAGTAGCGGCGATGGCGTTGGGCCGCACCCTGCTGGCACCCGGCCGGCGCCATGCCTGGCCGGTGCTGCTGCTGCTGTGCCTGGGTTTCGCCGCGCCGCTGTTGACGGTGTTGTTGTTCTCCTTCGCCGAGCCCAAGTCCTTCTCGGTCTGGCATCCGCCGACGCTGGACAACTACCGCAGCATCTTCGGCGAGACCTACTACATCTCGCTGCTCTGGTCGCTCGGCTTCGCCGCGCTGACCTGCGTGATCCTGGCGCTGATCTGCTACCCGGTGTCCTATGGTTTGGTGCGGGTCTTCGGGCGCTGGTCCACCCTGGTCACGCTGGCCTTTACCATCCCGCTCTTCGTGTCGGAGAACCTGCGGCTCTACGGCTGGGTGCTGTTCTTCGGCAAGAGCGGCGTACTGCTGGGTACGCTGAAGAGTCTCTTTGGCATCGATCTGGATTCCGTGCTCTTCACGCCGGAGATGGTGGTCTTCGGCATGGTCTACGTCTACCTGCCCTTCACCCTCTTCCCGATGACTCTGGGGCTCTCGATGGTGCCGCCGCAGCTGGTCGAGGCGGCCGGCGACCTGGGCGCCAGCCGCTGGCAGGTGTTCCGCGAGATCGAGCTGCCGCTGGCCATGCCCGGCATCGTCATCGGCATGCTGCTGACCTTCGTACTCGGCGTCGGCGCCCTGGCCGAGGCCAAGGTGCTGGGTGGCCAGTCGATCATCCCGATCACCCACGATATCGAGATCGCCTTCACCTACATGCAGAACTGGCCGCTGGGCGCCGCCCTGGCGGTCCTGCTGATGCTGATCGTGGCGGTCCTGGTATTGCCGGTGCTGCGGCGCTTCGACCTCGACCGCATCCTGGGGCGGCGCTGATGGGCGGGCGCCGGAATCGCTGGGTGGGGGCGCTCATCGTCGGCTGGATGCTGGCGCTGGTGACCTTCATCTACCTGCCGATCGGCACCGGCATCCTGGCCAGTCTGGGGGCCTCGCGCTACTTCACCTTCCCGATCGCCAAGTGGGGCCTGGACTGGTGGTCCAAGACCTTCAACGCGCTGGAGACCCAGACGCTGCTGGAGACCTCGCTGAAGATCGCCGGCATCGTCACGGTGATCGCCGTGGTGCTGGGCTTCTTCGGCGCCCTGGCCTTTGCCCGCTTCCAGTGGCGCGGCCGCGGCCTGTTCCAGAAGCTGGTGCTGCTGCCGATCTTCTTCCCGCAGTCGGTGCTGGGCCTGGCCCTGCTGCTGTGGTTCAGCGCGCTGGGCCTGCAGCTGTCCTGGCAGACCGCGATCTTCGCCCACCTGGTGTGGATCGTGCCGGTGGTGACTTTGGTGATCTCGATCCAGGTCTATTCCTTCGATCCGGCGCTGGAGGAGGCCGCCTTCGACCTGGGCGCGACGCGCTGGCAGGTGCTGCGCGAGGTGACCTTGCCGGTGCTCTTCCCCGGGCTCTTCTCCGGCGCGCTCTTTGCCTTCCTGCTGTCCTGGGGCAATTTCCCGCTGTCGCTCTTCACCACCGGTGCCGATACCACGGTGCCGGAATTCATGTACGCCAAGATGGTCGCCGGCTATACGCCCGGCGTGCAGGTGCTGGGCACGGTCTCGACCGTCGGCGCCGGCCTGCTGCTGCTCGGCGGCTATGGCCTGATCCTGATCCTGCGCCGCCGCCAGCGCGGCTGACCGATCCGCGGTTCCGACCTCGCTCTGCAGGTCTCTACACCCCCAGACGCCTCTCCCCCCGCGGTTCACGCCCGCAGCGTTTGGGCGCTGCGCGCGATAGTGGAATACTATACTGTTCGTGAATACAATGATAGGTGGGTATACTATAGTATTCAAAACTGAATGGTTGTATTTCGTCTGATCGTGCGATAGATGTCAGGGGCCTGACCTCCGCCAGTATTATCAGTTATTCCAGGATATTGGTGGGAGCAGGCGATCGGGTGTCCTGCTGAATCGGCCTGCCAGATCAATCTGGAGAGAGTTGCCTGCCGATAATCAACTAAGCAGCGAGTAATACTTGCCGCATATCTGGGGGAAACCACTCATGACGATCATTGTCGCGCCTACTTCGCTGGCGCACCGGACCACCGTCCGCCGCTGCGTGACGCGCGCCGCCCTGCTGTCCGCCACGGTCTTCGGCCTGACCCTGACGCCGCCGGCGGCGCAGGCGCAGGACGTCGTGGTCATGAACGGGCAAACCTTTGACGTCACCATGAACCCCACCGTCATCGACTCGCTGAACATCAACAGCGGCGGCACGGTTCAGCTCAACAGCAACAACCTGGTCATCAACGACAACGTCAACACCGTCTATGCCGGCACCACGCACGGCGTGGTCGACGCCAGCGCCATCCTCAAGCAGGGCAGCGGCACGGTCACGCTGGACAACTACACCCAGGATGGTGGCGAGCTGCACATCAACGGCGGCGGCATCCTCATCCAGGGCGGTACCAGCGAGATTCGCTACCTGACGGTCGGCTCCGACGGCGGCAACGGCGTGGCGACCATGACCGGCGGCACGCTGAACATCATCGCCGTGCTGGCGCCGCTGCCCCCCGCCAGCCCCGCCGCCTCGCTACAGGTCGGCGACTTCGGCGGCACCGGCGAGTTCAATCAGTCGGGCGGCACGGTGATCATCGCCAGCGGCGCCAGCTTCAATGTCGGCAACCAGGGCGGCACCGGCACCTACAACATCAGTGGTGGCGAGCTGCGCCTGACCGATGCCCTCTATTCCCTGGGTCGCAGCACCAATGCCATGCGCAACAGCGACGGCACCCTGAACATCAGCGGCACCGGCCTGGTGAACATGCTGGGCGGCACCTTCACCATCGGCGACCGCGCCGGCCCGGGCGATGCCTCGAGCGCGCACGGCGCGGTGGTCCAGACCGGCGGCACCTTCCGCGTCTCGAGCGGCGTGCTGCAGCTCGCCGGCGTCAATAACACGGGGGCGGCAGTGGACGGCCGCTATGACCTGCAGGGCGGCACGCTGGAGATCGGCGGCAACAGCCTGCAGGAGCGCGCGCTCGCCGACGGCGCGGTCTATCAGTTCAACCTGGGCGGCGGCACGATCAAGGCGATCGGCAGCACGCTCAACACCGTGGTCAATGCCACGCTGGTCGGCGGCAGCGTGTCGAGCTTCGACAGCAACGGCCTGGGCATCGACTGGCATGGCACGCTGACCGGCACAGGCGGCCTGGCCAAGCTCGGTGGCGGCACCGTGACGCTGTTCAGCGGCAGCAACAGCTTCACCGGCGGCATCCGCGTGGAGGCCGGCACGCTGATCGGTTCGGTCGACGGCGCCCTGCCGGACGGCAATGCGCTAGTGATCAACGGCGGCACGCTGGACCTCAACGACTTCAACCTTGAGGCCACGGCGCTGGGCGGCACCGGCGGCACGCTCGACCTCGGCAACGCGACACTGACGCTGGACCAGGCGGTCGACACCCAGTTCGATGGTGGTATTTCCGGCACCGGCGGCCTGGTGAAGAACGGCGCCGGCACGCTGATCCTGGGCGGTAACAGCAGCTACAACGGCGCCACCGCGGTCACTGATGGCGTACTGGTGGTGAACGGCTCAATCGCGAACTCCGTGGTCACGCTGTCGGGCGACGCGCGGCTGGGCGGCAGCGGTTCGCTGGGTGGCTTCATGGCGCAAAGCGGCACCACCGTGGCGCCGGGCAATTCCATCGGCACGATGAATGTGGTCAACGCCACCTTCGATCCCGGCTCGACCTACGAAGTGGAGGTCGACGACCTGGGCAACAGCGACCTGGTGAACGCCAGCGGCACGGTGACCATCAACGGCGGCGACGTGCTGGTGCTAACCGGTCTGGGCGTGCAGACGGCGACACCCTACGTCATCGTCAACGCGGCGACCGTGGCCGGCGTCGGCTTCGACAGCGTCGCCACCGATTCGCTCTTCGTCGATGCCTCGCTGACGCAGACGGCGACGCAGGTGCTGCTGGAGCTGATCCGCAATGCCACGGCCTTCGCCGACGTGGCGGCGACGCCGAACCAGATGGCGGTGGCCGATGCGGCTGACGCCTTGCCGCCCGGCGATCCGCTGGCCGATGCCCTGGCGACCCTGGGGTCGGCCGCGGAGGCGCAGCAGGCCTTCGACCTGCTGTCGGGCGAGATCCATGCCACCGCGCGCGGCCTGCTGCTGGATGACAGCCGCTTCCCGCGTGAGGCCATTGCGCGCCGCCTGACCGGCGAGCCGCAGGGCGTGAAGCGGCCGATCTTCGGCACGCCCGCCCAGGCCTGGATCGAGGCCTTCGGGTCCTTCGGATCGGCGGAGAACGACGGCAATGCCGCCGGCGCCAGCCGCGACATCGGCGGCGTCTTTGTCGGCCTCGACACGGCGCTGGACGAGAGCTTCACCCTGGGCCTGCTGGCCGGCTACAGCCAGACCGGCGTGGACGTGAACCGTCGTGGCTCCAGCCTGACGGTCGATAGCTTCCACCTTGGAGCCTATGCCGGCGCCGATTTCGGTGGCGTGAACCTGCAGCTCGGTGGCGCCTTCGCCTGGCACACCATCGACTCGACGCGCCACGTCGCCTTCGGCGGCATCGACGAGACCGAGACCGGCGACTACACCGGCTGGACCGGCCAGGTCTTCGGCGAGGCCGGCTATCGCTTCGATTTCGGCATGGCGTCGATCGAGCCCTTCGCCGGGCTGGCCTACGTGAACGTCGCGACCGAGGGCTTCACCGAGAGCGGCGGCATCGCCGCGTTGAGCGCGGATGACGAGAGCAGCGATGCCCTCTTCACCACGTTGGGCGTGCGCGGTTCGGCCACGGTGGACACCATGGCGGGGCTCAGCCTGCGCGGCTCGGTGGGCTGGCGCCATGCCTTGAGCGCCGATACGCCCGAGGCCAGCTTCGCCTTCTCCGGCGGCGCCGACTTCACCATCGAGGGCCTGCCGATTGCCGAGGACACCATCGTGATGGAAGCCGGCATCGGCCTGCAGGTCATGCCGGGCGTCTCGATCGGCCTGAACTACTCTGGCCAGATCGGCGACGGCATCAGCGACCAGGGCTTCAACGCCGGTATCCGCGTCAGCTTCTGAACAGGAGCGCCAGCCTTAGTATCACCGTCATGCTCGGACTTGTTCCGAGCATCCATGTCGCAGCTGGCGCCAGGCTTCGCCATGGACCCTCGGACCAAGTCCGAGGGTGACGGGCCGGGAGGCTAGCCCCGCCGGTTCATCCCGCGCAGCTCATCGAGCAACGCCGCCGTCGACCGCACCCGGCCATAGGCCGCCATGGCCCGGACCGACTGCGCATGCTCCTCCGGCGTAGTGCCGGCGCAGGCATCGTCTACCAGCGTGACGTAGAAGCCGCGATCCGAAGCGTCGCGCACCGCTGACTCCACGCACTGGTTGGTGAAGACGCCGCAGATCGCCAGGTCGGCGATGCCGATGTTGCGCAGCAGGAACTCGATGTTGGTGGCGTTGAACACGCCCGACGCCGTCTTGGGCAGCAGGATCTCGTCGCCGGCTGGTGCGACCTCCGGCATGGGCCGCCCGCCGGGATCGCCCCGTGGGATGTGGAAGTCCGACAGCTTGTGGTCCAGAGAGCGGTCGCGGCCATCCAGGGTCAGGCTCTGGATCACCGTGTGGATCACCTCCTGTCCGGCGGCGCGAAAGGCGGTGACCAGGCTGCCGGCGTTGGGCAGGGCACTGTCCAGGGCGCCGAAGTAGGCATCCTGCTTGGCCGCCGGCCAGCGCGGCCCAGTCAGCATGCCGTCGCGCCGGCAGAAGGCCTGCTGCAGGTCGACCACCAGCAGGGCGCTGCGGCCAGCTTCCATCGCGGCATCACGGGGCTTCATGTTGCTCTCCCTGTCCGGCCTGGATCATGAACCCAGTCGGAAAACTTTGCACCTCACACAGAGTTTGTCGCAATCCCCACATCCGTGCTAAGACGGCGGCAACAAGAACGGGTCTCCGGGAGGGGCCGGATGGACTTCATCTTCATGCTGACGCGGCAGGACCAGACGGTGGTCGATTGCCTGGATGTCATGCAGGCGATCCGCCCCGCCGGCCTCGGCCATGTCGGCTTCAAGGACCTCGGTGTCGAGCTCGAGACGCTGCAGGCGCTGCACCGCGCCATCAAGGACAGCGGCGCCACCAGCTACATGGAGGTGGTCTCCACCTCGCCGGAGGCAGCGTTGAATTCCGCCCGCGTCGCCCGCGAGCTGGGCGTCGACCGCCTGATGGGCGGCACCGACGCGGCCGGCACGCTGGCGGTGCTCAAGGGCAGCCCTACCGAGTACTACCCCTTTCCCGGCCGCCCGCTCGGCCATCCGACCAAGCTGGGCGGCCAGCCCGACGAGGTCGAGGCGCAGTGTCGCCGCTTCCGCCAGATGGGCTGCGCCGGCGTTGACCTGCTGGCCTATCGCGCCACCGAGGCCGAGCCGCTGGAGCTGGTGCGCGCCGCCCGGCGCGGCCTGGGCGACGAGGGCCGGCTGATCTGCGCCGGATCCGTCGACTCGCCGGCCCGCATCCAGGCCCTGGCGGATGCTGGCTGCGAGGCCTTCACCATCGGCTCGGCCGCCTTCGACGGTGCCTTCTCGCCGCGCAAGGGCCTGCTGGTGCATCAGCTGGCCGACATCCTGGCGGCCGCCAAGCCCGCCGCGACGGCCCGCCGCGCCGCCGGCTAGGACGCCCTTGCCCATGGCGCGCGCCCCGGCCGATCATGGCGCGATGAAACGCAAGCTCGGCAAACAGGCGCGCCAGGACCGCATCGTCGCGGAGCTGCGCGCCAATCCTACGGTGCGCATCTCGGCACTCGCCCGCGCCTTCGGCGTCACCACCGAGACGGTGCGCCGCGACGTCGATGCACTCTCTCGCGAGGGCGTGGTCAGCCGCACCTATGGCGGTGCCGCCGTCACCGCGCTGGCGCATGAGCCCTCGCTGGACGAGCGCGCCAACATCCTGGTGGAAGAGCGCACGCGCATCGCCAACTGCGCGGTGAGCTTCGTGCAGCCGGGCGACGTGCTGATGATCGACAGCGGCGCCACCACCTCGCACTTCGTGCGGCGCCTGGCGGTGGAGCTGAAGGACATCACCATCATCACCAACTCCATCGGCCACGCCGCCGTGGCCGGCACCAACCCTTCGATCAAGGTGATCCTGGCCCCCGGCTACTATGTGGCGCGGGAGCGCGGCACCTATGGGCCGGAGGTGGCCGAGTTCCTGCGCCGCTACCGTGCCAACCACGCCTTCATCGGTGCCGGCGGCATGACGGTGGAGGGGCCGAACGACGTCTCGGCCGAGCTCTGCTGGGTCAAGCGCGCGATGATCGAGCGCGCCGGTAGCTGCACCCTGCTGGTCGACCACGGCAAGTTCGGCAACCTCGGCCTCGAGGTCATCTGCCCGTTGGAACGCGTGACCCGCGTCATCACCGACAGCCCGCCGCCGCCCGAGCACCAGCCGATCTTCCTGAAGGGCAAGCCGGAGCTGGTGATCGGGTAGTCAAACCCTCTCCCTTGGGAGAGGGTGCGAGCGGAGCGAGCGGGTGAGGGAGGTTGGTGCCGATTGCGCCGGCACGCTCGCACCGACCAAAATCCCTCACCCGGCGACTGCGCCGCCACCCTCTCCCAAGGGAGAGGGTTGGTAGGTCAATAGACCTCCAGGTACTCGTTCTTCTCCCAGTCCGTCACATGCCCGCGGAAGCGGCCGAGTTCGTAGCGCTTCACCACGGTGAAGAGCTTGACGAACTCTTCACCCAGCAGCGCGCGCATGGCTTTGTCGGCCTCCAGGTGGTCGAGCGCCAGCTCCAGGCTCCGCGGCAGCTTCTCCAGGCTGGCGTCCTCCTCGCTCGGACCCTTGAGGTTCGTCGCTGGGCCCAGCTTCAGCTTGCCCTTGATGCCCAGCAGGCCGGCGGCCAGCACGGCGGACGCTGTGAGGTAGGGGTTGGTGTTGGCCGAAGCGCCGCGCATCTCGATGTGGGTGCCCTGGTCCTTGGTCGCCTTCACGCGCACCAGCGCCGTGCGGTCCTCGATACCCCAGGAGATGTTCGAGGGCGCGAAGGTATGCGGCCTCAGGCGGTGGTAGCAGTTCGGCGTCGGCCCGATCAGCGGCATCATCGCGCGGGCATGCTTCACCACGCCGGCGATGAAGCTGCGCGCCACGGCCGACAGGCCATCGGGGTCCTTGGGGTCGAGGAAGGCGTTCTTCCCCGTCTTGCGGTCCAGCAGGCTCATGTGCACATGGCAGCCGCTGCCGGCGCCGCCGGCGAAGGGCTTGGACATGAAGGTGGCCAGGTAGCCGGCGCGGTGCAGCACCTCCTTCACCGCATTCTTGAAGGTGAAGGAGCGATCGGCGGCGGCGACGCCGATGGCGGCCTTGTAGTTGATCTCGAACTGCGAGGAGGCGTACTCGCAGTTATGCGTGATCAGCTCGATGCCCAGCGCCTGCAACTGGTCGAGCAGCTGCTGCACCGCATCGACGTAGTTGTTGCGCAGGCTGTTGAAGATATGCAGCCCCTCGAACAGCGGCGCCTTGGTGTCCTTGTCCAGCAGGTAGAACTCGAACTCCTGCCCGGTCATGACGTCGAAGCCAAGCTCGGCGGCCTCGGCCAGCAGGCGCTTGAAGACGCTGCGCGGCCCGCCTCCCACAACGCTGCCATCCAGGTGGTGCAGGTCGCAGATCACCTTGGCGGTGTTGGCCATCCAGGGCACCCGCACCAGCGTGTCGAAATCGGGGAACAGCATGGTGTCGCGGTAGTTGATTTCCTCGTGCAGGCCGGTGCCGGCGATCACGTGACTGGCGGTGTCCAGCGCGATGACGCCGCCATAAAAGTTCAGCCCCTTGCGGGCATAGCCCTCGACCGCGTCGAGCGGCACCAGCTTGGAGCGCGAGGTGCCGTGCAGGTCGGTCTGCTCGAAGCGGACGTACTGGATGCCGTCCTTCTTCAGGCGGGCCATCGCCTCGCCCACCTTGTCGGTCTTCGCCATGCCAGCTCTCCCCACTGTTGGGGCGAGGCTAGCGAAAGAAGCTTGGCAGGCTCAACAGGCAAGTTGCGAGGTGCCACTTGGCGCGGCAGGATCGTCGGCGGGGTAAGCAACGACCGAACGCCCTCACCCCCTCCCTCTCCCGCCAACAGCGGGAGAGGGGGCAGAAGGGCGCGGCACCGAGCCAAGAGCTCCCCCTCTCCCGCTTTTGGCGGGAGAGGGTAGGGTGAGGGCTCTTGGTAGGTGAGGGCTCTTGATGCGTCTCAAAGGCAAGCGTGCGCTGGTCACGGGCGGTGGGGCCGGCATCGGCCGGGCCACCGCGCTCAAGCTGGCGGTCGAGGGCGCCGCGGTGGCGGTGGGCGACCTGCGCCTGGCGGCGGCGGAGGAGACAGCGGCGCTGATCGTGCAGGCCGGCGGCAGGGCCATCGCGGTGGCCGGCGACGTCGCCGATGAGAAGAGCTGCGAGGCCATGGTGGCCGCGGCGGAGCAGGGCCTGGGCGGCCTCGACACGCTGATCAACAACGCCGGCGTGGTGCTGCCGGACGACAACGGCGCCGAGGACACCTCGCTCGCCACCTGGAACAAGACCATCGCGGTCAACCTGACCGGCGTCTTCCTCTGCTGCCGCTATGCCTTGCCGGCGATCAAGCGGGCCGGCGGCGGCGCGGTGGTGAACGTCGCCTCGATCGTCGCGCTGGTCGGCTCGTCCTTCCCGCAACTCGCCTATACCGCGGCCAAGGGCGGCGTGCTGTCGATGACCCGCGAGCTGGCGGTCATGTACGCGCGGCAGAACATCCGGGTGAATGCGGTCTGTCCCGGCCCCGTGGCCACCGAACTGGTGAAGACCTTCCTGTCGGACGAGGAGAAGTGGCTGCTGCGCCGCAAGTACATGCCGATGGGCCGCCTGGGCAAGCCGGAGGAGATCGCCAACGTCATGGCCTTCCTGGCCAGTGACGAGGCCAGCTACATGAACGGCGCGGCGGTCACCATCGACGGCGGTATCACCGGCGCCTACGTCATCAAGGACGACTAGGGGCCGTGCTAGCCTGGGCGGCATGAGCCCGGACCTGCCTGCCTTCGCCACCGCGCTCGGCCAGCTGCTGGAGGCCGAGGGCGAGGCGCGCCTGGCGCCGCTGGTGCAGGCGCTGCGCGCCGGCGTCGGCTTCGACCACTGGATCGGTGTGATCTTCCGCGCCGAACGGGCGCCGCTGCTGCTGGCCTCGGCCGGTACCGAGGAGCCGACACCGCCCTATCACGCCGGGCCCTACCTGCTGGACCCCTTCTTCCATCGCTTCCGGAGTGGCGAACAGGGCTGGGCCCTGCTCAGCGAGATCGCGCCGGCCGGCTTCGGTGCTTCGGACTACGTCACCGGCTACTTCGGCACGCTGGGCGTCGGCCATGAGCTGGGTTTCCTCTCGGCGCTGCCGGGCGGCGATGCCTTCCATCTGTCGCTGACCCGGGCGCGTGGCGCGGCGCCCTTCACCCGGCGCGAACGCACCTGGCTGGAGGCGCTGGCGCCGCTGCTGGCGGCTGCCGGCCGGCGCATCGCGCCGCCAGCGCAGCTACCCGACAGTGCCGCCACCACCCTGCACGCCAGCCTGACCCGCGCCTTCGACAGCTTTGGCGCCTCGGTGCTGACGGCGCGCGAGGGCGAGGTGGTGCGCCTGCTGCTGCAGGGCCACCTTTCGAAGGCCATCGCCCGGCGCCTCGGCATCTCGCCGGGCACCGCGCGCAACCACCTGAAGCGCATCTATCCTAAGCTCGGCGTTGCCTCGCACACGGAGCTCTATGCGCTGTTCCTGCAGGCGCTGCGCGTCGCCGACCCGACGCTGGAGGGCGACCCGCTGGCCCGGCTGGGGCGCTAGGAGGCGCCGCGCCCTTCGTCACCTTCGGGCTCGACCCACTGTTGTCCGGTTCAGCCCTGATCGTCATCCCAGCCAAGCGAAGCGCGAGCCGGGATCCATGGACGTGACCGTGCGGACGCTGGGAATCCTGCCGCCGGCGAAGGCTGCAGCATGGGCCCCGGCTCTCCGGCCGGGGTGACAGCGAGAAGAATGGCCAAGCGAGCTTCGACGGCGGCGGACGAGAGCAGACCCAGACCAGACTTGGCGGACCTCAGTGCTCGCCAGTCCGAGCATGACGGAAGCGCGCTCTGCTCCAGCATCCCTCCTGGGACCTATCGCGGCCGCTGCCTCGGCGCCACCCTGGCAGCCTCAGAGGAGGCTTCCATGAACGCACCGGTCAAGCTCGCCAACGATCCCGCTACAGTTACTTGGGAACAGGACCGCGCGCATTTCGTGCATCCCTGGACGCACTTCGACTCCTTCAAGCGCGACGGCTCGCTAGTGATCGAGGGCGGGCAGGGCAGCCACGTGGTCGATGCCCAGGGCCGACGCTACCTGGACGGCATCGGCGGCCTCTGGTGCATGACCCTGGGCCACGGCAACGACGAGCTGGCCGATGCCATGGCGGCGCAGGCGCGCAAGCTGGCCTACTTCTCCACCTTCGTCGACACCACCAACCCGCCGGCGGCGCAGCTGGCGGCCGAGCTGGCCGCGCTGGCGCCGGGCGACCTCAACCGCGTGCTCTTCGCCTGCACCGGCTCCGACGCCAACGACACGGCGATCCGCCTGGCGCACTACTACTTCGGTCGCCAGGGCCGGTTCGAGAAGCGCCATGTGATCAGCCGCATCGACGGCTACCACGGCTCCACGCTGCTCGGCATGTCGCTGACCGGCCGCGCCATGGACAAGGCGCCGGAGTTTCACTACCTGCACGACTTCGTGCACCACGTCGCCTCGCCCAATCCCTATCGCCGGCCGGCGGGCATGACGGTCGAGCAGTTCCGCGACCAGCTGGTCGCCGAGCTGGAGGCCAAGATCCTGGCCATCGGCCCGGAGCGCGTCGCCGCCTTCATCGCCGAGCCGATCCTGGGCGCCGGCGGCGTCATCGTGCCGCCGCCCGGCTATCACCAGGCGACGCTGGCGCTCTGCCGCAAGTACGATGTCCTCTACATCTCCGACGAGGTGGTGACCGCCTTCGGCCGGCTGGGCGAGTGGTTCGCTTCGGACTCGGTCTTCGGCATCCAGCCCGACATCATCGTCACCGCCAAGGGCATCTCCTCTGGTTACATCCCGCTGGCGGCGACGATCTATTCCGAGCGTATCCATGAGGTCATCTCGGCGCCCTCGCCGGACGCCTGGTTCACCCACGGCTTTACCTATTCCGGCCATCCGGTGGCCTGCGCGGTCGGCCTGAAGAACATCGAGATCATGCGGCGCGACGGCATCCTGGAGAACGTGCGCCGCGTCGGCCCCTATCTGCAGCGCCGCCTGCAGGCCCTGGCCGACCTGCCCATGGTGGGCGACGTGAGGGGCAGCCACTTCATGCAGTGCACCGAGTACGTTGCCGACAAAGCGACCAAGCGTTTGCTGCCCGACGAGGTCAACGTCGGCAAGCGCATTTCCGACCACTGCGAGCGCCATGGCCTGATCATCCGCCCGCTGGCGCACCTGAACATCATGTCGCCGCCCCTGGTGCTGACCGAGAGCGAGGCCGACGAGCTGGTGGAGGGCCTGGCAGCCGGTATCCGCGCCACCGCGGACGATCTGGTGCGCGAGGGTATCCGCCTCGCCTGACGGCCTGTTGCTGAACACCTGGTCAACACGCGAGCCGATTCTTGGCAGAATCCTGATACAGATCAGTCACTTTGTCTTGTGAGGGTTGATTAAGGGGTGGTGTCGGTGTCTTGATGTGGCACTATAAGACTTCGCCGCTGGTCCTCCTTTCGCAGAATGTGTCGGGAGGCGTCTGTTCACAGCGACGACGTGAAAGGTTGTGTCACTTCGACTGGAGGGCACCTGCCCAAGATGGTTCAGCTGCTTCGATCACTGCGTCGCTTGGCGTCGAATGGCATCAGCCATCACGGTGATCGTCTGCCGCGTGGACCGTTGGACGGAACGCCGCGCCGGGAGCAGGCAGCGCCCGCTGGCGAGCACCACGACCCGTCCCGCCAACTCGGCTCCACTGCCGAGCAGCTCGACGATGCCGCCGCTTTGCTGGAAGGCCTCGGCATGCTGCGGCAAATCGGCAACGGCGCCAGTGCCGCGCCGGCGGCGCGTGAACGGCCACTGCCGCTGGTGGTGAACCAGGCGCCGGTCGTGACGCCGAAGCCAGCCCCGGCACCAACCCGCCGCAGCTTTGCGCTGCATGCCTGGATGGAACAGAAGACCCAGGCGGCCCATCGCCGCGCCAGCCGCAGCCTGGTACAGCGCCTCGAGCGCGCCCTGGCCCCGCTGGCCTATCCGGGCTGAGGCCCGGCCCTTCTCTCAACGCTCCGATTTGGTCCCTCTTCAGCGACCCAGCCGTGTCGCGGCCGGCGCCTGTTGAGCATCGGCCAAGCGGCTCACGCCTTGACGAAGAGCGCGTGCAGGCGATGGTCCAGTTCCTGCAGCCGTAGCGTCGCCTCGCGATAGATGTCGTAGGCCTGGGCATAGAGCGCCTGGCGCGCCGGGTCCGGCTCATTGCGCTCCAGCGCGGTGACGCATTCGGCCACGGCGGCGCGCGCATCCTTGTAAAGCCCGACGCCGATACCGGCCACCAGCGCCGCGCCGAAGGAGGCATCGCCGTTGCCCGGCCGCTCGATGGTCAGGCCGGTGACATCGGCCAGGATCTGCCGCCAGGTGGCGCTCTTGGCGCCGCCGCCCAGCAGCTTCACCACGCCAAAGCGCTGGTCGAAGGACTTGGCCTGCTCCACCAGGTCGCGGATCGAGAAGGCGATGCCTTCATAGGTCGCGCGCGCGATGTGCGCCTTCGTGTGCCGCATGGTGAGGCCGAGGAAGTTGGCGCGCAGCTGCGGGTCCCACCAGGGCGCGCGCTCGCCCTGCAGATAGGGATGGAACAGCAGTCCCTCGCTGCCGGCGGCGACCGACGCGGCGGCCGCGTCCATCGCCTGGAAGGCGCCCTCGCTGCTCTGGCCGGGGCCGAGAAACAGCTGGTCGCGCACCCAGCGGTGTGCCGAGGCGCAGGAGTTGGTGCCGGTCGCGGTGTACCACATGCCCGGCAGGATGTGCGGGTAGCAGGAGATCGGCGGGTTCACCACCGGCCGGTCGGCCGCCAGGAACAGCACGCCGGCGGTGGCCAGCTTGATGGCGCCCATGCCGGGCTCCACCGCGCCGACGCCATAGAACTCCACCGTCGTGTCGTTGGAGCCGCAGACTACCGGTGTGCCGGCGGCCAGGCCGGTCAACGCCGCGGCGGCGGCTGTCACGCCGCCGACCACATGGCTCGGCTCCACCACCGGCGGCAGCGTGTCGGTCGGCCAGTCGATCAGCGCGCAGAGTTCAGGCGACCAGGACCGCGTGCGGTGGTCGGACATCAGCGCGCCCAAAACGTCGGAGAAGTCGGTCTCCCAGGTGCCGGTGAGGCGGAAGCGCAGGTAGTCCTTGGCGATCATCAGCTTGGCCACGCGCGCCGCGTTCGCCGGCTCGTGCCGCTTCAGCCACAGCAGCATGGCCAGCGACCAGGTGGGGTTCACCCGGTTCAGCGAGGTCTTGATGATCAGCTCGCCGTGCGCCTCGTGCAGCTCGCGCGCTTCGGCGGCGCTGCGCTGGTCGTTCCACAGGATGGCCGGGCGGATGACACGGTCGTCCTGGTCCAGTAGCACCGGGATGTGGGCGCCGCCCGACAGGCCGATGGCGGCGATGTCGCTTGGTGCGATCTTGGCGGTGGCGAGCGCGGCCGGCACGGCGACGGCGAAGGCGCGGACCCACTCCTCGGGGTCCTGCTCGGACCAGCCGAAGTGCGGGATCTGCGTGGTTACCGGATGCGCCGCCTCGCCGGCCAGGCTGCCGTCGCGGCGAATCACCGAGGCCTTGAGGCTGCCGGCGCCAAGGTCGACGCCAAGAAGATGGGTTCTGCTCATCCTGGGCTCCCGCGAAAGGCTGGCCCGCAAGCCGTGCCACAGGGCCTCGATGTTGGAAAGGCCAATTTTCCTGTGGTAGGTTCCAGCATGCTTGATCCCAGCCTGGTCGGCGCGCGCATCTCGCTCGACGCCATTCCCTTGATCGACTTCGGCGCCTTCCTGACTGGCGGCCCGGCGGAGCGCCGCGACGTCGCCCTGGCGATGGGCGAAGCCTGCCGCAACATCGGCTTCTTCTACGTCACCAATCACGGCGTGCCCGAGGCGCTGATCCAGCGCACCCTGGCCGAAGCGAAGCGCTTCTTCGCCCTGCCGCCGGACCGCAAGGCCGAGATCGCCATCGAGAAGTCGTCCTGTCACCGCGGCTGGTTCCAGCTCGGTGGCGAGAACCTCGATCCGGCCAAGCAGACGGCGGCGGGCGACTTCAAGGAAGGCATCAAGATCGGCCGCGACCTCTCGCCCGACCACCCGCTGGTCAAGGCGGGGCTGCCGCTGCATGGCCCCGACCAGTGGCCCAGCGGCCTGCCGGGCTGGCAAGAGACCATGCTGGAGTGCTACGGCGCGCTGTCCGACCTGGGCCGTGCCATTCTGCGCGCCTTTGCGCTGTCGCTCGACCTCCCCGAGGAGCACTTCGACAGGTGGCTGACCGGACCGATGGCGACGCTGGGGCCGCTGCACTATCCGCCGCAGTCAGGCCGGATCACCGAGGCACGGCTGGGCGCCGGCGCGCACACCGATTTCGGCTGCCTCACCATCCTGTGGCAGGACGATGCCGGCGGCCTGCAGGTGAAGAACCTGGCCGGGCAGTGGATCGACGCGCCGCCGCTGCCGGGATCCTTCGTGGTCAACATCGGCGACATGATGGCGCGCTGGACCAATGACCTCTTCACCTCGACCTATCATCGGGTGATCAACACCTCGGGCCGCGACCGCTTTTCCATGCCCTTTTTCTTCGATCCCGATTTCAACGCCGATCTGACGGCGCTTCCGACCTGCGTCAGCCCGGGGCGCCCGGCGAAGTACCCGCCGACCACCGGTGGCCAGCACCTGCTGGACCGCATCAACGAGACTTTCGACTACCATCGCGAGAAGCGGCGCTAGCGGCTTGCGCATCCGGCAAAGGGCCAGCGCCGGATTGCGCAGTTTTCGATAGCCCTGGACGCGGCATACCCCCGACAATGGCAAGGGTGCTGCGTTGCGGCGCCCTTTCCCCTTTGCCCGATCAAGGAGACCACGATGCTGAAAGTCTTCACCCTGGCCACCGCGCTGCTCTGCGCCGGGACCCTGACGGCCACGGCCGAGGACCTCGTCACTCTCGACGCGGGCGAGGTCGCCACGGCTTGGCAGGGCCTGGTCGGCCAGCGGGTGCAGTTGACCGGGGGCTTCGTCGGCGTCGCCAACATCGTCGGCAAGAAGTACCCCAAGGCCTTCTATGGCCGGCAGGGCATGAAGGCGATCTTCGTCGATGCGGCGGGACTGGATCCCACGGTCGCCGCCACGCTGGACCCCGCCTGCAAGCCCTACACCGAGGAGCAGCTTGCCGACTGCGCATACGACATGACGGCGCTGCTGTCGGCCAACAGCGCCGGCGACGGGCCGAAGCTCAGCGAGCCGCAGTTCGTGAAGCGCTGAGCGGGATCGGGATCTGCGAAAAGCACCTTCCAAGGCGGCGACGAAGACCGACATCCTGCCCGACCTGCTGGCACCGGGCCTCCGGCTGGTGTTCTGCGGCACCGCCGCCGGCCCGGCCTCGGCGCGGCTTGGCCACTACTACGCCGGTCGCGGCAACCGCTTTTGGGAGATGCTGCACCGGAGCGGCCTGACGCCCAGGCTGTTCCAGCCGGCGCAGTTCACTGACCTTCTACCGCTCGGCATCGGCCTGACCGACGTGGCCAAGCTGGCCTCCGGCCTCGACCACCAGCTGCCGCGCGACGAGCTGGGCCTGCTGGCGCGCCGGCGGCTGCTGGCGAAGATCGAGCAGCTGGCGCCGCGCGTCCTCGCCTTCACCAGCAAGCGCGCGGGGCAGGCCGCGCTGGGCCACATCGCCGACTACGGCCCGCAGCCCGCCCTGCCGTGCGGCACGCTGCCCTGGGTCCTGCCCTCGCCCTCAGGCTTGGCGCGCCGCTGGTGGGACGAGCGGCCCTGGCTGGCGTTGGGGAAAACCGTTGCGCAGGTCCACCTCTCCCCTTGAGGGAGAGGGTCGGGGTGAGCGGGGTAGGTTGGTGCCGATCGACGCAGTCGCACCGACCCCCCTCACCCGGGCGCTGCGCGCCCACCCTCTCCCTCAAGGGGAGAGGGGCGATAATCACACCCGCCCTTCCAGTGCCGCCTCGAACAGGCCGCGCAGCTCGGGCACGCCGACCGGGATGGGGTTGCCGCCGGCCGTCGGGTCGTTGGCCGCCATCTCTGACAGCAGGTCCAGCTGCTTGTCGTCGACGCCGAGGCCGCCCAGCTTGTGCGGCATCTTGAACTCCTCGCGCAGCGCCAGGGTCCAGTCGAGCACCGCCTGGAACGAGGGATTCTTCAGTCCGATGTAGGCGGCCAGCCGGGTCAGGCGCTCCTCGACCGCCTTGCGGTTGAACACCAGCACGTAGGGCATGAAGACCGCGTTGGTCAGGCCGTGGTGCGTGTCGTAGACCGCGCCCACCGGGTGGGACAGCGAATGGATCGCGCCCAGGCCCTTCTGGAAAGCGGTGGCGCCCATCGAGGCGGCGGCCAACATGGCGGCGCGGGCGCGCAGGTCCTTGCCGTCCTTCACCGCCAGCGGCAGCCACTCCTTCACCAACCGCATGCCCTCAACCGCGATGCCGTCGGCCATGGGGTGGAAGCCGGGGGCGCAGTAGGCCTCCAGGCAGTGCGCCAGCGCGTCCATGCCAGTGGCCGCGGTGATGTGTGGCGGCAGGCCGACGGTGAGCTCCGGGTCGGAGATCACCACGCTGGGCAGCATCTTGGGATGGAAGATGATCTTCTTGGTGTGGTCGCTCTCGTCGACGATGACCGAGGCGCGGCCGACCTCTGAGCCGGTGCCGGCGGTGGTCGGCACCGCCAGGATCAGCGCGATGCCTTTGGGATCGGCGCGCAGCCAGTTGTCGCCGCGGTCCTCCAGGTCCCACAACGACACCGTTTGCCCGGCCATCAGCGCGATGGCCTTGGCGGCGTCCAGCGCCGAGCCGCCGCCCCAGGCGATGACGCCGTCATGCTTGCCGGCGCGGTAGACGGCGACGCCGTCCATCACGTTCTTGCCGATCGGGTTGGACTTCACCTCGCTGAAGAGCGCCGGCTCCAGGCCAGCAGCCTTCAGCGCCGCCAGGGCTTCCTGGATCATCGGCAACTTGGCCAGGCCGGGGTCGGTCACCAGCAGCGGGCGCTTGACGCCCAGGCCCTTCAGCTCGGCCGGCAGCTCCCTGATCTTGCCGGCGCCGAAACGCATGCGCGTGGGGTAGTTCCAGTTGCCCTTGAAGAAGTCCGCTGCCAGCGCATGGTCGCTGCTCGAATGGTCGCTGCTCATCTGGGGTGCTCTCCCGATCCTCGCGTGGGGCCGCGCCTCGGATGGCGGGCGCGTTGCCGGGCGCCAGACAAGCGCCAGCCCCCTGATCCTGTCAACTCGGGCCTGCGGCCGGGCTGCCTTGCCAAGCCGGCCGGCTTTCCCCAGGTTCTAGGAATGCCTCTCAGAATCTGCGGAATCCCCGAACTGGTGGAGGCGGCACGCCCGCCGGTCAGCCACGTCGTCTCGCTGCTCGACCCGGCCGAGCCGCTGCCCCCGGCGCTGGCCGCCTGGCCGGAAGATCGGCGCCATCTGTTCCGGGTCGACGACATCGTCTTGCCCCTGCCGGGTTATGTGCTGCCCGACGCGGCTTTCATCGAAGAGCTGCTGGGCACCCTGGCCGATATCGAGCGCGCCACGCCCGACCGCCTGCTGATCCACTGCCACGCCGGTCGTTCGCGCTCCACCGCCGCCGCCCTGATGTGGCTGGCGCAGCACGAGGCGGTAGGGGCCGAGGCACTGGCGGATCGCCTGCTGGCGGTGCGTTCCATCGCCTGGCCCAACAGCCTGATGCTGCGACTGGCCGATAAGCAGCTGGGCGCCGGCGGCCGCCTGGTCGAGGCCGGCCGCATCGTCCGCCGCCAGACGGCGCGCAACGAGCCGGATTTCTGTTCCTGGCTGCTCGGCACCCACCGCAAGGGCGAGGTGGAAGAGGCGATGGCCGGCGGCTAGTCCGCCAGTTTGCGCTCCACGAAGTCCAGGCGGTCCTGGCCCCAGAAGAGCTCGCCATCGATCGCGAAGGTCGGGGCGCCGAACACGCCGGCGGCCTGCGCTTCAGCGGCCATCTGGGCGCGGGTCGCGGCGATCTCCGGCTGGCGGGCACGCGCCAGCAGTGCCTTGCCGTCGAAGCCGGCCGCGGTCGCTACGGCCTCCAGGGTCGCTGCGTCGGCGATGTCCTGTTCCTGCTGCCAGCAGGCGGCGCCGACCGCTTCGGTCAGCTTCAACTGCGCGTCCTGGTCCTGACCGGCCAGGATCAGCCAGCAGGCGAGCTCGCCGTTGGTCGGGAAATACTTGGGGTGCAGCGTCAGCGGAATGTCGAGCGCGGCCGACCAGCGCTTCAGCTCCATCAGGCGATAGGCTTGGCGCTCCTGCGGCCGCTGGTGCAGCGGCAGGCCGCCGGTCCGGGCAAAGATCGGGCCGAAGTCGACCGGCCGTACCGAGACCGTGGCGCCGTGCTTCGCCACCATGTCACGGAATCGTCGCATGCCCAGGAAGGTCCAGGGCGACAGCGGGGTGAAATAGAAGTCGATGTGCCTGCTCATGCCGGAGTCCTCGCCTGGAGTGGGTCTGCGCTTGCCGCTTGCGTAGCCTGCCACCGGCCACGGGGC
This sequence comes from Rhodospirillales bacterium, assembly GCA_038363005.1. Classification (GTDB taxonomy): domain Bacteria; phylum Pseudomonadota; class Alphaproteobacteria; order Kiloniellales; family JACOMY01; genus JAKOWB01. The sequence continues at coordinate 196,487 of JBBQBI010000002.1, forward strand.
AAATCACCGATTGCGGCGCGACCCCGCTGTTCCATAGCCTTTGGATCCAGAGTCGGGCCGGCGACGGCGAACCGCCCCGGCCGCCTGGGAGATGCTAATGGCCGCACGCCTTGCCCTCTGCCTCGTCCTGCTGGCCTTGCTACTGGTGCTGCTGCCGGAGATCGGTGCGACCTAACGGCAGGGGAGCGACTTTGCCGTTGGATAAAAGCAGCCGCCGCACTTTGGCCTTCTCGCGGTTGCAAAGACCGTAACAAATCCGGACAATCCTGCCGCTTCGTCGGCGGACGCCCTGGGCGCCCCGCTGGCGCGGTCGGCCTTCTAGCCTGCCGAGACCAATTAGGGAGACAGCATGATGCGAACCTGGATTCTGGCCGTGATCGCCGCCTTTGGCGTGATGATCGGCGGTTACAACGTCACCCGCGCGGATGACGCCAACTGCCCGACCTGTACCCAGGTGGCGCAGAACGGCGATGCACTGCAGATCTTCCTGGCGATGATGCAGGGCGCCCCGCCGGGCGCCTTCACCTACAAGGATGCCAAGAGCCTGGGCCCCAACGCCTTCGAGCTGACGGGCATCGTCATCATGCCGGACGGCCCGGGCAGCGAAGTGCCCATCCAGCACCTGCTGGTCGAGAACATCGACTTGATGTCGCTGATGCAGGGCGGCATGCCGAAGGGCGTCAAGATGAAGGTCGAGGGCATCGGCCTCAGTCGCAACAACATGGATCTCGATAGCGACGTCTGGGAGGCGCTGGGCCAGGACGAGGTCGTGGCCAACATCTCGCTCGACATGCTGTCGGACCCGACCACCAAGGCCTTTACGCTGAATGACCTGACCATCGACCTGCTGGGCATCGGCCAGGCGCAGCTCAAGCTCGACCTGCTGGGCGTCGGCCCCGAGGCCATGATGGCACCGGAGGCGGCGATGTTCTCCGGCGCGGTGAAGAGCGCCTCGATCATGCTGAACGACCAGAGCCTGGTGGCCCGCTCGCTCGACGCCGCGATCAAGGAGAGCGGCATGACCGAGGCCGAACTGATGGGCCAGGGGCTGCAGGAGCTGTCGAACAACCTGGCCGAGATGGGCGCCATGCCGGGCGACCGCATCTTCCAGGTCGGCGCCGCCTTCGGTGGCTGGTTGCAGGACGCTCGCGCGCCAAAGGGCCCGATCACGCTGTCGGTGGCACCGGCGCAGCCGGTCAACTTCCAGCAGATCAGCCAGGCCGCCGGTGCCAGCGAGGCCGCCGAGCTGCTGAACCTGCAGGTCAGCTACGCCGGCTCCATCGCCACCTTGCCGGAACCTGTCGCCGGGCAGCCGTCGGACAGCGAGTCCTATGTCTTCACCGACAAGGACATCTATGCACCGGGCGAGGTGGTGACGGTCTACTGGTCCGCTACGCCGGGCAACCCGCAGGACGTCGTCAGCGTGGTGGCCGAGGGCGCGCCCGCCAGCAACCTGGGCAACTGGACCTATACCAGCGGCGTGACCGACGGCAGCTATGAAGTCGCCGGCCTGGCCAACGGCTACTACGAGGTGCGGGTCTTCTACGACTACCCGAACGGTGGCGACACCATCCACGCCAGCTACTACTTCACGGTCGGTGACGGCAGCACGACGCCTGATCAGGTGATGGGCAACGCCACGGTCGGCACCGACAAGCCGAGCTACAAGGCCGGTGACACGGTGCTGGTCTTCTGGGCCGGCCTGCCGGGCAATCCGCAGGATTGGGTCACCGTGGTGCCGGCGGGTTCCTCGCCGGACGAGTGGGGCCAGTGGACCTACACCAACGGCCAGGCCACCGGCGCCTACCAGGTCTCCGGCCTGGCGGCTGGTGACTACGAGGTGCGGGTCTATTACGACTACCCGAACGGCGGCAACACGATCCACGCCGTCGCGGGATTCTCGGTTACACCCTAGGCGCGATGGGTTGCGGGCGGCGGTGTCACGGGCCTCGACCCGGGCGCCGCCGCCCGTTTACTTTGCGCCCTGGGAGTCGCGCCTTGAGAACGTCGGGCCTTGAGTGAGTCGGGGAGGGGGGACCATGGATAGCCTGCGCGCACTGTTCCACGACACCGAGTCGCTGATCATCCTGCTGCTGGTCGGGTTGATCGCCGGCTGGCTCGCCGGCCAGCTGATCCGCGGTCGCGGCTTCGGCGTCATTCTCAATATCGTGGTCGGCATCATCGGCGCCTACCTCGGTGGCATCATCTTTCGCGCCGTCGGCGTCGGCGGCAACGGCACGCTGTGGATGATCGTCTCGGCCACGGTCGGCGCCATGGTGCTGGTATTCTTCATCAACGCCATCCGGCGATAGCTTAGCTGGCGGCGGCGCTGACCACGGCGACGGCGGCGATGATCGAGAAGGCGACCAGGCGGAAGATCCGCTCGGACGCCCGGCGGAACAGCCGGCTGCCGAACCAGACCCCGATCATGGCCGCGGGCAGCGTTACCGCCGCCGCCATAAAGGTGCCCAGCTGCAGCAGCCCCTGCGCCCAGAGCCAGGGCAATGTGACCAGGTCGATGGCGAAGAAGAAGACGATGACGTTGGCGCGGATGGTCGCCGCGATCGATTGCCCGGCCAGGTAATAGAGCACCACCGGCGGCCCGCCGATGCCCGACGCGCCGTTGGTCACGCCGGACAGCGCGCCGGCCAGCGCCAGCCCCGGCCAGGTCGCCAGGCCCTTGCGCCGCAGCCCCAGCAGCAGCGCCGACAGGAACAGCAGGATGCCGCCGGAAATCGCCCAGCGCAGCACCTCGGGATCGCTGCGTCCCAGGATCCAGGCGCCTAGCGGAATGCCCGGCATGGCGGCCAGCGTCATCAGCCCGACCTGGCGCTGATCGCAGCGCGGCCAGGCCGCCGGCAGCAGCTGGAAGGACAGCGCCACCTCCAGCACGATGACGATGGGCACGCCGACCACCGGCCCGTAAAGCGCAGAAAGGGCCGGCGTCAGGATCAGCGCCGAGCCGAAGCCGGAAAAGCCGCGCACCACGCCAGCCAGCGCGATCACCGCGCCAGCCACCGCCAGCTTCCAGTCGAGCAGCAGCGCCAGTTCCTCGGACATTCCCACCCCGGTCCTCACCCGGACCGCAGTCTGCCGCAGAGTTGGCGGCGCCGCCTCTGTGCCGGGCGACGGACAGCCCTGCGACCGGCGGGCAACCCTTGCTACTCGGCTGGCGTTTCCATCGCAGCGACCGATGTCCGAATGGGGCATTTTCGAGGCTGCTCTTGAGCTAACGACGCCCAAGGCCCTACCTATTCCCAGGATTCCCTGTCCAGACGGAGCCACGCCATGACGCCTGCCACCGGATTCCGCGTCCCGTCCGTCACCCGCCGCGGCTTTGCCGCCGGGCTGGCCGGCGCCGGGCTGCTGTCGCTGCTGCCCGGCGCGGCGCGCGCCAAGGCGCGGGCTTGGCGCCTGGCCTCGGCCTGGCCGGACAACAATTTCCAGACGCTGACCACGCGCTTCTTCGCCGAGGACTTCGGCGCCAGTCTGCAGGGCAAGCAGGCGATCGAGGTCTACAGCAACGGCAGCCTCTATGCGCACGACCAGATCGCCAGCGCGGTGGGCAGCGGCGCGGTCGAGCTGGGCGAGCTGCAGCTCGCCTGGCTGGGCAACCAGCTGCCGGTGGCCGAGGCTGACTCGGTGCCCTTCCTGGCCATCGGCTACCAGGAGGCGCGCGAGCTCTGGCGCGCCTCGCGCAATGTCTTCTTCACCGCCTTCGCGCGGCTCAACCTGATCCCGGTCTATGCCGTGCCCTGGCCGCCGGTCGGGCTGTTCAGCCGCTTCCCGCTGACCGAGGCCAGCGATCTGGCCGGGCGGCGCTTCCTCGCCACCAGCCCGGTGATCCAGCGCTTCGCAGCGCTGGTCGGCGCCCAGCCGGTGGCGGTGGAACCACTGCAGGCTTTGAACGCCTTCAACCAGGGCCAATTCGACGCCGGCTTCGCGCCGGCGGTGGAGGGGCTGGGGCAGGGCGGCCTGGCGCCGCCGGTCTACTACTACGACTTCGGCGCCTGGGTCCCGAAGAACGGCGTGGTGATGAACAAGGCGCTCTACGAGGCGCAGTCGACCTCGACGCAGGAGCTGCTGATCGCCGCCGGCGAGCGCGCCGAAGCCGCCGGCTGGGCGGCCAGCCAGCAGGAGTACGCCAACCGCCTGGCGCTGCTGCGCGGGCTTGGCGTGATGGTCGAGAGCTCCTCGCCGGCGCTGCAATCCAGCCTGCGCGACGTCGGCACGCAACTGGCCATCGACTGGCTGGCGCGCGCCGGCCGCGATGGCCAGGACCTGCTGCGGCAGTATCGCAGCTAGGGTGCGCGCCTAGTCTTCGAGGTGGACGCTGCGCAGCCGCAGCGCATTGCCGATCACCGATACCGACGACAGGCTCATGGCCGCCGCGGCGATCATCGGCGAGATCAGGAATCCGAAGAAGGGATAGAGAACGCCCGCCGCCACCGGCACGCCCACGGCGTTATAGGCCAGCGCGAAGAACAGGTTCTGCCTGATGTTGCGCATGGTCGCCAGCGACAGGCGCCGGGCGCGCACGATGCCGGTCAGGTCGCCCTTGACCAGGGTGAAGCCGGCGCTTTCGATGGCGACGTCGGCGCCGGTGCCCATGGCGATGCCGACATCGGCCTGGGCCAGCGCGGGCGCGTCGTTGACGCCGTCGCCGGCCATGGCGACGTGGCGTCCCTTGGCCTGCAGCTCCTTGATGATGCGCGCCTTGTCTTCGGGCAGCACGTCGGCGCGGATCTCGTCGATGCCGAGCTTCGCCGCCACGGCCTTTGCCGTGCGTTCGTTGTCGCCCGTCGCCATCACGATGTGGAAGCCCAGCGCGTGCAGCGCCTTTAGCGCTGCTTGCGTGGTCTTCTTCACCGGGTCGGCGACGCTCACCAGACCGGCGATCTTGTCGTCCACCACCACGAACATCACCGTCTCGCCCTCGTCGCGCCGCGCATTGGCGGTCTCGGCGAGCGGCCCCGGTTCGAGGCCGAGATCGGCCAGCAGCTTGGCGTTGCCCAGGGCGATCCGCCGGCCGTCGATGGTGCCCTTGACGCCCTTGCCGGTGACGGCCTCGAAGTCTTTCGCCTTGGCGAGTTCGATACCGCGCTCCTCGGCGCCGGCGACGATGGCGTCGGCCAGGGGATGCTCGGAGCCACGTTCAAGGCTGGCGGCCAGCCGCAGCACCTCGGCCTCGTCAAAGCCGTCCTCGGGCAGCACGGCAACCAGCTTCGGCTTGCCGACCGTCAAGGTGCCGGTCTTGTCGACGATCAGCGTGTCGACCTTGGCAAAGAGCTCCAGGGCCTCGGCGTTCTTGATGAGCACGCCGGCCTGGGCACCCCGGCCGGTGGCGGTCATGATCGACATCGGCGTGGCCAGGCCAAGCGCGCAGGGGCAGGCGATGATCAGCACCGCGATGGCCGCGACCAGGGCATAGGCATAGGCCGGCGTCGGCCCCCAGATCGACCAGCCGACGAAGGCAAGTACGGCAACCGCGATGACGGCCGGCACGAACTTGCCGGCCACCGAATCGGCCAGCTTCTGAATCGGTGCGCGCGAGCGCCGCGCGTTGGCAACCATCTCGACGATGCGGCTCAGCGTGGTGTCGGCGCCGATCCGCTTGGCTTCGATGACCAGGCTGCCGTTGCCGTTGATGGTCGCGCCGGTGACCTGGTCGCCCACCACCTTCTCCACCGGCAGCGACTCGCCGGAGAGCATCGACTCGTCGACTGACGAACGCCCCTCGGTGACCTCGCCGTCGACCGGCACCTTCTCGCCGGGACGCACCCTGACGTGGTCGCCGAGCTGCACATCCTCGAGCGCGACCTCCTCCTCGGTCCCGTCGGGCCGGATGACGCGCGCGGTCTTGGCGGCCAGGTCGAGCAGCGCGCGGATCGCCGCGCCGGTCCGGTCGCGGGCGCCGAGCTCCAGTATCTGGCCGAGCAGCACCAGGACGATGATCACCGCGCCGGCTTCGAAATAGACCCCGACATGGCCCTCGGCATTGCGGAAGCCGGCGGGGAAGATGCCAGGCACCAGCAGCGCGACGACGCTGAACAGATAGGCCGCAGTGACGCCCATGGCGATCAGGCTGAACATGTTGAGGTTCATGGTCAGGAAGGACCGCGCGCCGCGCACCAGGAACGGCCAGCCGGACCAGAGGATGACTGGCGTGGCGAGCGCGAATTCGATCCACAGCGCCGTGCGTTCGCCGATCCAGCTGCGCACCGGCAAGCCGAGCATTGGCCCCATGGTCAGCACCAGCAGCGGGACCGCCAGGGCCGCGCCCAGGGCGAAACGTCGGCGGAAGTCCGCGAGCTCCAGATTGGGCCCTTCGACGTCGGCGGAGACGCCCTTGGGTTCCAGCGCCATGCCACAGATCGGGCAGCTGCCAGGCCCCACCTGCTCGATCTGCGGGTGCATGGGGCAGGTGTAGATCGTGCCCTTGGGAACCGGCGCGGTGGCGGCCGGCGCGGGCGCGTCGGCCAGGTAGTCTTGCGGGGCAGCGACAAACTTCTTGCGACAGCCCTCGGAGCAGAAATGGAAGGTCTGGCCCTGCAGCGCGTAGCTGGGCTTGCCCGCGGTCGGATCGACCATCATGCCGCAGACCGGGTCCCGGACTTTGTCGATTGCCTTAACCTGTACTGCGCTGTCCATGTCTGTCTCCGGCTGAGATAGTCAAACCTTCCGCGCTTGGAAGATTGCATTGGCATGTTTCGGAAATCGCTGCCAAGGCGATCACTACTCGAATGCCTGTCTATATGGTGTTTACTGTCGTTATTTACAGGTTCGCCAAGGAATCATCGGCGAGTGGAAATAAATTGGCCGCGCCGATGCGCCATTCGCCGCCGCCGATGCCGCGCGCCGGGTGACGCAGCGCCTTGCCGCGCCTGCTTGCTAGGCGCCAGGGGTGGCTTGCACTAGAGTGCCGGCCAATCCCCGTTTCGGCCTTGGAGGCCCACCCATGTCCGCCCTGCCCGCCATCCGTCCGCTTGCTGCCCCTGCCGCGCTGCAGCGCGCGCTAGAGCGCCTGAAGGCGCACTTCGGCCAGCAGTTCTCTGTCGCCCAGGCGGTGCGCGAGCATCACGGCCGCGACGTCACCTTCCACGAGGGCCTGCCCGACGGCGTGGTATTCTGCGCCTCGACCGCCGACGTGCAGGCGGCGGTGGCGATCTGCGCCGACGAGGCAGTGCCGATGATCGCCTTCGGTACCGGCACCTCGCTGGAGGGCCACATCGCCGCGATCCACGGCGGCATCACGCTTGACCTCAGCCAGATGAACCAGGTGCTGGAGGTCAATGCCGCCGACCTGGATTGCCGCGTGCAGGCCGGCGTGACCCGCAAGCAGCTGAACGAATACGTCCGCCAGGACGGCCTGATGTTCCCGATCGACCCGGGTGCCGACGCCTCGCTGGGCGGCATGGCCTCGACCCGCGCCTCGGGCACCAACGCGGTGCGCTACGGCACCATGCGCGAGAACGTGCTGGGCCTGACCGTGGTCACCGCCGATGGGCGGGTGATCCGCACCGGCGGGCGGGCGCGCAAGTCCTCGGCCGGCTATGACCTGACCCGCCTCTTCGTCGGGTCCGAGGGTACGCTGGGCATCATCACCGAGGTGCAGCTCCGCCTCTATGGCGTGCCGGAGGCCATGAGCGCCGCGGTCTGCTCCTTCGAGTCGCTGGCCGGCGCCGTCGATACCGTGATCCAGACCATCCAGATGGGCATCCCGGTGGCCCGCATCGAGCTACTGGACGAGGTGCAGGTGAAGGCCTGCAACGCCTATTCCAAGCTGGGTCTGCCCGAGCTGCCGCTGCTGATGTTCGAGTTCCATGGCACCGTCGCCAGCACCAAGGAGCAGGCCGAGACCGTGGGCGAGCTGGCGGCGGCCAACGGCGGCAGCGGCTTCAAGTGGGCAACGCAGGAAGAGGAGCGCCGGGCGCTCTGGCAGGCACGCCACGACGCCTACTACGCCTGCCTGGCGTTGAAGCCCGGCGCGCACGCCTTCGCCACCGACGTCTGCGTGCCGATCTCGCGCCTGGCCGAGTGCTTGCTGGAAACCAAGGCCGACATCGACGCCAGCGGCGCCATCGCCCCCATCGTCGGCCATGTCGGCGATGGCAACTTCCACCTGGTCTACCTGCTGGACCCGACCGACCCCGAGGACCGCCGCAAGGCCGACGCGCTGAACGACCGCATGGTGTCGCGCGCGCTGGCGCTGGGCGGCACCTGCACCGGCGAGCACGGCATCGGCATCGGCAAGCTGGACTTCCTGGTCGCCGAGCACGGCGAAGCGGTGGCGGTGATGCGCCAGTTGAAGAAGGCGCTGGACCCGCAGAACCTGCTGAACCCGGGCAAGATCCTCCGGGTCTGAGCGGCGGCGCTCAGCGCTCCTCGACGTCGTCCTTCACCTTGCGCAGGTGGGCGGCCAGGCGTTCGCTGCGCTGCTGTTCGCGCGCCTGGCGCAGGTCGCGCACCGGCTTGGCCTCGCCAAACCTGGCGCGGTTGGTCGCGGCCTGAGCCTCCTTCTCATCGCGCGCGCGGGACTTGCGGGCGCGGCGCAGGTTGACGATCTCGGCCATGTTGCCTCCTCGTTGCCCGAGTGTGCCGCTGGCAACGATTTGTTTCCATGACCATTTTGCGGGATAACAGACCCCAGGGGCCCGGGTTCGCGGGCCGGGGGGATCGCGTGGCGCGTTGCCTGCTCACGATCGGACTCTGTCTGGCGCTGGCATTGGGTCTGCTGGCCCTGCCGGCGCGCGCGCAGCAGGCCGGCGAAACGCCGGAGCAGACGGCGCGCCGCCTGCTGGCCGAGGCCGACAGCACCACCTGGTTCGCGCTGAACGACGCCGGCGACCTGGTCACCTTCGACCGCGGCCTGGAGCTGCTGGACGAAGCCGAGACCCTGATCGCCGCGCTGCCGGACGGCCCGGCGAAGGGCGAACTCGCCGCCAGCGCCAGGGCGCTTTGGGCCGACCTGCGCTGGCAGCAGGAGATCTTCCACGACAAGCTCTCGGCGGTCTTTCCGCTAATCCGCTTCTACGGCACCACGCTGCTGCTCGACGGCAACGCGCTGGGCAGCCTGGAGCTGTTCGACGACCCGCGCGATCGCGCCGCCGAGCAGGCGCTGCGCGGCCTGCTGCGGGTCGAGCTGGTGGGGCAGCTGACGCGGGCCCAGCTCGACTCGGTGTTCGGCGCCAGTCCGCCGGAGCCGGAACTGGAGAGCGCTAGCCTGGTCTTCCTCAACAGCCTGCCGGGCTTCTTCGTGCACAACGGACGCGAGGTCGCGACTGTGCTGCAGCGGCTCGACCCCAGCGGCGCGACGACGCGCGCCCTGGCCGAGGGGCGCCTGCCGCCGGCGCAGCGCCAGGCCGCGCTGGCCGCCCTGGCGCAGGCCTTTGGTGTCGGGCGCCTGCTCTATGTGACGCTGACCAAGCAGCCGGCCTTCGACGGCGAGTACTTCTTCATCGCGCGTGCCGAGCTGCTGGACCTTGTCGCCGGCGAGGCGCCGCTCGATCCCGTGCAGGTCATGGGCTTCGGCCGTGACCGCACCGGCCTGATCTGGCCGCTGGTGCTGATCCAGCTCTTGCTCTGGGCGCTGGCGGTGCTGCTGCACCAGCGCTTGCGCGGCGGCCGCTTCGAGGCCGCCGACCTGGCGCCCTCCAGCTTCGGCTTCGCGGTCGGCCGCATCGCGCCCTGGCTGCTGCTGCCGGTGCTGTCGCGGGTGCGGCCGGATGACGGCATGCTGATGACGGTCGGCTTCTGGTGGCCGGCGGTGGCCGGCGCGGCCCTGATGCTGGTGCCGATCCTGCTACTGCGCCTGATTGGCCCGCGGCTGCCCTTCCTGGCGCCCTACCTGGCGTGGGAGCGCGGGCTGGAAAGCCTGGCGCTGGGTATCGGCTGCGGCCTGGCGGCCTGGCTGGCAGTGCCGCTGCTGGCCCTGCGCGAGCTGCCCGGCCTCGCCAGTTTCCTGGTCGCGGTGCCTGGCCTGCTGGGCTGCTGCTGGCTGCTGGCCCGCCTGACGCGCGGCGAGACCCGCTTGTGGTTCGCGCCCTTCATCGCCCTGCTGCTTGGCCTGGCCTTGGCGACGGCGCGGCTCGACTGGATCGCCGGCGGCACCGCGCTGGTGCTGGCCGGGGTGCTGCTGGCACGGCGCGCCGCCAGTGCGGACGGCGCCGCCGCCACGGTCGCGCCGGCCGCCAGCTATCGCCCCTTCGCGGTGCTCGAGGCGCTACGGCAGGCGGCCCTGCCGCTGGCCGAAAGCCGGGTCGCCTGGGTGGCGCTGACCGGCCCCGCCGGCAGCGGCAAGACCAGCCACGTGCGGGCGCTGATCGCCGAGTTGGCGGGGCAGGGCGAGCAGCCGCTGCTGCTGCTCGACGGTGCCTGCCAGCGGCTGCCCGACGGCAGCAGCGTGCCCTTCGGCCCCTTCCAGCGCTGCCTGGCGCAGCACCTCAAGGTCGATGTCGGCCGGCTCAGCGGGCAGCAGGCCAGCGACGGGCTCTACAACGTGCTGCTGGGTCCGCTGGCGCCGCTGTTCAGCGGCACCGGCGGCCTTGCCGCCTCGGAGCGCGATCTCTTCCATTTCGTCACCCGCGCGCTGAAGCAGCAGGCGGCCAGCGCCCGCGTGGTGCTGCTGATCGACGACGCGCAGTGGCTGGACGAGGCCTCGGCCGGTTTGCTGGCGCATCTGCAAGCGGCCCTGCCGGCAGGGGCTGAGGGCGCGCTACTGGTGCTGTTGGCCGGTCGCCGCGAGGGCGCCGAGGACTGCCTGGCGCCGCTACTGCCGGCCTGCAATGCCGTGACGCTGGCGCCGTTGACCCTGGACGAGCAGGCCGACCTGCTGCGCCGCGGCTATGGCCTGGCGCCGGCGGTGACCGACTGGGTGCTGGAGTGGCTGGGCGGCCGCCGTGGCCAGGCCATCCTGCCCGGCCAGCTGGCCGAGGTGGTGGAGCAGTTGGGCCGCGCCCAGGCGCTGCTGCCGCAGGCCGATGGGCTGGGCTTCTCGCCCGGTTTCGACAAGGCGCGCCCGCCGCTGGCTGCCAGCGCCGTGGCCGAGGTACGCCAGGCGCTGGAACGCCTGCCGCAGACGCTCGATTCCCTGGGCCTGGCCGCCGCCTTCGGCCGCCGCTTCGAGGCGGCACTGGTCGCCACCGCGCTGGGGCAGAATCGCAAGGCGGTGCTGAAGGACCTCGAGGTGCTGGAGCGCGAGACCGGCCTGGTGCGCGATGTGCTGGAGGAGGACGACGTCTTCGAGTTCCGCTCGCAGCGCGCCCTGGACGCGGTGCGCGAGGCGCTGTCCCTGCGCCTCAAGGGGCCGCGCGCCAGCGATGTCTCGCAAGCGGTGCGCGAGATCCATGCCCAGGCCGCCCGCGCGCTGGCCGAGCGCGCCCAGCGCGGCACCGCGCACGACGCGCTGGCCGACCTGCTGGCCCAGGCGACGCACTGGTACGGCGCCGGGCGCAGCCATGCCACTTCTGCGGTGACCGCTAACCTGGCGGCGGCGCGGCGCCTGGCGGCGCTGCTGCGCTTCGCCGAGGCGCGCGGTTTCCTGGCCCAGGCGGAGGAGTGCGCCGGCTTCGTGGCGCGCGACGCCGAGGTGGCGGCCACCAGGCTCTGGCTCGACGCCGAGCAGGCCTATGTCACCGGCCAGGGCGCGCGCCCGGTAGCGCTGGCCGGCCTGGAACACCTGGCGGCGCAGCCCAGCGCGCCGGCCGATCTGGTGCTGGTGATCGCGCGCGCCTGCTACGAGGCCGGGCGCGACGGCGGCGGCAGCCTGGCCGGCGAGGCCGAGCGCCTGGGCCTGGCAGTCGCCGACAGCGCCGCGCCGCCGCTCGAACGGGCCCAGGGCCTGCACCTCGCCGGGCTGGCGCTGCGCTTTGATCCCTCGCGCGCCGCCGAGGGCCGGCAACGCCTGGCCGCGGCCCTGGCCCTGGCCGAGGCCGAGGGTGTCGCCGGCGAGCCGCTGCTGTCGCAGATCGCCAACTCGCTGGGCATCATGGAGCAGGCTGTTGGCCCCAGCGGCTACGCTGCCGCCGAGGCGCTGTTCCGTCGCTCGTTGGAGCTGAAGCAGCGCCAGGCGATTCCCGACCGGCCCGGCCTGGCACGTTCCTACGGCGGCCTGGGCCTGCTGATCCTGGAGGGCGGCGAGCGCGCCCGGCTGCAGGAGGCTGAGGATTACCTGGCCCGCGACCTGCAGCTGGCCGAGGAGCTGGGCGACCGCAACGGCTGCTCCAAGGTGCGGCTCTGGCTCGGCCGCTGCCATCTGCTGCAGGGCGAAAGCGCGGCGGCCGAGGCGAGCTATGCCGCCGCCGTGGCGCTGGCCTTCAGCCTGGCCGACGTGACCACCGCCGAAGCCGGCCTGCTGGAGGTCGCCGCCGCCGGCCGCGACCGCGCCGGCTACCTGGCCCGCGTGCGCGGCCTGGCGGAGCGCTTCGCCGACCAGCCGGTGCCGCGCGAAAGCCGGCCGGAGCTGGCCCGCGCCCTGGGTTGGGAGGCAGTGGCCGGCGAGCCGGCGGTGGCGGCGCTGCGCCAGCGCCTGGCGGCCGCGGCATGAGCGCCACTGGCGACCTGGACCGCCTGGACCCGCGCGTGCTGGCCACCGTCAGCCACGGCTTCCGGCTGGGCAGCGACTTGGAGCACCTGGCGGCAGTATTGGCGGTGAAGGCGCCGGAGGCGACGATCTTCTATGGCGGCCGCATCCTCGAGGCGCTATCCGGCGCCGCGGTCGAGCAGGTCGGCGGCGAAGCCAAGCCCAATCCCTTCGCCAACATGAAGTACCTGGAAGACCTGACCCTGCTGAAGAAGGACCAGGGCTACTGGGCGCATGGCCTGCGCCGCCTGGGCAACGAGGTGCGCCACCTGCATCGGCCGGTCGGCTTCGGCGAGGCCGAGGTCGCGGCGCTGCTGGTCGAGCGCTGGATGGGCTGGTACTTCCTGGTCTTCGCGGCGGGCCCGCGGCTGTCCTCGCTGTTCCGTGCCGAGGAGGTCGCCGACGGCCCGCTGTTCCCGCCAGAGGACCCTCGCCTGGCCGCGCTGATCGCGCTGATCGACAAGCCGGGCGGCCTGGTCGAGCTGGCGGCGCGCGGCCTGACCGCGCCCGAAGCAGCGGCGCTGGAGCGCGCGCCCACCGCTGCCTGCCTGCTGGCTGAGAAGTGGATCGACGCCGGCGAGCTGGCGGCGGCCGACCAGCTGTTCCTGTCGCTGGAGCGCAGCATCCCCGGCGAGATCCGCCTGATCCAGCTGAAGGCGGTGGCCTGCAACCGGCGCAAGGACCCCGAGGGCACCATCGCGCTGCTGCAGCCCTTGGCCGGCGGTGGCGGCGCCGACGAGGAGACGCTGGGCATCCTGGCCGGCGCCTACAAGCGGCGCTGGGAACGCAGCCGCGCTGGCGGCAAGGAGGACGTGAAGGCGCTGGAACAGGGACATCGCTACTACGATCGCGCCTGGCAGAACTCCAAGCAGCAGAACTACTACAACGGCATCAACGCGGCGACGACGGCGCTCTTCCTCGGCAAGGCGGAGCGCGCGGCGGAGATCGCCGCCGCCGTGGTGCTATTGCTCGAACGCCAGGCCCTGGCGGTGCGCGAACGCGTCGGCCGCGACCTTTTGTCCGAGAACTACTGGTTCGCCGCCACTTTGGCGGAAGCGCGGCTGCTGCAGGGCGATAGCGCGGCGGCCGCCAAAAGCTTTGAGCAGGCCTTTGTGACCTTCGCTACGGAGCGCGGCAATTTCGCCACGACGGCCCAGCAGGCACGCGCTATTATCCGCACGCGCGGCGTTCCGGCGGCGGCCGTGACCACGGTCCTCGACCAGTTTGCCCCCGATCCCGGGACGGCGCCCCCACGCAGCTAGAAACGGACGGCATTCACATGGCGTTGAAGATCACCCACATCGACGGCCCGCTGGCGGGACGCACGCAGTCCTTCGGCGACGACAAGGCACGCATTGTCTTCGGCCGCGATGCCGGCAAGTGCGACGTAGTCTGGCCCGCGGACTTCGTCGCGGTCAGCCGGCAGCACTTCGCCCTGGTACAGACCACCGGCGGCTACCGCTTCGAACTTGGCGACAACCCGGTGCTGGTCGACGGCAAGGGCGCCTATCAGGACCAATACATCGAAAACAATGCCGAGCTGCAGCTGGGCGACAGCAGCGGCCCGCGCATGAACGTCGCCATCGAGCGCGGCGCCGCGGCCGCCCTGGCGGAAACCAAGGTCTACAAGAACAAGAACGTCTCGGCGCACGAGATCGCGGCGAAATCGAAGAAGCGCCTGGGCCTGGTCTCGGGCCTGGTGGCGGTCATCGCCATCGCCGTCGGCGTCGCGCTGTGGCAGGTCAACACCGTCGAGCCGGTCGACATCGCCAAATACAGCGCGCAGATCAAGGGCGAGCTGCAGAAGGAACTGGCCACCACGGTCACGCCGGAGACGCTGGAGAAGGCGCGCGACTCGGTCTACCTGGTGATCGTGCGCGACAGCCAGGGCAACGAAGTCGGCGCCGCCACTGCCTGGGTCGTGGCCCCCGGCGTGCTGGCGACCAACGCCCACGTCGGCTCGATTCTCGCCGAGCTGCAGCCAGGCTTCGAACTGCTGGTGCGTTCGCCCAAGCGGCCCTACCTGACCCACCAGGTGCTCAGCGTCGACATCCACCCGGGCTACACCGCCTTCGACGCCGCGGTGGCGGAGTACGCGCCGGTGGTGCTGGGCCTCTATGGCCAGATGGACAGCCCCAGCCTGGTGCCGGCCTATGACGTGGCGCTGATGTACGTCGACAAGCCCGAGGTGCTGGGCCCGCCGCTGCCGATCGCCAGCGAGGACGAGCTGGAGCATCTGCTGCCCGGCATGGCGGTGGCCTACATCGGCTATCCTTCCGAGCAGCTCTCGGTCAGCGATGCGATCCGCGCGCCCAACCCGGTAATCCAGTCGGGCGGCACGCTGGTTGGCATCACCGACTACTTCAATGTGCGGCGCGAGGACAACGTCAACCACCTGGTGCAGCACAACCTAGGCGCCACCGGCGGTGCCTCGGGCAGCCCGATCATCAACGCCAAGGGCGAGGTGGTGGCCGTGCTGTCGGGCGGCAACATCATCATCACGCCGGAGGGCCGCGCCCCCTCGGCGGTGGGCATCAACTTCGCCCAGCGCGCCGACCTGGTGCAGGAGCTGCTGGATCACGTCGCCGCGCAGAAGATCGTCGAGTACCAGCACATCTGGGCCGAGGGCCTGGCACTGTTCGACAACTTCCGCTCGGCCCTGCCCAAGGTCTTCCTGTCCGATCTGCAGGGCTGGGTCGGTGCCGACAACGCGCCGACCGTGGTCGACAGCAAGGACGACGACAAGGTAGGCCCGCTGAAGGAAGACTGGGGCGTCAAGGCGACGATCTACGAGTATGACGTGAAACCCGGCAAGTACGGCTTCTACGCAATCGCCAACGGCGATCAAGACATCAACATCGCGATCGTGCAGGACGGTCAGGTGCTGGTGCTGAACAACGATCCCGACTGGCACCCGCTGGTCGGCACCGAGATTGCCACCGAATCCAAGATCCAGGTGGTGGTCTACGGCGCCGAGGAAGGCGTGGAGTACGACTATCGTGGCTTCGGCTGGCCCGGCACGCAGAGCCCGACACCCACTCCCGCCCCGGCTCCGGCCCCGGCACCAGCCAACTAGCAAAGGTTGCAGTGACGAGCTGGCGGGCGGTCCCTTCGCGGGGGCCGCCCGCTGGCGTTTGTGGCCGGCATCACCCCCGGCGGCGCTGTCCGGCGCTTCACGCCCCGCCCCGGGCGACGTAAGATTGGCCCTGCTGTTACCTAGGGAGGGGACGCATGGCCATCCGCATCACGCATATCGACGGGCCCTTGGCGGGCAAGGTTCAGGATTTCGCCGACGACAAGGGGCGCATCCTGATCGGCCGCGTCACCACCGAGGCCGACGTCAAGTATCCCGATGACTACACCGCTGTCAGCCGCGAGCACGTGGTGCTGGTGGAGGGCCCCGGCATCTACCGCCTCGACCTCTCGACCGCCAAGCCGGTCTTCGTCAATGGCGAGCCGGCGCTGCAGGACCAGGAGCTGCGCGGCACCGCCGAGCTGCAGCTCGGCGGCGGCGACGGCCCGCGGCTGCGGGTGGAGATCAACCCCGGCCTGGCCGGCGCACAGACCGTGGCGCGCACCCAGATGGCCGACCTCGGCACCAAGGTGAAGGGCACCAAGCGGCTGACCGGCTGGATCGCCGCCGCCGTGGTGGTGCTGGCCCTGGTGGTAGGCGGCGTCACCTACTGGTTCCAGGACCAGGCGGTCAACCTGAAGGACTATGTGGCCAATCTGCCGGCGGCGGTCGCTGGCGAGTCGATCACCCCGGCGGTGCTGCAGAAGGCCCGTGACTCTGTCTATCTGGTGGTGGTGCGCGATGCCAGCGGCGAGATCGGCGAGGGCACCTCGTGGGTGGTGGCGCCGGGCATCCTGGCGACCAACGCCCACGTCGCCGAGATCACCAAGACGCTCAATCCCGGCGAAGAGATGGTGGTGCGCTCGCCCGTCGAGCCCTACATCACGCACAAGGTGTTGCGGGTCGAGATCCATCCCGGCTACTACGCCTTCAACGACCGCATGGCGGAATTCGGCCCGGTGGTGAAGGCGCTGGGCCAGCAGGTGATGGATGCCGGCCTGATCGGCGCCTACGACGTGGCGCTGCTCTATGTCGACCAGCCGGACAAGCTGGCCCCGCCGCTGGTCATCGCGCCGCTGGAGGAGCTGAAGAAGCTGGATGCCGGTTCGCCGGTCGCCTACATCGGCTACCCGATCGAGAACATGGCGCTGGCCTCGCTGGCCGCGGTGCCGACGCCGCAGTCGAAGATCGGCAACGTCACCACGGCGACCGACTACTTCAACATCCACCGCAAGGACGGCGCCAACCAACTGATCCAGCACGACGTCGGTGCCACCGGCGGCGCCTCGGGCAGCCCGATGATCAACGCCAAGGGCGAAGTCGTCGCCGTACTGTCGGCGGTGAACTTCATCTTCCTGTCGTCGGGCGAGGCACGCATTCCCTCGGGCGCCTCGATCAACTTCGCCCAGCGCGCCGACCTGGTGAAGGAGCTGCTCGACGGCAAGGCGAAGGAAGCCACCGTCGGCTACGCCACCACCTGGGAGGAGTCGCTGAAGCTCTTCGTCGACTTCCGCAGCGTGTTGCCCGGCCTGATCATGTCGGACCTCAAGGGCTGGCTCGGCACCGAGGTCGAGCCGATCCTGCTGAAGGAGGAGAAGGGCACCGTCGGCGCCTTCAACGACGAGTGGGGCTACAACGTGACGCGCTATGGCATCGATCTGCCGGAGCCCGGTGCCTATGCCTTCGAGGCAGTCGGCGACGGTAACAAGAACATCGATATCTTCGTGGTGCAGAACGGCGAGGTCGTGAACTACGACAACAACCCCGACTACTTCGCCTACACGATCAACGACTTCGCGGAGAAGGGGAACGTGCAGATCGTGGTGGTGGGCGACGCCGAGGGGCAGCCCTTTACCTTCCGCGCCTACTACTGGAACTACACCATGGTACCGCCGCCGCAGTAGGGCGGGCGCTGGTCACCCTCTCCCACGCCGCGGCGTGGGAGAGGGTCCATTCCCAACCTACTGGTCGATGCGCACCGCGACCCACTGGTAGTCACCGGCGCGATACAGCAGCAGCGTGACCACGCGGTAGCCGTCCGCCTTGGCCTTCTCGATGTGCTTGGTCACCTCGCCGGCGGTGGCGACCTCTTCCTGGTCGACCTCGACGATGATGTCACCGACCTGCACATCCTTGGCCGCGGCGCTGCCCTTGGGCGCTACCTCGGTGACCACGACACCCTTGATCTGGTCGTCGATGGCGTACTGCTGGCGCAGCTCCTTGGTCAGGCTGGACAGCGTGACGCCCAGTTCCTTGACCTTGCCGTTGGTTGCCGCGCTGGGCGGCGTGGAGCCGCTGGTGGCGGCGATGGCCTCTTCGGTCAGCTCGCCCAGCGTGACCTGCACGGTCACCGGCTCGCCCTTGCGCCAGACCACCACATCGACCGCCTTGCCGATCGGCGTCTCGGCCACCATCCGCGGCAGCTTGCGGCTGTCGGGCACGGTGCGGCCGTCGAAGGTGACGATCACGTCGCCCTGCTCGACGCCCGCCTTGGCGGCCGGGCCGTCGGGTGTGACCGCGGCCACCAGGGCGCCGTGCGGCTTGTCCATGCGCAGGCCCTCGGCCAGTTCCTCGGTCACGTTCTGGATGCGCACGCCGAGCCAGCCACGCCGGACCTCGCCGAACTCGCGCAGCTGGTCGATGACGTTCTTGGCGATGGCCGAGGGGATGGCGAAGCCGATGCCGACTGAACCGCCCGACGGCGAGTAGATCGCCGAGTTCACGCCGATCACCTGGCCGGCGATGTTGAACATCGGGCCGCCCGAGTTG
Source organism: Rhodospirillales bacterium (assembly GCA_038363005.1). Taxonomy (GTDB): domain Bacteria; phylum Pseudomonadota; class Alphaproteobacteria; order Kiloniellales; family JACOMY01; genus JAKOWB01. The sequence continues at coordinate 214,909 of JBBQBI010000002.1, forward strand.
CCGCGGTTGATCGCCGCGTCGGTCTGCAGGAAGTCGTCGTAGGGGCCGGAGTTGATGTCGCGGCCGCTGGCCGAGACGATGCCGGCGGTCACCGTGCCGCCCAGGCCGAAGGGATTGCCGATGGCAATGACCCAGTCACCGATGCGCGCCTTGTTGCTGTCGCCCCAGGAGGTGGCCGGCAGCGGCGTCGGGCTGTCGACCTTGAGCAGCGCCAGGTCGCTCTTCTCGTCGCTGCCGATCAAGGTCGCCGGCAGCACCGTGTCGTCACTGAGCCGCACCGAGATCTGGTCGGCCCCGGCGATGACGTGGTGGTTGGTGACGATGTAGCCGGCGGGATCGATGATGAAGCCGGAGCCCAGGGCCGAGGCCTCTGGCATGCCCTCGGGCCCGAGGTACTCGTCGAAGAACTCCTCGAACTGCCCGGCCTCGGGGCCGGACAGGTGCTGCGTGGTGGCGATATTGACCACGGTGGGCAGCAGCTGCTCGACCAGGTCGGCGAAGGATTCCGGCGCCGGCGCCGCCACCGCGGGGGCGACGACGAAGGGGCTGGCCAGGGCCGGAACCGCCAGGGTGGCGGCCAGGGCCAGGCTACGGAGGGTGGACAGGCGAAGGATCTGCATGGACGGACGCCACTCCCTAGGCGAAGACCGGCGGGGACGGTCGTTTGGGCGACCCCGCGGTGATGTTGGCCACGACGAGCGCGGCGGCAAGGCTGGTCAAGTCAACGTTACCCGATCCTGAAGCCTACTCGACGGGTGCGGGTACCGGTGCAGGGGGCATGACGCCGCAGCTTCACGGCGGAACTGTGGCCTTGCCGGACCCAAGTGTGATCAGCGCAACATCCAGTAGAGCACGGCCCCAAGGCTGGCGACACCCAGTCCATAGCTGCGCAGGCGCTCCGCCCCCAGGGCATCGAGCAGCTCAATCAGCTGGCGCAGGCGGTGTGGCACCAGGGCCACCACCAGGCCCTCGACCACCAGGACCAGCGCCAGGGCAGGCCACAGATCGGACATGGGTGCAGCCTAGCGGGGTCGGTCGCCGCCGCCCAGCCTGCGTTGGCAGCGGGCGGCGGCCGGCGGACGGCGTCAGTTCTGCGAGTCGCTGGCGCCGCTGCCCGAACCAGTCGCCTTCATGGTGTCCAGCGGCGGCACGCCGTCGGCGTTCTGGAAGTAGCTGAAGAACTCGCCGTTGGTGGTCAGCACCAGGTAGCTGTTCTTCTCGTCCACCGATGCCCGATAGGCCTCCATGGTCCGGTAGAACTGGAAGAAGCTCGGGTCCTTGCCATAGGCTTCGTTCAGGATCGCGGTGCGCTGGGCGTCGCCCTCGCCGCGGGCGATGGAGGACTGCTTGGTCGCCTCGGCGCGGATGACCGTGGCTTCGCGGTCGGCCTGGCCGATGATGGTCTGGCGAATTTCCTCACCCTGGGCGCGGAAGTCGGCGGCGTCGCGCTGACGCTCGGCGCGCATGCGCTCGTAGACAGATTCGCTGACCTCCGGTGCCAGGTCGGCACGGCCGATACGCAGGTCGACGATGACGATGCCGAAGTCGGTGGCGACATCCTGCACCTGCTTGTTCACCTGGGTGCGGATCTGCTCCATCAGCGCGCTGCGGCGGGTCGAGAGCACGTCGGCCAGCGACACGTCGCCCAGCACGCCGCGAATCGAGTCGTTGACGATTGGCGACAGGCGGCCGTCCAGGCCGGATTCGGTCTGCACCGCCTGGATGAAGCGCAGCGGATTGATCACGCGGTAGCGCACGAAGGCGTCGACCACCAGGCGCAGGTTGCCGCGCAGCACGATGGTCAGCGCCGGCGGGTCGACACTGAGGATGCGCTTGTCGACATAGGCGATGTCCTGCACGAAGGGCAGCTTGAAGTGCAGGCCCGGCGTCTCGACCGTGCGGATCGGTTTGCCGAACTGCAGCACGATGGCCTGCTGAGTCTGGTGCACGGTGAAGGTGGAGGAGTAGCCGGCGATGCCGAGAACCAGCACCAGGATGCCAGCGATCAGGGGAATCTTTCCGTTCATGTGCGTGTCCCCTACTTCCCGTCGCCGCGCGGCTTGTTAAGTTCGTTTAGCGGCAAATAGGGCACGGTGCCCTCCAGCGTCGGGTCCAGGATCATCTTCTGGGTGTTCGCCAGCACCGCCTGCAGCGTCTCGATGTAGAGCCGGCGGCGGGTCAGTTCCGGTGCCTTGGCGTACTCGGTATAGACCGAGATGAAGCGTCCGGCCTCGCCTTCCGCTTCCTTCACCACCTGCTCCTTGTAGGCTTGCGCCTGCTGGATCAGCTGGGCGGCCTCGCCGCGTGCCTCGGGCACCACCTTGTTGCGGTAGGCTTCGGCCTCGTTGCGGGCACGGTCACGGTCCTGCTGGGCGCGCTGCACGTCTTCGAAGGCGTCGATGACCTGGGCCGGCGCCTGGGCGTCCTGCAGCGACAGGCCGGTGATCTGGATGCCGGCATTGTAGGAGTCCAGGATGCCCTGGATCAGGATGCGGGTCTCGCTCGCCACCTCTTCGCGTGCCTCGGTCAGGGCCGGCTGAATATCGGTCTGGCCCATCACCTCGCGCATGGCGCTTTCCGCCACCGCCTTGATGGTGATTTCCGGGTCGCGCAGGTTGAACAGGTACTGCCCGGCATTGGCGACGCGCCACTGCACGGTGAATTCGATGTCGATGATGTTCTGGTCCTGGGTCAGCATCAGGCTTTCTTCCAGGCGCTCGGTCTTGCGACCGGTGCTGCTGTTGGCAAAGCCGATATCGATCTGCCGCACCTGCTCGACGTTCGGCGTTTCCGCCGTCTCGATCGGCCAGGGCAGATGCCAGTGCAGGCCCGAGGGAGCCGGATTGTTCGGATTGACCCATTCGCCGAAGCGCAGCACGACGCCCTGCTCGCCGGGCTCGACACGGTAGAAGCCGGTCGCCAGCCACAGGCCGATCAACACGACGATACCGAGGAGCAAGCCCTTGCCGCCCAGTCCGCCCGAGGGCAGGAGGCGCTTCACCCGGTCCTGGCTGCGCTTGATGAGGTCTTCCAGGTCATTGGGCCGCCGGCCGCCACCGAAGGGGCCCTGGCCGTTGTTGTTGCCGCCGCCACCGGTGCCGCCGCCGCGTCCCCAGGGACCGCCGCCACCACCTTGGCCGCCACCGCCCTGGCCGCCACCGCCCTGGCCGCCGCCGCCGGTACCGCCGCTGCCACCCTGGCCGCCGTTACCGCCCGTGCCGCCACCTGAGCCACCCTGGCCACCGCCGCCCCATGGTCCGCCCGATCCGCCTTGATTCCAGGGCATAAGTGAGTTCCCCCGTCCTTGTTCGCGCCACGCTGCGGCCCTTTGCCTGCGGGCGTCCTACCATTTCACCGCCGGCCTGACTATATGGTGCGGTCGAACGGCAAGGTTCGTCGCACCCCGATCAGGGCCGGCGTCCTAAGCGATATTGGCCCGCGGGGCGGGCATTGCAAGCAGGCGTGGAAGGGAAGCTGTCGATGGCGCGCGTAACCGAGAGCGAGGTGATGGCGGCGCTGCGGGCCCTGAACGACCCGGGCAGCGGGCGCGACCTGGTCGCCGCCGGCCTGGTGCAGGGCCTGGTGGTGAAGGACGGCAACGTGCAGTTCGTGCTCGAGGTCGATCCCGCCCAGGGCGCCAAGCTGGAGCCGCTGCGCCAGGCGGCCGAGCAGGCCGTGCTGGCGCTGCCCGGCGTCACCTCGGCCACCGCCATCCTGACCGCGCACCGCGGCGCCGCCCCAGCGGCGCGCGGCGCGGCGCCGGCCCATGATCATGGGCACGGGCACAGCCACGACCATGGGCATGAGCATGGCAAGCCGGCCGCCGCCGCCCAGCGCCCGCCGCTGCCCGGCCAGCCCAAGGCGGCGCTGCCCGGCATCCGCAGCATCATCGCGGTGGCCAGCGGCAAGGGCGGCGTCGGCAAGTCCACCACGGCGACCAACCTGGCGCTGGCGTTGCAGGCGCAGGGCCTTAAGGTCGGCATGCTGGACGCCGACATCTATGGCCCCTCGCAGCCCCGCCTGATGGGCCTGACCGGCCGGCCGCAGTCGCCCGACGGCAAGCACATCATCCCGCACAAGGTGGCCGGCGTGCCGGTCATGTCGATCGGCTTCCTGGTGGCCGAGGACACGGCGATGATCTGGCGCGGGCCCATGGTGCAGTCGGCGCTGATGCAGATGCTGCGCGACGTGGAGTGGGGGCCGCTCGACTGCCTGATCGTCGACCTGCCGCCGGGCACCGGCGACGCCCAGCTGACCATGGCGCAGCAGGTGCCGCTGACCGGCGCGGTGATCGTCTCCACACCGCAGGACATCGCGCTGCTCGACGTCAAGAAGTCGATCGCCATGTTCCGCAAGGTCGACGTGCCGATCCTCGGCCTGGTGGAGAACATGAGCGTCTTCGTCTGCCCCAACTGCGGTCACGAGAGTCATATCTTCAGCCACGGCGGCGCGCGGGCGGAGGCGGCGAAGCAGGACATCGCCTTCCTTGGCGAGGTGCCGCTCGACATCAAGATCCGCGAGACCTCGGACGCCGGCAAGCCGATCGTGCTGCACTATCCCGACAGCCCGCAGGCCGAAAGCTATCGCCGCATCGCCCGCCAGGTCTGGGCCGCCGCCGAGGCGCAGCTGGCCGGCGGCACGCGCGAAGGCCCGAAGATCACCATGCAGTAGGGCTGCCAGGTGCGTGGCCGGCTGAAAGCCTGGGCCAAGGCCCTCAAGCGCGACGTCATGGCGCTCTATCTAGCGATGCGCGACCCGCGCGTGCCCTGGCCGGCCAAGGTGCTGGCAGCCATGGTCGTCGGCTATGCGCTGAGCCCGATCGACCTGATTCCAGACTTCATCCCCGTGCTCGGGCTGTTGGACGACCTCATCCTGCTGCCGCTGGGTATCCTGCTGGTGATCCGCCTGATCCCGCCGGCGGTCATGGCCGAGCTGCGCGACCAGGCGGCCGCCCGCCTGGACCAGCCGCGGCTGCGCGGCCGGGTGGCGGTGTTGGTCATCGTCGGCCTCTGGTTGCTGCTGGCCCTCTGGCTGGGGCGCTATTTGGTCCGCCAACTCGGCTGGTGACGGTCAGGCCGCGGCGGAATCGCGGCAACGTGAAGCGACGTGGTTGGTGCCGCGGGCCTTGGCACCGCTAGCCTGCGGTCCGGAGGTACCCCCCCATGAGTCTGTTCCGTCTCGCCCTGGCCGCCCTGCTGTTCCTCGCCACGCCGGCGCTGGCGCAGCCGCCGGTCTTCCAGACCGATGGCGTGGCGATCCGCGGCCACGACCCAGTCGCTTACTTCACCACCGGCCAGCCGACACCAGGCGCCGCGGACATCACCACCGACTACGGCGGCGCCACCTGGCGCTTCGCCACGGCGGAGAACCGCGCGCTCTTCCTGCTGGAGCCGGCAAAGTACGCGCCGCAGTACGGTGGCTATTGCGCCTATGGCATGACGGTGGGGCAGAAGGTGCCGGTCGACCCGGCGGCCTGGAGCATCGTCGACGGCAAGCTCTACCTGAACAACTCGCTGGCGGTGCGTGATCGCTGGTCGCAGGACCCGGCCGGCAACATCGGCAAGGCCGACGGCGAGTGGTCCGCGGTCAAGAACCAGTAGGCCGACCGAGAGACTCCATCAGCTCGCGCCACTCGCGCGCGCCCATGCCGCTGGTGGCCTGGGTCACCGCTTCGCCGGCCAGCAGGCGCTTCACCACGTCGAGGCCCTGGGACGACAGCTCCAGCCCGCCCTGGATGTAGTCGGCGAAGGCCTGGTAGGTCAGCGGCACCCAGCGCTTCACTGTTTCCAGCATGGCTTCGGCGTAAACGCGGATCTCGTACTGCGCGTGCGCGTCGGCGCGCAGCATCAGGAAGTGCAGCAGGTTGTGGAGGTCTACCTTCCAGTACCACTGCGTATAGAAGTTCACCGGCAGATTCATGCGCGCCAGCTCGCGCGCCAGGCCCTGGCGGTCGGGGTCGATGCTGGAGCCGTCGGCGCGCTCGTTCAGCAGGCGCTCGTAGTGGTCATAGGCCTGCTCGGCGTCGCCCTTCAGGATGGCCAGCGCCTCGGCGGCTTCCGCGCCCTGCAGCACGTCACCGCGGCCCTGGCGGTTGGCCGCCGACTGGGCGGCTAGCTGTTCCGGCGCCGGCACGTAGAACTCGCGGTCGAGGATGGAATAGCGGCCGGAGTACTCGTTCACATTGGCAGTGCGGTGGCGGATCCATTGCCGCGCCACGAAGATCGGCAGCTTCACGTGGTACTTGATCTCGCACATCTCGAAGGGCGTGGTGTGGCGGTGCCGCAGCAGGTAGCGGATCAGGCCGGCGTCTTCCTGCACCTTCTTGGTGCCCTTGCCGTAGGACACCCGCGCCGCCTGCACCACCGCCGCGTCGTCGCCCATGTAGTCGATGACGCGCACGAAGCCGTGGTCGAGCACCGGCAGCGGCTCATAGAGGATCTCCTCCAGCGCCGGCACCACGGCGCGCCGCGTCTCAAAGCGCTGGCGCGTCAACTCGCCGATCTCGGCTTCCTGCTGCTGGGTGAGGCGGGCTTTGCGGTCGGCCGTCATGGTCCCTCGGTCATCCCCTTGCCGTCATCCCGGCCAGGGCCAGGATGACACCGGAATAGTATGTCGCAAGCGAGTCTGGCCCCCTAATTCTCGCCCCCCTTTCTTAATCCCGGCCGAGTGCCTACATTGGGAGGGTCGGGAAACCGACTATGGCGCTACACTGGCTTGCGGAATAAGCGTTACGGACCCGGGGGCGGTACCCGGCGCCTCCACCAGTTTCCGGGCGGTTCGATTGGACCGCCCGTTCTGGGGGCGAAATAGGATCGACGTGCGCGGTAAAGGCTTGTTGGGTGCTCGGCATGGTACCGCCGTTATCGGGCCAATTCAGAAGTGCCAACGACAATCGCGTTGCACTCGCTGCCTAATAGGTAAGCGCGGTTCGGGGGGCACCGGGCAACAGAAGCCCCCCACTTACCTCCCGTTCGCGCGCCGTCATTCCACCCTTGACCGCTCCGCGCCACGGTGCAGGAATGCCAGCGGATTGGTCCGTCACAAGCGCACCCACAAGAGCTGCGCCGGCGGGCCTGGAAGGGACGGGACGGTTGACCGTGCAGAACAAGGGCCGCGAGGTCCTGCGCTATGACCTCATGCTGCAGCGGGCGCTGCGCGGCGTGCTGCGTGAGGCACTGACCGAGGTGGGCGAGCGCGGCCTGCCGGGCGACCACCACCTCTACATCACCTTCCGCACCGGCGCCCCCGGCGTCGAGATCGCCGACCATCTGCGCGCCCGCTATCCCGACGAGATGACCATCGTGCTGCAGCACGAGTTCTGGGGCCTGGAGAGCGACGAGCAGCAGTTCCAGGTGACGCTCAGCTTCTCGGCCCGGCAGGAACGCCTGGTGATTCCCTTCGCCGCGGTCATCGCCTTCGCCGACCCTTCGGTGCGCTTTGGCCTGCAGTTCGAGCCCTCGGCCACCGACAAGACCGACGGCAAGGGCGAGGCGCCGGCCGGCGGCGCGCCCACCGTGACCGAGGGGCAGGCCGCGCCGACCTCGGGCCAGGACGCAGAGAACCCGACCGAAGCAGGAGACAAGGGCGATGGCGAAAGCGCCGGCAAGGTCGTCACGCTCGACCGCTTCCGCAAGAAGTAAGGCGCCACCCAGGGCGAAGCCCAAGCCCAAGGCCAAGGTCTTGCCGCCCGCCGTCCAGCAGGCCCTGTCCATGCTGCTTCCCCTGGGCCCGGTCGAGGCCAGGCACTTTTTCGGCGGCCACGGCCTCTATCTGGAAGGCATGATCTTCGCCTTCTTCATGGACGACAGCCTCTACATCAAGGTCGATGCGGAAACCAAGCCGGCCTTCCTCAAGGCCGGCGGCGAGCCCTTCGTCTACCAGGGCAAGCGCGGCCCGGTGGAGGTCGCCTACTGCACCCCGCCGGCCAAGGCGCTCACCTCCGCCGCCAAGCTGCTGCCCTGGGCCGAGCGCGGCCTGGCCGCCGGCCGCCGCAAGGCCGCGGCGAAAGCCAAGGCGAGCACCCGCCAGCGCCGCCCTCTCGAGGGCGATTAGGGTCTCGGCTGTGGCCGCGGCGGCATCTCAGCTCCGCCCGGCCTTGCGCTCCGCCGCCACCGCCTCGATCTTGGCGTTGAGCTCGGCGTCGGCGCGCACCACGCGGCGGAAGTCGCGGGCTTCCAGGACCAGCAGGTGGCAGAATCCGCGGGCGACCACGTCGGCGTTGCGCGGCGCGTTGGACAGCAGCGCCATCTCGCCGAAGAAGCTGCCCGGGCCGAGTTCGATCTCGCCGCCCTGCGGCAGCACCACGGCGACCTCGCCCGACACCAGGAAGTACATGCGGCTGCCGCGCGTGCCCTTCTGGATGATGCGTTCGCCCGGCACCGCCAGGTCGGGGCGCAGCTGCGCCGCGATGGGGCGCAGACGCTCGCGCGGCAGGTCGTGGAACAGCGAGACGCGGGCGATCATGTCGGCCAGGTCGAGGCCAAGGTCGAGCGACGGCCGGCGGTTGACCTGCTCCCAGCGTGTCTTCAAGTCGCGCTGCAGGTCGGCATAGACCTCGCGGCTGATCAGCGCCTGCTCCAGGCGTTCCTGGTAGCTCTGGTCCTGAAGGCGCAGCGCGACGCGCGCCAGGTACTGCGCGCGCAGCGCCTCGGCATAGCTCGGATAGCGCGTCTCGACGGCGAAAAGCGCGACCTCGATCTGCGCCAGGCGGCGTGCCAGCAACACCTCCAGCTCGGCCGCCACGCCCTCGCCCATCACCTCTTTCAGCGAAGTCTTGGCGTAGTCCATCAGCGCGCGCGCCACTAGCTGGCTGATCACCAGGCTTTCGAAGCGGTCGGCCAGGGCCGAGGCCAGCGGGTGGCTCCAACGCAGGTTGCGCTGTAGCCACAGCGCGCGGCGCTGCCGCCGGCTGAAGCGCAGAATGCGCTGCGTCGCGCGGTCGTAGCCAGCCAGGCCGTCGTCGCCCACCGCGTCCTGCAGGCGGTCGGCCGCGGTGGCCAGCTGCGCCACCAGGCGGCGCGACAGCGTCTGGGCACGGAAATGGCCGAGGTAGAGCTCCTTCTCATAGGCCACCAGTGCCAGCAGCCCGACCTCCAACGGCACCGAGCCGTCGTCCGGGAGTTCGTCCGCCGGGTCCTTCGGCAGCAGGCGCTCGGCCAGGGTAGTGCTGAAGCCATAGGCCTCGGCGGTGGCGGCGACCTCGCGGCGCACGGCGTCGCGCGACAGCCGCAGCACGCGGTCGCGCAGCATCTGCTCGACCGGCGCCAGCTTGTGCAGGCCCAGCAGCCGCATCACCACCTTCAGGGTTGGCGCCTGCACCAGCAGGGTGAAGAGCACATAGCCGGTGGCCAGCACGGCGACGAAGTGCCGGATCTCGATCGGCACCGCGTTGTTGCCTTCCAGCGACAGCGCCAGCACCAGGGTGACGGCGCCGCGCAGGCCGCCCCAGACGATCACCGCCTTCAGCGCGCCGCTGACCGGCTGCACCAGCCGCAGGCGGCTGAGCAGCGGCAGCAGCAGGAACAGCACCGCGGCGCGCGAGCTCAGGCTGGCGGCGGCCACCGCGGCGACCAGGCCCAGCTCGTTCCAGGTGACGTTGGGCAGCACGCGCACCGCCAGCATCGAGGCCAGCACGAAGATCAGCGAGTTGGCCCAGAATTCCAGCTGCTCCCAGGCCTTGTGCAGCGATTCCCAGACGCTGGGCACCAGGCGGGTGGGGCCGTCGACGCTGATCACCAGCGCCGCGGTGACCACGGCGACCACGCCGGAAACCTCGAAGTAGATTTCGCCGGCGACGAAGGAGAGGTAGGCGACGGCGACCGACACCGTGACCGCCGCGGTGGTGCGGGTGCGCAGGTAGCTGAAGATCAGGCTGGTCAGCTTGCCGAAGCCGAGGCCGACCAGGATGCCGCCGCAGAAGGTTTCCACGAAGTCGAGCAGCGCGGCGCCGGGCTCCACCGCCTCGCCGGCGCTCAGCAGTCCGACGAAGATGGTGAAGAGCACGATGGCCGCGGCGTCGTTGAACAGGCTTTCGCCCGATACCAGCGTGGTCAGGCGGCGTGGCGCGCCGATGTCGCGGAACAGGCTGATCACCGCGGCCGGGTCGGTGGTGGCCACCACGGCGCCCAGCAGCAGGCAGGCGATCAGGCCGACGTCCGACAGCGGCGTCAAGAACAGCCCCACGGTGGCGGCGCAGACCACCACGGCGACCACCGCCAGCAGCAGCACGGCCGCGGCCTCGTCCTTCAGCAACCGCAGGTCGACGCCGAGCGCGAAGGTGAAGAGCAGTGGCGGCAGGAAGAGGTAGAGGAAGGCTTCGGCCGACAGGCCGATCTGTTCCAATCCGGCCACCATGTCGCCCAGCGGCCCGCCGGTCGGCATTTCGCCCCAGACGAAGACCAGCAGGCCGATGGCCATGCCGAGCAGTGCCAGCAGCAGGCTGCCAGGCAGTTGGAAGCGCTCGGCCAGCGGCTCCAACAGGCTGACCAGCAGCAGCAGTACAGCCAGGGCCAGCAGGACCAGGACGATATCAAGCATGTAACGATCCTGCCCCAGCGCCGGCCGGGATGGCGAGAGGGCACGCGACCCCTATATGCTTGATTCCATATCAGGAGGTGGCATGGCGACCAAGCGCGGAACGCAGGCGACCCGGAGCGAAAGCGACTCCCTGGGGCCGATTGAGGTACCCGGCAATCGCTATTGGGGCGCGCAGACCGAGCGTTCGCGCCGCAACTTCACCATCGGTGGCGAGCTCATGCCGCTGGAGATCGTGCACGCCCTCGCCCTGGTGAAGCTGGCGGCGGCGCGGGTCAACCGGGCGGCGGGCGACCTGGATCCCCGGCTGGCGGCGGCCATCGAGCAGGCGGCGCAGGAGGTCATCGACGGCGCGCTGGACGCGGAGTTCCCACTGGTGATCTGGCAGACCGGCAGTGGCACGCAGAGCAACATGAACGTCAACGAGGTGATCGCCGGCCGCGCCAACGAGATCCTGACCGGCCAGCGCGGCGGCAAGGCGCCGGTGCACCCCAACGACCAGGTCAACCGGGCCCAGTCGTCGAACGACTCCTTTCCCACCGCCATGCACCTTGCCGCGGTCGCGGCGCTGGCCGGGCGCACCCGGCCGGCGCTGCTGGCGCTGCAGCGCGCCATCGCCGCCAAGGCACGGGCCTTCGCCAAGGTCATCAAGGTCGGCCGCACCCACCTGATGGATGCCACGCCGCTGACCCTGGGGCAGGAAATGGGGGGCTGGGCGGCACAGCTGGGCCTCGCCATCGCCGCGCTGGACGCGGCGATGAAGCCGCTGCACGCCCTGGCACAGGGCGGCACGGCGGTGGGCACCGGGCTGAACAGCCCGGCCGGCTTCGACAAGGCCTTCGCCGCCGAGGTGGCGCGCATCACCGGGCGGCCCTTCCGCCCGGCGCCCGACAAGTTCGCCGCGCTGGCCGGGCACGAGCCGATCCACGGTGCCTCGGCGGCGCTGGAGCAGGCGGCCGTCGCGCTGATGAAGATCGGCAACGATGTGCGCCTGCTGGGCAGCGGCCCGCGCGCTGGCCTGGCCGAGCTGCGGCTGCCGGAGAACGAGCCCGGTTCCTCCATCATGCCGGGCAAGGTGAACCCGACGCAGGCCGAGGCGCTGACCATGGTGGCGGCGCAGGTGATGGGCAACCACGCGGCGCTGACCGTCGGCGCCGCCTTGGGGCATCTGCAGCTCAACGTCTTCAAGCCGATGATCGCCGCCAACCTGCTGCGGTCGGCGCGGCTGCTGGCCGACGCGGCGGACTCCTTCCGCGAACACTGCATCGCGGGGATCGAGCCGGACCGCCGGCGCATCGCCCAGCTGCTCGAGCGCTCGCTGATGCTGGTGACGGCGCTCAATCCGGCGATCGGCTACGACAAGGCGGCCAAGGTCGCCAAGCTGGCGCTGGCCGAGGACCTGACGCTGAAGCAGGCGGCCCTGCGGCTCGGCTTCCTCGACGCCGCTACCTTCGACCGCCTGGTGCGGCCCGAGGCGATGCTGGCGCCGACACCGGCCAAGCGAAAGCCGAAGCCGAAGCGATGAGCCTGCGCAAGCGCTCGCTCACGCTCGACCGCCACCGCACCAGCCTGTCGCTGGAGCCGATTTTCTGGGAGCTGCTGAAGCAGACGGCGGCGGCGCGCCGCCTGTCGCTCGCCGCCCTGGTGGCGGAGATTGATCGCGGCCGCGTCGCGGCGGGGGAGGCAGATAACCTCTCCAGCGCGGTGCGCGTCTGGCTGGTCGAGCGGCTTAGGGAGGCCACTCCCTCTCCAACCCTCCCCCGCTGACGCGGGAGAGGGAGTCGCAGCGCTACTTCAGGACTTCGTCGATCAGCTTGGGCAGCACGGCACCAGTCTCGGCCGGCACGGCCGATTCAGCTGGTGCCGGTTCGGCCGGTGCAGGGGCGGCCGGAGCCGGCGCGGCCGGTTGCTCGGCGGCCTGCTGCTCGGTCGTTGGCTCGGCACTCTTGATCGGCTCCTCGACCTTGGCAGGTTCCTCCACCTTGGCAGGTTCCTCCACCTTGGCAGGTTCCTCGACCTTGGCAGGTTCCTCGACCTTGGCGGGTTCCTCGACCTTGGCGGGTTCCTCGACCTTGGCGGGTTCCTCGACCTTGGCGGGCTCCTCAACCTTGGCAGGCTCCTCGACCTTGGCGGGCTCCTCGACCTTGGCGGGTTCCTCGACCTTGGCGGGCTCCTCGACCTTGGCCGGCTCCTCGACCTTCGCCGGTTCCTCGACCTTGGCAGGCTCTTCGGGTTTCGCCGGTTCCTCGACGGCCGGCTGGTCGCTGCTGCCCTGGCCGGTCAGGCCTTGGACCAGGCCACCGATGCCGGGCAGGGCTTCGCCGGACTTGCCGGTCAGGCTTTCCACCAGGTCCTCCGGTTTGGGCAGGCCGCCTTCGGCGCCGGGCAGGATCTGCTCGATCACGCTCGGTGCGTCGGCGCTGGGCAGCTCGTCCGGTGCCGCGCCGGCCAGCAGCAGGCCGGTGCGGATGATCTGCGCCGGATCGTCCAGCAGGCCGATGCGCTGCTCCATGTAGTAGGGCTCGTTCGGCTTGTCGTTCAGCAGGATCGACAGCACGATGTCGCCGGTGAAGGGGATCAGGTCGGCGGTGCCGGTGGCCTGCGCGGTCAGCCCCTTGCCGTTGATCTGCACCCGCTGCAGCGTGGCGACGCCGTCGGTCAGCAGGATCTGCGCGGTGAAAGGTGAGTCGTGGTCGGCCAGCGCCTCGACCAGCAGGGCGGCGCCGTCGGCGACGTTTTTCACCTTGCCCAGGCCCTTGGCCTCCTTGCCCAGCAGGCCCTCCAGCACCTTGCCGCCGATTTCCAGCCCCTTGGAGCCGACGAAGCCGAGGCCACCGGTCTTCAGGTTGAAGGTACCGTTGGCGTCGATCGTGCCGTCCACCTTGTCGACCAGCGCGTAGACCGAGTTGCCGGCACTGGCCAGCTGCCCGCTGGCGCTGGCGGTACCGACCGGCTCGCCGATCGGAAACACCCCGGCGAGGAAGGGTGCCAGGTTCATGCCCTTGAGCTGGAAGGCCGCCGCCAGGGTCGGCGTTTCCTGCCGCGCATCGACCTGGCCATTGGCCGCCAGCGCGCCGCCGTTCACGGTGCCGTTCAGCGCATTCAGGGTCAGCAGGCCGCCCTGCAGCACCATGTCGAGCGTGGCGTTGTCGATCCGCGTGCCGCCGTCGACCAGCGCCTTGGCCTTGATCTTGACGCTGCCATCGAGGTCGCGCAGCCCCTCCAGGCCCAGCGGGTCCTTCGACCAGCGCTCGCCGCTGCTGCTCGTCTTCTTGCCGTCGCCGCCCGGGCCGGCGAAGGCCGCGAGGTCGATGACGCCGGCGGTGATGTCGGCCGTCAACTTCGGCCGGGCGCCAGCGTTGGCGAGCTGCAGGTTGGCCTGCTCGATCGCCAGCGGACCCAGCTGGCCCTTCAGGTCGGCTACCGTGATGTCGCTGCCCGCCAGGGTCACCTTGGCGGCGGCGTCGATGCCGCCGAAGCCGGCCGGCAGCACGCCGGCCTGGCCAAGGGCCGCGGCCAGCGTGGCCAGGTTGGGATGCTTGGCGGTGACGTTGAAGACCATCGGCCCCTGGCCATCGGGCTCCAGCGTGCCGGCGGCGCTGAAGTCGCCACCCTGCGCGTCGAGGCGGGCATTGAAGCCCAGCTTGGCCGGCGTGCCCTTCAAGGTCGCCGACAGGCCGAAGGGGCCAAGCGGCGCCACTGTGGCCGGATCGATGCCGGCCAGCCGCGCCAGTTTCGCCGGATCGTTCGTCGACACCTCCAGCGTGCCGTCCAGCGTCGGGCCGTCGAGGCCGACCTTGCCGGTGTAGCTCAGGCTGCCGCCGGCCACCTGGCCCAGCCTGGCCTGCTTGAAGATCATCACGCCGTTGGCCAGCGTGCCCTCCAGGCGGATATCGCCAACCTGGGTCTCCTGATAGGTCAGGCTGCCGATGCGCAGATCGACGTTGGCGTCGAAGCCCTTGAGCGCATCGAGGCCGCCACCGCTGCCACCCGCCGCGCCGCTGCCGCCAGCGTTGCCGGCCGGCGGCAGGTAGGCATCGACGTTCAGCTTGTCGACGGTCAGTCCGGCGCCAATGCCCAGGCGCTGGCCCAGCGCGACATTCACCGCGCCGCTGGCTTTGGTGGAATCCAGCGCCATGGTCAGGTTGGTGAGCGCCACCTGGCTGCCGCTGGCGGCCACCTGGGTGGTGAAGTCGAAGTGCCCCAGGCGATCCGCCGGCACCTGGTCAAGGTCGGTGCCGAGCCAGCTCAGCAGGGTGCGCAGCTTGTCGGAGACCAGCGCCACCTTGCCGTCGAAGGCCGGCGCGCCATCCTTCAGCGCCACCTTGCCGGAGAGCTGCAGCGTCGAGGGGCCGGGCAGGCCCATGGCGATGTCGCGCAGCGTGACGACGTCGTCCTTGATGTCGGCCGCCAGCGACACGTCCTTCAGCGGCTGGCCGTTATAGGTCAGCGCGCCGATCGCCAGCTCGATCGAGCCGGTGAGGCCCGGCGGCAGCAGCGTGGTCGGCGCCTCGGCGGGCTCGCCGGCGGTGGCGAGCGGCGTTTCGCCGGGTGCCTTGGCCTGTGCCAGCAGCGTATCGAGGTCGAGCTGCGGGAAAGTCAGCTTGGCGTCGATGCTGGGCGCCGGCGCTAGATTGTAGACCAGGCTACCGCTGCCACGGCTGTCGCCCAGCGCCAAGGTCAGCTCCTCCGCCCTGGCGGCGACGTCGTCGACCGTGACGTGGGTGGAGAGCTCGAAGGCTTGGCCCAGCAGCGGCGGCAGGTTCTCCTGGCCCGATAGCTGCTGCAGCGCCGCGGCCAGGTTGCTGCCCTTGGCGGTGACGGTGCCCTGGAAGCCGGGCGCCGCGCCGGCGGTGATGCGGCCGTCGACCGTGGCGGTAGCGCCGCTGTCGGGCAGGCCGAAGGTCAGCTTCAAGGGCGGCACGGCACCTTCGTCCAGCTTGCCCACCGCCAGATCCAGCGTGGTGCCCAGGCCGTGCACCTTGGCGGTGCCCTGCAGCGCGAAGGGGCCCTGCAGCGAACCGGCGGAAACCTCGGCGTTCAGCGCCTCGACGCGCTCCTCCTGGCCGCTGGCGCCGTCGCGCCAGATCACCGTGCCGTCGACGATACGCAGCGAATCCAGGCTGATCGCCGGGGTGCCGCCGGCGCCGGAGTCGGCGCCGCCAGCGCCGGCCGGCGGCGTCATCTCCCAGTTGGCGCGGCCATCGGCCAGGGTCTCCAGCAGGATCACCGGGCGGGTCAGCACCACCGATTCGACCTTGATGTCGCCGGAGATCAGCGGGAAGAGCGCGACCTTGACCGTCACCTCCTCGAGCGAGGCCATGGCGGAGTCGCTGCCGCCCTGGATGTTGTCGAAGGCGATGCCCTTGGCGCTGAGCGAGGGCGAAGGCAGCAGCTGCACCTCGATGTCGCCGGTGATGGTGAGCTTGCGCCCGGTGGCCTTTTCGGCGGCGGCGGCGACCTCTGCCTTGTAGCCGTTCCAGTCGATCACCATCGGTACGATGAAAGCGGCGGCAACCAGCAACACAACCAGGCCACCCAGGCCGATCAGGATCTTCTTCACCATGCCAGGGCTCTCCCGCGTGTCGTCGTCTGTGCCATGCCGCTGCGCGCCGCCGGTTGCGGACGCGATACGATAGAGTAAGCTAGGTCATAGCATCCCATCGGCAAATCGCGACGTCTTTGTGACAACGCGACAAAGTGACAAGGGGGTGCAAGCGAGACGACGCGCATGGGCGAGGTGATCGACCTGGAGCGGGAACGACGGGCGCGAGAGCGGGCCCGGCAGCGGCGCGACAAGGCGCTGCGGGAGGCGGCCGACAAGGGCGCGCACCCTGGCACAGGTGGCCAGGGCGGCGATCCGGAGAAGCCCTCCAACCCCGGCCAGGACGGCGGCGCCGGTTCGCGTTGAACGACGCGACCCGCTAGCTAACGAACCCGAACCGACGGTCCTGCATGCCCTTTATCGAGACGACACCCTTTTCAGCGGCCTTCCATGACGCGCTGGCCCGCGACCCGCGGGCCGCTGCCGAGCTGGACTGCGCCGACGCCGCCGGCCGCTTCGCCCGTGGCCTGATCCGCGCCCAGCTGGGCCGCGAGGCTGAGGCGCGGGCGGACTGGGAGGCCGGGGCGACTCCCTCCTGCCGGCTGGAAATCGGCTTCCTCGACCTGCGGCGACGCCTCGACCCCCGGACACTGCTGGCGCTGGCCGACGAGATCGTCGCCGCCGAGGCAACGGTCAATGGCGGCGACACGCTGCTGGCGGCGCGCGCCAACCATCTGGCCGCTCTGGCGGAGAACCAGCTGCGCCGCCTGCAGCCGGCGACCGACCGCATGCTGGACGCGCTGGAGATCTACGAGCGGCTGGAATGCCTGCCGGGGACAGCGCAGGTCAACGACTCCCTGGGCATGGTGCTGGCCTCGCGCGGCCTGGCTGACCTGGCGGCGCTGCACTATGCGCTGTCGCTGGCCGACAAGGCTGAGCTGGGCGACCGCGAGGGCCAGGCCATCACGCTCGGCAACCTGGGGCGCCTGGCGCTGCAGCAGGGGCGCTTCCGCGATGCCATTGCCTTCTTCAAGCGCGACACCGCGATCATCCGCGAGCTGAAGAACGACCGCGCCGAGGCGCGGCTGCTGAACGACGCCGGGCGCGCCCACGCCGGGCTGGAGGATTACCAGGCCGCGCTGCAGGAACTGACCGAGTCGAAGCGCCTGGCAGCGGCCGGCGGCTTCCTCGACATCGAGCTCATGTCGCTGCGCGAGATCGCGCTGGTGCAGCTGGCGCGGGGCGAGGTGGCGGCGGCGGCCGCCGCGGTGGCCGAAGCCAAGGGCAAGCTGCCGGCCGAGGGCTATATGCTGGAGCGCGCCGCGCTGGCGGCCACCGAGGGCCAGTTGCTGGCGACGCAAAACCGCGGCAGCGCCACCGAGCATCCCGGCCTGGCGCTGCTGGAAGGCGCGGTCAAGGCCTTCACCGAGGCGCGGCTGCCCGACCTGGAGATCCAGACCCGCATGGCGCTGGCCCAGGCCTGCGCCCTCAAGGGCCTGACCAAGAGCGCCGAGGCCGGCTACTTCGCCGCGCTGAAGGGCGCCATGGCCGAGGGGCTGCAGCGCTATGTGCGGCCGATCAAGGAGGCGCTGGCGCAGCTCGACGTCAAGGCCAGCAACATCGAGGAGGCACCGCGCCCGCTGCTGGATCGCGTCGGCGATGCCGAGGAGCAGGGCTATGTGAAGCGCGCGCGCCTGGGCGCCGGCGCCTTCGGCACGGTGTTCCACGCCTTCGACCTGCAGGCCGGGCGCGATGTGGCGCTGAAGCGCATCCATCTTTCGGCGCTCTATGACCCGGCCGAGCGCGACCGCCTGATCCAGTCGGCCAAGGCCGAGCTGGAGGCCGCCGCCTCGATCCGCCACCCCGGCGTGGTCAGGGTCTACAACGTCGGCACCGAGCCCAACGGCGACCTCTATGTGGTGCAGGAGCTGGTCAAGGGCGAAGGCCTGCACAAGGTGATGACGCGCGAGGGCGCCAAGGGCGCCGCCGAGGTGGCGCCCTATCTGCTGCGCATGGCGCAGGCGCTGGACGCGCTGCACCGCGCCGGCGTGGTGCACCGCGACCTGAAGCCCGGCAACGTCATCGTCAAGAACGGTTGGCAGCCGGTGCTGGTCGACTTCGGCATCGCCCACGTGCCGGGCCGTGCCCAGGTCGCCAAGGACAACCTCGGCACCCTGGAGTACACCGCGCCGGAGCAGGCCGAGGGCGAGGCGGCGGACGCCCGCGCCGACCTCTACGCGCTGGGCGTCATGGCCTACGAATGGCTGACCGGCAAGCGCCCGCTGGACATCCCACCCGACCTCGACCAGGCGATCCGCGTGCTGCGCAAGCAGGACCCAATGCCGCTGCGCAAGGTGCGGCCCGACCTGCCGAAGGAACTCTGCGACCTGGTCGACCAGCTGCTGGAAAAGAAGCCGAAGAAGCGCCCGGCCAGCGCCGCCGAGGTCGCCGACCGCCTAGCGCCGCTGGCGAGCTGAAACCCTTATCAGCCCTCTCCCATCGGGAGAGGGCGCCGCGCGGCAGCGCGGCGGGTGAGGGGAAGCGGTCGATAGCAGCGCGCTCTTGCCAGTCTGCGCGGAGTTTCGACGCTTCCCCTCACCCGCTCGCTGCGCTCGCACCCTCTCCCGATGGGAGAGGGTTTGCTTAGGGAGCGGGTAGGGTGGCTATTTCGCCGCTTGCGCCTTGGCCCAGCTGGTCTGGTGCACCTTGGTGCCGCTGGCTTCCACCAGCTTGCCCATGCCCAGGATGTCGTAGAGCACTTCGCCTTTGGCGATGCGGTCGCGGATGCCGACCTCCTTGGCGGAGCGCTGGCGGGCGCCGGAGACGGCGCGCTCCAGGTACTCCAGCGGCAGCACCAGCACGCCGTCGGCGTCGGCTACGATGATGTCGCCGGGATTGACCAGCACGCCGTCGCAGACCAGCGGCACGTTGACCGCGCCGGGGCCGCGCTTTTCCGGGTGCATCGGGCTGATGGCGGTGGCCCAGGTCGGGAAGTCCATGGCCTCCAGCGTCGCCACGTCGCGCACGGCGCCATCGGCGACCACGGCGGCGATGCCCTTCTTCTTGGCGAAGGTCGCGGCCACATCACCCCACAGCGCGCCCTGCGTGCCGCCGCCGTTGGTGAAGACCAGCACATCGCCGGCCTGCGCGTGATAGAGCGCGGCGTGGATCATCAGGTTGTCGCCCGGGTAGTTGTAGGCGGTGACCGCCGGACCGGCGATGCGCTTGCTGCGATCCAGCGGACGCATGCGCGGGCTCATCAGCAGCATGCGGCCGCCGACGCCGCCCAGCGCCTCGTGCAAGTCGGCGATGCCATAGGTCGCGGCTTCGGCCACCAGGGCGGCGTCGGCGCGGGGAATCTCGGTGTAGATCACGGGTTCCAGCACGGTACTTACCTTTCCAATCAAGCGAAGTCGTAGAGGGCGAGGGGGTTGTCCACCAGGATCTGGCGGCGCTGCCTCTCGTCGGTGATCCAGCCGGCGAGGGCGTCCAGCAGCACGCGGTCGTCCGGCGGGTGGTCGCGGTGCGAGGGGTGCGGCCAGTCGGTGCCCCAGAGCACGCGTGTCGGGTCGGTGGCGACCAGCGCGCGCGGCAGCGGCGCCACGTCGCCATAGGGTGCGCCGGTCGCGGTGATGCCATAGGCGTGCGAGACCTTGACCCAGGTGTTGCCGGCCTTGACCAGGTCCAGCAGGTCCTGGAAGGCCGGGCTGGCGGTGCCGTCCGCCGCCTTGTTCAGCGCGATGTGGTCGATGATCAGCGGCACCTCGGCTTTGAGCAACCGGCTTTTCATCTCGGTGATCAGCCCGGCGCGGTTCAGCATCAGCGCGATGTGCCAGCCCAGGCGCTTAATGCGGCCGGCCACCACTTCCAGCGCGTCCAGCGAGACGCCGCCCTTGGCCATGTTGGAGAGGCGCACGCCACGCACGCCCTGGGCATGCAGGCGGTCCAGCGTCGCCTCGTCGATGGCGGGATCGATGGCGGCCACGGCGCGCAGCCGCGCTGGCAGCGCCGCGGCGGCGTCGGCGGTGCGGCGGTTGTCGGTGCCATAGACGCTGGGCTGCACGATCACGCCGCGCTGAAAGCCGAGGCGGTCGAGCAGTGCCAGGTAGCTCTCCAGCGAGGCGTCGGCCGGGGTGTAGGAACGCTCCGCCGTGTAGGGATAGCGCGCCTCCGGCCCGAAGATATGGGCATGGCAGTCGCAGGCCCCGGGCGGCGGGCGATAGCCCGCGGTCTTGCTGTCAGTCATGGCGCAACGCTCCTTCTTGTCGGTCCCTAGCGCAGCAGGCGCGGCAGCCACAGGGAGAGGTCTTCGACATAGGTCACCAGCAGCAGCACGCCGATGGCCACTGCCAGGAAGGGCAGCACGGCGCGCACCATTGCTTCCAGCGGCAGCTTGCTGATGCTGCAGACGATGTAGAGGCAGATGCCGACCGGCGGCGTCATCAGGCCGATGGTCAGGTTCAGCACCATGATGATGCCGAAGTGGATCGGGTCGATGCCCATCTGGTGCGCCACCGGCAGCAGGATCGGCGTGAAGACGATGATCGCCGAGGCGGTCTCCAGCAGCATGCCGACGACCAGCAGCACGACGTTCACCAGCAGCAGGAAGACCAGCGGGTCGCTGCTGATCGACAGCATCAGCTTGGCCAGCATGGCGGCGGTCTGCTGCGTGGTCAGCACCCAGGCGACGCTGCTGGCCAGCGCGACGATGATCATCACCACGCCGGTGGTGCGCGCGGTGTGATAGAGGATCGCCGGCAGGCGGCTGAAGCGAATCTCCTTGTAGACGAAGGCGCCTACCAGCAGGGCATAGAGCGCGGCGATGGCCGCCGCCTCGGTCGGGGTGAAACGCCCGCCGATGATGCCGCCGACGATGATCACCGGCATCAGCAGCGCCAGACTGCCGTCCAGGATGGAGCGCAGCAGCACGCGGCGGGACGCGCGCGCGCGTCGTGGCAGGCCGTGGCGGTGGCTGTAGAAGACGACATAGGCCATCAGCGCCAGGCCCAGCAGGACGCCGGGAATCAGGCCGGCCAGCAACAGCTTGCCGATCGAGGTGTTGGCGCTGGCGCCATAAATCACCATGGGGATCGAGGGCGGGATGATCGGTCCGACGGCCGAGGCGCCGGCGGTCAACGCGGCGGAGAAGCTGGCCTTGTAGCCCTCGCGCTTCATGCTGGGGATCAGCACCGAGCCGACGGCGGCGCAGTCGGCCGCGGCCGAGCCGCTGACCCCCGCCATCACCATGTTGGTCAGCACGTTGACGTGGCCCAGGCCGCCGCGCAGGTGACCGACGATGGCCTGCGAGAAGTTCACCAGGCGCAGGGTGATGCCGCCCTCGTTCATTAGGTGGCCGGCCAGCACGAAGAAGGGAATGGCGGTCAGGATGAAGTTACCGCTGGCCGAGATCGCGGTTTCCACCAGGATCGAGGGCGTGGTGCCGGCCTGCAGCAGGAAGACCAGCGTGCTCATGCCCATGGCCAGCGAGATCGGCAGGCCCAGCATGAGCAGGATGGCGAAGGTGACGCCCAGCGTGATCACGTCGCGGCCTCTACCGGGCCGGCGTGCGGCGAGGCGATGCCGGCCAGGATGCCGACGATGCGGCAGAGGGCGGTGAAGCTTACCAGCCCCATGCCGACCGGCACCGCCAGCGTGACGTAGAACTGGCTGATGTCCATGGTGTAGCCGGTGGCCGAGGCGTTGATCAGCGCCAGGCGCCAGCCGTAGACCGCGAAGCAGGCGAAGAAGGCGACCAGCAGCAGGTGGGTGAAGATGCCGACCGCGGCGCGCAGCCGCGGCCGCAACCGTGTCACCAGCAGCTCCACGGCAATATGCTCGCCATGCGCGAAGGCCGCGGCGCCACCCAGGAAGGTCAGCCAGATCATCAGATTCTGCGTCGCTTCCGAGGTCCAGATGATCGGGATCAGCAGGAAGCGCGCCACCACCTGCAGTACGACGATCAGCACCATGGCGGCGACGATCACCACCAGCAGCCACTTCACCAGCACACCCAACAGGCCTTCGACCCGCATGAGCCCGCCGTGTATCGCCGCCAGCCGCCCCCGCGGCGCGCTGTCCCCCGCCATGGCAGCCTAGCTCTTGGCCGGCAGGCGCCGGCTCAGCTCGGCAATCGCCTCCTGCCAGGTCTTGGGCATCTCGCCGTGGAAGGTATCGGCGACGCCGGACGCGGTGTCGCGGCGGTACAGCGCCAATGCGGCGTCGGTCATCACCGGATCGATGCCGGCGGCCACCACGGTCTCGCGGATCAGCGACAGCTCGTCGCCGCGCCGGCCGGAATGGATCATGTGGCTCTTCACCAGGAAGGCGCCGAAGTCGTTGAAGGACTCGTCGTCCATCGCCTGCACCACCGAGGCCAGCACCTCGGCGCCGACGCCGAAGCGCTCGGCGGTCAGCAGCATCTCGACCATCAGGCCCTCGACGCCCTTCATCATGACGCCGCGCACCATCTTCAGCGCCGAGGCGGCGCCGATCTTGCCGCCCAGCACCTTCATCTCCAGGTCGTAGGGCTGCAGCTTGTCGTAGAGCGCCTGTGAGTCCGGGCCGCTCATGTAGATATAGAGCCCCTTGTGGCCGCGGATGTGCACGCCGGTGCCGCTCATCGAGGCGTCGACCACCTGCACGCCCTTGGGGCGGAGCAGGGCATCGATTTCCTGCTTCATGGTCGGTGCGCTGGAATTGACGTCGAGGAAGTACTGCCCCTTGCGGGCATGTGGGGCGAAGGCCTTGGCGGCGGCCACCGCGGCCATCGGCGTCACCGCCGACAGCACCACCTCGCAGTCGGCCAGGATGGCGGCGTCGTCGCTGATCGGGATGCCGAGCTTCTGCGCCCGGCCGCTGACCACGTCGGCCAGCGGGCCGTCCTTGGCCTGGCGGTCGAAGGCGACCAGCGGGCTGGCCCCGGCGGCCTGCATGCCCTTGGCCAGGGCAAAGCCGATCTCGCCGAAACCGAGATAACCGACGCTGAGCGACATGGGCGGTCCTTGGATCTTTGGAGGAATGTTCGGGTGGACGCGGCCGGCAGCCCAGCTGCCGGCCGCTTCCCAGTCTACGACAGGCGTCAGTTGGCCTTGGCGGCGGCAATCGAGAGATCGAGCAGGTCGCTGCCGACGATCGGCCGGAACTGCTCATAGACCGGCGCCATGGCGGCCTGGAAAGCCGGCAGGTCGACTTCGACGAACTCCATGCCCTCCGCCTTCAGGTCGGCGCGCATCTTGTCCTCGCGATCGGCCACCGCGTTGCGCATGGCCACCGCGGCCTGCTGGCCGGCATCGACCACGACCTTCTGCTGCTCCGGCGTCAGCGATTCGAACACCGCCAGGCTCATCATGATGGGCTGGGCGTTGTAGCTGTGCTGGGTCAGCGAGACGTACTTGGTGACCTCGTACATCTTGTTGGCGTGGATCGAGACCAGCGGCACCTCAAGGCCGTCGACCAGGCCCTGCTGCAGGGCCGTGTAGGTCTCCGCCCAGGCCACTGGCGTCGGGATGGCATTGACCGCCTTGAACATGGCGGCGAACAGCGGGCTGTCCTGGATGCGGATGCGCAGGCCGGCCAGGTCGGCCGGCTTGGCGACCGGGGTGGAGACCGTCTCCATGTTGCGATAGCCGCCCCAGCCCCAGCCCAGTCCCTTGATGCCGGCGGCCGCCAGGTCGGCGTTCAGCGCCGCGCCGACCTCGCCGTCCAGCAGCTTGGCCGCCACGGCGGGGTTGGAGAAGAGGAAGGGCAGGTCGAGCAACTGGCTGCGCGGGAAGTTGCTGGCCAGGAAGCCGGCCGAGACGATGCCGCAGTCGATCGAACCGGTGCGCAGGCCCTGCACGATCTCTTTCTGGCCGCCGATCTGGTTCTGGCCGTAGATCTCGATGGTCAGCTCGCCGTTGGTGCCCTTGGACACCAGGTCGGCGAAGACCTCCGCCGCCACCTGGTGCGGGTGGGTCGGCGCCTCGGGATGGCCCAGGCGCAGCACGCGGGTCTCCGCGGCGGCCCCGGCGGCGGTCGCCGCCAGCAGGCTGCCCGCGACAGCGAAGCTCATGAACCTGTCAAGGAATTTGTTTCCGGACATAGCGTTCCCTTTCCCGTTGGTCGGGCCGCCATGTCCTCGCGGGCCAGCAGCCTCTTTGGATTGTTCAACAGTCGACCGTAGACTGTCGGACGGAAGCTATGGTAGGGTCCGCGTCCTGTCAACGAGGGTTTCGCGCTAGGCTCCCGCCGCATCGACACCTACGGGGGAGGCCATGCCGGAAGAGTTCATGAGCGTGCTGGGATCGGACTTCGTCCTGACCATGGAGCGGCCGGCGAGCCTCGCCGAGGTGGCCGCCAAGCAGCTGCGGGAGGCCATTCTCTCGGGCCAGCTGCCGTCCGGCACGCGGCTGATCGAGGCCGACGTCTCGCAGCGCTTCGGCATCAGCCGCTCGACCCTGCGCCAGGCGCTGCACGCGCTGAGCCGCGAGGGCCTGATCGAGATCCAGAAGAATCGCGGCACCTACGTCGCCAATCCGCGGGCCGACGACATCGAGCACATGAGCCTGCTGCGCGGCCTGATCGAAGGCGCGGCAGCGCGGCTGGTGGCGACCCGGCGCGACCCGCAGTCGCTGGCGCGGCTGCGCGGCGTGCTGGAGCAGCAGCGCCAGGCGGTGGGCGGCGAGGATCGCGATGGCTTCATCGGCCTGCACTGGGCCTTCCACCAGGGCATCTGCGAGGAAGCCGGCAACCCCTTCATCCTGCAGGCCTGGACCGTGCTGGGGAACACCATCCGGCTGTACTATCGCATGGTGATGGTCATTCGCACCGCGGTGCGCGACAACAGCCTGTTCCTGCAGGCGCTGGAGAGCGAGTCACCCGACGCGGCGGAAGAGCTGCTGCGCGGCCAGCTGCTCAACCGCGCCTATTTCCACCTGAAGAAGCCGATCCCCGACAGCGTGCTGCCCTATGTGCGCCGCTACGTCGACGCCGAGGGCCGCGTTCGTAGCGGCCACCCCTGATCAACGAGCGCCGCAGGGCGCCACCCGACCAACGCGCATTATCATGGAGGAAGCGCACCGATGAGCACCGATATTGCCAGCCGTGTCAGCGTCGAGCCGCTCGGCAGCCTGAAGGGGGCCGTGGTGCGCGGCCTCGACGCCACCAAGCTGACGGCGGAGCAGAAAACCTTTCTGCGCCAGCAGTGGCATAAGCACGGCATCCTGATCCTGAAGAGCCAGAAACTCGACGAGGAGCAGCAGAAGGCCTTCGCCGAGATATTCGGCCCGATCTCCGACGAGGGCGAGTACGGCGCGCAGATGTACGTTGGCAACGTACAGGCGGGATCGCTGACGCCGCACGGCGAGCTGGCCTTCCACTGTGACCACTCCTGGTCGCCCGATCCGCTGCGCGGCATCATGCTGCACGCCATCGAGGTGCCGCCGCCGGGCGCTGGTGGCGAGACGCTCTTCGCCGACGTCGGCAAGGCCTACGACCTGCTACCCAAGGAGGTCAGCAAGCGCATCGCCGACCTGCAGATCGTCCACACCTATCCCGACCAGACCAAGCACATACCGATCCCGGGGCCGGACCCGCGCCCCGGCATGCCGACCGCGCAGCATCCCATCGTCATGCAGCACCCGGTGACCGGCGAGACGCTGCTGTTCTGCAGCCCGCGCCACTTCGACCGCATCGTCGGCTGGGACCACCAGAAGGGCATCGACCTGGCGATGGAACTCGCCACCCACATCAACAAGCCCGAGGTGATCTACAGCCACCGCTGGGAGGCTGGCGACCTGGTGGTGTGGGACAACCTGCAGTTCCAGCACGCCCGCACCAACTTCGATCGCAAGTACCGCCGCCACCTGCGCCGCACCCAGATCGGCACGCCGGCCTGAGGCGGCGGCACGGCGCCACTTTCCCCCTCTCCCGCGCGTAGCGTGGGGGAGGGTCGGGGAGGGGGTGTCGACGGTCGAGCACTCCTGGCACCACCCCCTCCCCAACCCCTCCCCCGCTTTGCGGGAGAGGGGCTTTTCATGCCCGCCCTATTTCCCCGCTAGCGGCGCCGTGGCGCGTCGCATCTCCTCCGCCGCCATCTCCAGGTGATAGGCGATCAGCAGCTCGGACAGCGCCAGCGGGTGGCTCAGCAGCTTGGCCTTGCGCCCGGCGGAGATCTCGCCGAAGCGGGTGCGCACGGCCGAGGTCTCGGGCAGCAGTAGCCAGAGCAGGTCCTCCAGGCGGCGCGCATCGCGCGGGCCGATGCCGCCCTCGATCTCCAGCAGGTCAACTGGCTTGCCGTCGTGGTCGCGCGACAGCTCCAGCGACAGGCCGTTGCGCACGTTGGGTTCCAGCAGCGGCGTGATGTCGGGGTGCGGCAGTGTCGGGCGCAGGATGTGGCGCACCGACAGCTCGCTGTCGGCTTCCGGCTGCTCAGGATGGTCGTGGAAGAAAGCGATGACGATGTCGGCGAACAGGCGCTGCGGCAGGATGAAATGCGTGCCGTCGCGCTTCGAGCGGGTCAGCAGCCGGCGCGCCTCGTCCACCGCGTAGCCGCGCGCCAGCACGTCGCGTTCCAGCTTCCAGCGCTCGCGCAGGCGCTCGTCGGGCTCGAGGTACAGTTTGATGTCGAAGCAGTCGCGCAGGCCGCGGGTGTCGTAGCAAAGCAGCCCCTCGACCAGTACGTAGGGCTTGGGCTCGACGTACTCCGGGCGGGTGAGCTGGCCGGTGGCGTGGTCGTAGACCGGCTTCAGGATCGGCTTGCCGGTGCGCAGCGTCCAGAGGTGCTGCTCCAGGATGTCGAGGTGGTTGTTGCGCGGATCGGCCGGCGAGATGCCCTGCGTCAGGCGTTCCTGCCGGCTGAAGCGGTGGTAGTCGTCGGCGCAGATCAGCGCGCAGCGCTCGCGCCCGATGATATCGGCCAGGCCCTGCGCCAATGTGGTCTTGCCAGCGGCCGAGTTGCCGACGATGCCGAGGACGGCGGCCCGCTGCCCCTGGTTCAGCATCAGGCGGCCTCGCGCCAGGGGCGTACGCGGATCAGCCGGGTGCGTTCGCCGCCCGGGCCGGTCAGCGCGAAAGAACAGGTGCGCAGCCAGCCCGGACCGCGCTCCACGCCGCCCAGCCAACCGGGGCGAATGCCGGTGGCGAGGAACAGTGTCTGGGGTGCGCGCACCAGCTCGGCCAAGCCGTACCAGCGCCGCGTATCGATGCCGGCCTTGGCCAGGGCCAGGCGTTCGCTCTGCAGCTGCGGATCGAAGCG
The DNA here is from genome assembly GCA_038363005.1 of Rhodospirillales bacterium. Lineage (GTDB taxonomy): Bacteria > Pseudomonadota > Alphaproteobacteria > Kiloniellales > JACOMY01 > JAKOWB01. Next base: position 242,220 of record JBBQBI010000002.1, read on the forward strand.
GCCGAAGAAGGCGCCGCCGACGGCGCGCGCCGCCGTCGCCGCCATCAGCCCCTCGGCGAAGCCACCGGTACCCATCAGCGCATCCAGCGGCTCCTCCGGTAGCAGCGCTTGCAGCGCCAGCGAGACGTCGCCGGCTGGGGACAGGCGCACCTGCACCCCGGCGGCGCGCAGCTGTTCGATCAGCAGGCGATGCCGCGGCTTTTCCAACACGGCGATGGTCAAGGCCCGCACCGGCTTGTCCAGCGCGGCGGCCAGGTCGGCCAGGCGGCCGGCCAGCGGCTTGGCCGGGTCCAGGTGCCCGGCGGCGGCCGGCGGGGCCACCAGCTTCTCCATATAGAAGCCGGGGCCGGGGTCGAGGAAGGCGCCCTCGGTGGTGGCGGCCAGCACGGCGATGGCCTCGCCACCCGCGCCGGCGAAGGAGGTGCCCTCCACCGGGTCGACCGCGAGGTCGAGCGCCGGCAGCTCCAGCGTGCCGGTCAGGCGCTCGCCGGTGTAGAGCCGCCCCAGCTTCACACCCAGGCCCTTGCCGGCCACCAGGCGGCCGCGCAGGCCATTGGCCAGCAAGCTTTCATGCATCGCCTCGACGGCGGCCTGCAGGCGTTGCTCCTCGCTGTCCAGCTGCGGCGCGGTCTGCGCGATGGCGGCTGATTCGGTGACCGCCAGCAGCGTCTCGGCCGGCGCCGCGGCGAAGAGATCGCTGTCGCCCGGCTGGCTGGCTTCGCGCCTCATTGCGCGCGGTGCCGGGCGTTGAGATAGAAGGCGACGGCCTGCGCCCGGTTCCGCACCTGGCACTTCTCGTAGAGATTCTTCAGGTGGAACTTCACCGTGTTGACCGAGACCGCCAGGCGCTTGGCGATCTGCCCATTGCTGGCGCCGTCGGACAGCTGCTCCAGCATGTCGCGTTCGCGCGGGGTCAGGCGGGTCATGGGATCGTCGTAGAGCTGGCGCACGTCCAGCATGGGAAAGATCATCTGCCCGCCGGCCACCGCGGCGACGACCTCCAGCAGGCGTTCGGGCTGGTCCTTCTTGGTGACGAAGGCGGCGCCGCCCAGCGCCATGACCTGGCGCGGAATGTCGGCGTCCGGCGCGCCGGTATAGACCACGATGCGCGGGCAGGGGCCCTCGTCGGGCGGCGGCACGTCGCGCAGCCGCTTCAGGATGCCGGCGCCGTCGACGTAGGGCATGACCCAGCCGATGATGCCGACATCGAAGGGCAGGCGCTCGACCGCCGACAGGAAGCGCTCGCCGTCAGTCGCCGTGGCGACGACGCGGAAGCGCTTGTCGGCGGCGAAAAGCTGCTTCAGCCCCGAAAGCACCAGGGGATTCTTGTCGGCGATGACGACGTCGACCGGGCGTTGCATGCTGTCCTGACCCCAAGCGGCGCCGTTTGTGCCCCGGCGACCCTACCCGGGAGAGTAGGGGGCCTGGCGGCATCAGCGGCTAGCGCCCAGACGGTCGAAGCTTGCCGCTTTGCGACAGGCCGCCGGGTCGGCTGGCCAGGTTGGCGGCGGGTTGCGTTTTCCGCCGGTCCGGCGGCCGGGAGGGGCGTGCTATAAGCCGCCGCCATGTCCGTGACCTCCCAGCCGCCGCTGCCCTCCACACTGTCGCTCGGCGAGAACATCCGCCGCACCCTGAAGCTCGCCATCCCGGTGATGATCGCGCGTGCCGGGCTGGTCATCATGGTGACCATCGACACCATCATGCTGGGCCATACCTCCACTGACATGCTGGCCTACTACGGCCTGGCCTCGGGGCCACATGTCGCCCTGCTGGTGCTGGGCATCGGCCTGATGGCCTCGACCACCATCCTGTCGGCCCAGGCGGTGGGTGGCGGGCGGCAGCACGAGGTCGGCGCCATCTGGCGCACCGCGCTGGTCATCGGCTGCGGCCTGGGTGCGTTGGAGGGCCTGGTCATGGCGCTGGGGCCGCAGATCCTGCTGGCCCTGGGGCAGGCGCCGGAGCTGGCGCAGCCGGCCGGCGAGGCGCTGCGCATGTTCGGCTGGGGCATGCCGGCGATGTTCATGTTCCTGGCCACCACGAACTTCCTGGAGGGCACCGGCCGGCCGCAGGTCGGCATGGTCATCACGCTCAGCGCCAACGGCGTGAAGCTGGGGCTCAACTGGCTGCTGATCGAGGGCCACTGGGGTTTCCCCGCCATGGGCGCCGCCGGCGCCACGCTGTCCACCACCATCATCCGCTGGCTGATGCTGGGCGCCGCGCTGTTCTATGTGCTGGTGCTGATGCGCGACCGCGCCGCCTTTGGCGTCCGCCTGTCCGGCGGCCTGCCGCTGAAGGTGGCCAAGCTGCAGCTCCGCTTTGGCCTGCCGCTGGCGCTGTCGATCGGCATCCAGACCGCCGCCCTGGCCTATGTGCAGACCATGGCCGGCTGGATCGGCGCCACCTCGGCGGCGACCTATCAGATCTGCAACAACGTGATCGGCTTCGTCTTCATGCTGTCGATTGGCCTGGCGACGGCGACGGGCGTGCGCACCGCCAACGCGGTGGGCCGCGGTGACCGCCACGGCCGGGCGCAGGCCGGCTGGCTCGGCCTCGGCCTGGTGCTGACCCTGCAACTGGTGATCGGCGGCCTGATCATTCTGTTCCGTGGGCCGCTGACCGGCATCTACACCGACGACCCGGCGGTATTGGTGGTGGCCACCGCCAGCCTGGCGATCGTCGGCGGCATGGTGGTGCTGGACGGCGCGCACAACGTCATGCAGGGCGCGTTGCGCGCCGGCGGCGATGTCTTCCGGCCGCTGGCAGTCTACATCGTCGCCTATTGGATGATCGGCGTGCCCACCGCCTACTTCCTGGGCTATCGCCACGGCTGGGGCGCCGAGGGGCTGCTGCTTGGCAACATGCTGGGCTATCTGCTGGCGGCCATCGCGCTGGCCTGGCGCTTCCGCATCGTCTCGCGCCGCGAGGTCAGGCCGCTGTCATGAGCGACCCGGCCCCGCTGGCGGCGGCGCTGGCCGCGATCCGGGCCGGCCGCTGGGCCGAGGCGCCACGCCTGGCGCAGCAGGCCCGCGCCGCGGCGCCGCAGGATCCGCAGGTGCCGCTGGCCCTGGCCGAGGCGCTGGCCGCCGCCGGGCGGCCGCTGGATGCCTTGACCCTGCGCCTTGCCGCCTGGCGCCTGGCGCCGGCGCTGCACCAGGTGCGCCTGGCGCTGGCGCGCGGTTTCGCCGGCGTGCGCCTGACCGAGGCCAGCCCGCTGGTCGAGGCAGCGCTGCTGGCGCTGCTCGAGGCGCCCGACCTCGACCCGCAGGAGATCGCCCCGACCGTTGCCTCGCTGGTGGCGCCTGACGGCGCCGAGGCGGCGCTGGCCCGGCCGCTCGGCCGCGCCCTGCTGCGGCGTGCCTTGCTGGCCGAGCCGGCCTTGGAGGCCGGCCTGACCGCGCTGCGCCGTGCCGCACTGCTGGGCGAGCCGCTGTCGACCGAGGCGCTGCTGCCGCTGGCGGCGCAGGCGAGCCTGGGTGGCCACGCCTGGGCCGAAAGCGCTGCGGAAACCGCCGCCGTCGCCGCGCTGGCGCAGCGTCTGGAGGTCGCTCCGCCAGCTGCCTGGAACCGCGAGCTGCTGCTGCTGGCGACCTTTCGCCCGCTGCCCGACTGGGCGGCCAGCCTGGCCGTGCCGGCGGACGAGGAGCTGGCGCGGCTGCACCACCGCCTAGTGGCGGCGCCGGCGCGCCAGGCAGCGCTGGCGGCGGCGCTGCCCAGCCTGACGCCACTGGCTGGCGACACCAGCCGCCGGGTCAAGCAGCAGTACGAGGCCAATCCCTATCCGCGCTGGATCGGCGTCACCCGCCAGACGGCGCGCCCGCTGCCCGGGGTGCTGCGCGGCCTGTTCCCCGCGCTACCGCCACCGCCGGACCGCCAGCCGCTGCGCGTGCTGGTCGCCGGCTGCGGCACCGGCGCGCACGCGCTGCGCGTCGCCGCGCGCTATGCCGGGGCCGAGGTGCTGGCGATCGATCTCAGCCGGGTCGCGCTGGGCTATGCCGCGCAGCAGGCCGAGGCGCTGGGCGCCGGCAACATCCGCTTCGCCGAGGCCGACCTGCTGGCGCTGGGCGAACTGCCGCAGCGCTTCGACCTGATCGAATGCTCCGGCGTGCTGCATCACCTGGCCGATCCGGCGGCCGGCCTGGCGGTGCTGAAATCCCTGCTGGCCGACGGCGGGGTGATGAAGCTGGGCCTCTATGCCACGCGTGGCCGCCGGGCGATCCAGGCGGCACGCGAGGTGGCGGCCCGCCTGGCCGAGCCCATGACCGCGGCCGGACTGCGCCGCGTGCGCCAGGTTTTGCTGGCGCTGCCGCCCGAGCACGCCGCGACGCCGGTGACGCGCCTGCTGGATTTCCAGAGCCTCGATGGCCTGCGCGATCTGGTGCTGCATGTGCAGGAGACCAGCTACACCCCGCCGGAGCTGGCGGCGCTGCTGGCCGGGTGCGGGCTGGAGTTCCTCGGCTTCGAACTGGTGGACACGGCGCTGGCGGGCGATTTCCGCCGCTGCTTCCCCGGCCGCGAACGCGACCTTGCCGCGTGGGACAACTACGAGCGCGAGAAGCCCGAGAGCTTCGCCACGATGTATCAGTTCTGGGCGCGCGCTGAGGTCTAGAACTTGGCCTGCAGCGCGAACAGCAGGCTGGCATCGCCGCGATCACTGGCGACGTCGTCGCTCGACCAGCCGAGCGAGACGCCATAGGCCAGCGGCCGACCCGGCGCCCACTCGTCACGCGCGCCCAGCCAGGTGACGCCGACGTCGAGCGGCTGGGCATCGCTGGCGACGCTGAAGCTCTCGGTATCGTAGATCACCTTGCCGTCCAGCGTGCGGCCGACCGGGACGCGCGCCGTGCCGCTGCCGTCGATCACGCCGAGCGGCCGGACGAAGGAGAGCTCCAGCCGGTCGCCGGCATCGAAGGCATTCTGCCAGCCCAGCGTCAGGCCGAAGCGGCGCGAGCGCCAGTCGTTGGTATCGCCGAACAGCGACTCGCTGCCGGCGTCGGCGCGGGTCAGGCCCTCCTGGTAGAAGGCGAAGAGCGACAGGTCCTGGTCGAACTGGTAGGCGACGCTAAGGCCCACCAGGTCGGTGCGCGCCTGGTCGGCCATGGCCAGCGCGCCGCTGCTGTCGCCGCCCAGCAGCTGGCCGCTTTCGCCCAGCTGGCTCCACAACAGCCCCAGCACCAGGCCGTCGGCGACCTGCCAGCCGAGCCGGGCGCCCATCAGACTGACGGCGTTGCCTTGGTCCTGGCCCAGCGCGGCGGCCGGATCGCTTGCCGCATCGCTGCCCAGCGTGCTGCTGGTGGCGTAGAAGCCGGCCAGGGTCAGCTGGTCGCTCAACTGGACACTGCCGCTGGCAAAGGTGCTCTGCTGCAGGTCCTCGGCCAGCGGGCCAAGGCCCAGGCCAATCTCGCGGCGCAGCAGGCCGCGCGGGTCGTCGCCGGCCGGTGACAGCAGCGTCGCGGCGGCGCCCAGCGGCGCGCCCCAGCCCAAGGTGAGTCCGAAGCCACCGCGCTGCAGGTCCATCTGGTTCAGCACTGTGCCGTCGAGGCCGCCGCCGGCGGTGAAGCCCAGCGACAGCGTGCCGAGCAGCAGTGGGTCACTGCCCGGCTGCAGTGCCAGGCCCAAGCCGCCCAGGCGGCCCAGCATCGCGTTGGCGTCACTCTGCGGCTGCGTCACGCCCAGGCTGACGCCAAAGTCGCGGCCGAACTGGTCGAACACCACGAGGTTGCGGAAGGCGGTCTGCACCGAGCGGGTGTCGGCCACGGTGGAGGTGAAGGTGACGCCGCTCAGGCTGGACGAGGTGCCGCTCTTCACCGTGCTGCCAGTGGCGATCGAGGTGGTGCCGACCGGCTGCAGCGCCTTGGTGACGTTCAGCAGGCCGTAGCCGTAGACCGCGTCGACGCCCTTGGTGCCAAGGTCGGTGGCGGTGGTCTTGAGGATCTGCGCCGTCTTGCCCGGATCGTCCTTCAGGAAGGGCCACTCGGACTGCAGCAGCGCCGCGGCGCCGGCCACCGCCGGCGTCGCCATCGAGGTGCCGCTCATGGTGCCGTAGCTGCCATCGGGCAGGGTCGAATAGATCGAGCGCCCCGGGGCGACGATCCAGTAGTACTTCAGCTTGTTCTTCTCGCTGCACTTGCCGTTGACCAGGAAGCAGGCGTTGCCCGGCTTGTTGGAGAAGCTGGAGATCTTGTTGTTCGAATCGACGCTGCCGACGATCAGCAGGTTGTCCAGGTCGGTCTGTGGATTGCCGACGAAGGACTCGCTCAGCGCGTTGGCGCCGCTGTTGCCGGCGGCGCGCACGATCACCAGGTCGTTGGCGAAGCTCTTGAACACCGCCAGCTCGCCGTTAAGGAAGACATCGCCCTTGGGCGCCGTCGGTCCATAGCTCATGTTGACGATGGTGGCGCCGTGATCCACTGCGTAGAGCAGGCCGTTCTTCGCCGCGTTGTCGGCGACCCAGCCGTGGTCGTCGAACACCGCGACGTTCAGGATGTTGGCGCCTGGCGCCACACCCACCATGCCGGCGCCGTTGGCCGCGGCGGCGATGATGCCGGCGACGTGGGTGCCGTGGTCGGCGAAGTCGTTGTAGACGCCGCCGTTGTAGCCGATGGAGTCGACGCGCCCGGCCAGTTCGGGATGGGTGTCGTCGACCAGGCCGTCGAACACCGCGACGGTCACGCCGCTGCCATCGCTGATCGTTTGGTGGATCGTCGGCGTGACCTTGATCTGGCCCAGCGAAGCTTTGTATTCCTGCGCCGAGGCGCCAGCCGACAGCGCCAGCAGCCCCAGCAGGCCGGTGCCGAACGTCCCGATTCGCATGTTTTTGGATCCCTCGACCCGATCCCAGTACGAAGGTACCGGTGTATGACAATTGCACCAGTTCGCGGCGGCTGGCCGGGCAAGCTATTTCATTTTGGCTACAATTATGGAAGGCGATCTGGGCCGACCGGCCAGGCAGGGGTCGCAGCAGGTAGGAGTGTAGTCTGATGCCGAACTATCAGATGGGCGACCGCTTCCCAGACCTCGAGCTGCCGGACAACCGCGGGCGGCCCTTCCGGCTGTCGCGCTTCATGGCGCCGACGCCCTATGACGAGGTCATGGGCTGGACCGATGGCTTCCCGGCCATCGTGGTGTTCTACCGCGGCTTCTTCTGCACCCGCGACGGCGCGCAAATGCGCAAGATGGTGCAGTTTCAGGAGGAGCTGGCGGTGAACTACTGCAAGCTTGTCACCGTCTCGGCCGATGCGCCGACTGTCTGCGGCGCCTACCGCTATGGCCTGGGCGCCGCCTGGCCCTTCCTGTCGGACGAAAAGCGCCAGGCCATCGACCTGCTGGGCATCCGCGACGACACCGAGGAGGAGTATCCCGGCTGCGCCCGCCCGACGACCTTCGTGCTGCGGCCCGACCTGACGATCCACAGCCGCTACGACGGTTGGTTCTTCGTCGCCCGCCCGACCCTGGAGGAGCTGCGCCAGGACCTGCGCGCCTGCATGGCGACCAAGCGCAACTACCGCTACGAGGCCTATGCCCGGCCCGAGGTGCTGGCGGTGGCCCCGCCGGCCGAATACTGGGCGGCGGAACGGCCGCTAGGCCAGCAGGGCCGGCCGGTGAAGCGCGGCCAGGTCGAGTGGTTCTCGCTCGACGACGGCTATGGCATGCTGCTGGCCGACGACGGCGAGCGCCACTTCCTGCGCTTTTCCGGCATTCCGGGCGACGGCTACCGCACGTTTCGCGCCGGCACCCGGGTGGCCTTCGAGGTGGTGACCTCCCCGGCCGGCAAACCCTGCGCCAGCAATGTGCGGGTGGAGTCGGAAGGGCCGGACTGGAACCCGGGCTCGCTCAGCGCCGGGCGGGTGTCGGGGACCAATCAGTAGCGCCCCGCGGCGGGCCGGGGCGAGCTGCTTGACAGGCGCCCCCGCCCCTCATAGGTTCCCGGCCTCGTAACGGGCGGCCGCCAGGGTCGCCCGGCCTCGTTTTCTGGGATCAGGTCCATGAAGGTCACCAACTCGCTGAAGTCGGCCAAGACGCGCGACAAGGACTGCCGCATCGTCCGTCGCAAGGGTCGGGTCTACGTCATCAACAAGAAGAACCCGCGCTTCAAGGCCCGCCAGGGCTGAGTGGCGCCGGCCGCCGGCTGGTCCGGCGGCGCGGTTCTCCCTTGTGCGGAGACCCAAGGGGTCGGCCTCCCGGACAACGGGGTGCCGACCCCTTTGGTTTGCGCGCGTGGCGCCTGGTCGGCATTTACCCTCTCCCCCTTGTGGGGGGAGAGGGTAGGGTGAGGGGCGGTCGGTCGGCTTCCTTGGCCGTGCGACAACAACCAAGGGCCCTCACCCCGGCCCTCTCCCGCCAAATGCGGGAGAGGGGGGACTGCCGAGGGCGGGAGAGACCATGTCCCTGAAGATGCCCGCGCCGCTTGAGGAGGTCCTGGCCCGCCGGGCGGAGATCGCCACGGCGCTGTCGGTCATCGTGCCGGGCGAGGGCGTGATCACCGCGGCCGAGGAGCTGAAGGCCTACGAGACCGATGGCCTGACCGCCTATCGCCAGCCGCCGATGATCGTGGTGCTGCCGCAGACCACCGAGCAGGTCTCGCGCATCCTTAAGTACTGCTACGAGAACGGCGTGCGTGTGGTACCGCGCGGCGCCGGCACCTCGCTGTCGGGTGGCGCGCTGCCGCTGGCCGACGGCGTGCTGCTGGGGCTGGGCAAGTTCAACCGCATCCTCGAGGTGGACCTGGAGAACCGCTGCGCCACGGTGCAGCCTGGTGTCACCAACCTGGGCATCACCAAGGCGGTGGAGCACGCCGACTTCTACTACGCGCCGGATCCCTCTTCGCAGATCGCCTGCACCATCGGCGGCAACGTGGCGGAGAACTCCGGCGGCGTGCACTGCCTGAAGTACGGCCTGACCACCAACAACCTGCTGGGGCTGGAAGCCGTGCTGATGGACGGCACGGTGATCCGTGTCGGCGGCAAGCACAACGACACCACCGGTTACGACTGGCTGGGCATCCTGACCGGCTCGGAGGGGCTGCTGGCGGTGGTGACCGAGGTCACGGTGCGCCTGCTGCGCCGACCGCAGACCGCGCGTGCCGTGCTGCTGGGCTTTCCCAGCAGCGAGCAGGCGGGCGCTTGCGTCGGTGCCATCATCGCCGCCGGCATCATTCCCGGCGGCATGGAGATGATGGACCGTCCGGCGATCCACGCCGCCGAGGCCTTCGTCAAGGCGGGCTATCCGCTCGATGTCGAGGCGCTGCTGATCGTCGAGCTCGACGGCCCGGCCGAGGAGGTCGACCACCTGATCGAACAGGTGGAGGCCATTGCCGACCAGCAGGGCGCCGTGGTCAAGCGCACCTCGCAGAGCGAGGCCGAGCGCCTGACCTTCTGGGCCGGGCGCAAGGCCGCCTTCCCGGCGGTCGGCCGCATCTCGCCCGACTACATGTGCATGGACGGCACCATCCCGCGGCGCGAGCTGCCCAAGGTGCTGGAGGGCATGCGCGACCTTTCGGCCAAGCACGACCTGCGGGTCGCCAACGTATTCCACGCCGGCGACGGCAACCTGCATCCGCTGATCCTGTTCGATGCCAACAAGCCGGGTGAGCTGGAGCGTGCCGAGGCCTTCGGCGCCGATATCCTGCGGCTCTGCGTCGCCGTCGGCGGCGTGCTGACCGGCGAGCACGGCGTCGGTGTGGAGAAGCGCGACCTGATGCCGGAGATGTTCACCGAGACCGACCTGGCCCTGCAGCAGCGCTTGAAGTGCGCCTTCGATCCCAAGGGCCTGCTGAACCCTGGCAAGGTCTTCCCCGTGCTGCATCGCTGCGCCGAACTGGGCCGCATGGTAGTGCATAAGGGGGAGCTGCGCTTCCCCGAGCTGCCGCGCTTCTGAGATGACGCTGCTCAAGCCCAATGGCGAGGCCGAACTGGCGGCGATGGTCGGCGAGAGCGCCGCCCTGGCGCGGCCGCTGGAGGTGATCGGCCGCGGCAGCAAGCGGGCGCTGGGCCGGCCGCTGCAGCTGGAGGCGACACTCGACCTCTCCGGCTTCGCCGGCGTGGTGACCTATGAGCCGGAGGAGCTGATCCTGACCGCGCGGCCGGGCACGCTGCTGCGCGAGGTCGAGGCGACCTTGGCGGCGCGCGGCCAGCAGCTGGCCTTCGAGCCTGGCGACCTGGGGCCGCTGCTGGGCCAGCCGGCCGGCGCTGGCAGCCTGGGCGGCGTCATCGCCTGCAACCTTTCCGGCCCGCGCCGCTTCAAGGCCGGCGCGGCGCGCGACCACCTGCTGGGCGTCGCCGGCGTCACCGGCGACGGCGCCCGCTTCAAGGCCGGTGGCAAGGTGGTGAAGAACGTCACCGGCTATGACCTCTGCAAGCTGGTCAGCGGCTCCTGGGGCACGCTGGCAGCCCTGACCGAAGTCACCCTGAAGGTACTGCCGGCACCGGAGAAGACCCGCACGCTGCTGCTCTTCGGCCTGGACGCCGCCGGCGCCACGGCGCTGATGGGCCAGGCGCTGGGCAGCGCCTTCGACGTCTCCGGCGCCGCCTGGTTGCCGCCTGGCCTGGCGGCACGCACCGGCGTCGACCTGGTCGCCGCGCCGGGGCGCAGCGTCACCGCGCTGCGGCTGGAGGGGCACGGACCCTCGGTCATCGCGCGGCTCGCGGGGCTGCGCGCCCTGCTGGCGGCGGGCCATCCGCAGGAGGAGCTGCATGGCCAGCGCTCCGGCCGCTTCTGGCAGGCGGTGCGCGATGCGCAGCCCTTTGTCGGCGACCCACGGACATTGTGGCGCCTGTCGGTCACGCCGACGGCGGCGCCGGCACTGCTGGCCCTGGTCGGTGCTGGGCCGGAGGATGCCCTGCTGGACTGGGGCGGTGGACTGGTCTGGCTGGCCGTCGACGCCGCCCAGCCGCTGCCGCCGGCGCTGTCCGCCGGCTTGTCAAAGCTGGGCGGACAGGCCACCCTGATCAGGGCCGCGGCGGCCACGCGCGCGGCCGCCGCCAGCCTTTCGGCGGAGAGCCCCGCGCTGATCGCCCTGGCCAAGCGCGTCAAGGCGAGCTTTGATCCGCGCGGCATTTTAAACCCCGGCCGACTCTACGCCGGGTTGTAGCGTTGCGCCTCTTGAGTGGGGGCGCATGGGGAACGGGGGGTACGCAGCATGTGGAGCTTGCTCGGCATCGTGCTGTCGGCGGGTTGGCTGGCGGTTGCCTATCTGTGGTTCGACGGCAACATCGGCCTGGAGAACTATTCCTATGTCCTGCTGCCCGAGGTGGTTGGGCAGTATGTCGCTGGACTGCTGGCGCCGCTGATCCTGATCTGGGTGCTGCTCGGCTATCTGCGCGGGCCACGCGGCCTGCAGCGGCTGCTCGACGAAGTGGCCACGCTGCGGGAGTCGCTGGCCGAGCGCGAGCGGCGCGATGCGCCGCGACCGCGCAGCGAGCCGCCGGTGGCGCCGCCGCTGCGCCGATCGCCGGAGGCCATGGCCCCGATCGCCGCGGCGCCGGTGGTCGAGGCCCTGCCGCCCGCCCCGTCGCCACTGCCAAAGCGACCGCCGGTCGCCACGCCGGCCCCCACCCCGGTGGCGCCCTTGGTCACGCCAGTGCCGACCGCCGCGGCCAGCCTAAGCGTCGCGGCCAGCCCGACTGCCCCGGCCAGCAACGTGACCTCGCTGGCGCAGGAGGTGGCGCGCAGCCTGGGTCGTCTGAACAGCGAGGTCGAGGTGCCCGCGGCACTCGACGTCGAGGCAGGCCTGGATGACGACTTCCGCCAGCTGGTACACAGGGTCGGCCGCGACCTCAACGCCATCTGCATGGACCTGTCGGCGGTGCTCTGCCGCAAATCGGCGCGCGACGAGGCGCTGAAGGCCTACAACCGCGGCCACAAGGAGGCCTTCCACGTGGTGGTGCGCGACTACCTCTCGCGGCACGAGCCAGCGGAGATCATGACCCGCCTGACCCAGGCCGACGCACAGTCGCTGCTGCATACCTATGCCATGAAGTTCGCCAGCCTGATCGACGAGGCGGCGCGGCGCGATCCGAGCGGCGCACAGGAAGCGGCGCTGCGGCGCGGCGCCATGGGCCAGCTCTACGAGGAAGTGCAGCGCCACACCTATGTGGCGCGCGGTGCCGCCCGTCTCTGACGGGCCTTGAGGAGATCCGGTGCAGACGAGTTTTTCTCTAGCGCAGCTGGCCGACCCTGACCTGCAGGAGGCCGACAAGATTCTGCGCAGCTGCGTGCACTGTGGCTTCTGCACCGCGACCTGCCCGACCTATGTGCTGCTGGGCGACGAGCTGGACAGCCCGCGTGGCCGCATCTATCTGATCAAGGACATGCTGGAGGGCGACAAGCCGGCCACCGCCAAGGTCGCCCTGCACATCGACCGCTGCCTGTCCTGCCTGTCCTGCATGACCACCTGCCCGTCGGGCGTGCACTACATGCATCTGGTCGATCAGGCGCGCGCGCATGTCGAGGAGACCTTCAGGCGCCCCTTCGCCGACCGTGCGCTGCGCCGCCTGCTGGCCTTCCTGCTGCCGCGCCCAGGGCTGTTCCGCCTGGCGCTGATCGGCGCCTGGCTGGCGCGGCCGCTGCGCCGCCTGTTCAGCGGCCGCCTGGGCGCCATGCTGGCCCTGGCGCCGGCGAAACTCGCCACGCCCTCGGCGGTCGACCGGCCGCAGGTCTTCCCGGCGCTGGGCGAACGGCGCCTGCGTGTGGCGCTGCTGAGCGGCTGCGCGCAGCAGGTTCTGGCGCCGCAGATCAACGAGGCGACGGTACGCCTGCTGACGCGGCACGGCTGCGAGGTGGTGGTGGCCAGGGGTGCCGGCTGCTGCGGCGCGCTGGTGCACCACATGGGGCGCGAGGCGCCGGCCCTGGCGGCGGCCCGCGCCAACGTGGCGGCCTGGTCGCGCGAGGTCGCCGGCGGCGGGCTGGACGCCATCGTCATCAATGCCTCGGGCTGCGGCACCACGGTGAAGGACTATGGCTACATGCTGCGCGGTGAGCCGGAGTGGGCCGGCCCGGCGGCGCAAGTCTCGGCGCTGACCCGCGACATCAGCGAGGTGATGCTCCAGCTCGACCTGGCTCCGGCCTTGGCGCCGGGCCTTACCGTCGCCTACCACAGCGCCTGCTCGCTGCAGCACGGCCAGAAGATCACCGAGGCGCCGAAGACACTGCTGCGGCGCGCCGGCTTCACCGTGAAGGAACCGGGCGAGGGGCACCTCTGCTGCGGTTCGGCCGGCACCTACAACATTCTGCAGCCGGAGATCGCGACCCGGCTGCGCGACCGCAAGGTGGCGAACCTGCAGGCCACCGGCGCCGACCTGGTGGCCGCCGGCAACATCGGCTGCATCACGCAGATCGCCAGCGCCGCCGGCCTGCCGGTGGTCCACACAGTGGAGCTGCTGGACTGGGCCACCGGCGGGCCGCGCCCTGCCGCGCTGCCCGACCCGCTGGGCGCCGCGGCCTAGCCTGCTTCAGTACTTCGCTGGGCCGCCATCGAACTGCGCGATGAAGGCGGCGAGGTCGCGGCCGGCGTTCATCGGCGTCTGGTCGCCGCCGCCGTCGAGTGGCTGCACTTCGGTCTCCGCATCGGGCGACAGGAAAAAGGCGATGGAGTAGCGGTCGACGCCCTCGGGCGGATGCACGCGGTGCATGGTCGAACGGTAGCGGCCGCCCGACCAGTGCTCCAGCATGTTGCCGATATTGACGACGAAGCCCTGTTCCAGCGGCGGCACCGCGAACCAGCTGCCGTCGCGGCGCTGCACCTCCAGCCCGCCAACCTCGCCCGGCAGCAGGATGGTCAGCACGTTGGTGTCGCGGTGCGGCCGCGCATCGGCTGGCCGCTGGCCAGCCGGACTCGGCGGGTAGTGCAGCAGCGAGATGTTGTTCAAGGGTTGGCGGAAGTGGGCGCGGAAGGCCGCCTCGTCGGTGCCCAGCGCCTGCGCGGTCAGTCCCAGCAGGCGCCCGCCCAGCTGCTCCATCGCCTGCCAGTAGTCCAGGATCGCGGCGCGGAAGCCGGCCGGCCGGGCCGGCCAGCGGTTGGGCGCGATGAGGCCGCCGGTAGCGGCGACCACCGGATCGTCCGCCATTACCTCGGCCCCGGCGATGAAGGTTTCATAGAGGACCTGCCGGCCGCTGGCGCGGTCCTGGCTGAAGGGCAGCGGGGCGATGTAGCCGCGGTAGCGACCTGGTTCACGCGCCACCAGGGACTTTTCCGCCATCGGGCAGTCATGGAAGGCGCGGGTCGCGGCGCGCGCCCTGGCCTTCACCGCGTCGTCGACGCCGTGGTTCACGACGAAGGCGAAGCCGATGTCCTCGCAGGCCTTGTCGAAGGCCGCGGCGAGGGCGCGTTCGTCGCGCTGGGCAAGATCGATGATGGGCAGCATGCTATTCTCCAAAGCCAAGCCGGTGGCCCGTTTGGAGAAGCGCCGAAGTGCCGGTCGGCACAGCTGCTTTAAGGCTCCGACACCGCCTCCGTCAAGCGGCGCCTGCGGCACGCACCTGGAAAGGGCGCGCCCACATTCACGCGGACGCGCCCTTGCCTTGGGTCAGCCTGCTGTAGACCGCGGCCTGCTATGGCCGTGACGGGTAGTAGCCATAGAGGCAGATGATGAAGTTGACGGCGGTCGAGGGCTGCATGTTGGTGATCTGCGTCGGCACCGCGACGACGGCGTCCTGGCCGGCGGCGGCGGTGCCCTGGCGGGGTTCGGTCCAGGCATAGCCCGACTTGAGGCCAAGCTGAACCTGGTCGAGGCCCGGTCCGGCGCCGGCGCCGATCGGCACGCGGCCACGCAGATCAGGCAGGCCGAAGGTCGAGGTGCCATTGCCGCCGTAGGTGGTGCCAAGCAATGAAAAGAGCGCATTGTTCTGGGCGATCGACATGATCGAGCCGTCTGCCATGGCCCAGTTGGAGGGCGCGTAGGTACCAGCGAACATCCTCACCTCGCCCGTCATGCAGTCCTGTGCCGAGGCTGGCGCGGTGACCGAAAGCGTCGCGACGGCCAAGCCTACGCACGCGAACCATTTCCTGATTTGCATGAAGTGATCTCCTCTGTCCCTGTCGGACTGTTGTCTTGAAGTGCATCGTCGCGCTGCACGGGGCGGGCATGGCGCCAGGTGATTAAAGCATGCATCAGCGGCTTTCAGCCAGACCATCAGTGCCGTCATGCGCTCGTCCAGAACGCATTCGGCGCGCCCTCCAGGTGGAGGGCGCGCCGAGGTAGTGGGATCTCGATGGAAAGAGAGCAGGAAGGTCTACTGCACCTTGGGCGCGTAGTGGTCCAGCAGCCCCTGGATGATCAGCAGGCCCTTCTCGGTGTTGGAGAGGTCGCGTGTCGGCGCCTGGCCGGCGTCGGCCTGCTGCAGGCGGCGCAGCAACTGCTCGTCCAGCCGGCCGTCCACTGCCAGGCTCTCGTCCTGCTGATAGGCGCGGACCGCGGCGTAGGTCTTTGCGTCGGCCTTGCTGTCCATCGTGCCGACGTTGTAGCCGCGGGCTTTCAGGCGCGCCTCCACCTCCCAGGTCTGGCTGGGCGACAGCAGGTTGACATTGTTGCCGCCGTTGTCGCCGCCGTTGTTGGCGGTGGCGTTCTCCAGGCTGGCCAGCAGCTTGTTGCTGGCCTGGCCGTTGATCTTCAGGCCGGCGTCCTGCTGGAAGGCTTCGATGCCGGTGCGGGTGTCGGCGTCGAGCGTGCCGTCGATCGGGCCGACACGATAGCCCTTGTCCTGCAACTGGCCTTCGATCTGCCAGACCAGCTGCGAGATGATTTCGCTGTTGTTTTCGTGTGTCGACTTGCGCAGGTCGGTGAGCAGCGCCTGGCTGGGCTGGCCGGTGACCTCCAGGCCGACGTCACGCTGGAACAGCGAGATGGCGTTACGCGACTGCGTGTCCATCACGCCGTCGATCTTGCCGGCGGCGTAGTTGTGGCGCACCAGCTCGCCCTCGATCGCGGCGATCAGGGTGGCCGTGGTGCCACCAGTGGTCGGCGTCGGGGTGGTGCCGGTGCCGGCGATCTGCAAGCCGGTCAGCAGCGTCTGGTCGATCTGCCCGGTCACCGGCAGGCCCTCGGCCGACTGGTAGCCGCGGATTGCCGCGCGGGTCTTCGGACCCAGGGCGCCGTCGGTCGGGCCGGCGTCGTAGCCCCGCGCGTTCAGGGCGGTCTGCACCGCCGTCACCTGGGCGCGATAGTCCGCGGCCGGGTCGCTGTGGCCGCTGCGCAGCTGGGCCAGCAGTGTGTCGCTGACCTTGCCGTCGACCGCCAGGCTGGCGTCGGCCTGATAGCGCTTGATGGCTGCGATCGTGGAGCTGTCCAGGTTGCCGTTCACCGTCGGCACCGGATAACCGCGCAGCTGCAGTTCGGACTGCACCTCGGCGATCAGCGAGGCGCTGGGGCCGCTCGTCGTCGGCGCCGGCTGGTTGTTGCCGGCGCGTGCCGACAACGTCGCCTGCACGTGATCATAGAGCGCGACGCTGGGCTCGCTCGACACCGGCAGGCCGGAGTCGATCTGGTAGGCGCGGATGCCGCCGCGCGTGTTCGGGCCGATCTTGCCGTCGGCCGTGCCGACCGAATAGCCTAGCTTGTTCAGCGCGAGCTGCAGGTTGTAGAGGGAGTAGGGCGCGTAGTTCGCCGGGGTCGGCACCGTGCCGTTGTCGGAATTGCTCGGCAGCGTTGCGACGCTGCCGTCCGACCAACGCTCGGACAGGTTCACCGCGGTCTGCAGCTGGTAGCTGGTCAGCTGCGGCGCCAGTACGCTGCGTGCCGTTGCGGCCTGGGCATAGCCGTTGCGGGCCGAGACGTCATACCAAGCGTAGGCCTGCACTAGGTCGCGATCCACGCCGCGGCCCTCGTTGAACAGGCGGCCCAGCATGTACTGCGCGGGCGCATTGCCGTTGTCCGCAGACACCTTGAATTCCAAATAGGCCGAAGTGTAGCGGCCTTCCGTGTAGGCGATGTAGCCTTGCTGATAGTTGGCCAAGGCGGGAACCGCCAGAGCGGCCAGCACGGCGCTCGCCAGCAGAGTCTTCCTGAACATGGCTGTGTCTCCGATGCGGTGATGTCGTTGCGCTTCGACATCGGCGGTAATCCGGCGCACCGGACTGCTGCCTCCAGTCGAAGTCTGCATAGGAAACGTCACGCATGGCGGTTGGTGCCCGGCCGGCATCAAATAATTCTGGACAGCCTGCGTGGATGTTTGCCAAGGGGCCAGCGTATGGGGACCCGGCGTGGCGGCGCCGGGGGACTTCCGGTCGACTGCGGCCTAGCCGCCGCGGTGCCAAGCCGCCTAGGCTGCGACTACGTCCAGCGACAGAGGTCACGGACATGTCGGCGCCGACGCTCTATCCCCACGTTTTCCAGCCGCTGGAGATTCGCGGCAAGCGGCTGCGCAATCGCATCGTCTTCGGCGCGCACACCGCCAACATGTCGGAGGAGGGGCTGCCAGGTGCGCGACACCTAGGTTACTACCGCGCGCGGGCCGAGGGCGGCGCCGCCATGATCGTGGTGGAGCCAATTCCGGTACATGCCACGGCGGTGCTGGCACGCGGCAACTTCCGCCACAGCAGCGACCAGGTGATCCCCGGTTTCCGCGCCATCACCGATGCCGGCCATGCCGCGGACACGGTGATGATCCATCAGCTCTATCACGTCGGCCAGCATGGCGACGCCGACAACTCCTTCCAGCCCAACTGGTCGCCCTCGGGCCTGCCCTCCTATCTCGACGCCGATGGCAGCCACACGATGAGCGAGGCGGAGATCGAGAGCGTGATCGAGGGTTTCGTGCAGGCGGCTCGCCGCGCACGCGCCTGCGGCTTCGATGGCGTGGAGATCTACGCCGCCTATCACGCGCTGCTCGACCAGTTCTGGACGCCCTGGTCGAACCGTCGGGAAGACCGCTGGGGTGGCAGCTTCGAGAACCGCATGCGCCTGTCCGCCACGGTGCTGGAACGGGTGCGCCAGGTTGCCGGGCAGGACTTTATCGTCGGCCTGGCGGTCAACCTGCATCCCGAGGTCGCGGTCTCGCTTTCGGTCGAGGCGATGCAGGAGATCATCGCCTGGCACGATGCGCGCGGCCTGATCGACTATGTCACCTGTGGCACCGGCAGCTACTTCGACTCCACCAAGCTGATTCCCACCTCGCCCTTCGCCGCCAACCTGGGGCAGCCCTTCGCCCGCGCGCTGAAGGCGGTGGCGCGCCACGCCAAGGTGCAGTGCGAGAGCCACATCCGCACGCCGGCCAATGCCGAGGCCATCCTGGCGGCTGGCGACGCCGACCTCTGCTCGCTGGTGCGCGCGCAGATCGCCGATCCGCAGTTGGTGGACAAGGCCGCGGCGGGACGGCCGGAAGAAATCCGCCCCTGCATCTCCTGCAACCAGCTCTGCATCGCCCGGCGCAAGCGCGACTACTGGATCTCCTGCCTGGTCAATCCAGCGGCCGGCCGCGAGTTCGAGTGGGGCAGCGAGCCGCCGGCTCCAGCGGCGCAGCCACTGCGCGTGCTGGTGATCGGCGGTGGGCCGGCCGGCCTGGAGGCCGCGCGCATCGCCGCGCTGCGTGGCCACCGCGTGACCCTGGCGGAACGGGGGCCGCGGCTGGGTGGACAGTGGGCGCTGGCGGCGCTGCAGCCGACGCGCCATCAGGTGGGCGAGCACCTGGCCTGGTACGAGACGCAGCTCCGCCTGCTGCAGGTCGAACTGCGGCTGGACTGCGCCATGACGGCCGCGACCGTGGCCGCTGGCGACTGGGATCGTGTCGTGGTGGCAATCGGATCGACCGCCGACCGCGCCGGCTTCCAGCGCGCGCTGCCGGCCCAGGACGCCCTGCCGGGCGCCACGCTGGACAGCGTCATGACCCTGCGCCAGGTGCTGGGCGGCGAGCGCAGCCCGGGGCCGCGCGTGCTGCTGCTGGACGACGGCAACGCCTGGCCCGGCCTGGGCACCGCGCTCTGGCTGGCCGAGCGCGGGCATCGAGTGACCATCATGACGGCGCAGGGCGAGGTGATGAAGGCGCTGGAGGCCACCCGCGTGGTGAAGCCGCTGCGCCGCAGCTTCGCCGCCGCCGGCGGGCGCGAGCTGACCGAGGTGGCGCTGGAGACCTGGGTGACGGCGGCGGAGGGCGCTACGGCGCACTTCCTTGGCCTGCTCGATGGACGCCGCTTCACGGAGGATTTCGATAGCCTGGTGCTGGCGACCACCGCGCGGGCCGACGCCGGACTGGCCGCCGCCTTGACCGAGGCTGGGATCGCGCACCAGGCGATCGGCGACTGTGTGGCGCCGCGCCGGGCCAGCCTGGCCTTCCTCGAAGGGCGTCGGGTGGGCTTGGCGCTCTAGCCGCTCTCTGTGGCGTGACTGGCAGGCGGCCGCCAGCGCGCTACACTCTATTGCATGATCACCCCCCGCACCCTCGCCAGGCGGCTGGTCTCCGCCGCCCTGGTCTCCGCCAGCCTGGTGTTCGTGCCTGGCAACGGCGGCGCGCACGCCGATCAAAACGACCCGCGGCTGCCCGGGCTGTTCGACCAGCTGCTGCTGGCGACCTCGCCGGCCGCCGCCGCGCCGGTCGAGCAGGCCATCTGGGAGGCCTGGACCCGGCACAGCGATCCGGTGGTCGAGCAGCTGATGGAAAAGGCGGCGCGGGCCCTGCGCCTGGGCGATCGCGGCATGGCGGAACGCTCGCTAGACCAGGTGGTCGCGCTGGCGCCCGACTATGCCGAGGGCTGGAACCGGCGCGCGACCTACTACTATGCGATCGGCCGCTACCAGGCTTCGCTGGACGACATCGAGAAGGTCCTGGCGCTCGAGCCACGGCACTTCGGCGCGCTCGCCGGGAAGGGCCTGGTGCTGGTCGCGCTGGACCGCTGGCCGGAGGCGGCGGAGGCCTTCACCGCGGCCCTGGCGGTGGACCCGCAGATGGAAGGGACGAAGGCAAATCTCAAAGCGATTCAAGACATTATGGGAAAGGATATTTAGCCGCGACTCTGTTGCCGAAATACCACAATTTGCAGCTTCGGCGTTCAGTGATCCCGCACTGCCTTGCGCAATCGGGTAGCGGCGAACTAAAAATTATTTAGTTGGCTGGGGCGGATAACGGCCATCGGGAACATCCAGATCGATCTGGGCTAAATTTTAGGGGCATGGAGGAGTGGGTCATGAGGGGTAAACTTCTTGCAGCTTGCGCAGCGGCGGCGATGATGATCGCGGCACAGGGCGCGCAGGCCGATGGGTTCTACGCCAGCTTCAAGGGCGGTATGAACCTGACGAACAATGCCAGCGGAACGTTGACGCCGGATCTCTCGCCGGTTCTGCCGCCGGGCCAGCAGGCTGATATTGGCCTCAACACCACCGTTGACCGCAGCCTGGGCGGTGCCTTCATCGCCGCCGTCGGCTACGGCTTCGAAAGCGGCCTGCGGGTCGAAGGCGAAGTGGGCTTCCGCATCAACGGGCTGAACCACATCACGCTCGACTCGGTCGACCTGGCGATCAACCCGCCGGGCATCAACGGCAACCTGCCGATCGGCATCGGCACCGGCCTGAATGGCGACACCAAGGTGCTGAGCTTCATGGCCAACCTGGCCTATGACTTCCACACCGACATGGGCCTGCGCCCCTACATCGGCGCCGGCGCCGGTGTGGCCCTGCTGTTCACCGATGCCTCGATCACCGTGCCGCTGCTCGGCGACGTCAGCCTGATCGACGACACCGCGATCGCCTTCGCCTACCAGGCGATGGCCGGCGTGGACTACCCGATCAGCACCAACTGGACGGTCGGCCTCGAGTACCGCTTCTTCGGTACCCTCTCGCCGACCTACAACGACAGCTTCAAGTCGGAAGACATTCCGAACGCGCCTCCGGGCCTGTTTCCGGCGATCCCGCTGGAGTACGACTCCCACTACTACTCGCACAGCATTCTGCTGGGTGTGACCTACAACTTCTGATCCCGTTTCAAGTCGGGGTGACTTCAGGGCGCGGTGCCATCGGCACCGCGCCCTTCTGTTTTTGCCGGATGCGCCTTCCCTCCTGGCGAGCATAGCTGTCGTGTCGGCGCGCGGGCCAATCCCGCTGCCGACGCGTGGTATGGTCCCGCCGCTTTTCAACCCGAGGGCTCTTGAGCCATGCCGCAGTCGTCCCGGCGCAGCACCACCGTCATCCTGATCGCGGCCGCCGTGATCCTTGGCCTGTCGATGGGCCTGCGGCAGACCTTCGGCCTGTTCCTGGCGCCGATGACCGAGTCGCTGCACATCAGCCGCGCCGACTTTTCGCTGTCCATCGCTGTCCAGAACCTGATGTGGGGCGTGGTCACGCCCTTCCTCGGCGCCCTGGCGGATCGCTATGGCACCGGCCGCTTCGTCGCCCTGGGCGGGATCTTCTATGCCCTGGGCCTCTCGGTCATGGTGCTGGGCGATTCGCTGCTTTGGCTGCATGTCGGCAGCAGCCTGCTGGTCGGCCTCGGGATCTCCGGCGCCGGCTTCTCGCTGGTGCTGGCGGCGGTGGCGCGCAACGCGCCGCCGGAGAAGCGCAGCCTGCATCTGGGACTCGCGTCAGCCGGCGGCTCGGTGGGGCAGTTCCTGCTGCTGCCCGGCAGCCAGACGCTGATCGACGCCACCGACTGGCAGACCGCGCTGTGGGTGATGGCCGCGCTGTCCCTGCTGATCGTGCCCTTCGCCGCCATGCTGAAGGGTCGGCCGGCCGCCTTGGCCGGGCCGCAGCAGAGCCTGCGCCAGGCGCTGCGCGAGGCCGGCGGCCATCGGGGCTTCCAGCTGCTGAACCTCGGCTTCTTCGTCTGCGGCTTCCATGTCGCCTTCCTGGCGACGCATCTGCCGGGCTACATCGTCTCCTGCAATTTGGATCCGCTGGTCGGGGCCACGGCGCTCGGCATCGTCGGCTTCTTCAACATCATCGGTGGGCTCCTGGCCGGCTGGCTGGGCGGCCGCTTCCCGAAGAAGTATCTGCTCTCCAGCATCTACTTCAGCCGCTCGGTCATCATCCTGCTGTTCCTGCTCGGCCCCAAGACGGAGTGGACGGTGTGGCTCTTCTCCGCCAGCTTCGGCCTGCTGTGGCTCTCCACCGTGCCGCTGACCTCGGGCCTGGTGGCGCATATCTTCGGGCCACGCTACATGTCCACGCTGGTCGCCATCGTCATGCTGAGCCACCAGGTCGGCGCCTTCTTCGGCGCCTGGCTGGGCGGCATCAACTACGACTACGACGGCAGCTACGACGTGGTCTGGTACATCGCCATCGGGCTTGGCTTGCTGGCCGGGCTGGTGCACCTGCCGATTCGTGAGCAGTCGCTCAGGTCACCGGCGGCGGCCTGAGCGTGCCGGCAATGCAGGGACCATCGAGTCGCACCGCGGGCGTGCTCTTCGCCATCGGCGCCTTCGGCGCCTGGGGCTTCTTCCCGCTCTACTTCCGCCAGCTCTCTGGCTTTTCGCCGCTGGAGATCCTGCTGCATCGCTCGGTCTGGTCGGTGCCTTTCCTGCTGCTACTGCTGGCCGGTGGCGCCGGGCGCTTCGCCAACGTGCGGGCTGCATTCCGCCGCCGTCGCGACCTGCTGGTGCTGGTCGCCAGCGCCACGCTGCTGGGCGGCAATTGGCTGCTGTTCATCTGGGCGATCCAGGTCGACCGGGTGCTGGAATGCTCGCTCGGCTACTACATCAATCCGCTGCTCAGCGTGGTGCTAGGTGTCGCCGTGCTGCGCGAGCGTCTGACGCCGCTGCAGTCGGCCGCCATCCTGCTGGCGGTGCTGGGCGTGGTGATCCTGGCCTGGCGCGGCGAGGCCTTTCCCTGGATCGCGCTGACCCTGGCCTTTTCCTTCGCGCTCTATGGCCTGCTGCGCAAGACTATGAAGCTGGGCGCCGCCGAGGGGCTGCTGGCCGAGACGCTGCTGCTGCTGCCCTTCGCGCTCGCCGCCATGGTCTGGATGGGTCTCGACGGCCAGGCGCGGTTTTTAGCCGGCGGTTGGCCGGATGCCCTGCTGCTGGCTTCTACCGGCGTGGTGACGGCGACGCCGCTGGTGTTCTTCGCCGCCGCGGCCCGGCGCCTGCCGCTGTCGGCCATCGGCATGTTTCAGTACAGCGCGCCGACCATGCACTTCGTCATGGCCGTCTTCCTGTTCGGCGAGCCCTTTACGCAGGCCTACGCCATCACCTTCGCGCTGATCTGGTGCGCTGTCGGCATCTTCGTGTTCGAGACCTGGCGGCGCGGCCGCCGGGCGGCCCGCCGCGCGCCCGCTGCTATGGCACCCGTTCGATCCTGAGCACGTTGGTCGAACCCGGGGTGCCGAAGGGCACGCCGGCGGTGATGACGATCTTGTCGCCGGACTTCGCCAGGCCCTCGGCCAGCGCAATGTGGCCGGCCTTTTCGGCCATCTCGCGGAACGACTGGATGTCCTCGGTCATCACGCAGTGCGCGCCCCACAGCATGGCGAGGCGCCGCGCCGTGGCCTGGCTGGCGGTCAGCACCAGGATCGGTACGTCCGGCCGCTCGCGCGCCGCGCGCACCGCGGTGGAGCCCGAGGTGGTGTAGCTGATGATCAGCGCCGCCTTGATCGTGGCGGCGACCTGCGCCGCCGCGCCGCTGATCGCATCCGGCGCCGTCGCCTCGAGCGGCGGGCGCAGCGCGTGCAGCACGGCGGGATACAGCGGGTCGCGCTCGGTCGCGGCGATGATGCGACTCATGGTCGAGACTGCCTCGACCGGATATTTGCCGGCCGCCGACTCGGCCGACAGCATCACCGCGTCAGCGCCGTCATAGATCGCCGTGGCGACGTCGGACACCTCGGCGCGGGTCGGTGCCGGGGCGGAGATCATCGACTCCAGCATCTGTGTCGCCACCACCACCGGCTTGCCGGCCAGGCGGCTGGCGCGAACCATTTCCTTCTGCCAGCGCGGCACCGACTCGAGCGGCATTTCCACGCCCAGGTCGCCGCGCGCCACCATGATGCCGTCCGACAGGTCGACCAGCTCGGCCAGGTGCTCGATCGCCGCCGGCTTCTCGATCTTCGACAGCAGCGCGGCACGGCCGCCGATCAGGCGCCGTGCCTCGGCCACGTCTTCGGGCCGCTGTACGAAGGACAGCGCCACCCAGTCGACGTCGAGGCCCAGGCCATAGGCCAGGTCGGAGCGGTCCTTTTCGGTCAGGGGCGAGATCGGCAGCACGGCGCCCGGCACGTTGACGCCCTTGCGATCGCTGAGGCGCCCGCCAACCAGCACGATGCAGTCGGCTGACTCCGCGGTGGCGCGCTCGACGCGCAGCCGCAGCTTGCCGTCGTCGATCAGCAGCTCGTCGCCGGCCTTGATGGCGGCGAAGATCTCGCGGTGTGGCAGCGGCGCGCGGGTCTGATTGCCCGGCGTGAGGTCGAGGTCGAGGCGGAAGGACTGGCCGTTCACCAGCTCGATGGCGCCGCCCTCGATGCGGCCGACCCGCAGCTTCGGCCCCTGCAGGTCCATCAGCACGCCGAGTGGCCGGCCGAGCGCGCGCTCGATGGCGCGGATCGCCTCGACCAGCGGCTTCTTGTCCTCCTGTGTGCCGTGGGAAAAGTTCAGGCGGAAGACATCGGCGCCCGCCAGGGCGAGCGCGCGGATCATCTCCGGCGTCGAGGAGGCGGGGCCGAGGGTGGCGAGGATCTTGGCTTTTCTGTCGCGTCGCATGGGTGGAGTGTAGCCGGTTTGCTGTGACTATGCGGTGGCTAGTAATCGAAAGAACCGAACGCCCTCACCCTACCCTCTCCCGCCAAAAGCGGGAGAGGGGGTGCTCTCGGCTCGGTTCGGAGACCTTCTGCCCCCTCTCCCGCTTCTGGCGGGAGAGGGGGGGGGTGAGGGGCTAGATCGGTTCACAACACCAGCACCGCCCTGAAGTCGTTGACGTTTGTCATCGTCGGCCCGGTGACCAGCAGGTCGCCGATGGCCTGGAAGAAGCCATAGGCATCGTTGTTGGCCAGGTCTGCGGCGCCGCTGTGCCCGGCGGCGCGGGCGCGGTCCAGGCTGTCGGGCGCCAGCAGGGCGCCGGCATTGTCCTCGCTGCCGTCGATGCCGTCGGTGTCGGCGGCCAGGCCCCAGATGCCGGGCGCCCCCTGCAGCGCGACGCCAAGTGCCAGCAGGAACTCGGCATTGCGCCCGCCGCGGCCCTTGCCCTTCAAGGTCACCGTGGTCTCGCCGCCCGACAGCAAAACCGCCGGCGCCGGGGCGGGCTGGCCGTGGCGGCGGATTTGCAGCGCGATCCCGGCCATGACCTTGGCGACCTCGCGTGCCTCGCCCTCGATGGCGTCGCCCAGGATTACAGGTGTCACGCCGACGGCGCGGGCCGCCGCCGCGGCGGCCTCCAGCGAGGCCTGCGGCCGGGCGATCAGGTGGACCTGGTTGCCGGCCAGGCGCCGGTCGCCGGGCTTCGGCGTCTCGTCGTGGCCCTGTTCCAGATGGCGGGCGACGGCGGCCGGTGGCGTGATGCCGTAGCGCGCGATGACGCGGCGCGCATCCGCTACCGTCGTGGGGTCCGGCACCGTCGGGCCGGAGGCGATGACGGCCGGGTCGTCGCCCGGCACGTCGCTGATCACCAGGGTCACCACCTGCGCCGGAAAGGCCGCGGCGGCCAGCCGCCCGCCCTTGATGGCGGAGAGGTGCTTGCGCAGGCAGTTCATCTCGTCGATCGCCGCGCCGCAGGCCAGCAGCGCCTTGTTCACCGCCTGCTTGTCCTCCAGCGTCAGGCCCTCCGCCGGCAGGCTGAGCAGTGCCGAGCCGCCGCCGGACATCAGGCAGAGCACCAGGTCGTCGGCCGTGGCGTCCTGGGCGATCTGCAGGATGCGGCGTGCCGCGTCGCGCCCGGCGGCGTCGGGCACCGGGTGCGCGGCCTCGACGATCTCGATGCGGCGGCAGGGCACGCCGTGGCCGTAGCGGGTGACCACCAAGCCCTCCAGCGGGCCGGTCCAGGACTGCTCCACCGCCGCGGCCATGGCGGCCGAGGCCTTGCCGGCGCCGAGCACGATCAGGCGGCCACGGGGTGGTGCCTTGGGCAGGAAGTGCGGCACCACCTTGGCCGGCTGCGCCACGGCGAGCGCGGCGTCGAACAGCTGGCGGAGTAGGGCGCGGGGATCGGTGATGCGGCTCATCCGCTTGTTTTGGCTGGGTGCGGTTCCCTGAGCAAGAGGCTCAAGAGCAGCGCCAGCAGCAGAAACACGATCAGGCAGGAGAAAGCCCACCCGAAGGTGTCGGGGCTGTAGAGTCGGGCTCCCTTGTCGGTGGCGCCGTCCCAGCCGAGGTCGAGCAGGAAGCCGATGAAGGGCTGGAAGATCGCCCCGGTGGCGGTGACCGCGCCGTTCACCAGGCCCAGCGCCGCGCCGGTCTCCTCCGTCGGGTTATAGAAGCGCGCCATGGCGAAGCCCACCACCATGGTGCCGGCGCCTGCCCCGGTCAGGAAGAACAGCACCGCCAGCAGCCAGTTTGGCAGCGGCAGGTAGAGCAGCGGCACCATGGTCGCCAGGGTCAGCAGGCAGCCACCCTGCAGCACCGCCTTGCGCCGCCCCAGGCGATCCGACAGCCAGCCGCCGGCCGGCGACCCCAGCGCCCAGCCGAGCAGCAGGATCGAGGTCATGGTGCCGGCCTCCGGCCGCGTGTAGCCGTGCGTCTGCATCAGCCAGGCGACGCCCCAGAAGCCGGCGAAGGCCAGCATGGGCGCCGACATGGCGGCGCCGATGAAGCAGACGATCAGGTTCTGCCGGCGCGCCACGACACGCTTCAGGCTGTGCCACAGCGCCCGCGCGCCGCCGGCCTGCGGCGCATGACCGGCCATGCCAGGCGGCCGGTCGCGCACCAGCAGCCAGACTGTCAGCGCCAGCGCCAGGCCGGGCAGGGCCGACGCGATCAGGCTTTCGCGCCAGCCGAAGGCGTCGACCGCCAGGCCCAGCGGCCCCTGCGCCAGGGCGCCGCCGGCCATGCCGGCCATCATGGTCATGCCGACCACCTGGGCGAAGCGTGTCGGGCTGAACCAGCGCGCCGCCAGGGTCATGCCCGAGACGAAGGCGAAGCCGGCGCCGAAGCCGACCAGCAGCCGGCAGGCATAGGCGGCATAGACATCGTGCACCGCGGCGAAGCCGACCGTGGCCAGGGCACAGATCGTTATGCCGGCGGCCATCAGCCGGCGCGGCCCGTAGCGATCGACCAGCAGCCCGATGGGAATCTGCATCCCGGCGTAGGTGTAGAAATAGCAGGCCGAAAGATTGCCGACCGACAGCCCGTCAAGCTGCAGCTCGCGCTGCAGCTGGTCGCCCATGACGCTGGGCGCGAAGCGCTGGAAGAAGCCATAGAAGAAGCAGAGCGCGCCCAGGCCCCACATGAGCCAGGGGCGCCAGGCAGGGATCTGTTGCGCAGGGGCGGCGGCGGCGGTCATGCGCCCAGTCAGTCAGGGCCTTTTTCCCCGGTCAAGCCCGACGCGGCGCGGGGCGCCATGCCAGCGCGGCAGCCGTGCCCCCACGCGACTGCGCGTGGCAGTGCAACGGCCGCCGTGTTACCGGACTGACGGCAAGGGAGGCGTTGCGATGAGCGCGGTGGCGGCACGGCCAGGGGTCGATCCGGCACGCCTGAAGGGCGTGCTGCTGGTGCTGCTGGCGGCCACGGTGTGGTCGAGCGGCGGGCCGCTGATGCGTGCCATCGAGCAGGCGACGCCCTGGCAGATACTGTTCTGGCGTTCCAGCGCCATGTTCCTGGTGATCGCGCTCTATGCCCTGCTGGTGCAGCGGCTTGAGTTGCGCCGCGCGCTGCGTGGCTTTGGCTGGCTTGGCGTGCTCAGCGGTGCCTTCGTCGCCGGCGCCTTCTCGCTTTCCATCGTGGCGCTGGAACACACCACCGTGGCCAACACGCTGTTCATGGTGGCGGTCAGCCCGCTGGTCGCCGCCGTGCTGGGCGGCCTGCTGCTCAAGGAATCGGTGCGCCGCGCCACCTGGTTCGCGCTCGGGCTGGCGGCGATCGGCCTGGCGGTCATGCTGTGGGAGGGCTTCGACGGCGGCTCGCCGCTGGGCAACTTCGCCGCCTTCGGCTCGGCTGCCTCCTTCGCCTGCTTCAACGTCACCTATCGCCGCGCCGAGCTGATCGGCCGCAAGCAGGAGATGAGCGTCGTGCTGGCGGTCGGCGCGCTGATCGGCATCGCGGTCAGCGGTACCACCGCGCTGGTCGAGGGCAGTGGCCTAGCGCTTGGCACCGCCGACCTGCTCTATTCCCTGGCCTTCGGCGTGTTCCAGGTCGGCCTGGGCTTCATCCTCTTCACCAACGGCGCGCGCCACCTGACCGCCGCCGAGGCGACGCTTCTGGCGCTGCTCGAAGTCGTGCTGTCGCCGACCTGGACCTGGCTGATCTTCGGCGAGGAGCCCAGCCCCCTGGGGCTGGTCGGCGGTGTCATCCTGCTGGCCGCCATGGTGTTGCAGGCGGCCAGCGGCATGCGCCGCCGCCGCGCGCCGCCCGGGTTGGTGACGTGAGGTGCCCGGTGACATGAGCGCCGTTGCCCGTGGTCTGCCGGTCGCCGACGCTGCGCGTCTCAGGGGCGTGCTGCTGCTGCTGGCCAGCGGGTTGGTCGCCTCCTGCGGCGGGCCGCTGTTCCGCGCCATCGAGCAGGCCAGCGCCTGGCAGGTGCTGTTTTACCGCGCGCTGGGCATGCTGCTGGTGGTCGGGTTCTATGCCTGGGCGCGCGCCGGCTGGCGCTTCGGCGCGGCCTTCGGCGGCCTGGGTTGGCGCGGCCTGGGCGCGGCGCTCTGCCTGACCTGCGCCTTCGTTTGCTACATCACGGCGCTCAGCCTCACCACTGTGGCCAACACCATGTTCATGGTGGCGGCTGGCCCGCTGGTCGGTGCGCTGCTGGGGCGGCTCTTCCTGGGCGACCGGGTACGGCTGGTGACCTGGCTGGCCATGGGCATCGCCACTGCCGGCATCGCCGTGATGGTCGGTGACAGTCTGGCCAGCGGGCAGTTCTGGGGCAACCTCGCCGGCTTCGGCGCCGGCGGCTGGTTCGCCTGTTTCGCCGTGATCCTGCGCGGCGCCGCGCTGAACGGCCACCGCATCGATGCCAACGCCGCGCTCTGCGCTGGCGGCCTGATCGGCATGGTGGTCTGCGCCGCCATCACGACGGCCGACGGCAGCGGCCTGCTGCTGTCCCCCGCCGACACCGGCTATGCCCTGGCGCTGGGCGTGGTGCAGCTCGGCCTGGCGCTGATCTTCTTCACCATCGGCGCGCGCTACCTGCAGGCGGCCGAGGCCATGCTGCTGGCGCTGCTGGAGGTGGTGCTCAGCCCCTTCTGGACCTGGCTGATCTTCGCCGAGCGGCCGAGCGACCTGGGCCTGCTGGGCGGCCTGATCCTGCTGGGCGCCATGGTGCTGCAGGGGGCCTGGGGCCTGCGTCCTCGCCGCGCCGCCGTGTCCGAGATGTTGCCGTGAGCGCGGCGCTGCGTGGCATGACGGCGGCGCAGCCGGGCGGCCACCTGCTGGGCGCCGGCGCGGTGATCCTGGCCGGGCTCTGCTGGTCGGGCGGCGGGCTGTTCTTCCGCCTGCTGGAGGCCACCGACATCTGGCCGATCCTGGTCTGGCGCTACACCGCGGTGACGCTGTTCTTCGCCGGCTACATCCTGCTCAGGCGGCGCGGGCGCCTCTTCGCCTTCTGGGCCGAGCTCGGCTGGCGCGCGCCGGCCGGCGGGCTGCTGTTCGCCGGCTCGTCGATCTTTTTCATCTTCGCGCTGAACTACACCACGGTGTTCAACGCCCTGGTCATGCTCTGCATCCAGCCGCTGCTGGCCGCCGGCCTGGCCTGGGTGTTCCGGCGCGAGCCGGTGCGGCCGGTCACCTGGATCGCCATGCTGCTGGCCGTCGCCGGCATCACCATCATGGTGTGGGACAGCCTGGAAAGCGGCGGCTTCTTCGGCAATCTGCTGGCGCTCGGCAGCTCGGTCTGCTTCGCCAGCTACACAGTCTTCAACCGCGCCATCGGCGCCCGCGACACCGCCCCGCTGGTGATGCTGGGCGGCCTGATCGGCCTGACGCTGGCGCTGGCCATGAGCCTGGGCGGCGGCTTCGCCGTGGTGCTGAACCTGCACGACATCGGCCTCTGCTTCGCCATGGGTTGGATGCATCTGGGCCTGGGCTTCATCCTGTTCAACTTCGGCAGCCGCCTGATCCCCTCGGCCGAGGCCCTGGTGCTGGCGCAGACCGAGATCATCTTCGGTCCCCTCTGGGTCTGGCTGGCCTTCGGCGAGGCGCCCACCACCTTCGCCCTCTGGGGCGGCCTGGTACTCTTCGCCGCCGTGCTGCTGCAGGCGGGGGATGGGCTCAGGCGGAGGGCCTCAGCCTCCAGGCTCTAACTCCTAATAGTGTTGTGAGGGCTCGGAGAAGGAATCGCAGTCACGCTTCAAACACAACTACCCAAGACGTGGGGCGATGATCTTACGTTCAACGTGTTCACTCCCTTTAGGTGAAATGCGCGCCTTCTCTTCTATTTGATCGAACTCGATCATTCGATTTGCGTGGAGCCGCTTCAAAACTTTTGTTCTAAAATCGCTTCTTCTTTTATATTCAATTGATGCAACTAAATCTTTCTCAGCGATCCAGCCTAGTTTTTTGTGCAAAAGCAATAGAGTCTGATCTGCCGCGCTAAGCTTCGTATCCAGGACCCGTTGGATAGAACCGGCCGACCAGATCAACGGCGTCTTGCGCTCCACTAAACCATCAGCGACATTTTGTGCCTCATCTGGATGCAAATTATGAAAGATGCGTACTAGTTCAGCAAGTATCCAACTAGCTGTAGAATAAACTGCAGTCGCGTCCATAAAATTGGGATCGACATCACCTCCAACATGACCTACGCCGCGATTATTTCGCACCTCATATAGCGCTGGGAGCATGCGCGGGACCAATATGCGCAAGCTCCTATCACCAGGCTGA
This sequence comes from Rhodospirillales bacterium, assembly GCA_038363005.1. Lineage (GTDB taxonomy): Bacteria > Pseudomonadota > Alphaproteobacteria > Kiloniellales > JACOMY01 > JAKOWB01. The sequence goes on from JBBQBI010000002.1 coordinate 273,085, forward strand.
CCTGTATCTTTCCTAGTTTCCAACGCTCGACAGTCGGCAACCATATTGGGCGGCTTCGTAGGCTTTCCAGCATAAGTTCCTGTTAGGAAGCCATGACAAACCCAATAGACGCACTCGCAGAATTTGCCGCCATTGAGTTCGGACGGTTCCCAGCGGTGCTCTGAGAAATTTGAGGCAATCTCCCGATAGGTCTCGAAAAGAGGTTTGCGCAGTCCCTCAGGAATTTTTGCCAATAGCTTGGACTTATCTGGCGTCATATGCTCCCCGCAATTGCCTTAACTAATATCGCTCCAGCGGCCTGTCCTGGACTTGTCAGCATCCAGCCAGAATTTTTCGAACCTGACAAAGAGTTCCCTTTTCCTTTCAGATATGCAGCGTGATTTGCTTGATCGTAACATCCTAAAGATTTACATGTATCTCTTGCATCGTTGTCGCTAAATTTGGCCTCTCCTGTCTCAAGAAAGGCCCTCAAACCCGCGAGAATATAAGCATTCACTGTCTGAACTTTCTTGCTTGCCCCCGGTGATTGAGCCGCTATTACTTCGACTTTTCCCTCTTGGATGTGAAATACTTGGTTGAGTTGTTCTTTAGACACCGCGTTCGAGCGCATCCAAGACGCTGCGCGCATTGGGAGTGCATCCTGTCCAGAGGGAGGCAACCCAGAGCCTGGAGGTTGCGCTCCAACATCTCCGCTCGCATCGCCCAAAAGTGCGAGGGCAGCATTTACGGCTCTCTTCCGATCATTTGCATCAAGCGGCTCGAGAAGCTGGTATATTTTGGTGCAAACACCGGCTAGGTCATTTTTTGTCATGGCCAACCTCGTGCTAAAGGCGGGTGACCCTAACAGCGGGCGTCAATGAAAGCAATAATACCAATTAAACCCATGGAAATTAATGGATCTCCGCCGGCGACTCCAGGCGAAGTTTGCGCCTAGCCGCTGGCCAAAAGCTGAACCTGCCGAATCCGCACTGCCTCGCCGGCAAGCCTATCTGCCGTGATGGTGTAGGCCGCAATAGCCGCGCCGGCGCCGCCGCATTGCCTGTCTGGCGGGACGGCCATGATTCTGCCTCCCCCGCGCTGCGCGCAAGGGAGGGAGTTACACCACCTGAAACCCCTTCACGTAGGGGTCGCGTTCGTCGAGGAAGATGGTGTTGAGGCCGGTCATGCGGGCCCAGCCCTCGATCGAGGGGATCATCCCCTTGTAGTTCCCGACCTGGGTCTCGGCCTCGACGCGGCCGCGGAACAGCGAGCCGATGATCGATTCGTGCACGAAGTCGTCGCCGACCTTGAGCTTCCCCTTGGCGTGCAGCTGCGCCATGCGGGCCGAGGTGCCGGTGCCGCAGGGGCTGCGGTCGATTGCCTTCTCGCCGTAGAAGACGGCGTTGCGCGCCTGCGCCTCCGGATGCTTCGGCTGGCCGGTCCAGAGGATGTGGCTGACACCGCGAATGGTCTCGTTTTCCGGATGCACCGGCGTGACCTTCTCGTTCAGAAGGCGGCGCAGGATCGGCGACAGGCGCAGGATCTCGCCGGCGCTGACGTCCGCCAGGTCGCGGTAGTTCGCCTGCGGTTCCAGGATGGCGTAGTAGTTGCCGCCATAGCTGATGTCGAAGGTGAGCGGCCCGATGCCGGGGCAGTCGACCGTCACGCCCTCCAGCGCCAGGTAGCTGCCGACGTTGGTCAGGCGCACCGCCTCGACGAAATTCCCCACCTGGCGGTAGCGCGCCACCACCTTGCCGGCCGGCGTCTCCAGGTTCAGCACGCCCGGCTCCTTCGGCTGCACCAGGCCGCGCTCGACGGCGAAGGTGACCGTGCCGATGGTGCCGTGGCCGCACATCGGCAGGCAGCCCGAGGTCTCGATATAGAGCACGCCGATGTCGCAGTCGGCGCGGGTCGGCGGATAGAGGATGGCGCCCGACATCATGTCGTGGCCGCGCGGTTCGAACATCAGGCCGGTGCGGATCCAGTCGTAGCGCGCCAGGAAATCCTGCCGCCGCTCGCTCATGGAATTGCCCCGCAGCGCCGGCCCGCCGCCGGCCACCAGCCGCACGGGATTGCCGCAGGTGTGGCCGTCGACGCAGAAGAAGGTGTTGGGGCGGATCTCGGACATGGCCGGGAAGATGGCCGGACCGCGGGCGGAGGGCAATGGGGTGAGCATTGCGCCCGGGTCCACCCTCTCCCTCTCCGGCAAGGGGGAGGGCTAGCAAGACGGGTTCCGCCGGCTATAGTCCCCGCGCCATGACCGCCCCGACTCCGCTCCTTGCGCCCGACGAGCCCGGCCCCGTCCGCCTCCTCAATCCTGCTGCGCCAGCCGCCTGCCTGCTGGTCTGTGACCACGCGGCGAACTTCATCCCGCGCTCGCTGGCGAACCTGGGCCTGGGCACGACGGAGCTGCGGCGCCACATCGCCTGGGACATCGGCGCCGCGGCGGTGACCGAACGCCTGTCGGCGCTGCTGCAGGCCACCGCGATCCTCAGCAACTTCTCGCGCCTGGTGGTCGACCCCAACCGCGAGCCGACCGATCCCAGCTCCATGCCCCAGGTCAGCGACCGCACCGAGGTGCCTGGCAACCGCGGCCTGACGGCGGCGCAGCGCGAGCAGCGCCTGGCCACTTTTTTCCGCCCCTACCACGCGGTGCTGACGGCGGAGTTCGCCCGCCGCGCCGCCGCCGGGCGCATCACGCCGCTGGTCTCGATTCACTCCTTCACGCCGGTGATGGACGGCTTCGTGCGGCCCTGGGAGATCGGCATCCTGTGGAACCAGGACGGCCGCCTGGCGCTGCCGATGCTGGAACTGCTGGCCGCCGCGGGCGTGCCGGTCGGCGACAACGAGCCCTATACCGGGCGCGACAACCACGGCTACACCACGCACACCCATGCCGACGCGGCCGGCCTGCCCAACGTGCTGATCGAAATCCGCCAGGACCTGATCGACTCTCCGCAGGGCGTGATCAAGTGGGCCGATATCCTGGCGCCGATCCTGGCGCAGTGCCTGGCCGATCCGGCATTGCTGACGCAGTGGCAGGGCTAGGCGCCCTTGGCACATCCTTCGAGACGCCGGGCTCCGCCCGGCTCCTCAGGATGAGGTCGTTGCAAAAGGAATCAATTGCTCTGCTCTCATCCTGAGGAGGGCGCGGCAGCGCCCGTCTCGAAGGATGTGCCAGAGGCTCCGGCCGCTACAGAAAGTGCTTCGGCACCAGGTTCTTCGCCCTGGCCTCGCGCGCCAGGTCCTCGCGGAAGTCCGGGTGGGCGATGCCGATCAGCGCCTTCGCGCGCTCGGCCACCGCCATGCCCTTCAGGTTCACGATGCCGTACTCGGTGACCACGTACATGGTGTCGGTGCGCGGCGTGGTGACCACATTGCCCGGCGTCAGGCCGACGACGATGCGGCTCTGCTTCTGCCCGCCCTTACCCTTGTCGTAGGTCGAGGAGAAGCACATGAAGGACTTGCCGCCCTTGGAAGCATAGGCGCCGCGCACGAACTGCAGCTGCCCGCCGGTGCCGCTGATGTGGCGATGGCCGTCGCTCTCCGATGCGGCCTGGCCCTGCAGGTCCAGCTGCGTGGTGTTGTTGACCGACACCACCTTGTCGTTCTGCATGATGTTGTGCGGCAGGTTGGTGTAGTCGACCGGATAGGTTTCCAGCGCCTTGTTGTCGTGCAGGAACTCGTACTGCCGCTTCGATCCGGCGGCGAAGGTGTAGGTCATCACGCCGGGGTTCAGCGTCTTGCGCGCGTTGGTGACGATGCCGGCCTCGTAGAGGTCGATGATGCCGTCGACCAGCATCTCGGTGTGGATGCCGAGGTCCTTGACCCCGGCGTCCTTCAGGGTGGTGCAGACGGCGTTCGGCATGGCGCCGATGCCGATCTGCAGGCAGGCGCCGTCCGCCACCTCGGCGGCTATGTGGTTGGCGATGGTGCGGTCGATCTCGGTCGGCGGCGGGTTGGCGATCTCCGGCGCGCCGGGGTTGTCGCCATGGATGACATAGTCGACCTGGCTCTCGTGCACGCCGTTGTCTGGCCCGTGGCAGTAGGGCAGCTTCTCGTCAACTTCGACGATGATCAGCCGGGCGCGCTCCAGCACCGCGCCGTGATAGGTGCAGGCGCCGCTGAAGTTGTAGTAGCCGCGCGCATCCTTCGGGCAGCACTTGAAGACGGCGACGGCGACGGGATCGATGAAGCGGCGATAGAAGTCCGGCGCCTCGCCGAAGTTCATCGGGATGTAGTTGCTGAGGCCGCCGTCGTGCTGCCGCCGGTCATAGCCGGAGAAGTGCCAGTTGAACCACTGGAAGTGTTTGCCCTCGCGGTCGACCTCGATGACCTGGCGCGGCCGCAACGACAGCGCGGCGCGGATCTTCACCTGCTCCAGCTGGTCCTTGCGCGCCGCCAGCGCGCGGTCGAAGGCCTCCGGCTGGCCGATGCCGAAGCCGTAGTCGACCCAGTCGCCGCTGTTCACCAGCGCCGCCGCCGCCTCGGCCGAGATCACTTCGGCGCGCTTGCCACTGCCACTGTCCATTTTGCTTCGTCCCTAGTCCGGCGTTTTGCCGGAGGGTAATGCCGTGAAGCCGGCGACGTCGAGGGCGGCGGCATCGATGGTGCAAACCGCGCCCAGCGCGAAGTCACGGCAGCTGGCGAGGAATCCGGGGTCGGCGATGCCGCGCAGCCCTTCGATACCGTCCCGCAGGTAGTAGAGTTCACCTGGCTGCGGGGGCGCCGCCGTCAAGGCCGCGGTGACCGCCGGGCAATCCATCGCCGGCGGCCGGCCGAGGTAGTAGGAGTTGACCGGCCGGCCGGCCTCGATCGCCAGGTAGGAGAGCGCCTGGCCGATCTCGCGGTTCGGCGCGCGGCAGTGATAGGGCGGCACCACCAGGATTGTCCGGTGTGCTGCCACCAGCGGGCGCCAGATTGCCGGGTCGAGCAGGGCCTCCTGCGGCGCATTGAGCTGCCACCAGGCGCGCCAGTGCCAGGGCCAGGCGTCGGCCGCCTGCAAGGTCGCACCCAGCAGCAGGAGCGCGGCGGCGAGGCGGCGCGGCCGGGCGGCGGCGCTGGCCAGGCCCAGTGCCAGCAGCAGATAGGCGAGCGGCCAGAAGAAGCGGCCGCTGGAGCGGAACTGCTGCAGCAGATCCGGCGGCTCCGGCAGAGTGAACCAGCGGCCATAGGCCAGCCAGACATCGTTGGAGAGCGCGAAGGCGCCAAGTCCCACCACCGCCAGCGTGACGCCGCCGCGGCCGGCCAGCAGACTGCCCAGCCGCCGTGGTTGCGCCAGCGCCAGCAGGGCCAATAGCAGCAGGCCGGCGCCGAGGTAGTTGTAGCCCTCGTACTGGCCGCCAGTGGCGTCGACCATGTCGGCCAGCGAGCGCCAGGGGTGGCCCAGGCTGTCGAGGGGCGCCTGGTTGTGGTTCGGCGGGTTGACGAAGCGGTCGGCGAAGCCCGGCCAAAGTCCGCTGACCTGCGGTATCACCGGCGAGACCAGGTTCATCGAGTAGTGGCCGAAGCCGCTGCGCTCCGCCGCGCCGTCGATCCTGCCGTAGCCGGTTGCCTGGAACAGCAGCGCCACCCCGGCCAGCCAGGCCAGGGCGCCGAGCAGCAGGCGCCGGCGGGGCGGGCCGCCGTCCTGCCTGCCCTGCCACAGGCGGTCGAGCCAGGCGCCGGCGAGCGGCCCGGTGGCCATGACGAAGGCATAGGCGTTGAGCCAGAGCTCCGCCCAGGCAAAGAGCGCCAGCAGTATCAGGCGCCGCGTGCCGCGCTCCGGATCCCGGCTGCCGAGCGCCAGCGCCAGCGCCAGGGTGATTTGCCATTGCGCCTGCAGCGCGACGTGGCCGAAGGCGAAGTGGAAGGCCGGCAGCGACAAGGCCATGACGCCACCGGCCAGCAGGGGCAGCCAGCCCTGTACATCCAGGCAGCGCAGCAGGTAGGCGAAGGCCACGGGTTGCAGCACATAGGACAGGAAGATCCAGATGCCCAGGGCGGCCGGCACCCGGTCGGTCAGGCTGTGCCACAGCTTGGCCAGCAGCGCGAGCAGCGGCAGGCTGTCGGTTTCGAACAGCGATACGCCGTCCGGCGCGTTCGGCAGCGAGGCGTGGAAGGGTGGCCAGTGCCAGGGCTCGACAACAAAGGCCCGCAGCGCGCCCTGGTACTGGTTCATGTCGCCCGTCGGCAGCACTAGGGGGCCGGCGGTGCCGTCCAGCAGGCCGAGCGGGGCGACGGCAATGGCGTATGCAAGCCCCAGCAGCCACGGCAGTGCCCCGCCCCAGTCTTGTCGCCACAGAAACTGCCGCACGCTTGTCCCCCACGTACCGTCGATCACACTCGTCGATGCCCAGCGCTACGGCAATCCGGGTGGCCGCAATCCCGCTGCCTCCAGCTCCGCCCAGAAAGGTGAGCAGATATAGCCCTGCTCGAAGGGCCGGCAGGTCGCTGCCAGCGCCTCGGGCAGCAGCCGGTACTGGACCTCGACCCAGGCGCCCATCAACACCAGCAGCGTGCCGGGCGCCGGTCGCAGGCCGGGCAGCGCCAGGGCGTGGCCAGCGCAGCCGGAGTCTTGATGGCGGCCCAGGTACATGGTGTTGCTGGGGCGCCCGACGGCGGCGGCGTGGAACACCAGCTGCAGCGTCGCATCCCAGGCCCCGCCGTGGCACTGCAGCGGCGGCTCGATCCGCAGCGCTGTGTGGCGCTGGATCAGCGGCCGCCAAAGCACCGGGTCGAAGATCTCGGCGCGGTCGGCGCGCAGCGCGCGCCACAGCCGGTCGTACCACAGCCGTGCATCGGCCAGCTGCACCAGTGCCAGCAGCACCAGCAGCCCAGCGGCCCAGCGCCTGGGCGCGGCGCGGCCGACCTCCTGTCGCGCGACGCCGGCTACCGCCAGCGCCGCCGCCAGATAGAGGAGCGGCCAGACGAAACGGCCGCTGGAGCGGAAGTTGGTCAGCACCCGTGGCACGAAGTCGATGTGGAACCAGGGGCCATAGGCGACCCAGGCCACCGGACCCAGGGCGAAGAAGGCCATGGCCAGCACCGCCAGCAGCAGCGGCCAGTGGCGTGCCAGCAGGCCGGGCAGGGCGCGCCGGTTCAGCAGGGCTGCCAGCAGCAGCAGCGGCCAGAGGCCGAAACCGAACCAGCCATAGCCCTCGTACTGGCCGTTGGTGGCATCGATCACGTCGCCCACCGGGCCATAGGGCCGCAGCAGCGCGACGTCGTGCCAGTCGGCCATGGCGCGGTGTCCCGGCGTCCAGATAAGGCGGCCGAAGTCGGGCCACAGGCCGCTCATCTGCGGCACGAAGGGCGACAGCAGGTTCATGCCGAAAATCTGATAGCCGGCGAGCGGCTGCTCGACCTCGAAGTAGCCGAGCAACGCCATGCTGCCGGCGCAGGCCACCAGCCAGGCGGCCAGCCCGCCCAGCGCCTGCCACCAGGCCAGCCGGGACCGCAGCGCCTGTCCGGCCAGTAGCAGCACCAGCAGGCCGGCGTTCATGGCGAAGAGGTAGGCATGCACAAAAAGGCAGCCGAGCGTCAGCAGCGCCAGCCATGGCAGCGGCCGGCGCGGATCGGCGGCGCGCCCGGCCTCCACCGCGAAGGCCAGGCCGTAGAGCAGCAGGAAGTGACCGTTCAGCGCCGAGTGGCCGAAGCGCCAGAGGAACCAGGAGCAGGCCAGGGCGATGCAGGCGCCGACGGCCAGCGGTAGCCAGTTGGTCACTCCCAGCGCGCGCAGCAGCCGCGCCATGGCGACCGGCTGCAGGACATAGAGCGCGACGATCCACCAACCCAGCACCGGCACCTCGAGGCCGGTGAGGCTGAGCAGGATCTTGGCCAGGAAGCTGGGGCCCGGCAGCGCGTCGACGAAGACCAGAGCGGTGCCGGCGGGCGCGTTCAGCAGCCCGGTCTGGAAGGGCGGCCAGTGCCAGGGTTCGTGCAGATAGGCCAGCACGCCGGTCTGGTGCTGCAGGAAATCCGCCTGCGGGCGCAGCAGCAGTGGCGCGCTGCCGTCCAGATAGCCGAGCGGCACCATCGCCAGGGCGAAGGTCAGGCCGATCAGCCACGGCAGCCAGCGCGCCATCCCGGAAACCTGTGCCACCCCGTCACCCGCTGGTCCTTGCAGCGGCCATCCTTATCACGCGGATCGCGTGCGCCGCCAAGCCGCGTACGTCCGTAGGCCGCCGCCTTGCGGTCGACGCGCCGGCGGCCTACCTAGAAGGGGCGCCGGATCGCCGCAGGAGAGCAGACCATGGACGACAAGACCCGCACCGAACTGGAGGCCGCCGCCTTTCGCCGCCTGGTCGAGCATCTGCGCCAGCGCACCGACGTGCAGAACATCGACCTGATGAACTTGGCCGGTTTCTGCCGCAACTGCCTGGGCAACTGGTACGCTGAGGCGGCGCAGGGCAAGGGCCTGGAGATGAGCCGCGACGAGGGCCGCGAGGCGGTCTATGGCATGCCCTATGCCGAGTGGAAGGCGAAGCACCAGACCGCGGCCACGCCGGCGCAGCAGGCCGATCTGGCCAAGAGCCACAAGCACTAGCGGGCGTCCCGTCCCCGTTATCCAAGCTATCCACAGGGCCGACCGGTTGCGGCGCCGTGGTGTCGGCGGCTAGCGTCGCCGGTTCGACGTCCGTTCCCGCAGGAGTGAGAAAAAATGGCGCAGCAGCGCAACAAGAAGCAGCCCGGTGCGCAGCGCGCCATGGCGGAGCAGGCCGGCGCCGGCCTGGAAGCGAAGAGCGCCGGCCAGGCGGTCGAGGCCGCCGGCATCGCCGCCGATCGCCTGCGCTCGCTGGTCGAGCGCATCGAGCGCCTGGAGGAAGAGAAGAAGACCCTGGGCGACGACATCAAGGAGGTCTATGCCGAGGCCAAGGGTGCCGGCTTCGACACCAAGATCATGCGTCAGGTCATCCGCCTGCGGAAAATGGAGAGCGACGACCGGCAGGAGCAGGAGACGCTGCTCGACCTCTACAAGCAGGCCCTGGGCATGCTGAACTGAGTGGGGCCGGCGGCGTGACGACGATCCGCGCCGCCCGTCCCGACGACCTGGAGCGCCTGGTCCCGCTGTTCGCCGCGCTGGCCCGGCACTATCAGCAGACGCAACTGGCGCCCGACCTGTTGCGCCGGCGCATCGTCGCCGGCCTGTTCGAGGCCATCCCGCGCGCGCGGCTGCTGCTGGCCGAAGCCAGTGGGCAGGGCCAGGGCTTCCTGACCTGGAACACCAGCTTCCCCGGCCCCGACATGGGGTGCCGTCTGGTGATCGAAGACCTCTTCGTACTGCCCGCGTTGCGTGGCCTGGGCATCGGCCAGGCCCTGCTGCGGGCGGCGGCCCTGCAGGCACGCGACCTGGGCGCGGCCGAGCTGTCGTGGCTGACCGAGGCGGCGAACCTCGACGCGCAGCGGTTCTACCAGCGGCTGGGCGCCAGGCATCACGACGAGAAGCGGGTCTATCGCGTCGCCACCGCAGAGTTGCTCAAGGACTAGGCAGCCGCGCGCCCTGCACATGCAGGCGCCACATGCCGCCATGGCGAGGTCGCGCGTGCCTTGCGCCCGACTTGCGCCTAGGAGGTGTGACGAGGAGACCGCCCTTGCACCTCGCGATCCGCCCGCTGCACCTGCTGCTGTTCCTCGGCATCGTCACGATCTGGGGCTTCAGCTTCATCGTGACCAAGATGGGCGTGCAGGAAATGCCGCCGCTGTTCTTCATCGCCCTGCGTTTCGCGCTGGTGGCGGCGATCCTGGTGCCCTTCGTGCCGCGACCCAAGGGACACTGGCGGCAGATCCTGCTGATCTCGACGACCCTTGGGCTGTTGCACTTCTCCTGCATGTTCGTCGCGCTGGTGCGCACGCCGGCCGGCACTACGGCGCTGCTGGCGCAGCTGCAGGTGCCCTTCGCGGCGCTGCTGGCAGCGGTGTTTTTGGGCGACAAGCTGGGCTGGCGGCGGGCACTGGGCATGGCGCTGGCCTTCGCCGGCGCCGGCGTGGTGCTGGGCACGCCCTCCTTCGCCTCGCCCTGGTGGTCGGACATGCTGGCCGCCCTCGCCGGGCTCTTCTGGGCGATCTCCGCCGTGCAGATCAAGTCGCTGGGCGGCGGCGTGCCGGCCGCCAGCATCAACGCCTGGGTGGCGGTGCTGGCCGTGCCGCAGCTCCTCGTCGCCTCGCTGATCCTGGAAGACGGGCAATGGACGGCGCTGGCCGGCATGAGCTGGCGCCTGGCCTTCGCGCTGTTCTACAACTCGGCGCTCATCGTCGTGGTGGGCTATGGTACCTGGTACCGGCTGCTGAAAATCTACGACGTGAACCAGGCCATGCCCTTCATGCTGCTCATGCCACCCATCGCGCTGCTGTCCGGCGCCCTGATCCTGGGCGAGCCGCTGACCTGGAGCCTGGTGATCGGCGGACTGGTCACCATCGTCGGCGTCGCCATCATCCTGGTGCGCCGACCGCGCCTGGTGGAGCCCGGTGCCGAACGCGTCTGAACAGGGCACCTGGCGGGCCTGGCGCCGGGTTGGCGTCGCCACCGGCGTGGCGCTGCTGCTGCTGTTAGCCCTGGGGCTGTTGCTGGCGCTGGCACCGGACGGCGTCAGCGTGACCACGCTGCAGGCGGCCGAGCGCGCCGCCGACAAGGCCGCCGTGGTGGCCGGCGTCAACGCCGGGCCAGGCTGGGCCGTGGCTTATTTCATTCTCGATAGCCTCTTCGCGCTGACCTACATGGCGCTCTACCTCGCGCTGCGCCGCGCGCTGGGCGGGCCGGTCGCCGGCCTGGCGCTGGCCGGCGGCTGGCTGAAGGGCACCGCCGACCTGGTGGAGAACGGTGTCACCCTGGTCGCCGCCTGGGGCGCACTGGAGGGCATGCCCTGGAGCGAGCCGGCGGTCGGCCTGCTGGTCGGCGCCGCGCAGCTGAAGCGGCTGGGTGGCGCCATCGCCGGGATCGGCTTCGCCTGTGCCCTGCCGCCGGAAACACCGCTGGCCTTCCCGCTGCGCCTGCTGCTGCTGCTCGGCGGGGTCGCCGCGCTGCTCGGCTATTTCATTCCGCTGCTGGGGCAGGCGCACGCGCTGCTGCTGTTCCTCACCTTGCCGCTGCTGCTATGGGTGGCGCGGCAGGAGATGCGCCGTGCAGCTTGAAGAACGCCCCTCGCCCAACCACAACGACCGCCGCGGCCGGCCTATCGATCTGCTGGTGCTGCACTACACCGGCATGGACAGCGCCGAGGCGGCGCTGGACCGCCTCTGCGATCCCGCCGCCGAGGTCAGCGCGCACTACCTGGTGGAGGAGGACGGCCGCCTGTGGCGCCTGGTGCCGGACGAGCGCCGCGCCTGGCACGCCGGGCGCGCCTTCTGGGCCGGCGAGAGCGACGTCAACGCGCGCTCGATCGGGGTCGAGATCGTCAATCCCGGGCACGAGCTCGGCTACCGCGATTTTCCGCCCGAGCAGATGGAGACGGTGATCGCGCTCTGCCGCGCGCTCGTCGCCCGCCATCGCATCCCGGCGGCGCGTGTGGTGGCGCACAGCGACGTCGCGCCGCTGCGCAAGCAGGACCCGGGCGAACGCTTCCCCTGGCCGGCGTTGGCCGGCGCTGGGGTTGGCCTTTGGCCGCCACCGCTGGCGCCGCTGGTGCCCGACGCGGCGCAAGTGAAGCGTGACCTCGCCGCCTTTGGCTATGGCTACCTGGAGGAGGACTTCGCCGCCGTGCTGACCGCCGTGCAGCGCCGCTTCCGCCGCGCCCGCGTCGATGGGCAGCTGGACGGCGAGACCGCGGCCGTCGCCCACTGGCTGGGGCGCCATGGCCGCTAGGGCCGGCAGTCCGCCGGCGCTGCCGGACGCGACCCTGGCGACAGGTTTCCTGCCCGGACTGCATGCCCTGCGCGGCCTCGCCGCGCTGTGGGTGGTGCTGTTTCATCTCGTCGTCCTGCTGCCGCTGGCGGGCGATGACAACGTCATGCTAAGGCTGGTCCGCCGTGGGCCGCTGGCGGTCGACTTTTTCTTCGTGATGAGCGGCTACATCATCGCGCGCCGCTATGGCGGGGCGCGGGGCTGGACAGCCGGCCACTACCTGGACTTCCTGACCCGGCGCCTGGCCAGGGTCTATCCGCTGCACCTCTTCATGCTGCTCTGTACCCTGGGGTTGCTGGCGCTGGCAGCCAGCGCCAAGGCGCCGGCGCTCGCGGCGCTCAATCCGCCCGGCGAGGTGCTGCGCCACCTGCTGCTGGTGCAGGCCTGGGGCCACTACGGCCGCACCCTCAACTTCCCGGCCTGGGCGATCAGCGTGGAGTGGCTGCTCTATCTGGGCTTTCCCCTGCTGGCGCTGCCCTTCGCGCGGACCAAGCGTGCCTGGGCCTTGGGCGCGCTGCTGCTGCTCTGCGTCGCCCGCCTGCTGTGGGTCGCGGACTACGATCCGCAGCGCCGGCCAAGTCCCGACAACTGGGCGCCGCTGATCGGTGGCAGCATCGGCTTCGGTTGCGGCCTGGCGCTGGAGCGCCTGCTGCGCGATAGCCCGCCGCGGTGGTTGGCCCCACTCGGCTGGTGCGCTGGGCTGGCGCTGCCCGTAGCGCTGCTGCTGTCGGCATCGGACTGGCCGGTCTTCCTGCTGTTCCTGCCCTTGACCGTCGCGGCGACACTGCGGCCCTTGCCGGGCTGTCCGGACCGCCTGGCGCGGGTCGCCGGTGACCTGTCCTATCCGCTGTACATGGTGCACGCCGTGGTGATCCTGGGCTTCAGCCATGCCCTGCTGGAGCGCTTTCCGGCGCTGCGGTCCGGAGCGGGCCTGCTGGGCCTGGCGGCGGGGCTGCTGGCGCTCTGCCTGCTGCTGGCCTGGCGTGCGCAGCGCCGGATCGAGCAGCCGGCGCGGCACTGGCTGCTGCGGCGGCTTGACAGGCCGACGACGGGGGCCTAGCTCCAGCCCCGCGCCAGATGGCCGGATGGCCGCTCTCTTCGCAAGGAGAGGGAGGAAAGTCCGGGCTCCATGGAGACACGGTGCCGGCTAACGGCCGGCGGGGGCGACCCCAGGGAAAGTGCCACAGAAAGCAAACCGCCGGCTCGTCGCAAGACCAGCAGGTAAGGGTGAAAGGGTGCGGTAAGAGCGCACCGCGTCCCCGGCAACGGGGATGGCAGGGAAAACCCCACCGGGAGCAAGACCAAGTAGGGGCGGCGGAACCGCAAGGTTCGAGCGAGTCTCGTCGCTGTCGCCCGGGTCGGTCGCGCGAGGCGTCCGGTAACGGACGTCCCAGAGGAATGGCCATTCATCCGGCCCGCCCCCGCAAGGGGGTTGGCCGGGGGACAGAACCCGGCTTACAGGCCATCTGGCGCTCTATTTTCCGGACAGCGAAAAGGGCGCGGAAGCGAGCTTCCGCGCCCTTCGTCGTCAGCCAAGCAAACTTAGATGCCGGCCTTGACCTCTTCGAAGATCGCCTGCAGCTCGTCCAGCCGGGTGTTCTCGCGCGAGAAGACCGCGGTGTTGAACATCTCGGTCGGATCCTGCGGCAGGCCCAGGGTCTCCAGCACCGCCGGGTCGACGCCGGCCAGCGCCTTCTTGTTGGAGTGGCCGTAGCCGTACTCGGTGATCAGCCACTCGCCGGCTTCCGGCGAGATGATGGCGTCGATCAGCTCGTGCGCCAGGTCGACGTGCTTCGACTGCGACGAGAGCACCAGGCCGCAGCACCAGGCCAGGATGCCTTCCTTCGGCTTGGCATAGGCCACCGGCACGCCGGCGTTACGCAGTGCCACGACCGAGGAGTTCCAGGCCGAGGAGGCCACGACCTCGCCCGATGCCATGGCCTGCTCCAGCGCCGTGGTGTCGTTCCAGTAGAAGCGCAGCAGCGGCTTCTGCTTCTTCAGCAACGCCCGCACCTCGTCGAGCTGCGCGTCACTCAGTTCATAGGGGTTCTCGGCGCCGATCAGCAGGCCGCAGATCACGCCGGTGTCGGTGATGTCCTCGCCGATGGAGAGGCGACCGGCATAGCGCTCGTCCCACAGCATGGTCCAGGACTCTTCCTTGCCCTGCAGGTCGACGATGTCGGGGCGGTAGATCACCGAGGTGTTGCCCCAGTCGACCGGCGCGAACCACTGCTTGCCGTCATCGTTGGCACCGTTGATCTTGGTCAGCGGCTCCACCAGGTCGCCCCAGTTGCTGAGCCGGCTGGTGTCAAAAGCCTGGATGACGCCGGCTTCGCGCCAGCGACGGGTGCGGGCCGAGCAGGGGTGGATCACGTCGGCCTCGAAGCCGGCGCGCAGCTTCTGCAGCGCCTCTTCCTCGTCGGCGAACAGCGCGGTGCCCGGGGGGCCGCCTTCCTTCGACACGTAGCTCGGGAAGAACTCTGGCAGGTCATAGCCCGACCAGGTGAAGTAGGTCGCGTCGCCAGCGGCGGCACGGGCCTGGCGGCCGATCGGCATCATGGAGAAGGCCAGTCCGGCCGCCGCCATCATCTTGCCCAGGTCACGGCGGCTGATCTTGCCGCGGGCGAGATCGTCACGAATCTGGTTGCGCTTCATTGCTCTTAAGCCTCCTTAGCGTTGCTTGTTTTATGAGCCTGCAGCTCGTGATACGCGGCGCGCGCCCTGTCATAGCCATCGCGGGATGAGGCGCAGGTGCCTCGCCGAGACTGGACCGCCGTCTGTGCAACGTCCCAAGACTGGCGTAGCCGGGGAGCCTTTGGCAACTCTCCACTTGTGCGACTGCGAAAAGCCAGGGACCATGAAGCTTATTCGGATTGCCATCCGAATTCAACCTTGTTAAACAGTCGTTCAACAAACAACGGCGGGTGAAGCAGGCACAATGGCCAGCGCCGGGGGGCAGGGGAACTCAGTATCGCGTTGGTGGGGGCGCCGAATGCGCTCCGACAACGCGCGCGGCTACGCGCTGCTGTCGCCGACTTTCTTCAGCGTGCTGCTGATGATGGCGCTGCCACTGATCGCCGTCTTTGTGCTGTCGTTCTGGACCCAGAAGGGGTTCAAGATCGATACCGCCTTCACCACGGCGAACTACGAAACCTTCTTAAACTACAGCGAAAAGCCGATCTACCTGACCTTGACGCTGCGCTCGTTGGAAATGAGCCTGACCGCCACCATCGTGGTGCTGTTGCTGGCCTTTCCCATGGCCTACTTCCTCGCCTTCCGGGTGACCAAGCGCAAGGTGCTGTGGCTGATCCTCATCACTGTGCCCTTCTGGACCAGCTATTTGCTGCGGGTGTTCTCCTGGAAGCTGATCCTGGGCTACGACGGCGTCATCAACACCGGGCTGAAATCGCTCGGCCTGATCGACGAGCCGCTGACTTTCCTGCTGTACAACAAGCTGGCGGTGACCATCACGCTGGCGCACTCCTGGGTCGCCTTCGCTGTGCTGCCGATCTACGTCTCGCTGGAGAAGATCGACCGCTCGCTGCTGGAGGCCGCCGCCGACCTGGGCGACAGTCCCTTCCGCCGCTTCTGGCGGGTCACCTTCCCGCTGGCGCTGCCGGGGCTGATCTCCGCCGGCCTGCTGGTGTTCATTCCCACGGTCGGCGACTACGTCACGCCGTCGCTGGTCGGCGGCACCGACGGCATCATGATCGGCAGCATCATCCAGACGCTGTTCGGCAAGGTGAACAACGCCCCGCTGGGCGCCGCCACCTCGGTCATGATGATGACCATCGTCACGCTGCTGGTCTGCCTGTTCCTGGGTGGCGTGCAGGTGCTGAAGAAGCTGTCGGCGAGGGTTTGACGCAATGCGGATGCGCGGCCTGCCCCTGTTCGTCTACGCTATCCTGTTCCTGGTCTTCATCTACGTGCCGGTCCTGCTGCTGCCGCTGTTCTCGCTGAACGACGGCCAGTACGTCGCCTTCCCGATCAAGGCGCTGACCTTCAAGTGGTACGGCGAGATGTTCGACGCCTCCCAGCTGCAGCGCGCCCTGATGAACTCGGTCAAGGTCGGCATCGCGGTCGCCATCGTCTCCACGCTGTTCGGCATGCTGGCGTCGCTGTCCTTCACCCGCTACAAGCTGCGCGCCAAGACGGCGCTCAACGGTTTCATCCTGCTGCCGCTGGTGATCCCCTCGATCATCCTGGGCATCGCGCTGCTGGTCATCCTGCGCCAGTTCCTCGATGCCTCGCTGTCGCTCTGGACCGTCGGCGCGGCGCACGTGCTGATCTGTACGCCCTTCGCCATGCTGGTGCTGATCGCCCGCCTCGAGGGCTTCGACCGCAGCCTGGAGGAAGCTTCGCTCGACCTCGGCGAGAACCGCTTCATGACCTTCTTCCGCGTCACCCTGCCGCTGGCGCTGCCCGGCGTGGTGTCCAGCGTGCTGATTTCCTTCACCACCTCGTTCGACGAGTTCGTGCTGGCCTTCTTCCTCTCCTCGTCGGAGCCGACCTTGCCGCTCTACATCTACGGTCAGCTGCGCTTCCCGCAGAAGCTGCCGCAGGTCCTGGCGCTGGGGTCCTGCATCATCGCGGTGTCGTTCATACTGATCGCCTTCGCGGAGTGGTACCGGCGCCGCGGCCTGGCCACCACACCGGCCAAGGCCTAGGCCAAGACAGAATTGGGACCCCAGTGATGGCACGCGCCGACTACATCTCGATCATGGGCGTCAGCAAGCTGTTCGGCAGCGTTGCCGCGGTCGACGACGTCACCCTGGACATCCAGCAGGGCGAATTCTTCTCGCTGCTCGGTCCCTCGGGCTGCGGCAAGACCACCCTGCTGCGCATGCTGGCCGGCTTCGAGCGGCCGACCATGGGCAGCATCGACCTGGACGGCGAGTCGCTGATCGACCGCCCGGCGCACCTGCGCCCGACCAACATGGTGTTCCAGAGCTACGCCATCTTCCCGCACCTCAACGTGCGGGCCAACATCGCCTATGGCCTGCGCAAGGCGCGGCTGCCGCGCAGCGAGCTGCGCGCCCGGGTCGAGCAGGCGCTGGAGCTGGTCAAGCTGACCGGCCTGGGCGACCGCGAGACCGGGCAGCTTTCCGGCGGCCAGAAGCAGCGTGTCGCGCTGGCCCGCGCGCTGATCAAGCGCCCCAAGGTGCTGCTGCTGGACGAGCCGCTGTCGGCGCTCGACAAGAAGCTGCGCGAGGAGATGCAGATCGAGCTGCGGCTGCTGCAGCAGACCGTCGGCATCACCTTCGTCTTCGTCACCCACGACCAGGAAGAAGCCCTCACCATGTCGGACCGCATCGCGGTCATGAGCCATGGCAAGGTGCTGCAGGTGGCCTCGCCCAGCGAGCTCTACGAGCGGCCGAACTGCATCACCGTGGCCGGCTTCATCGGCCAGATGAACTTCCTGCCGGCGCGGGTGACCCAGGCCGACGGCGACAACGTCGCGCTGGACGTCGCCGGCTTCGGCCCCGCGCAGGCGACCGGCGGCAGCGGCCTGTCGACCGGCGGCGAGGTCACCGTGGCGCTGCGGCCGGAGAAACTGAAGCTCGGCAATGCCGCCAGCGGCCTGAACAACTCCATGCAGGCGACGATCGAGGCGGTGGCCTATTTCGGCGACCGCGTCCATGTGCACCTGCGCAACCCGGCGGTCGAAAAGCCCATGCTGGTGACCGCGCCGACCGACGCGACCTTCACTCGCGGCCACCAGATCACCGTCGGCTGGGCGCCCGATGCGGCGGTGCTGCTGAGCGCCTAGGCCGGTCCGGTCGCGGCCAGCGCGGCGAGGAAGGCCTCGACATCCTCAGCCCGGGTGTCAAAGGCGGTGACCAGGCGCCAGGCGTCCTGCCCCAAGGCCTCCCAATCATAGAAGGCGAAGCCCTGGCGCTGCAGCGACTCGGCGGCGGCGCGCGGGATGCGCACGAAAAGCTCGTTGGCCTGCACCGGATGGAACAGGTGGCAGCCCTGCGCCGTCAGCCCGGCCGCCAGGCGCTGCGCCATGGCGTTGGCGTGGCGTGCGTTGCCAAGCCAGAGGTCATCGGCCAGGTAGGCCTCGAGCTGCGCCGAGACCAACCGCATCTTCGACAGCAGATGGCCGCCGCGCTTGCGCCGGAAAGCCATCTCCTCGGCCTTCTCCGGGTGGAACAGCACCACGGCCTCGGCCGCCAAGCAGCCGTTCTTGGTGGCGCCGAAGGACAGCACGTCGACACCGGCCTTCCAGGTCAGCTCGGCCGGCGTGCAGCCAAGGCTGACCAGGGCGTTGGCGAAGCGGGCGCCGTCCATGTGAAGCACCATCTTGTGGGCCTTGGCACAGGCGGCCAGCGCCGCCACCTCGCCCGGCTGATAAATCGTGCCGCACTCGCTGGCCTGGGTGATCGAGATGGCGGCCGGCTGCACCGAATGCACGAAGCCCTCGCCATGGATCTTCGACTCGACGCCGGCCGGCGTGATCCGGCCGTGCTCGCCCGGCACGCAGACCAGCTTGGCACCGCCGGTGAAGAGCTCCGGCGCGCCGCACTCGTCGACGTTGATGTGCGCCTCGGGGTGGCAGTAGATCGCGCCCCAGGGCGGCACGAAGCTGGACAGCGCGATGACATTGGCGGCCGAGCCGGTGAGCACCGGGAAGACCTTCACCGCGCGCTCGAAGATTTCCGACAACCGCGCCTCGACCCGCTGGCTCCAGGGGTCGGCGCCGTAGGAGCCGACCTGGCCGGCGTTGGCCTTGGCGATGGCGGCCAGGATGCGCGCGTCGGCGCCGGTGACGTTGTCGGAACGGAAGTCCATGGGGCTCGTGTCCTGCTATTGCGCGGGCGTGGTTTCGACGGCGATCACCCGGCCGGTGACCTTGCGCGTCGCCTCGTCGACGATGGCGAGCTGTCGGCAGTCGGCGGCGCCGTCGAGGCGGAGGTAGAGCTTGCCGTCGGCCGACCAGGCGTCGGCGATCCAGCAGCCGGCCGGCACCGGCACCTCGATCACGCCGATCTCGCCGCCCGGCGCCGGCTTGGCCAGGCGCTGCACGATGGTGGTCACCACCACGACGAAGCCGATGATGATGATGGCGCCCAGCGCGATGACCGCCAGCTTGATGCCGCGGTGCCGGCCGCCGCGCGCCTTTGCGACGGCAGGCTTGGCCGGGGCGCGCTCTGTGCTAGGAGAGGGCATGCAGGACGAATCCCCGCTCGAGGTGGTGGTGCCGGAGGCCGCGGCGGGAGAACGCGCCGACCGCTTTCTCGCCACGGCCCTGGCGTCGCGCCTGCCGGGGCTGACGCGATCACGCCTCAAGGCCATGATCGAGGAAGGCCGCGTCCGCCTTGGCTCCGGCCACGGCGCGGCGACCTTAGACGAGCCCTCCAAGAGGGTCAAACCGGGACAGGTCTTCGTCGTATCGCCGGCCGATCCGACTCCGGCGCTGCCGCAGGGCCAGGCCATGGACCTGGTGGTGGCCTATGAGGACGCCGACCTGATCGTGATCGACAAGCCGGCTGGCCTGGTGGTGCATCCGGCGCCCGGCAACCCCGACCGCACCCTGGTGAATGCCCTGATCGCCCATTGCGGCGCCAGCCTGCAGGGCGTCGGCGGGGTGCTGCGGCCCGGCATCGTGCATCGCCTGGACAAGGACACCAGCGGCCTGATCGTCGCCGCCAAGCACGACCTGGCGCACCAGGGGCTGTCGCGGCAGTTCGCCGACCGCTCGATCGAACGGCGCTACCTGGCGCTGGTCTGGGGGCTGCCCAGCCCCTTGGCCGGCAGCATCGAAGGCAACATCGGCCGCGACCCGCGGCATCGCCAGCGCATGGCCGTGGTGGCCGGCGGCGGCAAGCCGGCCACCACCCGCTACCGCGTGCTACGCGCGCTGGCCGGTGGCGCTATCAGCCTGATCGAATGCCGCCTGCTGACCGGGCGGACGCACCAGATCCGCGTCCACCTGACGGCGCGGGGCCACCCGCTGCTGGGCGACCCGGTCTATGGGCGAGCGACGGCTGGTCGCATGGCACGCTTGCCTGAAGCGGCGCGTAATAGAGTCTTGAGTCTCAAGCGCCAGGCCCTGCATGCGGAAAGCCTGGGATTTGACCATCCTGTGTCCAAGAATCGCCTTAATTTCCAATCATCTTTGCCTCCAGATCTAAAATCCCTACTAGATATATTAGAGGAATTGTAATCTAATCCTGACCGAAGAAGTCAGGATTGAAGGAATGGCCAGGGGCCCAAAAGGTGGGCGCCCGCGTTCTAGAGAAGAGATGAAGGAGGCTGGGTCATGGCAAACGCACTTCCGATGCTGGCCGGCGAAGGAAATCTCTCCCGCTATCTGCAGGAGATCCGCAAGTTCCCGATGCTGGAACCGGGCGAGGAATTCATGCTGGCGAAGCGCTGGCGTGAGAAGGAGGACTCCGAGGCGGCGCATCGACTGGTCACCAGCCATCTCAGGCTGGTCGCCAAGATCGCCATGGGCTACCGCGGCTATGGTCTGCCGCTGTCGGAGTTGGTCTCCGAAGGCAACGTCGGCATGATGCAGGCGGTCAAGCGCTTCGATCCCGATCGCGGCTTCCGCCTGGCGACCTATGCCATGTGGTGGATTCGCGCGGCGATCCAGGAATACATCCTGCACAGCTGGTCGCTGGTGAAGATGGGCACCACGGCGGCGCAGAAGAAGTTGTTCTTCAATCTGCGGCGCCTGAAGGGCCAGATGGCCGCCATCGAAGAAGGCGACCTGAGGCCCGAGCAGGTGGCGGAGATCGCCAAGACCCTGCAGGTGCCGGAGAACGACGTGGTGCAGATGAACCGCCGTTTGGCGGCGCCCGACCATTCGCTGAACGCGCCGCTGCGCGCCGACAGCGATGGCGAGTGGCAGGACTGGCTGGTCGACGACACGCAGGACCAGGAGCATTCGCTGGCCGACAGCGAGGAGCTGGGCCAGCGGCGCGGGCTGCTGCAGGCGGCGATGGGCGGCCTGACCGATCGCGAGCGCCACATCCTGACCGAGCGCCGGCTGAAGGAGGATCCCTCCACGCTGGAGGAGCTGTCGACGCAGTACAACATCAGCCGCGAGCGCGTGCGGCAGATCGAGGTACGCGCCTTCGAGAAGCTGCAGCGGGCGATGCGCAACGCGGCGCTGGAGCAGAAGCTGGTCGAGGCCTGATCGCCCGCCAGCACGATGGAAGCATCAAGGGCCCCGGCGCGGTGACGCGCCGGGGCCTTTTTTCTGTCCGCCCGAGGTTCCGCGCGCCCCTTGTCCAGCCGGCTGCGCTATCCTGTCATCGATCGCGCCCGCGTCGCCGCCATGGGGTCTGCCAAAAATCATGAGACTAGGCCTGCTGTCCCGTCCGCCCGAGGCGCTGCCCCCGAGCGACCGCCTGACCACCTTCTGGTGGCTCTGGCTGCCGCTGGCCTGCCTGCTGTTCCTATCAGTCAGCAGCCTGCTGGCGCCGGCCTGGTACGAGGTCTGGGTCAACCGCGAGGATCACGGCATCGAGCTGGCGCAGCTTGTCTGCATCACCCTCGCCCTGCTGGTCGCGCTCGCCGGCCTGCCGCTGGCCTGGCGCCGCGCGCCGCGCTGGGCTTTCGCCTGGCTGCTGCTGGCGGCCCTCTGCTGCCTCTATGTCGCCGGTGAGGAGATGTCCTGGGGCCAGCATTTCTTCGGCTGGGCGACGCCGCCGGAGTGGGCCCGCATCAACGACCAGAACGAGACCAACCTGCACAACACCAGCTCCTGGTTCGACCAGAAGCCGCGCTTTTTGCTCGGCCTGGCCGTCGGCCTGGGCGGCATCGGCGTGCCGCTGCTGGCGCTGCGCCGGCCCGACCTGCGGCAGGGCCGCCTGGCACTGATCCTGCCGCCGCTGATCGGACTGCCGCTGGCCGGCATCGCCATGTTGGTCGGCGCGGTCTGGCTGTTCGACAACCTGCGCGGCCGCGGCAGTTTTTTTGTGCGGCCGAGCGAGGTGCAGGAGCTCTACTTCTACGCCTTCGTACTGCTTTACCTGGTCGTGCTGCGCCGGCGCCTGGCGGCCCTGCCACCACCGGGGGTGCTGACCTGACCGTCAGGCGGCTGGCGTCGCAGCCTGCGGCCCGGACTAGCCGAAGGTCTTGTGGTGATGCGGCTGCAGCGGCATCGCGGGCTCGTCTGCAGCGGCCTCGGCAGGGGCGACCGGCAGGCTGGCGCTGAATCCCGTCATCCCGACGTTCTGGCCGTGCTCGGCGTACCACTGGGTCTGGAAGGCGACCGAGGCCTGGTTTTCATTGACCAGCTGGCCGACCTGGGTGGCGGCCAGCAGCATCTCCGCATCGGCACCCGAGGGATCGAAGCCGCGCCCGCCGTTGTCGCGTAGTTCGTCGGCGAAGGCCGGGGCGGCGGCGAGCGACAGCAGGGTGGCGGTAGCAAGGATAAGACGACGCATGACGCAATCTCCATCATCGTCGGCACGGCGACATCGTCGTGCCGCTGTCCTTGGATATGGGATGGCGCCCGGCCGGCTGTGCAGCCGGCGCGGCAGTCGGTCGCAAAACCCTCAGCGCGTGAAGGGGTCTTTCACCAGGATGGTGTCGTCGCGCTCGGGCGAGGTGGAGAGCATCGCTACCGGCGCCTCGATCAGCTCTTCCAGGCGGCGGACATACTTGATGCAGGTGGCGGGCAGGTCGGCCCAGGAGCGCGCACCCTGTGTCGAGTCGGACCAGCCCTCCAGCGTCTCGTAGACCGGCCGCGCCTTGGCCTGCAGCGAGGAGAGCGCCGGCAGGTGATCGAAGGGCTGGCCGTCAATCTCGTAGCCGGTGCAGATCTTCAGCTCGTCCAGTCCGTCCAGCACGTCGATCTTGGTCAGCGCGATGCCGTCGATGCCGCCGACCTTCACCGCCTGGCGCACCAGCGCGGCGTCGAACCAGCCGCAGCGACGCTTGCGCGCGGTGACCGTGCCGAACTCGTGGCCGCGCGCGCCCAGGCGCTCGCCGATGGCGTCGGTCAGCTCGCTGGGGAAGGGGCCGCTGCCGACGCGCGTGGTGTAGGCCTTGGTGATGCCCAGCACATAGGTCGCGGTGGTCAGCGGAAAGCCGCTGCCGGCCCAGGCCTGCCCGGCCACGGTGTTGGACGAGGTGACGTAGGGATAGGTGCCGTGGTCGACGTCGAGCATTGCACCCTGCGCGCCCTCGAACAGGATTCGCTTGCCGGCGCGGCGCGCGGTGTCGAGGCGACTCCACACGCGGTCGGCATAGGGCAGCACCTGCGGCGCGATGGCCTCCAGGTCGGCGATCAGCTTGCCGGCCTCCCAGGTCGGCGCGCCCAGGCCGGCCAGCAGCGCGTTGTGATGCTTCACCAGCGCTGCCACCTTCAGCGCCAGCAGCTCGGGATCGGCCAGGTCGCAGAGCCGGATGGCACGGCGGCCGACCTTGTCCTCATAAGCCGGGCCGATGCCGCGCCCGGTGGTGCCGATCTTCTCCGGGCCCTGCGCGCCCTCCTCGCGGGCGCGGTCCAGCGCGCCGTGCAGCGGCAGGATCAGCGCGGCGTTCTCGGCGATCTTCAGGTTGGCGGGCGAGATTGCCACGCCCTGGCCCCGCAGCTTCGCGATCTCTGCCACCAGGTGCCAGGGATCGACCACCACGCCGTTGCCGATGATCGACAGCGTACCGGGGCGCACCACGCCCGAGGGCAGCAGCGACAGCTTGTAGGTCTTACCGCTGATGACCAGCGTGTGGCCGGCGTTGTGGCCGCCCTGGAAGCGCACCACCACGTCGGCGCGCTCGCACAGCCAGTCGACGATCTTGCCCTTGCCCTCGTCGCCCCACTGCGAGCCGACCACCACCACGTTGCTCATCGTTGGTTCCCATCGCTTCGGGTTGTCGGTGCCAGGGCGCGGGCTTCGCCGCCCTGCCACAGATGACTGCAGTGCAGCCGCTGCGCTTCCTCTACTGGGTCGCCGCCGCCGAGATCGGCGATGGTGATCCAGCCGGCATCGCGCAGCCGGGCGCCGTCCTGCGGCTGGCTGCCGGCCGGCAGATAGATGCGGCGACGCGGCGTCGGTGCCGGCACGGCGGACAGCAGCGTATCCATGTAGAGCGTGAAGCCGGTCGCCGGCTCGGCGGCGCCGTCGGGCCGCTCGGCGTTGTAGCGCCCGCCGCGCCCCAGCTCGCCGCGCACACCGCGGGCGAAGAGCGTGAAGGATAGGCCGGAGTGGTATTCGTAACCGCGCTGCTCCACCGGATCGATGGTCAGCACCAGCTCCGGCAGGGCGGCGGCGATGTGGCCGGCCACGGCGACCAGGCGCTCGACCTCGGCACGGGCCGCCGGCGGCAGCGCCAGGGCCTGCAGCGCGCCCAGCGCCTCGGGCGCCGGACCGGCAGCACGCAGCAGCGCCAGGAAGGGTGCGGCTTGGGCAGCACCGGCGGCGGCGACGGCGGCGGCGTCCTTGCCGTCCAGCGCGGCGCGCAGCGCCTGGCGCTGCGCCGTCGGCAGCTCCAGCGCGGCAGCGACCAGCGACACCAGGGTCGGCAGCGTGAGGTCCAGCGTCAGGCCCTGCACGCCGACACCCAGCAGCGCACGGGCGGCCAGCAGGCAGGCCTCGGCATCGGCGGCGGCGCCGTCGGCGCCGATCAGCTCGGCACCGACCTGGCCGAACTGCCGCTCGGGGCGCAGCTGCGAACCCTTCACCCGCAGCACCTGGCCGGCGTAGCAAAGCCGCAGCGGGCGGGGCGCGCCGCCCAGACGGAAGGCGGCGATACGGGCGACCTGCGGCGTCATGTCGG
Organism: Rhodospirillales bacterium; assembly: GCA_038363005.1. GTDB lineage: Bacteria > Pseudomonadota > Alphaproteobacteria > Kiloniellales > JACOMY01 > JAKOWB01. Next base: position 297,620 of record JBBQBI010000002.1, read on the forward strand.
CACGCAGCCCCAGCATGCGCTGCGATACCGGGTCCATCAGGCGGAAGGTCTGTTCGGCCACGGCGGCGCCGGCGCCGGCGATCAGCGTCTGCTCGAACTCCAGCAGCGGCGGTTTGACCCGCTCGTAGCCCTCGGCTTCGCAGGCGGCGATTAGGCGCTCGACCGCGGCGGCCTCGTCGTGCGCCGCGGGCGACAGCAGATCGGCCAGCCCGGCTGGCAGCAGGGCGCGTTCGCCGGTGGTGGTCATGATGTGGTCAAGTGCGTTGGAACCCGTGCGCGCGAAGTGCGGGGCCCGCCAGCCGAGGGGGGTCCGCGGCGGCAGCCTGCACGGTGGCCTGTCGTAACGGCTTTGTCCCCGGCGGGCAAAGGTTTTCGCCCGGCTTGCTTGTCGCAGGCCGGGGCTGGCCCTAGCCTCGCAGCGCCATGAGCCCCTCCGAACCCAGCCCCTCGACACAGGCCCAGCGCGGCCAGGCCCAGCGCGGCCAGGCCCAGCGCGGCCACGCCCTGGCGGCGCGCTGCGGCCGGCGCGAGCGTTGGCTGGTCGGCATCATGATCCTGCTGTCGGCCGGCCTGCTGGTGGCCGGCTGGCTGGCGCCGATCATGACGGTGGAGAAGCTCTTCATCCTGTCCGACGACATCTCGATCCTGGGCAGCTGTTGGCAGCTCTTCGAGGGCGGCGAAATCTTCCTGTTCCTGGTGATCTTCGTCTTCTCGATCCTGTTTCCGCTGATCAAGCTCGGCGTAGCGCTCTACCTCTGGTACCTCGCCGACCTGGAGCGGCCGGGCTTCCTGCGCTCGCTCTACTGGATCGAGCTGCTGGGCAAGTGGTCGATGCTCGACGTCTTCGTCGTCGCGCTGTCGGTGGTGGCGATCCAGATGTCGCTGGTCTCCAGTGTCGACCTGCATCCAGGCATCTATCTGTTCAGCGCCGCCGTGGCGCTGTCGATCCTGGCTGTCGGACGCATTGCCAGCCTGGCCCGCCGCCACGTAGTAAGGTAGCGACGGTCGGGGACTCCGGGGGATTGCTTTGGCGTTGCAGGGGCAGGCAGCTGCGGCCGGCGGGCTGACGCCGGGGCGCTATTTGCGGCGTGCCGGGGCGGCGCTGCTGCTGCTCTGGGCGCTGATGGCGGCCTGGACCGTCACCGTCGACCCCTTCGGCCTGTTCCGCCTGGTCGAGGAGCCGGGTTTCAACCAGGACAAGTCCGACGCCGGGCGCCTGCAGTCGCTGCTGCGCCTATTGAAGCGGGACCGCGGCGTGGTGGTGCTGGGCTCCTCGCGCGTCGCTGCCTTCGATCGGCCTCTGCGCGAGCGTTTTCCCGGCGAGCACAGCATGGCCTTCCACGTGCCCGACCTGCGGGCGCCGGAGCTGGCCGAGCTGCTCGAATTCATTGGCAACCAGGCGCCGCCGCGGCGCCTCTTCCTGGCGCTTGATTTCTTTGCCTTCAACCGGGCATCGGGCGTGGTGGCGCCGCAGTACGCCCGGCTCGACGGGCTGTTCTGGCCGGACTTCGTGCTGCGCAACTTGTTGTCCTGGGATGCCTTTCGCGAGGCCATCCGGGTCGTCGCGCGTAGCGGCGATGCCGCCGAGACGACCAAGCAGGTCGCGATCCAGGCCGATCGCCAGGCCGAGGTGACCGGCAAGGAACCTCCCGGCAAGGCAGTCGCCCGCTTCCGCGATGTCGTCACCCGCTACTTCGAGCGGCACTTCTATGGCGGTTTCCGCTTCGATACGGCCGGCGCCGAGCGGGTCGAACAGGCAATCCGTCGCCTGACCGACGCCGGCACCGAGGTGGTGCTCTTCATCGGCCCACCGCACGCCGCGCTGCTGGCCACGCTGCGTGCCAGCGGCGCCTGGCCGGCGTTCGAGCTGTTCCAGCGGCATGTCGCTGGCTTCGCCGACTCCGCCGGCCTGCCGGTGTGGGACTTCGTCGCCATCGATGACCACAGTGGCGAAGCCGTCGGTGCCGGCATGCAGTGGTACCAGGACCCTTCGCACTACCGCCCGGCACTCGCGGCCCTGTTGCTAGCGCGCATGGCCGGCGACACCGGGGCGCCGCCCCTCGGCCTGCGGCTCACGCCGGCCGGGGTCGACGACCTGCTGGCGGCGCAGCGCGCCGCGTTGACCGGCTATCTGGAGGCGCATCCTGACCTGGTCCGGCTGGTCGAGGGTGGCGCGGCGGATGCCGGCGTGCCGCTGTCCCAGCCTCTGCTGCCCTGACCCGCCATGCTGTTCAACTCGCTGGAGTTCATCTTCCTCTTCCTGCCGACGGTGCTGGCCGGCGCGGCGCTGCTGCAGCGTTTTCGCGTCGCCTGGCTGGCGGTCTGGATCGCGCTGGCCTCGCTGGTCTTCTATGCCTGGTGGGAGCCCAGCTATCTGGCCGTGCTATTGGCCTCGCTCGGTGGCAACTGGCTGCTGGGCGAGGCCATTGCCAGCCAGCGCGACAGAGCCGCCGCGCGCCGCCTGGCGGGCCTGGGCGTGGCCATCAACCTGCTGGCGCTCGGCTTCTTCAAGTACGCTGCCTTCCTTGCCGGCGCGCTGAACGAGGCCGGCGGCTGGGCGCTGCCGATCCTGTCCTGGGGCCTGCCGCTCGGCATTTCCTTCTTCACCTTCCAGCAGATCGGTTACCTGGTCGACCTGGCGCGCGGCGACACGCGGCAACCCGGTTTCCGCGCCTACGCCTTCGCGGTCACGCTGTTCCCGCACCTGATCGCCGGGCCGATCGTGCGCTACCGCGAGATCCTGCCGCAACTGGCCGGGCCGACGCGCAGCCTCGGCCTCAGCGGCGACAACCTGGTGGTCGGCCTGACGCTCTTCGCCTTCGGGCTGTTCAAGAAGGTGGTCATCGCCGACGCCATGATCCATTTCGCCGATCCGGTGTTCGACGCCGCCGCGGTGGGCCAGGCGGCACCCTTGCTCGATGCCTGGGTGGCACTGGTCGCCTTCACGCTGCAGATCTACTTCGACTTCTCAGCCTACAGCGACATGGCGGTGGGGCTGGCACGGCTCTTCGGCATCCGCCTGCCCGCCAACTTCAATGCGCCCTACAAGGCGAGCTCGCCGGTCGAGTTCTGGCGGCGGTGGCACATGACGCTGTCGCGCTTCCTGCGCGACTATCTCTACATCCCCCTGGGCGGCAACCGGAAGGGACCGCTGCGGCGCTATCTCAACCTGATCCTCACCATGGTGCTAGGCGGGTTGTGGCACGGCGCCGGCTGGACCTTCCTGCTGTGGGGCCTGCTGCATGGTCTGGGTCTCGCCGCCTGCCACCTGTGGCGCGGCATCACCGGCGCGCCACGCGGCACCGCGCTGGGCCGCGCGCTCGGCTGGTTCGCCACGCTGCTCTTCGTCATGGCCTGCTGGGTGCCGTTCCGCGCCGCCGACTGGTCGGCCATGACCTTGGTCTATCGCGAGCTGCTGGGTCTGGTGCCGGGGCAGCCGCTGCTGCGCCTGGCGGATGAGGCCTGGCCGGTGCTGCTGGCGCTGGGCGTGGCGCTGCTGCTGCCGACGCTGGAGCAGGTGATGGCACGGGCCCATCCGGTGCTGGAGCCAACGGCCCCGCCGCTGGCCGGCTGGCGCGCGCGGCTCTTCCTGTGGGCGCCGACGACGCGCTGGGCGGTGATCGCCGGGCTGGTCTTCGCCTTCGCTGTATCGAACTGCTTCTCGGTGACGAAGTTTCTCTACTTCGACTTCTAGAGTGGCCGCCAGCGCTGCCGCGGTGGCCGAAGGCGAAGTGGGTTTCGCCCTTGCAGGGCGTGGCGCAAGTCAATGAGACGAGCTCCGGCACCCCAGGTCTAGTCGGCCAGCGCGGCGCAGTGGCGCCCAGCGAGGTAGCCAAAGGTCAACGCCGGCCCCAAGGTGATGCCGGCCGCCGGATAGCTGCCGCCAAAGAGGCTGGCGGCATCGTTGCCCGCCGCATAGAGCCTGGGGATGGCCCGCCCCTCGACGTCCAGGACGCGGGCGGCGGCATCGGTGCGCAGGCCCACGAAGCTGCCAATGTCGCCCAACACGACGCGCAGGGCGTAGAAGGGCTGTTGCTCAAGCGGCGCCACGCAGGGGTTGGGCCGGTGCGCCGCGTCGCCGATGTAGCGCTCGTAGGCCGTATGACCCTTGCCGAAAAGCGGGTCCTCGCCTCGCGATGCACTCTCGTTCCAGTCCTTGAGGGTTGCTGCCAGGCCGTCTGGGTCAATGCCGCAATGGCGCGCCAGGACCGCCGGCTCGCGCGCGGCGGCGAGGTAGCCGCTGTGCAAGTGTCGTCCGAGGGGTAGCGGCGCCGGGCGCACGACGCCAAGTCCGTAGCGACGGATGGCGCGGTGGTCGCAGAGGATGAAGGCTTCGGTCGCTTCCTGCTCGAGGATCGCGGCGCCGAGATCGTGATAGGACAACGCCTCGTTGGCGAAGCGGCGCCCGGCGCGATTGACCAAGATGAAGCCCGGCTTGCTGCGGTCAAAGAAATGCGGGAACCACCCGAAGCCGCCGTCGGCTCGTGGCACGCGCGAGAGCGGCACCCAAGCTGCCGGGTTGGTCGGTTGGTCGGCCAGGGCCGCGCCGATGGCCAGGGCGGCGTCCATTGTGCCGCCACAGTTGCCCGGCGGGGCCAGCGAGACCTGCTCCGCAGCCGCCGGACCGGTGGTGTAGAGCCGAACACGCTGTGCCGGGCTGGCCGCCATGCCGCCGCCGGCCAATATCACGCCCCTGTCGATGGCTACGCTTTCGCGCCGGCCGGTCTGGTCCAGCAGCTCGGCGGCGACAATCCTCCCCTCGGCCCGCTGCAGGTGCTCCAGGCGCCAGCCGGTCCTGGGTTCGATGGCCGCGTCACGCAGCGAGTGCAGAAGGGCGGCGGCTAGGGCCGCGCCATTGGTCAGGCGGCTGGCGCGACCGAATCGCGTCCTGTCGGCCAGGTAGCGCAGCAGCAGCCGGCCGGCATAGGCGAAGTCGCGTGGCCGCCGGAAGGCGCCAGCTAGGCGCGGCAGGTCCTCGCCACCCACCATCATGCCGCCCAGCAGCGTCATCTCGCGCAGTGCCGGGCGCAGGCGCCGCAGGTCGCCGCCCAGCCCGCGCCCGTCAAAGGTTGCCGCGCGCATGGATCGCCCTCCCTCGGCGCTGCCAGGCAGGTCGGCGTGGTAGTCCGGCCAGAAGCTGGGCCGCTGGAAGGTGAGCGCGGTTCGGTCCTGCATGAAGCGCACCATTTCTGGTCCACCACGCAGAAATCCCTCGGTGCGCGCAGCGTCGAAGCGGTTGCCTGCCTCGGCGGCGATGTAGGCGCGTGCGGCCACGAGCTCGGCCTCCAGCGCCGGGCCAGGCGGCAGCGCGTTACCGGGCGTCCAGATCACACCGCCTGATAGGGCGGTCGAGCCGCCTACCAGGTCCGTCGCCTCGACCAGCAGCACTGTCGCGCCAGTGTCGCGCGCGGCCAGCGCCGCCGCCATGCCGCCGGCGCCGGCGCCGGCGACCAGCACGTCGCAGCGATCGGGCAGGGCGCGGTCAGGCACAGTGGCGTCCTCCATCGACCGGCAGCGCGACTCCGGTGATGAACGATGCCTCATCGCTGGCCAGGAAGGCCACTGCCGCGGCGACCTCCTCCGGCTGGCCGAAGCGCCCCATCGGATGGCGGGCGAGCGAGGCCTGCCGCGCGGCCTCGGGCTCGGCCGCGGCGGCGAAGAAGCGCTCGGCCATCGGCCCCTCGATGGTGCCAGGGCAGACGGCGTTGAAGCGCAGGCCCTCGGCGGCATGATCGAGGGCCAAGCAGCGCAGCAGGGAGAGCACGCCGCCCTTGGAGGCGCCGTAGGCTGCGCTGCGGCGGTTGCCCTGGAGCCCCACGACCGAGGAGACCACAACGACATTGCCGCCGCTGCCCCGCCGGAGGAGGGGCAGGCAGGCGCGGGTGCCCAGGAAAGGGCCGCCCAGGTTCACCGCCAGCACGTCACGCCAATCTTCCTCGCCAGTCGCTTCAGTTGCGGCGACGAGGAGTCGGCCAGCGGCATGAACCAGCAGATCGAGATGCCCATGGCGGTGGGCCAGGGCCTCGGCGATGCGGCTCCAGCCGGCCGGGTCCGCGACATTGAGCGCCAGGCCGTCACGCGGTGGCGCCAGGTCCAGCGGCACCACGATGGCACCCTCGGCCGACAGGCGGTGCGCGATGGCGCCGCCCAGCGTGCCGGCGGCGCCGGTGACCGCTGCGATCCGGCCGGCGAAGCGTGCTCCAGCGGTGCCGCCGCTCACTTCCAGGGCTCGGCCCAGATATCGAAATAGTGTGGGCGCATGAAGGTCGGCGTCACCAGCCGCTCGGCGAAGCGCCAGCCATCGGGCGTGCGTACGAAGCGATCGTTGTAGCTGCCGACGACGAAGGGTCCCTCGAACGGCAGGCGCTTGCGCTCGCTGTCGTCGGCCGCGTCGAAGCGGTAGCCGGTGAGATAGCTGAGGCCTTCGGCATTGTCGGCATCGAGCGCGTCGATCAGCATGTTGGAGATGACGTGGCGCGTGGTGCGGCTCTTCGGGCGCTGGCGCATGTAAGCGTCGATGACATCGCGGCCCTTCAGCAAGTAGCCGTCCAGGCTGAGTGAAGCCTCTTCATGGAACAGGCCGATCAGGCGGTCGAAGCGGCGGTGGTCGATGCAGACCGAATAGGTCGTCACCAGCCGGGCGCAGTCGTGTTCGATCTCGCGGCGCTGTGCGTCCGTCAGGGTCATGGCAGTTCTCCTTGCTTGGATAGGGGTCAACGGGAGAGTGCGGGCAACCAGAGGCTGAGGCCCGGGAAGAGTGCGATGATCGCCAGCACGACCATCTGGATGGCGATGAAGGGCACGACGGAGCGGAAGATGTCGCCCAGCGAGATGCCCGGCGGTGTGACGCTTTTAAGGTAGAAGCAGGCCGGCCCGAAGGGCGGGCTGAGGTACGAAACCTGCATGTTCACGCAGAACAGGATGCCGAACCACACGGGGTCGAAGCCCTGGCTCACGATCAGGGGCACAAAGATGGGCAGAGTCAGGGTCGCGATGCCGATCCAGTCTAGGAAGGTGCCGAGCACCATGAAGACGCCCATCAGCAGCAGGATGAGCAGCCAGGGATCCAGCGCGAGGCCAGTGACGCTCTCGCGCACGAAGCCCAGCCCGCCGCCGAGCGCATAGACCGCAACCAGGGCGTTGGCGCCGAAGAAGATCCAGGTGACGCTGCCGACGGCGCGGATGGTCTGCTGCACGCTCTCGTTCAGCAGGGCGAGACTGAGTCGGCGGTTGATCGCGGCGGCGAGCAGCGCGCCAAGCACACCCAGCGCCGCTGCTTCGGTCGGCGTCGCCACGCCGGCATAGAGCGAACCCAGCACCAGCAGGATGATCCCAACCGGTAGCAGGACGCCCAGCAACGAGCCTTTGGGAGCGTCAGCCGGGTCGAGATCGCGCGCCAGCGGAGCGTAGTCGGGACGCAGGCGGCAGAGGACAAGGACGTAGAGCGCATAGGCGCCTGCCAGCAGCAATCCCGGCACCACGGCGGCGAGGAAGAGCTCGCTGATCGAGACGTTGGCGATCAAGCCATAGACCACCAGCAGGACGCTGGGTGGGATCATGGACCCCAGTGAGCCGCCGGCGGCGATGGTGCCGAGGGCTAGGCGCTTGTGGTAGCCCCGCCGCAGCATGGCCGGCAGGGCGACCAGGCCCAGGGTCACGATCTCCGCCCCGACCACGCCGACCATGCCGGCAAGCACCGTGGCGGCGCCAATCGTGCCGACGGCGAGGCCGCCACGCAGCCGGCCAGTTGAGCGGTGCATCGCGGCGAAGAGCTGCTCTGTGACACCGCCCTTTTCCAAGATGCAGCCCATCAGGATGAAGAGCGGCACGGCGAGCAGCGTGTAGCTGGTACTGAGCTCGTAGAAGCGGTTCGCAATCACGATCAGGCTGTTGGGCCCGAAGGCCAGCAACGCTGTAACAACGGCGGTCAGGCCTGTGGCGATGGCCAGCGGCACTGCGGCCAGGAGCTGCAAGCTCAATAGCGCGAGGATGAGCAGCGTCAGTTCGCCCGGAGTCATCGGTGATTTCGCCGTCGGGCGAAGAGGTTGCGCAGGGCCTGGAGCGCAAAGAGCAGCGCCGCAACCGCGATGGCGGACTTGAGAATGACGGGCTCGGGCGAATTGAAAGCGCTGCCGGTATGCTCGCCGCGCCTGATCGCAGGCAGGGCAATCAGTAGCGCGGCATAGACCAGGGCGCCGCCATAGAGCACAGCCAGCACATCGGCAAGGAGGTCCAGTGCCCGGCGCATACGCTCACCGACGTGGACATAGAGCGTCTCGATGCGGATATGGGCGCGTTCCTGCTGCGCCAAAGGGCCGGCGAAGAGATAGCCGAGGCCCCCGACCAGGATACAAGTTTCCAACACCCAGGTAGTCGGCGCGTTGAAGGCGAAGCGACACACGACCTCGTAGACGGTCAACCCGAAGACGATCACGTAGCCCCAGCCGGAGAGCGTTCCGAAGAGGCGCGTGATCCGATCCATCAGCATGGCGCGAGGCTCCTCGGCCACGGCGGCCCCGGTCGCGCCGGGGCCGCCGTGCCTGTCTCTAGAACACGCCGATGCGGTGCAGGAAGGCGAGATGCGCGTCGATGGCCTTGCGTGCCAATGGGCTCTTCTGTGCCCAGGTCTCCCAGACCTCGACGCCGGTGGCACGGTACTTGGCACGTTCCTCGGCTGGGAGATCGATGAGCGTCACGCCCATCGCGACGGCCTTCTTCGCCGCCTCGGCGTCGAGCACCAGCAGACGCTCGATGTAGCGGCGACCGGCATTCTCGGTGGCGATCTGCACAATGCGCTGCAGGTCAGGCGTCAGCGCGTCCCAGGCCGCCTTGTTGACAGAGAAGTCGCCGATCGTCGTGGAGTGGAAGCCGGGGTACATGGAGTACTTGGCGTGGTTGTACATACCGAGATTCATGTTGAGCGCCAGGGCGCCAGCATCTGAGGCATCGACGGCGCCCTTCTCCAGCGCCGAGAATGCCTCGGCGAAGGGCAGGCTGACAGGGCTGGCACCCAGCGCCGCCATGATGGCGGAGGTTATCCCAGCCGGGACTCTAATGGTCATGCCCTTCAGATCCTCGAGCGTGTAGATGGGCTTGCGTGTTGGCAGGCTCTCGGTGCCGCCGGTGTCGATGCCGATGACATGCAGGTCATAGTCGTCGTAGAGCTCCTGCAGCATCGCGAGGCCTTGGTCCTGATAGTAGAACGCGAAGGCAGTTGTGGGGTCGAAGTAGGCGCCGCTCAGGTCGCCCATCGGCGCGAAGCCTGGCTCGATGCCCGCCCAGTTGAAGGGATAGTTGACGTGCCCCTCGATCACGCCGGCGCGCACCGCGTCGAGCGTGCCGTTCGCCGCCACCACGGCGCCGGCGGGCAGGAACTCCACCGTCAGGCGGTTGCCAGACATTGTGGCGATGTCGTCGGCCAGCAGGCTCAGGTTCTCAAAGTTCGGGCTGCCGGCCGGAACGATGGTCTGCACGCGCCAGTGGTGCTCTTGCGCCGCAGCGACGGTACTGACCAGCGCCGCTGCCAGCGTGAGCGACAGGCCCGCGAGCAGGCCCTTGGTGCTGAATATCAATGCTGCCTCCCCAACTGCTTGCGCCGCTGCGCCGGTCGCAGCAGCTTGAGAGAGAATATATAAATTATAATTTATAGTCAAGTTTGCCAACGCGCCTGAAAGTGCTATTGAAAGGCGATGTGTGCCGAGTGCGCATGAAGCTCCACGGAGCGACGATGTCAGTGACTCGTAGGGACAGTGACCGGGGTATGCCAACGGCGACAGCGCAGCTCGTCACGCTGATCCGCGAGCGGATTCTCGCGGGTGAGCTGGCGGGTGGCACGCGCCTGCATCAGCACAATCTTGCAGCCGACCTGGGGGTCAGCCATATCCCTGTACGCGAGGCGCTGCGCATCCTGGAGAACGAGGGCTTCGTCGTAGGGCAGGACAGGCGGGGCATGTACGTCGCCGGTCTGACGATGGAGGAAGCGGTCGAGCTCGGTGAGCTGCGCAAGACGCTGGAGCCAATGGCCATCGCCCTATCCGTGCCTCGTGTGACGCCGGCCATCCTGGCCGAGGCGGCGGCGATGAAAGAGCGCCTGGACCGGGAGCAGGATGCCACCGCCTGGATGGCGCTCAACTGGGATTTCCACCGCCTGCTCTACCGCGCAGCACAGCGGCCCCGGTTGCTGGAGATGCTTCAAGTGCTCTGGCACAACGTCGATCGCTACTGCCGACTGCTCTGCCGGCGCAACGCGGGGCGCCACTTCGTCAGCGACCACCAGCGTCTGATCGAAAGCTATCGTGATCGGGACCCAGCTGCAGCCTTGCGCATCGTTACCCAGCACATCGAGTACATCGAGGCCAAGCTTTTCCCGCTGCTGGCGACTGGCGCATCCGGCGTACGCGCGAACTAGAGCGGCTGCCAGCCGCTGCCGCGGTGGCCGAAAGCGAAGTGCGCCGGGTGCAGGATCTCGGCCAGGATCTCCAGCGACTCCACCAGGCGCGGGCCTGGTCGGTTGAAGAAGGCGTTGCCATCGGTCACCCAGACCTTGGCGTGGCGCACGGCCGAGAGGCGCTGCCACCGCGGATCGGCGGTGACGGCCGGCAGCTCGGCGCGCACGCGGGCAATGTCGAAGCCGCAAGGCAGGATCACCAGGTGCTCGGGATCGGCGGCCAGCAGCTCGTCCCATTCCAGCCAGCGCGAATGCTGCCCAGCTTCGCCCAGGCAGGGCGTGGCGCCGGCCAATGAGACGAGCTCCGGCACCCAGTTGCCGCCGCCCATCAGTGGCGACAGCCACTCGAGCGTGCCGACCGTGGGCTTCGGCAGAGGGGCGGCGCGCGCGGCGATGGCGGCGACGCGGGCCTGCAGGCTGCCGACCAGGCGCTCGCCGGCCGCGCCGTCGCCGATCGCCTGCGCGGTGCCGCGAATGTCGGCCCAGACGTCGGCCAGCGCCTGTGGCTGCAGCGAGACCAGCTTGGGCCGGCCCTCGGTCCAGTCGGCCAGGGCTTGCTCCACCTCAGCCAGGCTGACGGCGCAGACCTCGCACTGGCTCTGCGTCACCACCACGTCGGGGCGCAGGGCGCGCAGCTGCTCGGCATCGACCTCGTAAACCGCCAGCGCGGTCCGCAGCAGCGCCTTCACATCGCGGTCGATCTCGGCCGAGGACTTGCGCGGGTCCATCTTGGGCCGCGTCAGCACTGGCAGGGCCTCGACCCCGGCGGGGAAGTCGCACTCGTGCGAGCGGGCGACCAGGTGGCTGGCATAGCCCAGTGCGTCGACGATCTCGGTGGCCGAGGGGATGAGCGAGACGATGCGGGGCTGCGGCGCGGTCTGTTGCATTCCTGCAGCTTTAGGCCAGCCGTGCCCCGTCGCCAAGCCAACCGGCGCCGGCCCCTGTCTTGACCGCGACCGGCGGCGCGCGGAAGCTCCGCGCTCCGCTCAAGGAGTCAGTTCATGGCGCGCCAAACCGAACGCATTCCCCTGTGGTCCCCCGCCCCCGGCACGCGGCAGGAGCTGGTGTTGCATCGCTATGGCCAGCGCGGCGCGCGGCCCAAGGCCTACCTGCAGGCCTCGCTGCACGCCGACGAGACGCCGGCGATGATGGCGGTGCACCACCTGCTGCCGCACCTGGAGCAGGCCGACCGCGAGGGACGCATCCGCGGCGAGATCGTCATCCTGCCCTATGCCAATCCGATCGGGCTGGCGCAGGTGGTGAACGAGACGCTGCTGGGGCGCTATGAGCTGCGCGGCGGCGGCAATTTCAACCGCAACTGGCCCAACTTGACGGTGCCGCTGGCGGCCAAGCTGGATGGGACGCTGACCCAGGACGGCGCGGCCAACGTCGCGCTGGTGCGGGCCGCGATCCTGGAGGTGCTGGGCGAGATCCAGCCGCGCAAGGAGCTTGACGTGCTGCGTGTGGCCCTGGCGCGCGAAGCGCTGGGCGCCGAGCTGGTGCTCGACCTGCACTGCGACGACGATTCCCTCGCGCACTGGTTCACCCTTCCGCAGCAGTGGCCGGAGACCCAGGACATCGCCGCCGAGGTCGGCGTCGAGGCTGTCCTGCTGGCCGAGGATTCCGGCGGCGGTTCCTTCGACGAGTTCGCCTCGCTGCTCTGGTACCGGCTGCAGGCGCGCTTCCCCGAGCATCCGCTGCCCGGCAAGACGGTGTCGGGTACCGTGGAGTTCCGTGGGCAGGCTGACGTGTCGGATGAGCTGGGCGCCGCCGACGGTGCCGCGCTCTACCGCATCCTGGCGCGCCGCGGCTTCGTCGAGGACCGGGACCTGCCGCCGCTGCCCGCGCCGCGCTGCCAGGCGACCGATCTGGCGGCGACCGAATCGCTGAAGGCGCCGGTCGGTGGCATCGTTGCCTATCGCGTGCATCCGGGCGACCGGGTGAAGAAGGGCGATCTGGTCTGCGAGATCATCGATCCGGCGGCGCCGCCCGGTGCGCCACGCACGCCGGTGCATGCCGGCACCGACGGGCTGGTGCTGTCGCGTAAGGCCTTCAAGTTCCTGTCCGCCGGCGCCGGCCTGGCGAAGATCGTCGGCACCGAGCCCTTGCCGGGCCGCACCGGCTATCTGCTGGAGGACTGATTGGCCTGGCGCCGCTGCAGCACGGCGTGGAAGAAGGAGCGCAGGCCGAGGCGCCGGGCGAGCAGGCTGGCGACCACGGCGGCGCTGGCCACCGCGACGGTGAGCGCGAAGTCGCCGGTGAACTCCACCATCATCACGATGGTGGAGACCGGGGCGCCCAGCACCGCGCCGGCCACCGCGCCCATGCCGACCAGCGCATAGGCGCCGGGATCGGTCAGCGTCACCCAGCCGACCATCGCCAGCAGCTGCCCCAGGGTGCCGCCCAGCGTGGCGCCGAGGAACAGTGCCGGCGAGAAGACGCCGCCGACGAAGCCGCCGCCCAGCGTCAGCGCCGTGGCCAGCAGCTTCAGCCCCATCAGCAGCAGCAGGGCCCGCAGCGCGATGCCGTTGGCCAGCACCGTGCTGGTGGCCTCGTAGCCGACGCCGAGGATGCGCGGGTCGAGCAGTGCCAGCAGCCCGACCGCCAGGCCGGCGACCATCGGCCAGCACCAGCGCGGCAGGCGGCTGAGGCGAAAGCCGCGCTCGACCCAGAAGATCGAACGCACGAAGAGCAGCGTCAGCAGCGCCGCCAGCACGCCCAGGCCAACGAAGCCCGGCAGCTCCCACAGCGAGGCGATCTTCCAGTCCGGCGGCACCACGAAGGCCGGCACCGTGCCATAGCGCAAGTGGCTCAGCAGCGTGCCGGCGACGGCGGCCAGCGCCACCGGCGCGAAGGCCGAGAAGGCATAGCGCCCCAGCACCACCTCGAGCGCGAAGAAGCTGCCGGCCAGCGGCGCATTGAAGCTGGCCGCCACCGCCGCGGCGACGCCGCCGGCCAGCAGCGTGCGGCGCCAGGGGTAGGGCAGCTTGAAGCGTTCGGCCAGCCAGCCGCCCAGCGAGGCGCCGAGATGCACCACTGGCCCCTCGCGCCCGGCCGAGCCGCCGAGGCCCAGGGTCGCCGCCGCCGCCAGCGCCGCCTTGAGGCCGCGTCCCAAGGTCAGGCGTTCACCGCCATAGCGCTCATCGATCACCTCGGCCACGCCGTGCGGCCTGGCGCCCGGCAGCAGCCAGCGCACCCAGAGGCCCATCGCCAGGCCGCCGAGGCAGAGCGTCGCCGGCACCCACCACCAGGGCAGTGCCTGGGTGGCGCTGGCCATGCGCTCGATCTCCAGGCCATAGAACAGGCGGCTGATGGCGGCCAGTACCTCGCGGAAGGCGATGGCCGCGCCGCCACCGATCAGCCCCGCCACCAGGGCCAGGCCGACCAGTCCTGGCGGCACGGCGCCGGCCAGCGGGTCGAGACCTTCCAGGCTGCGGCGCGGTTCAGCCATCGTCGCCCTAGGCGCCCTTGACCCGCATCACCCGGCCGACCTCGGGCGGGCGGGGCAGATGGCGCTGGCGCGAAAGGACCTCGTCGATGCGGCTTCGCACCTCCGGGTCCCAGGGTGCCGAGCGCCGCGCTTCCAGGTCGACGCAGATCTGCATCCACTCGCTGGTCGAGGCCAGGAAGCCCTCGGTGGCGTGGTACATCTTATAGAGGCTGTGCAGGCACTTGCCGTCGACGCCGAGGAACTGCACCGTCATGCGCAATGGATCGTCGAGATGCAGCTCGCGCTGCCACATGACGTGCGATTCCAGGGCGAACAACGTCAGCTTGCGCGTGTTGCGATAGGCGTGGTCGATGCCCAGCAGCTCGAAGATGCCGTCGACCATCTGGTCGAAGGCCAGGACGTAGTAGGCGACATTCATGTGGCCGTTGAAGTCGAGCCACTCCGGCAGCACCGAGAGGCCGGTGCCCTCGTAGAGCCCTTCTTCGTCGAAGCGGAACTGCACCTGGTTATCCTCCCTCACCCCTGTCCTGCACGCGCGGCAGGGGGCGACCCTAGCTGCTTGGCTGGCGTGGTGAAAAGCGGCTAGCGTCGCCGCCCATGTCGTACTCGCGGCTCCTGGCACCGCTGGCCTTCGTCGGGCGCCATGCCACCACCCTGTTGTTTCTGGGCGTGTTCGTCGGCCTGGCGCTACCGGCGCTGGCGGCCGTGCTGCGGCCCCTGCTGCCGACCGCGGTGCTGCTGCTGCTGACCGCGACGCTGCTGCGGCTGAACTGGGGCGCCATCGGCGCCGAGCTGCGGCGGCCGGGTCTGCAGCTGCTTCTGCTGGGCTGGCACCAGCTGCTGACGCCGTTGCTGATCTGGGGGCTGGTGTGGCTGCTGCCGCTGCCGCCTGGGCTGGCCGCCGCCCTGGTGCTGATGGCCGCCGCGCCGCCGATCATCGCCGCCGCGGCGCTGGCCACGCTGCTGGGATTGGAAGGCGCCCTGGCACTGGTCGCCGGACTGGCCGCCACCCTGGTGGTGCCCTTGGTGCTGCCGCCGCTGACGCTGGAGCTGCTCGACCTGCAGCTGGGTGTCGGGCTGTGGACGCTGATGGGCCGGCTGGTCCTGCTGATCGCCACCGCGCTGCTGCTGGCCCTGGTGATCCGGCGGCTCATCGGCCGCGACCGCCTGCCGGCCCTGGCCCGGCCGCTGGACGGCATCGTCGTGCTGGTCATGGTGATCTTCGCCATCGCCATCATGGACGGCGTGACGACGCGCGCCCTGGCGCAGCCGGGTGTGGCGCTGCTTTGGCTGGTCGCCGGCTGCCTGGCCAATCCTCTGCTGCAGTTGCTGGGAGCCCTGCTGTTCTGGCGCCTGGGCCGGCGGCGCGCGCTGACCATCGGGCTGACCACGGGCAATCGCAACATGGGGCTGCTGCTGGCGGTCCTGCCGGCTGGCGTCGACCCCGATATCACGCTGTTCTTCGCGCTGGCGCAGATTCCCATGTACGTGCTGCCGGCGCTGTCGCGACCGCTGGTGCGCCGGCTGGTGCCCCCGGTCTGACGTCGGCTTGGCGACTCGGACGGCGGCGGCGACTTGCTGGGCGAGGATCTGCCCAGCGGCTGGGCAGCTGTGTATGCGGCTAGGCAGTTCTGCGGCATTTCTGCCACAGGTTATCGGGTGCCGGGGGCAAGTACTTCACATCGCTAGCCGTTTTTTGATGGCTGTGGTATCCGATCGATCAGGGCTCGCGTGCATTTGTCGCGTGCCAAGTGGTAGACTGCGCCGTTCGGATCGGGCCGGCGGCTGCGGTCCAGGGGCGGATGTAGAGCTCGCGAGGGCTCTCGACAGGACGCCCAGATGCGCTAGCGTGAGCCGCTAGGCCCTGAAGAGGTCTGCGGCGCGCGCTGTCGGCACCAGTTGGTCGGCAAGGGATCGGGACGGGGTGGACATGATGAAGCTGTCTTTCGGGTACCTCGGCAGGACCGCGATGGTCGGCGTTACCGCCGCCTTCCTGGTCACTGGCTGCGCCAGCAGCAGCACGCAGACGGTGGGCGGCGCGCAGGAGGAAGGCATCTTCGGGCCGGATAACGATCCGCTCGAGTTCGTCAACCGCTTCACCTTCGCCTTCAACGACATGGTCGACACCATGATCCTGCAGCCGGCGGCGGCGACCTATCGCTTCCTGGTGCCGGTACCGGTGCAGAACGGCATCCGCAATGTGCTGCGCAACCTGAACGGCCCGGTGATCCTGGCGAACGACCTGCTGCAGGGCGAATTCGACCGCGCCGGCGACACCTTCATGCGCTTCCTGATCAACTCCACCATCGGTCTGGCCGGCATCTTCGACGTCGCCAGCGACTGGGGGTACGAGTATCACGACGAGGACTTCGGCCAG
Organism: Rhodospirillales bacterium; assembly: GCA_038363005.1. Taxonomy (GTDB): domain Bacteria; phylum Pseudomonadota; class Alphaproteobacteria; order Kiloniellales; family JACOMY01; genus JAKOWB01. The sequence continues at coordinate 313,895 of JBBQBI010000002.1, forward strand.
ACGCTGGGCTCCTGGGGTGTCGGCGAGGGCTTCTACCTCGTGCTGCCGATCCTTGGGCCGTCCAACCTGCGCGACGGCGTCGGCATCGTGGTCGACAGCTACATGGATCCCTGGCCCTACGTGATCGACTACTACGATCTGGTCAGCGACGACTCCATTGACTGGATCTCGATCGGTCGCCGCGGCCTCGAGGGGCTCGACACCCGCGCCCGTAACATCGAGGTGATCGAGAACATCAAAAAGGATGCGGTGGACTACTACGCCCGTATCCGCACCCTATATACTCAGAATCGCAGGGACGCGATCCGCAACGGCGAGCTTGAGGAGATTCCGATCCCGGGCCTTTCGGATGAGGATTGGAACAAGCCCAATCCGCCGTCGGCGGGCAGCGCCTCGCAGCAGTCGAACGTCCAGACGCAGAGCGAGTAGAGCCATGCAGAGCCGTAGAGCCTTTCTTGCCGTCGCAGTGGCGGGCAGTGCCCTTTTGGCCAGCGGTGTAGCGCCGCGCCTGGCATTCGCGTCGCTCGAAGACGATGCCAAGAGTTTCCTCTCCACCCTGGGCAACCGGGCGATCTCCGAGCTCACCGACAAGAGCTTGCAGGAGAGCGACCGGGTGGCGCGCTTCCGCGCGCTGATGCGCGAGGCGATCGATTTCCAGCTGATTTCCCAGCAGGTGCTCGGCAAGAACTGGCGCACCACCAGCGAGGCGCAGCGCCAGGAGTTCAACTCCGTGCTGCGCGAGACCTTGATCCAGCGCTTCCTGCCGCTGTTCGACAAGTACGAGGGTGAAACCTTTGACGTGGTCTCCACCCGGACCAGCAGCAAGGATCCCACGGTGGTGGCCGCAACCACCAACGTGAAGGCGCCGAACGGCCGCGTCGCCCGGGTCGAGTGGTACATGAAGCAGTTCGACTCCGGCATCAAGATCTACGACTTCTCGGCCGAGGGCGTGCGCCTGACCATCTCTCTGCAGGACGAGTACAACGCCGTCCTCCGTGCCGCCGATGGCGACATCGCCGTGCTGATTGGCGAGATGAAGAAGAAGCTGCCGGCCGACGCCGTGCTGGACTGAGCGGGTCGCGCTTCGGCGCCAATACTCGCGTTACGTTGTTGCAACGCCGCCGCTGGCCCCTGTGCCGCGGCGGCGTTGTCTTGCGTGCCGCTATGCGGTGCCCGGGCGGCTAGGCCGCGGCCCGCAGTTCGCCCAGCGCCCGCCGGATGATCTGCCAGGCCGACGACAGGAACAGCAGCGCCATGCCGCCGGCCACGGCGACGTCCGGCCAGCCGGTGGCGCTGCCCCAGACGCCGGCGGCGGCCAGGATCACCGCGACGTTGCCGATGGCGTCGTTGCGCGAGCAGAGCCAGGCCGAGCGCACGTTGGCGTCGCCCTCCTGCCAGCGGACCAGCAGCAGCACGCTGGCCAGGTTGGCGCCCAGCGCCAGGAAGGCCACGCCGCCCATCACCCCGGCCTGCGGCACGCCCAGGTGAAAGGCGCTCCAGATCGTCGAGCCCAGCACCCAGAGTGCCAACAGCAGCAGGCTGACGCCCTTCAGCAGGGCGGTGCGCGCCCGCCAGGCCGCCGGCTTGCCGATGACCCAGAGCGATAGGCCGTAGGTCAGGCTGTCGGCCAGGAAGTCCAGGGCGTCGGCCTGCAGCGCGCGCGAACCGGCCAGCGCGCCGGCTGCCATCTCGACGACGAACAGCGTGGCGTTGAGCGCGATCACCAGCCAGAGCGCGCGGCGGTAGCCGGGGTCCATGCCGGCGAAGGCCGCGGGATGCTGGTGGCCGCAATGCGCAGCCTCGCTGTCGCTGTGTGCCGCTTGGGCCGGGGCGTCGTGCGGGGCAGGGGACATGACAGGACTCCACTGGCGGGGGTTTATCCGCCGTCCCACCTTACCTACATGCTCTAGTGACTAGAGCTTCAAGAGGTTTTTTGCGATGAACCTGACAATTGGCCAGTTGGCGCGGGAGAGCGGCGTCAAGGTGCCGACCATCCGCTTCTACGAGCAGATCGGCCTGCTGCCGCCGCCGGCCCGCAGCGAGGGCAACCAGCGGCGCTATGGCAGCGCGGCGGTGGAGCGCCTGGCCTTCGTGCGCCACGCCCGGCAGCTGGGATTCGACGTCGAGGCGATCCGCGAGCTGCTGCGCCTGGCGGCGCATCCCGAGGCGCCCTGCCACGACGCCGATGCGCTGGCGGCGCGCCACCTGCAGGAGGTCGAGGCGCGCATCGAGCGCCTGACCCGGCTGCGCGATGAGCTGGCGCGCATGGTGGCCGCCTGCGAGGGCGGCACGGCGGCCGAGTGCCGCGTGCTGCAGGTGGTCGGTGACCACGGTCTCTGCGCGGTGCATAGCAACGCTTCCCCCTCTCCCCTTGCGGGAGGGGGTCCGAGCGAAGCGAGGGGGTGAGGGGGGCGGTGCGGTCGTCGCCAGCCGCATCGACCCCCCTCACCCGGCTCACATCGCTCCGCTCGCTCGCCACCCTCTCCCGCAAGGAGAGAGGGCAAGAACGCGCTACCGCCGCTCCAGCGGCTTGTACTTGATGCGGTGTGGCTGGTCGGCGGCGGCGCCGAGGCGCCGGTGGCGATCGGCCTCGTAGTCCTGGTAGTTGCCCTCGTACCAGACCACCTGGCTGTTGCCCTCGAAAGCCAGGATGTGGGTGGCGATGCGGTCGAGGAACCAGCGGTCGTGGCTGGTCACCAGCACGCAGCCGCTGAACTCCAGCAGGGCTTCTTCCAGCGAACGCAGCGTATCGACGTCGAGGTCGTTGGTCGGCTCGTCCAGCAGGATGACGTTGGCCTGGGTCTTCAGCATCTTCGCCAGGTGGACGCGGTTGCGCTCGCCACCCGACAGCTGGCCGACCTTCTTCTGCTGGTCGCCGCCCTTGAAGTTGAAGGCGCCGACATAGGCGCGGCTGGGGATCTCGTGCTTGCCGATCGGCAGCAGCTCCAGCCCGCCGGAGATCTCCTCCCACACACTCTTGTTGTTGTTCAGCGCGTCGCGGCTCTGGTCGACATAACCCAGCTTGACCGTCTCGCCGACCCGGAGCGTGCCGTCATCCGGCTTCTCCTGGCCGACGATCATGCGGAACAGCGTGGTCTTGCCGGCGCCGTTCGGGCCGATGATGCCGACGATGGCGCCCTTGGGAATCTTGAAGGAGATGTCCTCGATCAGCAGGTGGTCGCCGAAGCCCTTCTTCAGGTGCTCGGTCTCGATCACCAGGTCGCCCAGGCGCGGTCCGGGCGGCACCAGGATCTGGCCAGGCTCCGGCGCCTTCTCGGCCTCCGCTTTCAGCAGCTCGTCATAGGCCTGCAGGCGGGCCTTGGACTTGGCCTGGCGCGCCTTGGGGCTCTTGCGCACCCATTCCAGCTCGTGCTGCAGCTCCTTCTGGCGCGCCGACTCCTGCTTGTCTTCCAGCGCCAGGCGCTTCTCCTTCTGCTCCAGCCAGGAGGAGTAGTTGCCTTCCCAGGGAATGCCCTGGCCGCGGTCCAGCTCTAGGATCCAGCCGGCGACGTTGTCGAGGAAGTAGCGGTCGTGGGTCACGCAGACCACGGTCGAGGGGTACTCCTCGAGGTAGCGTTCCAGCCAGGCCACTGACTCGGCGTCCAGGTGGTTGGTCGGCTCGTCCAGCAGCAGCATATCGGGCTTCGACAGCAGCAGGCGGCAGAGCGCGACGCGGCGCCGCTCGCCGCCCGACAGCGTGGCCACGTCGGCGTCGCCCGGCGGGCAGCGCAGTGCGTCCATGGCGATCTCCACCGTGCGGTCGAGGTTCCAGGCGTCGAGATGCTCGATCTTCTCCTGCAGCTCGGACTGCTCGGCGATCAGCTTGTCGAAATCAGCGTCCTCTTCGCCAAAGGCGGCGGAGACCGCCTCGAAGCGCTCCAGCAGCGCCTTGGTCTCGGCCACGCCTTCCATGACGTTGCCCAGCACATCCTTCTTCGGGTCGAGCGCCGGCTCCTGCGGCAAGTAGCCGACGCGGACCCCGTCGGCCGCCTGGGCCTCGCCATTAAACTCGGTGTCCATGCCGGCCATGATCTTCAGCAGGGTCGACTTGCCGGAGCCGTTCAGGCCCAGCACGCCGATCTTGGCGCCGGGCAGGAAATAGAGGCTGATGTCCTTGAGAACTTGGCGTCCACCGGCGAAGGACTTGGACAGCCGGCTCATCTGGTAGATGTATTGATAGGAAGCCAAGGGAATGCCTCGTCTTTCGCCGCAGGGATTGGTGGGAAGGCGCGCGATCCTAGCGATCACTGGCGCTGGGTCAAGGGTAGCGCGGGGCGGGCGCGGCTGCGCGCCGTCCCTGGTGACAGTCGCACATTGCTTCACGGTGGCGGGGCTGCACCGTGGCGCGCCAAAACCTGCGCGGCAGAATCGATTTTCCCGCGCCGTGAGGGGCGTTTGACGGGCGGCGGAGAACACAAGTAGAACATCCCATCACTTGGTGGAAGAACAGCAGGAGTCCAACGAGGACTGGTAGGTCCCAAAGGAGACCGGGAACAAAACAAGAATAACTTCCCGCAACCCTTGAAATCTTCTAGATAATTACTGCTGGTGTCGTTGACACCCATGATCGACCATGTTATCCCACACATGCCCATATGAAAGACTGCCGTCGTGTTTCCGCCAACTGGCGACACGGGCAGTGCATCGGGGGGCAGGCCCGGGGAGGCCGCGGGGAACACCTCGCGGGGAGACGGGCAGGGGAAGGGTGGCCGTGGCGCTGTTCACGTCGGAGTTCAGCTTCAAGGTTGACCGCAAGGGCCGTGTCTCGGTCCCGGCGGACTACCGGGCTGCGCTCGCGACGCAGAGCTTCCAGGGCATCGTCGTCATCCCCGCGCTTGGCGAGCAGGCACTCGACGGCTACGGCCACGACCGCCTGGAGGCCATGGCCAGGGCGCTCGACGACCCAGGCGTCTACGGCAGCGAGGAAGAACTCCAGGAGGCGCAGCACCTGTTCTCCGAGGCGCGCCGCCTAACGTTCGACAGCGAGGGCCGTATCCTGCTGCCCGAGGAGTGCCTGGCGCACGCCGGCCTGACCGAGCAGGTGACCTACGCCGGCCTGGGCAATCACTTCCGCCTCTGGAACCCGGAGGCCTTCAACGCGCACAAGGCGCGCATCCGCCAGCAGGCCGCCGCCAAGGGTGGCGGGTCGCTGCGCCTGCGTCCTCTGCCTCCCGCCAACCGGGGAGCGTGAGGCGCCATGACCGCGACCGAACATGTCCCCGTGCTGCTGGCCGAGGTGCTGGACGCGCTCGCGCCACGTGACGGCGGCCGCTATCTCGATGGCACCTTCGGGCGCGGCGGCTATGCCCGCGCCCTGCTGGCCGCCGCCGACACCCGTGTGCTGGGCCTCGACCGCGACCCCGCCGCCGTGGCCGAGGGCCGTCGGCTGGAGGCCGAGCTGCCCAACCGCTTCGTCATGCGGGCCGGTCGCTTCGGCGAGATGGATCGCCTGGCCGCCGAGGCCGACTTCCTGCCGCTCGACGGCATCGCGCTGGATCTCGGCGTTTCCTCGCCGCAGATCGACGAGGCCGAGCGCGGCTTCTCCTTCCGGCAGGACGGGCCGCTCGACATGCGCATGGGCGGCGACGCCGAGGGCACGCCCAGCGCCGCCGACCTGGTGAACCACAGCAGCGAAGAGCGGCTGGCCGACATCATCTTCCACCTGGGCGAAGAGCGTCGCTCGCGCCAGGTCGCCCGCGCCATCGTTGCCGCGCGTGCCCTGGCGCCGATCCTGCGCACCGGCCAGCTGGCCGAGATCGTGCGCCGCGCGGTGCCCAAGTCGAAGGACGGCCTGGACCCGGCGACCCGCACCTTCCAGGCCCTGCGCCTCAAGGTGAACGACGAGCTGGGTGAGCTGGAGCGCGGCCTGGCCGCAGCCGAGCGCCTGCTGGCGCCCGGCGGCCGCCTGGCGGTCGTCGCCTTTCATTCGCTGGAGGATCGCGCGGTCAAGCGCTTCCTGGCCGAGCGCGCCGTCGATCGTCCGCGCGGCTCACGCCACCTGCCGGACCAGCCGCAGGGCGGCCACGTGCCGAGCTTCCGCCTGCTGTTCAAGGGCGCGGCGAAGCCGGGACAGGCCGAGATCCGCCTCAATCCGCGCGCCGCCTCGGGGCGTCTGCGCGCGGCCGAGCGCGTGGCGGCGACGGAGGAGCAGCCATGAGCCGCTTGTCCTTCGTCCTGCTGCTGCTGATCGCCCTGATCGCCGCCATCGGCGTCTTCGTGCTGAAGCACGAGGTACAGAAGCTCGAGTCCGAGCTCGCCAACGTCCATCGCAGCATCGTCAACGACCAGGAGGCCCTGCACGTCCTCAAGGCCGAATGGTCCCACCTTAACCAGCCGGAGCGCCTCAAGGACCTGGCCTCCCGCTACCTGTCCCTCGCACCGCTCGCAGCCAGCCAGATCGTGCGGTTCGAGGCGTTACCGTTCAGGGCCGCAGATCCGGCGGTTGGGATACTTCCCGACTCGTCCCAACCTCTGCCGGGCGGCCCCACTCTGGCCAGCGCAGGAGCAGAGCAATGATCCGACGTTCCGCTCCCTTGTCCCGTCCCTGCCACCCGTGCGGACTGGATCTCCGGCCAACCCGGGGTCCGGTCATCGAGCTCGAGGGTCGTGCGAAGCACGCCCTGGAGACCGGCCGGACTCGTCTGGTGGCCGCAGGCTTGGGCTTTGCGCTGGCCTTTTTTATTCTCGCCTGGCGTCTCGTCGATCTGGGCATGGGCGGCACCGCCGCCGAGCCCGGCATCGCCGAGACGACCACGGCGCCGCTGGCGACCGGGCGGGCCGACATCGTCGACCGCAACGGCGTGGTGCTGGCCACCACGCTGCCGACCGCCTCGCTCTATGCCGACAGCCGCCTGGTGCCGGACCCGGTCGCGGCGGCCAAGGCGCTGGCCGCCGTGCTGCCCGACAGCAGCGAGGCCCAGCTGGCCGAGCGGCTGGCCAGCGGCAAGGCTTTCATCTGGCTGGAGCGCCAGCTCAGCCCGCGCGAGCAGTACGATGTCAATCGCCTGGGGATTCCCGGGCTGTCATTCCAGCGCGAGATGACGCGCGTCTATCCGCAGGGCGACCTGACGGCGCACATCGTCGGCTTCACCAACGTCGACAACCGCGGCCTGGCCGGCATGGAGCAAGCCTTCGACGAGCGGCTGCGCGGCTCGACCGATCCGCTGGCGCTGTCCATCGACCTGCGGGTGCAGGATCTGGTGGCGGTGGAGGTGGCCAAGGGCATCGCCGACTTCGACGCCATCGGCGGTGTCGGCATGGTGCTCGACCTGCAGACTGGCGAGTTGCTGGCCAGCGTGTCGCTGCCGACCTACGACCCGCTGAAGCCGGCGGCGGCGAGCGACGAGGCGCGCTTCAACCGCGCCACGCTCGGCTCCTACGAGATGGGCTCGACCTTCAAGATCTTCACCACCGCCATGGCGCTGGAGGAGCACGTCGTCAACCTGACCAGCGGCTATGACGCGACGCACCCGATCAAGGTCGGCCGCTTCACCATCGAGGACTTCAAGGGCAAGCACCGCTGGCTCTCGGTGCCCGAGATCATCATCTATTCCTCCAACATCGGCGCGGCGCAGATGGGCCGCGACGTCGGCACCGAGCGGCAACAGCGCTACCTCACGGCGCTCGGCCTGACCCACAAGGCCGACATTGAGCTGCTGGAGAACGCCGCGCCGCAGGTGCCTTCGCCCTGGCGCGATATCAACACCTTGACGATCTCCTTCGGTCACGGAATCGCCGTCTCGCCCTTGCAGATGATTACCGCGGTCGGGGCCACCATCAACGGCGGCATCTTCCGCGCCTCGACCCTGCTGAAGAACGAGAACGGGACTCCTGGCGTGCGCATCCTGTCGGAAGACACCTCGGCCGATATCCGCTGGCTGCTGCGGCTCAACGCGCTGGTCGGCTCGGGCAAGCGCGCCGACGTGGCCGGCTACCTGGTCGGCGGCAAGACCGGCACGGCGGAGAAGCTGACCAAGGGCCACTATGCCAAGGACAAGCGCGTCGCCTCCTTCGTCGGCGCCTTCCCGATGGACAACCCGCGCTACCTGGTGCTGGTGATGATCGACGAACCCAAGCCGCAGGCGGAAACCGGCGCCTGGGCCACGGGCTCGGTGGTCGCCGCGCCGGTGACCGGGCGCATCATTGCCCGCCTCGGCCCGCTGCTGGGCATCGCCCCCATCGCCCCGGAAATCGCCAGCGAAAGCGACGAGGCGCTGATCCCCGTGGTGGCCAAGGCGAAGTGGGGCGGGGGGCGCACGCTTGCGTCTAACTGACTTGCTCGCCCGCACCGCCTCACCCCTCACTGCCGAGCCGCTTCCCGACCTCGAGATCGAGGGCCTGACCGCTGACAGCCGCGCGGTGCGTCCGGGCTTCCTGTTCGCCGCCCTGCCGGGGACCAAGGTCGATGGCCGCGACTTCATCGACCAGGCGGTGACGCAGGGCGCCGTCGCCGTGCTGGCGCCGGCCGGAACCAAACTCAAGCGCCAGCATCGCGCGGTGCGCCTAATCGCCGACGAGAATCCGCGCCGCCGCCTGGCGCTGCTGGCCGCCGCCTTCTTCGGCCGCCAACCGCGCCATGTCGCCGCCGTCACCGGCACCAGCGGCAAGACCTCGGTGGCGCACTTCACCCGCCTGCTGTGGGAACTGACCGGGCAGCAGGCCGCCAGCCTTGGTACCCTGGGGCTGGTGCCGCCCGACGCCCTGGTGTTCCAACCGCCGTCGCTGACCACGCCCGACCCGGTGGCGCTGATGCGCAGCCTGGGCGGACTGGCCGCCGCCGGCTACGAGCACCTGGTCATCGAGGCCTCGTCGCATGGCCTTGACCAGTTCCGCCTCGACGGCATCCGGCCGCAGGCCGCCGCCTTCACCAACCTGTCGCACGAGCACCTCGACTACCACGCCGACATGGCGGCCTATTTCGCCGCCAAGCGCCGGCTCTTCGCCGAGCTGCTGGTCGAGGGTGGCACCGCGGTGCTGAACCTCGACGCGCCGGAGAGTGCCGAGCTGCTGACCCTGGCCAAGACGCGCCGGCTGAAACTGATCACTTACGGCACGGCCGAAGGCGCCGACCTGCGCCTGCTGGAACGCCGCCCGACCGCCAGCGGGCAGGACCTGCACCTGTCGGTGCTGGGCGCCCGCCAGGGCGTCGCCCTGCCGCTGATCGGCGACTTCCAGGCGATGAACGTGCTGGCGGCGCTGGGCCTGGCGCTGGCCACCGGCGGCGGGCTGCCGCAGCTCATGCTGGCACTGCCGCGGCTGGCCGTGGTGCCGGGTCGCCTGGAAGCGGTCGGCGCGACGCCGGGCGGCGGCCAGGTCTATGTCGACTACGCGCACAAGCCGGCGGCGCTGGAGGCGGTGCTGCGCACCATCCGCCCGCATGTCACCGGCAAGCTCTGGGTGGTGTTCGGCTGCGGCGGCGATCGCGATCGTGCCAAGCGGCCGCTCATGGGCGCGATCGCCGCCCGCCTGGCCGACCAGTCCATCGTCACCGACGACAATCCGCGCGGCGAGGACCCGGCGGCGATCCGCCAGGCCATCCTGGCGGCGGCGCCGCAGGCGCTGGAGATCGGCGACCGCCGCGCCGCCATCGCCGCCGCGCTGCTTGGGCTTGGCCCTGGCGACAGCCTGGTGATCGCCGGCAAGGGCCACGAGAGTGGCCAGATCGTCGGCGCCGTGACGCATCCCTTCGACGACCGCGTGGTGGCGAGCGAGCTGCTGGCACAGATGGGGGGCAGCGCATGAGCGGCCCGCTGTGGACCCGCGACGCGGCGGTGGCCGCCACCGGTGGTCGCTGCGCGGCCGACTGGCAGGCCAGCGGCGTCTCCATCGACAGTCGCACGCTGCAGCCGGGTGAGCTCTTCGTCGCCCTGGCGGGGCCGACGCACGACGGCCATGACCATATCGGCAAGGCGTTGGCGGCCGGCGCCGTCGCCGCGCTGGCGCACCGCGTGCCCGACGGACTGGCGGCTGGGGCGCCGCTGCTGCTGGTGGGTGACACGCTGGAGGGCCTGCGCGGCCTGGGCGCCGCCGGGCGCGCCCGCAGCCCGGCCACCTGCATCGCCGTCACCGGCTCGGTCGGCAAGACCTCGACCAAGGAGATGCTGCGCCACGTACTGGCGGCGCAGGCGCCGGCCTTTGCCGCGGCGGCCAGCTTCAACAATCACTGGGGCGTGCCGCTGACCCTGGCACGCCTGCCGGTCGAGGCACGCTTCGCGGTGTTCGAGATCGGCATGAATCATCCGGGCGAGATCCGCCCACTGACCAAGCTGGCGCGCCCGCATGTCGCCCTGGTGACGCAGATCGCGCCGGCGCACATCGAGTACTTCCCCGACGGCCTGGCCGGCATCGCCGATGCCAAGGCGGAGATCTTCGAGGGGCTGGAACCCGGCGGCCACGCGGTGATCAACCGCGACGCGCCGCAGGCCGAGCGGCTGATCGCCCGCGCCCAGGCGCTGGGTGCCCGCGTCATGACCTTCGGCCGTCACGCCGATGCCACGGTGCGCCTGCTGGACATTTCCCTGCACGCGACCTGCAGCGCCATCAAGGCCAAGGTCGGGCGCGAGACCCTCGACTACTGCCTGTCCCTGCCGGGCGAACACATGGCGATGAACTCCCTGGGCGTGCTGGCGGCCGTGCAGGCAGCCGGTGCCGACACCATCAAGGCGGCGCAGGCCATGGCCGGGCTGAAGGGCCTAAAGGGCCGCGGCCAGCGCCGGCGCATCGCGCTGGGCGATGGCGGCGTCGAGCTGATCGACGACAGCTACAACGCCAACCCGGTCTCCATGGCCGCCGCCTTCGCCGTGCTCGGCCAGGCGCGGCCGGGTCCGGGCGGGCGACGCATCGCCGTGCTGGGCGACATGCTGGAACTGGGCGACCAGCGCGACCCGCTGCACGCCGGCCTGGCGGCGCCGCTGCTGGCCGCGGGGGTCGATCTGGTCTTTGCCTGCGGGACCGGCATGGCGGCGCTGATCGCCGCGCTGCCGGCCGACAAGCGGGGCGCCCACACCGCCGAGTCCGCCCAGTTGGCACAGCGGCTGCTTGCCGCGCTGCGGCCGGGCGACGTGGTGTTGGTCAAGGGTTCGCTGGGCTCGCGCATGGCGCGGGTGGTCGAGGCGCTGACGCAGGCGCCGCCGGCCGCTGCTTCGGCCTAGGAAGGAGGATCCATGCTCTACCACCTGCTGGTCCCCTTCGCCGACGACGTGACCTTCCTCAACGTCTTCCGCTATCTCACCTTCCGCAGCGGCGGTGCGGTGGTCACCGCGCTGCTGATCGCCTTCGTGCTGGGGCCGCGCGTCATCCGTTGGCTCAAGGCCAAGCAGCCGGGCGGCCAGCCGATCCGCAGCGATGGGCCGGAAAGCCACCTGGTCACCAAGCAGGGCACGCCCACCATGGGCGGCTTCCTGATCCTCATCTCGCTCACCGTTTCGACGCTGCTGTGGGCCGACCTGACCAACGGCTACGTCTGGGTGGTGCTCTTCGTCACACTGGGCTTCGGCGCCGTCGGCTTCGGCGACGACTACCTGAAGCTGACCAAGAGGAATCCCAAGGGCCTGCCCGGCAAGCTGAAGCTGGTGGTGCAGTTCGCCATCGCCGGCGCCGCAGCGGCCTGGATCAACTACCTGGCGCCGCTGGGCATGGAGAGCCACCTCTCGGTGCCCTTCTTCAAGAACGTGCTGATCGACCTTGGCTGGTTCTTCATCGTCTTCGCCATGGTGGTGATGGTCGGCGCCTCCAACGCGGTCAACCTGACCGACGGGCTTGATGGCCTGGCCATCGTGCCGGTGGCCATCGCCGCCGCCTGCTTCGCGCTGATCGCCTACCTTGCCGGCAACGCCGTCTTCGCCGATTACCTGCAGATCATCTTCGTGCCCGGCACCGGCGAGCTGGCGGTGCTCTGCGGCGCGCTGATCGGCGCTTCGCTGGGTTTCCTGTGGTTCAACGCGCCGCCGGCCATGGTGTTCATGGGCGACACCGGCTCGCTGGCCTGCGGCGGCGCGCTGGGCACCATCGCGGTGGCCGCCAAGCACGAGCTGGTGCTGGTGATCATCGGCGGCCTCTTCGTGCTGGAGACCGTGTCGGTGATCGTCCAGGTCGCCTCCTTCAAGCTGACCGGCAAGCGCGTCTTCCGCATGGCGCCGCTGCACCATCACTTCGAGAAGAAGGGCTGGGCCGAGCCGACCGTGGTGGTGCGCTTCTGGATCATCGCGGTGATCCTGGCGCTGGTCGGCCTCTCCACCCTGAAGCTGAGGTGAGCATGCCCCAGCAACAGACCCTCGACCTCGCCTTCGCCAAGGACCATAGCTACGCCGTGCTCGGCCTCGGCAAGTCCGGGCTGGCCAGCGCGCAGGCGCTGCGGGCCGCAGGCGCGCGCGTCCTGGCCTGGGACGACGGCTCGGCGGCGCGCGACAAGGCCGCCGCTGCCGGCATCGCGACGCAGGATCTGGCGGGGCTCGACTGGGCCGGTGTCGAGGCGCTGGTGCTGTCGCCCGGGATTCCCCACACCTGGCCGGCGCCGCACCCGGTGGCCGCCGCCGCCAAGGCAGCCTGCCGCCCGATCATCGGCGACATCGAGCTGCTGGCGCGCGCCGAACCCGCCGCGCGCTACCTCGGCATCACCGGCACCAACGGCAAGTCGACCACCACGGCGCTGATCGGCCACCTGTTGGAGCAGGCCGGCCAGCGCGTCGCCGTCGGCGGCAACCTGGGCACCCCGGCGCTCACTTTCCCGGCGCTGGGTGCCGGCGGCATCTACGTGCTGGAAATGTCGAGCTATCAGCTGGAGCTGATCGACAGCCTAGTGTTCGACGTCGCCATCCTGCTGAACATCACGCCCGACCACCTGGACCGCCACGGCGGCATGGCTGGCTACATCGCTGCCAAGCGCCGCATCTTCGCCGGCCAGACCGCGCGCCGGGTCGCCATCATCGGCATCGACGACGAAGCTTCAGCCGCCATCGCCGCCCAGCTCAAGTCCGATCCGGCGCGCCGCGTTTGGCCGCTGTCGGTCGAGCGCCAGGCCGCTGGCGGCCTCTACGTCCAGGACGGCTGGCTGATCGACGATACCGAAGGCCAGTCGGCCAGGCTGTTCGACCTCACGACGCTGCCGCGCCTGCCGGGCAGGCACAATTGGCAGAATGTGCTGGCGGCCTATGGCGCATTGCGGGCATTGGCGATCCCGCCAGACACCATCCTTCGCCACCTGCCGGGCTTCCCCGGCCTGGTGCATCGCCAGGAGCTGGTGGGCGCGCGCGATGGCGTGCGCTTTGTCAACGACTCCAAGGCAACCAACGCCGATGCCACGGCGAAGGCGCTGGGCTGCTACCAGGCGATCTACTGGATTCTCGGTGGCCGCGCCAAGGAGACCGGGTTGCAGGGCCTGGAGCCCTTCTTTCCGCGCATTCGCGGTGCCTTCCTGATCGGCGAGGCGACGGCGGCCTTCCGCCCGCTGCTGGAGGGCGCCGGCGTCGCCACCCTGGCCTGTGGCGAGTTGCCGACGGCGGTGGCGGCGGCTTGGAAGGCGGCGCGGCAAGACAACGTGCAGGACGCGGTGGTGTTGCTGTCGCCGGCCTGCGCCTCGTTCGACCAGTATCCCAATTTCGAGGTGCGCGGCGACCACTTCCGCCAACTCGTTCAGCTGCTGCTGGAAGGCGGTGGAGCATGAGCTTCGCCCGCACCGATCAGTCACTGCTGGGCCGCTGGTGGTGGACCGTCGACCGCTGGCAGCTCATCGCCATCGCCCTGCTGATGGGGCTGGGCGCGATCTTCATGCTGGCGGCCTCGCCGGCGGCGGCCGACCGCATCGGCCTGGCCGATCCCTTCCAGCTGGCGCGACGCCACATCCTGATGATCCCGCTGTCGGTGGCGCTGATGCTGACGGTGTCGCTGCTGTCGCCCAGGTCGGTGCGGCGCCTGGCGGTGATCTGCTTCCCCTTCTTCCTCGCCATGCTGGCAGCGACGCTGGTGATGGGGGCCGAGATCAAGGGCGCGACGCGCTGGCTCTCGGTGGCGCACATCTCGATCCAGCCGTCGGAGTTCATCAAGCCCTGCTTCGCCGTCTTCGCCGCCTGGCTGTTCGCCGCCGGCCGGCTGCAGGACGGCGTGCCCGGCGCCCTGCTGGCCTTCGGGCTCTATGCCGCCACCGCGCTCTGCCTGCTGCTGCAGCCCGACGTCGGGCAGACCGTGGTGCTGACGGCGATCTTCGGGGTGCAGTTCTTCCTGGCCGGCCTGCCGCTGCTCTGGGTGGTCGGGTTGACGCTCTCTGGCCTGGGGCTGCTGGCCACCACTTATTTCCTGTTCCCGCACGTGGCGCTGCGCGTCGACACCTTCCTCGACCCGCGCGCCGGCGACACCTACCAGGTGGAGCGCGCGCTGGAGGCCTTCCACAACGGCGGGCTGTTCGGTCGCGGTCCGGGCGAGGGCACGGTGAAGGACTTCTTGCCCGACTCGCACTCCGACTTCATTTTCGCCGTCGCTGGCGAGGAGTTCGGGATCCTCGTCTGCCTGTTCCTGGTGGCACTCTTCGCTTTCGTGGTGCTGCGCGGCTTCGCCAAGCTGATGAGCGAGACCAACCTCTTCATCCTGCTTGCGGCCACCGGTCTGCTCACCCAGGTCGGCCTGCAGGCCTTCGTCAACATGGCCTCGGCCCTGCATCTGATCCCGACCAAGGGCATGACCCTCCCCTTCATCTCCTACGGCGGCTCGTCCTACCTGGCGCTGGCGCTCGGCATGGGCATGGTGCTGGCGCTGACCCGCCGCCGCCCGGCGACGCGGGAGGACTGGTGATGGCCGAGAAGAAGCCCGCCCTGATCGTCATCGGCGCCGGTGGCACCGGCGGCCACATGTTCCCGGCCGCCGCGCTGGCACGTACCTTGCTGGAGCGCGGCTATCGCGTGGCGCTCTTCACCGACCGGCGCGGCCAGGGCTTCGGCCCCGAGCTGGCCGAGGTTGCCACCTATCGTCTTTCCGCCGCCGCGGTGCTCGGCACCTCGCCGTGGCGCAAGGCCATCGCGCTGTGGCAGATCCTGCGCGGCGTGTTCCAGGCCCGCCGCCTGTTGAGGAAGCTGGGTGCCACCGCGGTCGTCGGCTTCGGCGGCTATGCCTCGCTGCCGGCGGTCTGGGCCGGCGCCGGCCGCGGCCTCAAAGTCGTGCTGCACGAACAGAACGCCGTGGTCGGGCGCGCCAACCGCCTGCTGGCGCGCAAGGCCACGCTGATCGCCACCTCCTTCACCACGGTGAAGGGCCTGGGCGAGCGCGACCTGGCCAAGTGCGTGCTGACCGGCAACCCGGTGCGCGGCGCCATCGCCGAGGTCGGCCGCCGACCCTATGCCGTGCCCGGCCCGAAGGATCGCCTGACCCTGCTGGTCACCGGCGGCTCGCAGGGCGCGCGGGTGTTCAACGAGCTGGTGCCCGGCGCGGTCTGCCGCCTGCCGGCGGCGCTGAAGGCGCGGCTGCAGGTCTGCCAGCAGGTGCGCGGCCAGGACCTGGGCGAGGTGCAGGCGATCTACAGCGCCTGCGGCGTCGACGCGGTGCTGAAGACCTTCTTTGACGACATGCCGCTGCGCCTGACCCAGGCGTCGCTGCTGGTCTGCCGCTCTGGCGCCTCGACCGTGGCCGAGCTGGCGGCGGCCGGGCGGCCGGCGCTGCTAGTGCCCTATCCCTTCGCCGCCGACGATCATCAGCGTGCCAACGCCGAGGCCTTCGCCGCCGCCGGCGGTGGCTGGGTGCTGCCGCAGTCCGGGCTGGACGTCGAGTCACTGACCGCCGAGCTGCAGCGCTTGTTCGAGGCGCCGGCCATGCTGGTGCGCGCCGCCGGCGCGGCGCGCGGCTTCGCCCAGGAGGGCGCCGCCGGGCGCCTGGCCGACCTGGTGCTGGGCACGCTCAAGAGCAACGGCGGCGCCAAGGCGCCTGGCCAGGAGGCCGCGGCATGAGGGCGCTGCCACTCGACATCGGCCTGATCCACTTCGTCGGCATCGGCGGCATCGGCATGTCCGGCATCGCCGAGGTGCTGCACAACCTGGGCTACCAGGTGCAGGGCAGCGACCTGGCCGACGGCGGCAACGTGCAGCGCCTGCGCAAGCTGGGCATCCAGGTGGCCATCGGCCACCGCGCCGAGAACCTGGGCGACGCCCAGGTGGTGGTGGTCTCCACCGCGGTGAAGAAGGGCAATCCGGAGCTGGAGGCAGCGCGCGAGCACTTCCTGCCGGTGGTGCGTCGCGCCGAGATGCTGGCCGAGCTGATGCGCCTGAAGTGGTCCATCGCCATCGGCGGCACGCACGGCAAGACCACCACGACCTCGATGATCGGGACCTTGATGGAGACCGCCGGGCTCGACCCGACGGTGATCAACGGCGGCATCATCAACGCCTATGGCACCAACACGCGCCTGGGGGCCGGCGACTGGATGGTGGTGGAGGCGGACGAGAGCGACGGCACCTTCACCAAGCTGCCGGCGGTGATCTCCATCGTCACCAACATGGACCCCGAGCACCTCGACTTCTACGGCACGGTCGAGGCGATGAACGCGGCCTACCAGACCTTCATCCAGAACATTCCCTTCTATGGCTTCGCCGTGCTCTGCATCGACCATCCGGTGGTGCAGAGCCTGATCGGCAAGGTCGACGATCGCCGCATCGTGACCTACGGCTTCTCCGCCGCCGCTGAGGTGCGTGGCGTACATGTGCGGCCTGAGTCCGACGGCTTCAGCTTCGACGTGCAGTTCTCGCCGCGCGCCGGCGGGCCGGAGTCCGCGGTGCGGGACCTGGCGCTGCCGATGCTGGGCCATCACAACGTGCAGAACGCGCTGGCCGCCGTCGCCATCGCGCACGAGATGGGCCTGGGCGAGGACGTCATCCGCGCCTCGCTGGCCAGCTTCAAGGGCGTCAAGCGGCGCTTCACCCGGACCGGCACGGTGAACGGCATCACCGTGATCGACGACTATGGCCATCACCCGGTAGAGATCGCCGCCGTGTTGTCGGCGGCGCGCCAGCACCTGGCCGGTCGGCCGCAGGGCGCGCGGGTGATCGCGGTGGTGCAGCCGCACCGCTATACCCGCCTGGAGAACCTGTTCGAGGACTTCTGTGCCTGCTTCAACCAGGCCGACCACGTCATCGTCGCCGAGGTCTATGCCGCTGGCGAGACGCCGATCGACGGTGTGACCGGCGAGGCACTGGCCCAAGGCCTGCGCGCGCACGGCCATCGCAACGTGCGCTTCATGCCCGACCCGGCCGAGCTGCCCGATCTGGTGGCGGAGATCGCCCGGCCCGGCGACCTGGTGGTCTGCCTGGGCGCCGGCACCATCACGCAGTGGGCCGCCAGCCTGCCCGTCGAACTGGGCCGCCGCCTTGGCGTCGCGCCGGACGGTGGCAAGGCATGATGGCCCAGCAGAAAGTCATTCCGCTGATCGAACGCCTGTCGCCGGTGCGTGGGCGGCTCAGCGTCGAGGCGCCGCTGTCGACGATCACCTGGTTCCGCGTCGGCGGCCCGGCCGAGGTGCTGTTCCGGCCCGAGGATCGCGCCGACCTGCTGGCCTTCCTGGCGGCCAAGCCGCCGGAGGTGCCGGTGACGGTAATCGGCGTCGGCTCCAACCTGCTGGTGCGTGACGGTGGCATTGCCGGTGTGGTGCTGCGCCTGGCGCGTGGCTTCGCCGAGATCCTGGTCGAGGGCGAGGAGGTCGAGGCTGGCGCCGCCGCGCTCGACGTCAACGTCGCCAAGGTGGCGGCCGATGCCGGCCTGGGCGGCCTGGAGTTCCTGGTCGGCGTGCCCGGCACCATCGGCGGCGCCGCACGCATGAACGCCGGTGCCTATGGTAGCGAGCTGAAGGACGTGCTGGTCTGGGTCGAGGCGGCTGACGCCCGGGGTGGCGTGCATCGCCTGACCCCGGCCGAGCTGCAGCTGGGCTATCGCAGCTCCGGCCTGCCGGCCGACTGGGTCGTGCTGAAGGCCCGACTGCGCGGCCGGCCAGCGGAGCTGTCCGACATCCAGGCGCGCATGGCGGCGATTTCCGAACAGCGCGGTGCCACCCAGCCGGTGCGCAGCCGCACCGGTGGTTCGACCTTCGCCAACCCGCCGGGCGCGCGTGCTTGGGAGCTGATCGACGCCGCCGGCTGTCGCGGCCTGCGCATCGGCGGCGCCCAGGTGTCCGAGCTGCACTGCAATTTCCTGATCAACACCGGCAGCGCCACGGCGGCCGACCTTGAGGCCCTGGGCGAGGAGGTGCGGCGCCGCGTCAAGCGCGTCACCGGCATCAAGCTGCGCTGGGAGATCAAGGTCATCGGGCAGCCGCTGGCGGGAGGCATAGCATGACCGCCAAGCTCGACATCCTGCTGCTCAAGGGCGGCCCCTCGGCCGAGCGCGAGGTCTCGCTGGTGTCCGCCGCGGCCTGCGCCCCGGCGCTGCGCGAGAAGGGCCACAAGGTCACCGAATACGACATGACGCGCGACGTCGCGGCGCTCTGCAAGCGGCTGGAGACGCCCTTCGACGTGGTGTTCAACGCGCTGCACGGCCACTACGGCGAGGACGGCTGCGTGCAGGGCGTGCTGGAGCTGATGGGCCGGCGCTTTACGCACTCCAGCCTGCTGGCCTCGGCCATGGCGATGGACAAGCCGCTGGCCAAGCGGCTCTTCGTCGCCGCCGGGCTCACCACGCCCAGCGGCCGCGTGGTCTCCAAGGACGAGGTGCTGGCCGGCGACCCGCTGCCGCGCCCCTATGTCATCAAGCCGCCGGCAGAAGGTTCCTCGGTCGGCGTGCGCATCGTGCGCGCCGGCGACAACACCCAGCCCTTCACCGAGGAGACCTGGAAGTTCGGCGACACGGTGCTGGTCGAGCCCTACATCGCCGGGCGCGAGTTGACCGTGGGCGTGCTAGGCGATGCCGAAGGCACGCGCGCCATTTCGGTAACCGAACTGCGGCCCAAGGTCGGCTTCTACGACTATGCGGCCAAGTACACCGAGGGCAAGACCGAGCACCTGGTGCCGGCGCCGATCCACCAGCGCATCTTCGAACAGGCGCTGGATGCCGCGGTGACGGCGCACAAGGCGCTCGGCTGCCGCGGCGTTACCCGGTCCGACTTCCGCTACGACGACACCCAGGGCGAGCCGGGGCAGCTCTACCTGCTGGAGGTCAACACCCAGCCGGGCATGACGCCGCTGTCGCTGGTGCCCGAGCAGGCGGCTTTCACCGGCATGTCCTTCCCCGATCTCTGCCAGTGGATCGTCGAGGAGGCGATGGCGCGATGACGGCTCGCAAGAACCCCACCGCCAAGCCGCGCCCCGGCCGCCCGGCGCCCGCCAAGCGCGCGGCGGCGACGCCGCGCAAGCCGGCGACGCGGGGCACCGCCCCACGCGCCACCGCAACGCGCAAGCCGGCCCGCCCGAAGCCTGGCCTGTTCAGCCGGGTCAAGCCGCGCACGGCGCTGCGTGCCGGCCTGGCCGTCCTGGTGCTGGGCGGCACGCTCTGGGCTTGGCAGTCCGGCTACGCCGGGCGCCAGTCCGATCGCCTGGTGGCGCTGTTCTATGACACCACGGCCGAGGCCGGGCTGAAGGTCGGCAACGTGCAGGTGACCGGCCGCGAGCGTACCCCGGCCGAAGAGATCCTGACCGTGCTGGCGGTGAAGCAGGGCGGCCCGCTGCTCGACTTCGACCCGCACCAGGCCAAGGCGGCGCTGGAGACCCTGCCCTGGGTGCGCCATGCCACGGTGGAGCGGCGGCTGCCCAACCTTATCGTCGTCACGCTGGACGAGCGCCGGCCGATGGCGCTGTGGCAGCTCGACGGCAAGCTGCAGGTGATTGACGAGGAGGGGCGGGTGATCCCGGTCGCCCAGGTCGAGGACTACGGCGGCCTGCCGCTGGTGGTGGGCCCAGGTGCCGATAGCGCCGCCGCCGGGCTGCTCGAGATGCTGACCAGCGAGCCGGCGCTGCGCGCCCAGGTGGTGGCGGCGGTGCGCGTTGGCGACCGTCGGTGGAATATCCGGTTGCAAGCCGGAATCGACGTCAAATTACCGGAGGATGGCGCCCTCCAGGCGTGGCAACGGCTTGCCCGACTCGACCAAGACGAGGGTCTTCTATCACGAGATCTAGTGGTCATTGACCTGCGGATACCCGACAGGTTGGTGGTCCAGCCAGCACCGGGTGCCATAGTTGCGCCGCCGGCACCTCCTGTGCCCGGCCAGGACACCTGAGGAGCGCGGGCAATGAAAAAGGGATTGGGCAGAACGCGGTCCGGACTGATTGCCGCCCTCGACGTCGGGTCGAGCAAGACCTGCTGCTTCATCGCCCGCATGGGCGAGGACTGGCGGCCGCGCGTCGTCGGCATCGGCCAGCAGGCCAGCCAGGGGCTGCGCCTGGGCACCGTTGTCGACCTCGACGCCGCGACGCAGTCGATCGGCAAGGCGGTGCACGCGGCCGAGCAGATGGCCGGCGAGCAGGTCGACAGCGTGGTGGTGAACCTGTCCGGCGGCGGTCCTGCCTCGCGTACCGTCTCGGTCGAGGTGGCGATCAGCGGCCACGAGATCGGCCAGGCCGACGTCCGCCGGGCGATCGACGAATGCCATGCGCTGGATGGCCTGGCGCAGGGCGATGCGGCCGGCCGGCAGCTCATCCATTCGATCCCGATCTCCTATCAGGTCGACGGCAGCCGCGGCATCCGCGACCCGCGCGGCATGTATGGCGAGCGCCTGGCGGTCGACCTGCACACGGTCTCCGCCGCTACCGGGGCGCTGCGCAACCTCTCCACCTGCATCGAGCGGGCGCACCTGCAGGTCGCCGGCGTGGTGGTCAGCCCCTATGCCTCCGGCCTGGCCTCGCTTGTCGAGGACGAGATGGAGCTGGGCGTCACCCTGGTGGAGATGGGCGGCGGCACCACCTCGATGGCGGTCTTCTTCGAAGGCAACGTGATCTACACCGACGTGCTGCCGGTCGGCGGCAACCACGTCACCAACGACATCGCCCGCGGCCTCTCCACGCCGCGCGCCCATGCCGAGCGCATGAAGACGCTCTATGGCCACGCCATGGCGACGGCGGCCGACGAGCGCGAGATGATCGACGTGCCGCAGGTCGGCGAGGACGAGACCACCGGCGTGCAGCAGGTGCCGCGCTCGCTGCTGGTCGGCATCATCCAGCCGCGGGTCGAGGAAACCTTCGAGCTGGTGCGCAATCGCCTCGAGGCCTCGGGCTTCGACCGCGTCGCCGGGCGCCGCGTGGTGCTGACCGGCGGCGCCTGCCAGCTGCCCGGCCTGCGCGAGCTGGGCAGCCTGGTGCTGGACAAGCAGGTGCGCATCGGCCGGCCGCTGCGCGTGCGCGGCCTAGCCGACGTGACCTCGGGCCCGACCTACGCCACCTGCGCCGGCCTGCTGACCTATGCGGTGGCGGCCAACCTGACACAACCGCAGCCCGCCGGGCGCGAAACCGACGACAAGACCAACGGCAACGGCAAGCAGGGCGACGGACCGATCCGCCGCCTGAGCCACTGGCTGAAGGAACACTTTTAGGGTGATGGGTGCGGACGCCCCGACCGATCTCGGGGCAACGGGCCGGGAGCTCTTCCCGAACCCCCCACACAAAGGAGCAGAAGCTCCTAGGGGAGGACCGGCCAGTCGGGTGATGC
This sequence comes from Rhodospirillales bacterium, assembly GCA_038363005.1. Lineage (GTDB taxonomy): Bacteria > Pseudomonadota > Alphaproteobacteria > Kiloniellales > JACOMY01 > JAKOWB01. Next base: position 335,492 of record JBBQBI010000002.1, read on the forward strand.
GAGGCGAAGACCCTTTGGAGGCGAAATGAGCTTGAACCTGACGATTCCGCAAACCGACGAGCAGCTGAAGCCACGCATCACCGTGATCGGTGTGGGTGGGGCCGGCGGCAACGCGGTCAACAACATGATTCACTCCAGCCTGGAAGGGGTGGAGTTCCTGGTTACCAACACCGACGCCCAGTCGCTGTCGCAGAGTCCCTGCGCCCGCAAGATCCAGCTTGGGCGTAACCTGACGCGCGGCCTGGGCGCCGGCGCCCGGCCCGACGTCGGCCGTGCCGCCGCCGAGGAAGCGATGGACGAGATCCTGTCCTGCCTCGAAGGCTGCAACATGGTGTTCATCACCGCCGGCATGGGCGGCGGCACCGGCACCGGCGCGGCACCGGTCATTGCCCGCGCGGCGCGCGAGCAGGGCATCCTGACGGTCGGCGTGATCACCAAGCCCTTCCACTTCGAGGGCGTGCATCGCATGCGCCTGGCTGAGGCGGGCATCAACGAGCTGACGCAGCATGTCGACACGCTGATCATCATCCCGAACCAGAACCTGTTCCGCGTGGCGAACGAGAAGACCACCTTCGCCGATGCCTTCAAGATGGCGGACGACGTACTGGAATCCGGCGTGCGCGGCGTCACCGACCTGATGGTGCTGCCCGGCCTGATCAACCTCGACTTCAACGATATCCGCACCGTCATGACCGAAATGGGCAAGGCGATGATGGGCACCGGCGAGGCCGACGGCGAGAACCGGGCGATCAAGGCGGCCGAGGCGGCGATCGCCAATCCGCTGCTCGACGACGTCTCGATGCGCGGCGCGCGCGGCGTGCTGATCAACATCACCGGCGGGCCTGACCTGACGCTGTTCGAGGTCGACGAAGCGGCCAACAAGATCCGCGAGCAGGTGGATCCTGAGGCCAACATCATCTTCGGCTCCTGCCTGGACGAGAAGCTGGAGGGCAAGCTGCGCATCTCCATCGTCGCCACCGGCATCGACGTGCAGACCGCGAAGAGCGACCGCCCGGTCGCCCCCTCGCTCAGCCTGATCGCGTCGGAGCGGGACCGGCGCCGCAGCGTGGCACCGAGCCAGCCGACGGCACAGCCTTCGCCGGCGGCCAGCGCCGCCGCCGCCATGGTGCAGCCGCAGGCCGCGCCGATGGCGCACGCTGGCCTGCGCGGCCAGGCGGTCACCATGACCGCCACCGCCCAGGTGCTGGAACCGCAGCCCGAAGTGATGACGCATCACCAGTCGCTGGCGCTCGAGCTGCCGGCGGCCGACATGGTGGAGGAAGAGGAGCCGGCGCCCGAGTTCGAGGTGCTGGAGGAGGAGGCCGTGGCCGAGGTTACGCCCAGCCCGGCGCCGTCCTTCGTCGCGCCGAGCTACGCCGAGCCGGCCTATGAGGAGACCGCGGAGGCCGACATCGACCCGCGCAGCTTCGCCGAGCCCTATGCCGAGCAGCGGCAGGACCCGGAGAGCTTCGCCCGCCAGGTGGAGGAGAGCCGGCAGTCCTTTGTCGCGCCGGCGCCGGTGATGACCGAGGCGCAGCCGGTGATGCCGGCTGCCCCGGCGCCGCTGCCCGATCCCTTCCGGGAGGCCGAGCTGGCCAACGCCTCGCAGGTGCCGGCGCCGTCGCGTGGACGTGGGCCCAGCCTGATCTCCAAGGTGACCGGTCTCGGCCGGCTGCTGGGCGGCGCCCAGCCGCAGCCCGACCGGCGGGTGGAGCCGGCGATGGAGCAGTCCCGGATGCAGCCGCAACCGGAGCCGCGCCAGCCGGAGCAGAGGATGGCGATCAATCGCGCCGCGGCCACCGTCCGACCGGCGACCTACCAGCCGCCGGCCCAGCCGGCGCCGCAGCCGGCCATGCCGCCGTTGCCCCGCACCGCGGCCAGCCAGCCGCGCCAGCCGGAGTCTCGGGGCGAGCCGCGAGCGGTCCCGGCGCAACCCAGGCTGAACCTCGATCCGGCCGATCGGCGCAGCAACCTGGCGGACGAGCATCTGCTCGACATCCCCGCCTTCCTGCGTCGCCAGGCCAACTGACGGAGCGTGATCCGGGGGGACACGCCTTCCGCAGGGTCGAGGACTAGAGGGGCGCGCCGCGAGGCGCGCCCCTCACGCATTCGGGCCCAGTCTCGCGCCATCGCACAGGCGCCCTGCCGATGGCATCCAACTGCGCGACGCCGTGCCGATGGTGGCGATCGCCGACCAGTCGCCGTCGTCGATCGCCCCACCAGCTCGACCGCGTCGACGCCCGGGTCGTAGAGGCCCTTGCCCGGCAGGAACTCAAGCGCCGTCTCTAAGGCCAGCCGTGCCAGATCGACGCTGCTGTCCTGCTCGATCAGCGTCTCGTCCGGCAGCTCGCCGATCGGCCCGTAGCTGTCCGGCTGGTCGTCGCGCGCCGCCAGCTGCTCCAGCGCCGTCGGGCAACACCCAGCACCACTGCCGAGGCCCAGAAGCGATAGCCGCTCGCCTCCTCCAGCGCCGCCAGATCGCCGCGCGGCTTGCGGCGCACGTGGTCTGAGCCCCGACGTTCCTCCACCTAAGAGTAGAGCCGGAGGCCCGATTGATGCCCCTTCGTGGGCGTGATGACAACTGGGTTGGGGGTTAACCCCCAACCCGGTTTGCCGACTGATTTGGCCGCCATCTCGTCCGGGGTCATGTTCCCCAGGCTCGAGTGAGGCCTGTGATGGTTGTAGTCGTGTCGCCAGGCGGCGAGCACCGAGCGGGCTTGGGCCAAGCTGGTGAAGATGGTCTCGTTCAAGCACTCGTCCCGAAGGCGGGCATTGAAGCTCTCGATAAACCCGTTCTGCTGCGGCTTGCCTGGCGCGATGTAATGCCACTCCACGTCGTGCTCCTTCGACCAGCGCAGGATCGCCATGCTGGTCAGTTCGGTGCCATTGTCGCTGACGATCATCGCCGGGCGCGCTCGCTCGACAATCGCCCAGTCCAGTTCCCGCGCTACCCGCAAGCCCGAGATCGAGGTGTCGGCAATCAGCCGGACACACTCGCGGGTGAAGTCGTCGACCACCGCAAATATCCGGAACCGCCGGCCACAGGAGAACGCATCCGACACGAAGTCGAGTGACCAGCGCTGGTTGCGCCCTTGCGGGATCGTCATTGGCGACCGCGTGCCAAGCGCCCGTTTGCGACCGCCGCGGCAACGCACCTGCAGGCGCTCCTCGCGATACAGCCGCCTGAACTTCTTGTGGTTGATCATCACGCCCTCGCGCCCCAGCAGCCAGTGAAGGCGCCGATAGCCGAACCGGCGACGCTCCGCCGCCAGGCCCCGTATCCGCTCGCGGATCGCCCCGTCATCGCCTCGCCGGCTGCGATACCGCACCATCGTCCGGTCCACGCCCAGCACATCGCACGCCCGCCGCTGGCTCACCTCAAACACCCGTTCAAGGTGAGCCACCGCTTCCCGCCTGACAGCGGGGGCTACCATTTTTTTGCGCTGATCTCCTTGAGCATCGCGTTGTCCAGCATCGTCTCGGCCAGGAGCTTCTTCAGCTTCGCGTTCTCGTCCTCCAGCTGCCGAAGGCGCTTGGCCTCCGACACCTCAAGGCCCCCGAACTTGGCCTTCCACTTGTAAAAGGTCGCGCTGCTCACCCCGTGCCGGCGACAGACTTCCGCCGTCGCCAACCCAGCCTCCTGCTCCTTCAAAATCGCGATGATCTGCTCTTCGCTGAACCTGCTGCGCTTCATCTCGTCCGACTCCTTCCATGGGCCGGACTCTAATCAAATCTGGAGGAAACCGCGGGGCTCAGACCAGGTCCCAAGCATAGTCGAGTCCAAGGACGGTGCTGGTAGCGATCAGGGTAAAGAGGAAAGCTTCGCCCGCACTCAGCTCTTCCGGCAGTGAGTTCTGAATCTCCTTGGCCAGCCGCAGCACCAGATCTCTTTCCTCCTCACCAAGGGCTCGGATCTCCCGTTTCAGATACCGCTCCACCGAGTCTGCGAGAAACTCGGGGCGGATCTTGCTCTGCGGCAAGTTGTAGAGCACGAAGATATCGCCTTTGCCCTCGGCGATAAGTTTCTCAAGCAGTTCGCGTTGCGGCACGGTGAGTTCGGCCGTGCCTGTCTTGACTTCGAATAGGGCAAAAGGCCGCCTGGCCAGCCGAGCCTGACTGCCGCGAGACAATCAGAAGGCTTGAATCACCTCTCAACGCGAGCCCGCAAATCCTCTATCAGGCCCGACCCCTAGGCAGCGGCCATCGGAAGCGATGCGATTGCGCAGGCTAGGGGTTCAATTCGAAGCAGATGGAAACCTCACCCTGGCTGGCGAAGTAATCCATATCCACGGCCAACTGCTCCAGATCGGACGCGATGAAGCGCATCCAATCGCCCAGGGCTACGCCCGCATGGAAAAAAGGTTCGCCAAAGCCCCCCTGCTCGACGTAGCGACGAAGGTAGACGGGCAAGTATTCGTTCTCCTTGACCATCCGGCAGATTGCGAGGGCGCTGGGCGCTTCGTTCCGGAAGTCTCTTGCCAGGCGGCGCAGCGCTTCGGCTTTCACCAAGGGCGGCGTCCAGGCAAAGGGACAGTTTTGCGGGGTCTCGCCGCCCGTCTGATCGACCAGATAGAGCGCGCGCAGGTCTCTCTCGTTCGCCGCGTGAAATCCTGCCAAGTCCCGTGCAAGTTCATCTCCCACCGCGGCCATCATCACTGCAACCTCGGAGAGCACGTAGGCTTCCAGGTCGCTGGGGTCAGTGCCGCATTTCGGATTGCTGCTGCTGATCTTGATCAGCTCATGAAGAGTGTAAACCTTGCCGTGGTAGAACAGTGAGGCGCCCGACATGTTCCTAGTTCTCGCTATCCGTTTGTGCCGGGAGCAAAACGCCCGCCTGCAGAAGCAACAAGGCTAGAAGGCTGGCCAGGGTTGTCCCTTGCGGGAGAGTCCTCATTGCGTCGGTCAACTTGTCGTTGGTGATCCAGACTTGCTCAACGGCAATGCCGCGCTTAGACGTGAGGATGGCATTTATCTTGCTGTTGATGATATCTACCACTTTATCGTGCGGTAGGTCCACCAAACGCGCATTGCGCTGTTCGATGCCAGGCAGCCGTGCTTCCACCATGGCCGCGTGCAAATTGGTCTGCCTGGGTGAAAGTTCGCCACCGGCGAACTTCGCATCTATCAGCTTGATGTCTGCGGCGCGATAGAAGGCGACCGCGCCCTCTCCGCCCACGACACCGACAAGTGGCTCGTCAACTCCTGCGATAGTGGGCACCGGTTCGGCACCGCGCCGTACGGCGACGATGTCGATACTGGCGCGGACCTCAACATTCAGGGCTTGCCGAAAGGAGACTACTCTCGGGTCGGCGAAGGCGTCGAAACCTTCGGCCGCCAGGTGCTCCGCGGTAAAGGGGCGGATGAAGTCCTCATTCAGCTTGCCCATGGCGTGAGACAGCGCGCCTCTGACACCCTGTTGTTCCTTGATGGTCAACGTCGCCCACCGCTCCTCGCCGACGAACCTGGCAATCTGGAATGAGGACTTGGAGCGACCCGAGATCTCTTCGAAGAACCTGTCCTGGTCGATCCGCGACAGGCGCTCCTTGACCTCCTGCTCGGTCATGTGACCGAGCAGGCTCGTTTCACCCTGGAAAGTCTTTGATGCCACCACCCCTGGCGCCACATCATCGATCCTGTTCGCCGTCATATCGAGGGCGTTGGTTTCCTTAGCCCCACCTCTCGCCAGCTTCGCGATCCGCTCGGCGGCGGCTTCTCCGGCGGTCTTGATGAAGCGCAGGCCCCGGGCGAGGCGCTCGATACCTCTCCTGGCCAAGGGGCCGATGCCCGGCACCGTGCCGATGACATCCAGCAGCGCGACGCCGCCGATGGTGGCGACCGCCGACCAGTCGCCGGCGTCGATCGCCCCCACCATCTCGACCGCGTCGACGCCCAGGTCGTAGAGGCCCTTGCCCGGCAGGAACTCCAGCGCCGTCTCGAAGGCCAGCTGTTCCAGGTCGACGTCGCTGTCCTGCTCGATCAGCACCTGCATCAGGTCGCGCGCGATCTCCGCCCGCTGCTCCGGATGGGCCAGCAGGGCGGCAGGAGCGTCGCGCAGCGCCTGGGCGGCGCCATGGTCACCCTCGATCAGGCTTTCATCCGGCAGCTCGCTGGTGCGTCCCTGGACGTCCGCCTCGTCGTACCGCGCCGCCAGCTGCGCCAGCTCCGCCGGCGGGAACTCGCCTGAGAGCAAACTCTCAATGTCGCCGAGGTACTGCTTGAGTTTGGTCTGGGGTAGATCGCCGAGGCCCTTGACCGGCAGCTCCAGCAGCCTGCGGCCCGCGCCGTCCAGCACCACCACCGTGCCCGGCGCGGCGGGCCGGAAGCGATAGCCGGTCGTCTCCTCCAGCGCCGCCAACTCGGCACGCGACGCGGCCCAGGTGGCGTCATAGGGCGCGCCGTCCCCGACGCGGCGGTACATCTCCTGCACGCCCGCGCGCGCGCTTTCCAACGGTCCGACCGGCGAGTGGTCGCCGGCCGAGGCGATGGTGTTGGCCCAGTCGGTCAGCTTGGCCGCGGTCGCCGGATCCTCGGCAAAGACATGGCCGATGCTCTTGAGCACGCGCTCCTTGGCGCGCGGGTTCTCCGGCAAGGCCAGGATCGACCCGAGCAGCCCTTCCAGCTGGTTCTGCCGCGCCGGGTCATAGGCTGCGTCGTGCCAAGTGCCGCCGCTGGCGTCGGGGAGACCCTGCGCTCTGCCAAGGCCCTGCGGGCTGACGAAGATTGGGCCGGCCGGGGCTTCTTCCTCGGTCGGCAGGTTGGCGCCCGCTTTGACCGGCAAGCCGTTGGCCAGTTGCGTCAGTTCCGAGCCGCCGCCGGTACTGTTGGCGCGCCCGGACGGCGTCGGATCGAAGACCGCTCCCGTCACCGCCCCGCCGGTCGGGTCGGCATCGCTGGCGCCCTGGCCGCTGTCAGCGATCTGGATCAGTCCTGGCGAGGTGGCAGGCGTCAGCGCCGTCCCGTCGCCCGCGGCCCAGGCCTTGGCAAGCCCCAGCGCGGCGATGTCGCGCTCGCCTGTCAGCTCGGCGGCGATGCCGTGCAGCGCCGTGGCGTCCCGCGGCGCCAGGCCGCGCCGCCGCAGCTCGGCCAGTGCCAGCGGTCGCAGCGCGTCGGGCAGTCCTGCGAGATGCGCGCGCGCGTAGCCCAGCAGCGCCATCGCTCGCTCGTGCGGCGGGGCCGCCTCGTCCGGCAGCGCGGCCCAGTCCGCCACGGCGGCATCGGACTCCCCGCGGTCCCAGACCTTGAGCTGCTTCTCCGGCACGCCGGCGCGGCGCTGCTCCTCCACCACCAGCCGGCGGTAGAGCCCGCCGCCGCCCGCCATGTCCTTCAGCCGCTGCAGGATCGGCTTGCGCTCGACCAGTGCCAGGATGGCGTCCTGCTTGCCCTGCCGGCCCGCGACCTCGGCTGCCGCCGCCGGGGCCAGACCCGGCAGTGCGCTGGTCAGCGCCGCGACCTGCGCTGGCGCCAGCGTCTGGCCGGCCAGCGCGCCCTCCAGCACACTGCCCAGTAGCGCCTCCTGCCGCGCCGCCTGCTGCTGGCGCTGCAATCCCTCCAGGTGCAGCAGCGTCTCGGGTTCGAGGTACGGCGCCTCCGGCTGTTCGCTGAGCGGCGCATCGCCCAGGCGGTCCAGCCGCCCTAGCAGCCGGTTCGCCGCCAGCTCCTCCTGCCAGCTCTGCTCCAACGGCCCGCGCTCGCCCGCCATCAGCCCGGCGCCGTGCAGCTGGTCGAGCTGACCCTTGGCCACCCCGAACAGCGCCGACAGCGGCGCGCCGATCC
>JBBQBI010000003.1:0-295927 GCA_038363005.1 Rhodospirillales bacterium
CGAGATGGTGATGCCGGGCGACAACACGACCATGCAGGTCGAGCTGATCGCCCCCATCGCCATGGACGAGGGCCTGCGCTTCGCCATCCGCGAAGGCGGCAGGACCGTCGGCGCCGGCGTCGTCGCCAAGATCATCAAGTAAAGGAAGGACGGACGGGGCGAGCCCTCCCGGGCACCTCCCAACCGACAGAGGTTGAGGCACATGGATAGCCAAAACATCCGGATCCGCCTGAAGGCCTTCGACCATCGCGTGCTGGACCAGTCGACCAACGAGATCGTGTCGACGGCCAAGCGCACGGGGGCCCAGGTCCGTGGTCCGATCCCGCTGCCGACCCGCATCGAGCGGTTCACCGTGAACCGGTCGCCGCACGTCGACAAGAAGAGCCGTGAGCAGTTCGAGATCCGCACCCACAAGCGGTTGCTCGACATCGTCGATCCGACGCCGCAGACCGTGGACGCGCTGATGAAGCTCGACCTGGCCGCTGGCGTCGACGTCGAGATTAAGCTGAAGGGCTGAGTTCCATGCGCACCGGTCTCATCGCACAAAAGCTCGGCATGACCCGCATCTTCGCGGCCGATGGCAACCACGTCCCCGTGACGGTGTTGCAGGTCGAGAACTGCCAGGTCGTCGCCGTGCGCACCGCCGAGAAGGATGGCTATGACGCCGTCCAGCTGGGCGTCGGCAAGGCCAAGGTCAAGAACGTGACCAAGCCGCAGCGCGGTCACTTCGCCAAGGCCAAGGTCGAGCCAAAGAAGAAGCTCGCCGAGTTCCGCGTCAGCGCCGATGCGCTGATCGAGGTCGGCGCCGAGCTGTCGGTCGAGCACTTCGTCGTCGGCCAGATGGTCGACGTCGCTGGCACGACCATCGGCAAGGGCTTCGCCGGCGTCATGAAGCGGCACAACTTCGGCGGCCTGCGCGCCACCCACGGCGTGTCGGTCTCGCACCGTTCGCACGGCTCCACCGGCCAGCGCCAGGATCCCGGCAAGGTCTTCAAGAACAAGAAGATGGCCGGCCACATGGGCGATGTCCGCGTGACCACGCAGAACCTGACGGTGGTGCAGACCGATGTTGACCGCGGCCTGCTGTTCATCCGTGGCGCCCTGCCGGGCGCCGAGGGCTCCTACGTGTTCATCAAGGACGCGGTGAAGGGCACCAAGAAGACCGACCTGCCGTTCCCGGCGGCGATCAAGACGGCGGCCCCGGCCAGCGACGGCCAGGCCACCGACCAGAAGGACGCTTGAGCATGAAGGCGACCGTCCACACGCTCGACAAGACCACCGCCGGCGACATCGAGCTCGCCGACGAGGTCTTCGGTCTGCCGGTCCGCAAGGACCTGCTGGCCCGCATGGTCAACTACCAGCTGGCCAAGCGCCGTTCGGGCAACCACAAGACCCAGACCCGCGCCGAAGTGCAGGGTTCCACCCGCAAGCTGTACAAGCAGAAGGGCACGGGCAATGCCCGCGCCGGCAATCTGCGGGTGCCGCAGCGTCGCGGTGGTGGCCGTGCGCATGGCCCGGTGGTGCGCGATCATGCGCACGACCTGACCAGCAAGGTGCGGGCCCTGGCGCTGAAGACCGCGCTGTCGGCCAAGGCGGCCGGTGGCCAGCTCTTCGTGCTCGACGCCGCGCGATTCGACCTCGGCAAGACCAAGGCGCTGAAGGCCAAGTTCGACGCGCTGGGCTGGACCTCGGTCCTGCTGATCGACGGCCAGGCGGTGGACGAGGCCTTTGCCCGCGCCGCCCGCAACCTGCCGCTGGTTGACGTGCTGCCGCAGCAGGGCGCCAACGTCTACGACATCCTGCGCCGCGACACGCTGGTGCTGACCCGCGACGCCGTGGCCGCGCTGGAGGCACGCCTGAAATGAGCTGGAAGTACGCCCGTCGCGCAATGGCGACGAAGATTTCGAACGAGCGCATGTACGAGCTGGTCCGCCGCCCGGTGGTGACGGAAAAGTCGACGCGCGCTTCGGAGCACAACCAGGTGGTCTTCGTGGTGCCGCAGGACGCGACCAAGCCGGAGATCAAGCTGGCCGTCGAAGGCCTGTTCAAGGTCAAGGTGAAGGCGGTCAACACGCTGCGCACCGCCGGCAAGGTGAAGCGCTTCCGCGGTCGCCTGGGCCAGCGCAGCGAGATGAAGAAGGCCTATGTGACCCTGGAGCAGGGCCACAGCATCGACGTGACCACGGGAATCTGACGCCATGGCGCTTAAGACATACAACCCGACGACCCCCGGCCGGCGCCAGCTGGTCTTGGTGGATCGCTCCGAGCTGCACAAGGGCAAGCCCGTCAAGGCGCTGACCGAGGGCAAGAAGCGCACCGGTGGCCGCAACAATCACGGCCGCATCACCACCCGCCACATCGGCGGCGGTCACAAGCAGCGCTATCGCACCATCGACTTCAAGCGCCGCAAGTTCGACGTCGCCGGCACCGTGGCGCGGCTGGAGTTCGATCCCAACCGCACCGCCTTTATCGCGCTGATCGAATACACCGACGGCGAGAAGGCCTACATCCTGGCGCCGCAGCGCTTGGCGGTAGGCGACCAGGTGGTTGCCGGCGAGAAGGTCGACGTCAAGCCGGGCAACGCCATGCCGCTGGGCTCCATCCCGGTCGGTACCATCGTGCACAACGTCGAGCTGAAGATCGGCAAGGGCGGCCAGATGGCCCGCGCCGCCGGCTCCTACGTGCAGCTGGTCGGCCGCGACGCCGGCTACGCCCTGCTGCGCCTCGCCTCGGGCGAGGTGCGCATGGTGCGCCAGGAGTGCATGGCGACGATCGGCGCGGTGTCTAACCCCGACCATGCCAACGAGTCGATCGGCAAGGCCGGTCGCAAGCGCTGGATGGGCGTGCGCCCGACGGTACGCGGCACGGCGATGAACCCGATCGACCATCCGCACGGCGGTGGCGAGGGACGCACCAAGGGCGGCCGGCATCCGGTCACCCCCTGGGGCATTCCGACCAAGGGCTACAAGACCCGCAACAACAAGCGCACGGATGCCTTCATCATCCGCCGCGCGAACGTCAAGAAGTAAGGAGGGCGGGATATGGCTCGCTCCATTTGGAAGGGTCCGTTCATCGACGGTTACCTGCTGCGTAAGGCGGAAGCCTCGCGGGGGTCCGGTCGCAACGAGATCATCAAGACCTGGTCACGCCGTTCGACCATCCTGCCGCAGTTCGTCGGCATCACCTTCGGCGTGCACAACGGGCACAAGTTCCTGCCCGTGCTGGTGACCGAGAACATGGTCGGCCACAAGTTCGGCGAGTTCTCGCCCACCCGCACCTTCCACGGCCACTCGGCCGACCGGAAGTCCGACAAGAAGTAAGGGACCGGACCGATGGGCAAGCCCAGCTACCCGAGTAAGCGCGCCGAGAACGAGGCGCAGGCGGTCACGGTCAATCTCCGGACCAGCCCGCGCAAGCTCAACCTCGTGTGCCAGCAGATCCGCGGCATGAAGGCGGACCGTGCGTTGGCCGAGCTGACCTTCTCCAAGCGCCGCATCGCCGGCGCCGTCAAGAAGGCGCTGCAGTCGGCGATCGCCAACGCCGAGAACAACCACCAGCTCGACGTCGATCGCCTGATCGTCGCCGAAGCACACGTCGGCAAGTCGTTCCAGATGAAGCGCTTCCACGCCCGCGCTCGCGGCCGGTCGGCCCAGATCATCAAGGCGTGGAGCCGTGTCACCGTCGTGGTGCGCGAGCTGGCAGAGACGGCCTGAGGGAAGACGAGACATGGGTCAAAAAGTCAATCCGATCGGCCTGCGCGTCGGTGTCAACCGCACCTGGGACTCGCGCTGGTTCGCCGATGGCGACTACGCCAAGCTGCTGCATGACGACCTCAAGCTGCGGTCGTTCCTGCGCACCCGCCTGGAGCAGGCCGGCATCTCCAAGATCGTCATCGAGCGTCCGGCCAAGAAGGCCCGGATCACCATCCATTCCGCCCGCCCGGGCGTGGTGATCGGCAAGAAGGGCGCTGACATCGAGAAGCTGCGCACCGACCTGAAGAAGCTGGTGAAGAGCGACGACGTGGCGCTCAACATCATCGAGATCCGCAAGCCGGAGATTGATGCCCGCCTGGTGGCCGAGAACATCGCCCAGCAGCTCGAGCGTCGCGTCGCCTTCCGCCGCGCCATGAAGCGCGCGGTGCAGAATGCCATGCGGCTGGGCGCCGAGGGCATCCGCATCAACTGCGCCGGCCGCCTGGGCGGCGCCGAGATCGCCCGCCAGGAGTGGTACCGCGAAGGCCGCGTGCCGGTGCACACGCTGCGCGCCGACATCGACTACGGCGAGGCGACGGCCAAGACCACCTACGGCACCTGCGGCGTGAAGGTCTGGATCTTCAAGGGTGAGATCCTGGCGCACGACCCGATGGCGCAGGACAAGCGCATGGCCGAGATGCAGGCCCAGGGTCCCGCCGGTGGCGGCCGCGAGCGTGACCGCGACGGTCCGCGCCGGCCGCGTGGCGATCGTCGTGGCCGTGGCGGCCCATCGCGTGACGGTGCCGGTGCCGGCCGTGACCAAGGCCGCCATGCGGCGCCCGCCGCCGTGGCGGCGCCTGAGAGCACTGAGGAGTAGTCGTCATGCTTCAGCCGAAGCGGACCAAGTATCGCAAGGCCTTCAAGGGGCGCATCAGCGGCGCCTCCAAGGGCGCCACGCAGCTCAACTTCGGCGCCTTTGGCCTGAAGTCGATGGAGCCCGGCCGGGTGACTGCCCGCCAGCTCGAGGCGGCGCGCCGTGCCATCACCCGGCACATGAAGCGTGTCGGCAAGCTGTGGATCCGGATCTTCCCGGATGTGCCGATCTCGAAGAAGCCAGCCGAAGTGCGCATGGGTTCCGGCAAGGGCGCGCCCGAGTTCTGGGCCGCCCGGGTCAAGCCCGGCCGCATCATGTTCGAGCTTGACGGCGTGAGCCGGCAGGTGGCCGAGGAGGCCTTCGTGCTGGCCGCCGCCAAGCTGCCGATCGCCACCAAGTTCATCGTCCGCCTGGGCGAGGAGGGCTGACGCCATGAAGGCACAGGAGCTCAAGGGCAAGACCAAGGACGAGCTGAAGGATCAGCTGGTCCAGCTGCGCAAGGAAGCCTTCAACCTGCGCTTTCAGCAGGCCTCTGGCCAGCTGCAGAACACGGCGCGCGTGCGGCAGGTTCGCCGCGAGATTGCGCGCGTCAAGACCATCCTCGGCCAGACGGCCGAGGCCTGAACGAGAAGGAGCGAGGCCGATGCCGCGCCGGGTACTGCAGGGTGTCGTGGTGAGCGACAAGATGGACAAGACGGTCACCGTCTTGGTCGAGCGCCGCGTGATGCACCCGATCTACAGGAAGTTCATCCGCCGCTCGAAGAAGTACCACGCTCACGACGAGACCAATCAGGTCAAGATCGGCGACGTGGTGCAGATCGAAGAGTGTCGGCCGCTGTCGAAGTCGAAGAGCTGGCGGGTCGTGGCGGAAGCCGCGGCCCAGGTCCAGGCCTGACGCGGCCGGACGAGGGAGTGCATAGACCATGATCCAGATGCAGACCAACCTCGAGGTCGCCGACAACTCCGGCGCCCGTCGCGTGCAGTGCATCAAGGTGCTGGGCGGGTCGAAGCGCAAGTACGCCTCGATCGGCGACATCATCGTCGTCTCGGTCAAGGAGGCGATCCCGCGCGGCAAGGTGAAGAAGGGCGACGTGCATCGCGCCGTCGTCGTGCGCACCGCCAAGGACATCGCCCGCCCGGACGGCAGCACCATTCGTTTCGACCGCAACGCCGCGGTCCTGATCAACAAGCAAGGTGAGCCGATCGGCACACGCATCTTCGGACCCGTAACGCGCGAGCTGCGCGCCAAGAAGTTCATGAAGATCGTTTCGCTGGCTCCGGAAGTGCTCTGAGGACAAGCCCGCCATGGCCACAAAACTGAAGATCAAGAAGGGCGACCGGGTGGTCGTCATCACCGGCCGAGACAAGGGTAAGACCGGCGAGGTCACCCGCGTGCTGCCGAAGGATTCACGCGTCGTCGTGCAGGGTGTGAACATCGTCAAGCGCCACCAGCGCCAGACGCAGACCCAGCAGGGCGGCATCATCGAGAAGGAGGCGGCAATCCACATCTCCAACGTCGCCCACATCGACCCGAAGACGGACAAGCCGACCAGGGTCGGCTTCAAGGTGCAGGACGACGGCCGCAAGATTCGCGTGGCCAAGCGTTCCGGCGCCCCGATCGACGCTTGAGGGTATGGCCATGAAGCCCATCGAGACCAAACCGCGCCTGCAGCAGATCTACGAGACCGTCGTCCGCGACCAGCTGACGAAGGAGCACGGCTACAAGAACCGCCACCAGGTGCCGCGCCTCGACAAGATCGTCATCAACATGGGCGTCGGCGAGGCGACCCAGGACACCAAGAAGGTGCAGGCCGCCGTCGCCGAGATGGCGGCGATCACCGGCCAGAAGCCAGTGGTGACCCACGCCCGCAAGTCCATCGCCACCTTCAAGGTGCGCGAAGGCATGCCGCTGGGCTGCAAGGTGACGCTGCGCGCCGATCGCATGTACGAATTCCTCGACCGCCTGATCACCATCGCGCTACCGCGCGTGCGTGATTTCCGTGGCGTGTCCGCCAAGTCCTTCGATGGCCGTGGCAACTACGCGCTGGGCCTCAAGGAACAGCTTGTCTTCCCGGAGATCGACTACGACAAGGTCGAGACTATCCGGGGCATGGATATTGTGATCTGCACCACGGCGAAGACCGACCAGGAGGCCAAGGCCCTCCTCAAGGCCTTCCAGATGCCCTTCGCGAACTGACGCGACCAGGAGACTTGAAGAGATGGCGAAGAAGAGCTCCATCGAGAAGAACAAGCGCCGCGCGCGCATGGCGAAGCAGTACGAGAACAAGCGCGAAGCGCTGAAGTCCGTCACGCGCGATCGCGATGCCACGCCGGAAGATCGCTTTGCCGCCCAGCTGAAGCTGGCCGAGCTGCCGCGCAATGCCTCCAAGGTCCGGGTGCGCAATCGCTGCGCCCTGACCGGCCGGCCGCGCGCGTACTACCGCAAGTTTGCGCTCTCCCGTATCGCGCTGCGGGAACTGGCCTCGGTCGGCCAGATCCCCGGCATGGTCAAGGCGAGCTGGTAAGGAAGGAGAGAGCCCACTATGGCGCTCAGCGATCCCCTCGGCGATCTCTTGACCCGCATCCGCAATGGACAGCGGGTCGGCAAAAGCAAGATCACCACGCCGCCGTCGAAGCTCCGGGCCAATGTGCTCGAGGTGCTGAAGCGGGAGGGCTACATCCGCGACTACCGGGCCACGCAGGACCTCGGGATGCCGGTGCTCGAGATAGAGCTCAAGTATCACGATGGCTTGCCGGTGATCCGTGAGATCGCCCGGGTGTCGAAGCCCGGCCGCCGCGTCTACTCGAAGATCAAGGAGCTGCCGCGTTACTACAACGGGCTCGGCATCCAGATCCTCTCGACGCCGCGCGGTGTGCTCAGCGACAACGAGGCCCGCGCTGCCAACGTCGGCGGCGAAGTCCTCTGCCGCGTCTACTGACGCGAAGGAGCAGCACACATGTCTCGCGTCGGAAAATATCCAGTCTCCATCCCGCAGGGCGTCGACATCGCCATCGCGGGCAGCGAACTGACTGCCAAGGGCAAGCTCGGCGTCCTCAAGTACAAGCTGCCTGAGGAGGTTGAGGTCACCCATGACGACGGCAAGGTCACGGTGAAGCCGGTCGGCAACAGCAAGACCGCCCGCTCGCTGTGGGGCACCACTCGCGCCAACATTCGCAACCTGGTGCAGGGCGTCTCGCAGGGCTTCACCCGCAATCTGGAGATCACCGGCGTCGGCTATCGCGCCGCGGTCGCCGGCAAGACGCTGACCCTGCAGCTCGGCTACAGCCACGACGTGGTGTTCCCCATTCCCGAGGGCATCACCGTCAAGTGCGAGAAGCCGACGTCGATCGCCATCTCCGGCTTCGACAAGCAGGTGGTTGGCCAGGTGGCGGCGGTGATCCGCAGCTACCGTCCGCCCGAGCCCTACAAGGGCAAGGGCATCAGGTACTCGGATGAGACCATCCTGCGCAAAGAAGGCAAGAAGAAGTAACCGCCATGCTGAACACCAAGGAACTCCAGCAGCGTCGGACCGAGCGGCAGCGCTACCGCATCCGCCAGCGGTCGCACGGTCGGCCGCGGCTGTCGGTGCATCGCTCCTCGAAGCACATCTATGCCCAGGTCATCGACGACGTGAAGGGCATCACGCTGGCCTCCGCCTCCTCGTCCGAGAAGGACGTGAAGGGCGGACTGAAGACCGGCAGCGATGTGGCCGCCGCCGCCGCCGTGGGCAAGCTGCTGGCCGAGCGGGCCAAGCAGGCTGGCGTCAGCCAGGTGGTGTTCGATCGGGGCGGTTACATCTACCACGGGCGCGTCAAGGCGCTCGCCGAGGCGGCTCGCGAAGCCGGCCTCGATTTCTGATGAAGGGTTGAAGGCCTATGGCGAAAGCACCTCGTGACGATCGGCGGCCGCGCGAACGGGATCGTGATTCCGACGAGCCGGAGCTGATCGAGAAGCTGGTCGGCATCAACCGTGTCGCCAAGGTGGTCAAGGGCGGCCGGCGTTTCGGCTTCGCCGCCATCGTGGTGGTCGGTGACGGCAAGGGCCGCGTCGGTCATGGCCACGGCAAGGCGCGCGAAGTGCCGGAGGCGATCCGCAAGGCGACCGAGTCCGCCAAGCGCGCGATGATCCGCGTGCCGCTGCGTGAAGGCCGCACCCTGCACCACGACGTGCACGGCCACTATGGCGCTGGCAAGGTGGTGATGCGCACCGCCGAGGCGGGTACCGGCATCATCGCCGGCGGCCCGATGCGCGCCGTCTTCGAGGCCCTGGGCGTGCAGGACGTGGTTGCCAAGTCGACCGGCTCGCAGAACCCGCACAACATGATCAAGGCGACCTTCGCCGGCCTGCGGGCCTCGTCCAGCCCCCGCATGGTGGCGCAGCGCCGTGGCAAGAAGGTTGGCGACATCCTGGGCCGTCGCGATGGTGACGTCGCCCTCGAGGCGCAGGAGTAGAACCGATGGCCGACAAGAAGACCCTGCGGGTCACCCAGGTGAAGAGCCCGGCCGGCCGCACGCAGGACCAGCACGAGACCCTGAAGGGCCTTGGGCTGTACAAGATGAACCGCACCCGCGAGCTGCAGGATACCCCTTCGGTGCGCGGCATGATCAACAAGGTCCACCACCTGGTGAAGGTCGAGGACTGATTGCGCCACCGACCGCTCCCGGCCCCAGGGTCGGCGCGGTCGCAGGCTTAGGGATTGGCAAACGATGCGTCTCAACGAACTGTCCGACAACCCCGGCGCGCGCAAGACCAGCAAGCGCCTGGGCCGCGGCATCGGCTCCGGCAAAGGCAAGACCAGCGGCAAGGGCGTCAAGGGCCAGAAGGCCCGCGCCGGCGTCGCCGTGAAGGGCTTCGAGGGTGGCCAGATGCCGCTGCATCGGCGCATGCCGAAGCGTGGTTTCAGCAAGCCGAACCGTGACATCTTCGTCGAGGTGACCCTGGGTCGCCTGCAGGCGGCGGTCGAGGCGGGCAAGCTGTCGGCTGGCGCCAAGATCGACGCCGCGGCGCTGCTCGGTGCCGGCCTCTTCAAGTCCACCCGTGATGGCGTCCGCCTCTTGGCAGGCGGCGAGCTCAACACCAAATTGGATCTGGTGCTGGCGGGTGCGACCAAGTCGGCGATCGAGGCGGTCGAAAAGGCCGGCGGCTCGGTTCAGCTGCTGGTGAAGAAGGTACACGAGCCGGTCAGCGCGCGCGGCAAGGCCAAGCGGGCCAAGCCGGCGACCAAGAAGGCCGCGGCCGAGGATTGATGCTCGGACCGTTACGAGCCGGCGGCCAGAGCTTCCCGATGGCGGGCGGCGGCGGGTCGTCGGCAGCTTTGAGGAGAGTTCATGGCCTCCGCTGCTGAACAGCTAGCCTCCAACTTTTCACTCAGCGCCTTCTCCAAGGCGACGGAACTGAAGAAGCGCCTGTGGTTCACCCTGGGCGCGCTTATGGTCTATCGCCTGGGCACCTTCATTCCGATTCCGGGCATCGACACCGCTATTTTCGCGCAGGTCTACAACCAGCTGTCCGAGGGCGTGCTGGGGATGTTCAACCTGTTCTCGGGCGGCGCGCTGTCGCGCATGACCATCTTCGCCCTGAACATCCTGCCCTACATCTCCGCTGCCATCATCATGCAGCTCATGTCGTCCATCTCGCCGCGCCTTGAGGCGCTGAAGAAGGAGGGCGAGTCGGGCCGCAAGAAGATCAACCAATACACCCGCTACGGCACCGTGGTGCTGGCGGCGGCCCAGGCCTATGGCATCGCCGTCGGCCTGCAGGGGACCAGCGGTCCCTCCGGCTCGGTGGTCATCGAGCCCGGCATTTTCTTCATCTTGTCGACTGTCATCACGCTGACTGGCGGCACCATCTTCCTGATGTGGCTGGGCGAGCAGATCACCGCGCGCGGCGTCGGCAACGGCACCTCGCTGATCATCTTCTCCGGCATCGTCGCCCACCTGCCGCTGTCGCTGGCGCAGCTCTTCGAGCTCGGCGCCGAGGGCTCCTTCGCCGGCTCGGCCATTGGTTCCGGCCTGATCACCATCCTGCTGCTGGTCGCGGCCGGCGGCATCATCGCCTTCGTCGTCTTCATGGAGCGCGCGCAGCGTCGCATCGTGGTGCAGTACCCGAAGCGCCAGGTCGGCAACAAGCTGATGGGCGGCGAGAACTCGCACCTGCCGCTGAAGCTCAATCCAGCCGGCGTCATCCCGCCGATCTTCGCCTCTTCGCTGCTGCTGATGCCGCTGACCGTGGCCGGCTTCTCGGCCAGCGGCGGGCCGGAGTGGCTGAACTGGATCACCGTCTACCTGGGCCGCGGGCAGCCGCTCTACCTGGCGCTCTATGCCTCGCTGATCATCTTCTTCGCCTTCTTCTATACCTCGGTGGTGTTCAACCCGAACGACACGGCCGAGAACCTGAAGAAGTACGGCGGCTTCGTGCCGGGTATTCGGCCGGGCAAGAACACGGCCGACTACATCCACCGCATCACCATGCGGCTGGTAGCCATCGGCTCGCTCTACCTGGCGCTGGTGTGCCTGCTGCCGGAGTTCTTGATCTCCGAGTTCAACATGCCCTTCACCTTCGGCGGCACCAGCCTGCTGATCGTGGTTTCGGTGACAATGGACACCGTGGGGCAGATCCACTCGCATCTGCTGGCGCATCAGTATGAAGGCCTCATCAAGAAGTCCAAGCTGAAGAACAAGCGCGGCGACCGCTGACCGGGGCGAAGGGGGCGGCCATGAACATCATCCTGTTGGGGCCGCCGGGGGCCGGTAAGGGCACCCAGGCCAAGCGGCTGGAAGACAAGTACGGCCTGAAGCAGCTGTCGACCGGCGACATGCTGCGCGCCATGGTGGCCTCGGGCTCGCCGATGGGTGTGCAGGCCAAGGAAATCATGGATCGCGGCGACCTGATGCCCGATTCGCTGATGATCGAGATGATCGCCGACCGGATTGCCCAGCCGGACTGCGCCAAGGGCTTCATCCTCGACGGCTTCCCGCGCACCGTGGCGCAGGCCGAGGGGCTGGATGCCATGCTGGCGCGCAAGGGGCTGCGGCTGCAGGCGGTGATCGAGGTCAAGGTGGCCGACGAGCAGCTGGTCTCGCGCATCGAGACACGGGTGAAGCAGACCGGCGCGGCGCGTTCGGACGACAACGTCGAGACACTGAAGAAGCGGCTCGATGTCTACCACCGCCAGACGGCGCCGATCCTGCCCTACTATCAGGGCCGGGGCATGCTGCAGACGGTGGATGGCATGGCGCCGATCGACCAGGTAAGCGGGGCCATCGAGGCCATCCTGGCCGACGCGAAGGCTTAGGAAACAGCGGGTCCCGCCCGGCGGCAGCGTGTCGCGGCGGCGGGGTCTGGAAGGTTTGGTTTGGGCGTTGACAGTCAGGGGCGGGCGACTATACTCCGCGCTCCCCCGGCGCCGGTGCGATCCGGATGCCCTGTCGTGCGCCCGGGTTCTGATCTGTTGCGGACAACCCCGTGTGGCTGAGGCCTAGAGCCTTGGAATCGCACGGGTCTTCACGGTTTTGAGGAGACTTCGACCTTGGCTCGTATCGCTGGCGTCAACATCCCGACGCAGAAGCGCGTGCTCATCGCGCTGCAGTACATTCACGGTATCGGCCCGAAGAAGGCGGAGGAAATCTGCCAGAAGGTCGGCATCCCCGATGAGCGCCGCGTGCACCAGCTGACCGACGACGAGGTCGTGCGCATCCGCGAGTCGATCGACCGCGACTACACGGTCGAGGGCGACCTGCGCCGCCAGGTGGCAATGAACATCAAGCGCCTGATGGACCTGGGCTGCTACCGCGGCCTGCGGCATCGCAAGGGCCTGCCGGTGCACGGCCAGCGCACCCACACCAATGCCCGTACCCGCAAGGGTCCGGCCAAGGCCATCGCCGGCAAGAAGAAGTAAGGGACCAGGATCATGGCAAAGCCCGCACAGGCCCGCGTCCGCCGGCGCGAAAAGAAGAACATCACCTCTGGCGTCGCGCATGTGAACGCCAGCTTCAACAACACCGTGATCACCATCACCGACGTGCAGGGCAACACCATTGCCTGGTCCTCGTCGGGCACCCAGGGTTTCAAGGGCTCGCGCAAGTCGACGCCCTATGCCGCGCAGATGGCCGCCGAAGATGCCGGCCGCAAGGCGCAGGAGCATGGCGTGCGCGTGGTCGAGGTCGAGGTGAAGGGCCCGGGTTCGGGCCGTGAGTCGGCGCTGCGCGCACTGCAGGCCGTCGGCTTCCAGATCACCGCTATTCGCGACGTCACGCCGATCCCGCACAACGGCTGCCGTCCGCCCAAGCGTCGCCGCGTCTGACGGCTTCGCGTTTCGTCATTGCCGCGAGGCCGCTGGGGGTTAGTGCCCTCCACGCGGCCTTGCCCGATTAAAGGAATGCCCGATGAGGATGACCGCCGTTCTGCAGGCCAACTGGACTGCGCTGATCAAGCCGTCGAAGCTGGAAGTGCAGCCGGGCCACGACCCCAAGCGCGTCGCCAAGGTGGTCGCCGAGCCGCTGGAACGCGGCTTTGGCCTGACCCTGGGCAACGCGCTGCGCCGCGTGCTGCTGTCGTCGCTGCAGGGCGCCGCCGTGACCTCGATCCAGATCGACGGCGTGCTGCATGAATTCTCCTCGATCCCCGGCGTGCGCGAGGACGTGACCGACATCGTCCTCAACATCAAGACGCTGGCGCTGAAGATGCATGGCGAGGGGCCGAAGCGCATCCGCCTGCGGGCCGAGGGCCCGGGCGAAGTGCTGGCCAAGCTGATCGAGACCGGCTCGGACATCGAGGTGATGAACCCCGACCTGGTGATCTGCACGCTGGACGACGGCGCGCGGATCGACATGGAAATGATGGTCGCCAACGGCAAGGGCTATGTCCCGGGCTCGCAGAACCGTCCCGAGGACGCGCCGATCGGCCTGATCCCGGTGGACGCCGTGTTCTCGCCCGTGCGCAAGGTGGCCTACAAGGTCGACAACACCCGCGTCGGCCAGGTCACCGACTATGACAAGCTGACCATGGATATCGAGACCAACGGCGCCGTCTCGCCGGAGGACTCCGTGGCCCTGGCAGCGCGCATCCTGCAGGACCAGCTGCAGCTCTTCATCAACTTCGAGGAGCCGCAGACCCGCGAGATCAAGGAAGAGAAGTCCGAGGTTCCGTTCAATCGCAACCTGCTGCGCAAGGTCGACGAGCTGGAGCTCTCGGTGCGCTCGGCCAACTGCCTGAAGAACGACAACATCGTCTACATCGGCGATCTGGTGCAGAAGACCGAGGCGGAGATGCTGCGGACCCCGAACTTCGGCCGCAAGTCGTTGAACGAGATCAAGGAAGTTCTCTCGCAGATGGGCCTCCACCTGGGCATGGAGATCCCCAACTGGCCGCCGGAGAACATCGAGGAATTGGCGAAGAAGCTGGAAGAGCCCTACTAAGCCGCTTCACCGCTTTAAGGGGCCATCGGGGCCCCGACCACCGGCGTTCCTGCCCCTCTGACCCAATAATTGGCGGGGGGCGCGGCGCCGGGGACGTGCCATCGGCCTCGCGCGCGAGGCCATCGACGAAGGGAGACCAGGGTCATGCGTCACGGAATGTCCGGCCGCAAGCTGAACCGCAAGAGCCAGCACCGCACGGCGATGTTCGCCAACATGGCGGCCGCGCTGATCAAGCACGAGCAGATCACCACCACGCTGCCCAAGGCCAAGGAACTGCGTCCCATCGTCGAGAAGTTGATCACGCTGGGTAAGCGCGGCGGCCTGCATGCGCGTCGCCAGGCGATCTCCACGGTGCGCGACGAGACCCAGGTGGCGAAGCTCTTCTCCACCCTGGCTGAGCGTTACAAGGCCCGCCAGGGCGGCTATGCCCGCGTGCTGAAGGCGGGCTTCCGCCACGGCGACATGGCGGCCATGGCGATCATCGAACTGGTCGACCGCGACGTGAAGGCCAAGGGCCTGGATTCCGGTCCGGTCCAGGAGACCGCGGACGAGGGCGACGCCGAGGAGTAGAGCCTTCTGCCGCAAGCTACGAGATTTCGAGGGCCGGTCGCGAGACCGGCCCTTTTCGTTTGTGCCGCCGACGCCTGTTCCCGCCCTCAGCTTCGCCGGGAGGAGGACTTTCGGGTGGCGCGCTGCGGCTTCCAGACCGCTCGCCGCGCGGGCGCCGGCAGGCCTATAGTTGGCCCATGCAGCGCTTTCTTCTCGCCCTTCTGCTGATCGTCTCGCCGCTGGTCGCGGCCGCCGACAGCGTGCCGCAAGACCATGCCGTCATCGAGCTGACCTTCGCCCCGGTGGTCAAGCAAGTCGCGCCGGCCGTGGTCAACGTCTATTCCGCCCAGCAGGTCGCCGGCCGCTCGCCGTTCGACGACCCGGTGCTGCGTGAACTGTTCGGCGACCAGTTCGGACAAGCTTTTCCCGGCAGCGGCGACCGCGTCGCCACCTCGCTGGGCTCGGGTGTCATCATCTCGCCCAACGGGCTGATCGTGACCAACGACCATGTCATCCAGGGCGCCGACAAGGTCACGGTGATCCTGCCGGACGGCCGCGAGTACCCGGCCGAGATCGTGCTGGCGGACGAGCGCACCGACCTGGCGGTGCTGCGCATCGACGCCAAGGGCGAGCAGCTGCCCTTCGTCGAGTTCCGCGATTCCGACACGCTGGAGGTCGGCGACCTGGTGCTGGCGGTGGGCAATCCCTTCGGCGTCGGCCAGACGGTGACGCTGGGCATCGTCTCCGGCCTGGCGCGCACCCAGGTCGGCGTCTCCGACTATTCCTTCTTCATCCAGACCGACGCGGCGATCAATCCGGGCAACTCCGGTGGCGCGCTGGTGACCGCCGACGGCCGCCTGGTCGGCATTAACACGGCGATCTATTCGCGCAGCGGCGGCTCCATCGGCATCGGCTTCGCCATCCCCTCGAACATGGTGCAGACCGTGATCAACGCCGCCGTCGCCGGCACGGAGGTGCAGCGCCCCTGGGCCGGCCTGCGTGGCGAGGCGGTGACCGCCGAGCTGGCGCCGTCGCTCGGCCTGGCGCGGCCCGGCGGCGTGGTGGTGCAGAGCGTCTATCCCAAGGGCCCGGCGGCGCGGGCCGGATTGCAGGCCGGCGACGTGATCCTGACGGTCTCTGGCCAGACCGTGCTGGACGACAAGGCCTTCAACTTCCGCCTGGCCACGCTGGGTGTCGGCAAGATCGCAGCGCTGGAGGTGCGGCGTCGCGACCAGACGCTGCAGGTCAGCCTGCCGCTGGAACCGGCGCCGGATGAACCGGCCTCCGATCCGCGGCTGCTGGGCGGGCGCCAGCCGCTGGGCGGTGCGACCGTGGCCAATCTTTCGCCGGCCATGGCAGAGAAGCTGGGACTGGGCGGTGTCTGGCAGGGCGTCATCGTGCTGTCGGTCGACCGCGGCACGCCGGCCAGGCGCATCGGCCTGAAGCCGGGCGACATCGTGCGCGCGGTCAACGACACCAAGGTGGAAAGCGCCAGCCAGCTGGAAGAGCTGATGGCGCTGCCGGTCGACCGCTGGGCCTTCGCCATCGAGCGCGGCGGCCAGCTGCACGAGTTCGAGATCGAGCGCTAGGCCCATGTCCAGCCTGTTCGAGAGCCAGGCGCAGCGACCCCTGGCCGACCTGCTGCGGCCGCAGACCCTGGTGGAGGTGGTGGGGCAGGAACACCTACTGGGCCCAGAGGGGCCGATCGGTCGCATGGTGGCGGCCGGGCGCCTCACCTCGATGATCCTCTGGGGGCCGCCGGGCTGCGGCAAGACCACCATCGCGCGGCTGCTGGCCGAGGTCAGCGACCTTGCCTTCGAGCCACTGTCGGCGGTTTTCTCCGGTGTCGCCGACCTGCGCAAGATTTTCGACAAGGCGCGTGACCGCCGCCGCATGGGGCAGGGCACGCTGCTGTTCGTCGACGAGATCCATCGCTTCAATCGCGCGCAGCAGGACGGCTTCCTGCCCTTCGTCGAGGACGGCACCGTCGTGCTGATCGGCGCAACCACGGAGAATCCATCGTTCGAGCTAAACGGCGCGCTGCTGTCGCGCACCCAGGTCTATGTGCTGCACCGGCTGGACGACGCGGCGCTGGAGGGCTTGCTGCAGCGTGCCGAGGCGCAGATGGGGCGGCTGCTGCCGCTGGACGCGGAGGCGCGCGCCGCGCTGGCCGCGCTGGCCGATGGCGATGGCCGCTATCTGCTCAACCTCTGCGAGGCGCTGTTCGCGCTGCACCTGCCGCAGCCGCTCGACAGCGCCGGCCTGCTGAAGCAGGTACAGAAGCGCCGACCGCTCTACGACAAGAGCCAGGAGGGGCACTACAACCTCATCTCGGCGCTGCATAAGTCGCTGCGCGGGTCGGACTGCGACGCCGCGCTCTACTGGTTCGCGCGCATGCTGGAGGGCGGCGAGGATCCGACCTATGTCGCCCGGCGCCTGGTGCGTTTCGCCGTCGAGGACGTCGGCCTGGCCGACCCCGAAGCACTGCACCAGACCCTGGCCGCGTGGGACGTGTTCGAGCGGCTGGGCAGCCCGGAGGGTGAGCTGGCCATCGCCCAGGCGGTGATCTATCTGGCCACCGCGCCGAAGTCGAACGCCGCCTATACCGCCTACAAGGATTCCCGCCGCGTCGCTGGCGAGACCGGCTCGCTGATGCCGCCGAAGCATATCCTGAATGCGCCGACCAAGCTGATGAAGCAGTTGGGCTACGGCAAGGACTACGCTTACGACCACGACGCGCCGGAAGGCTTTTCCGGGCAGAACTATTTCCCCGAGGGCATGGCGCGGCGCGAGTTCTACCAGCCGGTCGAACGCGGTTTCGAGCGCGAGATCCGCAAGCGCCTGGACTATTGGTCGCGGCTGCGCGCCGACCGCCGGCGCGACGGCGAGGAAGGCTGAAACCCTTGCGGGTGAAGCAAGCCACCTGCCGCTGGCCGCAAGAGTCCGCCTGGCGCCGCACGCCGCACGGCGGCGGCGCTGGCCTTGGCAACGCTTGAAGCCTTGCGCGTGCCGTGACCCTGGCATGACGCTGACCGTCTTGCTGCCCGGAAGGGTGGGCGTATTTGTAGGGCGACAAGTACCTGGCGGCGGCCCACGGAGCCCTTTTCTGATGACCGACTATACCCTTCCTGAGCGCGGCAAGGTCGCGCTGTTGACCATCAACGCGCAGCGCGACTTCATTCAGGCGGGCTCGCCGCTCAGGACCTCAGGGGTAATCGGTGCCTTGAACGGCGTGGTGCGCTTGGCGAAAGACTTCCGCCAGCTCGGCCTGCCGATCGTGCATGCCGTGCGGCTCTATCGGCCGAATGGCTCCAACGTCGACATCTGCCGGCGCCAGGCGGTGGAGGAGGGGCTGCGGGTGCTGATGCCCGGCACCACCGGCGCCGAGCTGGTCGACGAGCTGAAACCCTTCCCCAGTGCCCGCCTGTCGCACGAGGATCTGCTGGCCGGCGAGTTCCAGCAACTGGGCGAGCGCGAGTGGGCCATGTACCGGCCGCGCTGGGGCGCCTTCTACGGCACCCGCCTGGAAGAGCATCTGCGCGCCATGAGCGTGACCACCATCGTGATCTGCGGCTTCAACTTCACCACCAGCGGCCGGGCGACGATCTATGACGCCGGCGCGCGCGACTTCCGGGTGGTGCTGGCCAGCGACGCCATCTCCAACGCCAACGAAGAAGGCCTGAAGGAACTGGGCCGCATCGGCGTCTACCTGATGAATGTCGAGAACTGCCTGAGCTGGATCTCGCATCCGGCCCCCAACGAGCAGGCCGCCTAGACCGCCACCACAGCACTGGTCGGCGCCGCGGCCTTCCGCCAGACTGTCCCCATGCAGACCTTACTTGCCGTCGCCGCCGGCGGTGCGCTGGGCGCGGGCGCCCGCTACCTGGTGTCGAGCCACATCGCCCGCTGGTTCGGCACTGCCTTTCCCTGGGGCACCCTGGCCTGCAACGTCGTGGGCGCGCTGCTGATGGGTGTACTGGTCGGGGTCATGGCCCGCGTCTGGCACCTGCAGGATCCCTGGCGGGCGCTGCTGACCACCGGCATCCTGGGCGGCTTCACCACCTTCTCCACCTTCTCGTTGGAGGCCGCGCTGTTCATCGAGCGCGGGCAGCACTGGCTGGCACTGCTCTATGCCGTGACCTCGGTGGTGCTCTGCCTGCTGGCCCTGCTGGGCGCGCTGTGGCTCACCCGCTCGCTGCCCGCCGGCCTGCCGACATGAGCGCCACGCCCGTCACCGTGGCGCCCGACGAGGGCGACCAGCGCCTGGACCGCTGGCTGAAGCGGCGCTTTCCCGACCTGCCGCATGGCCAGGTGCAGAAGCTGCTGCGCACCGGCCAGATCCGCGTCGATGGCAAGCGCGCCGAGGCCAGCCAGCGCCTGGTCGCCGGCCAGGCCATCCGCCTGCCGCCGCAGCTCACCGGCGCGGCACCGGCGGCACCACGCGGCCCGCGCCCGGTCAGCAGCGACGAGGCCGACGACCTGCGTGCGCGCGTGCTGTTCGAGGACGACTGGGCCATCGCCATCGACAAGCCGGCTGGCCTGGCGGTGCAGGGCGGCAGCGGCCAGATCCGGCCGCTCGACCACCTGCTGGGCGCGCTGGCCCGTGCCGGGCAGGAGGCGCCGCGCCTGGTGCATCGGCTGGACCGCGATACCTCCGGCGTGCTGCTGCTGGGCCGTACCGCGGCCGCCACGCGCGCCCTGGCCGCGGCCTTCAAGGAGCGCAGCGCGCGCAAGCTCTATCTGGCCATCGTCGCCGGGCGGCTGGAGAAGCCGGCCGGGCGCATCGACCTGCCGCTGGCCAAGCGCAAGGAAGGCGACGAGCGCGAGCTGATGACGGTCGACCGCGATGGCGATCCGGCGGTGACGCTCTACGCCGTGGCGCAGACCACCGCCGACGGCAAGGCCAGCCTGGTGGCGCTGGCGCCCCTGACCGGCCGCACCCACCAGCTGCGTGTCCACTTGGCGCACCTGGGCCACCCCATCCTGGGCGACGGCAAGTACGGCGGCCGGAAGTCGCATCCGCATCGGCCGGGGTTGCCAGGGCAACTGCTGCTGCACGCCCGGGAGCTGGCGGTGCCGCACCCCGAAGACGGCACCACGCTGCGGGTCGAGGCGCCGCTGCCGCCGCATTTCCGGCAGGCGCTGAAGTCCCTGGACCTGGAGGAGCGCCGCGTCGAGCGCGCCATCGAGGAACTGGAGAAGCGCGGCCTATGAGGCTGCTGGCATGAAGCTGCCGACATGAAGCTCATCGTCTTCGACTACGACGGCACGCTGGTCGACAGCCAGGCGGCCATTGTCGGCACCATGCAGGAGAGCTTCGCCGAACTGGGGCTGGCCGCGCCGACCGCCGAAGCGGTACGCCGCGTCGTCGGCCTGGCCCTGGAGCGCGCCATTGCGCGCCTCTGCCAGGCGCCACAGTCCGGCCAGGAGGATGCCGCGCTAGTGGCCGGCCTCTGCGCCGCCTATCGCCGCCGCTTCATCGCGTTGCGCACCCAGCACGGCATCGCCCATGAGCCGCTGTTCGCCGGCATGCGCGAGGCGCTGGCCGCGCTGGCCCGGCCCGAGCGGCTGTTCGCCATCGCCACCGGCAAGAACCGCCGCGGGCTGCTGGCCGGCCTGGTCGGGCACGGGCTGGCCGAGCAGTTCCAGGTCCTCAAGACCGCCGATGACGGGCCCTCCAAGCCGCATCCGGAGATCCTGCAGCAGGCCATGCGGGAGGCCGGCGTCGAACCGGCGGAAACCCTGATGATTGGCGATACTGCGTTTGATATTGAAATGGCCTGCCTTGCCGGCGCGCATGCGCTGGGCGTCGGCTGGGGCTATCATCCGGCTGAGGAGCTGCTGGCGGCCGGTGCACTTGCCGTCGCGGCCTGCCCAGCGGACCTGGTGACCCACGTGGAGAGGCTGACATGCGCAAGCTGAAATGGATCCTGGGTGGCCTCTTCGCCTTCGTCGTCGCGCTGCTGGTCGCCGGCTACATCGTCATCTCCAACTATCCTGTGGAAGACCTCAAGGCGCTGATCCAGCAACAGGCCGAAGAGGCCACCGGCCGCAAGCTGGAGATCCGCGGCGGCGCCGAGGTCAAGGTTTCCTTCAGTCCCACGATCATGCTGGAGGACGTGCACTTCCAGAACGCCCCCTGGGCGGTGGGCGAGGACATGATCTCGATGGCGCGCTTCGAGATCGAGGTCGACCTCTGGCCGCTGTTGTCGGGCGAGATCCGCGTCAAGCGTTTCATCATGATCGACCCGGTGATCGCGCTGCAGCGCAATGCCCAGGGCGAGGGAAACTGGGAGCTTGGCACCGTCGAACAGGCCAAGGAGGCCGCGCAGGAAGGCCTAAGCAACCTGCCTTCCTTCCAGTCGGTGGTCTTCACCAACGCCCGCATCGTCTACAAGGACGAGGTCGCCAGCGAGACCCGTACCCTGGTGCTGGCCTCGCTCGAGGCCAAGGGCCGCGACCTGGCAAGCCCCATCGCTATCACCGCGACCGGCAGCCTGGACGAGGTGCCCTTCGACCTGGCGATCGACCTGGGCAGCGTCGAGCAGATGGCCTCGGGCACCGCCTTCCCGCTGACCCTCAAGGGCACGCTCTCCGGCGCCGCGCTGTCGCTGACCGGCAGTGTCGCGCCGCCCTCGGCGAGCACCGGCAATGACCTGACGCTGTCGCTCTCCGGCCCTTCGCTGGCGCCGCTCGGTGCGCTGGCCGGTATAGCGCTGCCGGATGTCGGTCCCTATAGCCTCGCCGGGCACCTGGTGCAGAACGGCCAGGTCTTCAGCCTGAATGGTCTGGTCGCCAGCCTTGGCAGCAGCGACCTGACGGGCAACGTCACCGCCGACCTGGGCGGCCCCCGGCCGAAGCTGGCGGGCACGCTGGCCTCCAAGCGCCTCGCCCTGGCCGACCTGGGGAGCAGCGGACCAGCCGCGACCAGTGGCGGCAGTGGCAGCCTGTTTCCCGATGAGCCGCTGCCGCTGGATTTGCTGCGCGGCCTGGACGCCGACCTGTCGCTCAGTGTCGGCGAGCTGGCGCTCGGCGGTTCGTCGCTCAGCCAGGTGCAGATGGTGGTCAAGCTGGCGGACGGGGTGCTGGCCGTCACGCCGCTCAGCGCCGGCTATGGCGAGGCCACGCTGGACGGCGGCGTGACGCTCGACGCCGCCAAGTCTCCGCCGACCCTGGCGTTGCAACTCAAGGGCAGCGGCCTCGACCTGGGCATGGCCAGCGGTGGTGCCATGACCGGCAGTCTGGCGGTCGACCTCGACCTTACCGCGCGCGGCGACAGCCCCAAGGCCTGGGCCTCCACTCTCAGCGGCCGCAGCGAGCTCTCCTCGGGCGATGGGCGAATCGACAGCAAGCTACTGGCGGTGGCCTCCTCACCACTGGGGAGCGCCCTCGGGCCGCTGTTCGGCGGCACCAGCGAGGTCAAGGTCAACTGCCTGGTCAACCGCTTCGCCTGGAAGGACGGCATCGGCACCAACCAGGGCACGGCGATCGACGCCAGCACCTTCTCGGTCATCGTCAACGGCACGGTGAATCTGAGGAACGAGACCCTCGACCTCTACGTCGATACCTGGAGCAAGGACACAGCGCTGGTCGGCCTGGCGGTGCCGCTGACGGTCACTGGCCCGCTGGCCAATCCCTCGATCGCGCCGGACCCGGCCGGCACCGCGCTGGGCCTGGCCAAGACGGCCGGCCTCATCATCTTCCCGCCGGCCGGCCTGGCGGCCATCATCAGCGACCGCAGCTCGGCGCAGCAGGGCAACGCCTGCGTCGCCGTCACCCAGGAGGTGCAGGACAAGGGCGGGCCTGACTCCTTCTTCAAGGATGTCGGCGATGCCGCTGGCAAGCTGCTGGACGACGCCGGCGGCGCGGCCAAGGATGCCGGCGATGCCATCGAGAAGGGCGCCGAAGACGCCGTGAAGGGCCTGAAGTCGATCTTCAACTAGGGAGTCCGATGAAGCGCTTCTACCAGACCGTCGCGGTGGCGCCGGCGGAGCCAGGCCACGCCGTGCTGTTGGACGGCAAGCCGCTGCGCACCCCAGCCAAGCAGCCGCTGGTGCTGCCGACCGTGGCGCTGGCCGATGCCATCGCTGCCGAGTGGCAGGCCCAGCAGGACCAGGTGCGGCCGCAGTCCATGCCGCTGACCCAGCTCTGCTGCACCGCGCTGGACCTGACGCTGCCGCGCGCGGCCGAGGTGGCGCAGGAGATCGCCGCCTATGGCGCCACTGACCTGCTGTGCTATCGCACCGGCATGCCGGCGGCGCTCAGCGAGCGCCAGGCGCGCCAGTGGCAGCCGCTGCTCGACTGGGCGGCGGCGACCTTCGACGCGCCGCTGGCGGTGACCGAGAGCATCGTCGCCATCCCGCAGCCGCCGAGCAGCCTGGCTGCCCTGGCCGCCGCCGTGGCGCGACATGAAGGACTGGCACTGACAGCGCTGGTGCAGCTGGTCCAGGTGACCGGATCGCTGGTGTTGGGCCTGGCCGTCGCCGCCGGGCGCCTCAGCGCCGCCGAGGCCTTCGAGCTAGCCGAGCTGGAAGCCAGCTACCAGATGGAGCTCTGGGGCGAGGACGCCGAGGCGCTGGAGCGCCGCGCCCGGCAACGCGGCGACCTGGACGCGGCGGCGCGGTTGCTGGCGCTGTCGAGGGCGGGTTGAGGGCGTTGGTTTCGTTGCACTTGCCGTGCTATCAGGCAGTCACACCAGGGGGGAGCCAGTCCCGTGCAGCACATCATCCAGGCCCTTGAGGAGAAGCGCGCCGGGGCGCGTGGCGGCGGCGGCGAGAAGCGCATCGCCGCGCAGCATGGCAAGGGCAAGCTGACCGCGCGGGAGCGCATCCAGCTGCTGCTCGACCAGGGCTCCTTCGAGGAATTCGACATGTTCGTCGAACACCGCAGCCACGACTTCGGCATGGGCGAGCAGAAGATCCCCGGCGACGGCGTGGTCACCGGCCACGGCACGGTCAACGGCCGCCTGGTCTTCGTCTTCAGCCAGGACTTCACCGTCTTCGGCGGCTCGCTCAGCGAGGCGCACGCCGAGAAGATCTGCAAGGTGATGGACCAGGCGATGAAGCTGGGCGCGCCGGTCATTGGCATCAACGACTCAGGCGGCGCCCGCATCCAGGAAGGCGTCGCCTCGCTGGCCGGCTATGCCGAGGTGTTCCAGCGCAATGTCATGGCGTCCGGCGTGATCCCGCAGATCTCGCTGATCATGGGCCCCTGCGCCGGTGGCGCGGTTTATTCGCCGGCCATGACCGACTTCATCTTCATGGTGAAGGACTCGAGCTACATGTTCGTCACCGGCCCCGACGTCGTGAAGACGGTGACGCACGAGGAGGTGACGCACGAGCAGCTCGGTGGCGCGGTGACTCACACGACGAAGTCCGGCGTCGCCGACCTGGCCTTCGAGAACGATGTCGAGGCGATCCTGGAGCTGCGCCGTTTCATCGATTTCCTGCCGGCCTCCAATCGCGAGCTGCCGCCGCTGCGCCCGACGCAGGACGCCGCAGACCGTGACGACTTCTCGCTCGACACCCTGGTGCCGCCCAACCCCAACAAGCCCTATGACATGAAGGAGCTGATCGCCAAGCTGGTGGACGAGGGCGACTTCTTCGAGACCCAGCCGGCCTATGCCGGCAACATCCTGACCGGCTTCGCCCGCATCGAGGGGCGCACCGTCGGCATCGTCGCCAACCAGCCGATGGTGCTGGCCGGTTGCCTGGACATTCCCTCGGCCATCAAGGGCGCGCGCTTCGTGCGCTTCTGCGACTGCTTCCAGATTCCCATCGTCACGCTGGTCGACGTGCCGGGCTTCCTGCCGGGCACGGCGCAGGAGTACGGCGGCATTATCAAGCACGGCGCCAAGCTGCTCTTCGCCTATGCCGAAGCGACGGTGCCGAAGGTCACGGTGATCACCCGCAAGGCCTATGGCGGCGCCTATGACGTCATGAGCTCAAAGCACCTGCGTGGCGACATGAACTATGCTTGGCCGACCGCCGAGATCGCGGTGATGGGCCCCAAGGGCGCGGTGGAGATCATCTTCCGCGGCGATATCGGCGACGCCGGCAAGATCGAGGCGCGCACCGAGGAGTACCGCACCAAGTTCGCCAATCCTTTCGTCGCCGCCGCGCGCGGTTTCATCGACGACGTGATCATGCCGCACGGCACCCGCCGCCGCGTCGCCCAGGCGCTGCGCATGCTGCGCAAGAAGCAGCTGAGCAACCCCTGGAAGAAGCACGACAACATTCCGCTGTAGGTGTTGATCGCCAGCGTTGCACAATTAGCCCTATCGTTTGCTCGAGGAACCACTTCGCGCCCTAAGTGGTGATTTTCCGGGGAGACACACGATGCGCGTCCTTGCCCGCACCGCCATCATCCTGGCCCTTGCGGCCTTGCCGCTGGCCGCCTGTGACGACGACGAGAAGAAGGACCAGCAGGCCAGTTCCGGTCCCGCGCCGGCCGCCTCTCCGGATGCCGGGCCAGCCGTCGTGCCAACACCAGCCGCACAAACGCCAGCACCCGCGCCGGCGCCCGCCGCCTCGCCGATGCCGGCACCGGCCGCGGCCATGGCCGACGACGTCCCCCAGGCGGGGCTGATCGCAGCCGTGGAGGCGGCACGCGAACTACTGTCGAGCGCCAACCGCGCCGACAAGGCGGCGCTGGATGCCATTGCTGCCGCCGCGTTGGCGGCGCGCGGCCAGGCGCAGTGCGTGATGGTGCTGGGCAAGGCGCTGACGGCGACCGACTGGACCGGCAAGGTGCGCGGCGTCTTCCCGATGTCAGATACCTTGACGCTGCAGGTGGAGTTCACCCGCGACGCCTTCGTCATGACCAACTTCGGCCCGGGGCTGGACCGCAACCTCGGCAAGGTGACCTCCTTCGCCAAGGGCTCGCCGCTCTATGACACCGTGGCGGCGCTGAAGCCGGGCGACAGCGTCACCTTCTCCGGCACCTTTTTCCCGGCGCCGGATGACAAGGGCTGCCTGATCGTCATTCCGTCGACGCAGCCGTCGGAGTTCATCGACTACCCGACCTACTTCTTCGAGTACACGGCGGTCAGCAAGTCCTGACCTGATGCTGACGGCCGGCGCGCCCGCCCATTTCCCTGACGCGGCCAGGGGCATGATTCCCCGTGCAATTGCAGAGGTCGGCTTTGTCCCGCCTGCAATAGCGGGCTAAACGGTCCTTGTCCTGCCGAGCGGCCGTGCTAGCGTGCCGGCGAGCTTGCCGCTGGGGCGCAGCGACACCTGACAATGGATCAACTAAGTCATCCCGGTCCCCCCGCGAGTGGGCGCCGGGCGAAAGGGCGCCTGCCTTGCTGGAGAAGCTTCGCGTCATGGCCCGGCCATGGCGCTACCCGCTCGCGGTGGTCCTGCCGCTGTTAAGCCTAGGATCACGCCGGTTGCTGGGCGACCTGCTGGTCGGCTTTCCCTTCCTGACCTTCTTCCCGGTGATCTTCCTGGTGTCGATCCTGGCCGGCTGGCGCGCCGGGTTGCTATCGCTGCTGGTGAGCCTGCCGCTGGCCTGGCACTATCTGATCCCGCCTATCGATTCCTTCGCGCTGGACGTCAGTACGTCGCTGGCCCTGGTCGGCTTCCTGCTGGTGGGCGCCCTCATGGTCTGGTTGAGCGCATTGCTGCAAGCCGAAAAGCGCCATCATGCGGCCGAGACCGAACGGGCCAACCTGCTGTTCCGTGAACTGAAGCATCGGGTCGCCAACATCCTGCAGCTCTCCGCCAGCCTGCTGTCGCTGCGCTCGCGCGACCTTGACGAGCGCGGTCGCCAGGTGCTGAACGACGCGGCCAGCCAGCTCCAGCTCATCAACACCATTCACGACCGCATCGCCGGCGCCGACGAGGAGGTCGCGGTCGAAGCGCCGCTGCGCGAGCTCTGCGCGTTGGTCGGCAAGGTGGCCGCGGACCTGGACTGCAAGCTGCATTGCGAAGGTGTGTCACTGCCGCGCAACTACATGATCCCGGTGGCGCTGATCGTGCACGAACTGCTGAACAATGTGGTCGAGCACGCCTACAGCGACAGGCGCGCAGGTAGTGTCGACATTGCCGTGACATTGCGGGCTGAAGGCGGCTGGCTGGTCAGCATCACCGACGAGGGTACCGGGCTGCCGCCGGGCTTCTCGCTGGATGCCAGCAAGCGCCAAGGCCTGAAGATCATCCACGCCCTGGCGGCGCAGGCCGATGGCTGGTTCAAGCTGCAGCCGGGACCGCAGGGCCGCGGCACCCAGGCGATCGTAGCGGTGGGCGCCAGCCGGCGATAACGCTAGCGGTCACCGGTGCTTGCTCAGGTGCCCGGCACGCCGCCCTGCCAGCCGCCGCCCAGCGCCTTGGCCAGCGAGACGGCGGCGGTGAAGCGGGCGAGGCGGGCCTGCACCAGGGTGTCCTGCGCCGACAGCAGCGTGCGCTGCGTGTCCAGCAGGGTCAGCAGGTCGATGGCGCCGGCACGGTACTGCAGCGCGGCGAGGTTGTAGGCTTGGCGCGCCTGGCGGGCCGACTCGATCAGCGCCGCCTCGCGCAGTGCCTGGGTCTCCTGGTCGACCAGCGCATCCTCGACCTCGCGGAAGGCGGTGAGCGCGGTCTGCTGGTAGCTGTAGACCAGCTCCTCGTAGCGCGCCTTGCTGACCTCCAGGTCGGCATCGCGTTTGCCGCCGTCGAAGATCGGCGCCACCA
Organism: Rhodospirillales bacterium; assembly: GCA_038363005.1. Classification (GTDB taxonomy): domain Bacteria; phylum Pseudomonadota; class Alphaproteobacteria; order Kiloniellales; family JACOMY01; genus JAKOWB01. The sequence continues at coordinate 27,207 of JBBQBI010000003.1, forward strand.
GCTGGGCGGCCAGGCTGTAGAGCAGCGATTCCGGCCGCAGCAAAGCGTCCAGCATGGCGGAGGCGATGCCCCCTTCGGCGGTCAGCGAGATCTGCGGCAGGAAGGCGGCCCGCGCCACGCCGATGTTGGCGTTGGCGGTGACCAGGTTGGCTTCGGCGCCGCGGATGTCGGGTCGCCGCCGTAGCAGGTCTGAGGGCAGGCCTGGCTGGATCGCCGGCAGGGTCAGGGCCTCCAGCGCGCCGCCCGGCTCGCCCAGCGCCGGCGTGGTGGTGCCGGATAGCAGCGCCAGGGCGTTCACTGCCTGGCGGCGCTGGCCCTCCAGGTCGGGGATCTGCGCCGAGATCGAGGCCACCTGCTGGCGCTGCTGCGCCACTTCCAGGCCGGAGATCGAACCGGCTGACGCCTGTACCTCGATCAGGTTGAGCGTGCTGCGCGCGATGGCCAGGTTCTCCTGCGCCACCTTCAGCCGTTCGCCCAGGGCCAGGTAGGTGAGGTAGGTCGAGGCCACGTCACCCTGCAGCACGAGATCCAGCGCCACGGCGTCCAAAGCGCTGGCCTGGGCGCTGGCTTCGGCGCCGGTGACGCCGGCGGCGTTGGCGCCCCAGAGGTCCAGCTCGTAGCCGACCTGCAGGTTGCCGCGATAGGAGTTGCTGTCGGGCTGGTTGACCTGGCCGCTGCGACCGGTTGAGCCGCTGGCATCCAGCGTCGGCAGCAGGGCGGCCTGGGCGCCCTTCACCTGGGCGCGCGCCTGGCGAATGCGCTGCAGCGCCGCCTTGATGTCGTAGTTGTTGGCGCGCGCCGTGGCCATGAGCTGGTTCAGCTCCGGGCTGCCGAAGCTGGTCCACCAGGTGTCGGTCAGGTCGGCGGCGGCCAGGCTGGCAGGGGCCAGGCTGGCCTGCTGCGCGTTGGCATAGGCCGGCGGGCTGGCCACCGTGGGCGCGCTGAAGTCGGGCACCAGGTCGCAGCCGGCAAGCGCCGTGGTGGCGAGGAGGAGGAGCAGTCGTCGCATTTGGGTCATTCCGATGAAAGCGCCACGACGGGGTCGAGGCGCGCAGCCTTGCGGGCCGGCAGGAAGCCGAACACCAGGCCGGTTAGAAAGGCGCAGCCGAAGGCCATGAGTGCCGGTTCGGGGGCGAAGATCACTGGCACGCCCAGGCTCTGGGCCAGCTTGCCCAGCGCCAGGCCCAGCAGCACCCCCAGCACGCCGCCGATGCCGCAGACCACCACCGCTTCGGTGTTGAATTGCAGCAGGATGTCGCGCATGCGGGCGCCGGTGGCCATGCGTACGCCGATCTCGCGCGTGCGCTCGGTGACGCTGACCAGCATGATGTTCATCACGCCGATGCCGCCGACCAGCAGCGAAATGGCGGCGATTGCCCCCAGCAGCAGGGTGAGCGTGCCCTGGGTCTCCGACACGGTGTCCAGGATCGAGGCCATGTTGCGGATCTGGAAGTCCTCGCCGCGGTGGCGTTCGATCAGCAGCGCGGTGATCGCTGCCTGGGTCTCGTCGATGCGTGCGACGTCGGCGACCTCGACCGTGATGGTGCGCAGAAAGTGGCTGCCGAAGACCCGCATGAAGCCGGTGGTCAGCGGCACGAAGGCGGCATCGTCGCTGTCGCCGCCCATCGGGCTGGCGCCCTTCGACGCCAGCAGGCCGACGACCTCGAAGGGGATCGAGTTCACCAGGACGTAGCTGCCGATCGGGTCAGCCGCGCCGAACAGGTTCTTCGCCACGGTCTGGCCCAGCACCAATACCGGCGCATAGCTGCGCAGGTCGCCATCGGTGAAGAAGCCGCCGGCCGCCAGGTCCCAGTCGCGCGCCGAGACATAGCCCGGCCAGGTGCCGGTGACCTGGGTGGCGTAGTCCTTGTTGCCGAAGCGCAGGGTGGCGCCGCTGCTGCGCTCCGGTGCGACGCTGGCGATGTTGTCCAGCGACTGGATCGCCGACGCGTCCTCCGGCGTCAGCGAGGCGTTGTCGCCGCTGGAGCGCACGCCGGGCGCGCCGGGGCGCACCAGCAGCAGATTGGTACCCATGGCGCTGATGCGGTCGACCACCTGCTGGCTGGTACCATTGCCGACCGCCAGCAGGGTCACCACCGAGGCGACGCCGATGACGATGCCGAGCAGCGTCAGCACGGTGCGGAACAGGTTGGCCTTCAGCGAGCGCAGCGCCATCTTCACCGCCTCGCCCAGGTCCGGCGTGGTCAGTCGGCGGTGCGGCGGCACCGCGGGAGCCGCGTTGTCGTCCGCCACCGGCCGGTCGCCGCTGTCCTCGACGATGCGGCCATCGTGGATCTTCACCACGCGCCTGGCCTCGGCGGCGACCAGCGGATCGTGGGTGATCAGGATGATGGTACGGCCTTCGCTGTTGAGCTGCCGCAGCAGGGCCAGCACCTCGGCGCCGCTGCGGCTGTCGAGCGCGCCGGTCGGCTCGTCGGCCAGCACCACCTCGGCGTCGTTCACCAGGGCGCGGGCGATGGAGACCCGCTGCTGCTGCCCGCCGGACAGCTGCGTCGGGCGATGCTGCATGCGGTCGCCCATGCCCAGGCGCTCGAGTAGCTGGGCAGCGCGGTCCTCGCGGGCGCGGCGGCCAAGTCCGGCATAGATTGCCGGTAGCTCGACGTTCTCCGCCGCGGTCGCCGTGGCGATCAGGTTGTATCGTTGGAAGACGAAGCCGAAGACGTCGCGGCGCAGCGCCGCCAGCTCGTCCTGGTCCAGCTCGGCCACGTCCTGGCCCAGCACACGGTAGGTGCCCTCACTCGGCCGGTCGAGCAGCCCGATCAGGTTCATCAAAGTGGTCTTGCCGCTGCCCGACTGTCCCATGATGGCCAGGTACTCGCCCTGGCGCACTGTCAGGTTGACGCGATCCAGCGCCACCACGACCCCTTCGCCGGCCGGGTAGTGCCGCGAGACATCGACGAGTTCGAGCAGCGGGGTATCGGCCATGCTGCGTGCCTAGAGCCGCGGCACGAAGCCGCCGCCACTGCTGCGCTGGGTGTTGGCCACCACCGGCAGCAGCACGCGGTCGCCTTCGGCCAGGCCGTCCAGCACCTCGGCCTTGGTGCGGTCGGTCAGGCCGACATGGATCAGCCGGCTCTCGACCCCGGTCGGGGTCACCAGCTTGACGCGATAGGGGATGCCGTTGCTCTCGATCTCGCCGGCCGGTTCCAGCGCCGCCAGCGGCACCAGCAGCACGTCGGTCGCCGCGGCCTGCACGAAGAAGACTTGGGCGCTCATCTCGGTCATCAACACGTGGTCGGGGTTGGTCACGTCGATCAGCACCTTGTAGAGCACCACGTCGTTAACCACCTCGGGCGTCGGCAGGATTTGCCTGACCTTGCCCACCCAGCGGCGGTCGGGCAGGCCCAGGGTGGAGAAGTGCACCGGCATGCCGGGCTTAATGCGCACCACGTCGGCTTCCACCACCTCGGCCCAGACCGTCATGGTGTCGAGGTTGGCGATGCGCAGCACGATGGGGGCCGACTGGTTGGCGTTTAGCGTCTGGCCCTGCTTGGCGGTGATGTCGACCACCGTGCCGTCCATCGGCGCGTAGATCTTGGTGTACTCCAGGTTGGCGCGGTCGGCGTCGAGGCTGGAGCGCGCCTGGTCGAGCTGCGCTTCCAGCGCCTGCACCTCAGCCTGGGCGACGGCCAGCGCGGCCTGGCCCGACTGCAGCGCATCCTCGCTGACTGCCTTGGCCTTCCAGAGGCGCTGGTTGCGGGTGTCCTGCTGCTGCGCCAGGGCCAGCTGGGCCTCGCTCTTGGCTACCTGGGCCTCGAGGATCTTCAGCTCCGCCTGGTCGCTGTCGACCCGGGCCTGATAGACCTTGGGGTCGATCTCGGCCAGCAGCGTGCCGGCCTTGACCTCGCTGCCATAGTCGACATGGATCGCGGTCAGCTGGCCGGAGACCTGCACGCCGACGTCGACGTAGTCCTTGGGCTGCAGCGTGCCCAGTGCCGTGATGGCCTGTTCCAGGTTGCCGCGGGTGACCGTGGCGCTGGGTGGCGGGGCCGCTGCCTGGCCCGGGTTCAGCCAGTACCAAGTAGCGCCACCGGCGATCGCCAGCAGCATCAGGGCGCCCAGCCAGCCGCGACGCCGGGTGCGGCGGCGGCCCTTGAGTTTCTGCGCGGGGGACTGGGGCATGGGCAAGCTGTCCGAAGGGGTTGCAGCCCTGCAGGCTGCGTCACGTGATTCTACGTCGCAGTAGCGCCCCAGCATCCCTGCCGGCGGGCCCACTCCAGCGTCTTGCCGCGCTATCGGCTGCGCGCCTCAGCCATGCGGCGCGTGGTCCGATGCCCGGATAGCAAAACGGCGGCCCCAGGGGAGGGGCCGCCGCAGTGCGTCGTGCGATCAGCAGGAAGGATTGAGGATCTCAGTCCGACCAGATCGGATCGCCGATGTCGATGTCACCCTTGTCGGTCAGGGCGCCGACCGCGGCGCCGACACCGGCGCCGATCAGCGCACCGGTACCCATGGACATTGGTGTGATGGCGCCAACGGCCGCACCGGTACCGGCACCGATCGCCGCACCGGACAAGGCGCGTTCGCCGGTGCCATTACCGCAGGCGCCCAGCAAAGCGACCAGGGCGGCGGCGGACAAAACTTTAAGAGTGGACTTCATGGTATGGTCTCCTTCTGCAGTCGCGGGCGGGACCCTGATTTGCCCGGGGGCCGCCCTGCGTGACTTGATGACCCGACTCTCGATGCTCTGACGTCTAATACGCCGTGGCCGGCCGTTTCGTTCCCGCGGGCACCGAACGGACGCAGCGCGCCATTGCGGCTGCTTTGGGGCAAGGCTATGAAAGGCGGGCATAAATACGACAGGTCCCCGACGCTGACGCGGGGGACGGGGGCGAGGGGCCATGCCGCTGTTCGACAAGATTCTGATCGCCAACCGCGGCGAGATTGCCTGCCGGGTGATCAAGACCTGCCGTCGACTGGGCATCAAGACCGTGGCGGTCTACTCCGACGCCGACCTCGGCACCCTGGCGGTGGAGATGGCCGACGAGGCCGTGCACATCGGCGGCGCCGCCTCGGCTGATTCCTACCTGCGCGCCGACCGCATCATCGAGGCCTGCAAGACGACCGGCGCACAGGCCGTACATCCCGGCTTCGGCTTCCTGTCCGAGAAGGCCAGCTTCGCCGAGGCGCTGACGGCCGCCGGCATTGTCTTCATCGGCCCGCCGGTGGGCGCCATCCAGGCGATGGGCGACAAGATCGAGTCCAAGTTGCTGGCGCAGAAGGCCGGCGTTTCCACCGTCCCGGGTCACCTGGAAGCCATCCCCGACGCGGAGACCGCCGTGGGCATCGCCAAGGGCATCGGCTATCCGGTGATGATCAAGGCCTCGGCCGGCGGCGGCGGCAAGGGCATGCGCATCGCGCGCAGCGACGAGGAGGCGCGCGACGGCTTCCGCTCTGCCACGCACGAGGCCAAGGCGAGCTTCGGTGACGACCGCGTCTTCATCGAGAAGTACATCGAGGAGCCGCGCCACATCGAGATCCAGGTGTTGGGCGACCAGCAGGGCAACGTGGTCTACCTGGGCGAGCGCGAATGCTCGATCCAGCGGCGGCACCAGAAGGTGCTGGAGGAGGCGCCCTCGCCCTTCCTCGATGCCGAGACGCGCGCCCGCATGGGGGCACAGGCGATCCAGCTCTCCAAGGCGGTCGGCTACTACTCCGCCGGCACGGTCGAGTTCATCGTCGACAAGCACCGCAACTTCTTCTTCCTGGAGATGAACACCCGCCTGCAGGTCGAGCACCCGGTGACCGAAATGGTGACCGGCCTGGACCTGGTGGAGCAGATGATCCGCGTCGCCGCCGGCGAGCCGCTGGGCTTTCAGCAGAAGGATCTGCGGCTGGAGGGCTGGGCCGTCGAAGCCCGCGTCTATGCCGAGGATCCGGCGCGCGGCTTCCTGCCATCGGTCGGTCGGCTGGTGCGCTATGTCGAACCGGCGATCGGCAAGCTGGGCGATGGCACCACGGTGCGTATCGACACCGGCGTCACCGAAGGCTCGGAAATCTCGATCTACTACGATCCCATGATCGCCAAGCTGATCGGCTATGGCGCCGACCGCAAGGCGGCGATCCACGCGCTGTCCGATGCGCTCGACGCCTATTACATCCGTGGCATCAACCACAACACCGCCTTCCTCTCGGCCATGCTGGCGCACCCGCGCTTCCAGGAGGGGCGGCTCTCCACCAACTTCATCGCCGAGGAGTATCCCGACGGCTACAAGCCGGCCGAACCGCGCCCCGACGTGAAGCGCCGGCTGGTCTATGCCGCCGCCGCCATCCAGCGCCGCATCGCCGAGCGGGAAACCGAGATCACCGGCCAGACCGGCATGCGGCCCCGGCAGCTTGCCGACTGGGTGGTGCACCTGGGCCGCGAGCCTTTTGCCGTCAGCCTGAAGCCGCATTCTTCCGGCTTTCTGGCTGACAGCCCGCTGGGGCCGGCGGTGATCGAGAGCGACTGGTTCCCCGGCCGCCCGCTGTTCCGCGCGCAGATCGATGGCATTGCCATCGTGGTGCAGGTCGACCAGAAGGGGCCGCGCCTGATCCTCAGCCACGGCGGCGCCACGGTCGACGCGCTGGTGCTGACTCCCGGCGCGGCGAAGCTCTACGAGCACATGCCGGTGAAGGCGCCGCCCGACCTGTCGCGCTTCCTGCTGTCGCCCATGCCAGGGCTGCTGGTCTCGGTTGCCGTGACTGTCGGCCAGCCGGTCAAGGCCGGCGAGGAGCTGGCGGTGGTCGAGGCGATGAAGATGGAGAACCTGCTGCGCGCCAACGCCGACGGCACGGTCAAGGCGGTCCTGGCCAAGCCCGGCGACAGCCTGGCGGTCGACCAGGTGATCCTGGAGTTCGAGTAGGCCGCAGGGTCGCGAAACGGCCTTCTCGCTGTCACCCCGGCCGAAGAGCCGGGGTCCATGCTGCAGCCTTCGCGATCGCCATGGCGCGCCCGAGCCTGGCCGATCGATGGATCCCGGCTCTCCGCTGCGCTGCGGCCGGGATGACGCCTGGGGACAACGGGCCTTTCCGCGCTAGTCTGGGGCATGATCGAACTGGTCGAGCGTCCCGACGAAACCGCCTGGGAGGAGCGCCGCGACTGGCTGGCCCGGGCCGAGGAATTGGCCGCCCGCGGCGGCGCCGCGCAGCGCCTGTCGGAACAAGCCACCGCGCTGATGGTCGACCTGCAGCGCTGCTACTGCGCCGGCGCCTGGGCGGCCACGGTGATCCTGGCCGGCGCCATCGTCGACGCGCAGACGCTCTATGCCGGCTTTCCCGACGACGATGCGGTGGAGGAGCGCTCCTGGCTGCGCGGCCTGCGCAATCGCCTGATGCACGAGGACCGGCAGCGACCGGTGCTGACCTTGGAGGACCAGTGGCTCAAGGGTCCGGAGTGGCAGCGCGATGCCAAGCGGGCGGCGCGCCTGGCCCTGGCCTCGCTCTATCGCCTCGGCGGCGGCTAAGTCTCAGCCATCGCCGCCGTTGGGCTCCGTCGGGCCGCTGGCTGGCGTGGCGGTGAGGCGGCGGGCGGACAGGCGATAGACCGCCGGTGCCAGCACCACCACCAGGATGATGCGCACGATATGATGCGTGGCGACGAAGGCGGCGTCGAACGACAGCGCCAGCGCCACCAGGCTCATCTCCGCCAGGCCGCCGGGCGAATAGGCGAGCACCAGGTAGGGCACCGGCAGGTCGGTCACCGCGTGCACCGCGAAGGCCGCCCCCAGGGTCACCGCCAACATCAGCAGCGTCGCCACCCCGGCCAGGCGGACACTGCGCAGCACGAAGCCCAGGCTGGTGCCGGCGAAGCGGCAACCGATGGCAGTGCCGATCACCACCTGGCTAGCCGCCACCAGCTCGGCCGGCGGCGTGGCGCGGGTCCAGCCGGCCAGGTGGATGGCAGCGGACACCAGCATGGGGCCGACGATCATCGCCGCCGGCACGCGCAGCGCCCGCGCCGACAGCGCGCCGACCAGCGCGCAGCCGCCCAGCATGGCCCAGTCCTGCCAGCCCAGGTCGAGCAGCGGCGCGCCCACCGGCGGACGGTTGGCCGGGTTGTAGTCGAGCAAGAGCTGGAAGCCCAAGGGCAGCAGCAGCACGACGATCAGCACCCGCGAGGCGTGGCTCAGCGAGATCACCCGCGGATCGCCGCCGACCGAGGAGCCGACCAGGATCATCTCCGACAGGCCGCCCGGCATGGCGGCGAAATAGGAGGTCGGCCGGTCGTAGCCGCAGTAGCGGCGAAAGAAGTAGAAGCCGACGGCGCCCGAGGCGGCGCAGTAGACCAGCAGGAAGCCCAGCGAAATGCCCCACTCGCCGATGCGGTCCAGGATTTCGGGCCGGAAGCCGGCGCCCAGCATGACACCGAGCACCGAGACGAAGACGTTGCGGATCTGGATCGGCAGGGAGATCAGCATGCCACCCACGGCGGCCGCCGTGGTCGCCAGCATGGCACCGATCATCCACGCCAGCGGCAGCTTGGCCCAGTGCGCCAGCCAGCCGCCCAGGGCGCCGATGCTCAACGCCAGGAGTCCGCGGACGAGCTTCGATTGCATGGTGGCCGCAGTCTAGGCAGGGCGCCGCGCCGTGCCACGCCCTTTTCGGCAGGGCTGCCGTTCGCTCAAGCCAGCGGTGGCGGGCAGTCGGGCTGCGCCGCGACCTCGTCCAGCAGCCACTGGCGGAAGCGGCGGATCTTCGGCCACTGCGCCTTCTCGCGCGTCACCAGCAGGCGATAGGTCTGCTTCAGCGGCACGCTGGGTCCGAAGGGCTGTACCAGGCGGCCGGCCACCAGGTCTTCCAGGCAGAGCGTGCGGCGCGCCAGGGCGACGCCTTCGCCGGCGATGGCCGCCATGACGCCGAAGGCCGAATCGGTGAAGGCGGAACCACGGCGCCAGTCGACGCAGTCCACCCCGGCCAGCAGCAGCCAGCGGCGCCAATCGACCGCCGGCTCCATGTCGCCGACCTCGTCGTGCAGCAGCGGATAGTCCTTCAGATCCTCAGGCCGGCGCGGCGGCGGGCGGCCGTCGCGCAGGCTCGGCGCCATCACCGGCAGGATCTCGTCGCCCAGCAGAAGGGTTTCCTCCAGTGCCGGATAGCGCCCCTGGCCCATGCCAAAGCGGATGGCGGCGTCCACCGGTTCGCGCGTCAGGTCCACCAGCTGCTGGCGCGAGGAGACCATGACGTCGATATCCGGGGCGATCTGGCGGAAGCGCCCCAGGCGCGGCAGCAGCCAGCGGGCGGCGAAGGAGGGCAGCACCGTGACTGTCAGCTGCCCAGTTTCTTCCTGCGCCTTGAGCTGTTCCGTGGCCCCGGCGATGCGGTCGAAGGCCTCGCTCAGGGCCGGCAGGTAGGCCCGGCCAGCGTCGGTCAAAGCCATACTTCGATTCATGCGACGGAAAAGCTGGAGACCGAGCGATTCCTCGAGCCCCTGGACCTGATGGCTGATCGCCCCTTGAGTGACGTTAAGTTCTTCTGCTGCCTTGGTAAATGACAGGTGACGCGCGGCCGCTTCGAAGGCCTTCAGGGCATTCAGGCTGGGCAGGCGGCGAGACATGTCTTCGGATCAATTTTCCTATTCTGATCGATGCGATATCATGCTTTGTTCCGGCGCGCAAGAAGGCTCAAGTTCCTGGCCAAGGACGCTGTACCGCAGCCCACCTCGACACAAGGAGCCCTTCGATGAACGCCACCCTGACCCGGACCACGATCCAGCCCATCACCCATCACCACGGCCTGTTCGGCCGCCTGCTGCAGGTCCTGCTGACCTGGCAGGAGCGGGCCCACCAGCGCCATGCCCTGGCGCTGCTCGGCAACCGCGACCTGAACGACCTGGGGCTGTCCCGCGCCGATGTGGCCTACGAGACTGACAAGCCCTTCTGGCGGGGGTGATTGCCCGCCAGCGGCCCCGCCGCCTTGCCAGTGGGGAAGTGACTTGACGAGAGCGATGTTGAGTGCCCATCCCACGACCCACTTCCAACCCTTCCCCGACCCCGGGGGAGGGTTCATCTTTGTCAGGGCGTGAACTGCTCCAGCAGGATGCGTTCTTCCAGGTTGTGGTCGGCATCGAACAGCAGCGTCACGCTGCGGCTGGTATCCTGACGGACCTCGACCCGGGCGACGTCGCGGACCTCGCTGGAATCGCCGGTCGCCGAGACCGGGCGCTTGCCGGCGTCCAGGACTTCGAACACCACCTCGGAACTGTCCGACAGCAGGGCACCGCGCCAGCGCCGCGGCCGAAAGGCGGAGATCGGCGTCAGGCAGAGCAGCCGGGCGCCGATCGGCACGATGGGGCCGTGTGCCGAGAGGTTGTAGGCGGTGGAGCCCGCCGGCGTGGCCACCAGCACGCCGTCGCAGACCAGCTCGTCGAGCCGCACCTTGCCGTCCACGGTGATGCGGATCTTGGCCGCCTGGCGGCTCTGGCGCAGCAGCGATACCTCGTTGAAGGCGATGTCCTGGTGCGCCTTGCCGTCGTGGGTCAGGGCGGTCATCGCCAGGGGATGCAGGCGCACCGGCTCGGCCCGGGCCAGGCGTTCCAGCAGCTCTTCCTCGCGCCAGCGGTTCATTAGGAAGCCGACGGTGCCGCAGTTCATGCCATAGATCGGCTGGTCCCGGCCCAGGGTGCGATGCAGCGACTCCAGCATGAAGCCGTCGCCGCCCAGCGCCACGACGATGTCCGCCGCCGCCTGCGCGTGGTCGCCATAGAGGGCGACCAGCTGCGCGCGGGCGCTGCGGGCCTCTTCGGTATCGGCGGCGACGAAGGCCACCTTTGGGGGCATGCGCGGCGGCTCCAGGGGGCAGGGGCTGTGGGTGGCTGGCGGGCGAGCATAGCAGGCAAGCCGGGGCAGGAAAGTGCCAGCAGTGGCATAGGACTTCCGTTCTGCCCTTGCGCCAGCCGGGGTTTGCCTTAGGAATCGCAGCTGCGGTCCCGCTCGGGCTCCTCCCGAGTCACGCCTGCACCACGCCGAGCTGCGAAAGGCCCACGAACCCTGCCGACCACTGCGACCGCCCTGAAGATCGCCCCAGCTCCCCGGCCGCCGGCCGCGGCCAAGCCCGCGACGTTGCGCGATGCCACGCCGGACGACCTGGAACGGCTGGTGGCGCTGGAGCAGCGCTGTTTCGAGCTCGATCGCATCTCGCGCCGCAATTTCCGCCACCTGCTGACCAAGGCGCATGCCGTCACCCTGGTGGCGGAGCGCGAGGGTGCGCTGCTCGGCTATGGCATGGTGCTGCTGCACCGAACGACAGCGGCGGCCAGGCTCTATTCCTTCGCCGTCGATCCGGCGGCGCGGCGCCAGGGCCTGGGACGTCGCCTGCTGCAGGCCGTTGAGGCGCGGGCGCGCGACGCCGGGGCGGCCGAGCTGCGGCTGGAGGTGCGCCCCGACAACCACGGCGCCATCGCCAGCTACCAGGTGGCTGGCTATCGCAGCTTCGGCACCTACACCGATTTCTACGAGGACCACACCGACGCGCTGCGCATGGAAAAGCGCCTGGCCGGCGGCCGGCGCGCCACCCTGGCACGCGTCCCCTACTATGCTCAGACGCTGCCCTTCACTTGTGGCGCCGCCAGCCTGCTGATGGCGATGAAGGCGCTGGACCCGACGCAACAGGCACTGGAACGCCGTCGCGAGCTGCGGCTCTGGCGCGAGGCGACGCTGATCTACATGACCTCGGGCCACGGTGGCTGCGATCCCTTCGGCCTGTCCCTGGCGGCGTCACGCCGTGGTTTCGCCGCGCAGGTCTATGTCACCGACGAGGAGCGCCTGTTCGTCGATTCGGTGCGCGACCCGACGAAGAAGGACGTGATCCGCCTGGTGCTGCAGGACTTCCGCGCCCAGGCGCGCGAGGCGAAGATCCCGGTGCATCGCCGCGGCCTGGCCGCGGCCGACGCCATCCGCCACCTGAAGGCCGGCGAGATTCCCATCGTGCTGGTCTCCTCCTACGCGTTGACCGGCGAGAAGGCACCGCACTGGGTGGTGCTGACCGGTTATGACGACAGCTTCCTCTATTTCCACGATCCCGAGCCGCCGGACAGCGAGGACGGCAGCAAGCTGGATTGCATCAACGTGCCGGTGCCGCATGCAGCTTTCGAACGCATCGCACGTTACGGTGCGACGCGGTTGAAGGCCGCGGTCGTGCTGGGCAACAGGACATGACGCCAAGGATAGGTCCGCCATGGTGAACTACGTTGTCATCGTCGAGGACAAGGGCGACGAAGCCTGGGCCTCAGAGCACGGCCAGGTGGTCACCGCGCGCGACTACGTGACCAAGCCCGAGCTCTTCGCCGGCAAGCGGCCGCGCGTCATCAATCTCAACGCCGACCTCGACTACATGGCGCAGGGCTACTACTGCTCGCTGCTGGCCGAGGCGCGCGACCACAAGGTCATCCCGACCATCCAGACCATCGTCGAGCTGTCGAAGAAGTCGCTCTACAACGAGGCGCTGCCCGACCTCAACGCCATCCTGCGCCGCGATATGGAGAAGGTGGAGCAGGGGCCGCGCGCCGGCTTCACCCTGACGCTGTTTTTCGGCGAGGTGCGGGACACGCGCTTCCGCCACTTCGCGCGCGCCGTGTTCGACCGTTTCCGCTGCCCGATCCTGAAGGTCGCCGCGGTGTTCGACGAGCGCTGGCGCATTGATGAGCTCGAGGTGCTGACGCCCTCGCAGCTCTCGCCTGAGGAATTCGATTACTTCCTCTCGGCGCTGGCTGGCTACACCCGCACCGGCTGGCGTGCCGCCAAGACCAAGACGCCGCCGAAGTACTCGCTGGCGATCCTCTACAATCCGCGTGAGACCTATCCGCCTTCAAGCCGCGAGGCGCTGGAGAAATTCATCCAGATCGGCGGCCAGCTCGGCGTCGGAGTCGAGTTGATCGAGCGCAAGGACTACCTGAACCTGGCGGAGTACGACGCCCTCTTCATCCGCGAGACCACGACGATCGACAACCACACCTACCGCTTCGCCATGAAGGCGGTGGCCGAGGGCATGCCGGTGATCGACGACCCGGTCTCCATGCTCCGCTGCACCAACAAGGTCTTTCTGGCCGAGCTGTTGACCGCCAACAAGCTGCCGGCGCCGCAGACTGTGATCATCGACCGCGAGAAGCTGGACGAGGCGGAGAAGCTGCTCGGCTTCCCCATGGTGCTGAAGATCCCCGACGGCTCCTTCTCGCGCGGTGTCTACAAGGCGGAAAACCGCCAGCAACTGGTCGAGCTGGCGAAAAAGCTGCTGCAGCGCTCCGACGTCATCCTGGCGCAGCAGTTCATGCCGACCGATTTCGATTGGCGCGTCGGCGTGCTGAACCGTCAGCCGATCTTCGCCTCGCAGTACTTCATGAGCCGAAAGCACTGGCAGGTGATGAAGCACGGCGCCGACGGCAAGGCGGAGGAGGGCGGCTGGAAGACCCACGCCATCGAGAAGGCGCCGAAGGAGGTGGTGGCGGTCGCCCTGAAGGCCGCCTCGCTGATCGGCGACGGCCTCTATGGCGTCGACCTGAAGCAGACCGCCGACGGCCGCGTCTACATCATCGAGATCAACGACAACCCGAACATCGACAAGGGGTGCGAGGACGCCGTGCTGAAGGACGAGCTCTATCGCATCATCATCAAGGATTTCATTCGCCGGATCGAAGCCCGATGAAACAGCTCCTCGCCGCGCTGGCCCTGCTGCTTTTGCTGCCGCTGGCGGCGGCGCCCGCCGCGCTGGCCGACGACGACGATCCTGTGCTGATCATCTCGCCGCCGGACGACGATGCGGCCGACAACGCGGACCACCATGCCGGCTACTACTATCCGGCACCGGACAGCCGTGAGACCTATGTCGGCCACGGCCGCCAGTTGGAGGAGGCCGACCGCCGCGTGCGCATCGGCTTCGTCGTCGGGCTGGAGCAGGAGATCGCCAAGCGCGGCTACCCGGTGCCCTACGCCGTCTTCGCCAAGGGCAGCGACGCGCAGAAGATGATCATGGTGGCCTTGATGGACGGGCCGCTCGACACGCTCTACCGGGCGCGCGGCGCGCTGGCCAACCTGACCGCCGAGGCGCGGCTGCTGCCGATCCTGAAGCAGAACGGCGTCGAGGACAGTTTCAACTTCTATGACCTGCTGATCCTGCTTGGCTACAAGCAGATCACCATCACCGACGGCAAAACCTGGGCGCACCAGGTCAAGCTGGTCCAGCCCTGAGGCGCCACCGATGGCCACCATCACGCTGCTGGTCGGCGGCATGACCTGCGACGGCTGCGTCGCCGCGGTCACCAAGGCGATCCGCCGCCTCGATCCCTCGGCCGGGGTGCAGGCCGACCTGCCGAGCGGCAGGGTCACGGTGCTGAGCGAAGCCGAGCCCGTGGCCCTCGCGGTAGCGGTCGAGAATGCCGGACTCGAGTTCATTGACGGGAGTGTCTAATAGGTGTCTCATTCGCAGGTGTTGCAATCTACAGCATATCGTCGTCAGAACTTTTCATTTAGGTGCCGGAAAGATGGAAAAGCTCCTCGCGTTCGTCTTCGCAGCGAGCGTTCTGCTTTTTTCTGGGGGGAACTGCCGCGCAGAAATGACTGCGTGTAATCACACGCAGTATGCATTTGCCACTGCATTCGGCTTGTTGTCTGAAGACTCAATTTGGTCTTTTGGATGGTTCGAAATAGAACCGGAGAAATGCGCTTCTATTTGGCAAGGTAGTTTGGTGGGAAAATACAGAAGCATTTTCACTTACGTCTTGGTGCAATCTCCTGAGAGCGGAAGCCCCTTGGCACTTTTCTCAGGGGCAACGTATTTTTGTGTTAAGGATGACCCATTTCTATTTGATGGCAAGGATAGCTGCATAAAAAATAAAGGACAGTCAAAGGGATTTTACGGCATCGAGATAGATGATAGTGAGAATATAATTTTGGATTTCGTCCAATCGGATTCAGATGATGATAGTCCTAAGTTTGAAAATGGACGTTATGAATTGCCTACGAAGATTAGCCTCTTGGAGTCAGACAAGCCTCCGCCTGCGCTCGGGATCAACTGCGGCGGAGCGACGACGTGCAACACCGCTAAATTCGGGCCTCATGGGAACCTTGAATTTTTCCCTATTTGGTCTGGCGTCGGTGACCTGCCCTGTGAAGAGGGGTTTTGCCCTGGATCTGGGGGCGGCATCGGCATATGGAACGAGAAAGCACCAAGCAAATTGGGATATATTCAGAATTAGTGGTGTGCTGTGGAGATTTCCCAATGGTTGATGATAGTTGGGTGTCATTGGCAATGGGGAATGAGAGAAGACCGCGTCTTTTGCGCAGAGTTTTCCGAAAAATTTTATCTTGTATTGATTTCAAATTTGGGATAGCCAACTTAGTTGGCTGGGCTTTAGTCTCAGCGCCGTTATTAGATTGGTACTTTTCCGGCTCAAGAATTGAGTTTTTGAATCCTGACAGTATCTATGCATTTATGTCTGACATGGAAATGAAAAGTGAGAGGCTGGTTTTTGTAGGCCCTGTTTCATTGGTAAATAAGTCATACTCTGAAACCAATGATACGGTTTCGAGAATATACTTGAGAGCCCAATTTAAATCTGAAGTGGAAGGCAAAGTAGAAGCGAAATGTGTAGAATTCGATTTAGAATACCTTGCGAGCGTTAACCCTTTCAAGCCTGATGCTAACGGTAACATACTCAATGTAACCTCTCCAGTACAACCGTTGACCATAAAAGGGGGGCAAATTGCGTCTATATATGGTTTGTTCGAAGTTGCGCCAGGTCGAGTGGGAAAAGAAGCAAAAGATAAGTGCGCGCGTGGTTTTATAACAAATCTCGCTCTGCACGCGATGCTCAAAAGTTACGATTTTGTAGATTTAGTGTTTACAGCCGAGTTAGTATCTGGAAAAGTGGTTTCGGCTACCTGCATGGTCAATCTTACTGCGGCAGTCAAACAAAAATTAGATGAAGATCATTTTCGAAGACTTTATTGTGGGGTGAATCGGAGTTAGCCCCCCGTCACGCTCATGTGCCGTCCCACCGCCGGCGCCGTGTGCCGCCGGTCGATGATGAAGTCGTGGCCCTTGGGCTTGCGGGTGATGGCTTCGCGGATCGCCTGGTCGAGCAGCGCGTCGTCGTCGCTGGCGCGTAGCGGCGCGCGCAGGTCGGCGGCGTCCTCCTGGCCCAGGCACATGTATAGCGTGCCGGTGCAGGTGACCCGCACGCGGTTGCAGCTTTCGCAGAAGTTATGCGTCAGCGGCGTGATGAAGCCGAGGCGCCTGCCGGTCTCGGCCACCGTCATGTAGCGCGCCGGGCCGCCGGTGCGGTGGCTGCTTTCGGTCAGGGTCCAGCGCTCGGCCAGCCGCGCACGCAGCAGCGAGAGCGGCAGGTACTGGTCGAGCCGCACCTCGCCGCCAATCTCGCCCAGCGGCATGACCTCGATGAAGGTCAGGTCGAAGCCCTGTTCGCCGGCCCATTCGACCATGCGGTCGAACTCGTCGTCGTTGACGCCCTTCAGCGCGACGGTGTTGATCTTGACCTGCAGTCCGGCGGCCTTGGCGGCGTCCAGGCCGGCCTGGACACGGGAGAAGTCACCCCAGCGGGTGATGGCGCGGAACTTGTCGGGGTTCAGCGTATCCAGCGAGACGTTGATGCGCTTGACCCCAGCGGCGGCCAGCGCCTCGGCATGCTTGGCCAGCTGCGTGCCGTTGGTGGTCAGGGTCAGCTCGTCCAGCGCGCCGCTCTTCAGATGGCGCCCCAGGCTGGCGATCAGGCCGGTCACGTTGCGCCGCACCAGCGGCTCGCCGCCGGTCAGCCGCAGCTTGCGCACACCCATGCGGACGAAGGCCGAGGCCAGGCGGTCGAGCTCTTCCAGGCTCAGCACCTCGGCCTTGGGCAGGAAGGTCATGTCCTCGGACATGCAGTAGACACAGCGCAGGTCGCAGCGGTCCGTCACCGAGACCCGAAGGTAGGTGATGGCGCGGGCGAAGGGGTCGACCAGCGGGGCGGGGGTTTCGGACACGAGGACTCCAGGCGTTATGTCCAATTGGATATAGCGCGTAGCAGCGGCCGGCTCAAGCCGTCGGTTCCGGACGTCGCACCAACGTGAAGGCCTCGCCGCGCTGCGCCAGGCGGTGGCGGAAGCCGGCCAGCGGCTCGTGCGCCACCATAAGATGGTAGGCATTGGCATGCACGATGCTCTCCGGCCCGCTGGCGATGGCGACATGGCCGGGGGAGAAGATCAGGTCGCCGCGGTGCAGCTTGGCGTCGGGCGCCAGCAGCTGGCCGGCGGCGGCACTATCCTGCTGCTGGCGGCTGTCGCGCGGCAGCGCATGGCCGGCCAGCCCCAGCGCGGTCTGCACCAGGGCGGAACAGTCCAGGCCCAGCGCGCTGCGTCCGCCCCACAGGTAGGGCACGTCGATGAAGCGTTCGGCAGTCGACACCCAGTCGGCATGGCGGGTGCCCTGCACCTCGGCATGCGGGGCATAGACGAAGCCGCCGCCGGCCAGCTCCAGGAAGCGGTCGTGCTCGTCAGTGGCGGCCAGCGCGCAGCCCAGGGTCAGGTGGTCCAGTACCGGCGACTTGATGTCGGTGGCGGCGAAGCGAAAGGTCCTGAGCGCCGCCACCTGATGCGTCGGCGCCGGCCCAGGATCGGCCAGGGCGGCGGCCAGGACATAGCCGACATAGCCGTCTTCGCGGCTCTGCACCCAGCACCAGGCGTCGCGGGTGTCGAAGACCAGGACGGCCTCGCCGAAGCGGAGCTGGGTGTCCAACGGTGCCTCGGTCGCCGGCAGGCGGCGCAGCTCGGCCAGGCCGCTGGCGACGCGGCGCGGCTGGCCCTCGACGAAACGCGACGCCTCGATCCGGCCTTTCAGGCGGGCGTCGGCCAGGTCGGGGCGGAAGGCGTGGAGCCGAGGGTCAAGGGTCATGGCGCCAGTCTAGAGCGGAGGGGCGGGGTCGTGCTAAGCCCAAGGCTTGTCCGTCGGGACGGCCAGGGGAGCACCAATGGAACACGACTCGATCGATCACGCCATCACCGCGACCGACCTGAAGTCCTTCAAGCCGGAGCCGACCTTTGGCGGCGTACGCTCCTTCTTCCGGCGCAAGTATACCAAGGACCTGACCGGCGTCGACGTGGCGGTCCTCGGCGTGCCCTTCGACACCGCGGTCTCGGCCCGGCCGGGTACGCGCTTCGGGCCCAACGGCGTCCGCGAGGCCTCGTGCCAGATCGCCTGGGGGCCGCCCTGGCCCTGGGGCTTCAACCCGGTGGAGAAGCTGGCGGTCATCGACTACGGCGACGTGCTGTTCCGTCATGAGCACCCGATGAGCGTGCCGCCGGCGATCCGCGACCAGGCGCTGGCCATCGTGGACAAGGGCGTGACCCTGCTGTCGCTTGGCGGCGATCATTTCATCAGCTATCCGCTGCTGCAGGCGCACCATCAGGTGCACGGGCCGCTGTCGCTGATCCACTTCGACGCGCACAGCGACACCTGGCCGGGCGACCCTGAGGGCATCAACCACGGCACCATGTTCTACCACGCCGCCAACGACGGCCTGGTGGTGCCGGAACGCTCGGTGCAGATCGGCTTGCGCACGCACAACGACGACCACCGCGGCTTCAACGTGCTGGACGCCAACTGGGTGCAGCGCAACGGCCCCGACGCCGTGGTGGCCGAGGTGAAGCGCATCGTCGGCAACAACAAGGCCTACCTGACCTTCGACATCGACTGCCTGGATCCGGCCTATGCGCCGGGCACTGGCACGCCGGTGGCTGGCGGCCTTACCTCATGGCAGGCGCTGACCATTCTGCGTGGCCTGACCGGCATGAACCTGATCGGCATGGACCTGGTCGAGGTCTCGCCACCCTATGACCACGCCGACATCACCGCGCTGGCCGGCGCCACCCTGGCGACCGAGTTCCTGGCACTGCTGGCCCTGCAGAAGGGGCTAGCCTAGCCGGCACGGCTGAGCGACGCTGGTGCCATGGCCGAAGACTACCTGACCATCCGCGAGGCGGCGCAGCTGCTGCGCCTGAAGGAGCGGCGGCTCTATGACCTGGTGCGCCAGGGCAGCCTGCCCTCGGTGCGGGTCTCCGGCCGCTGGCTGTTTCCGCGCGCGGCGATGGAGCGCTTCCTGGCGGGACAGACGCACAGCGTCACCGCGACACCGGCGCCACGCGACGCCCGCCCGCCGGTGATCGGTGGCTCGAACGATCCGCTGCTCGACTGGGCGCTGCGCGAAAGCGGCGCCGACCTGGCGCTGATGGCAGAGGGCAGCGCCGCCGGGCTGGAGCGGTTTTTCCGTGGCGAGGCGATGATGGCCGGCACGCACCTGCCGCCGGCCGATGCCAAGCGCAACGGCAACATCCTGGCGATCGCCGAGCGGCCCGAGGCAGCCGGCTGCGTGCTGATCGGCTGGGCCAAGCGCACCCAGGGCCTGGTGCTGCCCAAGGGTAATCCGCGCAAGGTCAAGCGGCTGGCCGACCTGGCCGGGCGACCGCTGGCCAGCCGCCAGCCGGGTGCCGGCAGCCAAGTGTTGCTGGAACAGCTCTGGGGCGAGACCGGACTGGCGCCGGACCGCCTGGTCTTCGCCGCCGGGGTGGCGCGCACGCAGCTCGAACTGGGCCTCATGGTGCTGGAGGGGCGGGCCGAGGCCGGCCTGGCGGCCGAGGCGGCGGCGCACTCGCTGAACCTGGACTTCCTGCCGCTGGCAGAGGAGCAGTTCGACTTGCTGATGACCCGGCGCGACTTCTTCGAGCCGGCGGTGCAGCGCCTCTTCGCCTTCGCCCGTAGTGCCGCCTGCGCCGCCAAGGCCAAGGCCCTGGCCGGCTACGACCTGGCACCGCTGGGCCAGGTGCGCTGGAACGCGCCCTAGCAACAGCGGTGCCGTGACGCCGCGGTCAGCTCGCCGCCGGCGCGTTGGGGAAGAAGAGCTGCTGGCCGTTGACCTGGAAGCCGGCGATGGCGCTCTGGCCTTCCGGCGAGATCAGCCAGTCGAGGAAGGTCTGGCCGTCAGCAACCTTCACGCTGGGGTGCTTTTCCGGGTTCACCAGGGTCACGCCGTACTGGTTGAACAGGCGCTTGTCGCCCTCGGTCACGATCTTCAGGTCGGCCTTGTTCTCGAAGGCCAGCCAGGTGGCGCGGTCGCTCATGGTGTAGGCCGGCAGGCCGGCGGCGGTGTTCAGCGTCGCGCCCATGCCGGCGCCGGTCTCGCGGTACCAGGTGCCCGATGCCGCCTTGGCGTCGATGCCGGCGGCCTTCCACAGGGCCAGCTCGGCCTTGTTGGTGCCGCTGTCGTCGCCGCGCGACAGGAAGGTCGCCTGCTTGCCCGCAATGGCGGTCAGCGCCGCCACCACGTCGCTGGACCCGGCGATGCCAGCCGGGTCGCTCTCCGGCCCGACGATGACGAAGTCGTTGTACATCACGTCGAAGCGCTTCACGCCGTCGCCGGCGGCCACGAACTCCTCCTCCGCCTTCTTGGCGTGGACGAAGAGGACGTCGGCGTCGCCGTTCTGCGCCAGCTTGATGGCTTGGCCGGTGCCAACGGCGACCACGCGCACCTCGATACCGGTCTTCGCCTGGAAGATCGGCAGCAGGTAGTCGAACAGGCCGGAATCCTGTGTCGAGGTGGTCGAGGCCACGGTGATGAAGCGCTCCTCGGCGGCAGCGGGCTGCGCCAGCAGGCCGGTGGCCAGAAACAGGAAAGCGAGGCTCTTGAGGAAGCGGCGTCGGAGCAAGGTCATGGGGTGTCTCCATTCTCGGTGGGCAGTTCGCCGGCCAGGAAGCGTCTTGCCGCGCTGGTGCGCGGACCGGCGAAGAAGATCGCGGCGGGGGCCTGCTCCAGCAGGCGGCCGCGATCGAGGAACAGGATCTCGTCGGCCAGGCGGCGTGCCTGGGCCAGGTCGTGCGTCGCCATCACCAGCTTCACGCCATCGGCGCGCAGGCGCTCGACCACGCGCTCGACCGCCGCGGTGGCGGCGGGGTCGAGATTGGCGGTGGCCTCGTCGAGCAGCACCACGGCAGGCGCTACCGCCAGCGCGCGGGCCAGGGCGACGCGCTGCTGCTCACCGCCGGAGAGCACGCGCGCTGGCCGCTCGGCGAGCTGCGCCAGCCCGACGGCCTGCAGCGCCGCCAGCGCGCGCTCCCGCCGTTCGCGGCGCGGCACGCCGGCCAGGGCCAGGGCAAAAGTGACATTGGCCAGGGTGGAGCGCCGCAGCAGCAGCGGGCGCTGGAACACGAAGGCCTGTCGCGAGCGCGCTGCCGCCGGTGTGCGCCCGTTCCAGTCGACGCGCCCCGCCGCCGGCGGCAGCAGGCCGTGCAGCAGGCGCAACAGCAGCGACTTGCCGGCGCCGTTGGCCCCCAGGATGACGCTGACACCAGGCACCTCGATGCGGGCGTCGAGCGGGCCCAGCAGGGTCTGGCCGCCGGCCTGGAAGCGCAGGCCCGCGAGCGATAGCGGCAGCAGTTCGCAGGGCGCCGCCAGGCTCATGTTGATGGCGTTCATGCCTGGCTCATGCCCTGCTGGCGCTGGGCGCGCAGCCGCAGTCCCTCCGCCGCCAGCGACACCGTCAGCGCGATGGCGATCAGCACGATGCCCAGCGCCAGGGCCTGCGCCAGATGGCCCTTGCTGGTCTCCAGCGCGATCGCGGTGGTCATGGTGCGGGTGACGTGATCGATGTTGCCGCCGACGATCATTACCGCGCCGACCTCTCCCGAGGCCCGGCCGAAGCCGGCCAGGATCGCGGTGCCGAGCGACAGGCGAGCATCCCACAGCAAGGTTGGCACGCTGCGCCAGGGGCCGGCGCCCAGCGAGCGCAGCAGCGGCCGGTACTCGTTGTCGAGATCGCTCAGGCTCTGCCGCGCCACGGCGGCGACGATCGGCGTGACCAGGATGACCTGGGCCGCGATCATCGCCGCCGGGGTAAACAGCAGCCCCAGTGCCCCCAAGGGGCCGCTGCGCGACAGCGCCAGGTAGACCACCAATCCCACCACCACGGGCGGCAACCCCATGAAGGCGTTCAGCACCGCCACCACCAGCGAGCGGCCGGGGAAGCGCACCAGCGCCAGCAGGGCGCCCAGCGGCAGGGCCAAAAGGGTCGCCAGAGTGACCGCGCTTAGCGAGACCGTCAGCGATAGCCCGACGATCTCGCCCAGCGCCGGATCGGCGCCGGTGATGAGATCCAAGGCCCGGCCGAAGGCTGCCCACAGGTCGTTCACGCTGCAATTACCTGCAATTGGATGCAATGACATGCAATCATCATGGCATCGCGCGGCAATTGCAACGTCTGGCTGGCGTTGGACCCTTGTCGGCGGCGCTGGCGTCGGCCCATATGCGAGGGACGCCAGCCAGGGAGCCCCCGAGTCATGAGCGACGCTGTCCGCACACTGCGCAAGGCCCAGGCGAAGCTGAGCGACCCCGAGGCCGCCGCCGCGCTGCGCGTGCGGCCGGACCCGGCCGACCCGCGGCTGACCCGCCAGGTCGAAGGGGTCGACGAAACCGGGCGGCCCATCCTCACCAGCGTGGTGACCGAGCGGCCGCTGACGCTTTACCTGAACAGCCAGGAGATCGTCACCATGATGACGATCGGCGATCATCCGGATTACCTGGCGGTCGGCTATCTGCTGAACCAGAACATGCTGCTGGCCGACGACCAGGTCACCGCCATCGACGTCGACGAGGAGCTGGGCGTGGTGGTGGTGCGCACCAAGCGGGCCACCAACTACGAGACCAAGCTGAAGAAGAAGACCCGCACCTCGGGCTGCGCCCAGGGCACCGCCTTCGGCGACCTGATGGAGAAGTTCGAGACCGTGCGCCTGGATCCGCAGGCGGTGCTGAAGACCTCGTGGATCTATGCCCTGTCGCGGCGCATCAATGCCATCCCCAGCCTCTATCTGGAGGCCGGCGCGATTCACGGCTGCGTGCTCTGCGAGGAGGACCGCCCGCTGCTCTATATGGAAGACGTCGGCCGCCACAACGCGGTCGACAAGATCGCCGGCTACATGTTCCTGGAGGGCGTGCCGGCCGCCGGCAAGTGCTTCTACACCACCGGCCGCCTGACCTCGGAGATGGTGATCAAGACGGTGCAAATGGGCATTCCCATCCTGATCTCGCGCTCCGGCTTCACCGCCTGGGGCGTCGACTTGGCGCGGCAATCCAACCTGACCCTGATCGGCCGCGCCAAGGGCAAGCGCTTCGTCGCCCTGGCCGGCGTCGAGCGGCTGATCTACGACGCCGACCCCAAGGCGGCGGGCGAGGAAGAGTCGCGCCACGCCCGCAAGGGGGTGGAGGATTGAGTGCGGTCCATGGCTACTAACCCGCCGGTCCTCGGTCTGGTGCTCGCCGGCGGGCAGGCGACGCGCATGGGCGGCGGCGACAAATGCCTGCTGCCGCTGGCCGGCCGGCCGCTGCTGGCGCATATCCTGGATCGCTTCCGGCCGCAGGTGGCGCGGGTGGCCTTGAACGCCAACGGCGACCCGGCGCGCCTGGCCCGCTTCGGCCTGCCGGTGGCCGGCGATGTGCTGGCCGGCTTTCCCGGCCCGCTGGCCGGCGTGCTGACCGGGCTGGAGTGGGCGCGTGACCACGCACCGGACCTCAAGTGGGTGGCGACGGTGCCGGGCGATGGGCCCTTCCTGCCGCTGGACCTGGTGGCGCGCTTCCTGGCGGCGGTGGAGGCCGGCGCCGAGTTGGTCGCCGCGTCATCGGGCGGCAACGCCAACCCGGTGATCGGCCTCTGGCCGGTGGCCTTGGCGCCGGCGCTGCGCCGCGCGCTGGTAGAGGAGGGGCTGCGCAAGGTCGACCGCTGGACCGCGCGCTACCGCCTGGCCACGGTCGACTGGCCGGCCGAGCCGCTGGATCCCTTCTTCAACTGCAACACGCCAGAAGAACTGTCCGAGGCCGAGCGGCTGTTGGCCCGTTAGGTCCGCTCAGCGGCGCCCGCGGCGAGCGCTGCGTCATCCGCCGCTTTCGCCGCCGCCCAGGGCAGGCGCACGCGGGCGAAGACCGGCAGGTGGTCGGAGCCGTTGGCCGCCTCGTGCGTGCGCAGCGCGTCGAAATCCTCGAAGGCCAGCTCCTTCGACAGGTAGACGCGGTCGTAGCGCAGCCGTGGCAGGCGGGTGTGGAACGAGTAGGGCTGCGCCACGTGCGGCAGGCGGCGCTGCAGGTCGCGGAAAGTCGAGCTGTCGGGGCGCCACTCGTTGGTATCGCCCAGCAGCACTGTCGGCAGCTCGGGCCGCGCGTCCAGCGTCTCCAGCAGCTGGTCGATCTGGGCCCGGCGCTCCCAGGGATCCAGCCCCAGGTGCACGCACAGCACCCGCAGCGGCGTGCCCTGCACGTCGAAGGTGGCCTCGATGGCGGCGCGCGGAATGCGCAGCGGGCGGCGCAGGTCGTGCTCGTTCAGCTCGAGCAGCGGCAGGCGGGTCAGGATGGCGTTGCCGTAGTGCGCCGCGTCGTGATTCTTGGTCAGCCCCTCGTGCACCCGATAGCCGGTTTCCGCCGCCAGATAGGCGAACTGGTCGAAGCCGACCTCGCCGCGGTGATGCCAGCCCAGCTCCTGCAGTGCCACCACGTCGGCCTTCACCCGCTTCAGGAAACGCGCCACGCGCGGCGGATCGCAGCGGCGATCGGTGCCGACGCAGGAATGCACGTTCCAGGTCAGGAAGGACAGGCGAAGACGATCAGGCACGTTTGGCAGGTTCCTACAGCAGCGGCGCGACCAGGCGCATCAGCCCTTCCTGGAAACGCACCGTCTGGCTGATGGGTGCCGACCTGATGCGAGTCCGCGGCAAAAGCGCTTCGATCCAGCGCCGGGCGGTGTCGACGTCCTTGCGAGAGTAACAGAAGGTGCCGATCTCGAAGTTGAGAAACAGCGAGCGCGCGTCGGTGTTGGCCGAGCCGTGCAGCGCCAGGGCATCGTCCATCACTACGATCTTGGCGTGCATCATCTCCTCGACCAGGTGGATCTTGGCGCCGGCGCGCTGCAGGTCACGCAGGAAGGGGCCGCGCGCCAGGTCAGGCAGCTTGTGGTTCGATTTGCGCGGCACGATGATGCGCAGGTCGATGCCGCGGATCGCGGCGAAGCAGAGCGCCTCGTTCAAGGGCTCGTTGGGCACGAAGTAGGGCGTGACGATCCACAGGCGCTCGCGTGCCTCGAAAGCCATGGCCAGCAGCGCGGCATAAAGCGGGTCGTTGTCGACGTCCGGTCCCGAGGGAACCACCTGCACCACCCCTTCGTCGCCATAGAAGACCGGCGCGACGGGTGCCGAAGGCGGCCCCAGTGGCTCGCGCGAGGCGAAGGCCCAGTCGGAGCGGAAGATCTCCGCGAAGCCCTGCACGGCCGGTCCCTCCAGCGTGAAGGCCACATCGATCCAGCGCTTGCGTTTCGGCCCCAGGTATTCGTCGCCGATGTTCATGCCGCCGGACCAGACGATGCGGTGGTCCAGCACGATGAGCTTGCGGTGGTTGCGCAGGTTGGTGCGGGTGCGGAAGGGCCACCAGTTGGTCGGCATGAAGGCCACCACCTGGCCGCCAGCGGCACGCAGCGGGCCGAAAAGCGCGCCCTTGGTGGCATAGGAGCCGACCGAGTCATAGAGCAGCCGCACCTTCACCCCGGCTTTCGCCTTGTCGGCTAGCAGCGAGATCATCTCGCGCCCGGTGGCATCGTCCTTGAAGACATAGGTCAGCAGGTCGATGGAGCTGCTGCATTCGGCGATCAGCTTGATCAGCGACTGGCGGGCCGCGGCGCCGTGCTCCAGCAGCTCCAGGTTATTGCCGCAGGTGGCGCCGGGAATCCCCAGGCCGCGCAGCAGGCGATCGATCTCGCCGGTGACCGAGGGATTGACCACGGTCTCGGCGCGCAGCCGGATGGTCTGCTTGCGCCGCATCACCCGGTTCAGCTTGCGACCGCCGAACAGCGCATAGAGCGGCACGCCGACATAGGGCAGCAGGATGATCGCCAGCAACCAGGCGCTGGTGCCGGCCGAGGTGTAGCGGGTGGTCAGGATGTGCAGCAGGGCCCAGCCCCAGGCAGCCGCGCCGAGCACCAGGGCAAGATGCCAGACCCAAGTTTCCTGCCAGTCCACCAGCGCCTCCACCCCACCCGAACACCCGCAGGATCGCAGAGCAAGCCACCCCCGCGCCAGGGTCGGCGTGGCTGCCGCCCCCGCGCTAGGGGAACTGCCCAGAGCCTCCGGCGTTCCCAGCTGACGTCAGGAAAACGGAGGTGACCATGCGCGGTATCTTGCTCTGGATGATCGGCATCCCCATCCCGATCATCATCCTGCTCTACGTCTTCCACGTGTTCTGAGCCTGGAGGCAGGCTCCGCCCGGCAAGGCATGACGCGGCTGTCGCCCTCTGCTAAAGGTGAACTAGGTTCATCGAACGTGGGTGACTGTCCGTGCCACTCAAGCTGCCGCCGCTGGCGTCCCTGCGCCTGTTCGAGGCCGCCGCGCGACTGGGTAATTTTCGCGCGGCGGCCGCCGAACTCAACTTGACGCCCAGCGCGGTAAGCCACGGCATCGCCGCGCTGGAGCGCTGGATCGGCTGCGCGCTATTCCGCCGGCAGGGCCGCAGCATCCGCCTGACGCCTGCGGGCGAAGGCTTCCTGCCCTACGTCGCCGAAGGGCTGTCGATGATCGCCACCGGCGCGCGCCGCATCTCGCCGCTGGAGGGCGGCAGCCCGGTAGCGGTCAGCGCCACGCCGAGCTTCGCCTCGCACTGGCTGCTGCCCCGTCTGCCGCGATTCCAGGCACGCCACCCGGATATTGCCCTGCGGATCGACACCAGCTTCCGTCAGGTGCTGTTTCCACTCGACGAGGTCGACCTCGCCATCCGCATGGGCGCGGCGCCCTGGCCGGGCACCGCGGCGACGCTGCTGTTCCAAGAGCGCCTGGTCCCGTTGGCCAGCCCGGCCTATGGCGACAGCCTGCGCGCCGCCGATGGCAGCCTGGACTGGTCCCGGGCAGTGCTGCTGCACCTGACGACGGTCGAGCATGACTGGGCCAGCTGGCTGCAGTCCCGCACCTTGCAGATTCTGCCGCGCGGCAACCTTTACTTCGACACGCTGCGTCTGGGGCTGGAGGCGGCGACGCTGGGCAGCGGTATCGTGCTGGGCCGCCTGCCGCTGTGCCGGCGCGAAGTGGCGGCCGGGCTGCTGCGGCCCCTGGATGCAACGCCGCTGGAGATCGACACCGGCCATTGGCTGACCTTGCCCGGCGGGGTCGAGCCGCGCCGCGAGGTGACCGCCTTCAGCCGTTGGCTGCTGGCGGAGAACGCCACCGAGACTAATGAGTAGATTTCATCTTTAGAGAGTCGATGGCGTTTGTCCTCGCCAGCGGTCGCCGCTGATCCTGCGCCCCTCAGCAAGGGTGTCGCGAGGCAGCAGCATGTCTTTCCCAACCTCCGCCGGACCGACCGTCCGCAAGTCCCGGACCGTCTTTTTCAGCCTGCTCGCCGGCGCGCTGATCATGAGCGCGGCGATGGGCGTGCGGCAGACCTTCGGGCTCTTCGTCGGGCCCTTCTCCTTCGATCACGGCTTGCCGGTGACGCTGATCGCCTTTGCCATCGCGCTGCATAACCTGGTCTGGGGCGTGGCGCAGCCCTTCGCCGGGGCGGCGGCCGATCGCTTCGGCGCGGCGCCGGTGGTGGCCTTCGGCGCCATCGTCTTCGCCAGCGGCCTGGCCAGCGCGGCGGTGGCGCCGAGCGGCGCGGTGCTGGTGATCAGCATGGGCGTCCTGGTCGGCGTCGGCATCAGCTGCACTAGCTTCGGCGTGGTGCTGACCGCCGTCGGCCGCGCCGCGCGTCCGGAGCAGCGCAGCCTGGCGATGGGGCTGGCGAGTGCCGGCGGCTCCTTCGGACAGGTGCTTCTGGTACCGCTGGCACAGTGGGTTTCCCAGCTGTCGGGCACCGCCATGGCGCTCTTCGTGCTAGCCGGCTGCCTGCTGGCGGTAGCGCCGCTGGGCATCCTGCTGGACCGCAAGGCGCCGGCCGGCCTGGCGTCGCCGCAGGCAGCGCCGCTGCCGCTGCGTGCCGCCCTGGCGCAGGCGTTGCGCCACCGCGGCTTTCGCCTGCTGTCGCTGGGCTTCTTCACCTGCGGCTTCCAGTTGGCCTTCATCGCCACGCACCTGCCGGGCTATCTGCTGCTTTGCCACATGCCGATCGGGCTGGGCGCCACGGCGCTGGCCTTGATCGGTCTGTTCAACATGGCGGGCAGCTGGGCCTGCGGCTGGCTCGGCGGGCGCTTCCGCCAACAGCAGGTGCTGGGGTGGCTCTATCTGATCCGCGCCGCGGCCATCACGCTGTTTTTCCTGATCCCCAAGAGCGAGACCTCGGTGGTGCTCTTCGCCGCCACCATGGGTCTGACCTGGCTGGGCACCGTGCCGCTGACCAGCGGGCTTGTGGCCAAGATCTTCGGCACGCGCCACCTGGGGACGCTGTTCGGCATCTGCTTCCTGAGCCACCAGATCGGCTCGTTCCTGGGGGCCTGGCTGGGTGGCTATGTGCTAGACGCCACCGGTTCCTACACGCTGGTGTGGTACGCCACCGCGCTGGCCGGTCTAATGGCCGCGGCGCTGCACTTCCCGATCAAGGACGCGCCCGCCGGCGCTGTGCCGGCGCACGCATAGCGACCGGCGGTCAGGCGCCCTGGGCGGCGGGCACGGCCAGGCTGTCGCGCACCCAGTCCTGGAAGGATTTGACCCAGTACTCGGGCGGCAGCAGCACGCCGGCCTCGTGGCGGAAGGAATGCATGCCTTGCTGCGCCAGCTCGCAGACGTAGCCGTCCTCCTGCACCACGCGGCGCGCAAAGCCGACGACCTTTTCCATCTCGAAGTCCGGCTGCTTCAACGTCTCCGGCAGGAACATCCACTCGGCCACCAGGCGCGTGCGCTCCGGCCCGACCGGACGGACCGAGATGGAACGCACATAGTCGGCATGGGCGACGAAGTAGGCGGTGGGCAGCGCTGTCACGAAGAACTGGCCCTGGCGTTTCTGCTCTTCGGTCAGGCCGGGGAAGGGCACGCCATGGATCTTGCCGTCCTCGGTCCAGGACTGCGCCTCGCGGCTGATGCCGCCAGCATACAGCGGGTCGCTGTCGTCGGCGTGCTGCTCCCACGCCGGGTCGTCATAGCGACCCATCAGCGCGCGGCTATAGATCGGCACGGTTTCCGACAGCTTCGGGTGCACGCCGGGGCAGTGGTAGCACTCGCTGAAGTTCTCCCAGAAAACCTTCCAGTTGCAGCCCAGCTCCATCACCTCGCGGTGACCGACGACGATCTCGTCCAGCGGCCAGTTGGCGATGCGGTCGCTGTCCGCCAGGAAGGCCTTTTCGAAGGGCTCGGCGTCCTTGCCGGCCAGGTTGACGAAGATGAAGCCGCGCCATTCGGCCAGTGCGACGTCGTACAGCGGGAAGTTCTTGCGGTCGAAATCCGGCGGCAGGGCCGTGTTGGGCGTGCGGACCAGCTCGCCCTTCAGATTGTAGAGCCAACGATGGTACTCGCAGGAAATCGCCAGCGCGCCCAGCTGCCCCTCGCTCTTGGTGCAGAGACGCGAGCCGCGATGCCGGCAGGTGTTATGAAAGGCGCGCAGCACGCCGTCGCCGCCGCGCACCATCAGCACTGACTGGCTGCCGATGTCGGCGGTGCGGAACTGCCCCGGCTCGGTCAGGCCGGCGGAGCGGCCGACATAGATCCAGTTGCGGTACCAGATGTGCCGCAGCTCGCGCTCGTAATGCGCCGGGTCGAGGTACCAGGCGCTCGGCAAGGTCGGCTCCAGCCGATTGAGGCCGGTATAGGTCTCCGCCTGGGGCCGGATGCGCTTGCTCATGCTTGCTCCTAGGGCGCTACTTCGGCGCCCAGCCAGTCCACCGCGGCCTGCAGGCCACCGCGGCCGTGCGGGATCTTCAGCGCCTGCAGCGCCATTTCCACCACGGCGAGGGTGCCCAGCACCATCGGCGCGTTGACATGCCCCATGTGCGCAAGGCGGATAGCCCGGCCGGACAGCTTGTTGATGCCGACGCCCAAGGTCACGCCACAGCGCTTCTGGCAGTAGTCGAGCAGCGGCTGTGGGCTCATGCCCTCGGGCAACCGCACGGTGGTGACCGAGTCGCTGCGCTCAGCCGGTGCCTCGACATTGAATTGCAGCACCTGGCCCTCGGCCCAGACAGCGACCGCGCGTCGCACTGCCTCGGCCAGCAGGGCATGGCGCCGCCAGACGGCCTCCAGTCCCTCGGCGAAGATCATGTCGAGCGACTGGCGCAGGCCGAACAACAGGTGCTCGGGCGGTGTGCCGGCGTACTTCATGTAGTGCTCGGGCCCGCTGCGGAAGGTCCAGTCCCAGTAGGAGCTGACCATGTCGGCGGTCTTGTGCGCTGCCATGGCGCGCTGGTTGGCGGCGACGAAGCTGAGGCCCGGCGACATCATCAGGCCCTTCTGCGAGCCGGTGACGGCGACGTCGACACCCCAGGCGTCCATATGGAAGGGCATGGTGCCGAGCGAGGCGATGGTGTCGACCATGAAGAGCGCCGGGTGGTCGGCGGCGACCATCGCCTGCCGCAGCCGGGCGATGTCGTTCCACACGCCGGAGGCCGTATCGACCTGCACCACCAGCACGGCCTTGATGGTCCGTTCGGTGTCGGCCTTGAGTCGCGCCTCCAGCGCCGCCGGATCGACGGCGCGGCGGAAGTCGCCGGGCAGGATCTCGACCTCGGCGCCCAGCTTGCGGGCGTTCTCGCCCCAACCCAGCGCGAAGCCGCCGCTTTCCAGCACCAGCACCTTGTCGCCGCGCGACAGCACGTTGCTCAGCGCGGCTTCCCAGGATCCGTGGCCGTTGGCGGCATAGATGAAGCACTGGCCCTGGGTGTCGAACAGCCGGGCCAGGTCAGCCAGGCAGCGGTCGGTGAGCTGCACCAGCGGGCCGGAATAGATGTCCACCGCCGGCTGCATCATGGCCTGCAGCACGCTGTCGGGCACGGTGGTGGGACCGGGAATGGCGAGGAACTGGCGGCCGGCGGCGACGGTCATGGCGGTAGGGGTCCTGGTATTCGGTCGGAGGCCCATCTGCCTAGACCGCCGCGCCACGGCGGACAAGGGCGCGGAAGGCGCAACTGCCGTGACGCAGGCGGTGTCCCGGTACAATCTGGCTTTGGTGTCAGTGGGCTGCGTGACCGTCCAAGGCTTTGCCAAGGCGCTGGCGGATGCCCTCCTGCAGCTGCCGCACGCGCGCCTCACGGCGGTGTAACAGGCCTTCGCCGTAGCCCACCGAGGCCAGGCCGCGCTGCACGCCCTCGAC
Source organism: Rhodospirillales bacterium (assembly GCA_038363005.1). Classification (GTDB taxonomy): domain Bacteria; phylum Pseudomonadota; class Alphaproteobacteria; order Kiloniellales; family JACOMY01; genus JAKOWB01. The sequence goes on from JBBQBI010000003.1 coordinate 58,436, forward strand.
CAGGCCGCGATCCTCGCGGCTGACCAGGCGGTTGATGCGCTGATTGCAGTAGCGCGCGGCGCGCATCTCACGCCGGGCGTCAGGCAGGGCATAGCCGCGCGCGCGGAGCAGCGTGCGGTCCGGTGCCAGCGGCAGGATCTGGAAGAAATCCACCTGGTCGGGGTAGAGGTCAAAGGCGACGTTGGGGAACAAGCTGACGTAGCCCCAGGTGCGCTCGCACTCGGCCGGCAGCAGTGACAGGTAGTGTCGCTCGCTCCAGGACAGCCCCTCCAGGGTCTCCGGCAGGGGGCCGCCAGCGCGGCTGACGCCGTGCTCCAAGACGGCGAAGCCATAGCGCTCGCCGAACAGCCGCTGCAGGCCCGGGTGGCCGACCGGAATGTGGTAGCCCTCGATGTTGTTTTCCTGTGCCACCTTCCAGTTGCAGGCGACGGTGTCGTGGCTTTCGCGCCCGAAGGGTTGCAGCTCGGCGAAGCGATAGCGGGCGAAATGCGCGGTAAGCGGATCGAGCTGCTGGGCGACGCTGGGGCCCACGGCACCGGCGAAGCAGACGAAGAGCAGCCCCTGCCATTGCTCCAACGCGACCGGGCGCAGGCCCATCGCCGCCTTGTCCAGCCCGACGAAATCGCGCTCGCCCGGCACGCCGGCCAGGCGCCCGTCGAGGGCGTAGGACAGGCCGTGGTACTTGCAGCGCACCCGCGCCGGCGAGCAGCCCTCGCCGTCTAGCAAGCGGAAGGCGCGGTGGCGGCAGGCGTTGTGAAAGGCGCGGATCGTGCCGTCCTCGCCACGCAGCAGGATGGCGCTCTGGTCCAGCAGGTCGAAGACCAGGAAGTCGCCGGGATTGGGAAGGTCGCAGGCATGCCCGGCGAGCTGCCAGGTCTTCAGGAAGATCTCACGTCGCTCGGCGGCGAAGACGGCGGGATCGCTGTAAGCCTGGGCGGGAAGTGTCGGCCAACGCTCGGCGTCTTCCCCCTCTCCCGCGGAGCGGGGGTGGGTCGGGGTGGGGGGCTCGACAATGGAGCTCACCTGGCGACACCCTTTCCCTAACCCTCCCCCACGCTTCGCGCAGGGGAGGAGATCACAGCCACTATTCCGCCGCGTGCGCCACGTCGGCCGCTTCGACCTTCGCCGCGCAGAACTTGAACTCCGGGATCTTGCCGAAGGGGTCGAGCTGCGGGTTGGTCAGGAAGTTGGCCGGCGCCTCGGCGAAGCAGAAGGGGATGAAGATCATGCCGTCGGGCACGTCGCGGTCCTGGCGCGCCATCAGCTCTACCGCGCCGCGCCGGGTGGAGACGCGGATCTTGTCGCCGGCCTGCAGGCCCAGGCGCTTCAGCTCGAAGCGGTTCAGGTGCGCCACGGCCTCGGGCTCCAGCGCGTCCAGCACCGTGGCGCGGCGGGTCATGGCGCCAGTGTGCCAGTGCTCCAGCATACGCCCGGTTGTCAGCACCATTGGATAGGCGGCATCGGGCAGCTCGTCCGGTGGCACCAGGTCGGTCGGCACCACGCGGGCGCGGCCCGACTTGGTGGGGAAGCCGGTGGCGAAGATGATCTCGTTGCCCGGCACGTCGGGACCGTCGACCGGATAGGTCACGCAGTCCTCGCGCAGCAACCGCTCCCAGGTGATGTTCTTCAAGGACGGCATGACCTGCGCCATCTCGGTGAAGACGTCGCCGGGCCCGGTGTAGGTCCAGTCCAGGCCCATGCGGTTGGCGATCTCCTGGATCAGCTCCCAGTCCTGCCGCGCCTCGCCCGGCGGCTTGATCGCCGGCCGGCCGATCTGCACCTGGCGGTTGGTGTTGGTGAAGGAGCCCAGCTTCTCGGCATGGGCCGAGGCCGGCAGCACCACGTCGGCGTGCCACGCCGTCTCGGTCAGGAAGATGTCCTGCACCACCAGGTGGTCCAGCATGGCCAGCGCCTGGCGGGCGTGGTGCTGGTCGGGATCCGACATGGCCGGGTTCTCGCCCTCGACGAACATGCCCTTGATCTGGCCGGCGATGACCGCATTCATGATCTCGACCACGGTCAGGCCGCGCTTGGGGTCCAGCTTGCTGCCCCAGAACTTTTCCATGCCGCTGCGGATCTCCTCGTTCTCCACCGAGCGGTAGTCGGGGAAGACCATGGGAATCAGCCCGGCGTCGGAGGCGCCCTGTACGTTGTTCTGCCCGCGCAGCGGATGTAGGCCGGTACCAGGGCGGCCGACCTGGCCGGTGATCATGCAGAGCGCGATGAGGCAGCGGGCGTTGTCGGTGCCGTGCACGTGCTGGCTGATGCCCATGCCCCAGAAGACGATGGAGGTGCGCGCCGTGGCGAAGGCGCGGGCGACCTCGCGCAGCGTCTTGGCCTCGATGCCGCAAAGCGGCGCCATCTTCTCCGGGCTATAGTCCTTGACCCGCTCCTTGAGCTCCTCGAAGCCCTCGACATGCGCCTGCACGTACTGCCGGTCGACCAGGCCCTCGTCGATGATGGTGTGCAGCAGCGCGTTTAGCATCGGCACGTCGGCGCCGGGCTTGAACTGCAGAGTCCAGGTGGCATAGCGCGACAGGTTCTGCCGCCGCGGATCGGCGACGATGAGCTTGGCGCCGCGCTTGGCGGCCTGCTTCAGGAAGGTGGCGGCCACCGGGTGGTTCTGCGCCGGGCGGGCGCCAATCACCAGGATGACCTCGGAATCCTTCGCCGCGGTGAAGGGCGCGGTGACCGCGCCGGAGCCAATGCCCTCCATCAGCGCGGCGACCGAGGAGGCATGGCAGAGCCGCGTGCAGTGGTCGACGTTGTTGGTGCCGAAGCCGGTGCGCACCAGCTTCTGGAACAGATAAGCCTCTTCGTTCGAGCCCTTGGCCGAGCCGAAGCCGGCTAGCGCGTTCGGCCCCACGCTGTCGCGCACCTTCACCAGCCCGGCGGCGGCGCGGTCCAGCGCCTCCTCCCAGCTGGCCTCGCGGAACACCGACTGCCACTGGCCGTCGACGATCTGCATATGCGCGTCCTTGGCGGCGCCGTCGCGCCGCACCAGCGGCTTTGTCAGGCGGTGCGGATGCTGCACGTAGTCGAAGCCGAAGCGGCCTTTGACGCAGAGGCGGTTCTGGTTGGCCGGGCCGTCGCGGCCATCGACCTGCACGATCTGCTCGTCCTTCACATAGACCGTGGTCTGGCAGCCGACGCCGCAGAAGGGGCAGAGGCTGTCGACCGTCTTGTCGGCCCACACCACGCGCTCCTGCGCGTCGTTCAGCAGGTTGGCCTCCATCAGCGCGCCGGTCGGGCAGGCCTGCACGCATTCGCCGCAGGCGACGCAGGTGGAACTGCCCATGGCGTCGTCGAAATCGAACACCACCTTGGCGCCGTGGCCGCGATAGGCCATGCCGATGACGTCGTTGACCTGCACCTCGCGGCAGGCGCGCACGCAGAGGCCGCAGTTGATGCAGGCGTCCAGGTTGACCCGCATGGCGGCGTGGCTGGCGTCCACTGCCGGGCGCTCGCCGGCCGGAAAGCGGCTCTCGGTCACGCCAACCTTGTCGGACCAGGCCCAGAACTTGCTGTCGGGATCGTGGCTGGTGGCGCGCGCCGGCTGGTCGGCGGCCAGCAGCTCGAACACCAGGGCGCGGGATGTCTTGGCCCGCTCGGACGCGCTGCTGACCTTCATGCCCGCGGTCGGCTTGCGGATGCAGGAGGCCGCCAGCACACGCTCGCCCTCGATCTCCACCATGCAGGCGCGGCAGTTGCCGTCGGCGCGATAGCCCGGCTCCGGCGCGTAGCAGAGATGCGGGATCTCGGTGCCCAGCCGGGTGGCTGCCTGCCAGATGGTCTCGTCGGGCAGCGCCTCGACCTCGGTGCCGTTCAAGGTGAAGCGAATTGTGTCCGGCATGGAAAACCCTTGCTGCGTCTGGGGAGAAGGCCACGAGAATCGCGGGGCGACGATAGCCCATTGGACCAGGACGGTCAGCCCCGGGCCGACTGCCGGTGGCGCGGGAGCGTCATGCACGCCGTCGTCGCATAACATTAAAATCATTCCAGGCCTCGCAGCATACGTTAGTTATCAGGGCGCGAATGGCATTCTGCGGGGGGGCAGGAAATGTCGAGCTCAAGGTGGCGTGCGCCGCGCGGTGGGCGACTGCTGTTGGCGTCAGTGTCGGTTCTGGCGCTCGCGGTCGCTGGCCATTGGGCTGGCGGCGGCCGGCAGGCCCTGGCGGCGGGCGACTGCGGACCACCGGTGCTGGACAGCGTCACCTGCCTTGTGCCGGCCATGGGCGAGGATTTCCAGGACGCCGACGGCATCACCTATACGACGGCCGACCTGACGATCGTCATCGACGCCAGCGTGACGGCTGAGCACGTCTACAGCGGTGGCTTCAGCAGCTCCTACGGCAACCTGACGATTACCAACCACGGCACCATCAACCAGACCGTGGTCAGCGACGGTGTTGCGCGCGCCGGCCTTTTCGCCGCCAGCGACAATGGCACGGTCGACATCTACAGCAGCGGCAACATCGACACCTCCAGCTTCTTAGTCTCCGGCATCTATGGCATCGGCGTCGGTCTGACGAGTGCCACGACGACAGACGGCACGACGATCACCACGCAGAGCCTCTTCTCGGACGGAATCAATCTCTATTCGACAGCCGGCGATACATCGGTCATGTCGGGCTCCCTGATAACGACGCATGATGGTTACTCCTTCGGCATCCGGACGTTCGCTGACGGCGAGATCACCGTGACGACGTCCGTAGCCTCCAGCATCACGACATATGGCCAAGGCTCTACCGGCGTCTCTGCACAGAACGCCGATGCCATCACGATCACCAGCGGTGGCGCCATCACCACCGCTGGCCGTACCGCCACCGGCATCTTTGCGAAGAGCTACGCACCCGGCACGCTGCTGTCGATCACCAGCAACGCGCGGATCCAGACTGGCGGCTACGCTTCGTCGGGCATCGAGGCCGTCACCTATCGGTTGGGCGACGGTGGCTCGGCCAACATCGAGGTGACGACGACGGCCGACATCGAGGTGCGCGAAGGTCTGGGCGACGGCATCCATGCCTATGCCGAACTGGGCACGGTGACGATCACCGCGGCCAGCGGCACCAAGATCTCGACCAACAGCGTCGACAGCTATGGCGCGGATGCCGGCGATGCCATCAGCGCCTACGGTCGCAGCGGTGTCACCATTTTCAGTTACGGCGCGCTGCGGACCTATGGCGACCAGGGTCGCGGCATCCATGCCTATTCGCGCGATGGCCAGGTCCAGATCACGACCAAGGACTCCATAGCCACCACTGGCAATGACGCCATAGGTATCTTCGCGGACGGCCTGCAGCTGGTGACGATCACCAGCGACTCCAGCATCACCACCCAAGGCAGCAACGCGCACGGCATCTACGCGCGCGGCGGTGCGACCGAGGGGGGCGGCGCGCCGGTGACGATCACGCAGGGCAGCAGCATCATGACTTCGGGGGTCGGGGCCAATGGCATCGATGCCGCAACGGACTTCTTCGGCCTGCTGAGCATCACCACGCTGGCCGCCGGGGACATCACACTGGATCAGAGCGGCGCCACCGGCATCCTGGGCCGCTCCCTCTACGGCCAGATCTCGGCCGACATCGCCGGCGATGTGACGGCGACGCTGGGCGCCGGCATCGACCTAGAATCGTCGTTCAGCGGTACCCTCGACATCGACATCTCTGGCGACGTCGCGGCGGCCGGCGCCGGCTTGCGGGCTGCGACCGGTGGGCTCGTCACCTTCGACATGGCGGCGGCCGGCTCGGTGCAGACGACCACGAACGCCGCCATCGCGGTGGCGCTGATCGGCGACGAGGTCGCGGTCAACAATGCCGGTCGCATCGATGGTGGCTCGATCGGCCTGATGATGCAGGCCAGCAGCGCCGCCTCGCTGGTCAACAGCGGCTTCATCGGCGGCGGCCTCGATCTGGCGATCGATGCGGCCGCTGCGACCGGTCTGAACCTGATCGAGAACAGCGGCACGCTGCGGGGCTTCATCACGCTCGGCGGGCAGGCGACGCGTTTCGAGAACCACGCCGGTGGTCTTTTCCTGCTGCAGGACCGCGGCGACCTTGCGGCGGTGTCGGATTTCGGCGGCGGCAACGATGCCTTCATCAACGAGGCCGGCGCCACGCTGCGCCTGGCCGCCCTGGCCGGGGGCGCGGAGAGTGCCAGTCTTCTGGGGCTGGAGAGCTTCGAGAACTTCGGCCGCATCACCCTGGCCGATATCGAGGCCGGCGCGGCCCTGGCGGAGGCCGGCGACAGCGTCTTCATCTCCGGCGACTTCATCAGCCAGGGCGGCACCCTGGCGCTCGACGTGGTGCTCGGTGATTCCAGTTCGGCCGCCGACCTGCTGCGCATCGGTGGCAACGTGACGGCACCAGGCGGGCCGACCCTGCTGGAATTGGTCAACGCCGGCGGCCTGGGCGCGGCGACCACGGGCGACGGCATTCTGGTGGTGTCGGTTGCCGGCATGTCGGACAGCGGCGCCTTCGTGCTCTCCGGCGGACCGATCGACGTGAACGGCTTCGTCTATGACCTGACGCAACAGGCGGACGGGAGCTGGTACCTGGTCTCTACCGGGACAATCCTGCCCCCGCCACCACCACCGCCACCGCCGGATCCCGTGTCGGCAGTGCCGGCGCCCGACTATCGCGCCCTGCCGTCCGGCGCCACCATCCTGGCGCAGCAGACTCTGGACGCGCTGCATGAACGCATGGGCGAGCTGCGCTACCTGCTGGCCGCGCCACAGCAGAGCGCCGCCCGCGGCCTGGACGATGCGGACCAGCTTGCCATCCGGCCCGGTGCCGGCGGGGCGATGACACAGGCGCTTTGGCTGCGCGGCCTGGGCAGCAGCGTCACCATCGACGACGGGGCCGGCCTTGGTTTCCAGCAGACTTCCGCCGGCTTGCAGGCCGGTGTCGATATCGGCTTCCAGGACGTTCTGGACAACCAGGACCGGCTGCTGCTGGGTGCCTTTGGCAGCCTGGCCTCGGCGTCGGGCGACATCGCCGGCAGCGACGCGGAGTTCTCTATTGAGTCCTATGGCTTCGGCCTCTATGGCACCTGGATCCAGGCCGAAGGGATCTATGTCGACGCCGTCGCTGGCCTCGCCTTTCTCGACCTGAAGCAGGCGACGCCCGACTTCGACGCGCTGCTGAACACCTCGGGGCTGTCGGTCTCCGGCTCGCTGGAGGCGGGCTATCACCTGCCGATCGGCCGCAGCCTCTTCGTCGAGCCGCAGCTGCAGGTCGCTTTTAGCCAAAGCTTCATCGACGAGGCCAGCGACAGCCAGGGCAACAGCGTGGTGTTCGACGAGGCGCGCTCGCTGCGCGGTCGCGTCGGTGCGCGCGCCGGCGCCACCTTCGACGTCGGCGCCACCGGCCGCCTCACGCCCTATCTCGACATCAACCTGCTGCAGGAGTTCCTGGGCCAGGCCGAGGTCACGACCGCCGGCGTAGCGCAGGACAATGACCTGTCCGGCCGCGCGCTGCAGCTTGGTTTCGGCATCGACGCCGCCGCGCTGGCCAGCAACCTGTCGCTCTATGTCGACGCCGACTGGACGCGGGGCGAGCAGGTCGAGGGCTTCCGGGTCTCCGCCGGCCTGCGGTTCACCTGGTAGGACTGTCCCCTGTGCCGACCTTGACTGGCGTTGGCGCTATAGTGCCGGCATGCGTGTGCGATGGTTCACAGCCCTGCTTGCCCTGCTGCTGCTCGCGCCCTTGCCGGCGCGCGCCTGCGCTGCCTTCCTGGAACGGGTGGCGGCGGAGGGCGTCGCGGCCTTCCCGGTGATCGAGGACGAGGGCGTCTTCGCCCGCAGCGCGGCGATGGATTTCCTCAACAACCAGGTCTTCTTGCCGGCGTCGCGCGCCGAGGCGCCGGCGGCGGTGCGGGCCTGCTTTCCATCGCTGGCGGAGATGCTGCGCCCGGCCGCCGCGGGCGGCGATGCACGGGCGGCCGGTTGGCTGGCAGCCATCCAGTCCTTCTTCTTCCTGTTCTACGACCCACCGGCCGGCGACGAGCATCCCTGGGCCACCGGCGGCTACTACGATGGGCTGCGGGCCGAGGGTTACCGCTGGGCCCGGCAGGGCGCCGTGGCCGGCGACCGCTTGAGCAGCGCGGTGCTGTCGCACATCTATTTCACGGGGTTCGGCACGCCGGGCTATGGCTGGGTCTGGCTGCCGCCGCTGGGTGACGCGCTGGCCTTCCTGGAGCAGCGCGCCGCCGACGGCGACATGTTGGCGCATATCGACCTGTTCAAGCTCTACGCCTTCGGCAAGCTGGTGGCGCTGGATCCCTTTGCCGCCGAACGCCATCGCGTCATCCTGGTCGAGCACCTCGGCTGGTACGCGCTACCCTGCAAGGGTTTCGCCCGCCGCGCCATCTGCACCACGCCGATGAGCCTGCCTTAAGCCAGTGAGTCCTGGCCGGCGGCGGCGATCCGTTCCGCTACCATCTGCTGCAGCGCCCAGAGATAGCGGTCGTGGATGCCCAATGCCTCGAGGTGCTCAACCGTGTTCTTCAGGTACTCGGCGCAGGTGCCGACATGGCCGCAGCCGACGGCGATCATTTCGGCCTGCTGCGCCAGGGTCAGGGCGCCCAGATAGGCCGGCGCCTGGCGGTTGATGACGAAGGTCAGGGCCGGCAGACGCCGCCCCTCGCTGGTCACCGTGACCCAGGTGGCCTGGTGTGCCGAGGGCTTATAGCCGTGCTCGCGCCGCAGCACTTCCTCTAGGCTCTCGCCGACATGGGCGCGACGCAACCGCTGGATCACGCCGCGCACCGCGCCGCCGCGGTCCAGCGTCATCATCAGCCCCGGCCGCTCGTCGCAGCCGCGATAGCGCAAGATGCGGAAGCAGAACTTGCGGTGCCAGCCGTGCAGCAGCGCCGGACGCTGCTCGGCGATCTCGCCCGCCGGCTTCCAGATCAGCGAGCCATAGGCGAAGACCCAGAACTCGCTGCCAGCCTCGGCCGGTCGGCTGGCCAGCAGGCGATCGCGCAGCGCGTGATAGTCGGCATCCTGCATCGGCACGGCGCCGGGCGGCGGACCGGGATCCTCCATCGGGCGATGCACCCGGGCGACATGCGCCGGCGTCAGCGCGAGCGTGCGGCGGGAGGACAGTGGGCGGCTCCGATGCGGTGCGGACAGAAGATGGTAACCCATTGGCGCCCCTAGGCGGCAAGTACATGCCAAGGCATGGGGCATTGTGTCCCGTGCGTGGCATTCCCACGGACAATCGCAAAGGTTGGTGGTTGGAGGGCGATGACGCCTCGCTTGGTGGTGGCGTGAAACCAAGTGCGAGGGAAGGGAACTCCCCGACTGACCTCAACGGTCCCTGATCATGGGCTGGTTGCGCTCGAGCGCGATCGCAGTCATGGCCTTTAGGCGGTCCAGGGTTTGGATAGCCAACAGGAAGGTCGACTCTCGCTCTTCCTCCACCGCTCTGCGGAAGGGCCAAACCCCCTTTACTTTCTTGGTCGTAAGAGTCGTCTCTTGTGAAGCGTAAGAGCGCAAATTCTCGGGCAGATCCGGCCAGCACTGCCTCTCGATCTCATCGAGAAGCTTGTTGAGGAAGCCCAAAGAACCCACTGTGGCCTTGCTGCCGTCCACATATCGGGGCCAGTCGTATTCCTGCGTCACTACGAACTCTCCTGGAACCCAAAAATCGCACGCCAGGCAGGTGGCGGCCACCGCGAGGTTGAGATCGTCTTGCTTCGCCGCGACGCGGGGATCGCTCAGCAAAGGCTCGGGCACAGGGCTCGGAAGCTCCCTAAAATCGTCATAGAAGAGTGCGAGGGTGACACCGCCTATGCCGTCCGCTGACAGCCGCTTCACCGCATAGGGGCTGTCGAGCTCCTCCTGCCAGAACGCAATTGGCCCCTGCAGGCCCGACTCATCAGCCTGGGCGATTGCTATCGCTTGATCACGCCACGCCATCGCGCGATGCAGGGCATCGTCCCGAGCAAAAGGCTGCCATCCGTCCATGTGCCAGACTTGCACCAGGTCCGGGGCACCGGCCTTCGCAAGCAGTTGTTGATTTTCTGTCTTCCAGTCGCCGGCAAGGTACCGGCTAAGACTTCCAACATAGAGATCGACTGCCATTCGCCTCTCAACCAATTGGGGCTTACTATTAAATAATACATGTAATGGTTAGGACATCAAGACACTCTTGCCGATGTCGTCGGATGGCTCCGCGCGATGGTGGACCAGGGACGTTCGATCGCGATGGACCGCCGGCGGGCTTGCCTTTGCATTGCATGGAAGCCCAGCCCTGCGCCCGGCGCGCTTGCGGGCACTCGGTGACATCCCACAGGATCGTCGGCCCGATCCCCCGAGAGGAGCCGTCGCCCCATGGCCGAGACCTTCACCCACCTGCTTTCGCCGCTGCGGGTTGGGCCGCGTCTGACGCGCAATCGCGTGCTGGTCACCGGGCACGTGCCCAAGCTGGCGGAGAACAACCGCGCCACGCCGGGGTTGGCGGCTTATCACGCGGCGCGGGCGCGCGGCGGGGCAGGGCTGCAGATCACTGGCGCGCAGGCGGTGCATCCGACCGGGCGGCTGGGCAATCAATATGCGCTGGAGGCCTTCGACGACGCCGCCATTCCCGGCTACCGGATCCTGACCGATGCCGTGCACGCCGAGGGCGGGCTGATCCTGGGGCAGCTTGGCCATGCCGGGGCGACGGTCGGCACCTCCGAGGTCGGGCGGCCGCTGTGGGCGCCGTCGGCGGTGGCAGCGGAAATGGCGCGCGAGGTGCCGCACGTCATGTCGCGCGCCGAGATCGCCGAGATGGTGGAGGCCTATGCCGCCGCCGCCGGGCGCATGGCCGCCGGCGGCTTCGACGGCGTGGAGATCCTGGCCGCCTTCGGTTTCCTGCCCATCGCCTTCCTGTCGCCGCTCAGCAACCAGCGGACCGACGAATACGGCGGCAGCCTGCCGAACCGCCTGCGCTTCGCCCTGGAGGTGATCGAGGCGGTGCGCGGCACGGTGGGTGGCGACCGCGTCGTGGGGATGCGCATTCCCGGCGACGAGCGCGTGCCCGGCGGCCTGACGCTGCCGGACATGATCGAGATCGCGCGCCACCTGGCCGGGAGCGGCCGGCTCGACTACCTCAACGTCATCGCCGGCACCAACATGGACCGCATCCAGCGCTGGGAGCACTGGCCGCCGACACCGGCGCCGCACGGCCTTTTCGTACCGCTGGCGGCGGCGATCAAGCAGGCGGTGTCGATCCCGGTCTTCACCACCGGCCGCGTCACCGACCCGCGCCTGGCCGAAGCTATCGTGCGCGACGGCCAGGCCGACATGGTCGGCATGACCCGCGCCCACATCGCCGATCCCGAGCTGGTGGCGAAGATGACCGCCGGGCGCCTGGCCGACATCCGCCCCTGCGTCGGCGCCAACGTCTGCATCGCGCCGGGCGCCGGCACGCTGAAGTGCTTCCACAATCCGGAGGCCGGCCGCGAGCTGGCCTGGGGGCCGCCGCGCCCGGCGGAGAAGCCGCGCCGCGTCGCCATCATCGGCGGCGGGCCGGCCGGGCTGGAGGCGGCGCGCGTCGCCGCGCTGCGCGGCCACCGCGTCACGCTCTACGAAGCGGCGCCCGAGCTGGGCGGGCAGCTGCGCCGCTGGGCCAGCGCACCACAGACCCGGGAGTTCCGGAAGTCGCTGACCTGGTTCGAGGGCCAGATGGAGCGCCTGCAGGTGAGGGTCGAGCGTGGCCGCCGACTGTCGAGCGATGACCTCAAGGACCTGGATGCCGATGTCATCCTGGTTGCCACTGGGTCCGTGGCGCGGCCGCCGCGCAACTGGCCGGGCGCCGAGGGCTCCAGCATCAAGGTGTTTCACCCGCACGCGGTGATCGATGGTATCCCGGCCGGCGTCGGCCACGCCCTGCTGCGCGACGAGGGCAGCGGCAAGTCGAGCTTCGTCGCCGCCGAACTGCTGCTGGCGGCCGGCGTCCGGGTGACCCTGGTCAGCAGCGAACCGATGGTGGGCGAGGGTGTCGAGCCGGCGGTGCGGGTGCCGCTCTACAAGCTGCTGCTGGGCAAGGGCGCGGTGTTCCTGCCGAACCAGCAGGTGGTGCGCCTGGACGACCGGGCGGTGGTGCTGCGCAACCTCTACAGCGGCGAAGAGTCACGGGTCGAGGCGGTCGACCTGCTGGTCGACTGGTCCGGCGCCGACGCGGTCGACGGCCTGGTCGCCGCCGCCCGCGCCACTGGCCGCGAGGTGCACATACTGGGCGATGCCGTGGCGCCGCGCAGCCTGCCCACCGCCATCGCCGAGGGCTCGCTGGCGGCGCGGGCGATCTAGCCAGGCCCCCGGCGGCGCACTGAATTGTGGCGCGACGCTGCCGGCGAACTGTTATAGTCCCTGCGCAAATCGGCCTGTTGCGCGCCGTCACCCCCCTTCCCATCTAAGGGTGTGACCGGCGAGCCTCGCCGCGATGCCTCTGCCAACAACCGGGCGGCGGGGTGTTCAGAGTTCCCACCCAAGGACCGAACCCAGCCCATGACGCTGTCCGCGGAGCCGCTTGCCGGCTCGATCGCCACTGCTGTCCTCCCGCCCGATAAATCGTCCAACAAGGCGCCCCGCCAGCATGTCCAGGTGAAGCGCACCGTCGCGCGCTTCCAGTCGCCGGTGCTGTGGCGAAGCCTGATGCAGATCGCCACCTCCTTCGGCGGCTTCTTCGCCACCTGCACGGCGATGTACTTCAGCCTGGACGTCTCGATCTGGCTCACCCTGGCGCTGACGCCGCTCGCCGCCGGCTTCGTGGTGCGCATCTTCATCATCCAGCACGACTGCGGCCACGCCGCCTTCTTCCGCTCGCGCCGCGCCACCGCGGTGCTGGGCTGGTTCTGCAGCGTTCTGACCTTCACGCCCTTCACCTCCTGGCGCCGCCAGCACAAGGGCCACCACGCCATCTGGAACAATCTCGATCGGCGGCAGAGTGGCGTCGACATCTACTCCAGCTGCCTGACGGTGGCGGAATACCAGGCGCTGACCCCCTGGCGCCGCCGGATCTACCGCGTCGCGCGGCACCCGCTGGTGGCCAACCTGCTGCTGCCGCCGCTGGTGTTCTTCGTGCTCTATCGCCTGCCCTTCGACATGCCGAAGACCTGGCGGCGCGAGCGGCGCGACGTGGCGCTGACCAATCTGGCGTTGCTGACGGTGCTCGGTGGCCTGGGCTTCCTGGTGGGCTATGGCGAGGTCGCCATCGTGCAGGCGCCGGTCATGGCGCTGGCCTCGATCATCGGCGTCGGCCTCTTCTCGCTGCAGCACCGCGGCGAGCGCGTGATGTGGCTGCGGCGCGACGAGTGGGACCCCGGCTTGGCATCGCTGGAGGGTTCGACCTTCCTGCGGCTGCCCGGTGTGCTGCGCTGGTTCACCGGCAACATCGGCTTCCACCACGTGCACCACCTGAACGCCCGGGTGCCGAACTACCGCCTAAAGCGCACGCACGAAGCCATCGGCCCCGGCCTGCCGGGCATCCCGACCCTGACGCTGTGGAGCGGCTTGAAGTCCCTGCGCTACGCGCTGTGGGACGAGGCCGGCCGCCGCATGGTCACCTTCCGCCAGGCGCGGCGGGTCACGGCGGCGGCTTAGGCGCCCTGTGGTCCATCCTTCGAGACGCGGTGCTTGCGCACCGCTCCCCAGGATGAGGTCGGTGCAGGTAGCGGCAAACCCATAAGCCTCATCCTGAGGAGCCGCCCACGGCGGCGTCTCGAAGGATGTGTCAGGGTCGCCAACCTGGCTAGCTGACCTCTTCCGGGAAGTGCTTCAGCACGGTCAGCAGCGGGTTCGGCGCGGCCTGGCCGAGGCCGCAGATCGAGGCGTCCATCATCACGCCGGACAGCTCGCGCAGCAGCGGCACATTCCACGTCGGCTGGGCCATCAGTGCCACGGCCTTCTCGGTGCCGTTGCGGCAGGGCGTGCACTGGCCGCAGGACTCGTCCTCGAAGAAGCGCATGAGGTTCAAGGCCACGGCCTTCATGTCGTCCTGGTCCGACAGGATCACCACGGCGGCCGAGCCGATGAAGCAGCCCTCGGCCTGCAGAGTGTCGAAATCGAGCGGGACGTCGCCCTTGGCCGCCGGCAGGATGCCGCCGGAGGCGCCGCCCGGCAGGTAGGCCTTGAAGGCGTGACCCTCCAGCATGCCGCCGCAGTATTCGGCGATCAGCTCCCTGACCGTGATGCCGGCCGGTGCCAGCTTCACGCCGGGATCCCTTACCCGGCCGGAGACCGAGAAGCTGCGCAGCCCCTTGCGGCCGTGGCGGCCGTGGCTGGCGAACCAGGCGGCGCCCTTCTCGACGATCTCGCGCACCCAGAACAGCGTCTCGACGTTGTGGTTCAGGGTCGGGCGGCCAAACAGGCCGACCTGGGCGATGAAGGGCGGCCGGTGGCGCGGCAGGCCGCGCTTGCCCTCGATCGATTCCAGCATCGCCGATTCCTCGCCGCAGATGTAGGCGCCGGCACCGCGGCGCACCTCCAGCGGGCAGTGTGCGTCGAGGCCGGCTTCGTGCAGCGCGGCGATCTCGTCGGCCAGGATGGTCAGGATCGCCGGGTATTCATCGCGCATGTAGATGTAGCCGCGCTCGCAGCCGGCGGCCCAGGCGGCGACCAGCGCGCCCTCCAGGAAGCGGTGCGGGTCGTCCTGCAGGTACCAGCGGTCCTTGAAGGTGCCGGGTTCGCCCTCGTCGCCGTTGACGGTCAGCAGGCGCGGGGCGGGCGTCTGGCTGACGATGCGCCACTTGCGCCCGGCCGGGAAGCCGGCGCCGCCCAGGCCGCGCAGCCCGGCGTCCTCCAGCGTCTTGAACAGCGTTTCCTTGTCCACCTTGCCGGCCAGGCAGTCGTTCAGCAGCGTATAGCCGCCGGCGGCGATGTAGGCCGCGAGGTCCTTGTAGGCCGGCATGACGGGGTGCGTGTGCTTGGTCTCCACCGCCTGGGCGACGCTCTCGAGAGTCGCGTTCTCGGCGTGGAAGTGGCCGATCTCGCAGGCCGGCGCCTTGTCGCAGAGGCCCATGCAGGGCGCCCGCACGACGCGCACGCCGGCGCCGAGGCGGCCCGGCAGCTCCTTCAGCAGCGCCTGCGCGCCGGCCAGCTCGCAGGACAGCGAGTCGCAGACCCGCACGGTCAGCGGCGGCGGTGGCGTCTCGCCCTCCGAGACGATGTCGAAGTGGGCGTAGAAGGAGGCGACCTCGTAGACCTCGGCCATCGGCAGGTGCAGCTCGTCGGCCAGCGCCGCCAGGTGCGCCGCCGACAGGTGGCCGTGGCGGTCCTGGATCAGGTGCAGGAATTCGATCAGCAGGTCGCGGTTGCGCGGCCGGAAGCCCAGCAGCGACTTGATCTCCGCCGTGGCCGCGGGTTCCACCTGGCGGCCCTTTGGCGTCACCGTGGCCTTGCGGCGGCCGGCGCCGGGATGGATCAGCCGCTCCAGCGGGCGTTGGCCCTCGCCGCCGTCGCCGTGATCCTTGGAAGGCACCGTGTCAGCCATGACCCAATCGCTCCTGACCCCGGCGTTGCTTGTTCGCCCGGGCCGTGGGGTCGTCGCGGCCGCGCGCGTTCTCGATCCTTAGAGGCTCTTGGCGTCGACGATGTCCAGCGCCACGAGGGCGCCGTTGATCAGCACCTTGCCCCGATGCTCGAAGTTCACGGTGATGCGCTGGCCGATGACCGACTGCACCTGCCCCAAGCCCCAGTCGGGCTCCTGCGGGTGGCGCACAAGGGCGCCAGGGGCCAGCAGGAGTTCGGCGGAGCGGGGTGTGGTGGACAGCGGCGGCGCCTCCCGATCGCGTTCGGCCGGCAGTCTAGTGTCCCAACCCCCGGGGCGGAAGCATTGAGAACGACGCCGGCAAGGCCGGCAGCGACAGGATGCGCAGCTGGCGCTGATCCAAGTCATGGCTGAAGGAGTCGACAGGGTGCGACACTGGGTCTGCGACACGGCGATCCATTGCAATTGCGAGTTACTTGCAATATCTCTGGCGCTTGCAATCGTGATCTCCCGGCGCTTGGCTCTGGCCAAGAGGTCTGGGCAGCCCAAGGAGACGAGAGTCCATGCGGAGGTTCTGGCGGAGCGGTGTCGCAGCGGCCCTGGCGCTGGCAGTGTCCGGTGCCGCCGTGCAGGCGGGCGAGGCGGTCAACGTCTACTCGTCGCGCCACTACAAGTACGACGACCAGCTCTTCGCCGAGTTCACCGCCGAGACCGGCATCCAGGTGAACCTGCTGCAGGGCAAGGGCGACGAGCTGATGGAGCGCATCAAGGCTGAGGGCGCCAATAGCCCGGCAGACGTCTTCATCACCGTCGACGCCGGCATGCTGTGGCGCGCCGAGCAGGCCGGCATTTTCCAGCCGACCAAGAGCGCCGTGCTGGAAGCCCGCATCCCGGAAAGCCTGCGCGATCCTGAAGGCCTGTGGTTCGGCTTCTCCAAGAGGGCGCGGGTCTTCGTCGTCGATCCGACGCAGATCGACCCGGCGCTGGTGCACCGCTACGAGGACCTGGCGCGGCCGGAATTGAAGGGCAAGGTCTGCATCCGCTCCTCCTCCAACATCTACAATCTGTCGCTGCTGGGCTCGATCATCGCCAACGATGGCGCCGTGGCGGCCGAGGACTGGGCCAAGGGCGTGGTGGCCAACATGGCGCGCCCGCCGGAAGGCGGCGACATCGACCAGATCATGGCGGTCAGCGTCGGCCAGTGCGCCGTGGCGGTGGCCAACACCTACTACTATGTCCGCCTGCTGACCTCCGAAAAGGCCGAGGAAGCCGCGGCGGCGAAGAAGCTGACGGTGATCTTTCCCAACCAGGGCGACCGCGGCACCCACGTCAACGTGTCGGGCGCCGGCGTCGCGGCGCACGCACCGAACCACGACAATGCGGTGAAACTGCTGGAGTTCCTGTCGAGCGACGCGGCGCAGGTCTACTTCGCCCAGGGCAACAACGAGTACCCGGTGGTGGCCGGCGTGGCGCCCACCGCCGCCGTCCTGGCATTGGGCCAGTTCGAGGAAGACGTCATCAACGTCACCCAGCTGGGCGAGAACCAGCCCGAAGCGCAGAAGATCTTCGACCGCGCCGGGTGGAAGTAGGGCGGTCTTCCTTCCCCGTCAGGGGCAGGGCAACGCAACCGGGGCTGCGCCACCAGGCGTGATGCCAGTTGACGCTAACTTGAATTAGTCCGCCGCCTGGCCCGGCCGCGCCCGGGCGATGGCGCGGGAGAGCAGCAGCACCGGCAGCAGGCCGACCGCCAGGATTGCCAGCGCCGGAAAGGCGGCCTCCGCCAGGCGTTCGTCGGCGGCGAAGTTGGCGGCCTGCACAGCCAGGGTGTCGAAGTTGAAGGGCCGCAGCAGCAGGGTCGCCGGCAGCTCCTTCAGCACGTCGACGAATACCAGCAGCAGCGCGGTTAACACGCCGGTCCACACCAGCGGCGCATGCACCCGCCACAGCGTGGCGCGCGGCCGGCTGCCCAGGGTACGCGCCGCCTCGTCCAGCGAGGGGCGCACCTTGCCCAGGCTGGCCTCGACGGTGGAGAGCGAGACCGAGAGGAAGCGCACCAGGTAGGCGAAGACCAGCGCGGCGATGGAGCCGGTCAGCAGCAGCCCGGTGGAGATGCCGAAGGTCTCCCGCAGCCAGGCATCTAGCGCGTTGTCGAAGGCGGCCAGCGGAATCAGCGTGCCGATGGCGATGACCGTGCCGGGGATAGCATAGCCCATGCCGGCCAGCCGCGCCGCGATGGTGAGCGACGGCGAGCGCTGCAGCCGCAGGCCATAGGCCAGCAGCAGTGCCAGGGTCACGGCGCAGAACGCGGCGACGGCGGCCAGTGTGACGGAGTTGCCGGCCCAACCGAGGAAACGATCGTCGATCTCGCCGCCGGCGTCGCCTAGCCAGAGGCGCAGCAGCAGTACCGCCGGCAGGACGAAGCCCAGCAGCAGCGGCAGCAGGCAGGTGACGCAGGCGAGCAGCGCGCGCCCGCCCTTGAGCTGGTGCCTCGGCAGCGCGCGGTACTTCGAGGAGGTGTGGTGGAAGCGCAGCCGCCGGCGGCTCCAGCGCTCCAGCAGCAGCACCATGAAGATGGCACCCAGCAGCAGGGTGGAGAGCTGCGCCGCCGCGGTGCGGTCGCCCATCGACACCAGCGCGCGCACGATGCCCGTGGTGAAGGTCGGCAATCCGAAGTAGGCGACGGTGCCGTAGTCGGCCAGGGTCTCCATCAGCACCAGCGCGGCGCCGGCAATGATCGCCGGGCGTGCCAGCGGCAGGGCGACATGCCAGAAGCAGGCCCAGGGGCCGTAACCCAGGGTACGCCCGACCTCCAGCGCGCAGACCGACTGCTCCAGGAAGGCGGCGCGGGCCAGCAGATAGACGTAGGGATAGAGCACCAGCGACAGCAGCACGATGGCGCCGCCCAGCGAGCGCACGTCGGGGAACCAGTACTGCCCGACCTGCAGGTCGAGGAGGTGGCGCAACCAGCCCTGCAGCGGCCCGGCGACCTCCAGGAAGTCGGTGTAGGCATAGGCCATGACGTAGCCCGGCACCGCCAGCGGCAGGATCAGCGCCCAGACGAAGAGGCGCTGGCCGGGGAAGCGGCAGAGCGTGGTGAGCCAGGCGGTAGCGGTCCCCAGGATCGGCGCCAGGATGCCGACACCCAGCGCCAGCAGCAGGGAATTGGCGATGTAGTCCGGCAGCACGGTGGCGGCCAGGTGCGCCCAGGTCCCCTGGTCGGGCAGGAAGACATGCGCCACCACGGTGATCACCGGCAACAGGAAGACCAGCAGGAACAGCCAGGCCAGCGCGCCGGTCAGGCCAAAAGCACGGCGCCGCCGCGCGCGGGGCGGGGCGGCGGGTCCGCTGGGACCGGTCGGAACCGGGTCGTTTTGCGCAGGCGCGAGCAGGGTCATGGCCGGCGGCGACCCTAGCGCAGCCGGGCGCAATTGGCACGCCTTCCGGGGGCGGCGCAAATCCGCAAAGATTTCAAGGCAATGACAAATGGGGGCCGAGGGCGTGGAGGCTGCAGGTCTGGCTTGCCCAGCATAACGAAATTGCTTATACCCGCGCCGCAACGCGTGTCCCTTAGGTATGAGGAGTCGGGATGTCGACCACGCTGGCGCCTGATTACCGCCCGACGGAAAAAGAGCCGTTCATGAACCCGCGCATGCGGGAGTACTTCCGGCGGAAGCTGCTGTCCTGGAAGAAGGAACTGCTCAACGAGTCGAACGAGACCATCCATCACCTGCAGGAATCCAGCGTCTCCGAGCCGGACTTGGCGGACCGCGCCTCGCTGGAAACCGACCGGGCCCTGGAGCTGCGGACCCGCGACCGCGAGCGCAAGCTGATCTCCAAGATCAACGAGGCGCTGGAGCGGATCGAGGACGGCAGCTACGGCTACTGCGAGGAGACCGGCGAGCCCATCGCCATCAAGCGCCTCGAGGCCCGGCCTATCGCCACGCTATCGATCGAAGCACAGGAGCGCCACGAGCGCCTGGAGCGCACGCAGCGCGACGACTGAACGGCGGCACCGGTGCGGGCCGCCGTTGCCGTTCGCGACTACAGCGCCGCCGACATCGACGAGCCGCCACCGGCGCTGACGCCCGCCCTGCTGGCGGCCGCGACCGATCCCCAAGATCCCTGGTGCCGCATCCTGGTCGCGAGCCTGGACGATGAGCTCGCCGGCTTCGCCGTGACCTGCCGCCGCTTCGAAGCCCACAAGGCTCGCCGCTCGCTCTGGCTGGCCGACCTGCATGTCGCGCGGTCGGCCCGGCGTGCTGGCGTCGCCAGCGCCTTGATGGCGGCGGTCGGGCGCCAGGCTTTGGCGCTGGACTGTGGCCTGGTCGCCTGGGATCTCTGGACGCAGAACGACCGCGCGCGGGCCTTCTATGACCGTATCGGCGCGCGGGTGCACGGCGAACTGCTGGTGGTCAGCGCCGGCGCCGGGCTGCTCGCGGCTCTGGTGTGATCGGCTCGCGCAGGTGCCCGGCGCGCCGGAATCGATTAATCTATTTTTACGAATAATCGATTGTATAATTGAATTGGACAGAAATATGACCCGGTTGCTGTGATCGTTGAAGAACGGCGGGCGCGCGACGGCGTCGCCCGCGACCGACGAACGGCAAGGAGGGGTTCACATGGCGATGCGGCAGGGTGCGGGGCTATTGGGCGCTGGGCTGGGTGGTGGTGGACTCATCGGCATGAGCTCGGCGGGGCTGACGCGGCGCACGCTGTTGCGCGGCGCGGCGGCGGCGGGCGCGGTTGGCTTGATCGGCCTCTTGCCCTTCGGCGCCAGCCGGGCGGCTGAGCCGGTGAAGGGCGGGCAGCTCAACATCGCGGCGACCGGCGGCAGCGCCACCGACAGCCTGGATCCGCGCGCTTTCACCTCGATCTATCACGCCAACGTCGGCCTGCTCTATGGCAATTGCCTGACCGAGATCGGGCAGGGCAACGAGCTGGTGCCCGAGCTGGCCGAGAGCTGGGAGGTTGACCCCACGGCGAAGCGCTGGGTCTTCAACATCCGCCAGGGCGTCACCTTCCACAACGGCAAGACCCTGACGGCAGAGGACGTGATCTGGTCGCTGAACCTGCACCGCGGCACCGACACCAAGTCGGCCGGCAAGGCGCTGCTGGCGGACATCGCCCAGATGACCGCCGACGGCCCGGGCCGGGTGGTGATCGAGCTGGCCAACGCCAACGTCGACCTCGCCTACATCATGTCGGACTACCGCTTCATCATCGTGCCGGCGGAGAGCGCGGACCTGGGCGCCGGCATAGGCACCGGCCCCTACAAAGTCGAGGAATTCCTGCCCGGCGAGCACCTGCTGGGCATGCGCAACGAGAACTACTGGAAGGCCGGCCGGGCGCACGCTGACGCGGTCGATCTGCTGGCGATCAACGACGTGACGGCGCGAACCGCTGGCCTGCAGACCGGCGAGATCCACCTGATCGAGCGCGTCGACCTGAAGACGCTGGAGCTGCTGAAGCAGTCGCCGGACATCCAGGTCTTCCGCACTGCCGGCTACGCGCACCGCTCCTTCTGCATGCTGTCGGACACCGCGCCCTTCGACAATCTGGACGTCCGCATGGCGCTGAAGTACGCGGTCGACCGCGAGGAGGTGCTGACCAAGATCCTGCGCGGCTATGGGCGGCTCGGCAACGACCACCCCATCGCCTCGAGCGATCCCATGTTCGCCGCCGACATCCCGCAGCGGACCTACGACCCGGACAAGGCGAAGTTCCACTGGAAGAAGGGTGGCTACGACGGGCCGATCACGCTGCACACCTCCGAAGCAGCCTTCGCCGAGGCGGTCGACGCCGCCGTGCTCTACAAGGAGCAGGCGGCCAAGTGCGGCATCCAGATCGAGGTGCAGCGCGAGCCGGCGGACGGCTATTGGTCGGACGTCTGGCGCAAGAAGCCCTTCGTCGTCGCCTCGTGGGGCGGGCGCCCGACCGCCAACATCATGCTGACCACGGCCTACAAGTCGGATGCCGCCTACAACGACACGCACTGGGTGCGGCCGGCCTTCGACCAGTTGCTGGTCGCGGCGCGTGGCGAGCTCGACCTCGCCAAGCGCAAGCAGATGTACCACGACATGCAGCTGATGATTCACGAGGATGGTGGCGCTCTGATCGCGATGTTCTACGACTACATCGACGCGGCCAGGGCCAATGTCGGAGGCTACGAGCCGGGCAACTTCGCCCTCTCGGGCTGCCGCGCGGCGGAGCGCTGCTGGCTGGCCTGAACGGCGGGCCGTTCGGACGGAAAGGGGGCGCGGCTTGCTCTGGTCCTTGATCGGTCAGCGCGTCTTCTGGGGCTGCGTCACCCTCTTCGTCGTCTCCGTGCTGATCTTCCTCGGCACGGAGATCCTGCCGGGCGACGTCGCCCAGTCGATCCTGGGGCAGGAGGCGACGCCGGAAGCCGTCGCCGCCCTGCGCCACGACCTGGGCCTCGACGTCCCGCCGCTGCAACGCTACCTCGACTGGGTCGGCGGGTTGCTGCGAGGCGACCTCGGGCTTTCGCTGGCCAGCCGCAAGCCGGTGGCCGAACTGGTGGGCGCGCGGCTCGGCAACACCTTCTTCCTGGCCGGGACGGCGGCGCTGGTCGCTATACCGCTGTCGCTCGCCCTCGGCCTGCTGGCGGCGCTGCACCAGGACCGGATGCTGGACCGCGGGCTCTCGGTCAGCTCCCTCATCGCCATCTCGGCGCCGGAGTTCCTGATCGGCTACATCCTGGTCTACCTGCTCTCGGTCCACGCCGGGATCTTTCCGGCGCTGTCGCGCCTGACGCAGCGCATGGACCTGCTGGAGCAGCTGCGCACCATCGCGCTGCCCTGCCTGACGCTCACCGCGGTGGTGGCGGCGCACACGCTGCGCATGACCCGCGCCTCGATCATCCCGGTTCTGGCGCAGCCCTATATCGAGACCGCGCTGCTCAAGGGCGTCAGTCGCGCCCGAATCGTGGTGGTGCACGCGTTTCCCAACGCGCTGGCGCCGATCATCTCGGTCGTCATGCTGACCCTGGCCTACCTGGTGGTCGGCGTGGTGGTGGTCGAGGTGGTCTTCAGCTACCCCGGCATGGGAAAGCTGATGGTCGACGGCGTCGCCAAGCGCGACATACCGTTGGTGCAGGCCTGTGGGTTGCTCTTCGCCAGCGTCTACATCCTGCTGAACCTGTTGGCGGACGTGCTGGCCGTGCTGGCCAACCCGCGCCTCAGGCATCCGAAGTGAGGCGGCGATGAACCGGCGCCTCACCCTCGCGGCCCGTATGGGCCTCGCCATCATCCTGCTGAATATCTTCGCTGCCCTGGCCGGGCCGGCCGTCGCGCCCTATGGCGAGACCGACATCGTGGCCGACGTCTGGCAGTCGCCTTCAGCCGAGCACTGGCTCGGTACCGACAACCTGGGCCGCGACATGCTGAGCCGCCTGCTCTACGGCGCGCAGAACACCGTGCTGCTGGCCCTGCTGATCACTGCCATCTCCTTCCTGGTCGGCACGATGCTGGGCCTGACCGCGGCGGTGGTGGGTGGCTGGGTGGACCAGGCGCTGGGGCGCGGTATCGACGTGGTGATGGCCTTCCCCACGCTGATCCTCTCGCTTGTGGTGCTAACCATCACCGGGTCTTCGATCCCGGCGCTGGTCGCCGTGGTGGCGCTGCTGGATTCCACGCGCGTCTTCCGCCTGTCGCGAGCCGTTGCCCGCGACATCGCGGTGATGGACTATGTCGAGGCGGCACGCCTGCGGGGCGAGCGCATCTGGTGGGTGATGCGCCACGAGGTGCTGCCCAACGCGCTGCCGCCGCTGGTCGCCGAGTTTGGCCTGCGCTTCTGCTTCGCCAGCCTCTTCATCTCCTCGCTCTCCTTCCTTGGTCTTGGCCTGCAGCCGCCGCAGGCCGATTGGGGCGGCATGGTGCGCGACAACGCCAACGCCATCTCCTTCGGCCTGCTGGTGCCGCTGTTCCCGGCATTGGCCCTGGCGCTGCTGACTGTCGGGGTCAACCTGGTGGTCGACTGGCTGATGAAGCGGAGCCAGCCGCGATGAAGCCGCTCAACATTTCCTTCCGGCAGATGCAGGCCTTCGTCGCGCTGGCGCACGCCGGCAGCTACCGTGCCGCCGCACGCGAGCTGAACCTGTCGCAATCCACCCTTTCGACCACGATCCAGCAGATCGAGACCGCGCTCGGCGTCACGCTGTTCGACCGCACCACGCGCCGGGTGGAGCTGACGGCCGTCGGCCGCGACCTGCTGCGTGCCGCGACGCGCATCCTGGAGGACGTGGCGGCGACCCTCAGCGACGTGCGGGCGGTGGCCGAAGGGCGTCGCGGCCAGGTCGTGGTTTCCAGCGTCTATTCCTTCGCCTCCTGGGTGCTGCCGCGGGTGATCGCGGAGTACAGCGCGCGCTTTCCCAACGTCGCGGTGAAGGTGCTCGACTTCTCCAGCCGCGGCGTGCAACAGAGCCTGCTGATCGGTGAGGCCGACCTCGGCATTTGCGGATCGCACGGCCTGCACGATGACCTGGAGTTCACCCACATGGCGGTGGACCGTTATTGCGCGCTGCTGCCGGCCGGCCACGCCCTGGCGCGCCGCCGCCGCGTCACCTGGCGCGAGCTGCTGCGCCAGCCCTTCGTCGCCCTGGCGCGCGGCACGCAGATCCGCGAGATCCTGGAATCCGCACTGCGTCCGCACGAATTGACCATCCGCGCCACGCACGAGGCCACGCACTCGGCCGTGCTGGCGGCGATGGTCGAGCGCGGACTCGGCGTCACCGCGCTGCCCGAGACGGCGCTGCGTGCCATGCCGCTGGGCGACCTGGTCTACCGGCCGGCGGTGGAGCCGGTAATCGAGCGCGATGTCGGCCTGCTGCAGCGGCGCGGCCGTTCGCTCTCGCCCGTGGCGCAGTCCTTCTGCGAGGAGCTGCAGCGCCTCGTGGCCCGCGATTTTCCGCAATGACCTCCAGGCCCCAGGAGACCAGGCGATGACCCTGACCGTCAGGCAGCTTGCGCTTTCGGAGATACCGGTGATCGGCATCGGCGGCCTGGGCCGCGGCGGCGCCGGCACCACAGTGGTAATCGCCGAGGCGATCCGCCGCGCCAGCGAGCAGGTCGGCTTCTTCTACGTCAAGGACCACGGCATCCCACCGGCGCTGCGCGAGCGGGCCCTGGCCCAGGCCAAGCATTTCTTCGCGCTGCCCGACGCCGCCAAGCGCGAGGTGCAGGTGAATCGCCGCCATCGCGGCTACATCCCGGTTGGCGACGCGCGCATGTACGGCAAGGGTCGTCCCGACCTGAAGGAGAGCTTCAAGTGGGGGCTGGAGTTGCCGGCCAGCGATCCCGAGGTGATGGCCGGGCGGCCGCTGATGGGGCCGAACCAGTGGCCGGCGACGCCGCCCGGCCTGCGCGGGGCGCTCTATGACTGGTTCACGTCTGTGATGGCCTGCGGCGACCGCATACTCGGCGCCATAGCCGTCAGCTTGGGCCTGCAGGAGGATTTCTTCGCCGCCAGCTACCGCAAGCCGCTGTCGCGCGGCGGCATCATCCACTACCCGGCGCAGGACCCGCAGTCGCCGGCCGACCAGTACGGCGTCGCGCCGCATAGCGACTATGGCTGCCTTACGCTGCTTTGGCAGGACGATACCGGCGGGCTGCAGGTCAAGGGTCGCGCCGGCGACTGGATCGCGGCGACACCGATCGAGGACAGCTTCGTCATCAACATCGGCGACCTGCTGGCGCGTTGGTCGAACGAACGCTTCGTCTCCACGCCGCACCGCGTAGTCAATGCCTCGGACCGCGACCGCTACTCCATGGTGGTGTTCCACGATCCGCATGGTGACACCGTGGTTGACCCGCGCGACATGGCGCTGCCGCCAGGTATGGCGCCGCTGCACGCGCCGATCCGCGTATCCGACTACATCGCCGGCCGCTTCGCCGAAGCCTTCACCTATAAGAGCTGAGAGCGCGCATGACCGTTACGCTGGATCGTCGCGGCGACTTCACGCTGGAAAACTTCCACCGCGCCGCCTGGATGGGCGAGGCGGTGGCCATCGCCCCCGCTGCCGAGCAGCGCATGGCAGCGCGGCGCGCCGCCTTCATAGCCTACCTGGCGCAGGACCCACCGCCCGTCGTCTACAGCGTCACCAGCGGCTACGGCGACGCCGCCGGCAAGCAGCTCGATGCCGCGGGACGGCGGCAGCAGGCCGAGCGCCCGCCCTATCACCACGGCATCGACATGGGCCCACCGCTGCCAGCGCGCATCGTGCGCGGCATTCTTTTCGCGCGCTTGACCACACTGCTGGAGGGCGAGGCGGCGGTGCGCCCGGTGATCGCCCGCCGCGTCGCCGAGCTGCTCGACGGCCGGCCGCTGCCGACCCTTGGCCGGGAAGCGCTTATGGCATCCGGCGAGGTCGACCAGCTCGTCGCCCTGCTGCATCCGCTGCTGGGACCGGGGCTGGAGGAGAAGGAGGGCGGCGCGCTGCAGAACGGCTGCCCCGCCGCTGGCGCGCTGGCCGCCGACACGGCGCTCCGCGCCGCGCGGCGGCGCTGGCTGGCGGCCCAGGTCCTGGCGCTCTCGGTCGAGGCCGCGCGCGCCCCCCTGGATCCCTTCGACCCGGTCCACGCCGAGCTGCTGCCTGACCCGGCCGAGGGCGCGGCGCTCGCCGCCGTCGGCCGCTGCCTGGCCGGCGCTTCCGCCGAGGGGCGGCGCAGCTACCAGGCTCCGGTCTCCTGGCGCATCGTGCCGCGCGTGCTGGCCCAGGCCTGGCGCGCGGGCACGCAGCTCGCCGAAGCGGCGACCTTCGCCCTGCAGTCGATCGGCGACAACCCGGTCTTCCTGCCACCGACGCCGGAGCATCCGCTGGGCCGTACCTTGGCAACCGGCGGCTATCACAACGCCACGCTGGCGCCGGCCACCGACGCCGTCGGCTTCGCCTGGGTCGATATCGCCACGCTGGCCTCGCGCCATGTCGACAAGCTGATGCTGGCGGAATTCAACGGCCATTCGCTTGGCCTTTCGGCGCCGGGTCAGTTGATCGGCGTGCGGCGCCTGACCCATGCCTATGCCTGGTTCCGCCAGCGCATGAGCGAGGCGGCGCGCCCGACGCTACTGCCGATGGACGATGGCGGCGTATTCCAGAGCGACCTCTTCTTGCCGTCTTTCCTGGCCTGGGAGCGCGAGGAGGCGCTGGCCCGCGACCTCGATGCCTGTCTCGCCATTCTGGGAGTGGTGGCAAGCCAGGCGTTGTGGCTCGACAGCCGCGCGCCCGCACCGCCCCTGGTGCCGCTGCTGGGCAGCCTGCGGGCCGCCGTGCCGCCGGTGGAGAGCCCTCGCGATCTCGGCGCCGAGATCGGCGTCCTGCGCGACCGCTTCACCGCCTGGTGCGAGGGCGAGGACGCCGCGCTGCCGATGGAGCCGCCGCCGCCATGACTTACTCCGCCCGCGGTGGCGCCATCGACATGCATGCGCACTTCTATGGCGAGACGCTAATGAAGGCGCTTGAGCGGCGTGACGCGCCGCCCTTCGTCGAGCGCGATGGCAGCGGCAAGCGCTGGCTGGTGGCGCCGACCGCGCGTTTCCCGGTGACGTCCGTGATGGGCGAGGCGGCGGCGCGGGTGCGTCTGCTGGACGAGGCCGGGATCACGCGGCAGCTGCTGACTTTTCCCGGGGCGCTGGGAGCCGATGCGCTTCCTGCGGCGGAAGCGAGGCCGCTGATCCGCGACTGCAACGACGAGCTGGCGGCGGTACGGCGCGCCCATCCGGCACGCTTTGCCACGCTGGCGGGGCTGCCCTTCGCCGATCCCGATGCCGCCGTCGCCGAGCTGGAGCGAGCCTGCGGGCCGCTTGGCCACCGCGGCTTCATCCTGCCGGCCAACTTCCTGCTGGAAAGCCGGCGGCTGGATGCGCTGCTGCCGCTGCTGGCCGCCGCCGACGAACTTGGCGCGCACGTCATGGTGCATGCCGGTCCGCGCCCCGGCGAGCTGGGGCAGGCGGCGGTGCAGTTCGCCGACCTGCAGCTCCACCGCGGCTCCAGCGTGGCGCTGCAGGCAGCCATGACGCAAGCGACGCTGACGCTGATCTTCTCGGACGTGATGGAGCGCTTCCCGCGCGTCACGCTGCAGGTCATCAACTTGGGTGGGGTGCTGCCCTTCCTGGTCGAGCGCATGGACCAGGTGGCGGCGGGACGGCGGCCAGGCGATCCGCTGCCCTCGGCGCTGGCGCCGCGCGTCTATGTCGATAGCGCCTCCTTCGGTCCGCGCGCCCTGGCGCTGGCGGCCGGTGTATTCGGTGCCGATCGCGTGCTGTTGGGAAGCGACTGCCCGATCTTCGATGCCGCGGCGGCGGTGCGCGCCGTCGCCGACAGCGCCCTGGCGCCGGCCGAGCGCGCCGCCATCGCCCGTGAGAACGCGCTCGCGCTGCTCGGCTAGCTTCCGGGAAACCAGTGCCGGGTGCGGTTCGCGAAGGCTACCAGCGACAGCATCACCGGCACCTCGACCAGCACGCCGACCACGGTGGCTAGCGCGGCGCCGGACTGCAGGCCGAACAGGCTGATGGCCACCGCCACCGCCAGCTCGAAGAAGTTCGAGGTGCTGATCAGCGCGCAGGGCGCCGCGACATTGAAAGGAATGCGCCAGGCGCGCGCCGCCAGGTAGGCGATGGCAAAGATGCCATAGGACTGCAACAGCAGCGGCACGGCGATCAGCGCGATCAGCAGCGGCTGCGCCAGGATCACCTGGCCCTGGAAGCCGAACAGCAGCACCACGGTCAGCAGCAGCCCCAGCACCGAGATCGGCTTGACCCGACGGGTGAAGCCGGCAACCGCAGCCTCCGACGCCAGCCGCCGGCGTGTCACCCAGCCGGCCAGCAGCGGGATCACGACATACAACCCGACCGACAGCAGCAGCGTGTCCCAGGGCACCGCGATGTCGGTGACACCCAGCAGCAGGGCGACGATGGGGGCGAAGGCGACCACCATAATGAGGTCGTTCGCCGCCACCTGCACCAGGGTGTAGGTGGGGTCGCCGCGGGTCATCTGCGACCAGACGAAGACCATGGCGGTGCAGGGCGCGGCGCCCAGCAGGATCAGCCCGGCGATGTATTGCTGCGCGTCGGCCGGTGGGATCAATCCGGCGAAGACTACCTCGAAGAACAGCAGCCCCAGCGCCGCCATGGTGAAGGGCTTGATCAGCCAGTTCACCGCCAAGGTGACGATGAGCCCTTTGGGTCGCTCGCCGATGCGGCGGATCGAGCCGAAGTCCACCGCCACCATCATGGGATAGACCATGGCCCAGATCAGCAGCGCGACCGGCAGGTTGACCGAGGCTACCTCCCACCCGGCCAGCGCGGCGAAGATGCCGGGGAAGGCGTCGCCCAGCAGCAGCCCGGCGGCGATGCAGAGCGCCACCCAGAGGCTGAGCCAGCGCTCGAAGACGCCGATGCCGCCGGGTGCCGGGGCAGGCCGTGCCACCGTCTCAGTCATGGCCGATGGCGTCCAGCCGGCGCTGCAGCGCCAGGCGGTCGAGCGACGCCAGCGGCAGGCTGACGAAGCTCGACAGCCGGTTGTGCAGCCGGCCATAGGCGTCGGCGAAGGCGGCGCGCTTGACCGCCTCGCTGCCCTCCACCGCCGCCGGATCGGGAATGCCCCAGTGCGCCGTCATCGGCTGGCCAGGCCAGATCGGGCAGGTCTCGGCGGCGGCGCTGTCGCAGACGGTGAAGACGAAGTCCAGCGGCGGCGCGCCGGGTTGCGCGAACTCATCCCAGGACTTGGAACGCAGGCTCTCGATCGGGTGGTTGAAGAGGCTCAGCAGCTCCAGTGTGTAGGGATGCACCGCGCCCTTGGGCCGGCTGCCGGCCGAATAGCCGCGAAAGCGACCGGCGCCCAGGCGGTTCAGGATCGCCTCGCCCAGCACCGAGCGGGCGGAGTTGCCGGTGCAGAGAAACAGCACGTTGAAGATCATGGCGCCCGCCTGGCGCGACGCGGCGCCGGCGAGCAACAGGCGCCCGCCTGGGGCAGCGGCGCGCAGAGTTCAGGATGGCCCTGGCAGCAGTCCTCCACCAGGAAGCCCAGCAGCCCGCGCATGGTGTCGACTTCCAGCGCATAGAACACCTGCCGCCCGGCGCGGCGCGACTGCACCAGCCCGGCGGTGGCGAGCTGGTTCAGGTGGAAGGTCAGGGTCGGCGGCGCCACGCCCAACTCGGCCGCCAGCACGCCGGCCGGCAGCCCCGGCGCGCCTTCGCGTACCAGACGGCGGAAGATGGCCAAGCGCGTCTCCTGGGCGAGTGCGGCGAGCGCGGCGACGGCGGTCGGATGGTTCATATTTCGATATTTATAGAAATGTCGAAATAATTGCACGTGAAGACTCCGTGACTCCGCTTGCGTCGTGACGCCGGTCGCGCCACACAGCCGCCCCATGAACTACCGCCACGCCTACCATGCCGGGAACTTCGCCGACGTCGTGAAGCACGCCGTCATGGCACAGATCCTCCAGCGCCTGCTGGCCAAGCCAGCGCCGCTGCTGGTGCTCGACGCCTTCGCCGGCATCGGGCTCTATAACCTCGCCGGGGTCGAGGCGCAGAAGACCGGCGAGGCGGCGCGCGGCATCCAGCGGATCTGGCCGCCGCCGCCGGCGTCGGGCGCGCTGGGGCAGGGGCTGGCGCCCTATCTGGAGGTGGTGCGAGCGCTCAACCCCCGCGGACCCCTGGCGCTCTATCCCGGATCGCCGGAGCTGGCGCTGCGGATGCTGCGACCGCAGGACCGCCTGGCACTGGTCGAGCTGCACCCCGACGACTGCGCCCAGCTGCGCCGCAACTACGCGCGCGATCCCCGGGTGGAGGTCCACCAGCGCGACGGCTTCGAGGCGCTGCCGGCGCTGCTGCCGCCAAAGGAGCGGCGCGGCCTGGTGCTGGTCGACCCGCCCTACGAGCAGCCGGACGAGGCGGCGCGCCTGGTGAAGAGCTTGGGGCGTGCCTACCGGCGCTGGCCGACCGGGGTCTATGCCCTGTGGTACCCGATCAAGGAGCGCGGCCCGGCCGAGGCGCTGCTGGAGGCCATGCGGGCCGTCATCCCGCGCCGCCTGCTGGTGGCCGAACTCACCGTCTTCGCGCAGGAGCAGGCTTTCCGCCTGAACGGCTGCGGCCTGGCGCTGGTCAATCCGCCCTGGCAGCTCGACCAGGCGCTAGGCGAGCTGCTGGCGCGACTCCAGCCGTTGCTGGCGCAGGAGGGCGGCGGCCACCGCGTCGAATGGCTGGTGGGTGAGGGCACGCCTGACCACGAGCCCTAGTATTCCATGGAAAGACCCTTTTTGTTCTTATTTTGATCTTGCCTTTTTGAGAACAAAAGCGATACTGACGCAGCGTTGCCGGGGGCGGCAGCGCATGGGATAAGGAGACCGAAGTTATGTCTCAAAGCAGTTTGCGGCTGGTCGAAGGGGGAAGCGTGGACAAGCAGAAAGCATTGCAGGCGGCGCTCACGCAGATCGAGCGCGCCTTCGGCAAGGGCTCGGTGATGAAGCTGGGCGCCGGCACCCTGGTCGACGCCGAGGTCATTTCCACCGGCTCGCTGGGGCTCGACATCGCGCTCGGCATCGGCGGCCTGCCGAAGGGCCGCGTCGTCGAGATCTACGGGCCGGAGAGCTCGGGCAAGACCACGCTGGCGCTGCACGTGGTG
The DNA here is from genome assembly GCA_038363005.1 of Rhodospirillales bacterium. Lineage (GTDB taxonomy): Bacteria > Pseudomonadota > Alphaproteobacteria > Kiloniellales > JACOMY01 > JAKOWB01. The sequence continues at coordinate 89,546 of JBBQBI010000003.1, forward strand.
GCCGAGGCGCAGAAGACCGGCGGCACCTGTGCCTATGTCGATGCCGAGCACGCCATGGATCCCTCCTATGCCAAGAAGCTAGGCGTCAATGTCGACGAGCTGCTGATCTCACAGCCCGACACCGGCGAGCAGGCGCTGGAGATCGCCGACACGCTGGTGCGCTCCGGCGCGGTCGACGTGCTGGTGGTCGATTCGGTGGCCGCCCTGGTGCCGCGCGCCGAACTGGAGGGCGAGATGGGCGACCAGCTGCCCGGCCTGCAGGCCCGCCTGATGAGCCAGGCGCTGCGCAAGCTGACGGCCTCGATCTCCAAGTCCAACACTCTGGTGATCTTCATCAACCAGATCCGCATGAAGATCGGCGTGATGTTCGGCAATCCGGAGACCACCACCGGCGGCAACGCGCTGAAGTTCTATGCCTCGGTCCGCCTCGACATCCGCCGCATCGGTGCGATCAAGGACAAGGACGTCGTGGTCGGCAACCAGACCAAGGTCAAGGTGGTGAAGAACAAGATGGCGCCGCCCTTCCGGGTGGTGGAGTTCGACATCACCTATGGCGAGGGCATCTCGAAGACTGGCGAGCTGATCGACCTGGGTGTCAAGGCCGGCATCGTCGAGAAGTCCGGCGCCTGGTTCTCCTATGACGGCCAGCGCATCGGCCAGGGCCGCGAGAACTCCAAGACCTTCCTGAAAGAACACCCCGAGGTCGCCGCCTCGATCGAGGCCAAGGTGCGGGCCAACGCCACCGGCGTGGCCGGCGCCATGCTGGGCGGCGACGAAGAGGGCGGTGCCGCGGCGGTGGGCGACGAGTAGGGCGCACTGCCAATTGCGCGCTGCGCCAGCCCTGACGTGAAAAGGGCGGCTCCTACTGGGAGCCGCCCTTTGTCGTTTGTCGTTGCGCTGCCGGCGTCGCCGGCGACCGGTTCGCCTGGCTACTGCGGCTTCTTCAGCGAGTCGTAAGCGGCGGTGAAGCCCTTGAGCGACAGGTTGATGGTGGCGGTCTGTCCGGTCGACAGCGGCACCGTGATGTTCAGCTTGTTGCCGCCCTTCAGCGCGGTGACGAACTTGTCCTCCAGCAGCACGCCAAGCTGGCAGCCGCCGGGGGCGCAGATTTCGACCGGGACCGAGATCTGGCCGCTGCCATCGACCGCTAGCTGCATGCCGTTGGCGACGCGGAAGCCAGCCGGCGGATCGGTCAGGTCATAGGGCAGGCGCAGGATCAGCACCGGCCCGGTGTTGGCCTGGAAGTAGCCGAAGGCGGCCCAGAGCGCGAGCTTGCCGTCCTTGGTCTTCACTTCCTGCACGTTGCCGCAGAGCGATTCCTTTTCGGACACCTTCTGGCAAACGGTCTGCCAGTCGCCGAACTTCTCGCCCAGGGTCGTGTTGGGGTCCTGCGCCGGTGCGGCGTCGGCCGCCGGTGCGGGGGCAGGTGCCGGCGTCGGATCGGCGGCCAGCTGAAGGTGGTTGGCCGAGTCGGCCTGGACCACGGTGGGCAGAGCCGCACCGAGGAGGAGGAGGGTCACCAAGCCGGCGAGCGCGCGGCGACAGGCGGCCAAGCGGGAGAGACGCTGTTCCATGGCGCCGGCTTCTAGCCGAAGTACCCGTGGTCCGCCAAGGGGTGCGTGGTCGCAGGGGATTATGGGCGGTCCGCCCGGCCGGTCCGTTTGGTATGCCGGGGTACCCGGCGGCGGGCCCTGCCGGGCCGCGCGCCCTTTGCTTTACAGCGCCCGGCCCTGGGCGCTACAACCCGCGTCCGCTCTTTGTGCAACGCGAAATGACCAGGGCGTCCGACCCCGGCGGTGCGACCGCCCGGGATCGCCGGGCGTCGCGGCCGACCAGGACGGCGCCAGCCGATGACCACGACCACCGAGATCCGCAGCCGCTTCCTCGACTATTTCCGCCGGGAAGGCCACGCCGTCGTGGCCTCCTCGCCGCTGGTGCCGCGCAACGACCCGACCCTGATGTTCGTGAACAGCGGCATGGTGCAGTTCAAGAACGTCTTCACCGGGCAGGAGAAGCGCGACTACAGCCGCGCGGCGACGGCGCAGAAGTGCGTGCGCGCCGGCGGCAAGCATAACGACCTGGAGAACGTCGGCTACACCGCGCGCCACCACACCTTCTTCGAGATGCTGGGCAACTTCTCCTTCGGCGACTACTTCAAGGAGCGCGCGATCGAGCTGGCCTGGACCCTGATCACCAAGGAATACGGCCTGTCCAAGGACAAGCTGACGGTCACGGTCTATCACACCGACGACGAGGCCTTCGGCTTCTGGAAGAAGATCGCCGGGCTGCCGGACGAGCGCATCATCCGCATCGCCACCTCGGACAACTTCTGGGCCATGGGCGATACTGGCCCCTGCGGTCCCTGCTCGGAAATCTTCTACGACCACGGCCCCCGCATCCCCGGCGGTCCGCCGGGCAGCCCCGACGCCGACGGCGACCGCTTTATCGAGATCTGGAACCTGGTCTTCATGCAGTTCGAACAGGTGACGAAGGAGCAGCGCATCGCGCTACCGCGTCCCTCGATCGACACCGGCATGGGACTGGAGCGCCTGGCGGCGGTGCTGCAGGGCAAGCACGACAACTACGACATCGACCTGATGCGCGGCCTGATCGAGGCTTCGGCCGAGGCCTCGGGCCAGTCGCCGGACGGCGTGCACGCGGTCTCGCACCGTGTCATCGCCGACCACCTGCGCTCCTCCGCCTTCCTCATCGCCGACGGCGTGCTGCCGTCGAACGAGGGCCGCGGCTATGTGCTGCGCCGCATCATGCGGCGCGCCATGCGCCATGCGCACAAGCTGGGCTGCAAGGAGCCGCTGATGCACCGCCTGGTGCCGGCGCTGGTCAGCGCCATGGGCCAGCCCTATCCCGAGCTGCAGCGCGCTGAGGCGCTGGTGCGCGAGACCTTGAAGCTGGAGGAGACCCGCTTCAAGGACACGTTGGACCGCGGCCTGAAGATGCTGGACGAAGCGACTGCCTCGCTTGGTGAGAAGCAGCCGCTGGACGGCGAGCTGGCCTTCAAGCTCTACGACACCTTCGGCTTCCCGCTGGATCTGACGCAGGACATCCTGCGCGGCCAGGGGCGCACCGTGGACCAAGCCGGCTTCGACCAGGCGATGGAGCGGCAGCGCGCCGCCGCGCGCAAGGCCTGGGCCGGCAGCGGCGACGCGGCGACCGAGCGGGTCTGGTTCGAGATCCGCGAGCAGGTCGGCGCCACCGATTTCCTGGGCTACGACACCGAGAGTGCCGAGGGCATCGTCAAGGCCATCGTGGTCGGCGGCCAGGCGGTCGAGAGCGCGTCGGCCGGTGACGAGGTGGCGCTGGTGCTGAACCAGACGCCCTTCTATGGCGAGTCCGGTGGCCAGATGGGCGATGCCGGGGCGATCTTTTCCGCCCAGGGCGCCGCGGTCGCGGTCAGCGACACGCAGAAGAAGCTGGGCGACCTGGTGGTCCACCAGGGTCGCCTGACGCACGGTACGCTCAAGGTTGGCGACGCGGTGGAGCTGCGGGTCGATGGCCAGCGCCGCGCCCGGCTGCGCGCCAACCATTCGGCGACGCATCTGCTGCACGCGGCGTTGCGGCGACGCCTGGGCGGCCACGTCACGCAGAAGGGCTCGCTGGTGGCGCCCGATCGCCTGCGCTTCGACATCAGCCACCCGGCGGCGATCAGCGAAGAGGACCTCAAGGCCATCGAGCAGGAGGTCAACCAGCGCATCCGGCAGAACTCCCCGGTCGGCACCACGCTGATGACACCGGACGAGGCGGTGGCCGCCGGCGCCATGGCGCTGTTCGGCGAGAAGTACGGCGAGGAGGTGCGCGTCCTCTCGATGGGTGGCGACGATCCGGACAAGGCCGGACAGCACTATTCGGTCGAGCTCTGCGGCGGCACCCACGTCAGCCGCACCGGCGACATCGGCTTCTTCAAGCTGCTGTCGGAATCGGCGCTGGCTTCGGGCGTGCGCCGCCTGGAGGCGGTAACTGGTGAGGGCGCGCTGGAATGGGCCGAGCGGCAGAACGAGCTGCTGGCACAGACCGCGGCGGCCCTCAGGGCGCCGCCGGCTGAGCTGCCGGCCCGGGTCGCCGCGCTGCTCGAGGAGCGCAAGCGCCTGGAGCGCGAGGTCGGCGAGCTGCGCCGCAAGCTGGCGGCCAGCGGTGGCCAGTCGCAGGCGCAGGAGATCCGCCAGGTCGGCGGCGTCGGCTTCATCGGCCGGGTGCTGGCCGACATGCCGGCGAAGGACCTGAAGCCGCTGGCCGACGAATTGAAGAAGCAAGTCGGCTCCGGCGTCGTTGCCCTGGTGGCGACGGCGGACGGCAAGGCCTCGCTGGTGGTCGGCGTCACCGCCGATCTGACCGGCCGGCTGGACGCAGTCAAGCTGGTGCGTGCCGGCGTCGAGGCGGTGGGCGGCAAGGGCGGCGGCGGACGTCCCGACCTGGCCCAGGCCGGCGGACCCGATGGCGCGCAGGCAGCCGCCGCGCTGGCAGCCATCGAACAGGCGCTGGCGGCGGTCTGACGACTCTCTGCACGCATAAACTGCCGTTCGCGTGGCACGTGCCTTGGCGGCCGATGTATTCGCGCGCCCAATGAATTGGGCGGCCAGCCGCCTGTGATCACGGTCGGGCGGCGGCGCGCTGTTGTGCGGGCTTCTCCCTCCGCTCTATTGACGGCTGCAATTGAAGCCGCCTAGCTTGACCACGCATCGCGGCGCTCGCCGCTTGCCGAGCGTCCGACCGGAACAAAAGCAAGCAAACCCGGAGGACTATGGGGAGACTTAACTTGAAACGTATTCTCTTTGCTTCGGCCGCTCTGGCCATGACCCTGGCATTCTCGGTCGGTGCCGAGGCCAAGACGCTGGTCTTCTGCTCCGAAGGCAGCCCCGAGGGCTTCAATCCCTCGCTCTTCACCGCCGGCACGACCTTCGACGCCTCGGCCCGCCCGATCTACAACCGGCTGGTCGACTTCGAGCGTGGCACCACCCGGATCATGCCGGGCCTGGCGGAAAGCTGGGAGGTGTCGGATGACGGCATGACCTACACCTTCCACCTGCGCCAGGGTGTGAAGTGGCAGACCACCGCCGACTTCACGCCGAGCCGCGATTTCAACGCGGACGACGTAGTGTTCAGCTTCACGCGGCAGTTGGATGTGAACAACCCCTACCACGCGGTCTCGGGCGGCAGCTACGAGTACTTCGAAGGCATGGGCATGAACACCCTGATCAAGGCCATCGAAAAGGTCGATGACCACACGGTCAGGTTCGTGCTGAACGCTTCCGAGGCGCCGATGATCGCCAACCTCGGCATGGACTTCGCCTCCATCATGTCAGCCGAGTACGCCGACAAGATGCTGGCCGCCGGCACGCCGGAGAAGCTCGATACCAACCCGGTCGGCACCGGACCCTTCCAGCTGGTCGACTATCAGGTGGACGCGGTGATCCGCTACGCCGCCAACCCTGACTACTACGAGGGCAAGGCCGCCATCGACGACCTGATCTATGCCATCACGCCCGATGCCTCGGTGCGCTGGCAGAAGGTGCAGGCCGGCGAATGCCATCTGATGCCCTATCCGAACCCGGCCGATCTCGAGCAGATGTCGAAGAATCCCGACATCAACCTGATGACCCAGGAAGGCCTGAATGTCGGCTACCTGGCCTTCAATACCGAGAAGGCGCCCTTCACTGACACCCGCGTGCGCAAGGCGCTGGCGATGGCCATCAACAAGCAGGCCATCATCGACGTCGTGTTCCAGGGCGCCGGCGTGGCGGCGAAGAACCCGATCCCGCCTACCATCTGGTCCTACAACAACGCGGTGGTCGACGATCCCTACGATCCGGCAGCGGCCAAGAAGATGCTGGCCGACGCTGGCATCAAGGATCTGAAGACCAACATCTGGGCCATGCCGGTGCAGCGTCCCTATAACCCGAACGCCCGCCGTATGGCCGAGATGATCCAGGCCGATTGGGCGGCGGTCGGCGTTACCGCCGAAATCGTCACCTTCGACTGGGCCGAGTACCTGAAGCGCTCCAAGAACGGCGAGCACGACACCGTGTTGCTGGGCTGGACGGGCGACAACGGCGACCCGGACAACTTCCTGAACACCCTGCTTGGCTGCGACGCGGCCAAGGACGGCACCAACCGCGCGCGCTGGTGCAACAAGGAGTTCAACGATCTGGTGACGGCTGCCAAACGGACGGCCGATGTCGGCGAGCGCACCAAGCTCTACGAAGAGGCTCAGGTCGTCTTCAAGAAGGAAGATCCCTGGGTGACCATCGCCCACTCGGTGGTGTTCAAGCCGGTGCGTAAGGAAGTGGTGGATTTCAAGATATCGCCCTTCGGCGCGCACATCTTCTACGGCGTCGACATCAAGGAGTAAGGGCCGGTAACGGTCAGTAACGGTTCCAGGCCGCGGCCCCACCATCCCCTGTGAGGGGATGGTGGGGCCCGGTCGCCTAAAGAGAACCGAGGGGCCGCCGACCCCGTCAGGGCATGATCCGCTTCATCGCCACGCGCATCGGGCTTTTGATACCCACCTTTCTGGGCGTCACGCTCTGCGCCTTCTTCTTCATCCGCCTGATCCCAGGCGATCCCATCGAGGTGCGTGCCGGCGAGCGCGGGGTCAGCCCCGAGCGCCACGCGCGCCTGATGCACGAAATGGGCCTCGACCGGCCGCTGCACGAACAGTACGTCAGCTTCATCGGCGACCTGCTGCAGGGCGATCTCGGGGTTTCCTACGCCACCCACAAGCCGGTGTTGGAGGACTTCTTCCAGCTCTTCCCGGCGACGCTGGAACTCTCGTTCTTCGCCATGATCTTCGCTGTCTGCATCGGCCTGCCGGCCGGCATTCTGGCGGCGCGAAAACGTGGCTCGATCTTCGACCACACCATGATGGGCATCTCGCTCACCGGCTACTCCATGCCGATCTTCTGGTGGGGCCTGCTGCTGATCCTGCTGTTCTCCAACCCGAACCTGTTGGGCTGGACGCCGGTGTCGGGCCGCATCGACCTGAAGTACTTCATCAAGCCAGTCACCGGGTTTCTCACCGTGGACTCGCTGCTGATCGGCAATTGGGACGCCTTCGTCTCGGCGCTACGGCACCTGATCCTGCCGGGCATCGTACTGGGTACCGTGCCGCTGGCCGTGGTGGCGCGCCAGACCCGCTCGGCCATGCTCGAGGTGCTGGGCGAGGACTATGTCCGCACAGCGCGGGCCAAGGGCCTGTCGCCGCGCCGCATCGTCTGGGTGCATGCCTTGCGCAACGCCCTGATCCCGGTGATCACTGTCATCGGCCTGCAGGTCGGCCTGCTGATGGCGGGCGCGATCCTGACCGAGACGGTGTTCTCCTGGCCCGGCGTCGGCAAGTGGGTGCTGGAGGCGATCCGTCGCCGCGACTACATCACGGTCCAGGCAGCACTGCTGCTGATCGCCACCCTGATCATGCTGGTCAACCTGCTGGTCGACCTGCTCTATGGGCTGATCAACCCGCGCATCCGGCACGCGAGGTAGCGAAGCATGAGCGAGAGCGTCCTTCCCGCCACCGTCGCCCGCGCCGAGCAGCCGTCCAAGCCGATGACGCCGCTGCAGGAGTTCTGGCACTACTTCAGCGAGAACCGCGGCGCGGTCTGGGGGCTGCGCATCGTCGTGGCCATCATCCTGATGGCGATCTTCGCCGACTACATCGTGCCGCACGATCCCACGCAGCAGTATCGCGGCCAGGAGCTGAAGCCGCCGGGCTGGGTCAGCGGCGAAGATTTTTTCCAGTGGATGGGGCAGTGGACCCGCCTGCCGCCCCCTGCCTATGACAGCGGCGGTAGCTGGGAGTTCGTGCTGGGCACCGACCCGACAGGCCGCGACATGCTCTCGCGGCTGATCAAGGGCGCGCAGTACTCCATGCTGATCGGCTGCATCGTGGTGTCGATCTCCATCTCGGTCGGCGTCTCACTGGGACTGGCCGCGGCCTTCGCGCCGCGCTTCATCGCCACCATGATCCTGCGGCTGATGGACATCATCCTGGCCTTTCCCAGCCTGCTGCTGGCGCTGGTGCTGGTGGCGCTGTTCCAGAAGCCATCGCTCGACAATGCCATGATCGCCATCGCCATCGTGCTGTTGCCGCACTTCGTGCGCCTGACGCGAGCCTCGGCGCTGGGCGAGCTGCAGCGCGACTACGTCACCGCCAGCCGGGTCGCCGGCGCCTCGATCTGGCGACTGATGTTCATCACCGTGCTGCCGAACTGCCTGGGTCCGATGATCGTGCAGGCGACCCTCAGCTTTTCCACCGCGGTGCTCGATGCCGCGGCGCTGGGCTTCCTTGGCATGGGCGCGCAACCGCCGACGCCGGAGTGGGGCACCATGCTGGCCGACGCGCGCGAGTTCATCGCCACCGACAAGTGGTGGGTGGTGACGTTGCCGGGCCTGATGATCCTGATCTCGGTACTGGCCTTCAACCTGATGGGCGACGGTCTGCGCGACGCCTTCGATCCCAAGCTGAAGCGGAGCTGAGCCCATGGCGCTGCTCGAGATCCGCAACCTGTCGGTCACCTTCGCCACGGCGCGCGGCCCCTTCCGCGCGGTGGACGGCATCGACCTGGCGGTCGGCGAAGGCGACCTGCTGGGCGTGGTCGGCGAATCCGGCTCGGGCAAGAGCGTGACCATGCTGGCGGTCATGGGGCTGCTGCCCTGGACCGCGACGGTGGAGGCCGACGTCATGGCCTTCGACGGTGTCGACCTGCTGACCCTGAAGCCGGAGGCGCGGCGGAAGCTCGTGGGCAAGGACATTGCCATGATCTTCCAGGAGCCCATGACCAGCCTGAATCCCTGCTTCACTGTCGGCTTCCAGATCATCGAGGCGATGCAGACCCATCTGGGCGGCAGCAGGAAGGCGCTGCGCCAGCGCGCGATCGAGATGATGGACCTGGTCGGCATTCCCGATGCCGCGCGCCGGTTGAATTCCTTCCCGCACCAGATGTCGGGCGGCATGAACCAGCGCATCATGATCGCCATGTCGCTGTCCTGCGATCCGCGCCTGCTGATCGCCGACGAGCCGACCACGGCACTCGACGTCACCATCCAGGCGCAGATCCTCGACCTGTTGACCCGCTTGCAGCGCGAGCGCGGCATGGCGCTGATCCTGATCACCCACGACATGGGGGTGATCGCCGAGACGGCGCAGCGGGTGAACGTGATGTACGCCGGCCAGCAGGTGGAGGAGCGCGCGGTCGAGCCGCTGTTCGCCGCGCCGCGCCATCCCTATGCCGAGGCCATGCTGGCGGCGCTGCCGGCGCGTTCCTTCGGCAAGCACCGACTGCCGACCATCCCCGGCGTGGTACCGGGCATCGGCGACCGTCCGGCCGGCTGCCTCTTCGCGCCACGCTGCGCCTATGCGGTGGAGCACTGCTGGCAGCAGCGGCCGGCGCTGGAGGCCGATGGCGACGGCCGGCTGCGTTGCTTCCGCCCGCTGATTAACGGTCAACCCGCCGATGGTGCCGGCGTCACGCATCCCGAGCTGCTGGGGGCCAGCACATGACCCAGCCGGTGCTGGAGGCGCGTGACCTGACGCGCCACTACAACATCAAGCGCGGCATGTTCGGCGAACCGGCGACGGTCAAGGCGCTGGCCGGCGTGTCTTTCCAGCTGGAAGCTGGCCGCACCCTGGCCGTTGTCGGCGAGAGCGGCTGCGGCAAGTCCACCCTGGCGCGCCTGGTCACCATGATCGAGCCGCCGACCAGCGGCGAGCTGCTGCTCGAAGGCCAGCCGGTGGCCCGTGCTGGCAAGCAGGAGCTGAAGACCCTGCGCCAGGGCGTGCAGATTGTCTTCCAGGACCCCTACGGCTCGCTCAACCCACGCCGCAAGGTCAGCGCCATCATCGGCGAGCCGCTGGTGATCAACACCAAGCTCTCGCCGGCCGAGCGGGCGGACAAGGTGCGCGCCATGATGGCCAAGGTCGGCCTGCGCCCCGAGCACTTCGACCGCTATCCGCACATGTTCTCCGGCGGCCAGCGCCAGCGCATCGCCATTGCCCGCTCGCTGGTGCTGAACCCCAAGCTGGTGGTGGCGGACGAGCCGGTCTCGGCGCTCGACGTCTCGGTGCAGGCGCAGGTGCTGAACCTGCTGATGGACCTGCAGGAGGAGTTCAAGCTCGCCTATCTCTTCATCAGCCACGACCTCTCGGTGGTGCGCCACATCGCCGAGCGGGTGATGGTCATGTACCTGGGCCGCGCGGTGGAGCAGGGGACCCGCGACGCCATCTTCTCGGCACCGCGCCATCCCTATACCCGGGCGTTGCTGGGCTCCACGCCCTCGACCGATCCGACACACCGCCGCCAGCGCCTGGCCGTGCAGGGCGAGCTGCCGTCGCCGTTGAACCCGCCGCCCGGCTGCGCCTTCCACCGCCGCTGCCCCTTCGCCATCGACATCTGCAAGATCGAGCGGCCGGAGCTGCGCGAGGTCGATGGCCGCCTGGTGGCCTGCCACCGCGCCGACGAAGACCTGCCGGCGCCGACGGTGGGGCAGGCGGCGTAGGCTGGACCGCGGGTCCTCTTCGTCGCTACGATCTTGCGCCAGGTCTGCAATGGCTGGTGGCGGGCCATAAGATTTGTGCAGCGCAGCACTAGCGGCTGGGGGCTGCGCGCTCCATACTCCCCCCGCCATGACGATTCAGGCCGCCATCCACCACGTCACGACCTATCGCTACGACCGGCTGGTCGAACTGTCGCCGCAGGTCATCCGGCTGCGGCCGGCGCCGCATTGCCGCACGCCGATCGTCAGCTATTCGCTAAAGATCTCGCCCGAGCCGCATTTCCTCAACTGGCAGCAGGACCCGCAGTCGAACTGGCTGGCCCGCGTGGTCTTCCCGGAGAAGACCGAGCACTTCACCGTCGAGGTCGACCTGGTGGCCGCGCTCGACGTGGTCAATCCCTTCGACTTCTTCCTGGAGCCTGAGGCGGAGACCTTTCCCTTCACCTACGAGCCGGCGCTGGAAGTCGAGCTCAGGCCCTACCTGCGCAAGCTGGAGCTGGGCGCCCGTTTCCACGACTACCTGGCCGGCATCTCGCGCACGCCGCGCCCGACCACCGGCTTCCTCTATGAGCTGATCGCCCGCCTGCAGGGCGACATCGGCTATGTCATCCGCATGGAGCCTGGCATCCAGGCGCCGGAAGAGACCCTGCAGAAGAAGCTGGGCTCCTGCCGCGACACCGCTTGGCTGCTGGTGCAGCTGCTGCGCCACCTGGGCCTGGCCGCGCGCTTCGCCTCCGGCTACCTGATCCAGCTCACCCCCGATGTGAAGGCGCTGGACGGGCCCAGTGGCACCGACCACGACTTCACCGACCTGCACGCCTGGTGCGAGGTCTTCCTGCCGGGCACCGGCTGGGTCGGCCTCGATGCCACCTCAGGCCTCTTCGCCGGCGAAGGACACATCCCGCTGGCCTGCGCCGCCGATCCGGTGGCGGCGGCGCCGATCTCCGGCGCGGTCGACGAGTGCGAGGTCACCTTTGAGCACGAGATGTCGGTCGCCCGCGTCCACGAGACGCCGCGCGTCACCAAGCCCTATGACGACGCGACTTGGGCACGCATCGACCAGCTGGGCGACAAGGTCGACGAAATCCTGCGCGCCGAGGACGTGCGCCTGACCATGGGCGGCGAGCCGACCTTCGTGTCGATCGACGACATGGAGGGCGCCGAGTGGACCACCGCGGCGGTTGGCCCGACCAAGCGCGCCTTCGCCGACAGCCTGATCCGCCGGCTGCGCGATCGCTTCGCGCCCGGCGGGCTGCTGCATTATGGCCAGGGCAAGTGGTATCCGGGCGAGCCGCTGCCGCGCTGGGCCTTCGCGCTCTACTGGCGCGGCGACGGCCGGCCGCTGTGGCAGGACCCGGCGCGCGTGGCGCGCGAGAAGCAGGATCATGCGCCCAGCGTCGCCGATGCCGAGCGCCTGACCCAGGGCATTGCCCGGCGCCTCGACCTGCCGCCGAGCTACGCGCTGCCGGCCTACGAGGATCCCTGGCATTACCTGGGCAAGGAGCAGGAGCTGCCGGTCAACGTCGACCCCTTCGATTCCAAGCTCGAGGACAAGGAGGAGCGCGCCCGCCTGGCGCAGGTCTTCACCCGTGGGCTGAAGACGCCGACCGGTTTCGTGCTGCCGGTGCAGCGCTGGAATGCGCCAGACCAGCGGCGCGGTTGGCGCTCCGAGCTGTGGAACCTGCGCAAGGGCAAGCTGTTCCTAGCGCCGGGCGACTCGCCGGTCGGCTTCCGCCTGCCGTTGGGCTCGCTGGCCTACATCCCGCCGGCCAGCTTCCCGCAGATCATCCCGCAGGATCCCATGCAGGACCTGCCGCCGCTGCCCGAGCCTGACCGGGCGCGCCAGCCCTTCCTGGCCGGCGCCACGACCTCGCGGCAATGGCAGCAGCGGGTGAAGCGTCTGGAGCAGGAGTCGCCCGTCAGCCCCGGCGTCGGCGCCAGCGTGCGCACCGCGCTGACGGTCGAGCCGCGCGACGGCCGGCTCTGCATCTTCCTGCCTCCGGCGGAGACGGTGGAGGATTACCTGGACCTGGTGGCCGCGGTGGAAGACGCCGCCGCCGAGCTGAACCAGCCGATCCACATCGAGGGCTATCCGCCGCCCTACGACCCGCGCATCAACGTCATCAAGGTGACGCCCGACCCCGGCGTCATCGAGGTCAACATTCACCCGGCGCACAGCTGGCGCGAGCAGGTGGAGATCACCGAGGTGATCTACGAGGAGGCGCGGCAGACCCGCCTGGGCAGCGAGAAGTTCATGCTCGACGGGCGCCACACCGGCACCGGCGGCGGCAACCACATCGTGGTCGGTGGCGCCACGCCGCCGGACAGCCCCTTCCTGCGCCGCCCCGACCTGCTGCGCAGCCTGATCGCCTTCTGGCAGAACCACCCGGCGATGAGCTACCTCTTCTCCGGCCTGTTCATCGGCCCGACCAGCCAGGCGCCGCGCGTCGACGAGGCGCGGCACGACCAGCTCTACGAGCTGGAGATCGCCTTCAAGGAGATCCCCGAGCGCTCGCACGCCACGCCGCCACCCTGGCTGGTGGATCGCATCTTCCGCAACCTGCTGATCGATGCCTCGGGCAATACACACCGTTCGGAAATCTGCATCGACAAGCTCTACTCGCCGGACGGTCCGACCGGCCGCCTGGGGCTGGTCGAGTTCCGCGGCTTCGAGATGCCGCCGCACGCGCGCATGAGCCTGGCGCAGGGACTGCTGATCCGCGCGCTGATCGCGCGTTTCTGGCGCGAGCCCTTTCCCGCCCCGCTGGTGCGCTGGGGCACCGCGCTGCACGACCGCTTCATGCTGCCGCACTACATCTGGCAGGACATCGCCGACATCGCCGCCGACATGCAGGCCGCCGGCTTCCCGATCGAGGCCGACTGGTTCCTGCCGCACTGGGCCTTCCGCTTCCCGACCTATGGCGCGGTGGACTACGAGGGCGTCGGACTGGAGCTGCGCCAGGCGCTGGAGCCCTGGCACGTGATGGGCGAGGAGGGGGCGATCGGCGGCACGGTGCGCTTCGTCGACTCCTCGGTCGAGCGGCTGCAGGTCAAGGTCAGCGGCATGACCGAGGGGCGCCACCTGGTGCTGGTCAATGGCCACGCCGCCCCGCTGACACCGACCGGGACCAAGGGCGAGGCGGTGGCCGGGGTGCGCTACCGCGCCTGGATGGCGGCGCACGAGTTGCACCCGACCATCCCACCGCACGCGCCGCTGACCTTCGAGATCTGGGACGCCTGGCGCCGCCGGTCGATCGGTGGCTGCACCTATCATGTGGCGCACCCGGGCGGGCGCAACTACAGTGTCTTCCCGGTCAACGCCAACGAGGCGGAAGGCCGGCGACTGGCGCGCTTCGAGCCCTTCGGCTTCACCGGCGGAAGCTTCGAGCCTGCCCAGCCGGTCATCAATCCGGAGTTCCCGCTGACGCTGGACCTTCGGCGTTTCCCCTGAACCAGCCGCTCACCCCGCGAGCCCGCGCAGCCCCCAGATGATGCCCGAGCCCGCCACCATCGCCGCCAGCACAGCAAACGCCACAACGGACTATCGCCCGGCGCCGGGCCGCTTCGACGCCCTGGTCGATGCCAAGGGGCAGCCGCGTCCGGGCTGGGCGCTGCTGCTGCGCGAGCTTGCGGCGCTGGACCCGGCCGAGCACGCCGGGCAGGTCGCCGCCGCCCGCCGCCTGATCCGCGAGAACGGCGTCACCTACAATGTCTATGACGAGGCGGAGGGCGAGGCGCGGCCCTGGGAGCTTGACCTCGTCCCCTACATCATCGATGCGCGGGAATGGGCCAGCCTGGAGGCCGGGCTGATCCAGCGAGCCCGCCTGGCCGACGCCATCCTGGCCGACGTCTATGGCGCGCGCCGGCTGAACGCACAGGGCCTGCTGCCACCGCACCTGGTCGAGGGCCATCCGCAGTTCCTGCGCCCGCTGATCGGCACCACACCGCCGGGTGGCGTGCGGGTCCACCTCTATGCCGCCGATCTGGCGCGCGCGCCGGACGGCCGCTGGATCGTGCTGGCGGAGCGCGCCGACGCCCCGGCCGGCGCCGGCTATGCGCTGGAAAACCGCATCGTCGTCAGCCAGGCCTTCCCGGACCTGTTTCGCGACCTCGGCGTGCATCGCGTGGCGCAGTTCTTCAATGCTTTCCGCGAGTCGGTGCTGGGGCTGTCGTCGCAGTCACAGCCGCGTGGCGTGCTGCTGTCGCCCGGCCCCTACAACGAGGCCTATTTCGAGCATGCCTACCTGGCCCGCTACCTGGGACTGACGCTGGTCGAGGGCGACGACCTGGCGGTGCGCGAGGGCGGCGTCTTCCTGAAGACCCTGGCCGGGCTGGAGCCGATCGACGTCATCGTGCGCCGGGTCGACAGCGACTTCGCCGATCCGATCGAGTTCCGCAGCGATTCGGCCCTCGGTGTGCCTGGCCTGGTAGAGGCCGCGCGGGCCGGCAAGGTGGTGATCGCCAACGCCCTGGGCGGTGGCCTGGTCGGCAGCCCCGGCATGGCCGCGGTGCTGCCCACGCTGTGCCGCGCGCTGTTCGGCGAAGAGCTGCTGCTGAACGCTGAAACGGCGCTGTGGTGCGGCCACACGGCGCATCGCCGCGCCGCGCTGGCGGAACCTGATCGCTACGTCTTCCGCGACGCCTTCGATGCGCGACCGCTCTATGCCAAGGGTTCGACCGCGCGCTTCTGGCGCGACCTGGACGAGACCGGCCGCGACCGCCTGGTCGACCTGCTGCATCGCCGCGGTGCCACGCTGGTGGCGCAGGAGGTGCTGCCGCTGGGTACCGCGCCGACCCTGGAGGACGGCCGCCTGGTGCCGCGCACCGCCGCCTTGCGCGCCTTCGTCGCCTGGACCCCGCAGGGCTATGTCGTAATGCCAGGCGGCTTGACCCGCGTGGCGCCCGACGCCGACACCCGCGCCATCACCATGCAGTCCGGCGGCGCCAGCAAGGACACCTGGGTGCTGGGCGAGGGCCCGTCCGACGGCTTCACCCTGCTGCGCTCGGTCGAGGAACCGCAGGCCATCCGCCGCCAGGCCGACGAGGCGCCGAGCCGCGCCATGGACAACCTCTTCTGGCTCGGCCGCTACACCGAGCGCGCCGAGCAGCTGGTGCGGGTGCTGCGCGCCGTGCTGCGGCGATTGGGTGACGATACCAACCTGGCGGCCAGCGCCACCGCCGCCGGCCTGGCCCGCCGCCTGCTGGTGCCGCAGGCGCAGGTCAGCGACAGCGCAACGGCCGAGGCGGAGGAGGCCGACGTCAGCAGCCTGTCGGACAAGCTGATGGCGGCGATCTTCGCGCGCCGCCGCTCCTTCGGACTGCAGCGCCTGCTGGTCAGCGTGCAGCGCACCGGCTGGGCGGTACGCGACCGCCTGTCGCTCGACACCTGGCGCAGCATCCTGTCCTTCACCAGCGGCGAGGGCCTGCCGCATCCCGATCTGGAGGACGACGAGACGCCGGAGGCAGCCGACGCGCAGAGCTACCTCGACGGCCTAGTGCGGCGCACCGCGGCGCTGTCTGGCCTGGTGGCGGAGAACACCACGCGTGGCCGCAACTATCTGTTCCTCGAGCTGGGCCGCCGTATCGAGCGCGCCGCCAACCTGGCCTGGCTACAGCGCCAGCTGCTGGTCACGCCCGAGGGCGACGAGACGGCGGAGCTGCAGCTGCTGCTGGAGATCGCCGACAGCGGCATGACCTATCGCTATCGCTACTTCGGCGTCTTCCAGGCGGCGCCGGTGATCGACCTGCTGCTGCTCGACGAGGCCAACCCACGCTCGGTCGCCTTCCAGGTCGAGACGCTGCAGGCCCACGTCGCGCAGCTGCCGCGCAGCAACCTGACCCAGGCGCGCGGCCAGGACCGCAAGGTCGTCGGGCAGCTGCTGCAGCGCCTGGCCAATGCCGACCCGCTGCGCCTGGCGCGGCAGGACGCCAGCGGCCGCCGCGAGCAGCTGTCGGAGCTGCTGCAGCTGGTGCAGGACTCGACGACGCGGCTGAGCGACGTGATTACGCAGACCTACTTCCGGCACTCGACCAATCGTCGCGCCGGCTCGGCCCCGCGCCTCGACGCGCTGGGTGGGCATTACATCTGATGCGCTACCTGGTCCGCCACCGCACGACCTACCAATACCTGCAGCAGGTGTCGCATTCGCAGCACCTGCTGCACCTGGAGCCGCGCACCACGCCGCGCCAGCAGGTGCACAGCACCGTGGTGCGGGTGACGCCGCCACCGGCCGAGCATCTGCGCCGCAGCGACGCCTTCGGCAACCTGGCGGAGTGGCTCACCCTGGACGAGAGTCACGATACGCTGGAAATCCTGGCGGAGAGTCACGTGACCGTGGCCGCCGGCGCGCCGCCCGACGGCAATGCCAGCCTGCCCTGGGAGGCCGTCGTGCAGTTGCTGGAAGTCCCGGCGGACGAGGCGGCACGGGGCGCCGTACCCTTCCTGTTCGATTCCGAGCACACCTGGTTCACCGCCGACCTGCCGGGCTATACGCGGCCGAGCTTTCCGCCCGGGCGGCCCTACCTGGCTGGCGCCATCGATCTGATGCGGCGCATTCACCGCGACTTCCGCTACGACACCACGGTGACCGACGTGACCACGCCGGTCGACCGGGTGTTCGAAATCCGCGCCGGCGTCTGCCAGGACCTGGCGCACCTGGGCATCGCCTGCCTGCGCGCCTGCGGCCTGCCGGCCCGCTATGTCTCGGGCTATCTGCTGACGCGCCCGCCGCCGGGCCAGGCGCGCCTGCAGGGCGCCGACGCCAGCCACGCCTGGTTCGCCGTCTGGGCGCCGCCCTTTGGCTGGGTCGACCTGGATCCCACGAACGACCTGCTACCGGGCGAGGAGCATGTCACCGTCGCCTGGGGCCGCGACTACGGTGACGTCGCGCCGATCAACGGCGTGGTGGTGGGCGGTGGCGACCACGACATCGATGTCGGCGTCGACGTGATCCCGGAATAGGGCAGCGCGAGCGATCGCCTTCGCCCGTCATGCTCGGACCTGTTCCGAGCATCCATCACCCCGCCAGCGCCAACCGGACAATGGACCCTCGGGACGAGCCCGAGGGTGACGAGACGGAAGCGAATTCGGCGCCGTGCCCTACTTCGCGTCGGCCAGCACCTTCATCGATACCAGCTTGTCGGGATTCGGCACCGTGCCGCTGCGGTCGTGGTTCGGCGCCTTCTTGATCTTGTCGACGGCCTCCATGCCTTCGACCACTTTGCCCCAGACGGTGTACTGGCTGTTGAGGAAGTGGGCGTCGGCCAGGCAGATGAAGAACTGGCTGTTGGCGCTGTTGGGGTTCTGCGAGCGGGCCATGCCGCAGACGCCGCGATCGAAGGCCGCGCTGGTGAACTCGGCCGGCAGGTTGGGCTCCTTGGAGCCGCCGGTGCCGGTGCCGGTGGGGTCGCCACCCTGCGCCATGAAGCCGTCCATGACGCGGTGGAACACCGTGCCGTCATAGAAGCCAGCGCGCGCCAGCTTCTTCAGCCGCTCGACGTGCTTGGGCGCCAGGTCGGGCAGCAGCTCGATGGTGACGGGGCCATCCTTCAGCTCGATGACCAGGTGGTTCTCGGGATTGCGGGTATCGGTCACAAAACTCTCCTCGCTGCGGGCGGTTCTTGGCTGGGCCTCGGGCGCGCCGGGGACGCGGCCTAGGCAAGGGTTATCGCGGCTCGGCGCCTTGCTGTCCAGTTGGCTGGGTCATCAGTCCCTCGGTCGCCGCCACGGCCTCGGCCGCCAGCAGGAACCAGCTGGAGGCGGTGACCGCCACCAGTTGGTAGCCGGCGGCGGCCAGCAGCCGCAGGCTTTCACCGGGCTGCCAGGGCCCCAGCAGGTCGCGACGGCCGCTGTGCCATTCCACCACCACCAGGCGCGGGCGAAAGCGCTGCCAGTCATTGCCACGAATCGCCGCGGCCTCGTGCCCCTCGATGTCGAGCGACAGGAAATCGATCGCCTGGCCCGGCGGCAGTGCCTCGGCCAGCATCGCCGACAGCGGACGGCAGGGCATGTCGCGCCGTTCCAGCAGGCGGCGGCCGGCGGCCTGCTGCGCCGCCGCCGTCGCCGCATCGCCGGTGTTCAGCGCGGCCTCTTCGAAGCAGAAGAACGACAGCGTGCCAGTGGTGTCGGAGGCGGCTTCGGCCAGGAAGCGATCGCCCGGCCGGGCGCGGGCGAACAGCGCCGCTAAGCCTGGCGTGGGATCGATCAGCAGGCCGCGCCAGCCGCGGCGATAGAAGCGGAAACTGTTAGAAAAGCGCCAGGGATGATGCGCGCCGACCTCGACATAGAACCCCCGGGCCGGATAGCCCAGCAGGCGGTCGATGACGAGATCCTCGCCCTCCTGCGCGTAGCTGTCGTTGCGATGTCCCCAGGGACGCGCCTGCCGCCAGGCCCTGAGCCGGCGGCGCAGCGGCGCTGGCAGCAGGCGTCGCATTCCTGGTTCCGCTGCGCTACTGCATGTCCTTCATGACGTGCATGGAGATGATGTGGTCGGGATCGTCGACCATGCCGCTCTGGCGGTTCTTCGGCGCCTTCTTGATTTCGTCGACGTACTCCATGCCCTCGACCACACGGCCCCAGACCGTGTACTGGCCGTCGAGGAAGCGGCAGTCTGCAAGGCAGATGAACCACTGGCTGTTGCCGCTGTCGGGATCGCTGGAGCGCGCCATGCCGACGGCGCCCCGGGTGAAGGGCTCCATGGAGAACTCGGCCTTGATGTTCGGCAGATCGGAATCGCCGCGGCCGGTGCCGGTTGGGTCGCCGGTCTGCGCCATGAAGCCTTCCATCACGCGGTGCCAGACCAGGCCGTCGTAGAAGCCGGCGCGCACCAGCGTCTTGATCTGCGCCACATGCTTCGGCGCGATCTCCGGCAGCATCTCGATCTGCACTGTGCCGTCCTTCAGCTCGAGCAGCAGCGTGTTCTCCGGGTCGAGGTCCTTGGCGGAGGTTGGTGCGGGCACAAGGACGAAGAGAGCGGCGACGAGCGCGAAAGCCGCGAGCACTTGGCGACGAAACATTATGGGAAGCCTCCCAAAAGGGGTCGGGGATCGCTTATCCCGGGTTTTCCCTGCCCTGTCCAGTCCGGCTCAAGAAGCGGGCTGCAGGTCCAGCAGTTCTCCGTTGGACAGGATCACCAGCAGGCGCGCCGTGCCACGCGTGGGACCACTGATGTAGGCCTCCGAATTGGTGGTGTCGTAGTCAAGCTGCACCACGAAGGCCGACTCGCGCCGCTCCAGCACCTTGACAGCGGACACCGCGCTGACCTTGCGGATCCCGTAGTTCAGGGCGGTGAATTCCTTCGCCCGTCCGACGCGGGTCAGGGCGGTCATGAAGGCCTCCTGGTGGGTGGCCAGCCAACCATCGAACTCGACCTGGGCCGCCGCCAGCGCTTCCGTTGGGTCCGGCGTCGGATCGCTCGCCGGCGCGCTGGCGTCACCTTCCCCGCTACTCGCCAATTCGATGGCAGTGAGCGCGTCGTTGACGATCTCGACCTGGAAGCGGTCGCGGAAGCTGCTGGATTCACCCCAGCCGTCATTGCGCCGCAGGGTGTAGCCGATCTCCACCAGGTATTTCTGGCCGCTGCGCTGCAGGACTTTGATGTTGGAAAGGGCGGACACCGTCTGTGCGCCATTGCCAATCGAGTGGAGGTCGATCCGCCGCAGGTACCTCTGCAGTGCCACCTCGAAGCTCTTGCGGTTGTCCTGCAGCCAAGCGTCAAAGCTGCCTTGCGCCGCCGCCAAGTCCATGGCGCCCGCGGCCGGCGTGACGCTGCTCGTGGTAGTGCCGGCGCTGGCCGTGCTGTCGGGCTGCGTTGCCAGCGCCGAAGGAGTCGGCGCGGTGGCGATGGCGCCGGGGCTGTCCGGGCCGGCCTTGGCCACGGCCACCGGATCGGCCGGGCTGGGCGGCAGCCCCAGATAGGCCGCCAGCGTCACGTCGTCGGCGCCGAAGTGATCGAGGATGGCCAGGCGCTCGCCCTGCCATTGCAGGACGAAGGTGCGTGTCGCGGTGATGAAATCGCGCTGGCCGACGCGATACTCGATCACTGCCGAGAGCTGGTCGAGGCGCGCGTCGCTGATGACGATCCATTCCACCGAATGCACCTCGCCAACGCGCTCGCCGCCGTTGTCGCCCGGGCCGCGCACCAGGTCGCGCGCCTTGTTGTAGGTGGTGAGCTCGTCGCGGAACGCCTCGCGATGGGCGCGCAGCCACTCGACCGCATCGCTCGGCGGGCGGGTGGCGTCCGGCCGCGCCGCAGTGAAGCCGACGCTGGCGTAGCCGCGCACCTTGTCCTCACGCGAGCCGGCGACGATAGCGTAGTGCGCGGTCCTGATCGTGGTCTCCATCGCCGCCTGCACGGCGATCTGCACCACCGCGGCGCAGCCCCCGGACAGCAACGGCAGGGCCAGGGCTGCGAGCAGCAGCAGGCGTCTCGGCGTGTGGCATCGCAGCATGGCGTGTGTCCTTTCCCGCATCAGGTCAGCAGCACCAGGCGCTGCAGCCGGCCCTCGTTCAGCGTCACCTGGAACAGCGCCGTCTGGCTGCCGGCCGCGGTGCGGTAGGTCAGGGCGACGACGTAGCCGGCGGCGGTGAGGTCACGCACGCTGGCGCTTTCCAGTGCCTGCACGCCGCCCTTGGGTAGCTGGCCCAGCGCGGCGAGGTGGCTGTCGATGGCCTTGGCGAGGGTCGCTTGGTTGGCCTCCAGCCAGTGATCGAAGGCCGACTGCGCGCTGGCCAGCGCCTTGGCATCGAGCGGGCTGGGGCCGTTCGGCGCAGACTGGCTGGTGGCGACCGGCAGCGGTGCCGCCGCCGCGCCGGCGGCCCCGGCCAGCTGCTGGACGAAACGGGCGTCGGCCATGAGGTTGCTGGCGGCGCGGTCGATGGCACGGCGCATCAGTTCGCGCGCCACCGTCGCGATGCTGCTGTCGACGCCGGCGTCGCCCTCGGTCATCAGGTCGAGCAGCACGGTGCCGCTGTCGCGCTCGGCGACGACCCAGCGCATGCGGATCCAGATCTTGCCCAGCCCGGTCGAGCCATCGCCGATGCCGGTGTAGGGCTTGCAGAGGGAAGCAGTATAGGCGACCAGCGAGGGCGTCAGGCTCAGCGCCGCCTGGCCACTGCGATCGATCAGGTAGCCACGGGCCTCGAAAGCAGCGGCGACGAAGCCAAGCAGCAGCTGCTGCGCACTGGGATCGGAGATGTCCTGGTCGGTCTTGCGGATCTGGACCGGAATGCAAGCCAGGCCGCCTTCGGCATAGTCGACACCCTGGCCCGGAGCGACGTCGAGCCGGAAGGCAGTCAGGCTGAGCGGCCGTACCGCCTGGCCCGGCGCCACGGTCACCGGTTGCTCGCGCGGCGCTGCCTTGACCACCGGCTTTGGCCCAGCGGCGGCGCAGCCGACGAGCAGCAGGAGAAAGGACAACAGCAAGGCACCCTGCTTCATCGTGGCTAAGCTTCCCTGTCCAGAAGCGAGTCACGGCGGGTTCGCTGGCGGCCGTCGATCAGCCGGCGAGCCGGCAGCCGGGGACCGACGGCGACGTTGGCGCGGGCGATCTTGTCGCTCGTCATCTATCGCGAAACCCGCGGCGGCTCCGCGCGGGCGGGGCCGATTCTGGTGCAGCCGAGCGACACCAGCAGGCGAGATGTACCAAACATATAATAGTATTCCACATTCGATTGCCCGGGAAAGATGTAGCAGCCGTCGCAAAATCCTCGCAAGCGCAATTGCCAGCGCCGCGTGAGCGCGCGCTTTGGTTCGCGGAGGGGCGAACGGGACGGGGTCAGAGGATTGCGATGCCTCGTGCGACTCATGCACGATGTGCCGCATGAATGGCCTGCGGGATGGAGGCAGCCGCGAGTGATTCGCCTGGGCTCCGCGCGAGATATCGGACCTTGACCCATGAGGCAGCAAGTGCGGGGCCGACGCGGCCGACGGGCGCGCGCTCCCGCCGCCGCGAGCTGATCATCGCCCTCTTGCTCGGGACCCTGGCGTTCCTGGTCTACAACGCCAACCTGCGTTCGATCCCGGCCGGCGACACCTACGCGGCGCGCTACTTGCCCTTCTCGATTCTGCAGAACGGCAGCCTGCTGCTCGATCCCATCGTCGACCAGGTCGCGCATGGCAGGATGCCGCCGGGCGTCGCTGGTAAGCCCGCCACCGCCTTCTGGATCATGACCGGGCGCGACGCGCATTTCGTGTCGCTCTATCCCGTCGCCGTTCCCCTGGTCATCGCACCGCTTTACCTGCCTGCGTTGCTCTACCTCGATGCCGGGGACGGCGATGCGCTGCGGGCCGACCGGGTGGCCAGGATCATGGAGAAGCTGTCAGCCTCGCTGATGGCGGCGGCCTCGGTGGCCTTGATCTATCTGCTGCTCAGGCGGCGCGCGAACCAGCGGACCGCCGTGCTTCTGGCCCTTGCCTACGCCTTCGGCACTACAACATGGGTCATCAGCAGCCAGGCACTCTGGCAGCACGGTCTTCCACAGCTCGCGATCGTCGCGGTGCTGCTGCTGTTGACCGGGCCAGTTGGCAGCGCGCGCGTCGTCCTGGCTGGTCTGCTGTGCGGCCTGATCGCCGCGAGCCGGCCGCCCGACGCCGTCCTCGCGGCCGGGCTGGGCATCTTTGGGCTCTGGTGGGCGGGTCGTCGCTGGCCGCTGCTGGCAATCTCGGCCCTGTTTCCGGCCTGTCTCACCCTCGCCTACAACCTGCTCGTCGCCGGCCACTGGACCGGTGCCTATGCGGCCGTCGACCATCCCGGCTCCTATAACCAAGACATGTTGGAGGGCATCGCGGGCCTGCTGTTCAGTCCGCTGCGTGGGCTCTTCATCTTCTCGCCCTTCCTGCTTTTCGTGCCCTGCTGCTTTTTCCTGGCACTGCGGGAGCGGCGCACGCGGGCCTTGACCCTGGCGGCGGCGGCGGCGATGGCGCTGTTGGTCGTCGGCTACAGCATGGTGGATTGGCGCCAGGGTGTCTCGTGGGGCCCGCGATGGTTGACCGACCTGGTGCCTCTGTTGGTGTGGATGCTGCCGCCGATCCTGGCGGCGCTTCGGCGGCCAGGGCGCCTGCTCTTCGCGCTGGCATGCGCCGTGGCAATCGCTATCGAGGCCTTCGGCGCCTTTTGGTACAGCGGCACCTCCTACTCGGCGGCGATGAACGCCGATCCGCTGCACCCCACCGCGCCCTTCTGGCAGTTTGCCAACGCACCCTTCATCGCGGAACTTGGCCAGCCGCGCGCACCGGCCGACCTTCTAATGATGGTCGAAGGCCAGGTCGACAGGGCCCGCATCGTTGCCGGCGCGAACGGTGAAGGAGCTGACGGTGGTGGTGACCTGCGCCTGGTGATCACCGGCTGGGCTCTGGCGGACCGCCGCACGCCCTATGCCGTATTGGCGATGCTCGACGGGCGGTTCCTGGCCAACACCAAAAGCTTCCAGCCGCGCCCTGGGGTGGCGCGCGCCCTCGGCGTCGACGCACCGGCCGGCTGGCGGATTGAGGTTCCCGCCGGCGACCTGCAGGCCGGCGACCACGTCGTGACGGTGCTGGTACACGGCTACGCACAGGACGAACCGCGACTGCTGGGCTCGGCAAGCGTCACAGTACCGAAGGCAGGCATAGGCACCGAGCTCGCCGGCCCGCTGGCCGGCGCGGCGCAGCGCGCTGAGCAGACGCTCGCTGCCCACCTGCAGCCCGCCGGCTACTGGCTCACCGCCTTTACCCAGGCGCCGCGCTACGAACAGCCGCGCCCAGAGATGAATACCTTTCTCAACGCGACGCTGCTGGAGCTTGCCGCGCCGGCCGCGCGCACGCCGGCGCTGGTCGACGCGCTGGCGCGGGTGCGAACCTTTCTGGCGGCGCAGATCGAGCCCGGCGGCCTGGTCCGCTACCACGGCCGGTCCGATGCGCCGACCATCGGCGTGCTCGGCTGCGCCATTACGCCCGACAGCGACGATACGGCGCTGGTGTGGCGCCTGGCGCCGGGAAAGGACCCCGGTGAGCTGCACGCCGCGCTGGCGACCATCACGCAGTATCGGCGGCCGGATGGGCTCTATCGCACTTGGCTGGCACCACAGGGGGACTATGAGTGCATCGACCCCGGCATCGATCCCAACCCGGCGGACATCGGCATCCAGATGAACCTTATGCTGCTGCTGCTGGAGTCCAATGCTGCCGCGGCGCGTGACCTGTGCGAGGCCATCCGGCACAAAACCGGCGACGCGGCTGTCTGGGTCTACTACGCCGAGGCGCCGCTGATGATCGTACTGCGACAGGCCGACCTCGCAGCCCGGGGTTGCGCGCTCGACCTGCCACCGGCGCGCCTCGTCAGCGAGCTGCCCGGCCAGGCCATTTGGATCGAGCTGGCCGGAGTGTTGAGCCAGGCGGAGGGCGGCGTGGGCACGGCGGACACGCTGGCGGCGGCGATGGCCCTGTTGCGCCGGATCGCCGCTGACGCCTTCGCGCTGCTGGCCACGACCCCGCCGCTGGTCTATCACAACGATCTTACGGCCAGCGTCAGGCGCTACTACTGGTCCGAGGACCTGGGCTACGCCCTTTGGCTTCGACTCTACCAGGCGAGCTGGCGCCTGGCCGCAGCGCTTCCCTGAGGAACGAGAGAAACCGATCGGGGAACAGATGAAGTGACGGAAGCGAAGTCCGCAGCGGCGCTAGGCGTGCGGCGCCATGACCTGCCGCCGTCAATGCGGCTTCTGTCCTGCATCCGCCTCGACGAGGTGCTGCTGTTGCAGGGTGCGCCGTTGCTCGGCGCTCTCTTCGCCATACCGGAGGTGAGCCACGGTTCGCTGTTGCCGCTCCTGGTCCTGCTGGCGGGCTGCCTCTGCCTGATAGCGCATGTCTTCCTGTTCAACGACTGGTCCGGTATCAAGGGCGACCTGCGGGACCCGAAGCGCGCCGCCCGCACCTTCGCAGCCGTCGGCGTCGGGCGCGCCGCGGTTGGCTGGCTCGCTCTCGGCCTGCTGCTGTCGGCGCTGGTGGTGCTTGCCTGGCTGGGCAGGACACCGTTCGCGTTCGGCGTGGCGATCGCCGTGCTGAGCGCGCTCTACTCGGCGCCCGCGTTGCACGGGAAGGGCAGGCCGCTGTTCAGCTCGCTGCTGCACATCGTCGGCGGGTCGCTACTCTTCCTGTTGGGTTACACAACCTTCGCGGCGATCGACCTGCGGGGCGCCGCGATCAGCGGCTTCTTCGCGCTGGTCTTCGCCGCCGGGCACCTGGCGAACGAGGCACGTGACCACGAGGGCGACGCGCGCAACGGCATCCGCACCAACGCCGTCGCCTTCGGCAGGGCACGGGGTTTCGTGGCCGCGCTGGTGCTCTTCGCCGCCGCTTACCTGCTCCTGGCGGTGCTCGCGCTGGCCGGCTATGTGCCGCTGCCGCTGTTGGCCGGTGCGGCGCTGCTGCCGCTGCACCTGCTGGCCGCGCGGCAGGCCTGGCGCGCCGGGCTCAGCTTCGAGAGTCTGCGCCGCCTACAATGGATTTACCGCGGCCTCTTCGCCGTCATCGGTCTGCTGATGCTGTCAACCGTGCCGCACTGGTAGCGGCGGACCCTCCGGGCGCCGTCGCCGCGCCAGTCCGCTGGCCCGCACCTCAGCCCATGGCCTTCTGCATGTTCTGGTCAAGCGCGTCGAGGAACCGCTCGGTATTGAGCCAGGGCTGCTCGGGACTGATGAGCAGCGCCAGGTCCTTGGTCATGGCGCCGCCCTCGACGGTGGCGACGCAGACCTTCTCCAGCGTCTCGGCGAACTTGGTCACCTCGGGCGTGCCATCCATCCGGCCGCGGAAGCCCAGGCCCTTGGTCCAGGCGTAGATCGAGGCGATGGGATTGGTCGAGGTCTCCTTGCCCTTCTGGTGCTCGCGGTAGTGCCGGGTCACGGTGCCGTGCGCCGCCTCGGCCTCCACCGTCTTGCCATCCGGCGTCAGCAGCACCGAGGTCATCAGGCCAAGCGAGCCGAAGCCCTGCGCCACGGTGTCGGACTGCACGTCGCCGTCGTAGTTCTTGCAGGCCCAGACGTAGCCACCGGCCCACTTCAGGGCAGACGCCACCATGTCGTCGATCAGCCGGTGCTCATAGGTGATGCCGGCGGCCTTGAACTTGGCGGCGTAGTCCTTGTCGAACTCCTCCTGGAACAGATCCTTGAAGCGCCCGTCGTAGGCCTTGAGGATGGTGTTCTTGGTGGAGAGATAGACCGGATAGCCACGCTGCAGGCCATAGGCGAAGCAGGCCTGCGCGAACTCGCGGATCGAGTCATCCAGGTTGTACATCGCCAGGGCGACGCCGCTGCTGGGGAAGTCGTAGACCTGCCGTTCGATCTTCTTGCCGTCGGCGCCCTCGAAGATGATGGTCAGCTTGCCCTTGCCCGGCACCAGGAAGTCGGTGGCGCGGTACTGGTCGCCGAAGGCGTGGCGGCCGACCACGATGGGCAGGGTCCAGCCGGGCACCAGGCGCGGTACGTTCTTGCAGATGATCGGCTCGCGGAAGATGGTACCGCCCAGGATGTTGCGGATCGTGCCGTTCGGCGACCGCCACATCTGCTTCAGGCCGAACTCGGCGACGCGGGCCTCGTCCGGGGTGATGGTGGCGCACTTGACGCCGACGCCGTACTTCTTGATCGCCTCGGCGGCGTCGACCGTGACCTTGTCGTCGGTGGCGTCGCGGTGCTCGACGCCCAGGTCATAGTACTTCAGGTCGACGTCGAGGTAGGGAAGGATCAGCTTCTGCTTGATCATGGCCCAGATGATGCGGGTCATTTCGTCGCCGTCGAGTTCGACGATCGGGTTCTTAACCTTGATCTTGGCCATGCGCGAAAGCTCCTCCGTCTGGCGTCGCGCGGGACCTTAGCAGGGTTTTGCTGCGGTGCAAGAAGCGGTGGGCAGTGCCGTCAGGCGCGCTCCAGCTGGGTCCGGCCGCCGCTCGCCGGTCCCATCCGCAGGGCCGGCAGCAGCTCGTCCAGGCCACTCACCACGCGCAGCAGGCCCTGCTGCTCGGGCTTGACGTAGGCCTGCTCGACCATGCGCCGCAGCATGGCCAGCAGCGGGTCCCAGAAGCCGTCGGGGTTGATCAGCACCACCGGCTTCTCGTGCAGGCCGATCTGCGCCCAGGTCAGCATCTCGAAGGTCTCGTCCAGCGTGCCCAGGCCGCCGGGCAGCACGACGAAGGCCTCGGCACGCTCGGCCATGATGCGCTTGCGCTCGTGCATGGTTTCGGTCACCACCAGCTCGGTCACCGCCAGGTTGCCGACCTCGCGCTGGGTCAGGAAGCGCGGGATGATGCCGACCACCCGGCCGCCCGCCGCCAGGGCGCCGTCGGCGGCCTGGCCCATCAGGCCGATCCGGCCGCCGCCGTAGACCAGGGTGATACCCTCCGTCGCCAGCAGCCGACCGCAGGCCCGTGCCAACTCCAGATGGGCGGCTGGCGCCAAGTTTGAGCTGCCGCAATAGAGGCAGACACTGGCGGGCAGTCGAGCGGGCAGGGGCATCGGGACTCCAGGCCAGTGGGTGGGACAGCGTGACCCTAGCCGCTCATCATGGCATGACCAAGACCGGGCGGCGGCCCGGCGACAGGGGCGCCAGGCCATCAAAAGCCGGCCTCCGGTTCGATTGCCGCTGTCGCCGCCAGCGATTACGGTAACAAGGTCGGTCCAGTGCCAGACGGGGGAGTCGGCACCGACCGCGCGAAGGCGAGGATAGGCTGATGACGCGAAACACGATCCTGGTGGCGGCCATTGTCGCCGCGCTTGGCCTGGGGGCCGGCCTGTGGTTCGCCCTGGCCCCGACCAGCAACGATACCGGCGGCACCGCCGCCCTGCCCGGCATGCCCGCACCCAGCCCGGTCAGTGGCGACGCCCGCCCCGCCGGTGGCAGCCAGCCGACCACACCGGCGCCCGCGGTGGACTCCACCAGCACCGCCTCCAACAGTGGGACAACCGCCGCGACACCGGCCCCGACACCAAGCGTGACCCCGACAATCGATCCCGCCGCCGGCGGTACCGCCAGCGGCACCAGCGGCACTTCGGGCGGCAGCAACGCTACGCCGCCGCAGCTCGCGCCGGAGCCGCCCAGCTTCGACATCGTGCGGGTTGAGAAGGATGGCTCGACGGTGATCGCCGGGCGTGCGCCGGCCGGTAGCAGCGTGACGCTGTTCGACGGCGACACGCCGCTGGGCACCGTGCAGGCCGGTCGCGATGGCGCCTTCGCCCTGGTTCTGGACCAGCCGCTCGCGCCGGGCAACCGCGCGCTGTCGCTGGCTGCCAAGACCGCCGACGGCACCACGGTGCCCTCGGCCGGCGAGGTCGTGGTGGTGGTGCCCGACCTGACGGCAACCGCGGCGGCCAGCCAGCCGGCCGCGACCACGACTGCGACCGAGAGTGCTGCCACCACGGCATCGACCGGCGCAACGACGGCCAGTGCTTCAACGGGCAGCGACACGGCTGCGGCGACGACCGGCGCCGCCACCGCCAGCACCAGCGACACCAGCGCCTCCGGAACAGCGGCGAGCGAGTCCGCTAGCACGACCGCCGCCACGGAAACTGCCAGCACTGAATCTTCCAGCACTGAAACCGCCAGCACCGGCGCCGCGGCAACCGCTAGCACCGAGAGTGCCAGCACCGAAACCGCCAGCACCGAGACGGCGAGCACGGGTACGACGAGCACGGAGACCACGGCCACTAGCGAGGCTGCCGGCACGGCATCCACTGCTGTCGAAACCACTGGGACGGCGACGGCCTCGACCGAGGCCAGCGGTACGACCACGGGCGAGACCTCGACAGCCGCCGCGACGCCGGCGGAGGCCACTACGGCCGCCGCGCAAACGACTGCGACGGACACGGCCGCGGCCGCGGCCGAACTGGCCGGCACCCAGGTTGCCGCGGTCGAGCCCGCAGCCCCGGCGCCCGCTGCGCCCGCGCCGCAGCCAGCCAGTCCCATCGTGGTGGCCAGCAGCCCGACCGGCGCCAGCGTGGTCATGCAGGTGCCGGGCGACCTGAAGGGCGACACGCTGAGGGTCGAGGCGGTGGACTATGACCTGCAGGGCCAGGTGGTGGTGTCGGGCCGCGCGCCGGCTGGGACCGTCGTGGCGATCTATCTCGACGACGGGCTGCTTGGCCAGTCGACCAGCGGCGCCAACGGGCGCTGGGTCTTCACTCCCAGCACGCCGGTCGCCGCCGGACTGCATCGCTTGCGCGCCGACCAGTTGGGCGCCGACGGCAGCGTGACGGCGCGGGCGGAGATTCCCTTCTCGCGTGCCGAGACCATTCAGCTGGCCGCCAACGAGGACTTCGTCGTGGTGCAGCCGGGCAACTGCCTGTGGCTGATCGCGCGGGCCAAGTACGGCGATGGCTTCGCCTACACGCAGATCTACGAGGCCAATGCCCAGCAGATCCGCGATCCTGACCTGATTTATCCCGGCCAGATCTTCCTGGTGCCGAAGATCAACTAGCGGTGCTCGACGCCGCCCTGCGGAAGGTTATCGATCGGCCGCTGGCGGCGGTGGCGCGACCCTTGGCGAAGGCAGGGCTAGGCGCCGACGCGGTGACGCTTGGCGGCTTCGTCCTGGGTATCGGCGGCGCGGTGGCCATCGCCCTGGGATCGCCATTGCTCGGTCTCGCGCTGTTCCTCGGCAACCGCCTGGCCGATGGACTGGATGGTGCTATCGCGCGGCAGCGGGGCCCCAGCGACTTCGGCGGCTACCTCGACATCGTGCTGGATTTCCTGGTCTACAACGCGCTGGTCGTCGGCTTCGCCCTGGCCGATCCGGCGGCCCGGCCGGCGGCGCTGGTGCTGCTGCTCGGCTTCGTTGGAACCGGCACCAGTTTCCTTGCCTATGCCATCGTCGCTGCCAAGCGCGGGATCGAGACCCGCGCGCGCGGCGCCAAGGCCTTCTACTACCTCGGCGGCCTTGCCGAGGGGACCGAGACCATCGTGTTCTTCGTCGCCTGCTGCCTGCTGCCGCAACACTTCGCCCTGCTGGCTTGGTGCTTCGCCGGCCTCTGCGCGCTGACGACCTTGGGCCGCGTGCTGGCGGCCAGGCGGGATTTTCGCTAGCGCGCCGGCGCTAGCCGTTCTCGACGCTCTCCATCTCCCATAGTTTCATCAGGACCGGCTGCAGCTGGGTCCAGTCGCGCACCCCGGCGCTGGCGGCCCAGCCAGCATAGTCCCGCGCCATCCGTGCAGCGCGGGCGGGATCGCGCGCCGCCAGGTCGTTGAGTTCGGTGCGGTCCTCGGCCATGTCGTAGAGCTCCCAGGGCTGGCCAAAGCGGCGCACCAGCTTCCAGTCGCCCTGGCGGATGGCGCAGTTGCCCTCGTGCTCCCAATGGATCGGCTGCTGGCGGCGCCAAGTGCGCCCCTCGAGCAGCGGCAGGAAGGACTCGCCGTCCAGCGGCTGGATCGGGTTGCCGGCCAGCTCCTTGGGATAGCGCGCGCCGGTGGCCGCCAGGATGGTCGGCAGGATGTCGACCACATGCGCCGGCTGGTGGGCGATCGTGCCGGCCGCCAGGCGGCTGGGCCACTGCACGATCAGCGGCGTGGAAATGCCGCCCTCGTGCACCCAGTGCTTGAACAGGCGGAAGGGGGCGTTGGAGACATTGGCCCAGGGCAGGTCATAGGACTGGTAGCTGACCGCCGGGCCGGGCCGAACGTCGGGGCGGTTGCCCATGGTCATGCGCCGCCCGTCGTGCGTCACGTCGGGAAACCACTTGGCCCAGCCGTCCTCGGCCATGAACTCGGCACAGCCACCGTTGTCGGACAGGAAGAAGACCAGCGTGTCTTGATCCTGGCCCAGGCGCTTCATCGCGGCCAGCAGGCGGCCGATGTTCTGGTCCATGCAGTCGACCATGGCGGCATAGACCGCCATGCGCTCGGCCTCCCAGTCGTGGTGCGGTACCTCGGCCCAGGCCGGCGCGTCGGGGTCGCGCGGCGAGATCGCCCAGGGGTGCGGCAGGATCTTGCGTCCCAGCATCTCCTCGTGGCGCGCCGTGCGCGTGGCATCCCAGCCGCGGCGATAGACGCCCTCGTAGCGCGCGATGTCCTCCGGCTTGGCATGCAGCGGCCAGTGTGGCGCGGTGTAGCCGAGGTAGAGGAAGAAGGGCTTCTGCTCGGCGACGCTGCCCTCGACCATGCGGATGGCTTCGTCGGTGGCGAAGTCGGTGAAGTAGAAGTCGTCGCCCTCGATCGGCACTTGTGAATCGTCGCGCATCAGGTAGTGCGGCGAGAAGAAGGAGCTGACGCCGTCGACGATGCCCCAGAAGCGGTCGAAGCCGCGCTGTCGCGGCGTCGGGCGGCCGGGGTCGCCGGGCCGCCACTCGGCGGTCTTCTTGGCATGCCAGTCACCTCCGACGTGCCACTTGCCGGACATCAGCGTGCGGTATCCGTCGGCGCGCAGTACCTCGGCGATGGTGGCGGCGTCGTCGCGCAGAAAGCCCTGGTAGGCTTTGCTGCCCAGATCGGCACCCATGTGGCCGACGCCGGCTTTCTGGGCGTAGAGCCCGGTCAGCAGCGCGGCGCGCGTTGGGCAGCAGCGGGCGCCGTTGTACATGGCCGTCAAGGTGGCACCGCCCTTGGCCATGGCGTCGATGTTCGGCGTGCGGATCTCCGATCCGAAGCAGCCGAGGTCGGCGAAGCCCATGTCGTCGGCCAGGATCAACACAACGTTGGGGCGCTTGGCGGCGGTCATGCGGTGTCTCCCTGCGGCTGACGGTGGCAGTGGAGCATGAGTGGTTGGAATCGCGCCATTCCCATCCTTGTGGGAGGCCTCTAGGAATACCGCTCTGCCTTGTCATCCCGGACCAGGAGCGAAGCGACGCGGATCCGGGACCCAGGGGACCGGGCGCCTTGCAGCGGGCCCGGCCCCCTGGGTCCCGGCTCTCCGCTGCGCTGCGGCCGGGATGACAAATCGATTGAGTGTCGCAGAGATTGGCGGCGGTGAGTGTCGATCTACTCCGCCGCCGGACGCAGCTCCTCGACCGCCTGGGGCACCGGCCGCACCACCGCCGGCGGCTGTTTCCCCGCCCGGCGGCGGGCCCGCCAGGCCTGCCAGTTGGCCCGCGCCATCAGCGCTGCGGGGGTGAACAGCAGCGTCAGCACCGTGGCGAACATCAGCCCGAAGGCGATGGCGGTGGAGAGCTGCGTCCACCATTGGGTCGAGGGCGCGCCGACGGTGACGTTGCGGCCAATGAAGTCGATGTTGACCGCCAGCACCATCGGCAGCAGCACCAGCGCCGTGGTCACCGTGGTCAGCAGCACCGGCCGAAGGCGCTGCGCCCCGGTGCGCAGGATGGCGTCGCGGGCGTCGCCGCTGCGCGCGTAGAGCTTATCGAAGGTGTCGATCAGCACGATGTTGTTGTTCACCACGATGCCGGCCAGCGCGATGACGCCGATGCCGCACATGACGATACCGAAGGGCTGGCCGGTGATGATGAGGCCGAGGAACACGCCGATGGTCGACATGATCACCGCGGTCAGGATCAGCCCGACCGAGAAGAAGGAGTTGAACTGCGCCAGCAGGATCACGGCGATGAGGAAGAGCGCCACCAGGAAGGCGCTGGCGAGGAACTCCTGCGCCTCGCGCTGGTCCTCGTCCTCGCCACGGAACTCGGCACGCAGGCCGGGCGGCGTGTCGAGCTGCGACAGCGCCTGCTGCAGCTCGGCCACCTTGTCGGCCACCAGCAGCGGCTGGCCGGTCGCCGGATCGACACCGACGTCGGCCTTGATCGTGATGGCGCGGTTGCCGTCGACGCGCTTCAGGATTGCGACCTGCGGCTGGGCCACACGGGTGACGAAGCGCGAGATCGGCACCGCGCCGCCGGCGGTCTCCACCCGGATGCGGTCGAGTTGCATCAAGGTGCGGTACTCCTCGGGCAGCCGCAGCACCACGTCGACCTCGTCGGTCGAATCGTCCGGCCGGTAGGAGGTCACCTTCAGGCCGTTGGTCAGCATCCGCACGTAGGCGCCGATCAGCGAGATGTCGGCGCCATACTTCGCCGCCTCCTGGCGGTCGACCTGCAGCACCCACTCGATGCCGGGCACCGACTTGCCGTCCTCAATGTCGACGAAGCCGCCAAGGCGCTGCATGGTCTCGACCACCATGTCGGCGGTGGGTGCCAGGATCTTGGGGTCCATGGCGGACAGCTGCAGCTGGATCGGCTTGCCGGCCGAGGGGCCGGCCTCCTGCTGGCGCGGCTCCACGCTGATGCCGGCCAGGTCGGCCGTGCGCGCGCGGATATCCTCCAGGATCACGCTGGCTGGGCGTCGCGCCCCCCAGTCGACGAACTCCAGCTGGATCGTGCCGATGACGTCCTCGGCCTCGTCGCCACCGCCGGTGCCCGACGAGCCGACGGAGCGGGCGTAGACGGCGTGGAATTCCTGGCGCTCGCGCTGCAGGGTGCCGACGCGGGCCTCGACCTCCTGCAGCAGCTGGTCGCGTTCCCAGATCGACAGGTTGCCACGCGCGTGCACCTGCAGCGCGGCGTTGTCCGGCTCGACCGCGGGGAAGAACTCGATGCCCTTGCCGAAGGCGCCATAGAGCACCTGCGAGGCCACCAGCAGCAGCACGCCGGCCAGCACAATCTTCAGCGGATGGCGCATGCAGAAGCCCAGCAGGCGCAGGTAGCGGCCGGCGAAGCCCTTGACCTGGGCAAGATCGACCTTGCTGTCGGCCTCGGTCTCGTCGATCTCGGCGACCGGGCCGCTGGCCGGCGCCTGGCGGCGCCCCAGCACGGCGCCCAGGGTCGGCACGAAGACCACCGCCATGAGCAGCGAGGCTGCCAGGGTGGCGATCAGGGTCAGCGGCAGGTACTTCATGAACTGCCCGACCACGCCGGGCCAGAACAGCAGCGGCAGGAAGGCGGCGACGGTGGTCAGCGTCGAGGTGACGATGGGCCAGGCCATGCGGCGTGCCGCCTCGCCATAGGCCTGGCGGCGTGGCGCGCCCTCGCGCATGCGGCGGTCGGCGTATTCGACGACGATAATGGCGCCGTCGACCAGCATGCCGGTCGCCATGATCAGGCTGAACAGCACCACGATGTTGACCGTCAGCCCGCCGGTCGCCAGCACCAGGATGCCGGTCAGGAAGGAGCCCGGGATGGCGACGCCGACCAGGAAGCCGGAGCGCAGGCCCAGGGCGCCGACCACCACGATCATCACCAGGATGATGGCGGCGATGACGTTGGACTGCAGGTCCGACAGCATGGTGCGGATGTCGGTCGACTTGTCCTGGCTGAAGGAGACCTTTACGCCCTCGGGCAGCAGCGGCTCGGCTTCGGCCATCAGCGCGCGCACCTGGGTGATGGTCTCGATGATGTTGGAGCCCAGGCGCTTGGAGACCTCCAGCGTCACCGCCGGCTCGCCGTTCATGCGGGCGAAGCCGGTCGGGTCCTTGTAGCTGCGGCGCAGGGTGCCGATGTCGCGGAAGGTGATGACCCGGCCGTCGATCGCCTTGATCGGCATGTCGAGGATGTCGTTGTAGGTCTTGAACAGGCCCGGCACCTTGACCGGATAGCGCCCGGCGCCGCTGTCGAGCGAGCCGGCGGCGACCAGCTGGTTGCCGCGCGAGACGGCGTCGATGATCTCCGGCGCCTGCAGGCCATAGGTCTCCAGCTTCAGTGGATCGACGATCAGCTCGACCGTCTCCTCGCGGTCGCCGCCGATTTCCACCTCCAGCACGTTGGGGATGGCTTCGATGCGGTCCTGCAGCTCACGCGCCACGGTCAGCAGCGTGCGCTCCGACACCGGGCCCGACAGGCTGACCACCAAGACGGGGAAGAGCGACAGATTGATCTCATGAACCCGCGGCTCCTCGGCGTCGTTCGGCAGCTTGGGCTTGGCCAGGTCGACCTTCTCGCGCACATCGCTCAGCGCCTTGTCGGCGTCGAAGCCGGCTTCGAACTCCAGCACGATGTTGGCGCCGCCCTGGAAGGCATTGGCGCTGATCTGCTTCACCCCGTCGATGCCGGTCAGCTCCTGCTCCATCGGCTTGACCAGCAGGCGTTCGGCGTCTTCCGGCGAGATGCCCTCCAGCGACAGCAGGACATAGATCGTCGGGATGTTGACGTCGGGGTCGGCTTCCTTGGGGATGGTCTGGTAGGCGTTGGCGCCGGCCAGGATCAGCAGCACCAGGACAGCGATGACCAGCCGGCCGCGCCGCAGCGACCAGTTGATGATGCCGTTCATGTCGGATTGCCCAGGGTGGCCTGGTCGACCGGCCGCACGGTCTCGCCGACCTTGACGTACTCCTGGCCGACGGTGATCAGGCGCAACTGGTCAGGCAGTCCGGTCAGCCAGATGCCGTCGGCCTCGTCATCGAGGATCTGCACCGGGTGGAAGACCACGCGGTTCTCACCGTCCACTGCCTTGACGCCCAGCCGCCCCTGGTCGTCGAGCGCGAGTACCGCCGGCGACACCTTGAAGGCCGGCACCGCCGGCAGCGCGATCAGCAGATCGGCGGTGATGCCGGCGGGCAGGGCGCCCTGCGGGTTCGCCACATGGATCTCGACACGGAAGGACCGCGTCGCCGTCTCGCCGGTTCGGGCGACGTAGGCGACGATACCGGTGAGCTCACGCCCGTCGGTCAGGCGGGCACGGCCGGCGTCGCCCTGGTGCAGCAGCAGCACCTCTTCTTCGTTGGCGTAGGCCACCACCACCAAGGGATCCAGCTCGACCAGCCGCAGCACCGGATCGCCGCGATCGGCGAAGGCGCCGGCCTTGACCAGGTGGCGCTCGACGATGCCGCTGAAGGGCGCCAGTAGGGTGGTGTTGGCCAGCTCGATGCGGGCGGCCTCCAGCAAGGCCTCAGCAGCCTGCAGTGCGGCTTCGGCGGCGGCGACGTCCATGTCGGATCGATAGCCGTTCTTGGCCAGCTTGACGGCGCCCTGCTGCTCGATGCGGCGCTGCGCCACCAGCGCCTCGGCCTCCTTGACCCGGGCGGCGCGGTCGTCGGTTGCCAGCTGGACCAGCGGCGTGCCGGCCTCGACCTCGCTGCCCTCGGGCACCAGCTGCGCGGCGATGCGCCCGTCGGTCTCGACTTTCAGATCAACCATGCGGTGCGCCTCGGTGGCGCCGCGCAGCACGATTTCCCGTGCGTGCGGCATCGCCTTCAGGTCCTGCACGCGCACCGCGGTGATGGCGCCGGACGAGACCACGTCGGCGGGCGGCTTCTGCACGGCGGCGGCATCGGCCTGGCCGTCGAACTGGCCGGACGCGATCCAGCCGACGGTACCCAGGGCGATCAGCCCGGCGACGATGAGGGACCTGTTCATGACACGCTCTCCCGATCCGCCACCGGTGATACGTCGGCGGATGCGTCTGGCGTTTCCGCCAGCAGCCGCGCCCGGTTGTCGCGCAGGAAGCCCAGGACCGCCTGGTAGTAGGCATGACCGAGATCGAATACGAAGCGATGGCCCGGGCGGACCACCTCCGCCTCGCAGGCCCGCATCTCGGTCAGCTCGTCCTCGATGAAGGCGATGCGTTGGTCGATCACCCGCGCAACGGCGTCGCGCGGCAGCAGGTCGGACATGAAGAGCACGAACAGGAAGTCGGAGCGGACCCGGTCGGGCTGCGGCGGCTTGGTAAGCTGGGCGACCAACTCGGCCTCGCCCTCCGGCGTGAGGCGATAGACCTTCTTGTCCGGGCGCTTCTCCTGCGCCTGGGCGGTGCAGTCCAGCAGACCTTTCTGGGTGAGGCGGGTCAGCGCCGGATAGATCGAGCCGAAGCCGGTGTCCTGGAAATGATCGAACGGCGGCTGGTCCAGCAGCTTTTTGATCTCATAGCCGCTGGCCTCGCCCTGGGACAGGGCAGCCAGGCAAAGGGTCTTGGCATCCATCGCACACCTCGTGGGGTCGGTGCGTAGATATATATCGATCCGAAATATATCAAGTCAAAAATATATCTAGCCGATATAATTTTGCGCAGTGCAACAAATCGCCGCAGCGGTCTTGCCTCAGTTGAATAGGGCCTCGATACCGAGCCACAGGCCACCGAACAGCGCGACCGTCGCGGCGACGGCGATGATCATGGCGAAAAAGCCCCAGATCACGCCGCCCAGCACCACGGCGCCGTCACGCTCCAGCAACCCGACCGAGATGATGACGATACCGATGGCCGGCAGGAAGTTGGTCATGGGGCCGGGAAACAGCACCACCAGCGCCAGCAGCAGCATCCAGGCGGTGAGCCAGCGTTCGGCCCGCGGCGTGGTGAGCCAAAGCATGCGCGAGCGGCAGCGCCGTTCGACTGCCATCAGCGGCTTCATGCCCTTGTTCGCCATCCAGCGCAGGTGGCGGGCCTGCACCTTACGTCGGGCCAGGATCTGCGGCAGCTTCAGGCCCTCGTAGCCGCGCAGGATCTGCCAGGCGACGATCACCACCGGCAGGGCGAAGATCGAGCCCACGGCCGGCGGCGCCGGGATGCAGTTGGGCAGCGAGAAGATGATCAGCCCGACCAGCAGCGAGCGCTCGCCCAGCGCCTGCACCACGGTGGCCAGCGTGCAGTCCTCGGTGGTGAGGCCGGCGACGAAGGCTCGGAAGGCTATGCTAAGGGGGACGTGCGGCGCGGATTGGGCGGCGCCGGCGACGGTTTCACTGGTCATGGCAAGCGGTCTGTCATGGCGGCGCCATGGTGCTTACACCGCCTGTCGCTTGGCAAGGGCGGCGCCGGGAAAACAGGCGACGCGGCTTGTCGCGGGCAGTGGCGTTTCGCCATGGTCCTGCCACGGAGACGGAGGCTGTCGGCCGACTCGCTGGACTTCGCGGCGACGGCGGCGCTGGTTGAGCGCTTCGCCGCCGCCGTCGGCGTCTAGGCCTCAGGCCTTCTTCTTGCGCGCCTTGCGGGCAGCGTAGCGGGCGTCGCGGGCGGCCTTCTGCTCGGCCACCAGCAGCATGTAGGCATCGGCCTCGGCGACCTCCTGGGCCTCCTTGGCGACGCGGGTCTCTTCCGTCAGGCGCAGGCGCTCGATCTCGGCAGCGGCCTTCTCGGCCGCGAGACGCTCGTCCTCCGCCTTGCGGGCGGCGAGCTTGGCGGCATCGCGTTCCTCGCGCGCCTGGGCGGCGGCGGCGCGGGCGGCCTGGCGCTCGGCAAAGCTCGGGTCGTTCTGCGGCGCGACAGCGCGCGCGCGGGCGAGCAACGCCTCCTTTGCCTTAGCCGAAGCCTCGCGACGATCGTTGAAGGTGTCTGTCTTGCCGCCTCGCATCGTGTTCGTTCGCTCCTGTGGGTGTCGTGGCCCCCGCTGGGGGCGCTGTTGCATCCGTGCGCTTGCCAAAACGGGCCACGCCCCGCGTGGTTCCCGTCTGGTGGTACAGTGTCAAATGGCTGCGCGATGGGCCGACTTCTAGCCGTGGTGGGCAAGAATCGCAACCCCGGCCCGGGAATAGCCGCCCCGCGCGCTCAATAATCCCACTGCCAGCGCACGCCGACCTTGCTGCTTTCGCCCACCTGACCCTCGACCACGATCTCCGGGCTGACCTCGATCTCCACCTTGGCGGCGGTGCTGCCCGGCGTTGTGCCCTGGGTGACGCCCAGGAAGACGCCCTTGCTGATGTACTGGCCCACGGTGGCGCTGACGTCGCCGTTGGTCTCGCCGCCCTCCAGGCGCAGCACGTCGAGGCCAAAGGACTGCTTCAGGCGGTCGACGATGGTCTTGTCGCTGCGGGTGACGCCGGACAGGATCGCCGCCGCCTCGGCCAGTTGCACCGCCTCCAGCGGGGTGATCTGGCCGGTGCCGCGGTCGAACAGCACGCGCGACAGGATCTCCTCCTGCGGCAGCGCCGGGCTGGAGGTCAGGGCGATCTCTGGTTTGCTGGCCCGGCCGCCGATGTTCACCGTCGCGGTGATGTCGTTGCCGCTGTGGACCGCCCGCAGGTCGAGTCGGGGGTCGAGGTTTGCCCCGCCGTCGAAGGTGATGGCGCCGCCCTTCAGGTCGAAGTCGCTGCCCAGCAGGCTGAAGGTGCCGCGCTGCGGCGACAGGCTGCCGGTGATGATCGGCGTGTCCATGGTGCCGGATATCCTCAAGGTCCCGGCCCATTCCGAGTCCAGCCCGCTGCCATGTACGAAGACACGGCGCGGCAGCTCGACGGTCAGGTCCAGCCCCAGGGCGAAGGGGGCCACCGCGGTATCGCCCTCCGCAGCCGCCGCTTGCGCCCGTGCCGGATGCACCGGCTTGCCGTCGCGCAGCACCACCACGTCCAGGGTGGCGACCGAGGGTGGCAGGTCGGCATTGATGTCGAGGTCGATGCGATCACCAACCAGCTTGCCGGACAGCAGCAGGCCGCCGGCCTGGGCGTCGGCCAGCTTCAGCGTGCCGTCCAGCTGGGCAAAGAGGTCGTCGCGCTGCAGCAGGGCAAAGCTCTTCAGCGCCAGGGTCATGTCGGCGTCGACGCCGGCTGGCCCGGCGAAGTCGACCTGACCCTGCAGCGTCAACTTGCCCTGCGCACCGTCGGTGGCACTGGCCTGCACTGCCATCTGGCGGCCCTGGCCGCTGGCCTGGATGGTCAGGTTGTCGAGGATGGTGCCGGACAGCAGGTTTTCGTAGTGGCCCTTGTCGAGCTTGATGTTGCCCTTGACCACCGGCTGGCCCAGCGTGCCGTCCAGCGTTACGTCGAGCGCCAAGTCGCCGCGCAGCACCTGGCTGTCGAGCGGCAGGAAATCCACCAGCGCCGCGACTTCGCCCTGCCACTTGGCACTGCCGGCCAGCGCGCCGCCCTCTGGCAGGCTCACGTCGTAGCGATCGAGCGAGACCAGCAGCGGCAGCGAGACGTTGACTGCCAGGTCGCGGCCGAAGTCGCCGTCGATGCTGGTCGTCAGGTCGAAGCGGCCCTTGGCCAGGGTGCCCGCGGCCGTGACGTCGATCGAGGGTCCGAGCGCCAGGCCGCGCCGCCGCGCCGCCAGGTTGGTCGCCGTCAGGGTCAACTGGCCCTTGGCGTTGGCGCCGCTGCCCTGGAGTGCCAACGCCAGGTCGACGCGACCCTCCGGGATGACCCGGCGGTACAGCGGCTCGAGCGCCTTGAGATCCAGGCCGGTGACCTTGAGGTCGAGGCTGGGGGTGCCGCCGCCGAGCGACGCGTCCAGTGCGATGCGCCCCTCGCCCAGCGCCAGGACTACGCCTTGCAGGCGCACGGCGCCGCCGACCAGCTGGACCACCGCGGGCTGGGCCAGCGACACCGGCAGGTTGGCCAAGGTGCCCTGGAAAGGCTGCAGCTCCAGGCGCAGGCCCCCGTTCGGCTGTGTCAGCGTCGCCGCCAGGTTGAGGTCCAGCTTGCCCTGCAGGTCGCCGCTGGTGGCCAGGGCGATCTGCAGGCGATCGAGTGGCCCCTTGGCGCTCAGCGTGACCTTGGTCAGGCGCGCCGGCTCGACGGTGACGCTGTCGAAGCTGGCCTCGGCGGTCAGCGTCGGCGTGCCCAGCAGGTCGGTCGCGCTGGCCTTCACCGTGCCGCTGCCGTGGTTGACGCCGGCCAGGCTGCCGGGTGACAGCGCCAGCGTCAGGCTGGCGTCCTGCCGGCCTCCCGGCGCGGTCAGCGCCAGGGTCAGTGTGCCGCCGCCGCGCAGCGGCACGCCAAGCTGGTCGAGCAGCGGGCTCTGCGCCAGCGTACCGCTGAGCTGCCCGGTCAGCGGCAGGCCCTGCTCGCCGGACTCCAGCTCGCCCTGCAGCGCCAGCGCCGCGCCCCACTTGAGCGCCAGTGGCGCGATGCGGAAGCCGCCGGCATCGCGCGGCGCCACCTCGGCATCCAGGGACAGCGAGCCATAGGCGGTGGCCGGCGCATCCAGAGTAACGCTGCCGGTTGGCGCCGCCGGAAGGTCGGCCACGGCGACGGTGGCCGTAATGTCGCCCAGCGCGACGTCGTTATAGACCAGCGCCCGGCCGTCCAGGTCGGCCAGCAGCGTCATGTCGTCGAACGAGGCGCCGGCCAAGCTGCCACTCAGCGTCGCGGCGCCGCCGGCCGGAATGTCGAAGGGCGCCAGTGCGCCGCCCAGGTCGGCGATCTCGGCCTGCCAGGTCACGTCGACGCCGGCCACGCCATAGCTGCCGTCGAGCTTGACGGTGGCGCCCTTTGCGGTCAGCGCCACCTGGTCCAGCGTCAGGTCGCCATTGGCGGCGAGGGCGATGCCGCCGACGATATGGACCTCCGGGCCGAGCACGGCGCCCAGCCCTTCGGGCAGTACCTCGGCGCCGGTCACCGTGGCGTCGAGCGTGGCGGCAAGTGCGGAGTCCGCGCCCAGGGTCAGCGCGCCGGTCAGGCTGACGCCCAACGGTGCTTCCAACGTGCCCTGGATCACCGGCGTGCGGGTGTCGAGCGCCAGCTTCAGCGCCCCGGTCATGCTGTCCAGCGAAAGCTCGCCGCTGGCCGCGAGCGTCAGGTCGCGACCGTTCACCGTCGCCTGCTCGATGCCGAGCTGCAGCGCCGGGTCGAGCGTCACCGTGGCGTCGAGCGCCAGGTCGCCATAGGGCCAGGGTTGCAGCGTCGGCTCGGCGACGGTTGGGCCGGTCACCTGGCCCTTGAGCACCAGGCGATAGCCGTCCTGCTCCAGCGCCGCCGCGCCGAGCGGCGTGGCGGTGACGGAGAGCGCCACGCGCTCGGCGCTGGCGTCGGGCGTAGCGAGGTTGGCGAGGTCGAGCTGCGCCGTCAGCGAGGGCGCCGCGAAGCTGCCGGTGGCGTGGACCTGGACGGTGGCGCCCCGCAGCGTCACCTCGGGCACCAGCCCGGCCAGCACGGCCGGATCGCGCAGCGTCACGGTCGCGGTCACGTCCGCGGTCTCCTGATCCAGCGCGGCGCTGCCGGCGAGCGACAGCTCGATGGCAGCGGAGGAGACCGATAGGTGATCCACGGTCAGGCCTTCGCCCTCCAGCGCGGCGGCGGCGTCCAGCGTCAGGCCGCCGGCGACCCAGGGCTGTGCCTCGGCCGGCAGCAGCGGCGAGGATTCAATGCGGCCTTTCAGCGCCAGGCTGCGCCGCTCGCGCCCGTCGACTGTCAGCGTCAGGTCGGCAATGGGATCGCCATCGAGTGCGAGTTTCAGGGTCCCGGCCCAGGCCGACAGCGGCCCCTCGCCCTTGAGCGCGAGGTCGACCGACGGCAGGCCAGGCAGCTCCAGCATCCGCGCCAGCAGGCCGCCGCGCGGTTCTTTGGCGGTGAGATCGAGCGCCAGGCGGTCTTCTGCCGGTTGCCAGTCGGCGGTGACCTTGATGGCGCCCGGCGTAGCGTCCAGCCGCTGCAGGTCCAGCGCCAGGCCCAGGCGGTTTTCCTTCAAGGTCGCGCTGGCGGTCAGGCTGAGCTCAGCCGCCTCGCCCAGCAGTGGCGCGCCGATTGTCACCTTGTCGAGCGCCAGGCGCTGCAGGTCGACGGCCACCGGAAGCTGCGGCAAGGCAAAGCCGTCGGTGCTATCCGCCGGTGCCGGCGCGCCCGGCGGCGGCGGGCGCGACAGCGTCACCTGCTTGGCCGCCAGCAGCGCGACCTGCAGCTCGCCGGAGAAGAGCGCGCTTGGCGACCAGTCGAGTGTGACCTCCTGCAGCGTGAGCCAGGCGCCCTGGTCGTCGCTCAGCGTCACCTCGGCCAGGGTCAGGCGGTCGAACAGGCTGCCGCCCAGCCCGGTCACCTTGAGCTCTTGGCCCGGCGCCGAGCCCAGGTCCTCGATCAGGCCGGCCAGGGTGCGCTTGCCCATCCCGGTTTCCAGGAAGCCCACCAGCAGGGCGAGCAACAGCAGCAGTCCGCCCAGCGACCAGGCGGACCAGCGCAGCAGGCGCCGGGTGAGGCTGCGCCGGGGCTTAGAAGGCTTGACCGATGGAGACATAGAACTGGATCGCCGGGTCGCGGTCCCGGCCATTGAGGGGGGTGGCGATGTCGAGGCGGATCGGCCCCAACTCGGTGAAATAGCGCAGCCCAATGCCGGCGCCGAACTGCGGCGTCTGGCTGAAATCGGGGAAGGTATCCTCGTAGACCTGTCCGCCCTCGACGAAGGCAACCAGCCCGTAGTCGTCCCAGAAGCGGGTGCGCGCCTCGAAGCCGAGCTCGAAGAC
Source organism: Rhodospirillales bacterium (assembly GCA_038363005.1). GTDB lineage: Bacteria > Pseudomonadota > Alphaproteobacteria > Kiloniellales > JACOMY01 > JAKOWB01. Next base: position 133,040 of record JBBQBI010000003.1, read on the forward strand.
CGAGAGGCCGCCGGTGGCCTGGTCATCTGAATCGAGCGGACCCAGCGAGTGCAGCTCGTAGCCGCGTACCGAGCCGCCGCCGCCGGCATAGAAGCGCTTGCTGGCCGGCACGGCGTCCAGCGTGCCGCCGGCGATGGAGCCAAGGCGACCGCGTACCGCCAGCACCAGGCTGTCGTCGTCCCAAGGCGCGTAGTAGGTGGAGGCCGAAACCTCGACCGTGACGAAGGGTACGGTCTCCGCCAGCAGCGCCAGCGACGGGGTCAACTGCAGCTGGGCGAAAACGCCCTTGTGCGGGTTCAGCGGGTCATCGCGGTTGTCGAAGCGCAGCGCGGCAGGCAGCGCGGCGATGACATAGCGCTGCTTGCCCTTGTCGTCGTCGGGATCCAGGTCGTCGACCTGCAGCAGTTCCAGGCTGAAGCCGCCGGACAGCGTCAGGTTCTTGGCCAGCGGCCGCTCCAGGCCGACGTAACCCAGCAGGCTCAGGGCCTCGAAGGCGTCGGTGGTCTCGTTCTTGGCGCTGGCGGTGACCACGAGGGTCTGCCGCAGTTCGAGAAAGTCGGGCTTGCGGAAATTGGCTTCCAGCTTCTGCAGCGGGAAGGAGACCACGCCCTCGATCTTCAGCGATTCGGCGGCGCCGAAGAGGTTGCGGTGCTCCCACGAGGCCTCGAGCGAGAAGCCGTCAAGGATGCTGCCGTCCAGCTGCGTGCTGAAGCCGACGCCGATGCCGACGGTGCGTGGCGCCCGCTCCATGACCTTCAGCGTCGTCGGCAGTGTGCCGTCGGCCTGCGGTGCTGACGCGGTGTCCAGCGCAACGCTGTCGAACAGGTTGAGCGAGACCAGGTCGCGGCGGATCTGCTCCAGCTGCTCGGCGCTGTAGCGCTGGCCCTCGGGCCACTGCAGGCGCCGCCGCAAATAGTCCTCGTCCAGCCGCTCCAGGCCCTCGATGGCCAGCGGGCCGAAGCTGGCGACCGGCCCGGGGTCGACCTGCAGCGTCACCTGCATCTCGTTGGTGGTCAGTTCGACGGCAACCTGCCGGCCGGTAACCTTGGCCAGCGGATAGCCGTTGTTCCGCATGAAGTCCTCCATGCGGCGTTCGGCCGCCAGCACCTCGGCGGCGCGGGCCGGTTCGCCCAGCCGGATGCCGATCTCGCCAAGGTCCGGCTTGGGCAACCCGGCGATGGGCGCGCCGCTGGGGAACTCGACAGCGAAGTCGCCCATGACGAAGCGTGGGCCGGTCTCGACCAGCAGGTTCACCTGCAGCGGTGGCCCGGGTTCGATGCGCCACTCGATCTTGCTGGCGTAGTAGCCCTCGGACCGCAGGGCCTCGCGCAGCAGCGTGAGGTCGTTCTGCACGCGCCGCTCCAGCCCGGCCTGGCTCTGCGGCGGGCGGTCCTGCAGGGCGCGCAGCTGCGAAACCTCCGGCAGCAGGTCGACCAGTTCATCGGGGAAGTCGCCGCCGCCGGCCGGCAGGAAGTTGACCTGATAGCTGAACTCGTCCGCGCGCGCGTCTTCGACCGCGTAAAGCAGCAGCAGCAACAAGATCAGCAGGGCCCCGAGGGCGGCGCGTGGCTGCACGCTCAGTCGTCGTTCCTTTCCCGGCGCGTTCGCCCGCAACCGATCCTCGCTTCGCCGCTTGCGTCCGGAAGCAAGGCGAATAGCGTGCTAGTATAATGCAATAGCGGGTGACTTAGGTCCCCAAGCTGAAGAAGGCCAGCGAAATGGTGGCTGGCCGTCGCGGCGGCCGGGCTCTGGGGCAGGGGAGGTTGCGTTTGGAACGCAGGCTGACCGCGGTGCTCGCCGCGGATGTCGTTGGCTACTCCAGCATGATGGCGGCTGACGAGGCCAGCACGCTCGAAGCGCTTAAGCACGGCGCCGCAATCACTTCGAACCCGCGGTCAGGGCCTGCGGCGGCCGGGTCATCAAGCTGATGGGCGACGGTGCCATCGCCGGCTTCCCATCCGCCACCGGCGCGGTCGAGGCAGCCCTTGCCCTGCAGCGGCGGCTGGCCGAAGCCGGCGGCGGGCTTGTCCTGCGGATCGGCATAAACCTTGGCGACGTGATCATCGAAGGCGCCGACATCTATGGCGATCGGCCAGCGCTCGCGTGGTGCTGCTGATCGACGACGCGCAGTGGCTGGACGAGGCCTCGGCCGGGCTGCTGGCGCATCCGCAGGCGGCCCTGCCGACCGGGGCGGCGCCCCTGCTGACAGCGGAGGGGCAGTTCGAGCAGGCACTCGACTTCGCCCTCAGGTCGACCCGCCTGGCGCCGACCTTCGTCGACGCCTATCACGTCCAGGCGACGGTGCTGGTGTCGCTGGGGCGCTGCGAGGATGCACTGCACTACGTGCGCGAGGCGCCGCAGTCCGCACTTCACCGCGGCCCGCTGGCGCCGGATGCTGTTCTATCCCGACCGCGCCGACCAGCCTGCCTTCGAAGCCCTGCTGGTCGAGGCCGGCTTGCCGGCCTGACGCGGGGCAAGGACAACGGAGGTCTTTTCTTCCAGTAGAGGGACCGGCAAGCTGCGCGCATGGGCAAGACACTCACCACGCGCTTCACCGAGCGCTTCGACCTGGAGCATCCCATCGCCCTGGCACCGATGGACAAGGTCGCCGGCGGGGCGCTCGCCGCCGCGGTCACGGCGGCCGGCGGGCTGGGGCTGATCGGCGGCGGCTATGGCGATGCCGCATGGCTGGAGCAGGCCTTCGCAGCCGCCGGAAATGTTGAGGTCGGCGTCGGCTTCATCACCTGGAGCGCGCTGCGCAATCCGGCGGCGGTGGAGGCCGCGATGGCGCACCGACCCAAGGCGCTGATGGTGTCCTTCGGCGATGCCGAGCCGCTGGTGGCACAGGCCAAAGCCGCCGGCGTCCCAGTGCTCTGGCAGGTGCAGACCCTGGCCCAGGCGCGCCAGGCACTCGCTGCCGAGGTCGAGGTCATCGTCGCCCAGGGGCAGGAGGGCGGTGGGCACGGCATGGACCGTGGCCTGGTCGCGCTGCTGCCGGCGATCCGCGACCTGGCCGGGCCGGAGCAGATCATCCTCGGTGCTGGCGGCATAGCCGACGGGCGCGGCCTGGCCGCCGCCCTGATGCTCGGCGCCGACGGCATCTTGATGGGCACGCGTTTCTGGGCCAGCCAGGAGGCTAGCGGCCTGGACAGCGCCAAGGCGGCGCTGCTGACGCGCCAGGGCGACGAGACCGTGCGCTCCAAGGTGTTCGACGTGGCGCGCGGCGCCGACTGGCCCTGGCACTTCACCGGCCGCGTGGTGCGCAATGCCTTCCTGCAGCGCTGGCACGGCGACATCGAGGGACTGAAGGCGCAGGCCGCCAGCGAGCGCGCGCGCTATGAGGCGGCGCCGCTCGACGATCTCGATACCCGCGTGCTGATCGCCGGCGAAGCGCTGGACCTGATCCACGACCTGCCGCCGGCGGGTGAGATCGTCGCGCGCATCGTCGCCGAGGCGGCCGAGTGTCTCACCGCCGCGCCGCGCTGGCTGCGCGGCTGAGCGACGTCCGATAGAAGTGTAAAGCAATGAGGAGATTGCAACGTGGAACTGCGCGTTGAGGGCCAGCGGGTGCTGGTCACCGCTGGCGGCGCCGGCATCGGCCGGGCCATCGTCGAGGCGCTGCATGCCTCCGGCGCCAAGGTACACTGCTGCGACCTCGACGCAGCCAGCCTGGAGGACTTGCGGCGCGAGCTGCCGGGGGTCGGTGCCTCGCTCTGCGACGTCGCCGATCCGGTGGCGGTGGAGCGGTTGTTTGTCGACGCAGCGGCGACCCTGGGCGGGCTGGACGCGCTGGTAAACAACGCCGGCATCTCCGGACCCACCGGGCCGGTCGACGAGATCTCCATCGAGGACTGGCAGCGCACGCTGTCGGTCAATCTCTCCAGCCAGTTCTACTGCGCCCGGCTGGCCACGCCGCTGCTGAAGGCAGCGGGCGGCGGCGCCATCGTCAATCTCTCCTCGGCCGCCGGCCGTTTCGGCTATCCGTTGCGCGCGCCCTATGCCGCTTCGAAGTGGGGCGTGGTGGGCCTCAGCCACACGCTGGCGGCCGAACTCGGTGCCTTCAATATCCGCTCCAACGCCATCCTGCCGGGCCCCGTCGCCGGCCCGCGCATCGACCGGGTGATCCGCGCCAAGGCCGAGCAACGCGGCATCTCGGAAGCGGCGATGCGCGACAGCTACCTCGACATGACGGCGATGCACGCCTTCGTCACCGCCGAGGACGTGGCGAACCTGGTGGTCTATCTGCTCTCCGACGCCGGCCGCCTGGTCTCCGGCCAGGCCATCGGCGTCGACGCGGCGACGACCTACATCCGTTGAACCACAATCCTCAGGCTCAGCGATCATGACAGCTCACCTCGACCGGTCGCGGCTGGCGGCTGTCCTGCAGCGCGAGACGGCGGCCTTCATCGCCCGCACGCCGCGCTCGCGTGCCCTGACCGCGCGGGCGCGCAAGGTGATGCCCGACGGCGTGCCGATGGCCTGGATGGCTGGTCTGCACCGTCATCCGCCGCTTTACGTCGCCGGCGGTGCCGGCAGTCGCTTCGAGGACGTCGACGGTAACAGTTACATCGACTTCAACCTGGCTGACCTCAGCAACACGGTCGGCTACGGGCCGACGCCGGTCAGCCGGCGCCTGGCCGAGCAGGCAGCGCGCGGCCTGCAGTTCCTGCTGCCGGGCGAGGATGCGATCGTCGTGGCCGAGACGCTGGCGGCGCGCACCGGGCTGCCCTTCTGGCAGTTCACCATCAGCGCCTCTTCGGCCAATACCGAGATCATTCGCATCGCCCGTGCCAAGACCGGTCGCGACAAGATCGTGCTGTTCGAGGGCAAGTACCACGGCCATATCGACGCCACGATGGCCACGGGGGGCGCGCCTGGCGCCAACGCGCCGGCGCGGCCCGAGGCCATGGGACTCTCCGCCCGCGTAGCGGCCGATGCCCGCAATGTGCCCTTCAACGACCTGGCGGCGCTGGCCGCGGCGCTGGCGCCCGGCGACGTCGCCCTGGTGATGGCCGAGCCAGCCTTGACCAACTGCTCGCTGGTGTTGCCCGAGCCGGGCTTCCTGGCCGAGGCCTGCCGCCTGGCGCGGGGCGCCGGCGCGCTCTTCGCGCTGGATGAGGTGCACACCTGGCAGCTTGCCTTTGGCGGCTTCGTGCGTGCCGAGGGCCTGACACCGGACTTCCTGGCCCTGGGCAAGGGGTTGGGTGGCGGCGCGCCGCTCGGCGCCTATGGCATGACCCGGCCGCTCGCCGCCTTCCTGGAGCAGCATCTCGACGACTACGGCGCGCCGCAGCGCGGCCTGGCCATCGGTGGCACCACCTTTGCCAGCGCGCTGACCATGGCGGCGGCCCGCGCGACCCTGGAGGAGGTGCAGAGCGAGGCAGCTTTTGCCCGGATCGCCGTGCTGGGCGACCGCCTGGCTGACGGCATCGAGGCGATGATCCAGGTACAGGTCCTGCCTTGGCGCGCCTTCCGCTATGGCCCGCGCTCCGGCTTCTGCCTGACGCCTGAGCTGCCGCTGAACGAGCGGCAGGCACATCCCTCGGTCGATGCCGGCTTCAGCGACGCACGCCGGCTCTACATGGCCAACCGCGGCATTTGGGAGGCCATCTCCAGCGCCGGGCCGCAGATCTCCTTCGCGCACGACGCGGCCGACGTCGATCGCTATCTCGCAGTGGCGGCCGACTTCCTCGCCGAAGTGGTGGTCCCATAGTCGCTGCGTCGTCGGTGATGGCGCCGAGTACCCACATGGCGTTAGAGTGGCGCCACATGAAAACATCGCCGTGTCGACGTTGAAGCTGCGTCAACCATGAGCCAGGGTGAACATCGGCTCGCCGCGATCCTGGCGGCCGACATGGTCGGCTATAGCCGGCTGATGGAGGCTGACGAGCGGGGCACGCTGGCCCGGTTGCGCACCCATCGCATCGAGCTGATCGATCCGGCGATTGCCAAGAACCGCGGGCAGATCATCAAGACCACTGGCGACGGCATGCTGATCGAGTTCCAGAGCGTTGCGGACGCGGTGCGCTGCGCCGTCGAGATCCAGGATCGCATGCGGCGCCGCAACGCCGACGTTGCCGACGAACGGCGCATGGAGTTCCGCATCGGCATCAACTTGGGCGATATCATCTTCGAGGACGGCGACATCTATGGCGAAGGCGTCAACGTCGCCGCGCGCGTCGAACAGCTCGCCGAGGTCGGCGGCATCTGCGTGACGGCTGCGGTGCATGGCCAGGTGGTCGGCCGCGTCGAGGCGGCGTTCGAGGCCCTGGGCGAGAAGCTGCTGAAGAACATCGCCCGCCCGGTTGAGCTCTACCGCGTCGTCATGGACGCCACGGCGCAGCAGAAGGAGCAGGGCCAAGGCACGGCGCCGCCACCACCGGCGGCGACCAAGCCGACGGTCGCCGTACTGCCCTTCGCCAACATGAGCGGCGACGCCGAGCAGGAGTTCTTCGTCGATGGCCTGACAGAAGACATCCTGACCGAGCTCAGCCGGCGTCGCGAACTATTCGTCATCTCGCGCACCTCGACCTTCGTCTACAAGGGCCAGGCGGCCAACCTGCGCGAGGTGGCGCAGAAGCTGGGCGCGCAGTACCTGGTCGAGGGCAGTGTGCGCAAGTCAGGCGATCGCCTGCGCATCACGGTGCAGCTGATCGACACGGCGACCGACGCGCACATCTGGGCGGAGCGCTACGACCGCAAGATCGACGACATCTTCGCGATCCAGGACGAGATCACCTCGGCCATCGTCGCCACGCTGCCGGGCCGGCTCGAGGCGGCGCAGCACGAGCAGCTGGCGCGCAAGAAGCCCAGCAGCCTGGCGGCCTACGAGTGCGTGCTAGCGGCCAAGGTGCTGCACCACCGCAGCACGCGCGAGGCCAACCTGGAGGCGCAAGACTTCATCGACCGCGCGCTGGAACTCGATCCAGACTATGGCCACGCGCATGCCTGGCGCGGCTGCATCCTGGGCCAGTCCTGGGGCTACGGCTGGTGCGCCGACAAGGCGGGAACCTTCACCGAGGTCTCCGCCGCGCTCGACCGGGCGCTCAGGCTGGACGAGAACGACGCCGACGTGCACCGCATCCTCGCGGCGGTCTGCATCACCAAGACCGACCTGACCCGGGCGCGCTATCACCAGGACCGTGCCCTGGCGCTCAATCCGAACTACGACCTGGTGGTGGTGCAGATGGGCGAGCTGCTGACCTGGTCGGGTCGCGGCGCCGAAGGGGCGGAGTGGATCGTGAAGGCGATGAGCCTGAACCCGCATCATCCGGCCCGCTTCTGGAGCCATCTCGGCAAGGCCCACTTCACCGCCCGGCAGTACGCCAAGGCGGTGGAGGCCTTCATGCATCTCTCGGCTATGGACACCGCGCAGCATGCCTTCGTCGCCGCCTGCTACGGCTGGCTCGGCGACCGCACGGCCGCTACCGCGCACCTCGCCCGGATCCGCGAGCTGGATCCACAGTTCGGCGTCGAGACGGTGCTGGCCACGTTGCACTATGCCGATGACGGCGACCGCGACCATGTCCGCGAGGGACTCGCCAAGGCGGGCCTGACGGGCTGAGAACGCGCGAAACGACGGCCGTCTGATCCGCCGATCGCCTGGTCCGACGCCGGCAGCCCTGGTCCCTAACGCTGTCCCAGAGCGCGACGATCTTCAGAATTTCCTCGCAGCGCAGTTGCGGCAGGGAAGGAATCGCCGGGATGCTGCAAGTTCCACAATCCTTGGCTGAGGCAATCGCCCTGACGCATTCACCCTGCGACGGCGACCGTGGCGGCGGAACGAACAAGGCGCGGGTGCGTTTAACCACGCGGTGTTGGATTTCCCACCATCAGGACGGCGCTACGCCCGACGTCAGCGCCCCATGGAGGCAATCGCGCCATGCTTTATGTCGATATTCCCACACTTCCCGAGATCCGGTCGCTTATCAGCCTGCGCGCCGACGCCTGCATTTCGATCTATCTCTCCACGACGCCACAAACCCAGCATGTGAAGGCCAGCCGGATTGCCTTCGGCAACCTGACGCGGACGGCGCTGGAACAGCTCGACGCCGCCGACTTTGACAAGCGGCGCCGCGCCCTGCTGGAAGCGGAACTGGCCGCGTTGGGCGAGGACGATGCCTTCTGGCGCCTGCAGGCCCACAGCCTCGCCGTCCTGGCCACACCTGACAGCGTGCGCACCTTCCGCCTGGCGACCGCCATCACCGACACGGTCGAGGTTTCCGATCGCTTCCATCTGAAGCCGCTCCTGCGCGCCATCGCCTTTCCGCAACATGCCTTCGTGTTGGCGCTGTCGGAGAATGCGGTTCGACTTGTCGAAGTCTTCGCCGACTCGCCGCCTACTCTGGTTCGCATTCCCGATCTGCCCAAGAGCGCCGCCGATGCTACCGGTCACGCTTCGGTCAACGACCGTTCGCCGAGCAGACGTATTCAAGGTTCGGAAGGGCAGAACGTGCTGCTGCGCCAGTATGTGCGGAAGGTCGATGGCGCATTGCGCGCCGTCCTTGCGGGCCGCGAGACGCCGCTCATCCTCGCCGCAGTCGAGCCGCTTGCCTCGTTCTATCGCGCGGCCAACACCTATCCGGCTCTGGCGCCGCACGGCATTGCCATCAGCGCCGACCAGACGGCGGACAGCGAGCTGGCCAGCGCCGCGCGCGGTGTTCTCGACGAGCACTATTCCGGCGAGGTCGCAGCGGCAAGGGAGCTGTTCCAGACCCGCCTCGGGCAGCAGCGCGCGACCACCGACATCAAGGAGGCGGCGCGCGCGGCGACCAACGGCGCGATCGAACTGCTGCTGGTCGATATCGATCAGGTGCTTCCCGGCACCGTGGGTGATTCCGAAGGCAAGGTTGCGCTGGCTTCGGCTGTCGGCGCCGCGAGCTATGACGTGATCGACGAGATTGCCGGGCGGGCCATCCTCACAGGCGCGAAGGTTCTCGGCGTGCGCAAGGCGGACATTCCCGATGAAGCGCCGCTGGCGGCGATCCTGCGCTATTCGCTCTGAGCGGGAATGCCCGGCGGCAAGGCGGCCAATTCGGTGAAAAGTGGGATTTGGCTGGGGGACCTGGATTCGAACCAGGGCTGCCCGGGTCAGAGCCGGGAGTTCTACCGCTAAACTATCCCCCAAGCGGGACCGGCCAAAAGGCCGCAAGGTCCAGCCGGCGGTCCTGACGGGCGGCCGGGCGGGGCCCTTCTCTAGCGACTTGGCCCCGGCTTTGCAACTGCCCTGCGCCGGCGGCGCAGGGCCAGGCGTCAGGCGGCGCCCTGCGGCCGGTTGGTCTGGATGAAGCGCTGCAGGGCGAGCTTCAGGGTCACCACGCGGCGGCTGTCGCCGGTGCGCTCGGCGACCCGCAGGTCATCGAGGATGGTGGGCCGCAGGAAATGCTGGCCGCTGATCGGGCAGGTGGCGAGATAGTGCTCAAGCTCCAGCACCGCCAGCTGCGGCAAGTCGCTGCCCTGGCGTGCCACCATGCCTTCGCTCTCGCTCAGCGCCGCCGGTTCCACGCAGTCCTTCCACGCCAGCATCGCATTCGCTCCCACCCGGTCGTGTCTAGAACGTACCAGGATACTCTGCCCTGGCGACCGGGGCGACGCTAATCTGCGGCCGGCTGCGCCGCAAGCTGGTCGCGATGCGTCTTGACGAAGTGGTGCAGCGTCAGGCGCAGCTTCAGCACCTCCAGGTGGTCGTGGCGGCCGCGCGCCGCCTCGATGTCGTCCAGGATCATCCGCCGGACCCGGGGGCAGCCATCCGGGCCGTGCACCAGGTATTCGCCCAGCGCTAGCGCGGCCAGGCTCGGCAGGTGTTCATGCCGGGCGATGGCCTCGATCTCCGCCTCCGTCAGCTCGGCAAAGCCGAGGCAGTCCTGCCAGGTCAGCATCGCGTTCCTCCAGCCGGGTTGTTGTTATTGCGGTCATGCTAGGCCAACCCGGATCGTTCCACCTTGACCTGCATCAAGCGCACGCCGTGCGGTCGCACTGGTCGTTGAGGGCTCTGGGCAGCTATCATGGTCGTCGAGCAACAAGAACAAGCGGCCGGGCGCCGTCTTTTCCGGGGTCATCGCGGGGAAGGGCAGGCAGTCCGCCGGGAGCGGACGCAAGAGTGGTCTATGCAGGCAGAGCGCGGCCGACGGGTGGCTGGAGCCGTCGGCGCGGCGGAACGTCGTATCGCGACGTCTATGCCGCGCTCGACCTTGGCACCAACAACTGTCGCCTGCTGATCGCCCGGCCCTCGCCCGAGGGCTTTCGGGTGATCGATGCCTTCTCGCGCATCGTGCGCCTGGGCGAGGGCATCGTCGCCAGCGGCCACCTGTCGGAACCCGCCATCGCCCGCACCATCGAGGCGCTGCGCATCTGCGCCTCGAAGATGCGTCGGCGCCACGTCACCCGCGCCCGCGCCGTGGCCACCGAGGCCTGCCGACGCGCCGGCAACTGCCAGGCCTTCATCGAGCGGGTCGAGCGCGAGACCGGCCTGATCCTGGAGATCATCTCGGCGCGCGAGGAGGCCGAACTGGCCTTGATCGGCTGCGCCCCGCTGTTCGACCCGGCCATCCCCAACGCCCTGGTGTTCGACATCGGCGGCGGCTCCACCGAGGTCGCCTGGCTGGAGATCGGCGAGGAGCAGCCAAGCTGGTCGGCCGGCGCCCGCGTGCCCGGCGCGCAGGTCCGCGCGCTGGCGTCGCTGCCCTTCGGCGTGGTCACCCTGGCGGAGCGTTACGGCCTGGCTTCGGGCGAGCCCGAGGGCTTCGCCCAGGTGGTCGAGGAGGTCTATGCCGCGCTCGCCCCCTTCCGCGCCGAGACCCGGCTGGAGCCGCGCCTGGTGGCCGGCGAGCTGCAGATGCTGGGCACCAGCGGCACGGTCACCACGCTGACCGGCGTGCACCTGGAGCTGCCGCGCTATGACCGCAGCCTGGTGGACGGCACCACCCTGGAGTTCTGCACCATCGAGGGGGTCACCGACCGCATCCTGGCGATGACCCTGGAGGGCCGCGCCCAGCACCCCTGCATCGGCCACCAGCGCGCCGACCTGGTGGCCGCCGGCTGCGCCATCCTCAAGGCGATCTGCCGCTCCTGGCCGGTCGGCCGCCTGCGCGTCGCCGACCGCGGCGTGCGCGAAGGCATCCTGTTCAACCTGATGCGGCGGTCCAGCGAACCGCCGCCCCGCCAGTGGGAGGCGCCGGTCGTGCGCGAAGCCTCGTGAGCAAGCCACCGAAGAAGCCATCCGGTGGCGCCAAGGGCGGCGCCAAGGGGGGCGGCGGCAAGGGGACGGGGAAGGGCGGCGGCGCCGGCAAACCCCCAGCCAAGGCGCCAGGCAAGGCAACGGCCAAGGGCAGCGGCACCGTGCCTGGCCGCCAGGTGGCGGGTGTCGGGCGCGGTCCTTCGGGCCGCGAGCTGGCCAAGCGGGTGCACACCGCACGCTCGCGCAGCCACTCCTCGACGCTCTGGCTGCACCGCCAGCTGAACGATCCCTATGTCGCCGAGGCCAAGCGCCTGGGCTACCGCTCGCGCGCCGCCTTCAAGCTGCAGCAGCTCGACGACCGCTTCCGCGTGCTGAAGAAGGGCGGGCGGGTGATCGACCTGGGCTGCGCGCCGGGCGGCTGGCTGCAGATCGCGGTGGAGCGAGTCGGCGCCAGCGGCCGGGTGGTCGGCATCGACCTGCTGCCGGTCGATGCCGTGGCCGGCGCCACCATCCTGCTGGGCGACTTCCTGGACGAGGCGGCGCCCGGGCAGCTCAAGGCCGCGCTGGGCGGGCCGGCCGACGTGGTGCTGTCCGACATGGCGGCCAACACCGTGGGCCACGCCAAGACCGATTCGCTGCGCACCATGGCGCTGGCGGAAACCGCCGCAGCCTTCGCCGCCGAGGTGCTGGCGCCGGGCGGCGCCTTCCTTTGCAAGGTGCTGCAGGGCGGCACGGAAAAGGGCCTGCTGGACATCCTGAAGCAGCAGTTCAAGGAGATCCGTCACGTCAAGCCGGCCGCCAGCCGGGCCGATTCGAGCGAGCTTTACCTGGTGGCCCTGGGGTTCCGGGGCTGAGCGTCGTGGTCTGCCTGCCTTGTCATCCCGGACCAGGCGGCGCAGCCGCCGCAGATCCGGGACCCAGGGGACCGGGCGCGCGGCAGCCAGCCCGGCCCCCTGGGTCCCGGATCTGCGCTGCGCTGCGGCCGGGATGACAAGCCAGAATTTGCCTGCCTGGCCAGTGCAAAGGCGCGCAGCGCCAGTTCAAGCCCCGCTTGCCGCCGCAACCCAGACCCCCACCCCTGCATCCTGGGCATGGCTCGTGTCTTGGCAGCGTCACCCCCTTGCTGTACACCGGGCCGCCAACACCGTTCAGGCCCCTCGTACCCCAGGTGGTTGGCATGCAGATCCGTGAAGCCCTGACTTTCGATGACGTGCTGCTGGAGCCCGGCCACTCCACAGTGCTGCCGGCCGAGGCCGAGACCTCGACCCGCTTCACCCGCGAAATCCGCCTCAACATCCCGCTGATCTCGGCCGCCATGGACACGGTGACCGAGGGCAACCTGGCCATCGCCATGGCGCAGGCCGGCGGCATCGGCGTGGTGCACAAGAACCTCGATATCGCGGCGCAGGCGAACGAGGTGCGTCGGGTCAAGAAGTTCGAAAGCGGCATGGTGGTCAACCCGCTGACCATCCACCCCGACCAGTCGCTGGCCGAGGCGCTGTCGCTGATGGAGGTGAACCGCATCTCCGGCATCCCGGTGGTGGAGCGCAACAGCGGCCGCCTGTCCGGCATCCTGACCAACCGCGACGTGCGCTTCGCCGAGGACGACCGGCAGAAGATCTCCGAGCTGATGACCAAGGACCGCCTGGTCACGGTGAAGGAGGGCGTCAGCCGCGAGGAGGCCAAGCGCCTGCTGCACCAGTACCGCATCGAGAAGCTGCTGGTGGTGGACGAGGCCTATCGCTGCATCGGCCTGATCACCGTGAAGGACATGGAGAAGGCGCAGGCCTTCCCGCACGCCAGCAAGGACCCGCTGGGCCGCCTGCGCGTCGCCGCGGCGACTGGTGTCGGCGCTGATGGCCTGGCCCGTGCCGAGGCGCTGATTGCCGCCGGCGTCGACGTCATCGTGGTCGACACCGCGCACGGCCATTCCGCTGGCGTGCTGGCACAGGTGACGGCGGTCAAGCGGCTGTCGAACGAGGTGCAGGTGGTCGGCGGCAACGTGGCCACGGCCGAGGGCGCGCAGGCGCTGGTCGACGCCGGCGCCGACGGCGTCAAGGTCGGCATCGGTCCAGGCTCGATCTGCACCACCCGCATCGTCGCCGGTGTCGGCGTGCCGCAGCTCACCGCCATCACCGACGCGGTCTCGGTCTGTCGCGCCGCCGGCGTGCCGGTGATCGCCGACGGCGGCATCAAGTTCTCCGGCGACATCGCCAAGGCGCTGGCGGCCGGCGCCGACTGCTGCATGATCGGCTCGCTCTTCGCCGGCACCGACGAAAGCCCGGGCGAGGTCTTCCTCTACCAGGGTCGCAGCTACAAGTCCTACCGCGGCATGGGCAGCCTGGGCGCCATGGCGCGCGGCTCCGCCGACCGCTACTTCCAGGCCGAGGTGCGCGATTCACTCAAGCTGGTCCCGGAAGGCGTCGAAGGCCGCGTGCCCTACAAGGGCGCGCTGGGCACCATCGTCCACCAGCTGGTCGGCGGCCTGCGCGCCGCCATGGGCTACACCGGCAGCAGCTCCATCGCCGAGCTGCAGACCCGCGCCCGCTTCCTGCGCATCACCAACGCCGGCCTGCGCGAAAGTCACGTGCATGACGTGGCGATCACCCGGGAAGCGCCGAACTATCGCGACGGGGCGTGAACGCGTCGCACGCCCTGTAGTACATCCTTCGAGACGGCCGCTGTGCGGCCTCCTCAGGATGAGGTCTAAGTATTTGGCAGGATTGAAATAAACCTCATCCTGAGGAGCGGCGCAGAGCGCCGCGTCTCGAAGGATGGGCCACAAGCTCCGATCTAGCCGATCAGAATCTGCTCTGAGAGGTAGTAAGGGGTGAGGGGTGTTTGGGCGGACCGCTGCGGGTGTTGGACGCAGGCCACCGAACACCCCTCACCCCAACCCGCTCCGCCCAGGCGAGGCAGCGCGGGGGACGTCCCTAGAAACTGAAGCCGAGGCTGAGCGAGCCGTATTGCTGCCAGCGGTCGCGCTCCTCGAACTCGGGCGACTTCAGCACATGGGTGTAGGCGATGCGCACGTCGCCGACGAAGATCGCCAGGCCGGCCTGGCCCTCGGCCACCCAGGGGTAGCGTGTCACGCTGGGACCATCGCGGAAGGTATTGCCGTCGAGGAAGATGTTGTGGCCGACCGCCTGGCCCTCGAGGCCGGCGAAGAGGTACCAGGAGATGCCGTCGCTGTTGAAGGTGTCGGAGCCGGGCAGGGCAGGGCGGGCGCGTGGCGGGCCGAAGTCCTTGTGCAGGTCCTCGCCGAGCCGGACGATGCCGCCGATCGAGCCGTAGGTCAGTGCGTTGCCCAGGCCGAAGCCGGCATAGGGAACGAAGTCGGTCTCCAGGCCCAGCGGCGAGACGATCTCCCAGGAGCCGGTGCGCCAGCGTCGCTCGAAGGTGATCTGCAACACGGGCTCGTTCTTTAGCTGGTGATCCCAGCCAAGCGACTGGTCCTGGCCGACGAAGTCGTGGAAGTTGTTCTGCATCTCCCGGCCCAGCGCCCAGGGGCCGACCACGCCGAGCGAGACCTCCCAGGTGTCCATGCGGATCGGCACCTCGTCCTGGCGGAAGATGGTCTGCAGCGCGATGCCGACGTTCAGCCAGCCGGCATAGGGCCGGTCGTCCGGCGCCGGGTTGGTCACCGTGGTGTCTTCCGGCGTGTAGATGTTCTGGTTGATCGAGAAGCCCAGGCGGCGGATGCGGTTGTTGCCGTCGGACCCGATGAGCGCTGGCAGGTCGAGGTTGCGCACCCACTCCGGCATGGCGATGGCATCGGTCATGTAGTTGATGCGGACGCCGGTGCTGTAGTCGCGGTCGGCGTCGGTGCCGGCGGCCTTGGCGAACCAGTCGTTCTCGATCTGGATGGTCAGCGACGGCGAATAGTCGTCCGCCAGGACTGGCACGGCGGCCAGCACGGCAGTCAGGCAAAACAGGCTCGGCAGCAGGCGGCGCTCGGTCATAGGTCTTCCCACAGGATGGCACCGCGCACAGACACCCGGCACCTCACGAAACGCCACTGGCTGCCGGGGGTTCCGCCGGCTAGGCTCGAATCTCGTGAGAAGCGTTCGCAAGGGAGCGGTTTATGAGCGCCGACGGTGGCCAGGGCCACGAGATCTCCGACGAAGGCGGGCTGCGCGCGGTCTATGGCCATGCCGAGGGGCTGGCGCAGCGCAAGTGCATCGACTTCCTCGACCGGCACGCGCGCGCCTTCATCGCGCTGTCGCCCTTCCTGACCCTGGCGACGCAGTCGCCGGCGGGACGCGCCGACGTTTCGCCGCGCGGTGACCCGCCGGGTTTCGTGCGCGTGCTGGACGAGCGGCGGCTGCTGATCCCCGACCGCTCCGGCAACAACCGCCTGGACAGCTTGAGCAATATCCTGGCCAACCCGTCGGTGGGGCTGCTGTTCATCATCCCCGGCTTCGAGGACACGCTGCGGATCAACGGCCAGGCCGGCCTGACCCGCGACCCGGCACTGCTGGCCGGCCTGGAGATGCAGGGCAAGGCGCCGAAGTGCGGCATCCTGGTCGCGGTGGAGGAGGTCTTCTTCCACTGCGCCAAGGCCTTCCGGCGCGCGCGCCTGTGGGACGCCGAGGCACAGGTGCCGCGCCAGACGCTGCCCGGCCTGGCCCGCATGATCCTGGAGCAGACGGAAGAGGCCAAGCGAATGCGCGACGAGGAGATCGCCGCCGCCGACGCCGGCCTGGAGTGGCACTACAAGCACGAGCTCTATGAATAGGGTTGATGAGTAGCGCTCGCTTCACTGCACGCCCGTCATGCTCGGGCTTGACCCGAGCATCCAGGTCTCTGATGCACATTTCGACCCACGAACCTGGATCCTCGGGTCAAGCCCGAGGATGACGAAGTAACGAAGGACAGGCACGCGCAGCGCTGCCTCCTCGTGACAATCCCCCTGCCACCTGCCATGACAGCGCCATGACCCCCGCCGCGCGCCTGCAAGCCTCCATCGAGCTCAGCGAAGCCATCGCCGCCGCCACCCGCCCGGCCGACGCCGTGGTATCGGAGTGGCTGCGCGATCGCCGCTTCATCGGCTCCAAGGACCGGCGACACCTGACGCAGGCCGTGTACGACCGGCTGCGCCATCGCGCGCGCCTGGACTGGTGGTGCGAGCGCGTGCACCTGGCCCCCGGCGAGCGCAGCCGCGCGCTGGCCGAGCTGGTGATCGTCGGCGGCCTGATGGCGGGCGACGTGGCGCAGCTCTGCAGCGGCCAGCGCTTTGGGCCCGAGGTGCTGTCGCCGAAGGAAAAGAGCCGGCTGGAAAAGCTGGAGAGGGCGCCGCTGGATCACCGCGAGCAGCCGCCCGAGGTGGCCGGCGAATGCCCGGCCTGGATGCTGCCGAAGTTTGGCCCCGATGCCGCGGCGACGCTGGCCGCGCTGGCCACCGAGGCGCCGCTCGACCTGCGGGTCAATCGCCTGAAGGCGACGCGTGAGGCGGCCATCGCCGCGCTGGTGGCCGACGGACTGCATCCGCAGCCGACGCCGCTGTCGCCGCTGGGGCTGCGGCTGACCGGACGGCCCAACGTGGCGGAGACAGCGGCCTTCAAGACCGGTCTGGTGGAGCGCCAGGACGAGGGCTCACAACTGGCGGCGCTGCTGGTCGGCGCCCGGCCCGGCATGCGGGTGATGGACTTCTGCGCCGGTGCCGGTGGCAAGACCCTGGCGCTGGCTGGAGAGATGGACAACAAGGGCGCGCTGACCGCCAGCGACGTGCTGGAGAAGCGGCTGGAGCGCGCCGGCGAACGCTTGCGCCGCGCCGGTGCGCACAACGTCACGCGGCGGCCGCTGGCCAGCCACCGCGATCCCTGGGTGAAGCGCCACAAGGGCGGCTTCGACCGCGTGATGGTCGACGCGCCCTGCAGCGGTACCGGCGCTTGGCGGCGCAATCCCGACGCCCGTTGGCGCAGCGCGGCGGAGGAGCTGGAACGCATCGAGGCGCTGCAAGCCGAGATCCTCGACAGCGCCGCGCGCCTGGTGAAGCCGGGCGGCCGTCTGGCCTATGTCACCTGCTCGCTGCTGGCCGAGGAGAACGAGGCGCAGGTCGAGCGCTTCCTGGCCGGCCACGATGACTTCCAGCTGCTGCCCCTCGCCGTGGCCTGGGCGGAAAGTGTCGGCGGCCCGCTGCCAGCCGGGGCCGGCGATACCCTGACCCTGCGGCCGGAGGTCCACGGCACCGACGGCTTTTTCGTCGCGCTGCTGGAGCGGCGTGCGGCACCCGTGGCAGTGGCGGCGGCGGCGGAGCCGCCGGCGGCATGAGCCGCGCGCAGGCGATCCGCGCCGGCCGGCCCGAGGACGCCGAGGCCATCGCCCGCGTGCATGTCGAGACCTGGCGCAGCACCTATGCCGGGCTGGTGCCCGATCACTACCTGCTGGGCATGTCGGTGCAGGGCCAGGCGCTGCGCTGGAAGAAGCTGCTGCGCCGCCTGCCGCCGGGACAGGGCGTGCTGGTGGCGGAAAGCCCGGCCGGCGCGGTGGTGGGCTTCGGCTCCTGGAGCCGCGCGCGCAACCGGCCGCCGCCGGCCTCGGGCGAGATCCAGACGCTCTATGTGGCGAGCGACTGGCAGGGCCAGGGCCTGGGCCGCGCGCTGCTGGCCGGGCTGCTCGACGGCCTGACCGCGGCCGGCCATTCCGATGCCTACCTCTGGGTACTGGCGGAGAACCCGTCGCGCTTCTTCTACGAGCGCCAGGGCGGCCACCGCGTCGCCGAGCAGGTCGAGGCCTTCGCCGGCACGCGGCTGCTGGAATACGCCTACCGCTGGGCGCCGCTGGAGCTCGACCGGCGCTAGTCGGGGCTTGCCGCGGCCCGGCGGCTCTGGATTGATGGCTGCCTGAACAACGTCACGCGGAGGGGGGCGCATGGTTGCCGGCAATCTGTTGGTCATCCTGGACGACGAGCACCAGCGCGGCATCCTTGGTTGCTATGGCGATCCGCTGGCGCAGACGCCGAACCTGGATCGCCTGGCGGCGCGCGGCAGCACCTTCCTCAACGCCTATACGCCCTCGCCGATCTGCGTGCCGGCGCGCGCCAGCCTGCACACCGGGCGCCATGTCCACCAGATCGGCGCCTGGGACAGCGCGCAACCCTATCGCGGCGAGATCCGCAGCTGGGCGCACCGCCTGCGCGATGCCGGGCACGAGGTGCTGTCGGTCGGCAAGCTGCACTTCCGCAGCGTGCAGGACGACAACGGCTTCACGCGGGAGATCGAGCCGCTGCACGTCAAGGGCGGGCTGGGTTGGGTGCGTGCCCTGCTGCGCGAAGACCCGCCGCTGTCGACCGATTGCTACGACTATGCCGAGGAGGTCGGCGGCGGCGAGACCAGCTACACCGCCTATGACCGGCGCATCGCGGCGGCGGCGGCCGCGGCGCTGCGGGCGCGCCGGGGGCAGCGGCAGCCCTTCGCGATGTTCGTCTCCTTCGTCTCGCCGCACTTTCCACTGATTGCGCCGGAGGATTTCTATCGCCAGTTCGCGGACCGGCCGCTGCCGCCGCCCGATCTCTATCGCACGCAGGGGCCGCGCCACCCGGTGATCGAGCGCCTGGTCGCAGCGCTGCCCTATGACGAGCGCTTCACCCCGGCGCTGGTGGCCCGCGCGCGCGCCGCCTATTACGCGCTGGTGGCCTTCGTCGACGCGCAGATCGGCGAGGTTCTGCGCGGGCTCGAGGAGAGTGGCGCGGCGGAGACCACCACCGTCGTCTTCTCCAGCGACCACGGCGATTCGCTGGGCAACCACAGCCTCTGGGCCAAGTCGACCATGTACGAGCATTCCGCCGGCGTGCCGCTGATCCTGGCCGGGCCGGGCGTGCCGGCCGGGCGGCGGGTGGCGACGCCGGCCTCCTTGATCGACGTCTATCCGACCGTGCTGCAGGCCGCTGGCCTGGCGCCGGACGACGAGGAGCAGGCGCTGCCGGGCCGCTCGCTGATCGAGCTGGCGCAGGCGCCGGACGATCCGCTGCGCCCGGGCTTCAGCGAATACCATGACGGTGGCTCGATCACCGGCTTCTTCCTGCTGCGGCTGGGGCGCTGGAAGTACGTGCACTACGTCGGCTACCCGCCGGAGCTCTTCGACCTGGAGAGTGACCCGCAGGAGGCCCGCGACCTGGGCCAGGACGCGGACTTTGCCCGCGAGCGCGCGGCCTGCGAAGCGGCGCTGCGCCGGATTGTCGATCCCGAGGCCGCCAACGCCGCGGCCTTCCGCGACCAGGCGGTGATGATCGAGCGGCTGGGCGGCGAGGCGGCGGTGCGGGCGACCGCCGACTTCGGCTACACGCCGCTGGCGGCGGGCTAGGCGACAGGACGAACCGACCAGCAAGGGCCCTCACCCCAACCCTCTCCCGCCCAAAAGCGGGAGAGGGAGCAGATGGGCGTCGGACCGAGCCATAGGCGCCCCCTCTCCCGCTTCTGGCGGGAGAGGGCAGGGTGAGGGCCCTTGGTTTTCACCTCTTGCGCCGTCCGCGGCGGCGGGGATTGATCCTGGTCTTAACGGCCAGGGAGCTGCCCGCATGTCCTTCGACCACTGGATCGCCTTCGTCGCCGCCTCGACCATCCTGCTGCTGATTCCGGGGCCGACGGTGCTGCTCATCCTTTCCTATGCGCTGGCGCACGGGCGGAAGGCGGCGCGCGCCTCGGTGGCCGGCGTCGTGGCGGGCGACTTCGTCGCCATGACCGGCTCGCTGCTGGGCCTCGGCCTGCTGCTGGCGGCCTCGGCCGAGCTCTTCAACATCCTGCGCTGGATCGGCGCGGCCTATCTCGTCTACCTGGGCGTCAAGCTGTGGCGCGCGCCGGTGGGCGCACTGGGCAGCGCCGACACCAGCGAGGCGCAGCCCAGGCGCATCTTCCTGCACATCTTCGCGGTGACCGCGCTGAACCCCAAGGGGCTGGTCTTCTTCGTCGCCTTCCTGCCGCAGTTTCTCGATCCGGGACGGCCGGTCCTGCCGCAGTTCGTCATCTTCGAAGTGACCTTCCTGACGCTGGCGGCGGTGAACTCCACCGCCTATGGCCTGCTGGCCGCCACCGCGCGGCGTGCCATCCGCAAGCCCGCCGTGCAGCGCTGGGTCAACCGCACCGGCGGCACCTTGCTGATTGGCGCCGGCGCGGCGACGGCGCTGATCCGGCGCTGACGTGCAGAAGAGCACCGACCACCCCCACCCCGTCCCTCCCCCGTAAAGGGGGGGAGGGGGATTGGGTGACAGGGGAGAGGGGCTAGGCCGCCGCGCGATACCAGGCCACCTTGCGTGTGCCCAGCATCACCGCCGCCAGCAGCAGGAACAGCGCCAGCGAGCCGGACAGCAGGGCAAAGTCCTCGCTCGCCAGGGTGACGTAGAGGTAGAGCTTCACCGCACCCAGGCCGCCGGCCAGGCCCAGGCCGCGGCGCCAGCCGAGCGACCAGCCGAGATAGAGCGCGATCAGCCCGACGGTGCCCAGGCTGGCGGCCAGGTAGGCCGGGTCGAAGCCAATGGCCTCAGTCAGCGACAGCAGCAGCAGGTAGAACAGCGTCTCGGCGGCGCCGACCAGCAGGTACTGCACGGGGTGCAGCCGCGCGCGGGCCAGGGTCTCGAACAGGAAGACCGCGGCGAAGGTCAGCGCCAGCACGAAGAAGGCGTACTTCACCGCCCGCTCGCTCATGGAGTAGGCATCGACCGGCTGCACCAGGCTGACGCCGATGGCCGACTGGTACAGCGCCCAGAGCGGCGCGCTGTCCAGCTCCGCCGGCGTCAGGTGCTGCACCGGCGGCAGGCCGGCGGCGAAGGCGCTGGCGTCCCAGCGCGCGGTGAAGCCGGCGTCGCCAATCGTGCTCTCGCTGGGCAGCCCGGCGCCGCCGAAGGAGGGATGCGGCCAGGGCGAGGTCAGGGTCAGCCGCGTGGTCTCGCCCGCCGGGGCGACCAGGAAGGCCTGACTGCCGTTCAAGGTCATGGTGAAGGCGACGCTGGGCGTGGCGCCGGGCGCCAGGCCGGGCAGCGGCGCCTCGAGGATGCCGGGGCCGCGCAGCAGCGTGGCCGGGCGCAGCTGCGTGGCGGCCCCGCCGTCGAGCGCGACTTCGACCGCGCCGGCGACGCCGTTGAGGCCGCTGGCGGCGACCAGCAGGCGGGCCTCGGCCCACAGCAGCTGGCGCGCCTGTAGCCCCAGGCTCTCGGCCGTCGGCGGACGGAAGCGGGCGGCCACCCGCAGCGTGGCGTCATAGACCAGGGTCTCGAACAGGCCGCGGTGGCGCGTCTCCGGCGCCAGCGCGCCGTCGATCGCCAGGTCCTCGGGCAGGATCAGCAGCAGGCCGCGGCCGCCGCCGGCCTCGATCACCGGCACCGCCAGCAGCGGGCCGACCAGGGTCTGCGGCGGGCCCCAGAGGCGGCCGATCTCGTCGGTCACCTCGTGCTGCCGCCAGGCGCGTTCCTGCACCAGGTCGGTCAGCAGGCCGATGGGCAGCAGGAAGAGCAGCCCCAGCACACCCAGCACCAGTCCCTTGCGCAGCAGCGGGTTCTTCAGCCAGGCGGGCATAGGCAGAAGCGGGCCGCCCGTGCCGTTTGGTTCGGCCGGCGCGGACGCGCCGTCGGATGTCGTGTCGCTCATGCTGGGATCCCTCTTCCGGTTGACGACCGGGGGGTAGGGATCGCGGGCGATGTGGGCGGCGCGGCGGCAAGCCGGCGGCGGCGCGGGGATTTCTTTGCGGCGGCGGGCTAGGCGCCCCCTCTCCCGCTTTCGGCGGGAGAGGGTAGGGTGAGGGCGTTCGGTCGGTGCGGTTGTTGGCGTTCGCACCAATAAGAAAGCGCCCTCACCCCAACCCTCTCCCGCCAGAAGCGGGAGAGGGGGCCCGCCGGTGCCACCCCCCGCCTCCCGCTGGACTCTTCCGCGCCCCTCTGGTTTCTTCGCCGCCATGCCCGACCAGCCCGACTCCGCCGCCGCCGCCGCTGCCCTGACAGCGCCGAGTGGCGACCGCATCCTGATCCTCGACTTCGGCAGCCAGGTGACGCAGCTGATCGCGCGGCGCCTGCGCGAGGCCGGGGTCTATTGCGAGGTCTGGCCCTTCAACAACGCCGCCGAGGAGCGCATCCGCGGCTTCCACCCCAAGGGCATCATCCTGTCCGGCGGCCCAGCCAGCACCACCCAGGCGCACACGCCGCGCGCGCCCGAGCATGTCTGGCAGGCCGGCCTGCCGGTGCTGGGCATCTGCTATGGCGAGCAGCTGATGGCGGCGCAGCTCGGCGGCAAGGTCGATCCCTCCGACCATCAGGAGTTCGGCCGCGCCTTCGTCGAGATCACCGAGGAGACCGCGCTGACCCACGGTGTCTGGCACAAGGGCGAGAAGCACCAGGTCTGGATGAGCCACGGCGACCGCGTCGTGGTGCTGCCGCAGGGCTTCAAGGTGATCGGCGTCAGCGAGGGCGCGCCCTTTGCCATGGTGGCCGACGAGGCGCGGCGCTTCTATGGCGTGCAGTTCCACCCCGAGGTGATGCACACGCCGGACGGCGCCAAGCTGCTGGCCAACTTCGTCAAGCAGATCTGCGGCTGCGCCGGCGACTGGACCATGGCGGCCTTCCGCCAGCAGGCCATCGCGGCGATCCGCAGCCAAGTCGGCAAGGGCAAGGTGATCTGCGGCCTGTCGGGCGGCGTCGACTCCTCGGTCGCCGCGGTGCTGCTGCACGAGGCGATCGGCGAGCAGCTCACCTGCATCTTCGTCGACCACGGCCTGCTGCGCGCCAACGAGGCGACGCAGGTGGTGGAGCTGTTCCGCCACCACTACAACATCCCCCTGGTGGCCAAGGATGCCAGCGAGCTCTTCCTCGGCCGCCTGGCCGGCGTGGAGGACCCGGAGCAGAAGCGCAAGATCATCGGCGCCGCCTTCATCGAGGTCTTCGATGCGGAGGCCGCCAAGGTCGGCGACGCCCAGTTCCTGGCCCAGGGCACGCTCTATCCCGACGTGATCGAGAGCGTCTCCTTCACCGGCGGCCCCTCGGTCACCATCAAGAGCCACCACAACGTCGGCGGCCTGCCCGAACACATGAAGCTGAAGCTGGTCGAACCCCTGCGCGAGCTCTTCAAGGACGAGGTGCGCGCGCTGGGCCGCGAGCTCGGCCTGCCCGACAGCCTGGTCGGCCGCCATCCCTTCCCCGGCCCGGGCCTGGCCATCCGCATCCCCGGCCCGGTCAGCCGCGAGAAGGCCGACATCCTGCGCAAGGCCGACGCCATCTATATCGAGGAGATCCGCAAGGCCGGCCTCTACGACGCCATCTGGCAGGCCTTCGCCGTGCTGCTGCCGGTGAAGACGGTCGGCGTGATGGGCGACGCGCGCAGCTACGACCACGTGCTGGCCCTGCGCGCGGTGACCAGCACGGACGGGATGACGGCGGACAGCTACCCCTTCGACCACGCCTTCCTGGCCGGCGTGGCGACGCGCATCATCAACGAGGTGCGGGGGGTGAACCGGGTGGTCTACGACGTGACCAGCAAGCCGCCGGGGACGATTGAGTGGGAGTGAGGGAACAAGGCAATCGAGAAATTCTGTACTACTATTGCCCGATTTTGTACTCATCGTACGCATTCATAGCGACATCAACGATCCTATTTTGTTATTGCCCTACAGATCGTCTAGAATGTTACCAAATATTTGGGATTGACTGAGCCACCGCCTGAAAAAGTGGGGGAGGGACAGCATTGCCAATCACCTGGTATTTAGCTCTAACTCCCGCAGTGTCAGGAAACTCCAAATCTGCTCTGAAGCCTTGAAGCCGCGATGTTTCTCTATAACTAAAGCGTCTCGCTGGTCCGTCGAACTTGAATTTCCAAGAATCAGTATGAACTCTTACAAGAGGAGGACTGATTGGGTGAAGTGCAACATGGCGACTGTTGGCGACAATTGTACGTGCGCACTCGTTCCAATCACGCCAACGATTACGCGATAGATAATACCAATGAAATGGCTGAGCATCATACTCATCTTTGTCCGGCCATTCTGGCAAATCACCGATGGCATCTTGAATAGTAACTATTTTCCTGATTTTTCTTCTGTCGGTATCTATATTTTTCATAGGGAATTCATAGGTTTCAATTATATCTGAACGAATTCCAACCAAAAACAAACGAACCCTCTCTTGCGCCACACCAAAATCCTTAGCGTCTAATACGTTGTGCCAAACACGGTAGCCAGCCAAACGAAATCTTGTTATCTGATTGTTCAATAGATGGCGGTGACTTGCTCTTATCATCCCAGAGACATTTTCAACAATGAATGCTTTTGGCTTTATACTACGCAACGCACGATCAAATTCTCGATATAGGAAATTCATCGTATTGTCGGGATCTCGGGTGCCCCCAACGCTGAAGCCTTGGCACGGGTAGCAACCCACCAGAAGATCAGCCGCAGGGAACACGCGGATTTCCTCAACCGGACATAGTCTAAAGTCAGTCTCTGGAAGATTGGCGACGTAGAGATCACGAGCGTAAGGTGCAATGTCATTCGCCAGCAGTACCTCGAATCCAGCAGCTCTCAAGCCAGCATCGCTTCCACCGCAACCTGAAAATAGCGAGACCGCCGTCGGCATTTTTCGTTCCTCTGCTTTGTCCCTTCTACCCGAAAGCAATTCGGACGGCCAGTAAAATCGATGGGCCAAAAAACTCTTACGTTACGCGACGTTAGGTACGGGGACTACCAGCCTCGTGAGCGCCACAATGTTTGCCATTGCAGATTGGTACTCTGTCCCCTCGCATGCCTGCTCCGCCAAAGCTGTAAGGCGAGCTCTATCGAAAACTAAGCCGGCTATTCGCAGAGCTTCGTGTAACCACCCATCCGCGATATGATGGGGAGTGGTAAAAGCGCGTGTGGGAGGGACATAGGAAAGTGGGTTAAACCACTTCCCATATCTATTGAGATCGACATCGTTGAATTTGCCCGTCCAATCATCGCCGCAGGCGCACTGCCCAACTATGAACAGACTCCCCAATCGTGTGTCGGGCGGGCGCTTCCAAACAATAAAATCTACTCCGTGGTCACCAGCGTCTCTAGGTTCTTCCGGCAAGTCTGGTTGAGGATTCCAAAACCACTCCCTTGTCTCATTCTGTGCATGTTTCATTGCCTTCCTAAACATTTTCCCTACCGCTTGGTCGCGTGGAGTTCCTACATGTAAAGCGCGCGCTTCGTTACCCAAATACTGCTTTACTAGAACTGCTGACATGCGCTCGAAAATGCGTGGGAAATGTGCATGCCTGCCAGCGGTAATTTGGTCGGCTAGAGAAATAGCAAGGCAGAATTCATAGAACCCGCTACGACTAGGTCGGTAAGTCAGTTGGCCTTTCTCAATTAAAAATGGGTACGCGGAGCCCATTAAAGCGGCTCGCCTCTGAACCTCTTCCAAAACGTCACCTACGGCGGAATCGATCGCAAGATCTTGTTTATGCCAATCCGCCGTTTCCAGACTGGGATCGGGCTGGTAATCGTCCATCGCATCGGCGACGCGGTTGTCATATACTCCTTGATCCGCAATAACAGAGCCTTTTAGAATGGCTTCAAGTTCTGCTTGATCAGAATTCTCTATTGCCGCTTGGTCTTGTCTTCTAAAGGTGAATTTCTCTGTCATTTGGAGCCCATTTTCGCAGATTCTTCAATTTTTTGATTTATGGCTTCTGCGGTTCTACGGTTTACCTGAGAAATAGGCACAATTGATTTAGCTACATCTGTATCTATGATTTCACCAGCTAAACTGGAAATGATCTCTGCTTGTAGAGTTTGAACCTGCGTCAAACCATCTCGAATTCTTTGCTCGACAGGCATGGTTAAGCGCCCAATTTCTAAGACCGATTTCCCTGCTTCGAGCATGGAGATTTTAATTGGATCTGCAAACACGGATGCAAGATCGCCAAGCTGGCGTGAATCTTCAATCGACGCACTGCGACCCTTAGTCTTATCACCAAACATCGCCCGCGTCACTGTTCCTGCGCGAGCCAATTTACTCTTTGCTAAGAAGGCCAATTTTGGATCGTTATCTTCTAATCCCAAATAATTTCGCGTTGCAGTGTACCCAAGTATTGTATAAACCCAAGAGAAAGGATACTCTGTGACGCTTCCTCTACCTCTTCTTTGGCTGTCTTGCGGTCGAAATTCACCAGCTTCAATGGTTTGCTTTATAAAATAGTATCCTTCAAGAAGTCTCTTTACAGTGCCGTGATGATCTCCAATCATCAACGCAACATCCACAAGAGGTAGTTTATGCTCTGATACAACTTCGGCGACCCACGCTGCTTTGGCGTACGAGTCCCAAGGTTGCGCGGACGCTATGTGGCGAACGCCTAAGTACGACAAGAGAGCTCGCTTCCGCTCCGATGTCGAAAAAACGATAGTAGGTAGTGGATCAATGGATTTAGATCCGTGCTTCCTCCATATGTCTTGATATTGACTGGCTCGGGCCTTTTGGCGTGCGGCGCGAGGGTCCCCGGCTAATATTAGGCATGCGGCGAGCCTTCTATTGCCTTCGACCACGACAACTTTTGACGGTGTAGAAGCGCGATGACACACTAGCGGTTCGGCCTGAATGTATCCGTTTATCGCTAGTGAACTAAGGACATCATCCACCCCGAACGTGCGGACGATGTGATCAAGGACATCAGCTTGCTCCCAGCCCTTTTCTCCCATCCCTCCGAAGCGTGGGTTTGCGCCATCAAGAAGGAGGTGCTTGAGCGCAATCATTTCCGTCTTCTGCGTCGCAGGCATGTTCCCTTCTGCAGGTGATGCCTGCGGCTCGGTCGTTGGTTTCTTTGCCAAGAGAGCCCCCTTCACTCCATCCATCTAAACGGTCACTTGCGCGCAGACTGAGGCAGTTTACTCGCAGAAATCCGAAAGAAGTAGCTGGGTGTTTGCAATAGCTGACATCCAAGTATCTGTCTTGAAATATAGGTGGTACCTTGGTGCCTTCCCCCTCACACCTTCCTAACCGCCCCCCGCGCCGCGCTGGTGGCAAAGGCCGCATAGGCCCTGAGCGCCATGCTCACCTTCCGCTCTCTCCCCGCCGGCTTCCACGCCCCGGCGCCCTTCGCCGCCATCGCCGCACGCCGGGCCGCGATCACCGCATCCCCCACCGCCAGGCGCACGCTGCGTCCCGGGATGTCGATCTCGATCCTATCCCCCGGCTCGACCAGGGCGATGAGGCCGCCCTCGGCCGCCTCGGGGCTGACGTGGCCGATGGAGAGGCCGGAGGTGCCGCCGGAGAAGCGGCCGTCGGTGATCAGGGCGCAGGCCTTGCCCAGGCCCTTCGACTTCAGATAGCTGGTGGGATAGAGCATCTCCTGCATGCCGGGGCCGCCGCGGGGGCCCTCGTAGCGGATCACCACCACGTCGCCGGCCTGGACCAGGCCGCCGAGGATGCCGGCGACGGCGGCGTCCTGGCTCTCGAACACGCGGGCGGGGCCGGCGAAGACCAGGATCGACTCATCGACGCCGGCCGTCTTCACGATGCAGCCGTCCAGCGCCAGGTTGCCCTGCAGCACCGCCAGGCCGCCGTCCTGGGAGAAGGCATGCGCGGCGTCGCGGATCACGCCGGTTTCGCGGTCGAGGTCGAGTTCCTTCCAGCGGCGTGACTGGCTGAAGGCCACCTGGGTCGGCACGCCGCCGGGCGCGGCGCGGTAGAAGCTGCTGACCGTCTCGCTGGTGGCGCGGCGCACGTCCCAGCGCTCCAGCGCCTCGGCCAGGCTGGCGCTGTGCACCGTCGGGCAGCGGGTGTCGAGCAGGCCGGCACGCTCCAGCTCGCCCAGGATGGCCATGATGCCGCCGGCGCGGTGCACGTCCTCCATGTGGACGTCGCTCTTGGCCGGCGCCACCTTGGTGAGGCAGGGCACGCGGCGCGACAGGCGGTCGATGTCGGCCATGGTGAAGTCGATCTCGGCCTCGTGCGCAGCGGCCAGCAGGTGCAGCACCGTGTTGGTCGAACCGCCCATGGCGATGTCCAGGCTCATGGCGTTCTCGAAGGCGGCGAAGGAGGCGATGGCGCGCGGCAGGACCGTGGCGTCGTCCTGCTCGTAGTAACGCCGCGCCAGGTCGACGATCAGGTGCCCGGCTTCGCGGAACAGGCGCTCGCGGTCGCTGT
The DNA here is from genome assembly GCA_038363005.1 of Rhodospirillales bacterium. Taxonomy (GTDB): domain Bacteria; phylum Pseudomonadota; class Alphaproteobacteria; order Kiloniellales; family JACOMY01; genus JAKOWB01. The sequence continues at coordinate 161,296 of JBBQBI010000003.1, forward strand.
GGGTCGCCAGCACCGAGCCGTTGCCCGGCAGCGACAGGCCCAGCGCCTCGGTCAGGCAGTTCATCGAGTTGGCGGTGAACATGCCCGAGCAGGAGCCGCAGGTGGGGCAGGCGGACCGCTCGATGGTGGCCATGTCGGCCTCGCTCACCTTGTCGTCGGCGGCGGCCACCATGGCGTCGACCAGGTCGAGCGCCACCTCCTTGCCCTTCAGGATGACCTTGCCGGCCTCCATCGGCCCGCCGGAGACGAAGACCGCCGGCACGTTGAGGCGCAGCGCGGCCATCAGCATGCCGGGGGTGATCTTGTCGCAGTTGGAGATGCAGACCAGCGCGTCGACGCAGTGCGCGTTGGCCATGTACTCGACGCTGTCAGCGATCAGCTCGCGCGAGGGCAGGCTGTAGAGCATGCCGTCGTGGCCCATGGCGATGCCGTCGTCCACCGCGATGGTGTTGAACTCCTTGGCGACGCCGCCGGCGGCCTCGACCTCGCGCGCGACGAGCTGGCCCAGGTCCTTCAGGTGGACGTGGCCGGGCACGAACTGGGTGAAGGAGTTGCAGATGGCGACGATCGGCTTGCCGAAGTCGGCGTCGGTCATGCCGGTGGCCCGCCAGAGGCTGCGCGCCCCCGCCATGTTGCGGCCGTGCGTCGAGGTGCGGGAGCGAAGGGCGGGCATGGGCTGGGTCCCCTGGGCTTGAGCTGCTGGGGGCGTTTTAGCGCATGGCGGCGAGGGAGGCGACCCGCGGGGCGGGCAGGGGGCTATGAGGGGAGCGGGGAGCCGGGGGGAGCGGGACGGCGCGCTGGCGGCGCAGTCCTCCCTCTCCCGCTTCTGGCGGGAGAGGGTCGGGGTGAGGGCCCTGGGTCGGTGCGACTGGATTGACCCGCACCGACCGAACGCCCTCATCCGGCGCTGCGCGCCACCTTCTCCCGCCGAAAGCGGGAGAAGGGTAATGACGTGCGGGAGAAGCCGCCCTACTCCGCCGCCGCCCTGTCCCGCTTCGGCAGCACCCAGCCGGGCCGCACGAAGTGGCAGGTGTAGCCATAGGGCTGGCGCAGCAGATAGTCCTGGTGCTCCGGCTCGGCCTGCCAGAAGGCGCCGACCGGCTCCACCTCGGTCACCACCTTGCCGGGCCACAGGCCGCTGGCCTCGACGTCGGCGATGGTGTCCAGCGCCACCTGCCGCTGCGTCTCGTCCAGATAGTAGATGGCCGACCGATAGGCGGCGCCACGGTCGTTGCCCTGGCGGTCCTTGGTCGTCGGGTCGTGGATCTGGAAGAAGAACTCCAGGATCGCGCGATAGCTGGTCTTGCTGGGGTCGAAGGCGATCTCCACTGCCTCGGCATGGCGGCCGTGGTTGCGATAGGTGGCGTTGGCCACCTCGCCGCCGCTGTAGCCGACGCGGCTGCGCAGCACGCCCGGCAGCTTGCGGATCAGGTCCTGCATGCCCCAGAAGCAGCCGCCGGCGAGCACGGCCAGCTCCTCGCCGGGGCGCTTGTCGAGCGTGCCGGGGGCGATGTTGGGTGTCGTCACTTGCTGACCTCCTCTACCTGGTCGAGATAAGCGCCATAGCCCTCGCGCTCCATGTCGTCGCGGTGGACGAAGCGCAGGGACGCCGAGTTGATGCAGTAGCGCAGGCCGCCGCGGTCGCGCGGCCCGTCGGGGAACACATGACCCAGGTGGCTGTCGCCGCCGGCCGAGCGGACCTCGACGCGGACCATGCCGTGGCTGGCGTCCTTCAGCTCGGCCACGTTGGCCGGCTCGATCGGCTTGGTGAAGCTGGGCCAGCCGCAGTGCGAATCGAACTTGTCGGCCGAGGCGAAGAGCGGCTCGCCCGAGACGATGTCGACGTAGATGCCGGGCTCCTTGTTGTGCAGGTATTCGCCGGTACCAGGGCGCTCGGTGCCGCTCTGCTGGGTGACGCGGTACTGCTCGGGCGTCAGCTTGGCCAGCGCCTCGGGGGTCTTGCGGAAGGGGGTCTTGCTGTCCTGCATCTTGGGGGTCTCCTGCGGGCGGACCCCTAATGTCGTGCGCCAGCTGCCGGGCTGCAAGCCGCGGCCGTTTCAAGCTGCCGTGACCACCCCGCTGGCAATGACGAATTCGGCCGGCAGGGCATAGCCGGTGCCCTGGCGAAAGGGCGCGATGGCCGCCAGGTAGTCCGCCCGCACGCGCTCGCGTGTCCCCGCGGGAAAGCGCGACCAGGCCAGGGCGGTCGGGCCGCCGACCAGCGCGGCGTCGCTGGCCGCCGCGGCGCTGTCGAAGGCCAGGGTGACCGCCAGGCGCCGGCTCTCGACCGCCACGAAGCCGGCGTCGCGGCAGGCCTGGGCCAGGACCTCGCCCTCGCCCAGGCGGAAGAACAATGGGCAGATCTCGCTCGCCACCTCGGCCTCGACCAGCGGGAAAACCGGGGCCCAGCCGCAGCGCTCGCGGCAGCCCCAGACGGCGACCGCCAGGCGGCCGCCCGGCCGCAGCACGCGGCGCAGCTCGGCCAGCGCCTGCTCCGGACTTGGCAGGTACATCAGGCCCAGGGCGCAGGTCGCCAGGTCGAAGCTGTTGTCGGGCAGCGCCAAGTCCTCGGCGTCCATGCGGCGGAAGGCGAAGTTGGCAAGTCCAACATCGCGGGCGCGCTCCGCCGCCGCCGCGACCATGGCGCCCGAGAGGTCGACCCCCAGCGCCTGGCCAGCCGCTCCCAGCGCCGGCGCCGCCTCGAAGGCCAGCAGGCCAGTGCCGCAGGCGACGTCGAGCAGCCGCTCGCCGGCCGCCGGCGCCGCGGCCCGCAGCAGCGCCGCCCGCGCCGGGGCGAGCGGCCGGTGCCACAGCGCCTCGTAGCAGGCGGCGGCGCGGTCCCAGCCGTAGCGCTGGACGCGGCGCTGCAGCTGGGCCTGCATCAGCGGCGGCGCACCACCACCTCAAGGTACTCGCCCGGCACCACCAGGCTGTTCGGCCCGGCGACGTTGAGGCGCCGCAGCAGCTCCAGCAGGTCGGATTGCAGTGCCTTGGCGCCCTCCAGCGGCAGGGCGGCGAAGGCCTTGTGCACCGGGCCGTACCAGGTGCGGAAGACCTCGACGAAGTGCGCCGGCGAGCGGTAGCGGAAGTTGAAGCTCCGCCGGGTGATCTCGATCGCCGTGGCCTGCTGGCCGAACAGCGCCCGCAGGTGCGCCTCGGTGCCCCAGAGCGCCGGCGACTGCACGCCAGCCGGCGGCGGAGCATGGCGGCCCAAGGTCTTGAAAAGCTGTCCAATAAAGCCTTCCGGCGTCCAGTTGGCCAGGCCGATGCGGCCGCCCGGGCGGCAGACCCGCGCCATCTCGGCGGCGGCCCTTTGGTGGTCCGGGGTGAACATCACGCCGAAGGTGGAGATCACGGCGTCGAAGGCGCCGTCGGGGAAGGGCAGGGCCTCGGCGTCAGCAGTCTGGAAAGCGACCGGCAGGCGCTCGGCCCGCGCCCGCTCGGCGCCGCGCTCCAGCAGCGCCGGGACATAGTCGCTGGAGGTGACGCGGCAGCCGCGCCGGGCGGCGGCCAAGGTGGCATTGCCGTTGCCGGCGGCGACGTCCAGCACCTGTTCGTCCCAGCCCAGGTCGCAGGCTTCGGCCAGCTGCTCGCCGACCAGCTGCAGGGTGGTGCCGATCACCGCATAGTCGCCGCTGGACCAGGCGGTCTGCTGGCGGGCCTTCACGGCGTTCAGGTCGATGGGGGTGGGCGCGTTCATCGCGGTGGCTTCCTTGTCTTCGCTGGCCAATCCGCCGGTGGGTGGGACTCCGGCGGGCGCAGTCATGCGGCAAGCCGGTTGCACCTGTCCTGTCCGGCCGTCGACATCGCCTGCCCGCCCGTCCGAATCTGTAAAGTCGGTTAGCCGACCGTCCGGAAGTTGTAACTTGGCGTCCGGTGAAATGGTCTTCCCGTGGCGCGGGAAGGTTGAAAAAGGCACACTGCTGTAGGGCGGCAATCACGCGGAAATGGAGCGACCAGTCTTGGCACCCTCGCAGCGAACCCAGGCCATCGCCGTGGCGCTTGAGCGCGCCCGTGATGTTTTCACGCGCCGGCCGGCGGCCGGGCTGCACGACGATGCCGCGGCCACGGTGACCTGGCAGGGCGGCCTGCGCCTAGCGGCCAGCCATGCCAGCGGCCTGGCGATCCAGACCGACATGCCGACGGAATTGGGCGGCAGCGGCGACCGCGTCTCACCTGGCTGGGTGTTCCGCGCTGGCCTGGCCGCCTGTGCCGCCACGGTGATCGCCATGACCGCCGCGGCCGAGGGCATCGAGCTGACGCAGCTTGAGGTCACCGCCGGCAGCCGCTCCGACGCCCGTGGCGTGCTGGGCATGACCGGCGCGGACGGCCAGCCGGTCTCGCCGGCCTCGCAGGACCTGCGGCTCGCGGTGCGCATCGCCGCCGCCAGCGTGCCTGAACCGTGCCTGCGCGAGCTGGTGGAGCGCTGCCAGGCGCTGGCGCCGATCGGCGCCGCGCTGCGTGCCGGCCGCGACATCGCGCTCGATGTCGACATCGCGGCGGCGCAGGACGCCGCCTGAAGGACGCCGCCCGCATGGCCCAGTTGGACACGCCGGACCTGGATGCCCTGTCGCAGATGCTGCGCGTGGTGCAGCTCTCCGGCGCCATCTTCATCAATGCCCGCTTCACCGCGCCCTGGTGCTACCAGTCGCCCAGCGCCGCGACCTGCGCGCCCTATCTGGACCCCAATGCCGAGCGCGTGGCGATCTTCCACCTGATCACCGAGGGTGAGTGCGTGGTGGAGATGGGCAACCAGCCGCCGCGCACGCTGAGGGCCGGCGAGGTGGTGCTCTTTCCGCAGGGCGACGCGCACCGCATGGGCTCGGAGTCCGGACTGGTGCCGACCAGGGCTGGCAACCTGGCCGAGGTGCTGACGCGCCGGCCGGGCCGGCTGCTGTTCGGCGGCGGCGGCGCGCGCACCCGGATGGTCTGCGGCTACATGGCCTGCGACGCGCGACTGGCGCGGCTGCTGCTCGATGGCCTGCCGCAGGTCGTGCAGGTCGACGTGCGCGGCTCCAACGCCGGTGCCTGGCTGGAGTCCTCGGTGCGCTACGCGCTGGCCGAGGCGCGCTCGCCACGGCCCGGCGGCGAGGGCGTGCTGGCCAAGTTGGCCGAGCTGCTGTTCATCGAGGTGCTGCGACTCCACATGCTGCAGGCGCGGAGCGACGACAGCCTGGCGGCCGGCCGCAACGGCTGGCTGGCGGGGGTCGGCGACCGCATCGTCGGCGCCGCGCTGCGGCTGATTCACCAGCAGCCGGCGCGCGCCTGGACCGTCGAGGAGCTGGCCGCCAACGCCGGCACCTCGCGCTCGGTGCTGGCGGAGCGCTTTCAGCAGCTGGTCGGCAGCTCGCCGATCCAGTACCTCACCGACTGGCGCATGCTGCTGGCGGCCAACCTGTTGCGCCGCTCCAGCGCGCCGCTGTCGCAGATCGCCGAGGATGTCGGCTACCAGACCGACACGGCCTTCAGTCGCGCCTTCCGCCGCGCCTATGGTGCGCCGCCGGCGGCCTGGCGCCGCAGCCAGTCGGTGGCGGGGGCAAGCGGCGCGCCCACTTAGCGCTTGCGGCCGCAACGGCGGCTCCGTTAAGAAGCCGTCCTTGAGCGCCCTGGACCGCCGGGGAGCGCGGCCGGGCGCCTGTCCCCCGGATCACACACAGCAAGCTTGATCGTCGCAGGCTCGGCGCGCGCGCAGCGCCCGGGTCGACGCGTTCCTTGCCTTGGCCCCCGGGGGGCGACCGCCGATGTTTTCTATCACCGCGCTGCGTCGCGTCTGGTTTGCCAATCCGCGCGGCGACATCCTGGCCGGCATCGTCGTCGCGCTGGCGTTGATCCCGGAGGCCATCGGCTTCTCGATCATCGCCGGGGTCGACCCCAAGGTCGGCCTCTATGCCTCCTTCTCCATCGCGGTGATCGCCGCGATGGTCGGCGGCCGGCCGGGCATGATCTCGGCCGCCACCGCGGCGGTCGCCGTGCTGGTGGTGCCGCTGGTGCGCGACCATGGTGTCGAGTACCTCTTCGCCGCCACTGTGCTGATGGGGGTGATCCAGATCCTGGCCGGCTTCCTGCGGCTCGATCTGCTGATGCAGTACGTCTCACGCTCGGTGGTGACCGGCTTCGTCAACGCGTTGGCGATTCTGATCTTCGTCGCCCAACTGCCGCAGCTGATCGACGTCACCTGGGTCACCTATGCCATGGTCGCCGGCGGCCTGGCGATCATCTACCTGCTGCCGCGGCTGACCCGGGCGGTGCCCTCGCCGCTGGTCGCCATCGTGGTGCTGACGCTGGCCGCGATCTACGGCGGGCTCAAAGTCAACACGGTCGGCGACATGGGGCAGCTGCCTTCTGACCTGCCTTTTTTCCGCCTGCCGGACCTGCCGCTTACTTTCGAGACGCTGCGCATCATCCTGCCCTTCTCGCTCACCATGGCGGTGGTCGGCCTGCTGGAATCCATGATGACGGCGCAGATCGTCGACGACTTGACCGACACGCCCAGCGACAAGCGCCGCGAGTGCAAGGGCCAGGGCATCGCCAACCTGGTCACCGGCTTCCTCGGTGGCATGGGTGGCTGCGCGATGATCGGCCAATCGGTGATCAACGTGAAGTCGGGCGGCAGCGGCCGCCTTTCCACGCTGGTGGCCGGCAGCATGCTGCTGTTCCTGATCGTCGCGCTGGGCCCGCTGGTCAGCCGCATTCCCATGCCCTCGCTGGTCGCGGTGATGATCATGGTGTCGATCGGCACCTTCAGCTGGAAGTCGATCCGCAACCTGCGCACCCACCCCTGGCAATCCTCGGTCGTCATGCTGGTGACCGTGGTGGTGGTGGTGTGGACGCACGACCTGGCGCAGGGTGTGCTGGCCGGGGTGGTGCTGAGCGGCCTGTTCTTCGCCGGCAAGGTGCGCGGCCTCTTCACTGTCACCTCCGAGCTATCGGCCGATGGCACCAGCCGCACCTATCGCATCGCCGGCCAGGTCTTCTTCGCCTCGACCGAGCGCTTCGTCGCCGCCGTCGACTTCAAGGAGGTGCTGGATCAGGTCGTCCTCGATGTCTCGGCGGCGCACTTCTGGGACATCTCAGCCGTCGGCATCCTGGACAAGGCGATCCTGAAGTTTCGGCGCGAAGGCGCCAGGGTAGAGGTCGTCGGTCTGAACCAGACCAGCGCGACGATGGTTGGCCGCTTTGCCACCCACGACAAGCCGGCGGCGGACGCACCGCCCGCCGGTCACTGAAGGGGGAGAACGGGCCATGACACAGATTCTCGCCTGCATCGACGCTTCCGCCTATGCCACCAGCGTCTGCCAGCTGACGGCCTGGGCGGCGCACCGCCTGTCCGCCAAGGTCGAGCTGCTGCACGTCGTGCAGCGCAAGGACGCGGTGGCGGCGCGCCACGACCTCAGCGGTGCCATCGGGCTGGGGGTCAAGAGCGGGCTGCTGGAAGAGCTGACGCGCATCGACGAGGCCGCCGGCCGGCTGGCCATCGAGCGCGGGCGCGTGCTGCTGGACGAAGCCGCGCGGCTGCTGCGCGATGCCGGCCTGTCGGCGGTCCACAAGCTGCACCGCCACGGCGGCATCGTCGAGACGATCATCGAGCGCGAGGCCGCGGCCGACCTGGTGGTGATCGGCAAGCGCGGTGCCTCGCGGGAGTTCGCCAGCGACCACCTGGGCTCAAAGGTCGAGCGAGTGGTGCGCGCCAGCGTCAAGCCGGTGCTGATCGCGTCGCGCCAGGTGGCCGAGCCAAAGCATGTCGTCGTGGCCTACGACGGCAGCGCCGCCGCGACCAAGGCGCTGGACTATGTCATCGCCTCGCCGCTGTTCGCCGACCTGCCGCTGCAGGTTGTCGTCGCCGGCGCGGACGATGCCGCGCACCGCGCCAAGCTGGCGGCCGCCACCGCCCGCCTGGCTGGCCGTCAGCCGACGGCCGTCACCGTCATCCTGCCGGGACCGGCGGACAAGGCGATCGGCGAGGTGATGGCCGGTCAGCCCGAGGGCATCCTGGTCATGGGCGCCTATGGCCATTCGCCATTGCGCGCGCTGATCGTCGGCAGCACCACCACGACGATGATCCGCACCGTGCGCCTGCCGGTGCTGCTGCTGCGCTAGGTAGCGGAGACCTGATGCATCGCGACCGGGTGCGTGGCAGGCTAGGGGCCCTCCCGCGAAAGCTCCCAGACCCCGCATGAGTGAAGCCGACAGCCGCCGCCATCAGCTCTTCCCGGTGCTTGACCCGGCGCAGCTCGCCACCACGCGGCGCTTCGCCAGCGGCCCGGAGCGCCACTTCGCGCCGGGCGAAAGCTTGTTCGATGTCGGCCAACGCCAGGTACCGGCCTGGCTGGTGCTGGCCGGCTCCATTGTGGTGACGCGGCGCGACGGCCTGGGGCACGAAAAGCCGGTCACCGAGGCGGGGCCTGGGCAGTTCACCGGCGAGGTCAGCCAGCTCGCCGGCCGCAGTTCGCTGGCCGCCGGCCGGGCCGGCGCGGCGGGCTGCACCGCCTGTCCGCTGGACGCCGCCCACCTGCGGGCGCTGCTGATCGGTTCCGCCGAGGTGGGCGAGATGATGATGCGGGCGCTGATCCTGCGCCGCGTCGGACTGATCGAGGGCGGCGCCGCCGGCTCGGTGCTGATCGGCACGCCGGGTCACCCCGAGCTGGTGCGCCTGGAGGGCTTCCTGGCGCGCAACGGCTATCCCTATTCCACGCTGGATGCCATGACCGACGCCGAGGGGCACGCCTTGGTCGAGCGGCTGGGCATCCATGCGGATGAGCTGCCGCTGATGGTCTGCCCGAATGGCGAGGTCCTGCGGCGGCCGAGCGACGCCCAGGCTGGTATCTGCCTGGGCCTGACGCCGGAGCTCGATCCCGCGCGGCTCTTCGACATCATCGTGGTGGGCGCCGGTCCGGCCGGGCTGGCGGCCGCGGTCTATGCCGCCTCGGAAGGGCTCGACGTCCTGGTGCTCGACCAGCGGGCGATCGGCGGGCAGGCCGGCGCCTCGGCGCGGATCGAGAACTACCTAGGTTTTCCCACCGGCATCTCCGGCCAGGCGCTGGCGGGGCGAGCCTACAACCAGGCACAGAAGTTCGGCGCCGAACTGGCAATCCCGCTGCAGGCGACGCGGCTGGAATGCGGCGGCCGGGGCGAGCGTCTGCGACTGCACCTGTCGAACGGCGCCTGCGTACTGGGCCGCAGCGTGGTGGTTGCCTCAGGCGCGCGCTATCGGCGGCCGGAGATTCCCGGGCTTGCCACCTTCGAGGGGGCCGGCGTGTCCTATTGGGCATCGCCGGTCGAAGCGCGGCTGTGCGAAGGCGAGGAGGTGGCGCTGGTCGGCGCCGGCAATTCCGCCGGCCAGGCCGTGGCTTTCCTGTCACCGCGGGTCAAGCGCCTGCACCTCGTGGTGCGCGGTCCTGGGCTCGAAGCCGCGATGTCGCGCTACCTGATCGAACGCATCGCCGCGTTGCCCAACGTCGTGCTGCACCGTGGCACCGAGGTCGCGGCGCTGGAGGGCGACCGGGCCCAGGGCTTGCGCGGCGCGGTCTTCCGCGACCGCGCCAGCGGCGCCAGCCAACGCCAGGCGCTGCGCCATCTGTTCCTGTTCGTCGGCGCCGACCCCAACGCCGACTGGCTGGACGGCGCCGTCAGCGTCGACCGCCACGGCTTCGTCGTCACCGGTGCCGCGCGGTCCGAGGGGCAAGGGGTGCTGGCGCTGGAGACCGACTGGCCCGGCGTCTTCGCCATTGGCGACGTGCGCGCCGGCTCGACCAAGCGGGTTGCCGCGGCGGTGGGCGAGGGCGCCGCGGTGGTAGCGCAGATCCACGCTTATCTGGCAGCGCGTGCCTGACGGCGTTTCGGTCATGCGCCGCCAATAGCGCCCGCGCCGGCGGCGGCGGAAGCCGGTGCCCACCTTGTCGACCCGCTTGGGCCCTTGCTAGTAGGTCAGCTTGGGATACCAGTCGGTGCCACGGCCACCTGGTGTCAGGTCGAGGATGTTCCACAGCGGCGTCGGGTCGGGCGCGCCGCGCGGATCTTCACCGGGATCCTGCGTGCCGCCGAACTCTGAGCCCCAGAAGTGGCGCAGCTCGCCGTCCCGCCGGGTCCAGACGTCGAATGCCGGCCACTCGTCGCCGTTGGGCGCCAGGCCACGATAGTCGCGCGGAAAGTCATCGCCCTGCGTGGCATAGAACGGCAGATAGCGCCAGCCGCGCTCCTGTTTGAAAGCGACCTGTCGCTCGATAGGCGAGCGCCCGATAACGGCCACGGCTACGCGTTGCAGCAGGTCGCGCGAAGGAATGTCGAGCGCGCCGAGGAAGGCGGTGCACATGGGGCAGGGCCGCTCACGCTCCGGACCGAACATCCAGAAATAGGTCACCAGCGTGTCGAATTTGCCAAAGAGATCGCCGAACGACTGCTCGCGCCCGTCCTCGCCGACGAAGCGGTAGTCCTTGGTCACCGCGCCACCGGGTGGCAGGGCGCGACGCTGGGCGGCGACACGCTCGATATGGCGCCGCAGTTCGATCTCCTCGGCCAGCAGCTGGACGCGTGCCTGGCGATAGGCGGCGCTGTCGTTCGGATAGGGCTTGCTGACCCGCACGGCGAGGGCCGCGGCGGGCTCCAGGGTCGGTGGCATGATTTTCTCTCCCATCCGTCATTCCCCGCGATAGGCGCGTTCGATGGTCGCGATGTCGATCTTCACCATCTGCATCATGGCCTGCATGACCCGGCCGGCCTTAGCCGGGTCGGGATCGCCGAGATAGCGGATCAGCATTTCCGGCACGATCTGCCAGGACAGGCCATAGCGGTCGGTCAGCCAGCTGCAGGCCACTTCCTGCCCGCCCTCGGTCAGCCGCGTCCAGAGGCGGTCGACTTCGGCTTGCGTCTGGCAGCGGACGGCGAAGGAGACCGCGGGGGTGAATTTGTGGTGTGGCCCGCCGTTCATCGCGGTGAAGGCCATGCCCTGCAGCTCGAACGCTACGGTCAGCACTTGGCCACCGCGCTCCATGCCGTCGGGCCAGCGCAGGATCTCCCGCAGGCGCGAGTTGTCGAAGACCGAAACGTAGAAGCGCGCGGCCGCCTCGGCCTCGGTGTCGAACCAGAGGAAGGGCGTTATGGGCTGCTGCAGCATCGGCATGGCGGGTCTCCGGGGAGGGTAGGCAGGGGACTCAAGCGTTGAAACGCGCTGCGAGGCAAGTGGATGCACGTCTCACGTCCCTTGCAGTTTGAAGTGCGGCGCTGCCCTCGGCAGAGTGGCCTGAGATCTGGTGTCACAGGGAGTCGGACATGGCGGTACGCAGCAGGGCTGGAGTCGTCCGCGTCGGTATCGGCGGCTGGACCTTCGCGCCCTGGCGCGGGGGCTTCTATCCCAAGGGCCTGCCGCATAGCCGCGAGCTGGCGTACGCCAGCCGCCAGCTTACCTCGATCGAGGTCAACGGTACCTTCTACAGCACCCAGACGCCGGCGACCTTCGCGCGCTGGCACGACGAGACGCCGGACGACTTCGTCTTTGCGCTGAAGGCGCCGCGCTTTGCCACCAACCGCAAGCTGCTGGCCACGGCCGGCGAGTCGATCGAGCGCTTCCTCGGCAGCGGGCTGCTGCGCCTGGGCGACAAGCTGGGTCCGATCAACTGGCAGTTCGCGCCGACCAAGCGGTTCGACGCCGCCGACTTCGGCGCCTTCCTCAAACTGCTGCCGGCTTCCCTTGAGGGAAGGGCTCTGCGCCATGCGGTGGAGGTGCGGCACGAGTCCTTCCGCGATCCGACCTTCATCGCGCTGGCGCGCCGGCATCGCGTCGCCGTGGTGGTGGCCGGCGACAGCGATTTCCCGCAGCTCGCCGACCTGACCGCTCCCTTCGTCTATGCACGTCTCATGGGCAGCAGCGAACGGGTGAAGACAGGCTACGGTCCCACCGCCGTGGCACGCTGGTGCGCGCGTGCGGAGCGCTGGGCCAACGGTGCCGCCCCCGACGATCTGGAGCAGGTCGGGGGCGGCAAGGCACCGGGGCGCGCGGTGCGTGACGTCTACCTCTATGTCATCAGCGGCGCCAAGCAGCGCAACCCTGTGGCCGCCCAAGCGTTGCTCCGTCGTCTCGGCAAAGCCGGACAAGCCTGACCGAAGTCTGCCCGAAGGAGGTGACCTTGTCCGATGTTGAGCTGCCGAAGCACCCGCCGCCTAGGGTCGAAGCCGGGCGCCCGCCGCTGCTGATACCGGCCCTGGGCTGTCTCTACCGTCCACTCTGGACCCTGGCGGAGACGCTGCTGCGCCTGGTCGCCGGTGGCGTGCTGGTGACGCACGGTTGGCCGAAGATCCAGGATCCCACGGCGACGATCGGCATGGTCGAGGGGCTGGGCTTCCATCCGGGCGCGCTGTGGTCCTGGCTGCTGGCGCTGACCGAGTTCGCCGGCGGCTGCTGCATCGCTATCGGCCTGCTGACGCGGCCGGCGGCCCTTGCCGCGGCCTTCGTGTTGCTGGTCACGGTCTATTTCCACTGGATCGTCCAGGCCCAGGGATTCCAGGGCGCGCAGTTCTCCATCGTCTGGGCGGCGATCATGGTCTTCTTCACGATCCGCGGCGCCAACCGCCACTCGGTCGACGCGCTGATCGGCCGGCAGTTCTGAAGGGAATAGGAACCATGACCCAGGCCGCCGGCGTCACGCTCTACGGCATCCGCAACTGCGACACGGTGAAGAAGGCGCGCGCCTGGCTTGAAGGCCACGGCATCGCCTATGTGTTCCACGACTACAAGGTCCAGGGCCTGGAGCGTGAGCGCCTGGAGGGTTGGGCCGAGGAACTGGGCTGGGAGCGGTTGCTGAACCGCGCCGGCACTACCTTCCGCAAACTGCCGGAGAGCGCTCGCGAGGGCCTGACCGCGGCCAGCGCGCTGGAGCTGATGCTGGCGCAGCCCGCGATGATCAAGCGCCCGCTGCTCGACCTGGGTGAGCGGCGCCTGCTGGGCTTCAAGCCAACCGAATACGCGGCGGCGTTGGCCATCTCATAGCCCACAAGCACCGCGCCTTTGCCGCGTCGGATCGAATGGTTCGGCGCTACTTCTTGATTTTATATATGTTAATTATCATTAATATCGTGACACTATCGCGTGGCAAGGAGATCGCCCATGAGCAGAACCGACCCCGTCGCCAGCGCCGCCAAAACAGCCCTCATTACCGGCGCTTCCAGCGGCATCGGCGCCACCTATGCCGACCGCCTGGCGAAGCGCGGCTTCAATCTCGTTCTGGTGGCGCGCGACCGCGCCCGGCTGGAGGCGCTGGCCCAGCGCCTGCGGCAGGAGTCCGGCGTGAACGTCGAGCTGCTGCCGGCCGATCTGTCGAAGCCCGCGGAGCTGGCGCGCGTCGAGGCGCGGCTGCGTGACGACGCCGCCATCACCCTGCTGGTCAACAACGCCGGCATCGCCGGCGGCGGCGCGGCCGTCACCGCCGACCCGGCGATGCTGGAGGGGATGATCCGCCTCAACGTGCTGGCCGTCGTGCGTCTGGCGACCGCCATCGCGCCGCGCCTGGCGGCGCTGGGCCGGGGCACCATCGTCAACCTGGCTTCGGTGACCGCGCTGATGGCTGAGGCCTTTGACCCGGTCTACGCCGCCAGCAAGGCCTTCGTGCTGGCCTATAGCCAGGGCCTGGACGCCGAGCTGAGCCAGCGGGGCGTCGCGGTGCAGGTGGTGCTGCCCGGCATCACGCGCACCGAGATCTGGGAGCGGTCCGGCTACGACCTGGCCAAGCTGCCGGCCGAGATGGTCATGGAGGTCGGCGAACTGGTCGATGCCGCCCTGGCTGGCCTGGACCAGGGCGAGCGCATCACCATCCCCTCGCTACCCGATGTCGCCGAATGGCAGGACTACGAGGCGCAGCGCCTCGCCCTGCGCCCGCGCCTCTCGCTGCGGCGCGCGGCGGCGCGCTATGGCTTGTCGTAGGCTGCCTCTGGAGAGGCGGTCAGAGCCGCGTAGAGGTCGCGCAGCGTGACCTTGTCGCTCTCCAGCACCAGCGCGCTCTCGGCCCGCTGGCGGGCTAGGTTGGCATGGCGCAGCGCCGCCGCGCGGGCGGCCGGGCCGCCCAGCGTGGCCAGCATGGCCAGCGCCTTCTGCAAGCGGATCTGCACCTCGACAAGTGCGGCTCCGTCACGCGCGATAGGTGCGAAGATGTCGTCGTAGAGATCGTCCAGTAGCAGCGCGGGGACGCGCACACCCTCGCAGGGCGTCGCGTCGTCGTCGCCGGGCGTCTCGCGCCACTGTGACAGCAGCCGCACGGCACGGCCGATCACGTCGATCGCGGTGCCAGGGTCGTTCATCGCCGGCGACAAGGCGCGCGAGGCGATCTCCGATAGGACTGAGAGGCCGAAGCGCGGGTCCTGGTCGAAGGAGCGCTCGTCGCCGACGCTGAAGGCCTCGCGGAGTTTGCCGCCGACGGCCTCGTCAGCCGCGCCGCCGACCAGCCAGGCCAGCGGCCGCAGCGGGTGAACGAAGCTGCCGGGGGGTGAGACCACCCAGACCTCGCCTTTGAGTTCCGCGGCGCGCTCGCCCAGCGCGGCGATGTCGACATGTTGCACGTAGCCGACGCGGTCCGGAAAGGCGGCCTGGGCCTCCGGCGGCGGCTGGCGGTCGCCTAGGGGCTGGGCGCCCAGGAAGGGTCGTTCGATGCGATCACCCAGCGCTTTGGCGGTGACCTGCTCGACCCGCGCGGTCGTCTCGCTGACGCGACCCAACTTCGACAGGTGGTCGATCCAGCGCAGGATGGTCACCACCACCAGCAGGATGACAAACAGCGTGGCGGCTAGGAGCACCACGCGGCCACGCTCGCCATAGGCGCCGGTGGCCAGCGCGACGATGCCGACCAGGCTGAACAGGAAGGAGCCGATAAAGGCCGCCAGGGCGTTCTGCGTGGAGCTGTCTTGCATCAGCAGCTGGGTGGCACGCGGCGTGACATGCGCCGTCGCCGCGCCGTAGGCCTGCACCATGACGCTGAGCGAGAAAGTGGTCACCGCCAGCATGCTCGACGCCAGAATGTTGAGGATGCCGTCGACCGCCCGGGCGCCGATCAGCCCGCCGAGGTCTTCCGGCACCAGGTGCTCGCCCAGGATACCGAAGAGCGCCGCGGCGACTCCCAGCAGGGCGAAGAGACTCGCCCGCGCCCACAGGCGGCGGGTCAGCTGCGTCAGGATCCAGCGCCACTTGGAGATCATGTTTAACCGCTTCCCATGAAAGCCATGTCAGCGCAACGCTTCAGGCGCTGCATCGGGACAGGCTTCCAGCGATGAGCCCGGCCAGGCGTCGCCTAGCCCTGCGTCTCACTATCGCCGCTTGACAGCCGCACCGGGGTCGTTGTATTTAACCGATACGTTAATTAACCAATCGGTTCCATAACGATGTCAGGCGATCCCCTCAGCACCACGCTCTCCGCCCTGGCGGACCCGACGCGCCGCGCCATCCTGGCCCGGCTGGCGCTGGGCGAGGCCTCGGTGTCGGAGTTGGCGGAGCCCTTCGAGATGAGCCTGCCGGCCGTCTCGAAACATCTGAAGGTGCTGGAGCGCGCCGGCCTGATCCTGCGTTCCCGTACCGCGCAGTGGCGTCCCTGCACGCTGGACGCCGGCCCGCTGCGCGATGTTGCCGGCTGGCTTGAGGGCTACCGGCGCTTCTGGGAGGCCAGCCTGGATCGCCTCGATGCCTATCTGCAGCAGCTCCAGACGGGAGAGTCCGATGAGCGTCATTGATCAGGCCGCCACGCAGGCGCCCTTCTCCATCACCCGCCGTCTCCAGGCACCGCGCACGCTGGTCTGGAAAGCCTTCACCGACCCGGCGCACCTGGTGCACTGGTGGGGGCCCAAGGGCTTCACGGTCACACATTGCGAGCTCGACCTGACGGTCGGCGGCACCTTCCACTATGCCCTGGCAGCGCCCGATGGCACGCCGATGTGGGGGAAGTGGGTGTTCCAGGAGATCCAGCCGCCGGAGCGCCTGGCCAACCTCTTCCAATTCTCCGATCCCGAGGGCGGCGTGACCCGCCACCCCATGGCGCCCGACTGGCCGCTGCGGATGCGGTCCGTCCTGACGCTGCTGGCTAACGGCGATGCCACGCACCTCACCATCGAGGTCGCAGCCTGGCAGGCCAGCGACGCTGAGCAGCGCGTCTTCGCCGCCAACCACGGCAGCTTGGCGCAGGGCTATGGCGGCACCCTCGACCAGCTCACCGACTACCTGGAGAGCCTGTGATTTTCCCCAAGCAAGAGCAGAGGAGAGCCCGATGAAAGCTCCGACCCCCTATCTCTTTTTCGCCGGCAACGCCAAGGAAGCCTTTGAGTTCTACGCCAAGGCGCTGAACGGCAAGATCATTGCCATGATGAAGAACAGCGACGCCCCCAAGGAACACCAGCAGCACATGGGCAAGCCCGACAGCGTCATGCACGCCTGCCTCGAGCTGCCGGGTGGCGGCTTCATCATGTGCTCGGACGCGCCAGCGGAACACTATCGCCCGGCCCAGGGCTTTGCGATCTCGCTGAACCCCAGCAAGGTGGCCGAGGCCGACCGTCTGTTCCAGGCGCTGTCGGCGGGTGGCCAGGTCACCATGCCGATCGGCCAGACCTTCTGGGCGGCCCGCTTCGGCATGTGTGTCGACCGCTTCGGCACGCCCTGGATGGTCAACTGCGAGAAGGACGCCTGAGGGCGCCGCTTCCCGCACTGAACGTTCATTGAAGGATTTCTTGCGATGGCTGCGAACGCCAAGGCCACTACCGCGTCCGCGGCCAAGCGCGAGATCGTGCTGACCCGCCAGGTCGCCGCCGAACCCGCGGCGATCTGGCGGGCCTGGATCGATCCGGAGAAGATCAAGCTCTGGTTCGGTCCCGCCTGCTTCGAGGTGACCAAGACCGCGCTCGACCTCCGGCCCGGTGGCACCTGGACGCTGTCGCTGCGGGGCCACGATGGCGGCCAGTTCGACGGCCAGGCCTTCGAGCAGGCCTATAGCTTGCGCGAGATCGTACCCGGCAAGCGCCTGATGATGACCGAACGCTGGCCGGACATGGAGTTCCTCGTCACTTCCGAGGTGCAGCCCAGCCAGGGCGGTGCGCTGGTCACCTTCCGCGCGCTCTTCGCCACCGCCGCCGAGTGCGCGACGGCCAGCCAGCGCGGGCTGCTGGCTGGTGCCAATGCCAGCCTGGACAAGCTGAAGGCGCTGGCGGAATCGCGACCGAACGACCGCGATATCCGCTTCACCCGCCTGCTGCAGGGATCGCCGGCAGCGGCCTTCGCCGCCTGGACGGACGCGGCGCAGGTCAAGCAGTGGTGGGGGCCGCACGGCATCGCGACGCCGGCTTGCGAGATCGAGCTGCATCCCGGCGGGCGCTTCCACGCCCTGATGCGCGACGGGCAAGGCAAGGAGTATCCGGTGACCGCCCAGGTGCGCGCGGTCGAGCCGGGACGCAGTGTGACGATTGCCATGCCCTTCGGCGCCGGCGAGGCGAGCTGCACCACGAGCTTCGAGCCGGAGGCCGGCGGCGTGCGCGTTACCGCGCACTGGCGCCATGCCACGGCGGCCGACTGTGCACAGCACGAGGCCATGGGCTTCGAGCAGGGCTGGGACCAGACGTTCAAGCGCCTGCAGGCGCACCTGATCGGCCCGGGCGCCCGCCGCGACCTGGTGCTGATCCGCACCTACCAAGCGCCGCTGGCGCTGGTCTGGCAGGCCTGGACCGACCCGGCCCACCTGGCGCGCTGGTGGGGACCTGAGTGCTTCACCAACCCGGTCTGCCGCTTCGAGGCGGTGGCCGGCGGGCGCATCTACATCGTCATGCGCGCGCCCGACGGCACCGACTATCCCATGGCGGGCCGCGTGTTGGAGGTGACGGCGCCTGAACGCCTCGTCTTCCTGGCCCAGGCGGTCGACAAGGACGGCCGGCTGCTGCTGGAATCGCTGACGCGGGTGACCTTCACGGCGGCCGGCCAGGCGACCAAGGTGCGGGTCGAGGCGCATGCCGCTGCCCAGGTGCCGCTGGCGGTCGAGATGCTGAAAGGCATGGAGGCCGGCTGGAGCGGCAGCCTCGGCAAGCTGGCCGACGTTCTCAAGGCATGACGGTGCGGGCCCCCGGGGGTGGTGTCGCGGGTTTCTCCAGCGCTGGCCTCGCGCGCCTTGCCGACGAGCTGAAGGCCCGTTGCGGCTGTGGCGAGCTGGTCGGCGCCGTCGCGCTGCTGGCGCGCCGGGGCCATGTCTGGACCGAGGCCTTTGGCGAACGCAGCCTTGGTGCCAGCGCCCGGCAGCAGGCGGACGACCTCTTCGATATCGCTTCGATCACCAAGCCGATCCTATCCGTGTTGGCGCTGATGCTGGTGGCGGAGGGACAGCTGACACTCGACCAGCCACTGGATCCCTGGCTGCCGGAGCTCGCGGAGCGCCCGGTGCTGCTTGATTGGGATGGCCCGCTGGACGCCACACTGCCGGCCAGGCGCGCGGTCACGCTGCGCGACCTGCTGACCTGCTGCTGCGGCGACGGCGCCATCATGGCGCCGGCCGGACGCTTGCCGATCCAGCGCGCGCTGACCGCGGCGGCGGTGGCGCCAGGCTTCGCGCGACCGACCCTGACGCCGGACGAATGGCTGCGGCGGCTCGGCGCCTTTCCCCTGCTGGCGCAGCCGGGCGAACGCTGGCTCTACCACACACCCTTCGACATCCTGGCCTGCCTGCTAGCGCGGGTCGGCGGGCAGCCGCTGCCGGCCCTGCTACACGAACGTCTGCTGGCGCCGCTCGGCATGGCGGACACCAGCTTCGATGTGCCGGCCGCGAGGCTGCCGCGCGTCGCCCGCCGCTATCGCGCCGACGAGAGCGGCAGGCTGGTGCCTGAGATGGCCTCGCCGCCAGAAGAGATCGGTCCGTTCCCCAGCGAGCTCTATTCCACCGCCGGCGACCTGCTGGCCTTCGGGCGACTGCTGCTGAACGAGGGCAGGGTCGGCGTGCGTCACCTGCTGCCGGCGGCGCGGGTGTGGCAGATGCTGAGCGACCAGGTCCCGCCGGCGGTCAAGGCGATCTCGCCTTTCTTCCCAGGTTTCTGGGACAGTCGCGGCTGGGGCTTCGGCCTTTCGGTGGTGCTTCCGGGCGAGGCCAGCGTCGGCCCTGGGCGGGCGGGCTGGGACGGCGGCTACGGCACGAGTTTCTTCGTCGATCCCAGCCTAGACCTGGTCGGCGTGCTGCTGCTGCAGCGCGCCTACGACCCCGTTGTCTGGCAGACGGTGGAACGCTTCTGGAGCCAGGCCTACGCGGCGCTGGCGGACTGACATCCGATGCGTTCGACCAAGGTCGGGCGGGTCAGGACCGTCACCTTGCGGCCTGACGTGATGCGGCAGGCAGAGGAGTGGTTCGCCCGCCGCCGCGCCCAATGGGACGTGAAACTCGACCGCCTGGGCGCCTTTCTCGCCGCCGAGGCTAAGCAGGCAGAAGCAGAGGAAAAAGCATGACCGGACGTTCCGCCCACCACGATACCTTCGTCATCGAGCGGCGCTACGACGCCGCCCCGGCGCGTGTGTTCCACGCCTTTGCCGACCTTGAGGTCAAGAGCCAGTGGTTCGGCGGACCCGACGACTGGACCCGCGGCAAGCATCACTTCGATTTCCGCGAAGGCGGCAGCGAGGGGCTGAGCGGCGGCCCGGCGGGCCAGGCGCCACACCACTTCAACGCCACCTATCACGACATCGTCCAGGACCAGCGC
This sequence comes from Rhodospirillales bacterium, assembly GCA_038363005.1. Lineage (GTDB taxonomy): Bacteria > Pseudomonadota > Alphaproteobacteria > Kiloniellales > JACOMY01 > JAKOWB01. The sequence goes on from JBBQBI010000003.1 coordinate 180,979, forward strand.
ATCGTCTACAGCTACGCCATGCAACTGGGCACGCAGCGCATCTCGGTTTCGCTGGCCACCATCGAGTTCCTGCCAGCGGGCAAGGGCACGCTGCTGAAGCTGACCGAGCAGGGTGTTTTCCTCGACGGCTTTGACGATGCTGGCGGCCGCGAGGAGGGCACCCGCGGGCTGCTCGACAAGCTCGGGGCCTGGCTCGAGCGGCAGAACACGCAGTAGGGAGGCGACCTTGAGCGACCAGATCCACAGCGGTACCCGCGCCGACCTGGTGCGGGCCTATTTCAGGGCCTACGGGGAGGACGACCGCGCGGCGCTCGACGCGCTGCTGGCGCCGGACTTCGTCTAGGTCTACTTCGGTCGCATGCCGGCCGACCTCAAGGCCGAGGCGGCGAAGGGTGCGAGCTGACCGCGGGGAGGTCTTGGCCGACGCTTTTTGACGCGACGGCCAAAGGTGTCCATCTTGCACTGGTCGCCGCCGCGGACCATTTGTGCCCGCAAGCCTCCCGTCGGGGGACGGGGGATCCACCAGCGGAGATCGGGAGCCGATGGACGACATTCTCGCGCTTTTCAGCAGCGCCGATGCCTGGGCCAGCCTGCTCACCCTGACAGCGCTGGAGATCGTGCTTGGCATCGACAACCTGATCTTCCTGTCCATCGTCTCGCAGAAGCTGGCGCCGGATCAGGCCAAGAAGGCGCGGCGCCTGGGCCTGGTGCTGGCGCTGGGCGGCCGCATCGGCCTGCTGTTCAGCCTGAGCTGGATCATCGGCCTGACCGCGCCGCTGTTCACCCTGTTCGAGCTCGGCATCTCCTGGCGCGACATCGTGCTGTTCCTCGGCGGCTTCTTCCTGCTGGCCAAGGGCACCATGGAGATCCACCACACGGTGCTGGGCACCGAAGAGGAGGCCATGCCGAAGCCGGGTCGCGGCGCCTTCGCCACGGTGATCTTCCAGATCCTGGTGCTCGACATCATCTTTTCGCTGGATTCGGTGCTGACCGCGGTCGGCATGTCGGACCACCTGCCGATCATGATCCTGGCGGTGGTCATTGCCATGGTCGTCATGCTGGTGGCGGCCGAGCCGCTGTCGGCCTTCGTGCAGCGCAATCCGACCGTGAAGATGCTGGCGCTGTCCTTCCTGCTGCTGGTCGGCATGGCGCTGGTGGCCGACGGTCTGCACGTGCACATCCCGCGCGGCTACCTCTACGTTGCCATCGCCTTCTCGGTGACGGTCGAGGCGCTGAACCTGTGGGCCGCGGCGCGGCGTAAGCGGCGGCGGGCGGCCAAGGCGGGCGCCATGCCAGCGGAGGAAGGACACTGAGCTTCCTCGCCCGCATCTTCACCCGCACCCGCTCGCTGGAGCGGCTGAATCTGGCATTGCGCGGTGCCGGGGTGGATCCCTATGGCATTCCCGAGGCGGTGCGCCTGACCCTGGTGCGCCTGACCAAGGATGCCCTCGGCCTGCCCCAGCGCGGCGAGCCGCGCGGGCCCGACGAGGGCCAGTTGCAGCAGGCGCTGGGCGAAGCGGCACGGCTCTTCGCCTTTTGCTTCCTGGGACCTGACGACTATGAGCAGCGCAACCAGGACGCGATGGAGCAGGAGCGCCGTCTGGCCCTGGCAGAGGCCGCTCCCGAAGGACGTGAGGCCCGCATCGTCAGTCTGGCTTTGCTGTCCAATCACGCGCATGCCAGCCTGGCGGAGCGCTTTGAAACTGTCGTCGAGAGCCCGCTAGCGCGGACGAAAATCTAAGTCTTTCAGCAAGCTGTATTGATGGCGGTACAATAAACCAAATGCGTTAGAAGCTCTTGGCTGCATAGCATTGTATGCACTCAGAACAGACCGGGATCGCTACCGATTGGACCGCGTCAGGGCAAGGATTGGCCGATAGGGTGAATATTGAGTTCGTCAATTCGCGGAACCGGATGATCACACTTTGTTCTTTTGCCCTGCAACCACCGGGAGGGGTCGACAGCCCCTGGAATCGGTCCGGGGGCGATGACCGCATCGCCTGAGTCGGGAGAGCGGTTGGGGGGCAGCTCCACTGGCTAGCCGGGATCCGGTTCCTGCTCGCTCGTCTCGACCGGGGCAGGGTCGACCGGGGCAGAGTCGGCCGGTGTCGGCGCCGGTGCCGGCGGCTCGTGGCTGGTGACCTGGCCCAGGCCCTTCCAGGCCGGGCGCGTGGCAATGTCCTTGCAGCCGCATGAGGTACAGACCAGCCGGGCGCCGACCTCGGGGACCGGACACTGCGGTCCCAGGACCGGCAGCAGGCTCTGCAGCGGCAGCACGGCATTGTGGCTGCAGCGATTGCACCAGCAGAAGACGTCGACGCCTTGCGCCAGCAGGTCGGCCAGTGTCGCCGGCCGCTGATGCCGCTCCTCGCGCAGCAACGCTTGACGCTTGATGCCACCCACCGCCAACCTCGCCGAATCGTTCTTGTTTCGTTCCACATGACGATAGCGGAACGCGGCGGCGGGGCAAGAGGCTTGGCTGGGGAAAACTGCGGGCCGGCGCAATGCTCACAGAGAGCTGCAGAAAAACTCTGCAACCTCTTCTAATCAAACGCTAAGTAAACCGCAGGGACGTGGGCAGGACTGGGCCGAAGCGTCTAAAACGCCTAGTGATCGCCGCCGCCGTGCAGCACCGCTCCGATGGAGCTGGTGTCATAGCTCTGCCCCGCGGCGGTCAGCGTGAGCTGCTGGGGAAAGGCGGCGGCCTTGGCCAGGCCCTTGCGTTCCAGCGCCTTCCACACGTTGGCATTGGCCAAGCCGCTGGCATCGCGTGAGCGCACCACCTTGGGGCCGACATGGAAGTGGTCGCCGTGCGGCTGCGGCATGCCGAGGATGGTCACCTCGCCCGAGGCCGCGTCGGCCTTCGACCAGTCCGGCAGCTGCGCCAGCGCCTGCAGGATGGCCAGGGTCTTGAGCTGCAGCGGGTTGAGCTGCAGGGGATTGGATTTTGGCGGCACGGCGGGGGATCTCCGGATCGGCTGTTCAGGTCACGAGGGACAGCCGCCGGCGAAAGAAGTCAAGCACTGCCTCCAGCGAGCCGGCCTTGCGCGCCTGCCGTCCGCCTTCGAACAGCGCGTATTCATAGGCCCCCGGGCCGACCTGCTGCTTGGCGACGACGTAGAGCGGCCGCTCGCCACTGCGCTGGAAGATGGAGAAGAGCGCCAGCCCCTCGACATGGTCGAGGGCGTAGTCGCGCCACTCGCCGGCCATGACGTTCTCGCTGTAAATCCCGACCAGACGCTGCAATTCACGCCGGTCGAAATAGATCGGCCTGGGGTTCCGCCGGTGCGCCTGGCCTCTGCTCTGCGCCCGGCGGAGGAAGTGATCGAAGCGAAGGACCTCGCCCATGCTTCCCCGAGTCTGCTCTGTCCTGGTCCAAAGTGTGACAAGTGCCACCGCGCCCTGCAAGCCCGCGAGGCGCTTTGCCGCCCATCGCCTCATTGCTGCCCGGAGTCCAGGCTAACACCCTGCGACGCCAAGCCCTTCGCCGCCGGGGTTTCCACCGGAGGGCGCTGCGGCTAATGTAGCGCGCTTTTCAAGGGTCCCCGGCCACTTGCGCCATGCAGACGGGGGCCTTCAGTCCCGCAGTTGGAGTCCCCCGCACCGTGTCCGACGTCTTTCGCGAAGTCGATGAGGCCGTCCGCCAGGACCAGCTGAAGCTGATCTGGAAGCGCTATGGCTGGCTGATCATGGGTGTTGGCCTGGCGGTGATCCTGGGTGTCGGCGGCTATCACGCCTACCAGGCCTACAAGGCCGACCAGCGGGCCACCGCCTCGGATGCCTATGCCGAGGCGCTGCAGCTGGCGCGTGAGGGCAAGGTGCAGCAGTCGCTGGACGGCCTGGCAGCGCTCGCCGACCCGGCCGATGGCGAGGTCGGCAGCCTGGCCGCCTTTGCCCGGGCCCGGGTGCTGGCCGGCGAGGGCAAGACCGACGAGGCAATCCAGATCTGGGACCAACTGGCCGCCAACGATGCGGCCGGCCCCTCGTTCAAGGCGGCGGCCCTGGTGCTGTCGGTCGAGAACCAGATGGACAAGGGCGACCCGGTCGCCCTGATGGCCCGCCTGCAGCCGCTGCTGGCCGATGGCCAGCCGTTCCACGCGGCGGCCATGGAGTTGACCGCGTTGCTGGCCCTGCAGCAGGGCGACAAGGCGCGGGCCCGTGAGCTGCTGACCCAGCTGTCCAGCGCCAAGGATGCCTCCGCCAGCCTGCAGGCGCGCGCCGGGCAGCTGCTGCAGGCCATCGGCGCAGAGTAGGGAGCAGGTCATGCGGCGGCAGATTTTCGCGCTCAGCGTCGCGGCCGGACTGCTGTCCGGCTGCGGCATGTTCGACGGGCTCTTCGGCAGCAGCGAGCCACCGCCGCTGCCTGGCACCCGCGTCGCGGTGATCCAGGGCAACAGCGGCCTGGCCGCCGACCCGACAGTGGCCGGGGAGCGGATCCTGCTGCCCGAACCCTATGTCAACGGCGGCTGGGAGCAGCCCGGCGGCAGCCCGGCGCACGCCATGTACCATTTGGCCCTGGGCGATGCCCCGCGCGAGATCTGGTCAGCTTCGATCGGCGAGGGTAACGACGACGACGCGGCGATCCTGTCGCAGCCGGTCGTGGTCGGCGACGTGGTCTTCACCATGGACGCGCGCTCCACCGTCACCGCCTATCGGCAGGGCGACGGCGGCCAGTTCTGGGAGGTCGACCTGGAGCAGGAAAACGAGGACGACGGCTTCTTCGGCGGCGGCATCGCCTACGAGGCGGGCCGGCTCTTCGTCAACACCGGTTTCGGCTATGTCTTCGCGCTCGATGCCAAGAACGGCCAGGAGATCTGGCACTACGACCTGAAGACCCCGATGCGGGCGGCGCCCACGGTCTCTGGCGGGCGCGTCTTCGTGGTCACCATCGACAACCAGGCTTTCGCGCTGGCAGCCAACGACGGCCGCAAGCTGTGGGACCACACCGGCATCCAGGAGGCCGCCAACCTGCTCGGTACCGCCAGTCCGACGGTCAGCGGCGGCACCGTGATCATCCCCTACAGCTCGGGCGAGATCTATGCGCTGCAGGTGGAGAACGGGCGCGAGATCTGGAGCGACAGCCTGGCGGCGCTGCGCCGCACCGACCCCTTGGCCGACATTGCGCAGATCCGCGGCCTGCCGGTGATCGACCGCGGCTTCCTCTATGTGGTGAGCCACGCCGGGCGCACCGTCGCCTTTGACCTGAAGCGCGGCAGCCGCATCTGGGAGCGCGAGTTCGGTGGCACCGAGACGCCCTGGGCCGCCGGCGACTACCTCTACATGCTGACCAACGACGACGAGCTGGTCTGCCTGACGCGCGAGACCGGCAAGGTGCGCTGGGTCACGCCGCTGCCGCAGTTCGAGGACCCGGAGGACAAGTCCGGCGTCATCACCTGGACCGGACCGGTGCTGGCCAGCGACCGCCTGATCGTCGCCGGTTCGCTGGGCGAGGCCTATGCCATCTCGCCCTACACCGGCGAGATCATCGGTGTGATCGAGCTGCCGAGCGGTGCCGCGGTGGCGCCGATCGTCGCCAACAACACCCTCTACTTCATCAGCGACGAGGCCGACATCGTCGCGCTGCGCTAGGGGCACCATGGACCAGCCCCTTCCCCTCGTCGCCATCGTCGGCCGGCCCAATGTCGGCAAGTCGACGCTGTTCAACCGCCTGGTCGGGCGGCGCCTGGCGCTGGTCGACGACCAGCCGGGCGTGACGCGCGACCGCCGCGAGGCCGAGGCCGAACTCTACGACCTGCGCTTCCGCCTGTTCGATACCGCCGGCCTGGAAGAGGCGGCGCCCGACAGCCTGGCCAGCCGCATGACGCAGCAGAGCCAGGCGGCGATCCTGGACGCCGACGCCGTGCTCTTCGTCATCGATGCGCGCCAGGGCCTGACGCACGAGGACGAACACTTCGCCCGCTGGCTGCGGAAGGCGCGCCGGCCGGTGGTCGTGGTGGCCAACAAGTCCGAGGCGCGGGCGGCCGAGTACGCCAGCAACGAGGCCTTCAAGCTGGGCCTGGGCGACCCGGTGCCCTTCTCGGCCGAACATGGCCAGGGCCTGGGCGACCTGCACGAGGCACTGGTCAAGGCGCTGGGCGACAAGGCCGAGTGGGGCCGCATCCAGCAGGCGCCAGAGCCGGAGGAGCTGCCCGAGGGCGAAGAGGCCGTGGTTGAGGACAGCGGGCCGCAGGGCCCGATCCAGCTGGCCATCGTCGGGCGGCCCAATGTCGGCAAGTCCACCCTGATCAACCGCCTGATCGGCGAGGATCGCCTACTGACCGGTCCGGAGGCCGGCATCACCCGCGACGCCATCGCCGTCGACTGGACCTGGAAGGACCAGGCGATCCGGCTGATCGATACCGCCGGGCTGCGCCGGCGCGGCAAGATCGACGACCGGGTCGAGCGCCTGGCCGGCGACGACACGCGGCGCGCCATCAAGTACGCCCAGGTGGTGGTGCTGGTGGTAGATGCCGCGCAGCCGCTGGAAAAACAGGACCTGACCATTGCCGAGCAGGTGATCGAGGAGGGCCGCGCGCTGGTCCTGGCGGTCAACAAGTGGGACGCGGTGGAGGATGCCAAGGCGACGCTGGAGCTGATCGGCGACCGCATGGAGCGCGCGTTGCCGCGGGTCCGCGGGCTGGAGGTGGTGACGCTGTCGGCGCTGCGCGGCAAGAACCTCGACCGCCTGCTCGACGCCAGCCTGCGGGCCTATGCGGTGTGGAACCGGCGGGTGCGCACCGCCGACCTCAACCGCTGGCTCGAGGCCATGGTCGGGCAGCATCCGCCGCCGGCCCCGTCCGGCCGCCGCATCCGCCTGAAGTACATGACACAGGCCAAGGCGCGGCCGCCGACCTTTGCGCTCTTCGCCAGCCAGGCCGACGACCTGCCGACCGCCTATCTGCGCTATCTGGAGAACGGCCTGCGCAAGGACTTCGACCTGCCGGGCACGCCGATCCGCATCGTGATCAAGGGCGGCCGCAATCCCTACGACAAGGACTAGTGACCGGCGGCGGGATGACAAGCGGGGCCGCTTGGTCGCAGACTGCCGCCACCAACCGCCCCGGAGGTTTCCATGAACGCCGACACGTCCGTCGCCATTCGCGTCGAGGAACAGACCAAGCGCTACCGCGTGCTGTTCAATGGCGAGACGCTCGCCGACACGGTCCAGGCCAAGCTGCTGTTCGAGGGCAAGCACCACCCGGTGATCTATTTCCCGGTGGGCGACGTGCGCCAGGACCTGCTGCGCGCCACCGACCACGCGACCACCTGCCCCTGGAAGGGCGTCGCCAGCTACTGGTCGGTCAAGGTCGGCGACCAGGCCAAGGAGAACATCGTCTGGGGCTACAAGACGCCCAAGGCCGACTGCGCGGCCATCGCCGGCCACGTCTCCTTCTATTGGAAGGAGGTCGAGGCCTGGCTGGAAGAAGACATGCCGCTGCTGGGCCACGCCCGCAATCCCTACAGCCGCATCGACACGCTGCGCTCGGCCCGGCGCGTCACGGTCCGCCACGGCGGCAAGGTCATCGCCGATACCACCCGCGCGGTCTTCCTCTACGAGACCGGCCTGCCGGCCCGCTACTACATCCCGCGGGAAGACGTGCGGCTGGATCAGTTGAGCCCCAGCCCGCTCAAGACGGTTTGCCCCTACAAGGGCGAAGCCGCCTACCTCAGCGCGCCGCTGGCCGGTGGAGAGGTCAATGAAATCGCCTGGTACTATCCCAATCCCTGGCCCGAGGTGGCGCTGGTGAAGGACACCGTGGCCTTCTACCCCGACCGCGTGGACGCGATCGAGGTCGCGGCGAAGTAGTACTTTTTCCCCTCTCCCCAACGAGGGAGAGGGTGGCACGCGAGCGAAGCGATGCGAGCCGGGTGAGGGGGCTCGGTGCGATTGTCGGTGATCGCACCGACCGCCCCCCCTAACCCCAACCCGCGCGCAGCGCCGCGCTTCGCGCCCCGCAAGGGGAGAGGGGGAAATCTCGCAGGTGGATGGTGCTTGCGCGTTACGCCGGTCCCACCCGCTTGATCCAGGCGGCGAAGGCGTCGAGGTAGCTCTCCAGGAACTTGCGCGTGCCCTCGTCGGTGACGTCGTGCGCCTCGTTGATCAGGTCGGGCTTGAAGGTCAGGTAGACCTCTGGGCGGCTGACCAGCGCCAGGCCGAAGACCGTGGCGATGGAGCGCAGGTGCGACTGCGCCACCGCGGTGCCGACGGCGCCCGGCGTGGTGCCGACGATGCCGGCCGCCTTGCCCGGCCAGACGCTCTGGCCCGAAGGCCGCGAACCCCAGTCCAGCGTGTTCTTGATCACCGCCGGGATCGAGCGGTTGTATTCCGGGGTGACGAACAGCACGGCGTCGGCGGCGGCGACCTCGGCCTTCAGCCGCAGCACGCTGGCCGGCGGGCTGTCCCACAGGTCCTCGTTGTACATCGGCAGGTCGTCCAGCTTCGTCAGGCTGAAATCCAGGCCTTTTGGCGCGGCCAGCTTGCCCAGCGCCAGGGCCAGCTTCCGGTTGATTGAGTCGCGGCGCAGGCTGCCAACGACAACAGCGACCTTGGTCATGAAAACTCCTTTGGGCGGGGCGGTTGATTGGCGGCCATTTGAGGCGTCGCCGTGGCCCGGCGCAAGCGGGCTAGAGGCCCACCACCTCGCCATGCCGTGGGTTCGCCGGCAACAGCAGCGGCAGGATCCGCGCCGCCAGGCTTTCCGCCGTCGGCAGCTGCTCCGGCCGCTCACCAGGGAAGGCGGTGCGCCGCAGCCGCGAGGCAAAGGGCGGCGGCGAGACCAGGTTGACCGTCACGGCCGTCTGCTTCAGTTCGCCGGCCCAGGAGGTCACCAGCGTCTCCAGCGCCGCCTTGCTGGCGGAGTAGGGCGGCCAGTAGGCGATATCGCGCCCGCTGCGGTCGGTGACGAAGACGGCGCGGCCGGCCGACGACCGGCGCAGCAGCGGGTCGAGGCTGCGGATCAGTCGATAGTTCGCCGTCAGATTCAGCGCCATGACCTCGTCCCAGACCTTGGGCGGGATGTGGCCGACCGGCGAGAGCTGTCCCAGCGTGGCCGCCGCCGCGAACAGGCCGTCCAGCTTGCCGAACCGCTCGTAGAGCGCGGCGCCCAGGCGATCGATCGCGTCGTGCTCGGCCAGATTCTGCGGCACCAGCACGGCCGACCTGCCGCTCAGCGCGCGCTGCGCGTCGTCCAGTTCCTCCAGCGCGCCGACGGTGCGGGCGATCAGCACCAGGTGCGCGCCCTCGGCGGCCAGCGCCAGCGCCATGGCGCGACCCAGGCCGCGCGAGGCGCCGGTCACCACGACGACACGGTCTTGCAGGGCGCCGGTACCCTGCGTGGGTCCGGCGGAAGCCGCGGGGGCGGCGCTCATAGGCTCAGCTCCAGTGTTCCTGATTTTGCCGGCGCCGCTGGCGACGCTGCAGCCAGCGGCGCTTGACGGCCTTGCCGCTGCGCTCGCCGAAGGCCAGGGCCAGCAGGCCCAGCAGCATGCCGATGGCCGCGTAGGTAAGGCCTTCCGTGGTCACCGGCAAGGCCGGCTTGAAGGTGTCGAAGGTGGCAGTGAGCACGCTGTGGTCGAGATAGCGGAACAGCGTGATCGGCCGCTCCAGCACCGAGGCATCGGCCAGCGCCAGCAGCGAGACGCGCAGCGCCTCGGCATCGGCCAGCGCGGCCTGGATCACCTTGCCCTCGGCCTGGAACACCGGATCGGCCGATTGCACAAAGCGCGCCAGGTAGTCGGCCACGCTCAGGCCCTGGCTCTGCGCCGCCTCGTAGATGCGGGCTTCCTGCACCAACGCCTGGTCGAGGCGACCGCCCAGGCGCTGCAGGTACTGCTGGTAGAATTCGGGGAACTGCGACGTCAGGCCGGCGCCACCGACCGCCGCAAGCCCGTTGGCGATGCGTCCTAGGGCGGCCATGCGAGGCGAACCCCGGGGCCTCGCCGCTCAGGCGAAGCGCGACAGCAGCGACATCTGCCGCTCCTCGGCGCTCTGTCCGTCGCGGTCGGTCAGCCGCGTCGGATAGTCGCCGGTGAAGCAGGCGTCGCAGAACTGCGGGCTCTGGTTGTCGCGCCCGGCGTGGCCCATGGCGCGATAAAGGCCGTCCATCGAGATGAAGGCCAAGCTGTCCACGCCGATGTGGCGGGCCATTTCCTCCACGTTCATGCGCGCGGCCAGCAGCTCCCCGCGCTCCGGCGTATCGATGCCGTAGAAGCAGGAGTGCGCGGTCGGCGGCGCGGCGATGCGCATATGCACTTCGCTGGCGCCGGCGGCCCGCACCATCTCGACGATCTTGATCGAGGTGGTGCCGCGGACGATGGAATCGTCAACCAGGATCACCCGCTTGCCGGCGATCATCGCGCGGTTGGCGTTGTGCTTCAGGCGGACGCCGAGGTTGCGGATCTGCTGCCCCGGCTCGATGAAGGTGCGGCCGACATAGTGGTTGCGGATGATGCCAAGCTCGAAGGGAATGCCCGACGCCTGGCTATAGCCGATCGCCGCCGGCACGCCGCTGTCGGGCACCGGGATGATGACGTCGGCCGGCACGCCGTTCTCCTGCGCCAGCTCGACGCCGATGCGCTTGCGTGCCGCGTAGACCGACTTGCCCTCGATCACCGAGTCGGGGCGGGCGAAGTAGATGTACTCGAAGACGCAGAAGCGGTGCGGCGCCGGCGGGAAGGGGCGCAGCGAATGCACGCCCGAGGCGTCGAGGATCACCATCTCGCCAGGCTCGACGTCGCGGATGTAGTCGGCGCCGATGATGTCCAGCGCGCAGGTCTCGGAAGTGACGATGTAGGAGCCGCCGCGCTTGCCGATGACCAGCGGGCGCACGCCCAGCGGGTCGCGCACGCCGACCACGCAGTCGTCGGTCAGGCAGACCAGCGAATAGGCACCCTCGATCTGGCGCAGCGCCTCGGTCAGGCGGTCGATCACCGTCTTGCCCTGGGCCAGCGCGATCAGGTGGATGATCACCTCGGTATCGGCGGTGGACTGGAAAATGGCGCCGCGATTGACCAGCGCCTTGCGCTGTTTCATCGCGTTGGTCAGGTTGCCGTTGTGCGCTAGGCAGAAGCCGCCCAGCGCCAGGTCGGCGAACAGCGGCTGCACATTGCGCAGCAGCGTGCCGCCGGCGGTGGAATAGCGCACGTGGCCGATGGCGGCCTTGCCCTTCAGCGGCGCCATCACGCTCTCGCGCCCGAAGATGTCGGCCACCTGGCCGATGTCGCGGTGGGCGTGGAACTGCTCGCCGTCGTAGGAGACGATGCCGGCGGCTTCCTGGCCGCGGTGCTGCAGGGCGTGCAGGCCCAGCGCGACGTGGCGCGAGGCATCGCCATCGCCCCAGATGCCGAAGACGCCGCACTCTTCCTTGAGCTTGTCGTCGTCGAAGGGATTGGTGGTGAGAAAATCCATCACTGTCCCGTCCCTTGGCTGCCGCCCTGGAGGCCCTGGATGGCCTTTTCCAGCTGCTGACGCTCGCCTTCGTTATACGCCGGTTCGCCTGAGTCCGACGAATCCTTTGGCACCGGCTGCAACGCCGGGTCGCCCGCAGGGGCTGTTGGCGCCGTATTCTGCAGGCCGCGCCGTGCCGACTCGCCCAGCGACTCGATGAAGCTCTCCGGTACCAGATCGCGCAGTATCTGGGCACCCTGCTTCACCAATGGAAGGGCCCGCGCCTCCCTGACCCAGGTCGGATGCTGATTTTCCGGCACCAGCCAGGTGAAGATCAGCCATGCAAGGCTGACCAGCACGGCGCCGCGCAGCAGGCCGAAGACCAGTCCCAGCGTGCGATCCAGCGCCGACAGCCCGGATTTATGCACGCCGGCCGACAGCGCCTTGGCGATCAGCGAGAAGATGACCAGGGCAATCAGGAAGACCACCACGCCGGAGCCGACGTCGGCGATGACCTGGACCGAGATCAGTTCACGAGCATGCGGCTGGACGTAGGGGAAGGCATAGAGCGCCACCAGCGCCGCGCCGATCCAGGCGCCGAAGGACAGCACCTCGTGCACGAAGCCGCGCAGCAGGGCCAGCAGGCCGGACAGCACCACCACGGCGATCAGGGCGATGTCCAGGATGGCCAGGCCGCCGCTATCCATGCTGCTCCATCAGGTCCCTTGGGAAACGCGCGGCTGGGTTAGCCGACCCAGGCCCTTGACCGCAAGGTGCGTTACCAGATCGCGGATATGCGCGACTTCGCGGCGCTCGATGCCGGCGACCTCGGGTCGCTTGGCACCCTTGCCGGCGGCTTGGGCGGAGCGCGCCGGCGGCGTCAGCGCCGTCTCGAAGCCCAGCTTGGCCGCTTCCTTCAGTCGCAGCTCGGGCCGGCCGACGGCGCGGATCTCGCCGCCCAGGCCGATCTCGCCGAAAATCACCGTGCCGGCCGGCACCGGCTGACCGCTGGCGGCGGAGATCAGCGCCGCGGCCACCGCCAGGTCGGCCGCCGGCTCGCCGATTTTCAGGCCGCCGGCGACGTTCAGATAGACATCCTTGCCGCCGAGCGACAGGCCGCAGCGCGACTCCAGCACCGCCAGCACCATGGCCAGGCGGCCGGAATCCCAGCCGACCACGGCGCGCCGCGGGCTGCCCGGAGGCGCGCCAGAGACCAGGGCCTGGATTTCCATAAGCACCGGACGGGTCCCCTCCAGCCCGGCGAAGACGGCGGACCCCGCCACCTCGCCTTGGCGTTCGGCCAGGAACAGGGCAGAGGGGTTGGCGACCTCGGCCAGGCCCAGGTCGCTCATCTCGAAGACGCCGATCTCGTCGGTGGCGCCGAAGCGGTTCTTGGTGGCGCGCAGGATGCGGAAGGGGTGGCCACGCTCGCCCTCGAAGGCGATGACCGCGTCGACCATGTGTTCCAGCACCTTGGGGCCGGCGATCACGCCTTCCTTGGTGACGTGGCCGATCAGGATCAGCGCGAAGCCCTGGCCCTTGGCCAGGCGGATCAGCTCCTGCGCCGACCCGCGCACCTGGCTGACCGTGCCGGGCGCCGAATCCAGGCTGTCGAGCCACAGCGTCTGCACCGAATCGATCACCACCACGGCGGTCGGCTGCGGCGCCTCCAGCGCGCCGACGATGTCGCGCACCGCGGTGGCGGCGGCCAGCGCGACCGGCGCGTCGGCCAGCCCCATGCGGCCGGCGCGCAGCCGCACCTGGTCGATCGATTCTTCGCCGGAGACATAGAGCGTGGCCTGGCCGGCGCGGCCCAGGCCGGCCACCACCTGCAGCAGCAGGGTCGACTTGCCGACGCCGGGGTCGCCGCCGATCAGCACGGCGGAGCCCGGCACCAGGCCGCCGCCCAGCACGCGGTCGAACTCGGCAATGCCGCTGACCAGGCGCGGCGGCGGCTGCCCGGCGCCCTTCAGCGAGACGATTTCCAGAGGCTGGCCCGGCCCGGCGCCGCGGGACGACGGCCCGGCCGACTTGCGCGCCAGGCCGCCCGGCACCGCGCTGCGCGGCGTCTCCTCGACTATGGTGTTCCATTCGCCGCAGGCCTCGCAGCGGCCCGACCACTTGCCATAGGCGGCACCGCAACTCTGGCAGACGAAGCGGGACGCGGGCTTGGCCAAGGGGGACTCCGACTCGGGGTGACCGTGAGCGGGGGAGTCTAACGCAGTTCGTCCGCCAGCCTCAGAAAGTTGACCAGATCGGGCAGGGGCCTAGCCGAAGTGGTCCTGCACCTGCATCTCGATCGGGCCATCTGCCCGGCCGTTGATGAACTGCTCGACGTAGGGATTGCCGCTGCGGTCGATGTCGCGGGTCTGGCCGTCCCAGATCAGCTTGCCCTGGTACAGCATGGCCATGCGCTTGGAGATGCGGCGGGCCGAGGCCATGTCGTGGGTGATGGAGAGCGCCGTGGCGCCCAGCTTTTCGACGCAGGCGACGATCAGGTTGTCGATGACGTGACCCATGATGGGGTCGAGTCCGGTGGTCGGCTCGTCGAAGAAGATCACCTCGGGCTCGGTCGCGATGGCACGCGCCAGGCCGACCCGCTTCTTCATGCCGCCCGAGAGCTCGGCGGGAAAGAGCTCGGCCACTTCCGTGCCCAGGCCGACCTGCGCCAGCTTGGTCAGGGCGATCTTCTTGGCCTCCCCAGCGGCCATGCCTTCGCCGTTGATCAGGCCGAAGGCGACGTTGCGCCAGACCGGCAGGGAATCGAACAGCGCGGCGTACTGGAACAGCATGCCGAACTTGCGGCGAATGTCGTCCAGCTTGCGGCCGCGCGCGCCCACCACCTCGTCACCGTCGACCAGGATCGAGCCGGAGTCGGGCTGCAGCAGCCCCAGGATGCACTTCAGCAGCACCGACTTGCCGCTGCCCGATCCGCCGATGATGACCACCGAATCGCCAGCCGAGATGTCGAGATCCAGGCCATCCAGCACCACCTTCCGCCCGAAGGATTTCTTCAGGCCGCGGATGCGGATCTTCGGCTGGGTGGCGGGGTCGGTCATCGGGCGAAGAACAGCTCGGTGATGAAGTAGTTGCAGCACAGCAGCAGGATCGAGGCGGAGACCACGGCGTTGGTGGTGGCACTGCCAACACCCTGCGCGCCGCCGCGGCTGTTGTAGCCGTGGTAGCAGCCCATCAGCGTGACGATGAAGCCGAAGACCGCGGCCTTGACAACGCCGGAGAAGACATCCTGGAAGACCAGCTGGTCGACGGTGTTCTGCAGGTAGGTCGCGGCGTTGAAGTCCAGCTTGTAGACGCTGACGAGGAAGCCGCCGAACACGCCGATGATGTCGGACACCAGCACCAGCAGCGGCATCATGGTAACGCCGGCCAGGATGCGCGGCGCCACCAGGTATTTGAAGGAGTTGGTGGCCAGGGTGTCGAGCGCGTCGATCTGCTCGGTCACCCGCATGGTGCCGATCTCCGCCGCCATGGCGGCGCCGATGCGGCCGGCCACCATCAGGCCGGCCATCACCGGTCCAAGCTCGCGGGTGATGGAAACGATCACCACCTGCGGGATGGCGCTCTCGGCGGAAAAGCGGGCGAAGCCGGTGTAGCTCTGCAGCGCCAGCACCATGCCGGTGAAGATCGCCGTCAGCCCCACCACCGGCAGGGAGTAGTAACCGATGTCCAGCATCTGCCGGCCGATCAGGCGCGGATACCAGGGCGGCGTGACGCAATGGCGAATAGCGGTGGCGGCGAAAAGCACCAGCCGCCCGGCTGCCGCCAGGAAGGCCAGAAAAGTCCGCCCCAGCGGTTGCAGGATGGGCATGGGTCAGGCGCCGGCGTAGTGGCGCTGATAGCGCCGGCCCAGCTGGGTCAGCAGCTCGTAGCCGATGGTGCCGGCGTCGGCGGCCAGGGCGTCGATATCCTGCGCCGGGCCCAGCACGTCAAGCAGCGTACCCGGCAGGGCCTTTGCCTCGGGCAGCGCGCTCACGTCCACCACGGTCAGATCCATCGAGACGCGTCCTACGATCGGTAGCGGCACGCCATCGAGATAGAGGCGGCCACGATTGGAAAGGGCGCGGAAGAAACCATCGGCATAGCCCAGGCCCAGCGTCGCCAGGCGTGTCGGCCCCCCCACGCGGTGGCTGGCACCATAGCCAACGGTCGTGGGCGAATCAACGCGACGGACCTGCAGGATGCGCGCCCGCAGGGTCACCACCGGCCGCATGGGGTTGACCCCGACAGTGGGGTTGCCGCCATAGAGCGCATAGCCCGGCCGGACCTGGTCGAACAGGTAGTCGCCACCCAGGAAGATGCCGGCGGAGGCCGCCAGCGAGCGCGGCACGCCGGGGAACAGCCGGCTGGCCGCCAGGAACCGCTCGCGCTGCTGCGCATTCAACGGATGCGCCAGTTCGTCGCTGCAGGCCAGGTGGCTCATCACCGTCTCGAGCTGCAGGTCGGCCAGGGCCGCGCCGTCCTGTCGCAGCAGCGCCAGCTCCTCCGGCGGCAGGCCGAGGCGCGAGATGCCGGTGTCGACGTGCAGCACGGCGGGCAGGCGGCGGCCGGCGGCGCGGGCCGCGGCCTGCCATAGGCGGACCTGCTCCAGCGAGTTCAGCACCGGCACCAGCCCGGCGGCGACGAAGTCGCGCTCCTCACCGGGCAGGCAGCCGTTCAGCACCTGCAGGCGGGCGTCGGGCAGCAGCGGGCGCAGTGCCAGGGCCTCGTCCAGCTGCGCGACGCAGAAAGTGCGCGCCCCGGCGGCGGCCAGCACCGGTGCCACCCTGGCGGCGCCCAGGCCATAGGCGTCGGCCTTCACGGCCGGCGCGACTTCCGCTCCGGCGGCCCGCGCCACCAGCAGGCGGTAGTTGGCGGCGATGGCGGCGAGGTCGATCTCCAGGATCGCAGGCGCTGTGCGCAACGTCCGGTCAGTCCCGCCGCTCAGGCAAGTGATCGTCCGACAGGTAGTCGCTGAACTGGGTGAACTCGCCAGTGAAGCGCAAGGTGACGGTGCCGATCGGCCCGTGGCGCTGCTTGCCGACGATGACCTCGGCCAGGTTGGCCACCTGGTTCAGGCGCTCCTCGTAGTTCGCCTGCCGGTCGCCGAACTTGTCGATCGATTCGTTGTCGCGTTGCGTCGGCTTTTCCCGCCCGAGATAATATTCCTCGCGGTAGATGAACATCACCACGTCGGCGTCCTGCTCGATCGAGCCTGACTCGCGCAGGTCGGACAGCTGCGGGCGCTTGTCGTCGCGCTGCTCGGTGGCGCGCGACAGCTGCGAGAGCGCCACCACCGGCACGTCGAGTTCCTTGGCCACGGCTTTCAGGCCGCGGGTGATTTCCGAAACCTCCTGTACCCGGCTGTCGCTGTTCTTCGACGAGCCCTGCATGAGCTGCAGGTAGTCGATGATGATGAGCGACAGCCCGACCTTGCGCTTCAGGCGGCGCGCCCGGGTGCGCAGGCCAGAGACGGTGAGCGCCGGGGTGTCGTCGATGTAGAGTGGGTGGGCGGACAGCGTCTTGTTGGCCTCGAAGACGCGGCTGAACTCGTCCTCGCTGATCTCGCCGCGCCGCATCTTGGAGGAGGAGACGTGCGCCTGCTCCGACAGGATGCGGGTGGCCAGCTGCTCGGCCGACATTTCCAGCGAGAAGAAGGCGACCGGCTGCGGCTCGGTGATCTCGCTGCCGTCGGCGGCGCGCTGCCAGCGCTTGGTCGAACAGACGTTGTAGGCGATGTTGGTGGCCAGCGAGGATTTGCCCATCGCCGGGCGGCCAGCCAGGATCACCAGATCGCTGTTCTGCAGGCCGCCCAGCAGGCGGTCGAGATCCTGGAAGCCGGTGGCCACGCCGGCGACGCCGCTGTCGCGCTTCAGCGCCGCCTCGGTCATGGCGATGGCTTCGGCCAGGGTGTCCTTGAAGGTGCGGAAGTCGCGGCCGGTCTGGCCGGTCTCCGCCAGGCCGAAAAGCTTCTGCTCGGTGGCCTCGATCTGCGCCAGGGCGTCGGCCTCCAGGTCATGCTGGAAGGCGTCGTTCACCACCTCCTGCCCCAGGTCGATGAGCTGCCGGCGCAGGTAGAGGTCATGGATCGTGCGGCCATAGTCGCCGGCGTTGATGATGGCGACCGACAGCGCCTGCAGGCGGGCGAGATAGGCCGCGCCACCGACCTCGGTCAGGCCCTCGTCGCGCTCGAAGTAGTTCTTCAGGGTGACGGCGTTGGCGTTCTGGCCACGCTCGATCAACCGCTGGCAGGCCTCGTAGACGCGGCCGTGCGCGGCGTCGGCGAAGTGGTCGATGCGCAGAAAGTCGGCGACGCGCTCGAAGGCGCTGTTGTTCGCCAGGATGGCGCCCAGCAGGGCCTGCTCGGCTTCCAGGTTGACCGGCGGATCGCGCTCCGCCGGCAGGCTGGGTTCGCGAAGCGGGGTGACATTCGGTGCGGCGCGTTTCGGTTCCATCGAGGGACCTTACTGGGCGGCGTGACGTGGGACCGGCTGGCGCTTCCCGCCGGTGCGTGGAACGTGGGGAAAACCACCGCCCGATCGGTGGCGCTTCCACTTGACAGTCTAGAGACATTCACGAGTCGCCGCGACGCAAGTGGCCGAAACGCAAACGGCCCGGTCGTCGCCGACCGGGCCGCTGCATAGCATGGCAGTCGCAGGACAGCCTAGGCCTTGGCGTCCTCGGCCTCGACCTCGGCTGCGGTCTCCGCAGCTTCGGCCGGCGCGGCCTCGGCGGTCTGCTCGACCGCCGCGGCCTCGTCGAGGGCGGCCTGGATGGCGGCCTCCTCGGCGGCGCGCTGGCTCTCCAGCGTGACCGCCTGGCCGGTCTTGGCCTGGGTCTCGGCTTCCTCGGTCGAGCGGGCGACGTTGACCGTCACCTGGACGCTGACCTCTGGATGCAGCCGCACGCGCAGCGAATGCAGGCCCAGGTTCTTGATCGGCTTGTTCAGGACGATCTGGTTGCGATCAACCGAGACCTTGCCCTTGCCCAGCGCGTCGGCGATGTCGCGCGAGGAGACCGAACCGTAGAGCTGGCCGCTTTCGCCGGCCTGGCGCACCACGATGACCGACATGCCGTCGATCTTCGCAGCGGCCTTCTCGGCGTCGCTCTTGCGCTCCAGGTTGATCGCCTCGAGCTGCACGCGCTGCGTCTCGAAGAAGGCCATGTTCGCCTTGGTGGCGCGCAGGGCCTTCTTCTTGGGCAGCAGGAAGTTGCGGGCGAAACCGGGGCGCACGCGCACCACTTCGCCCATCTGGCCCAGGCGCTCGATGCGCTCGAGCAGGATGACTTCGATCATGGCTCAGGCCCTCCTTACTTCAGGACGTAGGGCATGAGCGCGAGGAAGCGGGACCGCTTGATGGCACGGGCCAACTCGCGCTGCTTCTTCGCCGACACCGCCGTGATGCGGGACGGCACGATCTTGCCGCGCTCGGACACGAAGCGCGACAGCAGTCGGACATCCTTGTAGTCGATCTTCGGCGCCTTGGGGCCGGAGAAGGGGCAGGACTTGCGACGACGGAAGAAGGGCTTCCGGACGGCCGCATTCTTGCTGACGATTTCGATAGCCATCAGTTACCTCCCGGCTCGAAGCTCGGACGCTCGCGACGCTCGCCGCCGAAGCGGTCGCCGCCCCGGTCGCCGCCGCGATCACCACCACGGTCACCGCCACCGCCGCGCTCGCGGTCGCCGAAGCGCCCGCCACCGCCACCACGCCGGTCGCCACGATCGCCGAAGCGGTCGCCACGCTCGTCGCGGTCACGCTTGACCAGGATGGCCGAGGGGTTGGGGTCCAGGGCCTCGACGCGGATCGTGATGTAGCGCAGCACGTCCTCGTTGATGCGCATCTGACGCTCCATCTCGGCGATCGCCGGCGGCGGCGCCTCGAGGTTCATCAGCACGTAGTGGCCCTTGCGGTTCTTCTTGATCCGGTAGGACAGGTTGCGCAGGCCCCAGAATTCCTTCTTGGCCACTTCGCCGCCGTTGGTCTTGATGATCTCGGCAATCTGCTCGGTCAGGGCTTCGACCTGCTGGTTCGAAATGTCCTGCCGAGCGATAAACACGCTCTCGTAGAAGGGCATGAGCCCGCTCTCCTTCTGGCTTTCACGGACCGGTGCCCGGGGGTCGACGACCCCACTGGGAAGGCTTGCCGGTCCTAGCCACCCGGTCAGGCCGGGCGGCAAGGAGCTATGGACGTCCAGCACCTTCGCAGGTGCAAAACGGCCGCGCACTATACTCACGCCGCTGGCGGATGCAAGAGGGCCGGGCCTGGCGGGGCAGCAGCTTGCCCCACCGGCCTTGACACTCTAGCTTTTCGCGCCAATGAACCGCCGCCCGCCAAGGGCGGCAGAGCGGGAGGATTCGTCAGCATGGCCAAGGCCTTCGTGTTTCCGGGGCAGGGCAGCCAGGCGGTCGGCATGGGGGTCGAGCTGAAGCTGGGCTTCGCCGCTGCCCGCGAGCTCTTCGAGGAGGTCGACGAGGCGCTGGGCCAGAACCTCTCGCGCCTGATGGCCGAGGGGCCGATCGAGACCCTGACCCTGACGGAAAATGCCCAGCCGGCCCTGATGGCGGTCAGCCTGGCGGCGCTGCGCGTGCTGCAGGTGGAGGGCGGCCTGGATCTGGCCAGTCGCGTCGCCTTCGTCGCCGGCCACTCGCTGGGCGAATACTCCGCGCTGGCCGCCGCCGGGACCTTCACCGTGGCCGAGACCGCCCGGCTGCTGCGGCTGCGCGGCCAGGCCATGCAGGCCGCCGTGCCGGTTGGCGTCGGCGCCATGGCGGCCATGCTGGGTCTGGATCTGGCGGTGGCCGAAGAGGTCGCGGTCGAGGCCGCCCTGGCCCCGGACGGGACAAAGCAGGTCTGCGCCCCGGCCAACGACAATGCTCCCGGGCAGGTGGTGCTGTCAGGCCACAAGGCGGCGATCGATCGCGCCATCGAGATTGCCAAGGGCAAGGGCGGCCGCCGCTCCATCCTGCTGCCGGTCTCCGCCCCCTTCCACTGCGCGCGGATGCAGCCGGCCGCCGATGCCATGGCCGAGGCGCTGGCGACGGCGACCTTGCGGCCACCCGCGGTGCCGCTGGTGGCGAATGTGACCGCGCAGCCGACCGCCGAGCCCTCGGTGATCCGCCGCCAGCTGGTCGAGCAGGTCACCGGCCGGGTGCGCTGGCGCGAATCGGTGCTGACCATGAAGGCGCACGACGTCGATACGCTGGTCGAGCTGGGCGCTGGCAAGGTGCTGTCCGGCCTGGCCCGCCGCATCGATCCCGAGGTCAACGGCATCGCCTGCGGCACCCCGGCCGAGATCGAGGCCGTGCTGAAGCTGCTGTAACGACGCCCTTACCCCAACCGGGCGCCCCTGCTTTTCCCTCTCCCTCGGACAGAGGGTAGGGTGAGGGTGTTCGGAAGCCAGGAGACCCAGACCCATGTTCGACCTTACCGGCCAGTTCGCCCTCGTCACCGGCGCCTCGGGTGGCATCGGCGGCGCCATCGCCAAGACGCTGCACGCGCAGGGCGCCACGGTGGCGCTCAGCGGTACCCGGCGGGAGGCGCTGGAGGCGCTGGCCACCGAGCTGGGGTCAAGGGTTCACGTCACCCCCTGCGACCTGTCCGACATGGCGGCGACCGAGGCCCTGGCCGGCCAGGCCGAGGCGGCGATGGGCGGGCTCGACATCCTGGTCAACAATGCCGGCCTGACGCGCGACAACCTGCTGGCGCGGATGAAGAACGAGGAGTGGGAGCAGGTGCTGGCGGTCAACCTGTCGGCCGGCTTCCGCATCGTCCGGGCGGCGCTACGCGGCATGATGAAGCGGCGCCATGGCCGCATCGTCGGCATCACCTCGATCGTCGGCGTGACCGGCAATCCCGGGCAGGCCAACTATGCCGCCTCCAAGGCCGGCATGATCGGCTTCTCCAAGTCCCTGGCGGGGGAGGTCGCCTCGCGCGGGATCACCGTTAACTGTGTCGCCCCGGGCTTTATCGCCACGCCGATGACCGACGCGCTGAACGACAAGCAGAAGGAAAAGCTACTGGGCGCCATTCCGACCAGCCGCCTGGGGACGCCGGACGACATCGCCGCCGCCGTGGTCTACCTGGCCAGCCGGGAGGCCGCCTACGTCACCGGGCAGACCTTGCATGTCAACGGCGGCATGGCCATGATATGAGCCGCGCCGGGCGGACCGAGGCTTCGACCACGAAGTAGCGGACGCCCGCGTGGCATATTGAGGGGCGGGGGCTTTTGTGGTTTCCCTTGCCGGGGCGTTGGACAGCCCGGTGAATCGTGATAAGAGGCGGCGCTTCGCTGCCTGGCCGGGCCTACAACATCCAGGACGCGACGAACGAACACTGGAACCGAGCTTGAGGATCAAGGCATGAGCGACATCGCCGACCGCGTTAAGAAGATCGTCGTTGAGCACCTGGGCGTCGACGAGGCCAAGGTGACGGACACTGCCAGTTTCATCGACGACCTGGGCGCTGACAGCCTGGATACCGTCGAGCTGGTGATGGCCTTCGAGGAGGAATTCGGCTGCGAGATTCCCGATGACGCCGCCGAAAAGATCGTGACCGTCAAGGACGCGATCTCGTTCATCCAGGAGCATGCCTGATCCCAACGGCGTTCGTTGCGCCCCGCGCCCCGGCAGCCTGACGGCTGCGGGCGCGGAGTGGCGCCGTTCGCCACCGGGATCGGCCCCTTCCCATCAAACTATCAGGAATTGATGAGATGAGGCGCGTGGTCGTCACGGGCCTGGGTCTGGTCACGCCCCTGGCCAACGGGGTCGAACCGACCTGGGAGCGCCTGGTTGCCGGCAAGTCCGGCATCCGGGCTGTCACCAGCTTCGACGTCAGCGACATGCCGTCGAAGATCGCCGGGCAGGTGCCACAGGGCGACGGTAGCGACGGCACCTTCAATGCCGACGACTGGCTGGCCCAAAAGGACCAGCGCAAGGTCGGCACCTTCATCCTCTATGGCATCGCCGCGGCGATCCAGGCAGTGAAGGACAGCGGCTGGGAGCCGACGGCGGCCGAGGATCTGGAGCGCACCGGCGTGCTGATCGGCTCCGGCATCGGCGGACTGGAAACCATCTACGACACCTCGATCACGCTGTTTGAAAAGGGCCCGCGCCGCGTCTCGCCCTTCTTCATTCCGGCAGCGCTGATCAACCTGGCGTCGGGCCAGGTCTCGATCCGCTTCGGCTTCCGTGGACCCAACCACTCGGTGGTCACCGCCTGCTCGACCGGGGCGCACGCCATCGGCGACGCCGCGCGGCTGATCCAGCACGGCGACGCCGAGGTCATGGTGGCGGGTGGCGCCGAGGCGGCGATCTGCCGCCTGGGCATCGCCGGCTTCTCCGCCAGCCGGGCGCTCTCCACCGGTTTCAACGACACGCCGGAAAAGGCGTCCCGCCCCTGGGATCAGGGCCGCGACGGCTTCGTCATGGGCGAGGGCGCCGGCATCCTGGTACTGGAGGAGCTGGAGCACGCCAAGGCACGCGGCGCCAAGATCTATGGCGAGGTGCTGGGCTACGGCCTGTCGGGCGACGCCTATCACATCACCGCCCCGGCGGAGGATGGCAACGGCGGCTTCCGCGCCATGCAGGGCGCGCTGCGCAGCGCCGGCCTGACGCCGGACGACATCGACTATGTCAACGCGCACGGCACCTCGTCGCCGCTGGGCGACGAGATCGAGTTCGGCGCGGTGAAGCGCATGTTCGGCAACGCCGCCGGCAAGATCTCCATGAGCTCCACCAAGTCGGCCATCGGCCACCTGCTGGGGGCCGCCGGCGCGGTGGAGGCGATCTTCTGCCTGCTCGCCATCCGCGACCAGGTGGCGCCGCCGACGCTCAACCTCGACAATCCCTCGGCGTCTTGCGTGGGCATCGACCTGGTGCCGCACCAGGCCCGCCAGCGCAAGATCGACATCGCGCTGTCGAATTCCTTCGGCTTTGGCGGGACGAACGCGAGCCTTGTCATCGGACGCTACAGCTGACCCGCCGCCCCCGGCCGGGTCCCGGCCGCCGCGCCGCAAACGGAGCTTTCTGAAGCTCCTGCTGCTGCTATTGCTGTTGGGTCTGCTGGCTGCTGGCGGAGCGGGCTACTGGGGCTGGGAGAAGTTCAAGGCGCCAGGCCCGCTGGCCAGCGAGACCAACGTCGTCATCCCCAAGGGTGCCGGGCTGTCGCGCATCACCAAGGCGCTGGTCGAGGCCGGGGTCATCGAGCCCGACTGGCTGTTCAAGATCATCGTCACGCTGCTGAAGCAGGACCAGGCGCTGAAGGCTGGCGAATACAGCTTCCCGGCCGGCGTCTCGATGCAGGGCGCCATGCAGATCCTGGTCGCCGGCGTTACCGTCAGCCACAAGGTGACGGTGCCCGAGGGCCTGACCTCGTGGGAGATCATCCAGCTGCTCAACGCCGTGCCCGACTTGGTCGGCGAGGCCATTGCCGAGATCCCGGGCGAGGGCACGCTGCTGCCCGAGACCTATTTCTTCGAGTTGGGCGACACCCGGGCCGTCGTGCTGGAGCGCATGCAGGCGGCGCATGTCGCCGCCCTGGCCAAGCTGTGGGACGGTCGCGACGAAGGCCTGCCGATCGCCGACCAGACCGAGTGGGTCACGCTGGCCTCCATCGTCGAGAAGGAGACCGGGCTGGCCAGCGAGCGCCCGCTGGTTGCCAGTGTCTACATCAACCGCCTGCGCAAGGGCATGCTGCTGCAGTCCGACCCGACCGTGGTCTACGGCATCACCGGCGGCAAGGGCCCGCTGGGCCACGGCCTGACCCGCAAGGAGCTGGACAAGCCGACGCCCTACAACACCTACACCACCGCCGGCCTGCCGCCGGGACCCATCGCCAATCCCGGCTGGGCCTCGCTGGAGGCGGTGCTGCACCCGGCCGAGAGCAAGTACCTCTACTTCGTCGCCGACGGCACCGGCGGTCACGCCTTCGCCGAGACGCTGGCCGAGCACAACAAGAACGTCCAGAAGTGGCGCGAGATCGAGAAGCAGAAGAAGCAGGGGAACTGAGCCGCGGGATGCCGTGGTCTTCTCGCTGGCGCCTGACCTCTCGCTGTCACCCCGGCCGGAGAGCCGGGGGCCAGCTTGGCCGGGTGCGGATGCCGGCCGAAGCGCCGCCGCCGCCTGCCGGTCGAAAGCTCTGCCCTTGAAGACCTGGATCCCGGCTCTCCGGCCGGGATGACAGTGGGGCAGGGGGCGCCGCCAGGGCTGAGCTTCCCTTGACAACACCCACCCCGGGCTGTTGTGTCTGCCGCGCTTTTTCGGACAGGACCCCATGCACCCCTATCGCACCCACACCTGCGGCGCGCTGCGTCGCGACGCCGTCGGCCAGACCGTCCGCCTCTCCGGCTGGATTCATCGCAAGCGCGACCACGGGCAGCTGCTCTTCGTCGACCTGCGCGACCACTATGGCGTCACCCAGGTGGTGGCCGACGGCGCGGTGCTGAAGCTGCTGGAAGGCCTGCGCGTCGAATCGGTCGTCACCGTCACCGGCAGGGTGGTGGCGCGCAGCGCGGAGACCGCGAACGCCAAGCTCGCCACCGGTGAGATCGAGGTGCAGGCGGCCGAGATCCAGGTGCAGTCGGCGGCCGACCAGGTGCCGCTGCAGGTTAACGGTGACGAGGACGCCGGCGAGGAGATGCGCCTGCGCTACCGCTTCCTCGACCTCAGGCGCGAGCGTATCCACCAGAACATAGTGATGCGCAGCCAGATCATCTCGTCGATCCGCCGCCGCATGATCGAGCAGGGTTTCACCGAGTTCCAGACGCCGATCCTGACCGCCGACAGCCCGGAAGGCGCGCGCGCCTACGTGGTGCCCAGCCGCGTGCATCCCGGCAAGTTCTATGCGCTGCCGCAGGCGCCGCAGATGTTCAAGCAGCTCCTCATGGTCGCTGGGTTCGACCGCTACTTCCAGATCGCGCCCTGCTTTCGCGACGAAGACGGCCGCGCCGACCGCTCGCCGGGCGAGTTCTACCAGCTCGACTTCGAGATGAGCTACGTCACCCAGGACGACGTCTTCGACACCATCGCCCCGGTGCTGGCCGGCGTGTTCGAGGAGTTCGCCAAGGGCCGCAAGGTCACGCCGGCGCCTTTCCCGCGCATTCCCTATGACGAGGCGCTGCTGAAGTACGGCTCGGACAAGCCCGACCTGCGCAACCCCATCGTCATCGCCGACGTCTCCGAGGTCTTCCTCGGCTCTAGCTTCAAGGTCTTCTCCAACCTCGTCGCCGGCGGCGCCGTGGTGCGCGCCATCCCGGCGCCGGGCGCCGCGGGCAGCCCGCGCTCCTTCTTCGACAAGCTGAACTCCTGGGCGCAGGCCGAAGGCAAGGCTGGCCTGGGCTGGATCGCTTTCACCGGGACCGAGGCCAAGGGCCCGATCGCCAAGAACCTGGATGCCGAGCGCCTGGCAAAGCTGCGTGAACTGGCCGGGCTCAAGGACGGCGATGCCGTGTTCTTCGTCTGCGACAAGCCGAAGGCCGCGGCCAGCTTCGCCGGCACGGTGCGCACCAAGGTCGGCACCGAAATGGGGCTGATCGAGCAGGGCATCTTCAAGTTCTGCTGGATCGTCGACTTTCCGATGTTCGAGCTGAACGAGGACACCAACCAGATCGAGTTCAGCCACAACCCCTTCTCCATGCCGCAGGGCGGCCTGAAGGCGCTGCAGGAGCAGGACCCGCTGACCATCAAGGCCTTCCAGTACGACATCGTCTGCAACGGCGTGGAGCTGTCGTCCGGCGCCATCCGGAACCACCTGCCCGAGGTGATGCTGAAGGCCTTCGCCATCGCCGGCTACGCGGCGGAGAAGGTGGAGCAGGACTTCAGCGGCATGTTGTCGGCCTTCCGCCTGGGCGCGCCGCCGCACGGCGGCTCGGCGCCGGGCATCGACCGCATCGTCATGCTGCTGACCGACGAGCCCAATATCCGCGAGGTCATCGCCTTCCCGATGAACCAGCGCGCCGAGGACCTGCTGATGGGTGCGCCCAACACGCTGGCCGACAAGCGCCTGAAGGAGCTGCACATCAAGCTGGACTTGCCGACGAAGTAGCCAAAGTTGGCCGGCCAGCCTTGATTTGCAGGCACAAGTCGCCTTTGCCCCTGGACAGGACTCGACGGCGGGGTCCAAAGTTATCCACAGGTCTGGCCCGAATGGCGGGTGGACCGGTTCCGGGGGGAACACGATGCAGACATCCCGTGGTCTTGTCGGACGCTTCCTGGCGCTGGGCGCATTGCTGACGCTGCTGGGTGGCTGCGCCATCCCGCCGGCGATCGCCATTGCCAGCTACGTCATCGATGTCGGCAGCTTCGTCGCCACCGGCAAGACCGCCACCGACCACGGCATTTCCGCGCTGGCGCAGCAGGATTGCGCCCTGATGCGCGTCTTCGAAGGGCAGCTCTGCCGCGACGACCCGGACTACCAGCTGGCCGACGCCGGCGTGCTACAGCCGCTGGATCCAGTGGAGCCGAGCGGCCCGCAGGCCATCCTGCCGCCGGCCATGCAGCCCCAGCCGCAGCAGGCGGCGCGCGACACCGGCCTGCAGGTCGCCAGCACGGCGCCAGTCACCAGCTTCGCGCCGCCGACCAGCTATGGCGCCACCACCATCGGCGCACCGACGGTGATTTCGCCGCTCGCGCTGGGCGGTGACCGCGGGGCGCTGCCGACGATGCAGCTGCTGCCCGACGCACGCTTCCTCAGCGACGATGTCTGGCTGGCCGGGCGCACCCTGACCCGTGACGGCCTGATGGAGGGCGCGCGTTACCTGGCCGATGGCCTGGGCGGCGCGCCGCTCAACAACGGCGGCTGAGGCAAGTCCCTAGCTTCTTGACGTAATTGCACTTTCCGCAGGCTGGCTGCGCAGCGCACCGGCTTGCCTTGCACGCGCGTGAGGGCTACAAGCGCGGCCGTGCCCGCCCGGCCGCCGGCACTGCGATTGCCAAGGTGCTGCCGGGTTCCCTAGAGTCAAACCCACGCCCCTCAGACGGGCCTTAGCCCCACACTGGGGCCCCACAGACGGGAGCGCTGCGACCTTGTCCACGCCCGCCGCCGACGGTTTCTTCCTGCCACCGGAATGGGCGCCGCACACGCGCTGCTGGATGGCCTGGCCCTGCCGCAACGATCTGTGGGGCGCCGGCCTCGATGCCGCCTGCGATGCCTATGCCGAAGTGGCCGACGCCATCTCGCAGTTCGAGCCGGTGACCATGATCGCGCGTGGCGACGAGGTCGCCTCGGTCTCCATGCGCACCACCGCCAAGGTGGCGACCATGCCGCTGGGCCATGACGATTCCTGGATCCGCGACAACGGCCCCAGCTTCGTCATCGACGGCCAGGGACAGGTCGCCGGTGTCGACTGGGTGTTCAACTCCTGGGGCGAGAAGTACAAGCCCTACGACCTGGACGCCGCGGTAGCCGAGGTGCTGCTGGACCGTATCAAGATCAAGCGCTACCCGGCGCCGCTGGTGCTCGAGGGCGGCTCGATCCACGTCGACGGCGAGGGCACGCTGATCGCCACCGAGCAATGCCTGCTGAATCCCAACCGCAATCCCGGCAAGTCGCGCGAGGAGATCGAGCAGCTGCTGCGCGACTATCTCGGTGTGCAGCAGATCCTCTGGCTCGGCCGCGGCCTGGTCGACGACGAGACCGACGGTCACGTCGACAACCTGGTGACCTTCGTGCGGCCCGGCGTGGTGCTGGCGCTGACCTCGAACGACCCGAACGACGCCAACCATGCCATCCTGCAGGACAGCCTGGCGCGGCTGCGCGCGGCGACCGATGCCAAGGGCCGCAAGCTCGAGGTGATCGAGGTCGAGCAGCCCAAGGCGCGCTATGACGAGACGGGCAGCCGGCTTGGCCTGTCCTACGTCAACCTCTACATCGCCAACGGCGGCGTGGTCATGCCGGTGTTCGAGGATGCGCAGGATCAGAAGGCGCTCGACATCGCCAGCAAGGCCTTCCAGGGCCGCAAGGTGGTGGGCGTGCCGGCGCTCGACATCGTCGCCGGCGGCGGCGGCATCCACTGCATCACCCAGCAGCAGCCGGCCGGCAAGCTGGCGTAGGGCGGGGCAAGAGCCTCTGGCACATCCTTCGAGACGCCCGGCTATGCCGGGCTCCTCAGGATGAGGTTCTCACTTATGGAAACAATGGCATAGACCTCATCCTGAGGAGCGGCGCGATTGCGCCGCGTCTCGAAGGATGGCCCAATCGCCGTGCCCTGACGTCCCGCTACTGCAGCGACTTCGGGCCGTCCATGTCGACTGGGCCGGCCTCCGGCAGCACGCCGAGGCGGCGGGCGACCTCCTGATAGGCCTCCTCGACCTTGCCGAGGTCGCGGCGGAAGCGGTCCTTGTCCAGCTTCTCGTTGGTCTTGATGTCCCACAGGCGGCAGGAATCCGGGCTGATCTCGTCGGCCAGGATGATCTTCATCTCCTCGTTCTCCCACAGCCGGCCGAACTCCAGCTTGAAGTCGATCAGCTTCAGGCCGACGCCGCGGAACAGCCCCTGCAGGAAGTCGTTGGTGCGCAGCGCCAGGTGGACCATGTCGTCGAGGTCTTGCGCCGTCGCCCAGCCGAAGGCGGTGATGTGCTCTTCCGACACCAGCGGGTCGCCCAGCGCGTCGTTCTTATAAGCGTACTCGACGATGGTGCGCGGCAGCGCGGTGCCTTCCTCGATGTTGAAGCGCTTCGACAGCGTACCGGCGGCGGCGTTGCGAACCATCACCTCGACCGGGATGATCTCGACTTCCTTGACCAGCTGCTCGCGCATGTTCAGGCGGCGCACGAAGTGCGTCGGAATGCCGACCTCGGCCAGCCGCTCCATCAGGAACTCGGAGATGCGGTTGTTCAGCACCCCTTTGCCGGTGATGATGCCCTTCTTCTGGTTGTTGAAGGCGGTGGCGTCGTCCTTGAAGTACTGCACCAGCGTGCCCGGCTCCGGACCCTCGAACAGGATCTTGGCCTTGCCCTCGTAGATGCGACGGCGGCGGGAGCGGCTCATAGCAACCTCGCGGGACTGCGGCTTCGGGGGGAATGCCTGGACCCCCAAGCGGGGGCGGGCCACCAGCTATAGCAAGCCGGTCAGGGCGAAACAATGAGCGCCGGGTGAGGCGCCGCGCCGCTACTGCACGGTGATCAGGATCACCGCCCAGACCAGGCTGTCGTCCTTGTCGCCCGCCAGGCCGGGCACCATGCCGGGTTCGAACACCAGCCAGGTCGGGCCGAAACCGCCGACCGGCAACAGCTGCCCATCCATCCGGGTGGCCAGGATCATCGAACTCTCCTGCACCACGTCCATGCCGAAGTCGGCGAAGTAGCCGTCCACCGCCATGACCGACACTTTGGTCCCGGTGGCGCCCGCCGCCTCCAGCACGGCGGCCAGCGGCGGGCCGCTGAAGACGTGCGGCTGGCCGTCCCAGTTGCCGTAACTCAGCGTAGTGGAGGCCTGCGGCAGGGTGTCCAGCGCCGCCTGGTCGAAGCCATGGGCCTTGTCGAAGCCCTCGACATACTTGCCCAGCAGCGCATCGCGGAAGCTATCGAAAGGCCCGCGGTTGGTTTGGGTGATGGCGCCGACCACGGTCATCAGCACGCGGCCGCCGGCGGACTCCGCCGCGACCAGGCGCGGTGGCGCCAAGGCTGCGATCAGCAGCGCGACGCAGAGGACAAGGCGATGCATGGGCGACCTCCGGCGGGTGGGGTGTAGGAGGGCGATCTTGGCGGCAAGGGCGCCCTGGCGTCCAGCCGTCCCTAGGCCAGGCCCAGGGCCGCAAGCACCGTATGATCGACAGTGCCGGTAACCGGCAGGTTGCGCCGCTGCTGGAAGCTCGACACCGCCGTACGGCTCATGGGCCCAAACTGGCCGTCGGCGGTGGTCTCGATGCCGTTGCCGGGCGCCGATAGCGCCAGCTGTACCAGCCGCACGTCGCGGCCGGTCATGATCGGGCTTTGCACCTTGAGCACGCGGCTGCCGAGGGCGGGGGCGTCGTAGCAGCCAGACGGCGGCAGCGCGAGCACCTCGGGGCTGATCGGCTCGCCGCGCACTACGATGGGCAACGCCAGGTCCCAAGCGCCGATGGAAATCAGGTCGCGGAAGGCCTGCATGCGATAGACGGTGTTCGGCAGGTCGCCCGAGCCGCCCGCCAGCCAGGCTTCGCGGCGGGCGACGTAGCCGGCGATCCAAGCGCGCTCGCCGACCTGGGCGCTGTCGCCGAGGTCCTGCTGGGTGAGCTTGGCGATCTTGCTCCAGGAGCCGTGCACCTGGCTGTCGTAGCGCACGGCGAAGCTCAGCGGCTCCTGGAAGCCGCGGGCCACGGCGTCGCGCGCCGCCGGACCCCAGTAGGTCGCCGAGAAGAAGGCGTCCTGCACTTGCTGCATGATGGGATCGTCGGCCGCCGCGCGCAGCAGGTTCTTCAGATAGCTGTTGTGGTTGACCGCCGGGTCCTGCGCCACCAGGGCTGGCAGGAAGGGCCGCAGCGCGTCGCCATGCAGCGTGTCGGCCTCGGCCAGATAGGCCGCCACCAGCTTGCCCAGGTTGCCGCTGGTCAGGCTGGCCTGGTGCTTGCCGTAGGTGAGCTGACCTTTGTCGCCGGTCGAGAAGGTCAGGGCAGCGTAGCGGCGCAGCGGGCGGCCGGTTTCGAAGGTCGAGAGAATGGCATCGATGGTGGCGATCTGCTGTGGCGTGGGCTGCAAGGACCTGACCTCCCGGTTGGCGCCGGCCGACAGGAGGCATCCTAACGGCAAGGCCCTGCCGCGGCAGCACAACTCGGTGCCGAATTGATCAGGTCACCGTCAGATCCAGCGCGGCCCAGGGTGTGTTGTCCGGCCGGCCCGGCGCATAGAGCCAGATCGGCTGGCGCGGCGCCTCGTCCATGCGCTGCGGCCGGCGGGGCAGGGCGAAGAGGCTGGAGGAGACCGTTGCGAAGCCATAGTCGGTCTGGATGCAGAGGCCCAGCACCGGATCCGCGCGGTCCTGGGTCGCCAGCAGCTCCTGCCAGGCGCCCCAGTCTTCACGGTCCGGGTCAGGCGTCGGCGCGGCACGCAGCAGCGGCATGAAGCGGGCGATGCGCGGCGCCGTCAGGTCGTTCAGGTCATGCGCGGTCAAAATCGACAGGCCGCTCGGCACCGGCAGCACCTCGACGCTGCTGGCCTCGCTGTCGCGCCCACGCAGCCAGAAGGCCTGGTCCTCGTCGGCGACCAGCAGGTTGAAGCTCCGGTAGGCGCCGGGGTCCAGCGCCGCCAGGGCCGCCGCGGCGTCGCCCGCCGTGGCATGGTCCAGCGCCTCCAACACCAACTCGCCGCGCGACCGCTTGCCCGGCGCCGGGCCCAGCGTGCCGACGCGGTTCAGTATGCAGGCGACGACGCCGGCGTCGTTCATGCCCATCCAGCTGCCCTGGGTCAGCTCGTCCAGCCCGGCCACGACATCGGGCCGGTCGGGCCAGTGGCGCGCTGGCGGCTGGCAGGGCCGGGTCACCATCTCGTCGCGATTGGCGCCCAGCAGAAGGGGCCAGGACTCGCCCGGGCGGCGGAGGATGACGACACTGCACATGGCGGGCTTTGTAGCGCTCTTCGGCGGCCGCCGAAACAGGCGCGACGCCGGTGGGCTTGCACCCATCGCCACCTTCTGCCACCTAAAGCGCGGAAAACCTGCCAACCGCACCAGGGAGCGCGTTGATGACCGGCTTCGACGATCGCGAAAAGGCTTTCGAGGACAAGTATAAGCACGACGAGGAGCTGCAGTTCCGCGTTACCAACCGGCGCAACAAGCTGCTGGGCCTCTGGGTCGCGGCGCAGCTCGGCAAGGCCGGCGCCGACGCCGACGCCTATGCCAAGGAGGTCGTGATGAGCGACTTCGAGGCGCCTGGCGACGACGACGTAGTGCAGAAGGTGCTGCGGGACTTCAAGGCCGCCGGCGTCGAGATGAGCGAACACCGCGTCCGCCGCCACATGGACGAGTTGCTGCTCACCGCCCGCGACCAGGTGATGCGCGAATAACTGGGCCATGACGGCCCCCTTCACCCTGCTGGATGGCGGCATGGGGCGCGAACTCGCCCGCATGGGCGCGCCCTTCCGCCAGCCGGAATGGTCGGCCCTGGCGCTTCTCGAAGGGCCCGCGTTCGTGCGTCGGGCGCATGACAGCTTCGTAGCGGCCGGCGCCGAGGTGATCACCACGAACTCCTATGCCGTGGTGCCTTTCCACCTTGGCGACGAGCGCTTCCTGC
Source organism: Rhodospirillales bacterium (assembly GCA_038363005.1). GTDB lineage: Bacteria > Pseudomonadota > Alphaproteobacteria > Kiloniellales > JACOMY01 > JAKOWB01. Next base: position 213,565 of record JBBQBI010000003.1, read on the forward strand.
GCCTGGGTCTGCTGCTGGCCGACCGCTCCGGCCGCCTGGCGCGTGAGGCCGCCGATGCGGCTGGTCGCGCGGTACGCGTAGCGGGCTCCCTGCCGCCGCTGTTCGGCTCCTACCGACCCGACCTCTTCGACGCGGCGCGCGCGCCGGAGCTGCTGAAGCTGCTGGTGCGCGGCCTCGGCCCTCATGTCGACCTCTGGTTGGCGGAGACGCAGAGCTGCATCGCCGAGGCCGAAGCCAGTGCCGCGGCCGTAGCGGATGACAGCCGCGACCTCTGGATTTCCTTTACCCTGAAGGACGAGGACGCCGATCCCGCCAGACCCTGCCTGCGGTCGGGCGAAAGCATCGACGAGGCGGTAACGGCCGTGCTGGCGCTCGGCGCCAAGGCCCTGCTGTTCAACTGCAGCCAGCCCGAGGTGATGACACCGGCGCTGGTCGCGGCGAAGGCGGCCTTGCGCGGCCGCAGCCTGCCGCTCGGCGTCTATGCCAATGCTTTTCCGCCGCAGCGCAAGACGGCAACGGCGAACAGCACCGTGCTACCGATCCGCGACGACCTGACGCCCGAGGGCTACCGCGCCTTCGCCACTGCCTGGGCCGAGGCTGGTGCCAGCCTGATCGGCGGCTGTTGCGGCATCGGCCCGGAACACATCGGCTGCCTGCACAGCGGCGGGCACTGACGTCACGCCAGCCTTCCGGGACGAGCGTCGCTTCGGCAAGATGCCGGCATGAGTGCCGCGTCTTTCCACCTCACCTGTCTGCGCCAGCGCACGGCGAGCGAATCCTGGGACCTGGTCCTGGCGCCGCCGCCGCCCGACCTGGCCGAGCTGGTGCTGCGCTTCACCGGCTACGAAGAGCAGCTCCCGTCGCCGACGCTGCGACGCGAACTGCCGCGCCCCATGGCGGTGGTGGTGATCTCCTTCGGCGCGCCCTTCGTGCTGACCTACGAGCATCCGCAGGATGCCTACGCGGTGACCCGCGGCTCCTTCGTCGCCGGACTGCACGACACCACGGCGATGAACCGCTCAACCGGCCTGTCGCACTGCCTGCAGCTCGACCTGACGCCGCTGGGCGCACGGCTGCTGTTCGGCGTGCCGATGGCCGAACTCGGCAACCGTATCGTCGGCCTCGACGAGTTGCTGGGTGCCGCCGGCGGGCGACTGGAGCAGCAGCTTCAGGGGCTGCCCGACTGGCCGGCGCGCTTTGCCCTGGTGGCCGACCTGCTGCGCCGCCGCCGGGCCGAGACCGGCGGCCCCAGCCCTGACATGCAGTGGGCCTGGCGCCAGTTGCTGGCGTGCCACGGCAACCTGCCGATCGCGGCGCTGACCGATGGGCTGGCGATCAGCCGCCGTCACCTGGTGCGGCGCTTCCGTGACGAGCTCGGCCTGCCGCCCAAGACCCTGGCCCGCATGCTGCGCTTCAACCATGCGCTGGACGCGCTCACCGCCGGGCAGCGCGATCTTGCCGAGGTGGCACTGTCGGCTGGCTACTACGACCAGGCGCACTTCAACCGTGATTTCCGTACCTTTGCCGGCCAGTCGCCCGGTGCCTGGCTGGCAGGCCGGTAACAACCGTCCAAGACCCTGCCACGTTCTACTTGCTAGCAAGGGGCATCAGCAACTTGGAGGACGCACCATGAGCAAGCCCAGCTTCTATCCCACCTTCAACTACCAGGACGCGCCGGCCGCCATTGAATGGTTGCAGCGCGCCTTCGGCTTTGAACTCATGCTGCGGGTCGCGGACGGCAAGGGCGGCATCGCGCATGCCGAGATGGCCTACGCCGACGGTGTCATCATGCTCGGCAGCGTGAAGGAGATCATGGGGCCCTTCTCGGTACAGCACACCTACGTCGCCATCACCGATCCCGATACGCATCACGACCGCGCCAAGGCAGCGGGTGCCAAGATCGTCATGGCACTGCGCGACACCGACTACGGTTCGCGCGACTACGCCTGCGAGGACCCCGAGGGGCATCGTTGGTACTTCGGTACCTACCGGCCCGGACCGCAGGACCGTCCAGGCGACGTGCAGCCCTAGCGCAGCGCGACGTCTGCGAAGAGGTCCGCAGGGGGGCAGCGTCTCGGGTTGAGCCTTGCTGACTCGCGACATTGGTTAGGAAGAGCCAATCACATTCCACCTATGAGGGATTTTCTATCTAAGCCACGCAATTTTGCTTGTGCGGACAGCACGAAGCGCCCGTTCAAGTATAGGATTCCTGGCAAGCGGCGGCGGCTTTGGCGGTGCCCCGCAGGGGGAGGACAAGATGAAATTTGCGCTTGCAGCAGTGTTGCTGCTCGGTGGCGCGCCGGCGACTCTTGCCGGGGATGGCGCGCTGGTCAAGCAACTCAATGGCTTTCTGACCTTGGGCGGTGGCTATCAGGCACTGCCCGAAGGCGGCGGCGGCACCACGGTGCAGCACATCTTCCCCAACGGCGATCCCAGCCCCTGCCGGGTCGACGACGGCATCCCGGGCGACTGCACCCTTATCGACAGCTATAGCGTCGGCAGCGGTGCCGATCCCACGGCCGGCTGGCTGGGCGCGCTCTCCGGATCGCTGGCCTTTCCGCTGGACTACAAGAGCGGCCTGCAGCTCGACGCCGCCGCCGGTCGTCTGGCGGATCAGTACTTCGCCGACGGGACCCTGCATCTGTTCTGGGGCGAACCCGGCACCGGCCAGTTCGGCCCGCTGCTGAATTTCTGGACCTATGACGGCGCTGAGCGCCTGCGCGTTGGCGGCGAGCTGCAGGGCTACTGGGACGACCTGACGGGCTATCTGCAGGCCGGCTACCAGTGGGGCGACGACGGACGTTCGCTCTCGGTGGCGGAGGGCTTCTATGTCTGCGGTCGCGGCACCTGGTACGTCGATCCCGACGCGGCGCTGTGGCTGGGCGGTGGCTACGGGCCGGACGCGAGCGCGGTCGGCTTCGTCGGCAGCGAGCTGTGACCCTTCGCGACCGCTGCGCCGGCCTGGAGTCTGACGGCTGAGGCCTCGCTCGGCACCGACGAGCAGTGGAGCGCTATCGCCGGCATCCGCTTCGGTGAGACGCAGGACCTGAAGGAGCGCGAGCGTGCCTGGCTGCCCTTGCCGGCGACGAGCTGCGACACGCTGGGCCTGCGCAGCGGACAGGACCGCCTCCTTACCAATGTTTGGATCATCACCGACACACCGTGACGGCGGTCTGGCATCTGTAGTCACGGCAGAAGCAGGCGGCCACCACTAGCCGCCGATAGGTGGCGCCCCAGGGCGCGTGGGGGTAACAACCAGCTGGATTCCATCGCGTCATCGCCACTACCCTGCATTGGACAATTGTAGGTGGAGGGGACGATGCGCTTCGCGGTCTTGCTGCTGGGTGCCGCGCTCGTCGCGGGTGGATGCAGTCAAAAACTGGCAGTAGATGCCTATCAAGCGCCGCAGGTGATAATCGGCAGCGAATCGAGCTTTTACGTCTTGCGGCCGGAGAACGGCCGATACGGCGAGAAAACTTATCCTGACTCTGGGGCGGCGACCATGCAGGCAGCTGTTGCTGCGCTCGCGGTCCATGTTGCGACCGTGGTGGCGGCGACCGGCGTCGAAGACCTCACCGTCGCGCTCTCCGCAGCGCAAGCAGCGGGGCTCACCTACGTCTTCGAGCCGACGATTCTCAATTGGGAGGATCGGGCCACGGAATGGTCAGGCAAGCCCGACAGGATCACAGTGCGCTTTGCCGTTCACGAGGTGTCGACCGGCGCCGTCGTGGCCTCGACGGTCGCCCGCGCCAGCAGCAAATGGGGCACCTTCGGCGGCGATCACCCGCAGGACCTTCTGCCGCTGGCGACCAGTAACTTCGTCGACAGCTTGTTCTAACAGCTTCAGGCGTAGCCCGGCGGCGGTACGAAGCCGCCGAACTGCTGCTCCAGCAGGCGGGCGAACTCGATCGTGGTGCGGTCGCCGAAGTGCGGCCCGATGATCTGCACGCCCAGCGGCAGGCCGCTGGAATGCAGCGGCAGCGGCGCCACCGTGGAGGGCAGGAAGCAGACGCCGGAATAGCCGGCCCAGAAGAGCTGGTGGCAGGTGTTCTCCGCCACGCCGTTGACCTGGATCACGCGGTCGACACGCTCGCCCGCCTGATCGTGCGGGAAGGCCGGACCAGCGGCGGCGGGGCAGAGCAGGACATCCCACTCCTGGAAGAAGGCGTGCCATAGCCAGCGCAGCTTGTGGCGCTGCTCGTTGCTGTTCAGCCAGTCGCGATAGGTCAGGCTGGCGCTGCGCGCCACCATGGCCTTGTAGCTCCAGTCGTCGGCCGCCACGCCCGTCGCGAAGTCTTTCCAGCGCTGCACCTCGGCGGCGCTGCTGCGCCAGAAGGTGAAGGAGCGCAGCAGCTCGACGTAGAGCCGGAAGGCCATGACGGTGTCGATGGCCGGCTTGGCGGTGAAGGACACCGTGGCGCCCAACCGCGCCAGGCTTTCACCCAGCGTCAGGATCTTCACCTGGTACTCGTGGTCGACCTGGCTGTTGGGATCCTCCACCAGCACCGCGACCTTGAAGTCCTTGAGCTGTCGCTGCTTGGGAGGCGGCAAGGTCAGCCGCATGCCGGCCGCCTCGATCTCGTCCGGCCCGGCCAGGACCTGCAGTCCCAGCGCAAGGTCCTCGGCCGAGCGTGCCAGCGGGCCGGCGACCGAGATGTCGGGAATCGACAGCATGCCGCTGACGCTTTGGCCGCGGGTCGGCACGATGTTGTGCGTCGGCTTGTGGCCGAAGACGCCGCAGTAGTGCGCTGGATTGCGGATCGAGGCGCCGATGTCGCTGCCCAACTCCAACGATGCCATGCCGGTGGCCAGCGCCGCCGAGGAGCCGCCGGAGGAGCCGCCAGGGGTCTTCGTCAGGTCCCAGGGATTGTTGGTGGTGCCGTAGATCACGTTGAAGGACTGCCAGTCGGCCAGCAGCAGCGGCACGTTTGTCTTGCCCCAGATCACCGCGCCGGCGTCGAGCAGGCGCTGCGTCGCCACGGCGTTGCTCTTGCCGAGGTTGCCGCGCAGCTCGCCGATGCCCCAGGTGGTGGGGGCGCCCTGGATATCGAAGGACTCCTTGATGGTCATCGGCAGGCCATGCAGCGGCCCCCAGACCTCGCCGCGTGCCAGGGCGGCGTCGGCGGCGTCGGCGCGTGCCCGGGCGCCGGGCAGGTCGGCCCAGATCACCGCGTTGACCGCCGCGTTGAAGCGTTCGTAGCGCGCGAGGTGGGCCTCCAGCAGTTCACGCGCGCCGAGCTGCCGTTGGCGCAGCTTCTCGGTCAGGACGGTGGCGGGCAGCAAGCAAGGATCGGTCATGGCGGACTCCGGCGTTCGCGACGGGCGATGCTAGCCAAGCGCCGGGGCGGCGGCCAGTGGTCCAGTCTATCGGGAGGACGGTGGGCGCAGGCGCTCGCGTTCGCCCCGCAACACCGTCGCCAGTTCGTCGGCGACCCTGGCCACCACCGGCGCCCAGGTCCGCGTCTCGTCCTGCCGGAACAGGCGCATGCTCGGATACCAGGGGCTGTCCTCGCGCCGCAGCAGCCAGCGCCAGTCAGGAATGCGCCGCAGCAGCGTCCAGGTTGGCGTGCCGATGGCCCCGCCCAGGTGAGAGGTCACCGTATCGACGGTGATCACCAGGTCGAGCGCTGCCATGGCATGCGCCGTCTCGTCGAAGCCTTCCAGCTCCGCCGACAGATCGATCAGCGGCGCGCCGCCGTCGCGGCCCTTGGCATCCGGCCAGTCGGCCAGCTGCTGCTTCTCGGCGTCGAACTGCAGGCTGAAGAAGGTCACGCCGGTAAACGCCGCCAGCGGTGCCAGTGCTGCCAGGCTCAGCGCGCCGCGCTGCAGGTGCGGAACGCTGCTGCGCCCGGACCAGCAGAGCCCGACCTTGAGGGTACCTCCCGCGTCGCGTTCCAGCCGCTGGCGCCAGGCGTCGCGTCGCGCCGGGAGCAGCGGCAGATAGTCATCGCCGGCCGCCAGGTCGGCTTCCCGGCCACCCAGCAGCAGCGGCAGGTCGGAGAGGTTGCAGTGCGCGTCCGCCACCGGCAGCTCGGACTGGCGCACGGCACTGTCCGTGATGCCGGGCATGCGGCCCAGCAGGGACTGCAGCTTGGGTGTCACCGCCAGGGTGATCTGCCCCACCAGCGGCACCACGCGCGGAATGAAGCGGCAGAACTGGATGCAGTCGCCAAAGCCCTGGTCGGCAAAGAGGATCAGCCGCCGGTTCGGCAGGCGCATGCCATTCCAGGCCGGCGTCTTGAATCGCGGCGAACCCTTGGGATTGGTGCCCATGCGGGTCTGCCAGACATACTCGCGCCAGCCCGGCAGCCAGTCCTCGGTGACCAGCAGGCATTCGCCCAGGCCGACGTGCGCCGCCGCATGTTGGGGCGCCAGGTGTGTCGCCTGCAGGAACTCAATCTTGGCGTCTTCGTGCCGCTCCGCCTCGACCAGGCAGCGTGCCAGCAGCAGGTGGCTGCCGGGCTGGCTGGGCCATTGCTTCACCACCGCTTCGGCCAGTACCAGGGCCTCCGCCCACTGGCCGATGTGCGACTGCAGGTTGGCCTGCCGCAGGCAGGCCCGGAAGTGGCGTGGCTCGACCCGCGTCGCTTCGGCGATGAACTCTATCGCCTTCGCCAGGTCGCCGCGGTCCTCGGCCTCGAGGCTCAGCACCAGCAGGGCCTCGGACCGCTGGGCCGTGGCCTCGGACGGCAAGCGGGCGACACGGGCCTGGGCGGCCGCAAGCGCCTCCGCGCGTCGCCCAGCGGTCCAGAGGTCGAGCAGTGCACCCTCAGGTTTCCCGGCCGGCGCCCCGCCGGGAGGCTCATCGTGGCTCACGGAAGGCGATCCTTTCGGGACCTCTGCGATGGACGGTCACATCGCAGGGTATCTAACCCAGCATGCAGTCGATGGCCAGTGTCGCTGTCCCCGTTGTGCGTGAAGCGCGGCGGCGGGCAGATCGTCCAGCGCGACTTCATCCTTCTCGAAAAGCGTCGGCGTGCTAGCCTCGCGGCCGTCTCAGCCGGAGGTTTCGCCATGCGTGTCAGCGACTACAAGGTTCTCACCTTCGACTGCTATGGCACGCTGATCGACTGGGAAAGCGGCATGGTGGCGGGATTGCAGCCGCTGGTCGCCAAGGTCGGCCGGCCGCTGACCCGTGACGAGATCCTGCAGGCCCACGCGCGCCATGAGTCGACGCAGCAGCTGCAGACACCGTCCAAGCGCTACAGCGAGTTGCTGGCCATCGTCTACAAGCGCCTGGCCGAGGAGTGGGGCGTCAGCGTCGACTGGGACGAGTGCCAGACCTATGGCCGCTCGATCGAACACTGGCCGGCCTTCGCCGATTCCGCCGCGGCGCTGCAGTATCTGAAGCAGCACTACAAGCTGGTCATCCTGTCGAACGTCGACAACGCCAGCTTCGCGCACAGCAATCGGCGCCTGCAGGTGGCCTTCGACGCGGTCTACACGGCCGAGGACATCGGCTCCTACAAGCCGAGCCTCAGGAACTTCGAGTACATGCTGGACAAGCTGGCCGGGCTGGGCGTCGCTAAGGGCGACATCCTGCATACGGCGGAGAGCCTATTTCACGACCACGGGCCGGCCAATCGGGTGGGCCTGACCTCCTGCTGGATCTATCGCCGGCACGACAAGCCGGGCTTCGGCGCCACCATGGATCCCGGCGAACAACCGCGCTACGACGTGCGTTTCACCAGCATGGCAGCGCTCGCCAAGCAGCACCGCAAGGAGCTTTCGGAGAAATAACATTTCAAAATTGTAATATTTTTCCGTTTGACAGGCCGCGACGTAGGAATTAGAACCCACGGACAGCGCCGATTTGAGGCTCAGCTTGCGGGGCGCTTTATAAATTCCAGCTAAAGCGACGCTACTACGGGTGTAGGGCTGTCGCTTGGGTGCGACCGGCCCTTTTTCTTTGGCCCCGCCCCAAGCAGAACCCAATCCCCAGGATCGGCGCAGAGAGCCTCTTCACCTGCGGTGTCGCCCAAGCGCGGCACCCGATGGAGGGAGTTAGTTCGCAATGTCCGTTACCAAGCGTTCGTTCCTGAAGATCGCAGCGGCCGGCCTCTTGGCCTCGTCGCTCACCCTGGGCGCCAGCGGCGCCAGTGCCGAAACCCTGGAGCGCATCGGCGTCGACTTCGCCTACTACAACCCGGTCTCGCTGCTGATCAAGCAGAAGGGCTGGTTCGAGGAGGAGTTCGCCAAGGACAACATCGCCGTCGAGTGGGTGCAGAGCCACGGCTCGAACAAGGCGCTGGAGTACCTCAACGCTGGCTCGATCGACTTCGGCTCCACCGCCGGCGCGGCGGCCGTGGTCGGCAAGGCGAATGGCGTGCCGATCAAGACCATCTACGTCTACTCCAAGCCGGAGTGGACCGCGCTGGTCACCCGCCCTGACACCGGCATCACCAAGATCGAGGACCTGAAGGGCCGCACCGTCGCGGTGACCCGCGGCACCGACCCCTACATTTTCCTGCTGCGGTCGCTGGCCTCGGTCGGTCTGACCGAGAACGACGTCAACATCGTGCTGCTGCAGCATCCCGATGGCGCCAACGCGCTGGCGTCGGAGCAGGTTGACGCCTGGGCCGGCCTGGACCCCTACATGGCCAAGCTGGAGCTGGAGACCGGCGCCGTGCTGTTCTTCCGCAACGCCGACTGGAACACCTACGGCACGCTGAACGTGCGCGAGGAGTTCGCAGCCGAGCATCCCGACGTGGTGAAGCGCGTGCTGGCGGTCTACGAGAAGGGCCGCACCTACGCCATCGCCCACCCGGACGAGCTGCAGGCCGTGCTGGTCGAGGCCGCCAAGCTGAACCCAGAGGTTGCTGCCAAGCAGCTGGGCGAGCGCACCGACCTGTCCAACCCCAAGGTCGATGACGGCGTGCGGGCGACCCTGCTGGCCGCCAGCGAGATCCTGCAGCAGGTCGGCATCCTGAAGCCGGAGGTCGACGTGGCCGCGCTGCTCGACTCCCTGCTGGACAGCCAGTACAGCGCCCAGCTCGCGACGCAGTAACGCCGACGACGCTGTCTGCCCCGCCCCTTGGCCGCCGCCGGAAGTTCTGGCGGCGGCCGGTGGCGGGGCAATAGCGTCTGGCCCAGGAAAGACTTGCCATGGGATACCAGACCGCCTTGCGTCCCGACCTTCCTGTCGAGCCCAACAGCCGCGCCGCCACGCCGGATGCCGTTGCGTCGCCGCGGGCCGGCACCGGCCGCCGCTGGCTGACCGGTGTCAGCCTGGGGCTGCTGCTGCCGCTGGCCATCGTCATCCTGTGGCAGGTCGCGGTCGAGGCCGGCTGGATGCGGCCGAACCAGCTGCCCTCGCCAACCGCGGTCTTCACCGAGATGTGGGACCTGGCGCGCACCGGCGAGCTTTGGCAGCACTTCGCCGCCACCGGGCAGCGCGTGCTCTGGGGTTTCCTGGCCGGCGCCGGCGCCGCCACGCTGTTCGGTGCGCTGACCGGCTACAGCCGCCTGGCGCGGCAGATCCTCGATCCGACCTTCCAGGCGCTGAAGGCGGTGCCCTCGCTGGCCTGGGTGCCGCTGTTCATCCTGTGGTTCGGCATCTTCGAGGCCTCGAAGATCACGCTGATCGCCGTCGGGGTCTTTTTCCCCATATATCTCAATCTTATGGTCGGCATTCTTAGCACCGACCGGAAGCTGGTCGAGGTAGGGCATGTCTATGGCCTGCCGCGCCGTCAGCTGGTCTGGCGCGTGCTGCTGCCGGGCACCCTGCCGAGCTACTTTGCCGGCCTGCGCTCCGGCCTGGCGCTGGGCTGGATGTTCGTCATCGCCGCCGAGCTGATGGGCGCCAGCAAGGGGCTTGGCTTCCTGATGCTCGATGGCCAGATGACAGGGCGGCCGCAGGTCATCATCGGCTCGCTGGTGCTCTTCGCGCTGGTGGGCAAGGCGACCGACGCGATACTGGCCTGGGGTGCCCGCCGTGCCCTGCGCTGGCAGGATTCCTACGGCGCGATGAGAGCGTGATGGCTTTGCTCGAGATCACCGGCGTTTCCAAGAGCTACGCCCCCGCCGGCGGCAAGTCGCAGCTGGCGCTGGAGGCCATCGACCTGGCGGTGGAGCCGGGCGGCATCGTCTCGCTGGTCGGCACCAGTGGCTGCGGCAAGTCCACCCTGCTGCGCATCGTCGCCGGGCTGGAGAAGCCCTCGACCGGCGCGGTGCGCGTTGCCGGGGTGGAAGTCGCCGCCCCGTCGCGCGACGTCGGCCTGGTGTTCCAGGAGCCGCGGCTACTGCCCTGGATGTCGGTGCGGCAGAACGTACGCCTGGCGCTGCACGACCTGCCGCGCGGCGAGCAGGACCCGCTGATCGACGCGGTGCTGGAAAAGGTCGGCCTCGGCCACTTCGCCGACGTCTGGCCGCATCAGCTCTCTGGCGGCATGGCGCAGCGCGCCGCCATTGCCCGCGCCCTGGTACGCCGGCCCAACCTGCTGCTGCTGGACGAGCCCTTCAGCGCGCTGGACAGCTTCACCCGCCAGCAGCTGCAGGAACACCTGATCCAGCTGTGGCACGACGGCGGCTTCACCATGGTCTTCGTCACCCACGACATCGAAGAGGCGGTGGCGCTCAGTGACCGCATCATCGTGCTGCGCGGCCAGCCGGGCCGCGTGGTGGGCGATCACAGCATCGAGCTGCCGCGCCCGCGCGGTCGGTCCAGCCAGCCATTCCTGGCGCTGAAGGACCAGATCATTGGACAGCTCAGGCTGGTTTGATTCAACGCGCGCCGGGAGCATTCTTGCCGGCCCGCCGATCAGGAGACTCCGATGAACGCCGACGACCTCAAGACGCTGCAGGCGCCGATCAAGGACCGCTATCGCCAGGATGCCGGGGCGGCGAAGATCACGCTCAGGGCCTCGGGCGACGTCTCGGGCGAGGGCCTGGTCTGCCGCGTCGACACCGCCAAGGCGATGATCGATGCCGGGCTGCACCCGCTGACCGGCGGCGACGGCCTGCAGGCCTGCTCGGGCGACATGCTGCTGCAGGCGCTGGTGGCCTGCGCCGGGGTGACGCTGAAGGCGGTGGCGACAGCGCTGGGCCTGCCGCTGCGTGGCGGCCAGGTGCTGGCCGAAGGCGACCTGGATTTTCGCGGCACGCTAGGCGTCGCCAAGGACGCGCCGGTCGGCTTCTCCGCCATCCGGCTGACATTCGAAATCGACGCCGACATCAGCGAGGAGCAGCGCGCCACGTTGCTGAAGCTGACCGAGCGCTACTGCGTCGTCTTCCAGACTCTGAACCAGCCACCGCCACTGAGCGTCCAGCTGACCACGCTGCAGCAGGCCTAGTCGTCGCGGCGGTTGTTGCGGCGGCGCCCGGCCGGCGGCTTGCCGGGCGGCCGGCCGGTGTAGTGCGTGATTGCCTCGTTGATCGAGCCCAGGAAACTGATACGGCCGGCCTCGAGCACCACGCCGCGATTGCAGGTTTCGCGCAGCAGCTCCACGTTATGCGAGGCGAGAGCGAAGATTTCGCAGGAATCGATCTTGTCGGTGATCATGGATTCGACGCGGTCCATGAAGCGCCGGTCGCCGAAACCGATCCATTCGTCCATCAGCAGGATCTGTGGCGAGATGGTGGTCGCCATGGCCACTGCCAAGCGCACCATCATGCCGCTGGAGTAGGTGTGGACCGGCAGATGCAGAAAGGTTTCCAGCTCGGCGAAGGCGACGATCTCGTCCAGCCGCAGGCGGATCTGGCTGGGCTTCAAGCCCTGCAGCAGGCCGCGCAGGAAGATGTTCTCGTAGCCAGTGGCGTCCTTGTCCATGCCGACCCGGATGTCATAGAGCGTCGAGATGCTGCCGCGTATCTCGCAGCGCCCCTGCGTCGGCTCGTAGACCCCGGCCATCACCCTGAGCAGCGTGGTCTTGCCGGAGCCGTTCAATCCCAGGATGCCCAAGCGATCGCCCACTTGCAGCGTCAGCTCGACACCGTCCAGCGCCTTGACGACGCGCGGCGCGGGGCCTTCGCCGCGCCACTTGCGGGCGAACTGCCGGTGCAGCGGCAGGTGCACCGCTACGTCGGTCAGGCGGATCAGGCTTTCGCCACGTGGGGCCCTCATGCTCCCTGCCTCATGCCCAATAGACCACGCGGCTGCGCCAGCGCAGGAACAGCAGCCCGGCCAGGAGCCAGACGCCCAGGGTCAGCAGCAGCACGAAGACATAGGACCCCTGGCCCGGCACCTCGTTCAGCAGCGGTGCGCGGATCAGCTGCAGCATGTGGTAGAGCGGATTGAAGTCGATATAGGCGGTGCGCGCCGACTGGCCGGCGGCCATGGCGCCATTGCCGGCGGGTGAGCTGAGCACGTCGGCGTGCCACAGCACCGGTGTGACGAAGAATGCCAGGCGCATGGCGATCTGCACGATGGGCCGCAGGTCCGGATAGCGCGCGCAGATCAGTCCGAACAGCGCGATCAGCCCGAGCCCGGTGACCAGCAGCAGCAGCAGCCCGGGCAGCAGCAGCAGGGTGGTCGGTCCGCCGGGCGCGCCGAAGACCAGGATCATCAGGATGACCAGGGCGAGCTTCATCAGGAACTCGAACAGCTCGGTCATCAACGTCTCGAAGAAGAACAGCGACAGCGGCAGGCGGCTCTGCTGCATCATGCCGATGCCCTGCACCAGGGTATTGGAACCGGCGGAGATGAAGCCCGAGACCAGCTGCCAGCAGGTCCAGCCGGCCGCCAGATAGACCATGTAGTCCTTCACGGTCATGTCGAAGGCGTGCGAATAGATCGGCCCCAGCATAAGCACGAACAGCAGCAGGCCGATCGGTTCCCAGAGCGGGCCGATAAAGGTACGTCGATAGGGGCGCGTGACGTTGCCATAGGCGAAGAGCAGCCAGGCGCGCCACAGCCCGAGACCATCGTGCAGGTCGTCCCAGGCGGCACGCAATTGCTGCGACATCAATGGCTACCCGTATGGCGATGCGGCCTTTCTTCTAACGTCTTTTCCGGCTGCGGCAAGGGTCTCGCTGGCGGCCAGAGCGCGCCGACTGCCCGCCCAGGCCTGACCTGCCGTGGTTGCTTCGCGCTCATGCTAGGATGCCGTAGCACGGGGATGTATGCGGTTCGTCGCTGAAATTGACCTTCCGACTCATTTCCGGCTGTATCGCCCGCAGCCGTAGGGTGGACTGGATGCAGGTTCCCTGGGAACCGCAGCGGGTCCCTGGACAGGCGTCTGCCGAGGCACAGGAGACAAGGTTCGATGGGCCTGACCATCACGCTCGGCGCCGCACGCTGGGAAGCGCAGTTCTCGATGCTCTACCAGCTGGAATACCGACCGGTGCTGCAGCGCTGGCGGACCCCGGCCGAGCGCGGATTCCTGTTCAAGTTCCTGGTCTTCGTGGTGCGTGTCGCGGCAGGCCCGCGATGAGCCGCCATTGATGGTTTCACCTGCTCCTACCGCGGCCGGCCCGCTGATCTACCTAGTGGCGGGCGAGGCCTCTGGCGACCTGATCGGCCAGCGGTTGATGCGGGCGCTGCGCCAGCGACTCGGCAGGGTGCGGTTCGCCGGGGTCGGCGGCACGCGCATGGCGGAGGAGGGGATGGCGAGCTTCTTCCCGCTCGCCGAGCTCTCTCTGGTCGGCGTTGGCGAGGTGCTGCCGCACATTCCCAAGCTGCTGCGCCGCCTGCGCGAGACAACCGACGAGATCGAGCGCCAGGCGCCCGACCTAGTGCTCTTCATCGATGCCTCCGGCTTCGCCCGCGGCGTGGCGCGGCGGTTGAAGAAGCGGCGCTGGCCGCGGCCGGTGGTGCAGTACAAGGCGCCGCAGACCTGGGCCTACTGGCCCTGGCGGGCGCGGGCCATGGCGCGCGACTTCGACCTGGTGCTCTGCATCCTGCCATTCGAGCCGGCGCATCTGGCGGACTATGGCGTGAAATCGGCCTATATCGGCCATCCGGCGTTGGAGTCGGGTGCCGGGCAGGGCGATGGCGCCGGCTTTCGCGCCCGGCACGGCATCGCCGCCGCCACGCCGCTGCTGGTGATGCTGCCGGGCAGCCGCAGCAGTGAGGTCAGGCGCTCGCTGCCGCTGTTCGGCAAGACCGCCCAACGCCTGGTGGCGGCACTGCCCGACCTGCGGATCGTGGTGCCTACGGTCGAGACCGTGGCCGAGCGGGTGACCGCGCAGGTTGCCGGTTGGCCCGGGCAGCCACTGGTCGTCACCGGCGCGGCCGAACGCTTCGCCGCCATGGCGGCGGCCGATACCGCGCTTTGCGTCACCGGCACCGTGACGGTCGAGCTGACGCTGTCTCGCCTGCCGATGGTGACCTGCTACAAGGTGGCCTGGCTGACGTCACTGCTGTTCGTTCTCTTCATCCGTGTGCGCCATGTCGCGATGATCAACGTGCTGCTGGGTCGCCGCGCCGCGCCGGAACTGCTGCAGCATCGGGCGACACCCAGGGCCCTGGCCCGGGCCGTGCTACGGCTGCTGACCGACGAACCGGCGCGCCGGCGCCAGCAGGCTGACCTGGACGAGGCGCGCGCCCTGCTGGCGACGCCGGGCGGCGTGGCGCCGACCGAGGCTGCCGCCGACCTGGTGGTCCAGCAGCTACGCCGGGTCTAGCCCGCGCCGCCGGCCCGGTGGTTTGCCTATGCGGGACCCTGTGCTAGCACTGGCGTCCTTGCGGTATGCAGCAAATGGACGCCATGCGACAGGCAGCGGAACTCCTCACCCTGGGTGCCATTGGCCAGGCGATCGGTGCGACGGTCGAAGGCGATGCCGGGCTGCTGATTGCCCGGCCCTTGCCGGCTGGCCAGCCGGCCGGCCCGCAGGACCTGGTAATTGCCTTCGCCGCCGATCCGACCACCCTGCTGGCGGGCAGCCAGGCCCGCGCCGCACTGATCGGCGCCGGGGCGCCGCGGCCGCCTGGCCTGGCCGGCCTGCTGGTGGCGGAGCGGCCGCGCCTGGCCTTTGCCAAGCTGCTGCAGCTGTTCGAGCCGCCGCATCATGCGCCCACCGGGGTGCATCCCAGCGCCGTGGTCGATGCCTCCGCTGTCCTGGGCGAAGGGGTCTCGATCGGCCCGTTGGTGATGGTTGGCCCAGGGGTGCGGATCGGCGACCGCTGCCGCCTGCTGGGCCAGGTCACGGTCGGCGCCGGGGCGGAACTGGACGAGGACTGCCTGATCCACCCAGGCGCCCGCATCGGCCCGCGGGTGCGGCTGGGCAAGCGGGTGATCCTGCAGTCCGGGGCGGTGATCGGCGCCGACGGCTTCAGCTTTGTCACGCCCAATCCCTCCACCGTCGAAACGCAGCGGGGCACCAGCGGCACGGTCACCACGCGGAACGAGCCGGTCGAACGGCTACCCTCGCTGGGAACCGTGGTGTTGGAGGACGATGTCGAGATCGGCGCCAATACAACGATTGATCGCTCCACCCTGGGCGTCACCCGGGTCGGTGCCCGCACCAAGATCGACAATCTGGTGCAGGTCGCCCACAACGTCAGCATCGGCGCCGACTGCCTGATTGCCGGGCAGACCGGCATCTCCGGCAGCGTGAAGGTCGGCGACCGCGTGGTCATGGCGGGTCAAGTGGGCATCGCCGACCACCTGAGCATCGGTGACGATGCCGTCCTGGCGGCCGGTGCCGGGGTCTGGAGGAACGTGCCTGCCAGCGAGATCCACATTGGTTTTCCCGCCATTCGCAAGGATCGCAAGGCGGAGGAGATGACCTTTATCCAGCGGCTTCCCAGGATGTTGCGAGACCTGCTTGACTTGCGGCAACGGGTAGCGTCTCTGGAAAAAGCGGCCGGAACCGAGGACAGCAAGAGGGGTCAGGGATGAGTGAGATCGAAGAGAAGGTGCTCGACATCGTGGCCAAGGAGTGCCGCCTGGACCGCGCCAGCCTGACGCTGGACAGCAAGATCGAGGACCTGAAGATCGAGTCGATCGACCTGATGCAGACGATCTTTCAGATCGAGGAAGCCTTCGACATCTACGTTCCCCAGGAAGGCGAGGATTTCAAGCTGACCACGCTGCGCGACGTGACCGACGCCGTCGCCCGGCTGGTTGCCGAGAAACAAGGCAAGGGCGCCTGAGCCCGCGCATGAACCGTGTCGCCATCACCGGCCTGGGCTGCATCTCGGCGCTCGGCCACACCGTCGCCGACACCTGGGATGCGCTGGTCGCCGGCCGCACCGGCATCGCGCCGATCACCCTTGTACCGCCTGAGAGCCTGGTGGTGCGCGTCGCCGCGGAGGTCAAGGACTTTGACCCCGCCAAGCATTTCGACGAGCGGCAGAACCCCATGCTGGACCGCTTCTCGCAGTTCGCCGTCGTCGCGGCGCGCGAAGCCTTGAAGGATGCCGGCCTCGATCTCGCCGGCGAACGGGCCCGTCGCTGTGGCATCGTCATGGGCGTCGGCCTGGGCGGCATGACCACCCTGGACGAGGGCTTCCACCGTCTCTACGCCCGCAACACGCCGCGCTCGCACCCCTTCACCATTCCGCGGCTGATGCCGAGTGCAGCTACCAGCCAGATCTCGATGGACCTCGGCATCACCGGCCCGGCCTTCTCCACCACCAGCGCCTGCGCCTCTTCGAACCATGCCCTGGGCGAGGCCTATTGGATGGTGCGCAGCGGTCGTGTCGATCAGGCGCTGGCTGGCGGCAGCGAGGCCTGCATCACCTATGGCTCGATGCGCTGCTGGGAAGCGCTGCGCGTGCTGGCGCCCGATGCCTGCCGGCCCTTCAGCAAGGAGCGCAAGGGCATGGTGCTGGGCGAAGGCGGCGGCGTCATCGTGCTGGAGAACTGGGAGCACGCCAAGGCGCGCGGTGCCCGGATCTATGCCGAGTTCGCTGGTTCCGGCCAGTCGGCTGATGCCGGCGACATCGTACAGCCGTCGGACATCGGCGCAGCCGCGGCGCTGAGCGAGGCGCTGAAGATCGGCGGCCTGGCGCCGGGGCAGATCGGCTATGTCAACGCCCACGGCACGGGCACGCAGATCAACGACGTGGTCGAGACCCGGGCGATCAAGCTGGCGCTGGGCGAGCATGCCGGCCGGGTGGCCATCTCCTCGACCAAGTCGATGCACGGCCACGGCCTGGGCGCCGCCGGAGCGCTGGAGATCATCGCCACGGTCAAGGCGGTGGAGCAGCAGTTCATCCCGCCGACCATCACCTTTGGCACACCCGATCCGGAATGCGACCTGGACTACACACCGAACCAGGGCCGCAAGGCCGCGATCGAGGCCGCGTTGTCCAATTCTTTCGCCTTTGGCGGTCTCAACGCCGTGGTGGCGGTGAAAGCCGTCTAGCTGCTGGGGAGCGGGCGTCGTCATGCGCCGCTGACCTAGGCGGCGGCCGGCTGGTCGCCGGCCGCCGTCCCGTTCCCTACTGGATCACATAGAGCTGCTTCGGCTGGCTGCCGACCACGTAGCTGCCGATCTCGGTCCCGCCGGTGACCGGCGCGCCGTAGGTGCCGGCGCTGGCGGCACCGACCAGGAAGAGGATCGGCATGGTTTCCTGGATCGGGCCCCAGGTCTGGCTGGCCCCCGGCGCCAGCGTGTCTAGGTGCAAGAGGAGACCGGGCGCCGGCATGAAGGCGATCTCGACCCTGTCGCTCGTGTGGTTCTTGAACTCGACGTTGGCCTTGCCGTTCGCACCGGTGACCCCGGCCAGCGTGATGCCGGCGGCTTCGAGCTGGCGCTTGACGTCGCTCCACTGCGCGCCGAAGGCCTCCATGGCGGCATGCCAGGTGGTGAAGAACATGGCCTTGTCGCCCGGCCCGCCGTAGACCTCGACGGATTCGGCGCAGCGCGGCTGGCCCTTCAGCACCCGCATGCGCGTGTCGACCCCGCTGGCGGACACCTTGTACATGTCATAGGGCACGGTCCAGGTGCACTTGGCCACCATGAAGCTGTTGGCCGGCACCTTGCGCTCCACTGCCTCGGTGCCTTTGGTCTGTACCCCCTGCACCTTGCTCTGGTTGTCGTTCTTGAAGCGATCGAAGGTCAGGCCGACGCTGGCTTCCGCGCCGCCCTTATCGCCGGCTGACCAGCCGGCATTGGCGGACAGGCCGACGGAATAGCCGGTCTCGGTCGTCATTTCGATCGAATCCGAGACGACGTACTCCAGGGTCTCGGTCCAGGTCACTTCGCCGGGGTTGGTCAGGTTGTTCTTGAACTTGAAGGTGACAAACTGGAAGTCCTGGGTACCTTCCGGCACGGCCTCGATGGGCTGGAACGAGGAGAGCTCGTCGACCGGGCTATTGGAGTTGATCCAGCGATTGTACTTGAAGGTGATGGCCTTGCCGGTCTTGTCGGTCACCTCGACCGTGGCGACGTGCCAGTCGCTGCCGGCGTAGTTGCCGTCGTTCTCCAGCTTCACTTCGACCACCTGGCCGACGTCCGCGCTGGAGAAGAGCACCACCGTGTCGGTGTCGTTGCGCTCGAAGGCGTTGCCCGACAGCAGGCCGTTGAGGCGGGTGCGGTCGGTCGTGCCCTTGTTGCCCTTCAAGGTCAGCGAGATGTTGGAATCGGTGCCGCCGCCGGCCTCGTCCGAGGTGTGGATGGCCACCTTGTACCAGCCCCAGGTCCAGGCCGAGGTGTCCTCGGCGCTGTTGCGCGTCACCGACTCGTTGGTGCCGATGGTGTGGTTGGGATCGAACTTGAAGGTGTTCGACTTGCCGTTGGAGTACTGGATCTTCAGCGAGTCGAAGTCCCAGTCCGAACCGGCATAGGAGCCGTCCGACTTCACCGTCACCTGGGTGATGTAGCCATAGGGCTGGTCGTCGAGGCAGAGCGTCACGCGGTCGGTGCCGTTGCGCTCGAAGGCATTGCCCGCGAGGTAGGGGTTGATGCGGATGGTCTTGGTCGCATAGAGCGGCGCCGAGCCCTTGAAGGTGACGTCGATGTTGGCATCGGTGCCGGCGCCGGATTTGTCGGCGGTATGGAACGTCAGGCCATAGCCCGCGGTGCAGTGCGCCAGATCGGTCAGGTCACCGATGGCCTGCGCCGAGGGGGCCAGGGATGCAGCGCCTAGGCTGATCGCAACCGCGAACAGCAACGGACGCATTGGTGTGAATTGATGTTCCAGTCCCATTGTGAAGGTCTCCCGGTTCCACAAATTGTCCGGGAATACCTGCGCCGTCGGCTTGCCATCACATCTGTCAATCGCGTGACCGGAACGGCCGATGAACTGATGCGACTGCGCCGATCCCGGTTATTGGCCTGTTCAGCGTAGGGATACCAGGTGGCTCGATCAACCGCTTATTCGCAAGATAGAGAGGCTGCGCTTTCGAAGCGTTAAATCTTCGCGATGCGCTCGCGGGTCTCGGCGAAGCCGCCGGTCTGCTCGATGCCGATGCGGTCGCGCCAGGAGCGCAGCTGCTCGGTGATGATCAGCGCGGCGGCGAGCGCGCGGCGGGCGTCGGCGGCAGAGACGATGGGCTGGCGGCGCGCGCGCGCGCAATCGAGGAAGCTCTCGAACTCGCGCTTCAGGTTCTCGCCGGTGGTGAACTTCTGCTCCTCGTGGGTCAGCAGCGGCAGGCCGCCGGCCTGATGGTCGACCTGCTTGCGGGTCACCGCCAGCTTGCCCTCGTTAAGGTCGAGCAGGATGTAGGCGTCCTGCTGGAAGATGCGCATGGTGCGCTCCTTCTTCCAGCTGACCCGGCTGGCGGTGATGTTCACCGTGCAGCCGTCGGCGAAGCGCAGGCGGGCGTTGGCGATGTCCTCGGCCTCGGACAGGATCGGCACGCCGATGGCCTCGATCTGGTCCAGCGGCGAGCGCACGATCGACAGCACCAGGTCGAGGTCGTGGATCATCAGGTCAAGCACCACGTTGACGTCGGTACCGCGATCCTGGAAGGGCGAAATACGCCGACATTCGATGAAGCGCGGTCGGTCGAGCAGGTCGTTCAGCGCCATCACTGCCGGGTTGAAGCGCTCCAGATGACCGACCTGCAGCACCAGGCCAGAGGCGCGGGCCAGGCGGTCCAGTTCGTCGGCCTCGTCCAGGCTGGCGGTGATCGGCTTCTCTACCATGACGTGCTTGCCTGCCAGCAGCAGGTCGCGGGCAACGGCGTGGTGCTCCCGAGTCGGCACGGCGATGGAGACCGCCTCGACATCGGCCGGCAGCTGTCGATAGTCGGTGATCGCCTGCACTTCCAGATTGCTGGCGACTTCCTGTGCACGCTCGGGCATGACGTCACAAACCGCGACCAGCTCGGCGCCGGGCAAGGATTTGAAGGTTTTTGCGTGGCGCGTTCCGAAATACCCGACGCCCACCACGGCGACCTTGATCGGTCTCATAATCACTGCTGCTTGCTGCCTGATGCCAAAGGCGTTACTGACGTGCGCAAGATTGCCTGTCGATCATACCGCGACGGGCTATGCCATGATCAAGCCGCCAGGGCAATGGCAGCTATGTGCGCCACGGAGGAGTGGACCTTCGGCATGGGTAAGAGAACGAAGGGCGGCGATGCCAAGAACGCACCGCCCAGGACGGCCAGTGCGTCCAAGAAGAGCGCCTTTTTCTTCGCCGCCGAGAATCTCGTGGTCTTCCGCTGGCTCGGCCGCGGCTATGTCCGGCCCTACTTCTGGCAGCTGGTCGCCGCCAGCTTCTTCATGCTGCTGACTGCCGCCTCGGCGGCGGCGCTGGCCTGGCTGGCCGCGCCGGCGGTGGACGATGTGTTCGGCGGCGGCGACAGTTCGATGAAGACCATCATCCCGCTGGCCGTGCTGGGCGTGGTGACGGTCAACGGCGTTTCAATTTATTTCCAGCAGATCATCGTCTCCTACGTCGGGCAGAACATCGTCGCCAAGCTGCAACTCGACCTGTTCCGCCATTTCAACGAGGCCGACGCGGCGGTGCGCAGCAAGCAGCACAATGCCTGGCTGCTGGCGCGGTTGATGAACGACACCAGCGCGGTGCAGGGCCTGGTCTCCGGCACGGTGATCAGCCTGGCGCGCGACGTGCTGATGTTCGTTTTCCTCACCGCGGTCATGGCCTATCGCGACTGGCCGCTGGCCATCATCACCATCTGCATCCTGCCGCTGCTCGGCCTGGGCATCGGCAGCATCGGCCTGCGCACGCGCAAGCTGACCGAGCAGGTGATGGACAAGTCCTATGCGCTCTCCACCGCGGTGACCGAGGCGCTGGATGGCCAGCGTCTGGTGAAGATCTACGGTGCCGAAACGCGCGAGGTCGAGCGTGTTGGCGGCGCCATCGGCGAGCGCCTGGTGGTGCAGCGCAGCTTGGTCAAATCGCGCTCCCTGATCTCACCGCTGACCGAGATCCTGGGTGGTATCGCCATCGCCTCGGCCATGTACTACGGCGCGCAGCGGGCGCAAACCTCGGGCCTGACCTTCGGCGAGCTTGGCTCCTTCCTGGCGGCGCTGATCCTCGCTTACCGACCGCTGAAGCGTTTGGCGGCCAGCAATGTCGGTATTCAGGGTGGCCTGATCGCCGGGCGCCGACTGATCGAAGCCTTTGCCCTGAAGCCAGAGGTGGTTGACGCACCCGACGCTGTGCCGTTGCAGATGCGCGGCGGCGAGATCCGCTTCGAGGGCGTCAGCTTCGCCTACGAGCCTGATCGACCGATCCTGGAGCGCGTCGACCTGACGGTACCGGCCGGCCGTGCCATTGCGCTGGTGGGTATCTCTGGCGGCGGCAAGTCGACGCTATTGAACCTGATTCCGCGACTCTACGACGTGAACGAGGGGCGCATCCTGATCGATGGCCAAGATATTCGCGGCGTGACCCTGGCGTCGCTGCGCGCCGGCATCGGCGTGGTGACGCAGGAGACCATCCTGTTCGACGACACGGTCAAGTCCAACATCGCCTATGGCCGCCCTGGCGCCAGCGACGCCGAGATCGACGCTGCCGCGCGGGCCGCCGCCGCGCTCGATTTCATCCGCGAACTGCCTGACGGCATGGACACCAGGATCGGCCAGCGCGGCGTGCGCCTGTCCGGCGGCCAGCGCCAGCGCATCGCCATCGCCCGCGCCATGCTGCGCGATTCCCCTATCCTGCTGCTGGACGAGGCGACCTCGTCGCTGGACAACGAAGCCGAGCAGCAGGTCAAGGTGGCGCTGCAGCGCCTGATGAAGGGGCGCACCTCGCTGATCATCGCGCACCGCCTGACCACAGTCATCGATGCCGACGAGATTCATGTGATGGAAGCCGGCCGCATCGTCGAGAGCGGCACGCACGCCAACCTGCTGCGCCTTGGCGGCCGCTATGCACGCCTCTACCAGACGCAGCAGACCACCAGCGATGCCGCCTGACGGCCCGGCCTGGTCGCTGCGGGGGCACCTGCGCGCTGGCTTGGCGAGACCGTGGATTGGCCGGTCGCTGCGGCCGGCCAGCGGTATCTTGACGTTTCTACTGCTGCTGCTGGCGGCGGCCCTGTTCTTCGGCCTCTGGCCGCAGGTCGACCT
Organism: Rhodospirillales bacterium; assembly: GCA_038363005.1. Taxonomy (GTDB): domain Bacteria; phylum Pseudomonadota; class Alphaproteobacteria; order Kiloniellales; family JACOMY01; genus JAKOWB01. Next base: position 235,939 of record JBBQBI010000003.1, read on the forward strand.
GGCGGTCTCGCACTGGGCGCGCGACATCTCCGGCGGGCGCTTCCAGTTCGGCGATGGCTGGTGGTGGTGGCTCTATCGCGGCCTGCGGCCGCTGTTCTATTCGGTGTCCGGCGTTCTGGCGCTGCTGGGATTGGCCAGCTTGCTGCTCCGCCGACCAGTGCTGGGCGTGACGCCGCGGGTGGCGATCTTCATCCTGCTGGCCTTCGCGCTGACCCAGGGACTGATCGTCGACCTCTACCTGAAGACCGCCTTCGGACGTGCCCGGCCGCGCGAGCTGATCGAGTTCGGCGGCGAGTCGCTCTTCACGCCCTTCTACCTGGTGGCCGGGCAATGCGCGCGCAATTGCTCCTTCGTTTCGGGCCATGCCGCCATGGCCTTCGCCACTTTTGCCTTCGCCTTTGTCGTGCCGCCGCGCTGGCGCCGCGGCGTCTTCTGGTTCGCGCTCGGCTTCGGCGCGGTCACCGGCTGGATGCGCATCGTCCAGGGTGGCCACTTCCTGTCGGACGTGGTCTTCGCCGGGCTGGTGGTTTATGGCGTGACTTGGCTGCTGGCGCTGGCCATCCTGCGTCCAGCCCTGCCGCCCGGGGAGCGCGCCACGTGACGTGCCTTCGCCCATGACACGCCTGAGCTATGTGATCCCCAGCTACAACCGCGCCGCGGTGCTGCCGGCGGCGGCCGAGAGCGTATTGTCGCAGCTGCTGCCGGGTGACGAGTTGGTGATCGTCGACGACGGTTCCAGCGACGGCACCCCGGCGGTGCTGAGCGCGCTGCAGCAGCGCTGGAGCGCGCTGCTCACCGTGGTCCTGCAGGCCAACGCAGGGCCCGGCGCGGCACGCAACACCGGTATCGCCGCCGCCCGCGGCGACTGGATCGGCTTCCTGGATTCCGACGACATCCTGCTGCCCGGCGCGGTGGCGCTGGCGCGCGCCGCGGTGGAGCGGCAGCCGACCGCGGGGTTCCTCTGCGGCGGCCGGATCGAGCGCCTGCCGGACGGCCGCGAACGTCTGCTGCGCGGGCACGCCGTGCCGGCCGATCCAGTGCGCGCCATGCGCGGCTTCCTGGTCACGCATCGGCGCAGCCTGGGTGTCGGTGCGGTGCTGGCGCGGCGCGATGTCGCCGCCAAGTGCGGTTTCCCGCCCGAGCTGGTCTTCGCCGAGGACAACGTCTTCTTCGCCCGCTGCCTGGCATCGACCAGCACCATCTCGGTGCCCGAGCCGCTCTATCGCTACAACCTCGACCCCGAGCGGGTGCAAAGCCGTGCGCATTGGCGCGACTTCAGTGTCGAGCGCATGGTCGAGCTGATGTTCGACCCTGCCATCGTCCCGCCGGCGGCGCAGCGCATCAAGGATGCCGCCCAGGCCGCCGCCTGGCTGTCGGTATTCCGCGACCTGCATCGCTTGGGCCGCGACGGCGAGGCGCGGGCTTACTTCAAGGTCGCCTTCCGACACCACCCGTTTCTGGCGCTACGCTGGCGCTACCTGCGCAAGTACCTGCGCGGCCTGGTCGGCCTGCGTCACCGCGAAAGCCGTCGCGTCTCCCGCGCCTGAAGCCCGGCGGCGCGCGCCGCCGCCGCTGACCACAGTGCCTGGTGGCGTCGCCGCGCCAGACTGGCCGGTGCCGCGTGATAAGCCGCCAGGAAGGCCAGGATCTCGCGCTGCGTCAGGCCGTAGGGCCGGCTCGAGGCCAGCAGGGCCCCCAGGTCCTTGGCCAGCCAGCGCGCCGCCAGGCGGCGTCGCTTGATGGCGCGGTGCCAGTCGATCAGCGCCACCCGGCCGCCAGCCACCTGGAACCAATGGCAGAGGTAGAGGTCGCGGTGCGCAATGCCGGCGCCGTGCAGCGCCCGCAGATAGGCGCCCATGGCGGCCGCCCAGCGGCGTCGCTCGGCCGGCGCGACCGGCGGCTGCTCCTGCAGTCGATCCTCCAGCGCGAAGCCGTCCAATGCGCGCATCAGCAGGAAGGAGCGCCGCCCGGCCGGATTGCCGCCGCGCCGTCCGGCCGCCAGGCGCTCCGGCGCCGGCAGGCCGAGCAGCGCCAGCTCGCCCAGCCGTTGCCATTCGGTCAGGGCATCAAGAATCGGCGCCTTGAACTGCAGCCAGTTCTTCAGGATCTCGCCCCAGCCGACACCCTGGTAGCGCTTGAGGAACAGCGCCTCGCCGCGCAGCGTCAGCCCCAGTGTCTGGCGCCCTGCCGTGCCACGCCGCTGCTCGCCCACCGCGCTGGCTGCCCAGTCCAGGGGATCGCCCTGGCCGGCCAGCAGGGTGGCGCCCGCTGCGGTGAAGTGAAGCCCAGGCGGCGCCGTTGGCGGTGGCGGCGATGGCTGGAAACCCTCGATCGCCGCCACGGTCGCGGCGATGCCGTCGGCGGCGAACAGCTGCGGTGCCGCGGCGCGGGCCCGGGTCCGCCAGCGCGCCAAGCGGCCAGGCGCCAGGGCATGGCGCAGGGCGGCGTCCAGGTCGCCCTGGGCGAAGGGCTCGTCCAGCACCAGGCCGGCCCCGGACTGCGATACCAGCGGGGCGTAGCCGCAGGTGCCGCTGACGATCACCGCCAGGCCATAGCCCAGTGCCTCGGCCACTACCTTGGCGGTGTTGTCGCGCCGCGCCGGATGCAGCAGCAGGTCGGCGGCCAGGAAGCAGTGGCGCACGTCGTTCGGTCCGCCCTGCCACAGGATGCGCTGCGCCAGGCCGAGCTTGGCCGCCTGTGGCCGATAGGCCTCGGTGCCGTCGCCGACCGCGATCAGGCGCGGCGCACCCGGGCCCTGTGCCGCCAGGGTCGCCAGCACGCGATCGAAGCCCTTCAGCGCGGCGTCGCGGCCGATGAACAGCGCAACCGCCTCGTCATCCGCCAAGCCCAGAGCGCGCCGGGCCGCCGCGCGGCCTGCCGAGGCGTCGGTGGGCGGGCGATAGAGCGGATCGCGGATCGGCGGCAGCAGCGTGAAGCGCGCGGCCGGTGTGCCCCAGGCGGCGGCATAGACATCGCGCTGCGCCGCGGTCAGTGCCAGCACCCTGGCTTGGCTTGCCGGCCCGAAGCAGGCGGCCTCCAGCGCGCGACGCGCCCGGCCGCGCGGCAGCAGCCGCACCCAGCCGCCGCGAGTCGCGCGATAGCTGACGTCGGCGGCGTAGTAGAGATCCAGGCCGGGCAGCTTGTCGAAGCCGATGGTGACGTCGCAGTCGGCGACGGCGGCGCGGTAGGCCGCGGCGAAGGCCAGGTCGCGCCCGTGGTTGGTGCCGGACGGCACCGGCACCAGGCGCCGCTCGACGCCGGCCGGCGGCTCGCCGGTGCCGTCGCGCGCCACCAGGACCGCCTGGTGGCCGCGCTCGACCAGGAGCGCGGCCACCGCGCGGGCATCGCGCTGCAGCCCGCCGGTGGGGAAGTCGCGGTGCAGGACCAGGGCGACGCGCATGCCGCGGCGTCAGGCCGGCCGCGGCCGGGTCAGCGCCGCCGCCAGGCGCAGCCAGACCTGGCCGTCGGTCAGCCCCTGCAGGCAGGGCGAGGGCAGGTGCGGCCGGCCGGTCAGGTTGCAGATCTTGTTGCGACAGGGCGCGCAGGGCAGGGGGCTTTCCAGGTGCTCCTGGCCCCGCCCGACCGTGCCGGTGCGCGTCGCCCCCGTGGGTCCGTAGAGCGAGACCGTCGGCACCCCCAGCGCGGCGGCCAGGTGGCCCAGGCCGGTATCGACGGCGACCGCGCCAGCGGCGCCGGCGATCAGCCCGGCGGCGGCGTCCAGGTTCGGCGTGTTGACCGGCTTCACCGCCTCCAGTCCCTCGGCGATACGGCGGGCGCGGGCCTCGTCCCGCGCCGACTGGAACGGCAGGGCGATCCAGTAACCGCTGGCCGCCGCCAGCCCGGCCAGGCCGCGCCAGTGGCTTTCCGGCCAGAGCTTGCTGTACCAGGCGGTGCCATGCAGGAAGGCCAGGTAGCGCCCGGGCAGCGGCGGTGGCGGCAGGCGCTGGCGATCGATCCCATAGTCGGGCGACGTGTCCGGCAGCGGATAGTCGAGCGCTGCGGCGAACAGCTGGCGCAGCCGTTCGACGGCATGGCGCCCGCGCGGCACCGCATGGCGCACCTGATAGGCCAGGGGAGCCAGCTTTTCGCGCGCCGAGGCAAGGTCGAGGCCGTGGCGCTGCCCGCTGGCCAGGCGGGTGATGACGGCACTCTTGTACAGTCCCTGGGCGTCGATCACCCGGTCATAGGGCGTCGCCCGCAGCTCCTGCTTGAAGTCGGCGAAGGGCCCGCCGAACAGGCCCTTGATCGGCCGATGGCGCCATTTGCGATAGGCCACAGTGATGACGCGGTCGACCGCCGGGTGCCAGGCCGGCACGGCCTTCAGGCCCTCTTCGACCACCCAGTCGAAGGTCAGGCCCGGAATCGCGCGCGCCGCGTCGGTCACCGCCGGCAGGCTGTGCAGCAGGTCGCCGATCGAGGAGGTCTTGACCAGGAGCACCTTCATGGGCGCGCAGTCTAGTGATCCGGCCGCGCCGCTAGAAGCGGCGTTCGAGCAGGGCGCCCACGGCGGGATGGTCCGAGGCGCCCTGGTCGCAGCGCCAGGCGCGCGCCAGGGAAAAGCCCTGGGCGACGATCCAGTCGACGCCGCCGGGCGTGCCGCCGGGTTCCTCGCCGCTGGTCACCGTCAGCGATGGATCGGCCCGCCAGGCAGCAATCACCGGATGCGCCGGGCCGGCATTGAGGTCGCCGACCAGGATCTTCGGCGCCGGCAGCTGGGCGAAGCGCGCCGCCAATTCGTCGAGCTGCAGGTCGCGGTCGGGGCCGGCGTCGAGATGCGTCACCACCACCCTGACCGCCACCCCCTGCCAGTCGAGCGTAGCCTCCAACCGGCTGCGATAGCTCTTCGACTCGGAATGCGGCAGCGGCACGCGATGCCAGTCCTTGGCGGGTAGCGCACTCAGCAGGCCGTTGCCGAAATGCTCCTGCCACCAGCGCCGCTCGCTCGGCACGAAGAGCCAGGCCAGGCTCATCTCCTCGCCCAGCTGCTCCGCCTGGTCCGGCTCGCCGCTCAGCCAGTCGGCGCCGGCGACCTCGTTCAGGCCGGCCAGCTCGGCGCCGCGCAGGCAGCCGGCGGTCTGGGTGAGATCGGCCGCGCCTTCGGCCGGCGCGCCGTGGTGGATGTTGTATTGCAGCACCGTGAGCTGCCCGTCGTCGGTGGCGAGGCCACGCGGCAGGCCGGCCAGGCTGTTGCCGCTCTCGCCCTCCAGCGGGCGCCGCTGGCTACCGTCCCACCAGGCCGCGCCGCCCAGCGCCACGACGACGCAGAGCAGGCCAAGCCTGGTGCGGGTCAGGCGCAAGGCCTCAGCCGCAGCCCGGTGTTGGGGCCGGCGCCAGGTAGAAGCGCATCTGGATGGTGCGGTTCGGCATCGAGATGCGCGCCGTATGGCGCACCTCGACCACGCGCAGCGGGATCTCCTCCATCGGCGGCAGCACGATGCCGTGCTCGGCGACGAAGGCGAGGAAGCGCTTGCGGTCGCCGTCGCGCATGTCGTCGTGCCACAGCACCAGGCAGGAGCCGGTACCGCTGTCGGCCGGTGGCACCACCTCGGGGAAGCGCGAGGTGATCACCCGTGCTTCAGGGAAGTTCACCCGCACGTTGCCGGCCACGTAGTTGTCGCCGGCGATCACCGTGCCCTTGCCGTCGTAACCCTCCTGGCGCAGCAGCAGGGCGACATCGGGATAGGGGGCCTGCATGCGGCAGACCTTGCAGAAGGCCGGTCCGGCCTCGATGTGCTGGAAGCGCGCCTGGATCACCACGACGATCAGGATGGCGAAGATCAGCCAGGTCCAGCGCATCGGCCGGCGCTGCACGCCGAAGCGCTCCAGCCGCCAGAAGAACAGCAGCACCAGCGGCAGCACGGCCGGATAGATGCGGAAGGCGTTGATCGAAGGGATCGGGCCGGCGAAGACCAGCACGAAGAAGGCCAGCACCATCAGCGCGAAATAGCTCCACAGCAGGCGCCCGGCCCAGCCGTGCTGCGCCGCCGGCAGCGGCCGCAGCACGTAGTAGAAGATGGTCGGGAAGATCACCCAGAAGGGGAAGGCGGCGAGCACCAGCGACTCCACCATCTTCCACAGCCGCAGCCAGGCCGCCGGCATGTTGGCGTCGGTGCGGCCCTCGCGCATCACCTGCAGGGCGCGCGCCCAGAAGTTCGGCCCCTGGTCGAGGATCCAGAGCCCCCAGGGCAGCACCACCAGCGCGGCCAGCACCAGGGCCAGCGGGAAGCCCCAGTGTAGCAGCGCGCGGCGCCCCTCGGCGACGAAGGGCAGGGCCAGCAGCAAGGCCAGCGCGCCGACACCGAAATAGCCCGACGACAGCAGCCCGGCGCCCAGCGCCAGGCCAAGCGCGACATAGCGTTGCAGGCGGCGATCTTGCAGCAGCGCCAGCACCGCCCAGACCATCGCCATCATGCAGGCCGCCGACAGCACGCCATAGGCATCGGCCTCGTGCAGGCGCCAGCCGATGGCATAGAGCGTCATCGGCGCGAGGCCGGCGGCGACCTGCAGCCGTGGGTCGGCGATCACCTTGCGGGCGCCCAGGTAGGTGAAGAGATGGATCAGGAAGACGATGCTGTACTTCACCACGCCGACCGCCAGCACGGACGGGCCCAACAGCTGCGTTGTCGCCCACATCAGCCAGGTGTAGAGCGGCGGGGTCTCGAAGCTGTAGCCGGCCGCCAGGTACTGCGAGAAGAACACCTGGTCGACGTCGTCGGTGCCCACCACTGGCGTCAGCACGGGGCGCAGGACGATGTGGATCACCTGCAGCAGCGCCATCAGCGTGATGAAGCCAACCGGGCGAAGCGGCCAGGGTGTTCGGGGCGCAGTCTCTTGGCCGTATCCGGAATAGGTCGTCGCGGTCAAAGCGCACCCCGTTGGCTGAAACAAGCCGCCTCAATAGCCTTCGCGCTTTTGCCGGGTCAAGGCATGGTGGTTCGCCGGCCCGGTGTTGGCGCCGGCGCGCTGGCCCAAGAAAGGGCTTGCCTTTTGTGCGCGGGGCGGCACTTTCCGCCCCCGGAAGGCGGGTCGCCGAACCCAACCGTGACCGCGGCGGGCCGGCGGGCGCAACACCAGGGAGTTCCGGTATGTCGGCAGACCAGGATCAGCGATTCGGCAGTCCGCTCGCCATCTGGGCGGCGCGGGCCGGACTGATCTTCTGCGCCGGTGCGGCGCTTTGGCGCGCCGCGCTCTATGTCTTCTCGACGGCGGGTGGCGTCGCGCTCGAGGTACCCGAGGCCTCGCTGACCTTCATGCCGATTCCCGACGCCATTTTCACCATCGTCTTCCTGGTGCTGGCGGTGACGGTGGGTCGACCGATCAAAGAGTGGTTCCTGGAGACCGGGATCATCGCCGGGTTGCTGCACGCTGCCACCCTGATCAGCTATGCCATCATCTTTCGCGGCTGGACCGATGCCGAGGCGCTGGGGTTCGACCGCCTCTCGACCTACCTGCACGTCGTGCTGCCAGTCATCATCTGCCTCAGCTTCGCCGCTCGGCTGTGCCAGATCGCCTGGCGCCGCTGGCGTGCCGTCCGCCGCGCACGCACTGCCTGATCGCCAGCCGGCAGGCTGCCAGTGGCCGCCTAAGGTTTCCCCGCGCGGCAAAAGACTCTAGGCTGACGGGTCACCCCCAAGCGGTGGGTTGGGGAAGGGGCCCTAGGTGTCGATTCTCGATCGCTCGATCCTGCGTCAGCTGACGCTGCTTGCCGTGGCAAGCGGCTTGTCGCTGGTCCTGATCATGAGCTTCATCAAGGCGACCGGTCTGATCCTGCTGTTCGCCTCATCCGGCGGATCCTGGCGGCTGCTGGGCGAGCTGCTGCTCTTCAGCCTGCCGGACATGGCGGCGCTGCTGCTGCCGCTGCTGGCCTTTGGCACGGTCTTCTGGGTTTACGCCCGCATGTCCGATGACCGCGAGCTGGCGGTGCTGGGGGCGGTCGGCCTCAGCCCGCTGCGCCTGGCGCGACCGGTGCTGATCTTCACTGGCGTGCTGACCCTGCTGGCTTGGGGCATGACCTTGTGGCTGGTGCCGCTGTCCTATGGCGGCTTCAAGGACCGCGAGCATGCCATCCGCGCCGGCTTGGCCTCGGCGATCCTGGAGCCGGCCCGGTTCAATCCGATCGGCAGCAACCTGGCGGTCTACTACGCCAGCGGCTCGCCCGAAGGCATCCTGCAGGGCGTCATCATCTACGACGCGCGCAATCCGCGGATGAAGCAGACCATCGTCGCCGAGCGCGCCCGCATGGTGCGGGCGGAGGACGAGCTGACCTTCATCCTCGAGGCCGGCTCGCTGCAGCGCCTGCAGCGCGGCTCAAGGCAGCCGGAGATCGTGCTGTTCGGCCAGTTCACCCTGGCGGCGGACGCCACCAGCCTGGGCTATTCCAGCCGCAACGGCCGTGGCATCAACGAACGCGGCATCGACGAGCTGCTGTTCGCCGAACCGACCAACGACCGCGAGCGCGAAGAGCTGCCGCGCTTCCGCGCGCACGGCCATCACCAATTGGCAACGCCGCTGAGCTGCATCGCCCTGGCCGGCGCGGCGCTGGCCATGGTGCTGCTGGGCGCCCCCGGCCGACGCGGCGCGCCCTGGTGGCGTTGGCCGGCGGCGCTGGCGGTTGGCGCCGGCAGCCAGTGGATCGTGCTGGCGGCGACCTCGCTGGCCGAGGGCGACAATGCCCTGCTGCCGCTGATCTGGGTCGCCGTGCTGTTGCCCGGGGCCATCAGCTGGTGGCTGCTGGCGCGGGGCCGTGTCAGGCGGCTACCGCCGGGCCGCCGACGCGCCAAGCCGATGGCGGCGCAGCGCGCCAGCGCCTAGCTGGCGCAGCGCGGCCAGCAGTACCTTCACGCCCAGCTTGCTCTGCCCAGCGTGGCGCGGCCGCATGACATAGGGCACCTCGGCCAGGCGCGGGCGGCCGAGCGCCAGAATCAGGTCGAGCAGGATCTTGAAGCCGGCGCCGCCCAGCAGTGGCTGGGCCCGCTGGAAATCCTCGCGGCGCAGCGCGAAGTAGCCGCTCATCGGATCGGCCAGCCGCACGCCCAGTGACAGGCGGGTCGCCAGCGTGGCGCCGCGGCTCAGCAGCCAGCGATGCGGCGTCAACCCAACGCCTGTGCCGCCACCCTTGACGTAGCGGCTGCCCACAGCGATCTCGGCGCCGGCGTCGAGCGCCGCCAGCAGGCGCGGTAGGATCATCAGGTCGTGCTGCAGGTCGGCGTCGCAGACCGCCAGCACTCGGGCCCGGCTGGTTTCCATCGCGGCGATGCAGGCGGCTGACAGGCTGGCACTGCGCGGCAGCGGCAGCAGGCGCACCGGCTGGCCGGCTGCCGCCAGCGCCGCCACGGCGGCCGGCGTGCCGTCATCCGACGCGCTGTCGGCGAACAGGATCTCCCAGCGTCGTCCGGCCAGCGCCGCCGCGACCTCCGCGGTCAGCGGCGCGATGTTGCCCACCTCGTTCAAGGTGGGAACGATCAGCGAGATGTCGGGCGGGGCAGACTCGGTGGCGGCCATGCGCGCGGCACTCTAGGGAAGCGACCGGTGGCGGACAACCGGAGCCTGCGGTCAGGTGCCCGCCACGGTCCCTGCGTCGCAGAAGCCGGATTGCGTGCCACGCGGCGCCTTGGCATAAGCCCGGCATGCCGAATGACGTTTCAGCGACCGGCGAAGCCGCCACCTGGCGTCGCGCCTTGTTGTGGCTGCTTCTCGCCGGGGCGCTGGCGCGGTTGCTGCTCGGCTGGCTGCTGCCCTGGACCTATGGCGAGTCCTACTATCTGGCGTCATCGCGGCAGCTGGCGCTGTCCTGGTATGACCAGCCGCCGCTCAGCCTGTGGCTGATCGCCGCGACGCGCTGGTTGCTGGGCGAAACGCCGCTGCTGCTGCGCCTGCCGGCGATCCTGCTGTTCGCGCTCACCACCTGGCTGCTGGCGCGCTGGAGCAGCGCTGCCTTCGGCCCGCGCGCTGGTTTCCTGGCGGCCCTGCTGCTGAATCTCTCGGCGGTTTTCGGTTTCAGCGCCGGCCTGCTGGTGCAGCCCGACGGGCTGTTCTTCCTGCTCTGGCTGCTGTCGGCCTGGGCCCTGTGGCAAGCCTTCGCGGCGGCGCCGACGGAGGCCTGGCGGCGCTGGCTGCTGGCCGGCCTGCTGCTTGGCCTTTGCCTGCTCTGCAAGTACCCGGCGGTGCTGCTGGCGGCCGGCGCGCTGATCTATCTGCTCAGCCAGCCGAGCGCGCGGCGCTGGCTGCGCCATCCGGCGCCCTATGCCGCGGCGCTGCTGGCGGTGGCGCTGCAGGCGCCACCGCTGCTGTGGAACGCGCAGCACGACTGGATCTCCTTCGCCTTCCAGGGCGGCCGGGCAGAGCAGCAGGGCGCGCTCGACTGGCTGCGCTTCCTCGGCGCCATCGCCGGCCAGGCCGCCTGGGTGCTGCCGTGGATCTGGCTGCCGCTGGTCTGGGCCTTCGCGCTGGCCCTGAAGGGTGGGCGTCGCCAGCCCCTCGACTGGTATCTCGCCTGCCTGGCGCTGCCGACCCTGCTGCTCTTCACCCTGGTGGCGCTGTGGTCGCCGATCGGCCGCCACTTCCACTGGCAGGCGCCGGGCTACCTGCTGCTGCTGCCACTAGCGGGGCGGCTGCTCGACCGTGCGCTGGCGCGCCGGCCGCGCTGGGGTCGTGGCTGGCTCTATGGCAGCCTGGGGGCCAGCCTGCTGGCCTTCCTGCTGGTCGGCGGGCACCTGGTCAGCGGCTGGTTCACCCCGCTGCTGCCGCCGAACTGGGCGCGGGAGGACGACACGCGTGAGGCCATCGACTGGACCCCGCTGGCCGAGGTGCTGGCGGCCGAGGGCCTGCTTGGACAGCCGAACCTCATCCTGGTCACCAGCCGTTGGCACCAGAGCGGCAAGCTGGACGCCGCGGTCGAGGGTAAATTGCCGGTGCTCTGCCTGTGCCAGGACCCGCGCAACCTGGCCTTTGGCCGCGACCAGGGACTCTACCGTGGCGCCGACGCCATCATCGTCGGCAGCGCGGAGTTCCTGCGCGATCCGGTCTGGCTCTATGGCCGCTACTTCGCGTCGATCGAGCCCTGGCGCGAGGTGGTGCTGGGCCGTGGTGGCCGGGCGGAGATCCGCATGCAGCTGTGGCGCGCCCGCGGCTTCACCGGGACTTATCCCATGCCCTACGGGCCATAATCTTGCCAAGACCGGGCCAAGGCGCTAACGCTAGCGACGCTTCGGGGGAATGATTGAACATTCAGAACACCTTGCCGCCGGTTCCCGTGATCGACCTGCAGGCGCAGCGCGCGCGGCTGGAACCGGGAATCAGCGAGGCCATCCTGCGGGTGCTGGCGCACGGTCGCTTCGTGCTGGGGCCCGAGGTCGAGGCGCTGGAACAGCAACTGGGCGACTGGAGCGGCGCGCACTGCATCACCTGCGGCAACGGCACCGACGCGCTTGAGCTGGCGCTCTGGGCGCTGGATGTCGGCATCGGCGACGCGGTGATCATGCCGGCCTTCACCTTCGCCGCCACCGCGGAAGCCGCGGTGAAGCGTGGCGCCACGCCGATCTTCGCCGATGTCGAGGCAGAGGGCTTCAACCTCAGCCCGGCCAGCGTCGAGGCGGCGCTGGCCTTCGCCAAGCGCAGCAGCCTGAAGCCCAAGGCGGTGATCGCCGTCGACCTCTTCGGCCTGCCCTGCGACTACGCCGCGCTGGCGCCTATCGCCGGGGCCTATGGCGCCACGGTGATTGCCGATGCGGCGCAGTCCTTCGGCGCGACGCAGGACAACCAGCCGGTCGGCCGCCTGGCGCCGCTCAGCGCCACCAGCTTCTATCCCTCCAAGCCGCTCGGCTGCTACGGCGACGGCGGCGCGGTCTTCGCCACCGATGCGGCGCTTGCCGCGCGGCTGCGCCTGCTGGCGCGCCATGGCCAGGGACCCGGCCGCTACAATCACGTCACCCTGGGCATGAATTCGCGGCTGGATTCCATGCAGGCGGCGGTGCTGCTGGCCAAGCTGACGGTGCTGGCGGCCGAGCTCCCGGCGCGCGACGCCCGTGCCCGGCGCTATGACGAGGCCTTCCGTGGCCTGCTGCCGCTGCCGCCGCGTCCAGCCAACGCCACCTCGGCCTGGGCCTGCTACACCATCCGCCATCCGGAGCGCGACCGCCTGGCCAGCCGCCTGGCGGCGGCCGGCATCCAGACGGCGGTGCACTATCCCCGGCCGCTGAACCAGCAGCCGGCCTTCGCCGGCCGGCCGGTGGTGCCGGGCGGCGTGCCGGTTTCCGAGCGACTGGCCGCCGAGGTACTGAGCCTGCCGATCTGCGCCTACCTCGGCGAGGCAGCGCAGGAGCGTGTCATCGCCCAGGTGCTGGACGCGATCTAGGCCTGCCGGCCGTAATACAGCACCACCGTGTGCGTGGCCTCGGCGAAGAACAGCCAGCGCTCCACCAGCGTGCCGAGCAAGGCGCCCAACGCCGCCAGCAGCGCCAGCGGCAGGTCCCACCAGCCGCTGTCGCTCGCCAACAACAGCACCAGCGCCAATAGCGGCAGCAGCAGCCCGGCGATGGCGGCCAGCTTGCGCAGCTTGCCGGCATGCTTGCGTGCCACCTGGTAGCCCATCTCGCGCAGCAGGTAGTTCTCTTCGGTGTGTGGCGGCTCCAGCAGCCGCACCTTGCCCAGTCCGCCGAGGCCGGTCGCGCTTTCCGGCGTGGCGATGGCGCGGCCGCCGTCGATGTCGCGCCAGTAGCGCAGCTTGATCACCCAGGCGGCGGTGGTGGCCAGGGCGGCGACGAAGGCGCTTTCGTGCGCGCGCAGGCCCCAGGCGGTCTGCAGCGCCACCAGCAGGCAGCCGCCGGTGGCCAGCGCGTAGAGCAGATAGAGCAGTGGTACCAGCGGGTGGTGCCACTGGCGGATGGTCTTCAGCGAGGCATAGATCATCGCGGTGCAGTAAACCGTCGCCGCCGCCAGCAGGGCCAGCGGCACCGCGGCGGCCAGCCATATGCGCCCTTCCAGCACCCAGCCCCAGGCCAAGGCCAGCGCCGGCAAGAAGGTCACCAGCGCCAGCAGGCCCTCGCGCGACAGCCACGAGGAACGCCACTGGCTGACAGCGCGCCAGGCGCGCTCCGGATGGCCTAGGTGCAGGGTGGAGCAGAGCAGCCCGGCGGCGACCAGGCCGAGGGCGAGACCCAGGCCCAGCACGCCCAGCCAGGGATCGGCCGGCAGCAGCTCCAGCCCGGCGCCCAGCGCCAGCAGGAACAGCAGGCCATAGCCGGCGCCGGACAAGGTGGTGAAGGCGATGATCGACTTGGCGGGATGCATGTCAGAGCGCGCTCAACATCCGATCGACCCAACCCAGCAGGCCACCTTGCGGTGCGACCGGCTCGAGCCTTGCCGGGGTCGGGCCGCAGGTCGTGGCGTCGCGCCGTGGCCGTGGCGGCAGGTATTTGTTGGTCGGGCGGTAGCCCATTTCCGGCATCAGGTCGTAGCCGCCACGCTCAGCCACCAGCAGCGACACCTCGGAGGTCGGATCACCCAGGTCGCCGAAGTGCCGCGCGTTGGCCGGGCAGGTGCGCACGCAGGCCGGCAGGCGCTCCTCTTCCGCGATGTTCTCGTTGTAGATCCGGTCGACGCAGAGCGTGCACTTCTTCATCACGTCGGTCACCGGGTCCATCTCGCGCGCGCCATAGGGGCAGGCCCAGGCGCACAGGCCGCAGCCGATGCAGCGGTCTTCATCGACCAGCACGATGCCGTCCTCGACCCGCTTGTAGCTGGCGCCGGTCGGGCAGACGGTGACGCAGGCCGGCTGCTCGCAGTGCAGGCAGGACTTGGGGAAGTGCACGACGCGCGCGGTCTCGCCCTCGCCGCACTCGAAGCCGTGCACGCGGTTCAGCCAGGCGCCGCTGGGATGCGCGCCATAGGGATCGCTATCGGACAGTGGCGCCGCGTAGCCGCCGGCGTTCCATTCCTTGCAGTTCACCACGCAGGCCTGGCAGCCGACGCAGGTGTCGAGGTCGATCACCAGGCCCAGCTTCACGCTGCCCGGTTGGCTTGGCAGGCTGGTCATCGCGGGATCTCGTCCTCGGGCAGTTTCTCGATGCGGACGCGCAGGTCGTACCAGGCGGCCTGGCCGGTCACCGGGTCGCTGTTGGCGTAGCGGTAGCCGCCGCCGCGGTCGGGCAGCAGCTCGTCGATCAGGCCGTTCAGCAGGAAGCCGCGCACGAACTCCGGCGCGTCGGGCGCCAGGCCCCAGGCGCCACGGTGCTTGCCGATGGCGTTCCAGGTCCACACCGTCTTGGCGTTCAGCGCGTGCTGCAGGCGGATCTGTGCCTTGACGGTGCCGTGGCGCGAGACCACCCGCACCCAGTCGTCGTCGACCAGGCCCTGCGCCTGCGCCAGGCCCGCCGGCACATAGAGGCGGTTGGCGGCGTGCAGCTGCCGCAGCCAGGCGTTCATCGAGCCCCAGGAGTGGTACATCGCCATGGGGCGCTGGGTCACCGCGTGCAGCGGGAAGTCGACCTCGTCGTTGGTCTCGTCCTCGAAGGGGGCGTGCCACAGCGGCAGCGGGTCGAAGTAGCGCGCCACGCGAGCGCGCTCGCGCTCCGGCGGCTGTGTCGGGCCGTGGCCCTCGGCCGCCAGGCGGAAGCGCTGCAGCACCTCGCCATAGAACTGCAGGGTGATGGGCTCGGCAGCGTCGAGGAAGCCCATGCCCTTGGACCAGTCGAGATAGGCCTGGTTGGCGTAGCGATAGAAGCGCGCTTCCTCCGGCACCTCGCTGCGCCAGAAGCAGCCGTTCTCGATGTAGCGATCGAGCTGCTTCGGGTTGGGTGCGCCGATGCCCTCCTGCATCCCGTCGGCGCCGCGGAAGCCGGCCAGCGGGCCGATGCCGGGCTTGCGCTCGTGGTTGACGATGTAGTCGCTGTAGCCGCCGGGGAAGCGGTTGGCGCCGTCTGGCAGGGTCATGCCGGGCAGGCCCAGGCGATAGCCCAGCTCCAGCAGCACGTCCTGGAAGGGGCGCACGTTACGGTCCGGCGTCAGCACCGGCTGGCGGATGGAATCGGCCGCGCCCTCGGCATCGCAGATCGGCCGGTCGAGCAGCGAGATGCAGTCCCAGCGCTCCAGGTAGGTGGTGTCGGGCAGCACCAGGTCGGCGAAGTCGACCGTCTCGCTCTTGAAGGCATCGACGTAGATGATGCGCGGGATGCGGTACTCGCCGTTGGCATCCTTGTCGGTCAGCATGGCGCGCGTCTGCTCGACGTTCATCGCCGAGTTCCAGGCCATGTTGGCCATGAAGAGGAACAGCGTGTCGATCGGATAGGGGTCCTGCTTCCAGGCGTTGGTGATCGCCAGGTGCATCAGCCCATGGGCGGCCAGCGGCGCCTCCCACGAAAAGGCCTTGTCCAGGCGGCGCGGGCTGCCATCGGCCTCGACCAGCAGGTCGCCGGGCGCCACCGGGAAGCCCAGCGGCGGGCCAGGCAGCACCTTGCCGGCTTCGACCTGGCCAGGCTTGCCGGCCGGCCGCACCGGCGGCGGGGCGGGGCGCGGGAAGGGCGGCTTGTAGCGCCAGGAACCCGGGCGATCCACCGCGCCCAGCAGCATCTGCAGGATGTGCAGGTCGCGGCAGGTGTGGAAGCCGTTGGCATGGGCCGAGATGCCGCGCATCGCATGCACCGCTACCGGGCGGCTGACCATGCGCTGGTGCTGCCGGCCCCAGGCATCGGTCCAGGGCTGCTCGACCGACTGGCTGTCGTCGAAGGCGGCGGCCGCCAGTTCGGCGGCGATGCGGCGGATGGTGTCGGCTGGCACGCCGGTGCGCGCCTCGACCGCGGCCGGGGCGTGCGCCTCGTCCAGGATGCGGGTGGCCACCAGTTCGAAGGCCGGGCGGACCTGGCGACCGTCAGGCAGGCTGTAGTGGCCGGTCAGCGCTGGCGTCGTCGCCGTGCTGGCGAAGGGCGCCGGTGCCGCGGCGGCGCGGTCCCAGACCAGCGGCCGGCCCTCGGCGTCGCGCGCGATCAGGCCGTTCTCGGCGGTGCCCGGCGCTTCGATGACCAGCTGCGCGGCGTTGCTGTAGCTGGCGAGCCATTTCAGATCGACCTTGCCGGCCAGCAGCAGCTCGCGGCAGAGCGACAGCACAAGCAGGCCGTCGCCGCCAGGGGTGATGCCGATCCATTCGTCGGCAATGGCGCTGTAGCCGGTGCGCACCGGATTGACCGAGACGATCTTGGCGCCGCGCGCCTTCAGCTTGGCCAGACCGAGCTTGATCGGGTTGGAATCGTGGTCCTCGGCGACGCCCAGCAGCAGCAGGTAGTTGCTGCGCTCCCAGTCGGGCTCGCCGAACTCCCAGAAGGAGCCACCGATGGTGTAAAGCCCGCCGGCCGCCATGTTGACCGAACAAAAGCCGCCGTGCGCGGCATAGTTCGGCGTGCCGAACTGGCTGGCCCACCAGCCGGTCAGCCCCTGGCTCTGATCGCGCCCGGTGTAGAAGGCGAGCTTGCGTGGGTCCTCGTTGCGGATGGCGCTCAGCCAGCCGGTGGCCAGGGTCAGCGCCTCGTCCCAGGAGATTTCCTTGAACTGGCCGGAGCCGCGCGGGCCGGTGCGCAGCAGCGGCTGGGTCAGCTTGGCCGGCGACTTCTGGTGCATGATGCCGGCCGAGCCCTTGGCGCAGAGCACGCCATGGTTCACCGGATGCAGCGGGTTGCCCTCGATGTAGCGCAGCGCGCCGTCTTTCAGGTGGACGCGGATGCCACAGCGGCAGGCGCACATGTAGCAGGTGGTGTACTTCACCTCGTCCGACACGCTGGGCGAGGGATCGAGACCGCGTTCCTGCAGACCGCCTTCTGGCACGGGGACGACTCCTGGGGCTTGCTTCGCTGACTTGTATAGACAACTTCCCGGGCCGGCGCGACGCCGCGCTGGCGCCGACCAGCCTTGCGTCCGGCAGACTAGGCCCGACCAGCTTTGCACTGCCCTGAGCGCCACTATCGACTATTCTTCCAGATCAAAGCGACCGAATCAGCGGGAGAAACGCAAGCGATGGCAAAGATCGGTTTCCTGGGCCTGGGCAACATGGGCGGCCCGATGGCGAAGAACCTGGCCGCGGCCGGGCACGACGTCACGGGCTACGATCCGGTGGCGGCGGCGTTGGACAGCGCCAAGGCCGGCGGGGTCACCCCGGCGGCCACACCACAGGCGGCGGCCAAGGGCGCTGCGGTGGTAATCACCATGCTGCCGGCCGGGACGCACGTGAAGGGTGCCTACCTGGGCCCTGAGGGACTGCTGGCACAGGCGCCCAAGGGCACGCTCTTCATCGACAGCTCGACCATCGACGTCAGTTCGGCCAAGACCGTGCACGAGGCCGCGGCCGCCGCCGGCCAGCACTTCGTCGACGCGCCGGTGTCCGGCGGCGTCGCCGGGGCCGAGGGCGCGACCCTGACCTTCATGTGCGGCGGCAGCGACGCCGCCTTCGCCCAGGCCAAGCCGCTGCTGGACAAGATGGGCAAGAACATCATCCACGCCGGCGGCGCCGGTGCCGGGCAGGCCGCCAAGGTCTGCAACAACATGATCCTCGGCATCTCGATGATCGCCATCTCCGAGGCCTTCGCGCTGGCCGAAAAGCTGGGGCTGGACCCCGCCAAGCTGTACGACATCTCGTCGAAGTCGTCGGGTAGCTGCTGGGCCATGCTGAACCACAATCCGGTGCCGGGCCTGGTGCCGACGGCGGCGGCCAACCGCGACTACAAGCCGGGTTTCGGCGCCACCTTGATGCTGAAGGACCTGAAGCTGGCGGTCGAAGCGGCCAACCAGTCCGGCGCCTCGATCCCGCTGGGGGCGGAGGCGGCGCAGCTCTACAACATGTTCGTCGCCCAGGGGAACGGCGCGCTCGACTACTCGGCGATCTACAAGATGGTGAAGGGGGCCTGACGGTTCACCGCGATGGCGCTGAGCCAGACCGAACGGCTACTGATGACGGGCGTCCTGATGGACTGCGCCATCTCGGTGCCGCTCTGCGCCATCGGCTTCCTGTCCGGCAGCGCCTCGGCCACCACCGAGGCGGTGCGCACCATCCTGCTGGTGTCCATCGACGTCTTTTCGCTGGGCATCATGATAGCGATCAACCGACGCCGCTTCAGCCGCTTCGAGTTCGGTCTGGAGAAGCTGCAGATCATGGTGCAGATCGTCATCGCCGTGTCGATGTCGGTCACCATGCTCTTCGTCGGCCAGAAGATCTGGCACCAGATGTTTTTTCCGGTGCCCATGCCGGTCTACATCTACTGCCTGATCTTCGCCGGCTTCTCCTACATCAACGTGGTGATCAACGTCGGCATGCTGCGCAGCCTGCTGCGCGAGCTGCAGACCAACTCCTCGCTGATCCTGCGCGGCCAGGTGAAGAACCGCTCGATCATGCTGATCAGCTCGGTGGTGGCGACGCTGGCCTCGGCCTGCGCTGTCATTCCCGACCGCGTGGTGTTCGAGACCATCGACACCATCGGCGCCGTCATCGTGTTCTGCGTGATCCTCTATACCGTCGGCCATCTGCTGAGCGGCGGCCTCCGCACGCTGCTCGACGCGCCGATCGACGAAGCCGAGAAGCTGGGCATCTATCGCGAGGTGGTGGCGCACTACGACGATTGGGAGGAGCTGGCCTTCCTGCGCACCCGTCGCGTCGGTCACCAGAAATATGTCGAGATCGGCCTGGTGTTCGACGGCGGCCAGGCGCTGGAGCGCTCGCTCACCGTCTGCCGCCGCATCGAGGAGGCGGTGAAGGCCAAGGTCAACAACGTGATGATCGCGGTGCGCCCGGCCGACCGCCTGGCGGGAGCGGCCGTCGCATGAGTCTGAACTCGGCCGAGCGGGTGCTGCGCAACGCCATCCTCGCCGATTGCTGCCTGGCGGTGCCGATCATTGGCCTGGGCTTCATGTCGGGCGCTGCCTCGGCCATGAGCGAGGCAATCCGCGGCATGCTGCTGTTCGCTATCGATATCTTCTCGTTCTTCATGTTCCTGGCGGTCAATCGCCGGCGCTTCAGCCAGTTCGAGTTCGGACTGGAGAAGATTCAGATCATGGTGCAGCTGGCTATCGCGCTGGCCATGTGCTTCAGCCTGACCTTCATCGCCAGCCGAGTGTGGAGCGAGATCACCACCAACACCGGACCACCGAACTATCTGTTCTCACTGCTCTTTGCCTTCTTCGCCTACATCAACTCGCTGGTAAACATCCAGATGTTGCGCGGCATGATCCGCGAGTATCGCACCAACCGCTCGCTCATTCTCAAGGGCCAGGTGAAGAATCGCACGGTGATGACTGTTGGCTCGGTGGTGGTAACGCTGTCCTGCGCCGCGGTCGCGATTCCCGATACCTACATCTTTAAGTTGGTCGACATCATCGGCGCACTGGTGGTGATGGGGGTGATCGTCGTCACCGTGGTGCGTCTGCTGGGCGGCGGCATCATTGCGCTGCTCGACGCGCCGATGGAGGAAGCCGACAAGTTCCTGGTGATGCGCGAGGTGGTGGCGCGCTACGAGGACTGGGGCACGCTGGCCTTCCTGCGCACGCGGCGCATCGGCCATCGCCGCTATGCCGAGGTCGGCCTAAGCTTCGACAGCGGCACCACTACTGCCCAGGCGCTGCAGGTCTGCCGCGAGATCGAGGAGTCGATCCACCGCGAACTGAGCGAAGTCTATGTCTCGGTCTACGCCGTGGTCGAGCCGCCGGTGGCCGACGTAGCGGCGGCGCTGGTCGCTTAGTCGAGGCCCGTCGCCAGCGCCTCACCTGCCTCGACGATGTGGCGCCGCAGGATCTCGGACGCCGCGGCTACCTTGTTCGCGCTGACCGCAGCTAGCAGCGCGCGGTGCTCCACGTCGGAGCGGCCTTGCCAGTTCCGCTCCCGCCAGGTGGCGATCAGCATCCGGCTGCTGGCGCTGTGCAGATCGGCCAGCGTACCGAGCAGGCGGGGTAGGGCGCAGGGCGCCAGCAGCGCCAGATGGAAGCGGCGATTGGCGTCGTTCCAGACTTCCAGGTTGCGCGAGGCCTCGCCCGCCTCCAGCGCCGCGCTGGCGGCAGCCAGCGCTTCCGACGTCATCTGCGCCATGGCGTGGCCCAGGGCCAGCGGCTCCAGTGCTGCGCGCATGGCCGTCACCTCCCGCACCGCGCGGGGGTCGAGGGCGGCCACCCGTACGCCGCGCCGTGGTTCGCCGACCGCCAGGCCCTGCGCCTCCAGCCGGCGGAAGGCTTCTCGCACCGGTACGTGGCTGGCCCCGAACTCGGCGGCGATCTGGTCCTGCCGCAGGCGCGCACCCGGCGGCAACTCGCCCAGCACGATGCGGCGCGACAACGCCTGGGTGATCTGGCCGGCCAGCGTGGTATCGGCGCGCGCCATGCTGTACGTCCGGCTCCCCGCAGCCCTTGAAAGGTTTCACAAAATCTGAATTATAGATAATAGATAACAAGGAGAACCGCAATGGACCTGCATCGTCGCCCGGAACGTCTGCGGCACATTGCCGGTATCGGTGTCGACCGGATGGGGTCGCTGGCCGATGCCCGGCCGGAGCAGGATTTCCTGCGGCTGGAGAACCTCGACGTCGACATTCCGCCGGACCCGGAGGTGGTGGCGCGGACCCGCCAGGCAGCGGCCTGCGATGCCGACAACAGCTACCTGCCCTTCGTCGGCCAGCGCCACCTGCGCGATGCCGCGGCGCGCCACGTCTCGACGTTATCCGGCGTGGCCTATGACGGGCTGCGCAACTGCGTGATCGCGGCCGGTGGCCTCTCCGGTCTGCTGAACGCGCTGCTGGCGACGGTGGAGGTGGGGGATGAGGTCATCGTCACCGACCCGACCTATGCCGGAATCATCAACCGCGTGCGGCTGGCCGGCGGCGTGCCGCGCTTCGTGCCCTTCGCCTTCCGCCCAGGTGACACCTGGCGCCTGGATCGCGCCGCCCTGGCAAAGGCGGTCGGACCGAAGACCCGCGCGCTGCTGTTGATGTCGCCCTCGATGCCGAGTGGCGGGGTGCTGGAGCTGGCCGACTGGCTGGCGGTCGCGGCGCTGTGCCGGCAGCACGACCTGCTGCTGATCCTCGACAGCGCCATGGAGCGGCTGCTGTTCGACGGCCGGCGGGTGATCCATCCGGCCGGGCTGCCCGGCATGGCGGCGCGTACCATC
Source organism: Rhodospirillales bacterium (assembly GCA_038363005.1). Classification (GTDB taxonomy): domain Bacteria; phylum Pseudomonadota; class Alphaproteobacteria; order Kiloniellales; family JACOMY01; genus JAKOWB01. The sequence goes on from JBBQBI010000003.1 coordinate 257,063, forward strand.
ACTGTCGGCGCGGCCTCGAAGGAACTGCGCATGATCGGCTGGCGGGTCGGCTGGATCGTTGCGCCCGAGGCCTTTCTGCCCGACCTGGTGGCGGTCTCGCTGGCCAATGTCGTGGTGCCGGTCGGAATCGCCCAGGACGCCGCGGCCATCGCGCTGGAGCGCTCGATCGAGACCCTGCCGCCCTATGTCGCCGAGCTGCAGCGCCGCCGCGACACCGTCCTGGCCGGTCTGGCGGGCCTGCCGGTCGGCGTGCCGGCCGGCGGCTGGTCGCTGCTGCTACGCTGCAGCGACTTTGGGCTGGACGGTGCCGCGCTGTCGCAGCGGCTGTTCGAACAGGGCGTCTGCGCCACTGCGATGCAGGGCTGGGGCGAGACGCACGGCCGGCAGTACCTGCGCTTCGTCTTCGCCAACGAGCCGGTGGAGCGCCTGGCGCTGCTGGGCGAGCGGGTCAGGCGGGCGCTGGGGGGCTAGCAGCCCTAGAAGATGCGGTTCAACAGGGGATCCAGCAGGCCGATGCCCTCGAACTCGACATAGGCAGTGCGGCCGATGTCGCAGAGGCGGTACTGGCGGGCAGTGTCCGATGCGGGTTCGATTTCGATCACGACCACGGCGTCGTTGTTGCCCAGTTCACCGACGTGCGCCGCCAGGCCGCGCTGCGCCGATTCCTCGCCGGCCGAGCCGTAGACCAATCGAATGTGGCCCTGCACCGCATCGTGCGAGCCATAGAGCTGCACCGTCACCTTGTGGTTCGGCTGCAGCAGTTCCACCGTCGAATCGTCGATCGCCGCTTCCAGGAAGCGGCTGTCACAGGACAGGTAGGACAGCATCTCCACGCCGGCGGCGACGCTGCTGCCGGCGCTCTTGTGCACTTCCCACACCACGCTGTCGGCGGGCAGCTCCAAGTTCACGTCGCCGACCGCGGCCAGGTAGCGCTCGGCGCTGGCCTGCTCGCGCCGCAGGCTGTCGAGCTGCACCTGCAGCAGGGCGACATCAAGGGCAACCTGACGCTGGCTCGCCAACAGGTCGCGCCGGTCGCTCGACATGGTGATGGCATCGCTGGCCAGGTCAGTGATGTAGAGCCCTTCGGCAAGGTAGCCCTGCTGCTGTGCCAGGCGCTCGATCGTGAGGTCGAGCGCCTGCAGCTCGGCGGTCGCCGCCTTGGCCTCGGCATCGGCCGATTCCATGCTGGACTGCGAGGCGGCGCTGCCTTGCAGGCGTTTGGCGCGCTCGAACTGCTTGGTCAGGAAGTCGATGCGTGCCTCCAGGCCGCTGCGCTGCGCCAGCGCAATTTCCTGCTGCAAGGCCAAGTCGGCGTGCAGGCCCTCGAGCGACTGCGCCAGGCGTGTGTCCAAGGCGGCGAGTTCGGACTCGACGGCGGCTAGATCAGCTTGGCGCGCGGCCAGTTCGGCGCCGGCGCGCTCGATGTCACTGGCCAGCCGCTCGACTTCGCGTTGGTCGCGGCGGGGGTCGGAGATCGTCACGACTTCGGTCCGGGTAGCCACATAGCTGCCGCGGCGCACGTCGAAGCGGGTGATGTTGCCGGAGATCGGCGCGCGTAGCTCCACCAGCTCGGCGGTGACCACGGCGTTGCGCACCACATAGCCACGCAGGCCGACCAGGAGCAGACCAGCGGGAAAAATCAGGACGACCAGGATCAACAGGATGCGGCGCAGGCGCTTCATGCCCACACTCGCGGCGTTGGTTCGGCCATACGTGACACCCCAGACTCCCCAGACAACACCAATCTAACAGGCTCTGAGGTCTGGCAGAACAGTGACGAACCGGCGCCGCTCAGCGCCCGGTGGCGTAGACGCTGTTGGCGTTGATCCCGCCGCAGATCTGGCCGCTGTCGCCAGTACAGGGCATGGAGCAGTTGTCCGCGGTGCCGAACTGGCCGTAGGCGTTGCCGCAGAGGCAGCTTTCCGAGTACTGCACGCCGGCATAGCGAAAGCCCTTGCTGGCGCAGATCGCGACACAGCTCTGCGGCGTGTTCTGCCAGCTGCGCTCCAGGTAGCCGTCCAGGTCGAAGGGATTGTTGGGATCGCGGAAGCAGCCGAGGTAGGTGCCGGCCGCCACCGCCGGATTGGTGGCGGAAGCCACGACGAGCGGCGGGTTGCTGGGGATAGTGATGGGGCCAGCGGGCGACAGCGGCCCGGTCGGCGTCATGGTCACCACGGCACCTGCCACTGACATCAGCGGCACGGCGGTGCACCCCAGGGGATCGGCGCCGATAGCGAAGGCCGCGTCCTCGCAACACTGCAACGGCATGTTCAGCGCCGAGAGCGAGAAGCCGAAACCCGGCAGCTGCCCGTCGCCCATGATCACGGTCTGGCCGGTCTGGGTGTTCTCCCAGATCTTCACCTGGCAGCAGTGCTGGCGGAAGCTCGGCATGAAGGGCGTATCGGACTGTGCCGAACTGAGGCGCAGTACGTCGAGCCGGGCCGCGGCCTCGGCGAAAGTCGGATTGCTCTGCGAGCCGGGCGATAGCGCCCAGCCGAAGCCCGGATTGGATTGCGCGATGGCAAGCCAGCCGCCGCGCGTCATCGCGCAATGGTTCTGGTCGATCCACTGGGTCCAGGGTGACTGGGCGTGCGCCAGCGGTGCCAACAGGAGCGGGGTCAAAAGCGCAAGCAGGGCACGGAAAGTTGCACGGGCCATGACGGGAGCTCCTTCGGATGCTCGGGTACTGACGCAACCGCAACAACGCGCTCAATCTAGCACGGGTAGTGGCAAGGCGAGCAGGCTGTCTCATCAGCCTCAATTCGTGCCATGCGGGAACAGTTTATCCGATTTGTTCGGTATTCCGCTTATCGACGGAACTAATCATCTTGGGTGGGCGAAAGCGGCGAAAGGAACTTTCCGATGGACAGCGGTACCCTGGCCCTGACGGGCGTCACCGGCACCTTGACCTATCTGGCGCCCACGCCAGAGCGCCCCTTCACCTACCAGTACAGCCCGCCGCCGGCCGGCCGGCCACAGCGCTTCGCGCCGGAGCAACTGGTGACGACCAGGATCCGCGATGCGCGTCCGCTGGCGGCCGAGTTGTCGCTGGATCGCCAGGGCTTCCGCCTGTTGCGCCATGCCACCGCGCTCGACCTCTACGACGATGCGGCGGTGGAGGGCGCCTACTACCCCGAGATGGAGCGCCTGGTGGCGGCGGAAACCGGCGCCAAGCGGGTGATCGTGTTCGATCACACCCTGCGCACCGCCGGTGGCGTCAAGCCCGATGGCACGCCGGTGCGCGAGCCGGTACCCCGCGTGCACAACGACTACACCGAGAAGTCGGCGCCGCAGCGCGTGCGCGACCTGCTGCCGGCCGAAGCCGACGCGTTGCTGCAGCGGCGTTTTGCCTTCATCAATGTCTGGCGCCCCTTAAAGGCACCGCTGCTGCACTTCCCGCTGGCGCTGGCCGATGCCAGCAGCATCGCCTTCGAGGACGCGGTGACCAGCGACCTGATCTATCGCGACCGGGTCGGCGAGACCTACCTGTTCCATCACAGCGACCGGCACCAGTGGTTCTACTTCCCGGCCATGGCGACCGACGAGGTGGTGCTGATCAAGTGCTTCGACAGCGACCGGGGCCGGGCGCGCTGGTCGGCGCACACCGCCTTCGCCGATCCGACCACACCGGCCGACGCGCCGCCGCGCGCCTCGATCGAGATTCGCACCATCGCCTTCTTCTGAGGGGCTGGCGGTCTACTTCAGTTCGGTGTCCTTGATGACCTCGCGCACGCGGCCGCTGTAGCGCTGGTGCTCCGCGTCGTCGCGGAAGGCCTGCAGCGAGGCGGCCGTCCACTGGCCGGCAGCCAGCCCGACCCAGTCGTACTCAAAAGTGCAGCGCACGCCGAGCGTCGGGCAAAGCAGTTCCTTTTCCCAGCGCACCGCGATGGCACCCGCCAAGCCGCTGCCCGGGCCGCCACAGGCCACTACGCGCTCGATGGCGATGGCCGGCAGCTTCAGGGTGAGGAACTCATACTCGCCCTGCCAGACGACCTTGGCGCTGGACTCGCAGTGTGCCTGGGGCTTGGTCTCCAGCGTCTCGTACTGACAGACCTGGGTGACGTCGAAGGCGACGTCCCAGGTGGAGTCGTTGCTCATCGGCCAGCGATAGCGGCCGCTGTCGGGATCGTTGACGTTGCGGCAGTGCCCGATTTCCTGCGACAGGGCGTTGTTGTCGCGATCGAAGTTCCAGACCGTGGCGGTCGGCGTGCCGCTCAACAGCTCGTCGATCTGGATCCGGTGCCCGGTCTCGGTAGATTCGAGCACTTGCCAGGTTACGTCGCTGCGCTCGGTCTCCGCGCCGGTTGCGTCGTACTTGGTCCTTTCGTAGACGAAGCGGTCGCCGGCGACGAAGGCAGGATCGGCCATCGCCGACAGCGACAGGCCAAGCAAGCCGGTAACACTGACCCAAAGACGTCGCGGCATCATCAAGCCTCCCTGGTCCGGTAGGGTCCGCCGGCTAGCCTCGCCGTAATCCGCTGCCTCGGCAAGCTGCCTTGCCGCCGGCCGGGCAGTCCGCTAAGCAGGCGTCAACAGGGCATAGGGGCCATGCTTTCCATCGTCATTCCTGTCTACAACGAGCGTGTCACGCTGGGACGGGCCGTGGTCGCCGCCGCGGCCGCGTTGCCCGGTGTCGCCAAGGAAATCATCCTGATCGACGACGGCTCCAAGGACGGCACCCGCGAGTGGATGCAGCGTGCCGCGCCGGGCGGGACACTGCGCGGCGCCGGCTTCGCGCTGGACGGCGAAGGGGAGCTGACGGCGACGGCGGGTGACGAGGTCACGCTGCGCGTCATCCTGCACGAGAAGAACCGCGGCAAGGGCGGCGCGCTGCGCACCGGCTTCGGCGCCTTCACCGGCGAGATCGTGGTGATCCAGGACGCCGACTTGGAATACGACCCGGTTGACTGGACCGTCATGTACGGCCTGATCGCCGGTCGTGGCGTGGCCGACGCGGTCTTTGGCTGTCGCTTCGCCGGGTTGCCGCATCGGGCGCTCTACTACCACCACTACCTCGGCAACAGGCTGATCTCCGGCGTTTTCAACTTGCTCTACAACCAGCAGCTCGCCGACATCGAGGTCTGCACCAAGATGTTCCGCGCCGAGGTGCTGCGCTCGCTGCGCCTCACGTCCAACGATTTCGGCATCGAGGTCGAGCTTTGCGCCCGCGTCGCCCGCGCCAAGCGCTGGCGGCTCTACGAAAGCCCAGTCAGCTACTACGGGCGCACCTATGCCGAGGGCAAGAAGATCCGCTGGACCGACGGCCTCAAGGCGCTCTGGTACCTGCTGCGCTTCCGCGTTGACCGCTTGCATCCCGCGGCGGGGACGACGGCGCGATGACGCTGGCGCCGCTTCAGGCGCCGCGTCCTTCCCTCTCTACAGAACTGCCGCACTACAATAACAGATTATGGAGCGCCGGCCGCCTGCCGCTCGTCATGGCCGTCCTCCTGGCGGTCTTGTTCGTCGCTCTGCCGGTCCGCCACGACAGCGACAGCTACCTGGCGGTGCCGGTGAGCTATGCCCTGCTCACCAGCGGATCGCCGGAGGTCACGCGCTTCGTGGAAACCTACGAAGCGCACCACGCCATTCAATGGGAAGGCACGCGGGCCTTGCCATTGTATCCGCTGGGCGCATCGATCCTGGCCTTGCCGATCGTCGCGGCGCTCTCGCCGTTCGATCCGGTGTTGGACAAACCCTCCTACCTGGCGCGGGCAGACTGGGCGAGGGTCTCGCATATCGCGGCCTCGATCCTGGGTGCGCTGACGGCCTGGTTGCTTTTCCTCCTGCTGCGCCGCCTGTCCGGCCAGCCGCTTTGGCGGGCATCCTGACCCTGATCTTCGCCTTGGCGACGCCGCTGGTCTCCACCGCGACGCGGGGTCTCTGGCAACACGGGCCGGTGATGCTGTGCTACTGCGCGACCTTGCTCCTGCTTCTGGCGGGCCGGACGCGCCCGTCCGCCATTCTCTGGGCCGCTATCCCCGTCGCTTTCGCGGTGATCTGCCGACCCTGGGCCGGGGCCTTCGTGTTCCTGGTATCGGTCCATCTGCTGTTGCATCACCGGCGCCAACTCTTGGGATTCCTGGCAATCGGTGGGGCGATCGCCTTGGTATGGATTGCCTGCTACTGGATGATCTATGGGGCACCGCTGCCGAACTACTACAAGCCCGGCTCCTTTCAGTGGCGGTCCTACATCACCTGGAGCGAGGCAATGTGGGGCCCTTTGCTAAGCCCCTCGCGCGGGCTGCTGGTCTGGTGTCCCTTCCTGCTCTTCGGCGTGGCGGCCCTTGTCGACCGGGTGGCGCGCCGCGATCCGCTGGTGCAGCTATCGGCGGCGATGCTGCTTGCGCAGTGGGTCCTGGCGGCTGTCAGCCCGAACTGGTTCGGCGGTCACAGCGTCGGCCCGCGTCTGATGAGCGATGCGCTGCCCTTCTGCTTCGTCCTGTTGTTGCCCGCCGCCACGCGGCTCGCCGCCGGAGCGTCACCCGCCTGGCGCTTGGCCAGGCCGCTGGCCCTGCTCTCGGTGCTCTTCGCTGGCTGGGTCCATCTGCGCGCCGCGGGTGAGGTCGACCAGGTGGCTTGGAACTACTTGCCGACCGACGTTGGCAAGGTCGCAGGTTACGATCGGCTTTGGGATTGGCGCGATCCGCAGTTCCTGCGCGGCACCGCCTTCAGCGGTCTGGCGTGGGCCAACCGCACTTACCATGTGGTGCCAGCGCAGCAGCTCATCTATTCAGCATCGATTAATAGCCGCCACCCCGAATTGGACGCCCTGTTGCGCGATGGCTGGTCCGGCCTCGAGGACTGGGGCGTCTGGTCCTCCGGCGGGCAGGCCAGTCTGGCGATTCCCTGGTCCGCTATCCCGAAGCAGGCGGAAACCCTGTCCCTCGCTGTCAGGCCCTTTCTGGCGGTAGGGCTGGGCCAGCAGCGGGTACAGATCACTCTGGGCGACGGCGAGGCGCGGCAGTGGAGCCTGGAGCGCGATGCCCCCAGCCCGCTGACCCTGCCACTGCCACCCCGACAGCCCGGGCAGGCGGAGCTCCTCGTCCTGCTTGAATTGCCCGATGCGCGGAGTCCGGCCAGCTTGGGGCTCAGCCAAGACCGGCGCCTCCTGGCGGTCGGGCTGCTTGGGCTGCGCTTTGCCCCACCCTAGACCCCGACGTCCTGCATCTCGACGGCGGGGTGCCGGCGTGATCTTCTCCGCGCCGCCATGACCACCACCCCCACCGTCCGCAATCCGCTGACCGGCATTGCCATCATCTGCCTGGGTTTCTTCATCATCCCGGCGATGGATGCGCTGGGGAAGTATCTCTCGACCACCTACTCGGTCTGGCAGATCTCCTGGGCGCGCTTCTTCTTCCACTTCCTGTTCCTGGCGCCCTTCGTCCTTTGGCGCTACCGCCTGAAGGCCATCCTGCTGCCGCGGCAGGGGCTGCAGGTGCTGCGCGGTGGCTTCCTGATGGGGGCTACCATCTGCTTCTTCGGCGCGCTGGCGGTACTGCCGCTGGCCGACACCCTGGCGCTCTCCTTCATCAGCCCGCTGCTGGTGACCTTGCTGTCGCCCTGGCTGCTGGGCGAAAAGGTCGGCTGGCGCCGCCGGCTGGCCGTCGGCCTGGGCTTCGTCGGCGTGCTGATCATCGTGCGGCCCGGCTTCCAGGAGGTCAGCTTCGGCTCGCTGCTGGCACTGGGCAGCGGTTGCAGCTTCGCCTTCTACGTCATCGCCACCAAGAAGCTGGCCGGCACGGCGCCACCGCTGGTGACGCTGACCTACACCGCGCTGCTCGGCAACGTGGTGCTGAGCGGCGTGATGCTGGCGGGCGGCGAAGGGGTCTGGATCTGGCCCGACACCGAGGCCTGGGCGATGATGGCCGGCATCGGCGCCATCGCCGTGGTCGGCCACTTCCTGCTAATCCGCAGCTACGACTTCGCCGAGGCTTCGCTGTTGGCGCCCTTCTACTACAGTGAAATGATCATGTCGGCGACGCTGGGCTACCTGGTGTTCGGCGACTTCCCCGACAGCTGGACCTGGGCCGGCATCGCCATCATCGTCGCCAGTGGCGTCTACATCGCGCTGCGGGAACGCAAGGTGGCGCGGGCGCAGCGCGGCGTAATGGCGGCGCTTTAGCCGAAGCGCAGGCGCGCTTCCTCGGTCAGGCCGTGGGCCACCGAGAGCAGGTCGTCGCCGGCAACGAACTTCGCCGGGTCGACCACGCTGGCGATGGCCTTGCGCAGCACCGGCACGCGGCTGGAGCCGCCGGTCAGGAAGACGCTGCCGAGGTCGTCGGCCGCGAGGCCGGCCCGCCGCAGCGTTTCCCGCACCGCTTCGGCCAGGCGCGCACGGTCACCGGCGACGGCGTCTTCAAAGAGGTCGCGGCGCGCCGGCGCGACCAGGCCGGTTTCCACGAAGTCCATGTCGATGGCGGCCGAGGGGCGGTCCGACAGCGTGATCTTCGCCGCCTCGACGGCGAGCGCCAGGCGATGGCCAAGCTGCTGCGTCACGATCGTCTGTAGGCGCGCCAGCTTGGCCGGTTCCTGCGCGTCGTCGTGCAGTTCGCGCAGCAGTCGGCGGTTCGCCGGCGTGTAGAGCTGGTTGATGCTCGGCCAGTCGGCCAGGTCGCGGTAGAGGCTGCGTGGCATCGGCAGGTTCTTGTTGTGCAGCAGCGATCCCAGGCCCAGCACCGGCATGACCGCCTCGAGCGACAGCTGGCGGTCGAGGTCGGTGCCGCCCAGGCGGATGCCGAAGCTGGCCAGGATGTCGTCCTGGCGCTCCGCCAGCGCATGGCGTGCCGGGCTGAGACGGATGATGGAAAAGTCTGAGGTGCCGCCGCCAAGATCGCAGATCAGCGCCAGGGTCTCGCCGGTGATGGTGGCTTCATAGGCGCGCGCGGCGGCCAGCGGCTCGTACTGGAAGGCGATATGCTTGAAGCCGACCTGGCGCGCGATGGAGGTCAGCGTGTCCTCGGCGAAGCGGTCGCCGGCCGGGTCGCCATCGACGAAGTGAACTGGGCGGCCGTGCACCACGGCATCGATTGGCCGCCCCAGCTCCTGCTCCGCCCGCTGCTTCATCTCGCCGAGGAAGAGCGCGATCACAGCTTCTAGCGTGATGCCGCGCTTGTTGAGCTGAGTCGATTCCTTGACCAGGCTGCTGGAGAGGATCGACTTCAAGGCCCGCATCAGCCGCCCCTCGGCGCCAGCCATGTAGGCGGCAATGGCGGCGGCGCCGAACAGCGGTCGGCCTAGCTCGAAGTCGAAGAAGATCGCACTGGGGAAGAGGGCGCCCGCGTCCTCCAGCCGGGTGAGTGTGGCGCGGCCATCGCGGATCACGCCGATGGCCGAGTTTGAAGTGCCGAAATCCAGGCCGCAGGCGGTCGTCATGGGGCTGCTCCAGTGCTCATGGGAGCAGTCCATCTAGTAGACCCGAGGCGGTCTCGCCAGTCTGTTTCCTTTGCGGCAATCCCAGCGGACCTCGCGGCATTGCCGTGCGCACTGTCCGGACTGTCGTCCAAGTCAGTGTTTCTTCGTTCGGCACCAGGCTGGCCATGGCGCAATGTGCAGTGCGTGCGTGGAATAGGCCATCCAGCCCGGCAAGTGTCGCCAAGAATCCGCAGGAGCCAGTCCAATAACTTTATGAATGAAGACGGGATTGCAGCGGGTTGGGCCCTGTAGCGTGGACCAGCAGTGAAGTTCAACAATGGTGTGGAATTGGTACCGGAGCGAATGATATTCAGTAATATAAACTATGTATGATTGCATAAACTTACATTACTGTACCCTAAGTCAAATATAGCGCTTGAACATTGGTCGCTCATCCCGCAGCGTAATTGATTACCGGCGTAAACCTGCTTGATGCCGATCAAGGCTACGGGAGAACGACATGACACGCTTTTTCGTAATTCTGACCGTCCTTGCGATTGCCTGGGGCGGCACTGCTTCGGCAGAAATCCTCGCGATGATGAACTACGAGAGCAAGACACCCGATCAGATTAAGAGCTTGAAACTGACGGCCACGCAGGAGCGGCGCGAAGGCATCGCCATCGTCGACGTCGACCCCGAGAGCCCGGCGTTCGGCAAAATCCTGGTGGACTTCCCGCTCGATCCAGCGGGCGTGGCGCATCACATCTTCTACGATCGCACCATGTCGAAGGCCTATCTCACCAGCTTGGTCGGAACGTCCCTGCAGGTCATGGACATGAATCAGTTCCCGCCGCGCCTGCGCGTCATCGATATCCCGAACTGCTCATTCGCTGAGGATGTCATCTTCGATGCGGCGAACGAATACTGGTATCTGACGTGCATGAACTCCGCGAACGTATGGCAGGGACGGGTGGCCGACGACGCAGTGACCGGCGAGGTCAAGCTGCCGGGTACCTTTCCGCACGGGGCGGCGGTGAACACCGCTATCGACCGCCTGATTGTCTCCAACACCGTCAGCGCCGACCTGCAACAGGCGAACGAGACAGTCTCGGTCGTCAAGGCGAGCACGCTGGAGCCGTTGGGCCAGATCAAGCTTTCGACGAAGCCGTCGCCGTCTGGCGAGGCACCGGTCGAGGTGCTCTCGGTACCGGGCGACGTGCCAGCCTTCTACGTGACCAACATGTTCGGCGGGGCGCTCTGGGCACTGGTCTGGAATGACAAGACTAAGGACTTCGACGCGAGCCAGGTCTTCGACTTCGGCTCGATCGGTGCCGGCGTGGCGCTCGAGATCTACTTCAACGCCAAGGGCGACAAGCTTTACGTAACCACCGGGGTGCCGGGCCAGTTGCATATCTTCGACATGGCGGGTGGCGTCCTGGCACCGAAGCTGATCAAGACACTGCCGACCGGTGGTGGGGCACACCACGTCGGCATGACCAAGGACGAACGCTATGGCTTCGTGCAGAACGCGCTGCTGAACCTTCCCGGCATGGATGACGGCTCGGTGACGGTCATCGACCTCCAGAAGCAAGAGGTCGTCGCCTCAATGGATACGCTCAAGGAGATGGGGTTCAATCCCAATTCGCTGGTGCTGTTGCCCGAGTGGAACAGCCTAGCCGGGCACTAGGGAAGCAATGGCCGCGCCGGCGTGGGCCGGCGCGGCCTCGGCTACTAACGGGCTGGCAGACGATGACGCGAAGAGCGCCGGTAATCGCATCGCTGTTGCTGCTGGTTGGATTGCAGCCGTCGCTTGCGCACGATGCCCCGGCGACGACTGGGCAACCGGCGGAGGTGACGGCGGGAGAGGTCTATCGACTCACCGTCGAGATCGATCCCACGGCAGCGGAGCCGCCGACCATCCAGGTGCTGCTCGGCGCACAGGTTGAAATCACCTTGCTGGGAGCTGGTGACGGAGATCTGCACCTGCACGGCTATGATATTGAGTTCGCCGCCGTTGGGGGGCAGCAAGCGCTCGTCGTTTTCCACGCCAGCAGCACTGGGCGCTTTCCGCTGGTCCAACACGTGGAGACTGCTTTGCTCGGCACCCGAGAAAGGGCTGTGCTCTACATCGAGGTGCGCGCACCGTGAGGGTGTGGCCGGTCACGCTCGTACTGGTGCTGGCTGGCACCGCGGCCTGGCCCACGGCCGCCGCGGCGCACGCTTTTGCGCAGCGCTACGATCTGCCGCTGCCACTGGGCTATTACCTGGCTGGGGCAGGCGCGGCCATCGCACTGTCATTCCTTGGCTCCTTTCTGATACGGCGGCCACTGCCTGTTGGTTTCCTGTCGGTCGTCGTCCCGATACCACGCTGGCTCTCGGCCGCAAGCGGCTGGTTGCTGAGGATTGCCGCTCTCGCGCTACTTGTTGGCGTCGCTGTGACGGGACTGCTTGGCCCGGAGTCCCCGACGCACAACTTCGCCACCGTCTTCGTCTGGGTGATCTGGTGGGTGGGCATCGTGCTGTTCGCGGCGCTCGTCATCGAGCCCTGGAGCGCGGGCAATCCCTTTCGGCTAATCGTCGATGCGACGCTCTGGCTTGCTGGTCGGCATCGTCCGATGCTGCCGGCGCCAAGATGGCTTGGCCTGCTGTCCGTGCTGGGGCTCCTTGGTATCGCCTGGATCGAGATCGTCTCGGAGTGGTCTGAAGATCCGCGCGCGACGGTCGTCATCGCCGGTGGCTACCTTCTGGTCCTACTCGCTGGATCCATCGTCTTCGGGGCGCCGGCCTGGTTCGGCGCTGCCGATCCGGTGTCACGGCTTTTCGGGCTCCTCGGCCACGTCGCGCCGCTGGCTGTGGAGCCGGGCCGCCTCCGCCTTCGGCTCCCGGCCAGTGGATTGATCGCCATCGAACTGGGCGTGATAGGCGCGGTCTTCGCGGTCACGCTGATCGGGCTGGTGCTGTTCGACGGCCTCTCCGAAACGCCCTTCTGGGCGATGGTGCTGGATTACATCACTCGCTCCCAGAGTCTGCGGCCCTGGTTGCTCGACCTCAGGGCCGGCGGCGTCGATATCCTGAAGCTCGTCTATACCCTGGGCCAGTTGGCGACGGTGGCCACAGCCCTGCTTGCCTATGCCGGCCTTGCGCTTGTCATTCGGCTCGCGGCCGGGCCCCAGCAGTCCTGGCGCCGGGTCTTCTCGGGCTTCGCCGGGTCGCTGCTGCCAATCGCCGTGGCCTATCACCTGGCGCACTACCTCTCCTACTTGCTCCTCGCCGGCCAGCTCATTCTGCCCATCGCCAGCGATCCCCTGGGCAATGGGCAGGATCTCTTCGGCGATGCTCACCGGACCATCGACCTCGGCGCGATCACTGCCAGGCAGGTCTGGTGGATCGCGGCGGCCGCGCTGGTGACCGGCCACGCGCTTGGCGTGCTGGTCTCACACGCCGAGGCGCTGCGGCTCTACCAGGGACGGCGCCAGGCCATCGCCAGCCAGGTGCCCATGATGCTGTTCATGGTTGGCCTGACGGTGCTCAGCCTGTGGATCCTGGCCCAGCCCATCGTCGTCTGAGTGCACGCAGGATCAGCCGACCCTCGTCCGCTTCAGCTTTTCCTCGTCCAGCACCAGGCCGAGGCCGGGTGCGTCGCCGAGATCGATCCAGCCCTCCTTGTCGGCCAGCAGCGGTGCTGCCAGCGGGAAGTCGCGGATCGTCGGCAGCCACTCCGGCGGGTCGTAGGGGAATTCCAGCAGCTTGGTGTGGGCGCCGGCGGCGAGCTGGGCGTTGGCGATCAGGCCGATGCCGTCGCCCCAGGTGTGCGGCGTGAAGTCGAGGTTATGCTCGCGTGCCAGGGTGGCGATCTTGCGCAGGCCGGTGATGCCGCCGGTGCAGACGGCGTCGGGCTGCAGCACGTCGAGGCACCCGGTGGTGATGAGCTCGCGCAGCTCGTAGAGCTCCTTGGTCAGCTCGCCGCCGGCGATGCGCACCGGCGTGGCGGTGCGCAGCGCCCGCATCCCAGCATAGTCGCCGCGGTGCAGCGGCTCCTCCATCCAGTAGACGCCGAGCTCCTCCAGGTGCTTCGCGACCGTAAGCGCGTCCTTGTAGGTCCAGGGCACCGCCTGGTCCCATTCCATGCGCCAACCCTGGTTGCAGTCGACCATCAGCAGGAAGTCGTCGCCCACCGCCTGGCGCACGCCGCGCAGCGCGGCGATGTCGTCCTGCCAGCGCGGCCGCTGGAAGCGCACCTTCATGGCGGGAAAGCCCTCGGCCTTGAAGCGCAGCGCGATCTCGGCCAGTTCCTCCGGAGTCTTCAGCGAGCCGGAGGAGGCGTAGCAACGCACGCGACCGGAGCCGCCGCCGAGCAGGCGCCACACCGGCTCGCCCAGCAGCTTGCCGTAGAGGTCCCACAGCGCCAGGTCGAGCGGGTAGAAGCGGCCATAGTGGAAGGAGATGTTCTCGATGATGCGGAAGTGCCGCTCCAGGTCGCGCGGGTCGCGGCCGACGAAGAGCTCAGCGAACCTCTCGACGCCGGCGACGCCATAGCCGGCACCGATGCCGGTGACGCCCTGGTCTGTCTCCACGCGCACCAGATCGCAGGTGAAGGAGGTGCGTGGCCGCGTGTCCCACGAGGGGCGGAAGGCCGGCTCGAACTTGATGGTGTGCTTGGAATAGGTAACGGCGGTGATCTTCATGACGGCTCCCTCGGGCGTGCCCGGCCACTCTGGCGCGCTCCCTCCGCCGTCGGCTCGCCAACGAGGCGCCGGTCTCTATCCAGGATTCGACAAAGCCCCGCGGCTAGCGCACCCGCAGGCGCCGCCGCAGCCAGATCGCCAGCACGCCGCTGGCCAGGATAAGGGCGGCGCCGGCGAAGACCTCGTCGCGCGGCCAGTCGCCCCAGATCAGCCAGCCCAGCACGAAGGCCCAGAGCAGCGAGCTGTACTGGAAGGGTGCCAGCACCGAGGCTGGCGCGCGCCGCAGCCCCTCGAACATGAAGAACTGCGCCAGGCCGCCAATCACGCCGACGGTGACCAGCAGGGCGAGTTCGTGCCAGGTCGGCGTCTGCCAAAGGAAGACCAGCACACCACCGCAGACCACGACGAAGAAGCTGTTGGAGTAGAGCATCTGGATCAAGGTCGGCTCGCGCAGCGCGATCTGCCGCACCTGGATCGTCGCCCAGGCCCACAGGCAGGCCGCCATCAGCGCCAGGCCCATCGGCCAGGCGAAGTGGAACTCGGCGACGCCGCTGGCGACGATGACGCCGACGAAGCCCAGCGCGACGGGAATCCAGCGGCCGCGATTGATCGACTCGCCGAGCAGCGGGATGGCCAGCAGCGAAACCAGCACCGGCGTGGCGAAGTAGAGCGTCGTCACCTCGGCAAGCTGCAGGTGCCTGGCGGCGTTGTAGTAGCAGAGCCAGGCGCCGAGGATCACCACGCCGCGCAGCAGCAGCGGCTTCTTCGCGTTGGTGGCCAGGGCGCGCTCGACCAGCGGGCGCCGGCCAATCGCCAGGCTGGCGATCACGATGGTCAGGCTGCGGAAGAACATGATCTGCCAGACCGACAGGCTGACGGTCAGCAGCTTGATGACGGCGTCGTGGCAGGTGAAGAGGCCATAGGCCAGCGCCGTGCAGCCGATGCCCAGCATCACCGTGCGCTCGGGGGATTCGACGGGGGCGACGACCGCGGTCATGGCCGCCAAGCTGCCAGACGGCGGGGCGTCCGCGCCCGCGCTATTCCTGCATGGGTAGCCTAAGGTCGACGACCAGCGCGCGGTGGTCGCTGCCCGGCCAGGTGACGATGCGTGCGGCGGTAACCGCGAAGCCGGGCGAGACCAGCACCTGGTCGATCGGCAGCGACAGCCAGCGCGGCAAGTTGCTGGGCCAAGTACCCAGGCCGTCGCCGGTCCAGCGCAGCGCGCCGGCGTCCAGCAGCGCCGCCAGGCGGGAGGACCAGGGCGTCGCATTGAGGTCGCCCATGACCAGGCGCAGCCGGTCCGGCGGCAGTTCGGCCAGGGCCTCGGTTGCCGCCGCGAACCAGCGGCGGTGCACCTCGTCCAGGTGGCCATTGGTGGCCGGCAGGGGATGGCCCAGCAGCAGCTCCAGCGGCTGGCCGGCGAACTCGGCCTGGACGATCCAGAGACTGGCGGACTCGGTGGCGCGACGGCGCACCGTCTCGCCCAGCGGCAGGCGGCTGAACAGCGCCTCGCCCTGGCTGCCCGCGGCCCCGGGCAGGGCGTGGTAGGGGTAGGCCGCCGTCAGTGCCTCGATCAGCGGCGCCTGGCGCGGCAGCACCTCGGTCAGCAGGATCAGGTCGGCGTCCAGCGCCAGCAGCTCGGGCGCCAGGCTCTCGATGCGGTCGTTGCCGTAGTAGACGTTGTAGGCCACGACCCGCAGCGGCTGGCCGACGGCGGCCGGATGGATCGCCGCCTTGGCCTGCCAGGCGGTGGCCAGCGGCCAGCCGTTGGCCAGCAGGCAGAGTGCCAGGACGGCTGCCGTCCAATGTTGCCGCAGGGGCAGGGCGAACAGCCCGAGCAGCAGGGCGGCCAGCGCCATCTGCGGGCGGAAATGCGTCGCCAGCAGCAGGCTCCAGTGCCAGGGCCCGCCGAGAGCGGCGAGGCTGCCCAGGACCACGGGCAGGGCGGCCAGCCAGAGAAAGCCCGAGAGCACCGAGCGCAGCAATGCCATTCCCCCTGGACGTCATCCCGGCCGCAGCGCAGCGGAGAGCCGGGATCCATGCCGCGCCTGGCCGCCAGATGGTTCCCGGATCGGCGCGATGCGCCGTCCGGGATGACATGCCGAGCCACGAGGGCCCTCGCGCAGCCCGAATACCCTGCCGCGCAATTCAGGCCACCGCGTGGCCCGTTCGCGGCGCTCTCAGGAAAAAGCCTGCAGGCCGGTCTGTGCGCGGCCGAGGATCAAGGCGTGGACGTCGTGCGTGCCTTCGTAGGTGTTCACCGCCTCGAGGTTCATGACGTGGCGAATGACGTGGAATTCGTCCGACACGCCGTTGCCGCCGTGCATGTCGCGGGCGACGCGGGCAATGTCCAGCGCCTTGCCGCAGGCGTTGCGCTTGATCAGGCTGATGGCCTCGGGCAGCTCCTTGCCCTCGTCCAGCAGGCGCCCCACCCGTAGGGCGGACTGCAGCGACAGCGCGATCTCGGTCTGCATGTCGGCCAGTTTCTTCTGGATCAGCTGCGTCGCCGCCAGCGGGCGGCCGAACATCTTGCGGTCCAGGGTGTACTGGCGGGCCGCGTGCCAGCAGAACTCGGCGGCGCCGGTGGCGCCCCAGGCGATGCCATAGCGCGCGCGGTTCAAGCACCCGAAGGGCCCCTTCAGCCCCTCGACGTTGGGCAGCAGGTTGTCGTCCGGCACGAAGACGTCCTGCAGCGCGATCTCGCCGGTGACCGAGGCGCGCAGCGAGAACTTGCCCTCGATCTTCGGCGTGGTGAAACCCTTCATGCCGCGCTCGACCACGAAGCCGCGGATCTTGTTGTCGGGATCGCTCTTGGCCCAGACCACCGCGAGGTCGGCGATCGGCGAGTTGGTGATCCACATCTTGGCGCCGTTCAGCAGGTAACCGCCGTCGACCTTCTTGGCCATGGTGCGCATGGCGCCGGGGTCGGAGCCGGCATCGGGCTCGGTCAGGCCGAAGCAGCCGACCAGCTCGCCGGTCGCCAGCTTGGGCAGCCACTTGCGCCGCTGCGCCTCGGTGCCATAGGCATAGATCGGGTGCATGACCAGCGAGGACTGCACCGACATTGCCGAGCGGTAGCCGCTGTCGACCCGCTCCACCTCGCGCGCCACCAGGCCGTAGCAGACATAGTTCACCGCCGAGCAGCCATAGGTCTCCGGCAAGGTGGCGCCCAGCAGGCCCTGCTCGCCCATCTCGTTCATGATGGCGCGGTCGAAGGTCTCGTGGCGGTTGGCCAACTTGATGCGCGGCATCAGCTTGTCCTGGCAGTAGGCGCGCGCGGCATCGCGCACCATGCGCTCGTCCTCGCTGAGCTGTTCCTCCAGCAGCAAGGGATCCTCCCACACGAAGGCGGCGCGGCTGGCGGCGGGCTTCAGCTTGGTGGCGGGCTCGGCGGGGCTCATGGGCGATCCTTTGGCAGGCAGGCTGTTCTGGTTGCGGCAGGCGCTTAGCATAGCGCCTTCGCCGGGTTAAGCGCTGTCTTGTCTCAGCCCGGCCTCTCGGGCAGCCCTGGTCAGGCGGGGTCGGTGGAGAACTCGGCCGGGCTGGTGATCTCCAGCAGCTCGCAGTCGGCGCTGCAGCTAGTCAGCTCGTGGCCAATGCCTGGCGGCTGCAACACGCTGTCACCGGCAGTGAAGGTGAAGCTGCCTTGGCCTTCGTACCAGAAGGTCACCTCGCCCTGCAGCACGTAGACCATCTGGAAGCCGAGGCCGTGGCGATGCGGGCCGGTGCCTTTGGCGCAGGCCTCCTTGGCGCGGATAACCTGGGCGTGATAGGCGCCGCCGGTGGCCGCGCCGATCCCCAGGTCGCGATAAGTGAAGAAGCTGCGCAGGCCCTTAGGATCGAAGACCGCGCCCTCGGCGCGGCTGACGGTGAAGCGCTGCGGGGCGGCGGCTTGGACAGCGGTCATGGCGGGCTCCTCCGGTGGCCTTGGCCCGGCAGTCTAGGCCGCGGGCGCCACCGGCTCCAGATCGCGGCCGCTGTCATCGAACACAATCGTCATCAGTGGTCTGGAACGGCGCCGGCAAGAAAGGGCATGATGCAACCCTGGTCGCCGCACCCGGGCGGCGGGTGCGGAGGCCTCCATGAACCGTTTTCTCCTCCTGGCCGTCCTGCTGGCCGCCCTCGGCGCCTGCAGCGACAGCAGCTATCAGACGCCGGCGCGCAGCCTGAACAGCTGCTTCTTCGAGCCCTGGCGGCCGAACTGCTAGGTTGGGTCGGCGGCGGCGCGCCGCTGGCGGAGCGCGCGCTGCTTGGCCCGGTTGCCGCAGACACTCATCTCGCACCAGCGCCGACGCTTGTTCTTGGTCAGGTCGAAGAACAGCCAGCCGCAATGCTGGCCGCAGCACTGCTTGACCCGTGACAGATCCATACCGAGCAGCAGGCCGACCGCCGACAGCCCGATGGGGCCGAGGACTGCGTGCGTCAACTCCTGTCGGGCATCCCAGGCCCAGGCGTAGCCGCCCGCCTGGCGCCGCGTCAGGCGCGCGCTGGCCAGGCAGGCGGCGTGCGTGGCGGCCAGCTCGTCCAATGCTTCCAGTGGCGGCGGCCGACCCTCGGCGAAGGCCAGGCCGATGCGATAGATCACCTCGCGCAAAGCCTGCGCCGCATCAAACAGCCGTGCGCCGGTGGCGCTGCCTGGGGCCATCTGGGCGCTGGCCGCCGCAAGTTCGGTGTCAGTCAGGGCGCCGGCGTGGTGCGCCCAGGCCAGCACGTCGCCGGCACTGCGCAGATGTTCCATATGCTCCGGCCCACCGCGCCCGGAGGAGGTGTTGGTGAAGTTTAGTGCCAGCATGCCGGCCACCAGATCGAGGCTGGCGGCGCGGGAGCCGGGCGAGGTCAGGATCGCGGTCTGCATGTAACCATCTAAAGTCATTTAGATGGTCTTGACAAGACCGGCGGTGGCGGCTGACGATCCGCGCCATGTCGCTGGTCGTCCCGCCCGTCATCCCGCTGCCTGTGCTGTCCCCATGGCGCGGCCAGCGTCTGCTGTTGTTGGGCCTGCTGGCGGGTCTGCTGCTGCTGGCCCTTGGCGCGACGCCGGCCCGGGCGCTGCCGCCGATCGAACCACTGCGCCGGTGCCAGGCACTGCTGGCGGGCTTCACCACGGATCCGCTGTACCTGCGCAGCGAGACGCGGATCGGCCGGCGCGACGAGACGGCGGCGGTCCGCTTCGACTGGACCCGGCGCGATCCTGGCGTCCAGGCGCCACACGGCTGGATTGTCTGCTGGTTCCTGCCGCGCACCGAGAGCGGCGGCCAGTGGCAGATCACGCAGCTCGATAGCGACCAATATGGCCAGCTGTCGCGCTACGACATCCAGCAGCTCACCAAGTTCCTGCGCCAGGAATTCCGCGGCCTGCAGCGCCATGCCAGGGACGCCGCCGCCGACCCGGCAACCGTGGTGCTGTTGCATGTCGCGCAGCAGGGCATCAACGCGCTGTCGCTGGGCGCGCTCTACGGTCTGATCGCGATCGGCTTCACGCTGGCCTTCGCCGCGTCCGGGGTTTTCAACCTGGCCTTCGGGACGGTCTTCACCGTGGGTGCCTTCCAGGCCTACCTGGCCTATCTGGTCGGGGAGTACTGGCTGGGCGACGGCTGGTTCCTGGCGGTGCCGGTGATCCTGCTGCTGTCGCTGGCGGGCGGCGCGGCGGCCAGCTGGGCGACCGACCGCCTGGTGTTCCGGCAGATCGGGCCGGTCGGCGCTTCGGCGCGGGGTCGGCAGACCGCGCTGGTGGCGGCCACCGGCCTGCTGATCGCCATGCAGGAGGGCCTGCGCCTGGTGCAGGGGGCCAAGACGCGATGGCTGCCCTATCGCGACGGCAATACCTGGACGCTGATCGACGCGCCGGGCTTCACACTGGTGCTGAGTCGCGGCCACCTGGTGGTGCTGCTGGCGACTCTGGTGTTGGTGTTCCTGCTGTCACGCATCCTGACGCGCACGCGTTTCGGGCTGTCGCTGCGCGCGGTCAGCGATGATCCAAAGGCGGCCGCCCTGATGGGGGTATCGGTGCCGCAGGCGGTGGGCTTTGCCTTCCTGCTCGGCGGCGGCCTGGCCGGAATCTCCGGCGGCTTCGCCTTCCTGCACTATGGCGTGGTGAACTTCCACATCGGCCTGCTGACCGGATTTAAGGCCCTGGCGGCGGCGATTCTCGGCGGTATCGGATCGGTGCCCGGTGCCCTGTTGGGCGGCCTGGTGATCGCGATGGTCGAGGCCGCGGCGGCTGGCCTCGGACTATCGGCCTGGAAGGACGTGATGGTGTTCCTGCTGCTGGTGGGTGTGCTGGCGCTCCGCCCGGACGGACTGCTCGGGCGAAGCCGTCAGGCCTCGCCCGAGTTCAGGCCGGTCTAGAGAAGTGCGCTGGCTACACGGGTGGTGCGCGACCGCGCACGACGTGCGCGATCAGGCTGATCACCAGCAGTGCCAGGAAGACGAAGAACAGAATCTTGGCAATACCGGCAAAGGCCACGGCGATACCGGTGAAACCCAGCAGCGCGGCGAGTAGTGCCAGAATGAAAAACGCGAGTGCCCAGGTGAGCATGGCTTCGCTCCCGTTTCTGTTGTTGCGGTCGGGGTGGACGCTTCTATGTGTTCAACGACTCAGACCCCGCCTGGTTCCTGGTGCAGGGCAGTGTGGAGCACTACGTCAGCGGACTCCGGCGTGCGCCGCAGGGCGCGGACGTGACGTCGTCGGGACGCACGGCGTCGGCACGTTGAATTCCTTGAATGTCTCTTGCCGACCCGTGGAGGCTTGGCTAGGGTCGAACGCAAGAAAGAACGGCGACACCTGCCGGAAACCGGACAGGGATTGGCCGCCGCCAGGGATGGGGAAGGACCACACGGGGGGACCGTCCGCGACACTGTCGGCCAAGCGGGGGTCGATGGCTGTAGCGGCCCGGTTGCGTCGGCCAGCCGTGGCTGGCCAAGCTCCCTCCGTCCAACCCCTCCAGCGCCCTGGGCATCGTCGAGGGGTAAGGCATGGACGCCTTTTTGCAGTTCTTCATCAACGGCCTGACGTTGGGGGCCATCTACGGTCTCATCGCCATCGGCTACACGATGGTCTACGGCATCATCGGCATGATCAACTTCGCCCACGGCGACGTCTATATGATCGGTGCCTTCCACACGATCATCACCTTCCTGATCCTCGGCTGGCTCGGCATCACCTGGGTGCCGCTGGCGCTGGCGGTGGTGCTGATCATCTCGGTGGTGTTGACCGCGATGTACGGCTGGACGGTGGAGCGCATCGCCTACCGGCCGCTGCGCGGTTCCTTCCGTCTGGCGCCGCTGATCTCCGCCATCGGCATGTCGATCCTTCTGCAGAACTATGTGCAGCTGCTACAGGGCGCCCGCAACAAGGCAGTGCCGCGCGAGTTCGGCGACCCGCTGCAGGGCCGCTTCGATCTGTTCGAAAACGACGGCTTTGTCGTGACCCTGGGCTACAAGCAGATCGTCATCGTGATGGTCACGGTGATTCTCATGCTGATCTTCACCTACATCATTACCCGCACCGCGCTGGGCCGCGCGCAACGCGCCTGCGAGCAGGACATGAAGATGGCCTCGCTGCTGGGCATCAACGTCAACAAGACGATCTCGCTGACCTTCGTGATCGGCGCCTCGCTGGCAGCGGTGGCCGGCTTCATGGTCACGCTCTACTACGGCATCGTCGACTTCTTCATCGGCTTCCTGGCGGGGGTGAAGGCCTTCACCGCCGCGGTGCTGGGCGGCATCGGCTCGATCCCGGGTGCCATGTTGGGCGGCATCGCCATCGGCCTCATCGAGGCCTTCTGGTCGGGCTACTTCTCGGTCGAGTACAAGGACGTCGCCACCTTCGCAATCCTGGTTCTGGTGCTGATCTTCAGGCCCACTGGCCTGCTCGGCAAACCGGACGTGGAGAAGGTGTGACGCCATGACCGCTATCCCGGCCTCCCACCTCTCTGTCGAACAGGGTCCCGACTGGCCGCGCCTGCTGAAGGACGCGACGATCGCCGGCGTGGTGGCCTTGCTGCTGGCGCTCGAGCTGGTCGGCATCGAGACGATCGACAAGCCCCAGGGCCTCGACTTCGTCACCCGTTTCGGCGACGTGATCGCCGCCGTGCTGCTGGTGTTCTTCGGCCGGCTGGCAATGTTGATGATCGGTGCCGGGCGGCCGCTTTACGGCCTGGTGATCGCCGGCGGCTTCACCCTCTGGATGCTGATCGCGCTGATCGTCGGCGACGCCAGCCAGGGCGGGCTGGGTGACCTGCGGCCCTTCGAATCGATCATCGTCAACTGGATCGTGACGCTGCCTGCCGTCGTGCTGACGGTGCGTGCGCTGGTGATCCTGGTGCGCGGGCCGCATGCCATCAAGCGGCGCAGCGATGCCGAGGTAAAGGCACCTGCGATCCAGCGCATCACACCGATTCTGGGTGGGCTGCTGATGGCCTTCGCGCTGGTCATGCCCTGGCTCGACTTCGCCGACCGCCGGGTGGTCGACATGGGCGTCCTGGTGCTGACCTATGTGATGCTGGGCTGGGGTCTGAACATCGTCGTCGGCCTGGCCGGATTGCTGGACCTGGGCTATGTCGCCTTCTATGCCGTCGGCGCCTACTCCTACGCCCTGATGGCGCACTACTTCGACCTGGGCTTCTGGGTCTGCCTGCCGGTTTCCGGCATCATGGCGGCCTTCTTCGGCGTGATGCTGGGCTTCCCGGTGCTGCGGCTGCGCGGCGACTACCTGGCCATCGTGACCCTGGGCTTCGGCGAGATCATCCGAGTCATCCTGATCAACTGGTGGTGGTTCACCGGTGGTCCGGACGGCATTCGCGACATACCGCGACCCAACGTGCCCATTCTCAATCTGACCTTCGAGAAGGTGGCGCCCGAGGGTGGGCAGACGGTGCACGACTTCCTGGGTGTCGAGTACTCGACACTCAATCGCATCATCTTCCTCTACTACGTGATCCTGGTCATGGCGCTCTGCGTAAACTTCTTCACGCTGCGCATCCGTCGCCTGCCGGTGGGACGCGCCTGGGAGGCACTGCGTGAGGACGAGACCGCCTGTCGCGCGCTTGGCATCAACCCGACCAACACCAAGCTGACGGCCTTTGCCATCGGCGCCATGTTTGGCGGTTTCGCTGGATCCTTCTTCGCCACGCGCCAGGGCTTCATCAGCCCGGAGTCCTTCACCTTCATCGAGTCAGCGGTGATCCTGGCCATCGTGGTGCTAGGCGGGTTGGGCAGCCAGGTCGGCATCGTCATCGCCGCGGTGCTGCTGATCGGCGTGCCGGAGCTGTTCCGCGAACTGGCGGAGTACCGCATGCTGGCCTTCGGCGCCGGCATGGTGCTGATCATGATCTGGCGCCCGCGTGGCTTGCTGTCGCACCGCGCACCCACCATCAAGCTGTTCAAGGACCGGCGCGCCAAACTGGCCTCGATGTCGGAGGGCAGCGGCTGATGAGCGCCACCCACCCGACCCGAACTGTCCCGGCGGTGCTGCCGGGCGACGTCACGCCGCTGCTGACGGTCGAGCACCTGACCATGCGCTTCGGTGGCCTGCTGGCGATCGACGACGTTTCGCTGATCGCTGGCGACGCGCAGATCACCGGCATCATCGGGCCGAACGGCGCCGGCAAGACCACGGTGTTCAACTGCCTGACCGGCTTCTACAAGCCCACGGTCGGGCGGCTGACGCTGCGCCACCCCCAGCGCGGCGAGCTGCTGCTGGAGCAGACCGAGGGCTTCCGCATCGCGCAGAAGGCCAACGTCGCGCGCACCTTCCAGAACATCCGCCTGTTCCCGGCGATGAGCGTGTTGGAGAACCTGATCGTCGCGCAGCACAACAAGCTGATGAAGGCCTCGGGCATGACCTTCCTCGGCCTGTTCGGCTTTCCGGCCTATGGCCGGGCGGAGAAGCAGGCGGTCGAGTTGGCCAAGCACTGGCTGGAGAAGATCAACCTCGTCGAGCGCGCCGACGAGCCGGCCGGCAGCCTGCCCTATGGCGCGCAGCGCCGGCTGGAGATCGCCCGGGCCATGTGCACCGAGCCGGTGCTGCTCTGCCTCGACGAACCGGCGGCCGGACTGAACGCCAACGAATCGGCGGCGCTTAACGCCCTGCTGCTGGCGATCCGCGACGAAGAGAAGATCGGCATCCTGCTGATCGAGCACGACATGAGCGTGGTGATGAAGATCTCGGACCACATCGTGGTGCTGGATCACGGACAGAAGATCGCCGACGGCACCCCGGCCGAGGTGCGGGCCGACCCGGCGGTGATCCGCGCCTACCTGGGCGAGGACGAGGACTCCGTGACCAAGTCCGGGGCGAAGGTCTGAACCATGCTCAGCATTGATGGCGTCCATACCTTCTACGGCCACATCGAGGCGCTGAAGGGCGTCAGCATGGAGGTCGGTGAGGGCGAGATCGTCACGCTGATCGGCGCCAACGGCGCCGGCAAGTCGACGCTGCTGATGACCATCTGCGGCTCGCCAGCGGCGCGTCGTGGCCAGGTCCGCCTGCTGGGCGAGGACATCACCCGCACGCCGACCTACGAGATCATGCGCAAGGGCATCGCCCATTCGCCGGAAGGGCGGCGCATCTTCCCGCGCATGACGGTGCTGGAAAACCTGCAGATGGGCGCCATCACCGCCGATCCGCAGTACTTCGACGCCGACCTGAAGCGCGTCTTCGAGCTGTTCCCGCGGCTGGACGAGCGGCAGCGCCAGCGCGGCGGCACGCTGTCGGGCGGCGAGCAGCAGATGCTGGCCATCGCCCGCGCGCTGATGAGTCGGCCGAAGCTGCTGCTGCTCGACGAACCCTCGCTCGGCCTGGCGCCGATGATCGTCAAGCAGATCTTCCAGGTGATCCGGCAGATCAACGAGGAACAGCGCGTCACCGTCTTCCTGGTGGAGCAGAACGCCTTCCACGCGCTGCGCCTGGCGCACCGCGGCTACGTCATGGTGAACGGCCAGATCACGCTGACCGGGCCGGGGCTGGAGCTGCTGGCCAATCCGGAGGTGCGCGCCGCCTACCTGGAGGGTGGCCATGGTTGAGGCAGGGCGGGACCGGCGATGAAGGACATACTCGGCAGCGAGCTCGGCGTGTTCATCGGCCTGACGATCGTGCTGTTCGGCGGCTGTGCCTTCATGATGGGCCAGGCGCTGGCGAACAGCTGGCGGCCCTCGTGGCAGCCGGCGCCCTATTGCGTGCTGCTGGCGCTGATGAATCGTTTCCTGGCCTGGTCGTTGTTCGGCTCCGACCCGCTGTCGCTGGCGGGCCTGCTGGTCGATTTCGTGATGATCCTGCTGCTGGCCTACGCCGGCTTTCTGTTGACTCGCGCGAACAAGATGGTGTCGCAATACCCGTGGCTATATGAGCGCGCCACGCCCTTCACCTGGCGCGCGAAATGACCGGGCAGGTCACAGGCGGCACCGGCATTCGGGGCCGCGCGCCCGGCAGCACCGCGACTCTATTCTCTATCCCGGCGCTCTGGACGGCCTTCCAAGGCGTGCTAGAGTAGGGGACAAGCCGCGAAAAAGCTGCGGCAAAGAGTGTGTACCCGCCGGGCTGGCCTCGGCGGTGGTCAATCCTCCGGACGTAAGAAACAGGGAGTTATAAGAACATGAAGAAGCTTGGTTTGACGCTGGCCGCGGCCACGCTGGCGCTGGGCGTCGGCGCGGCGTCGGCGGACACGCTGGTCGCGACGGCCGGTCC
Organism: Rhodospirillales bacterium; assembly: GCA_038363005.1. Classification (GTDB taxonomy): domain Bacteria; phylum Pseudomonadota; class Alphaproteobacteria; order Kiloniellales; family JACOMY01; genus JAKOWB01. Next base: position 282,785 of record JBBQBI010000003.1, read on the forward strand.
GATGACCGGCGACTACGCGGCCTTTGGCATGCAGATGCAGCGCGGCGCCGAGGCGGCCGTGGCTGACGTCAATGCCGCTGGCGGCGTGCTGGGCCAGATGCTGGCCCTGGCGGTCGGCGACGACGCCTGCGATCCGAAGCAGGCGACCGCGGTGGCCAACGACTTCGTGCAGAAGGGCGTGGTCTTCGTGGCCGGTCACTTCTGTTCGGGCTCGTCGATCCCGGCCTCGGACGTCTACATCGAGGAGGGCATCCTGCAGATGACCCCGGCCTCGACCAACCCGAAGTTCACCGAGGGTCCGGCCGAGAAGGGCGTCGACACGATCTTCCGCACCTGCGGGCGCGACGACCAGCAGGGCGACTTCGCCGGTGCCTGGATCGCCGAGCACTTCATGGGCAAGAACGTCGCCATCCTGCACGACAAGTCGACCTACGGTAAGGGCGTGGCCGACCTGACCAAGGCGGTGATGAACGCCCACGGCCTCAACGAGGTGATGTACGAGGCCTACACCGCCGGTGAGCAGGACTACACCGCGCTGATCTCGAAGATGAAGGCGGCCAAGATCGACGTCATCTACCTCGGCGGCTATCACACCGAGGGCGCGCTGATCATCCGCCAGGCGCGTGAGCAGGGCCTCGCTGCCCAGCTCATCGGCCCGGACTCCCTGAACACGCTGGAGTTCGTCACCATCGCCGGCGATGCCGCCGAAGGCGTGATGTTCTCCAACGCGGCCGAGGCGCGCAACCTGCCGTCCGCCAAGATGGTGGTCGACAAGATCCGTGCCGGCGGCTTCGAGCCCGAGGGCTACACGCTGTCGACCTACGCCGCGATCCAGGTGTGGGCGATGGCGGCCAACGAGGCCGGCTCGATCGACTCCGAGAAGGTGGCAGCGACGCTGCGCAGCCATGACTGGGATACCATCATCGGCACCATCGGCTTCGACGCCAAGGGCGACCTGAAGCAGTCGGCCTATGTCTGGTACGCGTTCCACGGCGGCAACTACAGCGAGATGTAATCGCCGCCGGTCGCGGGCTTCCGCGACCGAACAGATCAGGGGCCGGGGCTCGGCGGGCAACCGCCGGGCCCCGGTCTTTTTTGCGCCCCGATTTTCCGCAGAAACCACAAGGGCTTGCGGTGCCACCTTGCGCGCCCCGCGAGGCATGGTAGGGTCATCAAGATCTGGGAGGGGTGCCCAAGCGTGACCGAAACCGTTGCCATTGCCAGCGACCATGCCGGCTTTGTGCTGAAGGAGACCGTCAAGGCGGAGCTCCTGGCGCTGGGGCATCGCGTGCTCGACCTGGGCACCGATGGGCTGGCCTCGGTCGACTATCCGGACTTTGGCCAGGCCTGCGCCGCGGCGGTGGCCAGCGGCCAGGCCGCCTGGGGCGTCGTGGTCTGCGGCACCGGCATCGGCATTTCCATCGCCGCCAACCGCAATCCCCAGGTCCGCGCCGCGCTTTGCCACGATGCCACCAGCGCCCGGCTGTCGCGCGAGCACAACGACGCCAACATCCTGGCGCTGGGTGCCCGGCTGATCGGCGACGAGGTCGCGAAAGAGTGCGTCCGCGTCTTTCTCAGCACAGCCTTCGCCGGCGGTCGCCATGTACCCCGTGTGGCCAAGCTGGGCGGCTGATCGCCCGGCTGCCGCCACGCCCCAAGGACGCATCCCGCCATGAGCCGCAAGCCCGCTCCCAAGACCAAGGCCCCCAGCAAGCCAGCCAAGCCGGTGAAGAAGGCCGTGCCGAAGAAGGCCGCGCCGAAGAAGGCCGCGCCGAAGCAGGCTGCCGCCAAGAAGGTCGCGCCCAAGGCCAATCCCTTCTTCACCACCCCGCTGGCCAAGAGCGACCCGGCGCTGTGGCGTTCGATCACCGGCGAGCTGGGGCGCCAGCGCGACCAGATCGAGCTGATCGCCTCGGAGAACATCGTCAGCCGCGCCGTGCTTGAGGCGCAGGGCTCGGTGCTGACCAACAAGTACGCCGAGGGCTACCCCGGCCGGCGCTACTACAACGGCTGCGAATACGTCGACATCGCTGAGCAGCTGGCCATCGACCGCGCCAAGCAGCTGTTCGGCTGCAGCTTTGCCAACGTGCAGCCGCATTCCGGCGCGCAGGCCAACCAGTGCGTCATGCTGGCGCTGCTGCAGCCGGGCGACACCTTCATGGGCCTGTCGCTGGCCGCCGGCGGTCACCTGACGCACGGCGCCGCGCCCAACCTCTCGGGCAAGTGGTTCAACGCCGTGCAGTACGGCGTGCGCCAGGACGATCACACCGTCGACTTCGAGCAGGTCGAGCGCCTGGCCAAGGAGCACAAGCCGAAGCTGATCATCACCGGCGGCTCGGCCTATCCACGCCACCTGGACTTCGCCCGCTTCCGGCAGATCGCCGACAGCGTTGGCGCCTACTTCTGGGTCGACATGGCGCACTTCGCCGGCCTGGTGGCCGCCGGTCTGCATCCCTCGCCACTGCCGCACGCCCATGTCGTCACCACGACGACGCACAAGACACTGCGTGGCGCGCGCGGCGGCATGGTGCTGTCGAACAGCGAGGAGATCGGCAAGAAGATCAACTCCGCCGCCTTCCCGGGCCTGCAGGGCGGGCCGCTGATGCACGCCATCGCCGGCAAGGCCGCGGCCTTCGGCGAGGCGCTGAAGCCGGCCTTCAAGGCCTATAGCCAGCGCGTCCTCGACAACGCGCAGGAGCTGGCCAAGGTGATGAAGGAGGGCGGCTTCGACCTGGTGTCCGGCGGCACCGACACGCATCTCATGCTGGTCGACCTGCGGCCCAAGAAGCTGACCGGCAACATCGCCGCCGAGGCGCTGGAGCGCGCCGGCATCACCTGCAACAAGAACGGCGTGCCCTTCGATCCGGAGAAGCCGATGGTGACCTCGGGCATTCGCCTGGGCACCCCGGCCGGCACCACGCGGGGCTTCGGCCGCAAGGAATTCCGCAAGGTCGGTGAGCTGATCAACACCGTGCTCGACGGCCTTGGCAAGAACGGCGTCGAGGGCAACGGCAAAGTGGAGAAGGCGGTGCTGGCTGAGGTCAAGAAGCTCTGCCGGCGCTTCCCGATCTACGCCGGGATGTAACGAGAGAGGATCGCCATGCGTTGTCCCTTCTGCAGTCACGAAGACACGGCCGTGAAGGATTCGCGGCCGACGGAGGACAACGCGGCGATCCGTCGCCGCCGCCAGTGCCCGAACTGCGGCGCCCGCTTCACCACTTTCGAGCGGGTGCAGCTGCGCGAGCTGACGGTGGTGAAGAATAACGGCCAGCGCGAGCCCTTCGACCGCGACAAGCTGATGCGCTCCATGACCCTGGCGTTGCAGAAGCGCCCGGTCGATCCGGAGCGCATCGAGCGCGTGGTCAACGGCATCCAGCGCCGGCTGGAATCCTCGGGCGAGAACGAGATCCCGACCAAGGTGATCGGCGAGCTGGTGATGGACGCGCTGGCCAACCTGGACAAGGTGGCCTACGTGCGCTTCGCCTCGGTCTACCGCAATTTCCGCGAGGCGCGCGACTTCGAGGAGTTCGTCGGCAAGATCACCACGGCGGAGCGGGAGTAGGGGCCGGCGCGCTATAGGATCCGTCATGGCCGGGCTTGACCCGGCCATCCAGAGCAACAAGCAACCTGGATGCCCGGGTCAAGCCCGGGCATGACGTAGTGGAGTGACGATGGCCGAAAAGCCGCTTCCCCACGACCACCTCCACATGGCCGCCGCCCTGGCGCTGGCGGCGCGCGGGCTGGGCCGTACCTGGCCTAATCCCTCGGTCGGCTGTGTCCTCGTGCGGGACGGTCGTGTGGTCGCGCGCGGCTGGACCCTGCCGGGCGGCCGGCCGCATGCCGAGACCGAGGCCCTGGCACGCGCCGGCGCGGCGGCGCGGGGCGCCACCGCCTATGTCACGCTGGAACCCTGCGCGCACCACGGCAAGACGCCGCCCTGCGCCGAGGCCTTGATCGCCGCCGGCATCGCGCGCTGTGTCGTCGCGACCGGCGACCCCGACAAGCGTGTCGCCGGCCGTGGCCTGGCAATGCTGCGTCAGGCTGGCATCGCGGTGACCGAGGGCGTCGGCGAGGCCGCGGCGCGGCAGCTCAATGCCGGCTTCCTGACCCGGGTCGGGCAGGGCCGCCCGCTGGTGACCCTGAAGCTGGCCATGACGCTGGACGGCCGCATCGCCACCGCCGCTGGGGAAAGCCGCTGGATCACTGGCGAGGCAGCGCGCGCCCATGCGCACGGCCTGCGTGCCAGGCACGACGCGGTGATGATCGGCAGCGGCACGGCGCTGGCCGACGATCCGCGTCTCGACGTGCGCCTGAGCGGCCTGCAGGACCGGCGCCCCGTCAGGATCGTCGCCGACGGCCGCCTGCGCCTGGCGCTGACCAGCGTCCTGGTGGCAACGGCGGCCAGCCAGCCGACCTGGGTGCTGACCCGCGCCGACGTCGACCCGGTCCGCCGCCATGCCTTGCAGGACCTGGGCGTGCTGCTGCTGCCGGTACCGGTGCATCGTGGCGAGACACTCGACCTCGCCGCCGGCCTGACGATGCTGGGCGGGCAGGGCATCACCCGCCTGCTGGTCGAGGGCGGCGGGCAGCTTGCCGCCGGCCTGCTGTCCGCCGGCCTGGTCGACCGCCTGGCGGTCTATCACGCGCCGCTGTTGCTCGGCGGCGACGCCCGGCCCGGTGTCGCCGCGCTCGGCCTGCAGCACCTGGCCGACGCGCCGGCCTTCCGCCTGCTCGAACAGGCGAGCCTTGGCGAGGATCGCTACGCGCTCTACGGCCGCCGCTAGATTGGGCTGACGCCGCGAGCCCGCCCTGGGCTAGCATCGCGCTCCCGACGGGAGGGCAGTAGATGCGTGTGATTCGGTGCAGCGTGTTGGCGTGTCTGGTCGCGTGCCTGCTGGTCCTGTTAATGCAGCCCGGCACGGCGCGGGCCGGCGAGTGTACCTCCTGGAACACCACCCAGGAGATCCGCTGCCTCAGCACCGGCGCGCCGGCCTTCACGCGGGAGACCCTGCGCCTGCGCAACCGCTCCAACACGACGGTCAGTTTCAGCCTGCAGCAGTGGTTCAGCAGTTGCGGCTGGCCCTCAAACCGGCCGGCAACGGTGCCCATCGTGGTGGTGCTGGCACCGGGCCAGACCATCGACCAGGCGCTGCAGCCCTTCCCTATGGCCGCGCCGGCGGATGCCGACAGCTATTGCACGGAAACCTTCATCTTTGCTTGCAGCAACGGTGCCTGCCGCGGCTCGATCGTGGCCCAGCTCAGTCCCGAGACCGCCACGCAACCGCGCCCCTGCCTGGTGCCGACGGGCGAGCCCAGCGACCTGCGCTGCCTCAGCCGGGCCGACGCCGCCGAACGCGGCGAGACCGTGGTGATCCGCAACCTGACGCAGCATGCGGTCACCTTCGAACAGCAGCAGTGGGACAGCGACTGCGGCCTGTTGGGCAGCGCCCAGGAACTGCGCCCAGGCCGGCTGCAGGCCGGCCAGTCCACCACGGTCAAACTCTGGGCCAACACGCGAATGTCGGCGGTCCTGACGGATACGCCGCCCTGCACGGAGTTCTACATAAGCAGCTGCGCGGCGGGCTATTTCCGCCCCTGTGCCGAGGTGCTGTCCGCCACCATCTCCGACTAGGCACCGGCCCAGCCGACCTTGGTCCCCCTGGGCGCGTCCACCGCCTGCTCGGAAGCTTGTTCAGGCGCCCAGAGCCAAGGCCCTTGCGGTCGGCTGGCGTCGTCGCGTTACATAGTATTTGTCACCTCCGGGCCGGTCAGCGCCTTGCTGGCGTCGCTGTTTGGAAGCGGATCCAATCCATGAGCTTCGCCAAGAGGCTGGAGCGCTACCTGCTGCGCCACTGTCATCCAGGGCGCCGGGCCGGCTTCGTCCGCAAGATCCTTGTCAGGCGAGATCGGGCTTCGCCGGCTGGCCCTTGGCGCGCATTGCTCGCGCTGGCCGTCCTTGCCTTTGCCGCGTCGCTGGCGGCACCCGCCAGCGCACGCGACTGCGAAACCTGGAGCTTCGATACCAAGGTGCGCTGCCTCAGCCAGGGCGACGCGGCGCGGCAAGGCGAGACCGTGCGGATCGAGAATGCCGGCGACAAGATCCAGACCTTCTCCCATCAGGAATGGTACAGCGTCTGTGGGCAGGCTTCGGGCCGGCCGCCGAGCCCGCCGATACTGGTCGTGCTGCAGCCCAAGGAAGTTGCAAGCATCCAGTTGCCACCGCATCCGGACGCCAAGCCAGGCGACGGCAAGGCCTACTGCACCGAATTCTTCATCTTCGACTGCAACAATGGACAGCAGGTCTGCGGCGTCGACCTGATAGCCGAGATTACGCCCCCCGCCACGCTGGCCGCGCGCAGCTGCGAAGGCTGGTCCGACGCCCTCTACAGCGGCAGCTATGACACGGTGACGAACATTCGCTGTGTCGCCGAGCGCGCTGCCGCCCGGCGCGGCGCCACCGTGACCATCACCAACATCTCGACCGAGCAGGTGAGCTTCCGCATCGACGAGTGGCACAGCGCCTGCGGCTTCTCGGGCCGCGACCTGTCGGACTACGATCGCTACCACTCCCTGAATCCGGGCCAGTCGCTGACCTATGCGACCAAGCAGAACACCGAGATGCATACTCTCTCGCAGGACATCCTGGACCGCTGCACCGAGGTCTTAGTGCGCGAGTGTGTCTTCGGCGATGTGCACCGCGCCTGCGCGATTGTCCTCAGTGCCGAGATCGTACCCTAAGCGACCGCACTTAGCCTGCGCGGCACGCTGCACGAGGGGCGTCGAGGCCTGCGGCGGCTAGGCGCGCCCCCCGGTCGGCGCTAGGGGGCCCCGCGATTCCTGCAAGGCCATGCTGTCGGTTCGGCTTGCCACAGCCTGCCGCTGCCCATAGGTGAAGGGCCTAGACTGCGAGGAGAGGGACCATTTTCACCGGCATTGTCACCGACCTGGGGCGGGTGCGGGCCATCGAACGGCGCGGCGACAGCCGCTTTGCCATCGATACCGCCTACGACCTGGCCACTGTCGCCATGGGCGCCTCCATCGCCTGCTCGGGCGCCTGCCTGACGGTGGTGGACAAGGGAGACGGCTGGTTTGCCGCCGACGTCTCGGCCGAAACGCTGTCGAAGACCACGCTGGGGAGCTGGCAGCTTGGCACGCCGGTCAACCTGGAGCGCCCTCTGGCGCTGGGCGCCGAGCTGGGCGGCCACCTGGTCACCGGCCACGTCGACGGCGTGGCCGACGTGATCGAGCGCCGCGCCGAGGGTGACTCCTGGCGCTTCCGCTTCCGCGTGCCAGGCGAGCTGAAGCGCTACATCGCCGCCAAGGGCTCGGTCGCCCTGGACGGCGTGTCGCTGACCGTCAACGAGGTGCTGGACGACGTCTTCGGCGTCAACATCATTCCGCACACCGCCAGCGTGACCAGCTTCGGTCCGCTGCAGGTCGGCGGCCGGGTCAACCTGGAAATAGACCTGCTGGCGCGCTACCTTGCGCGCCTCATCGGAAAGGCCTGAGGCATGTCCACCGCCAAGAAGGAAGAAGCCTGGCGCGTCACCTTCCGCGACGTGATCTCGCCCTGCGAGGCCATCATCGAGGAAGCGCGCAACGGGCGCATGTTCATCCTGGTCGACGACGAGGAGCGGGAGAACGAGGGCGACCTGGTGATCCCGGCGCAGATGGCGACGCCCGACGCGATCAACTTCATGGCCAAGCATGGCCGCGGCCTGATCTGCCTGGCGCTGACCCGCCAGCGGGTCGAGGAGCTGCGCCTGCCGCTGATGGCGCGCCATAACGAGACCCGCCACGCCACTGCCTTCACCGTCGCCATCGAGGCGCGCGAGGGAGTCACCACCGGCATCTCGGCGCCGGATCGGGCGCGCACCATCGCCACGGCGATCGACCCCAGCAAGGGACCCGGCGACATCGTCACGCCGGGCCACGTCTTCCCGCTGGTGGCGCGCGACGGTGGCGTGCTGGAGCGCACCGGCCACACCGAGGCGGCGGTCGACCTGGCGCGCCTGGCCGGCCTGAACCCGGCCGGCGTGATCTGCGAGATCATGAACGACGACGGCACCATGGCCAGGCGCGACGACCTGATCGGCTTCGCCCAGCGCCATGGCCTGAAGATCGGCACCATCGCCGACCTCATCGCCTACCGCCGGCGGCACGACCGCGTGGTCGAGCAGGTGGCCAAGGGCACCTTCGAAAGCCGCTTCGGCGGCAGCTTCCAGATGGCGCTCTATCGCAACCGCTTCAGCGACGGCGAGCAGGTGGCGCTGTGGAAGGGCGACGTGGCCGGGCCGGAGCCGGCGCTGGTGCGCGTACACGCCTTCAACCTGCTGGACGACGTGCTGGGCGATGCGCAGTCCGGCCGCGGTGGCGAGCTGACCGCGGCGCTGCAGGCTATTGCCGAGGCCGGGCGCGGCGCCGTCATCCTGATCGGCGAACCCGGCGGCCACAGCCTGGTCGACCAGGTGGCAGCCCGGCTGGGCCACCGCGACAAGCCGCCGACCAGCGAGCTGCGCGACTATGGCGTCGGCGCGCAGATCCTGCTCGACCTGGGCGTGCAGCGCATGATCCTGCTACACACCACCCGGCATCACATCGTCGCGCTGGAAGGCTATGGCCTCGAGGTCGTCGGCCAGCGGCCGTTGAAAGAGGAACGCTAGACGATGGCTGGCAAGCAGAACGCCGACGCAGTGATACCGGGCAGGGGCCACATCCTGCTGGTTGAGGCGCGCTTCTATCCCGGCATCGCCGACGCCCTGGCCGAGGGCGCCACGCGCTGCATCGAGGCCGCCGGCTCCACCGTCGAGCGCATCACCGTGCCCGGCGCACTGGAGATTCCGCCGGCCATCGCGCTGGCCGCCGACAGCAGCAAGTTCGATGGCTATGTCGCGCTGGGCTGCGTCATCCGCGGCGAAACCTCGCACTACGACTACGTCTGCGGCGAGAGCGCGCGCAAGCTGATGGACCTGGCGGCCGACCGGCGACTGGCGATCGGCAACGGCATCCTGACGGTGGAGAACGAGGCCCAGGCCTGGGCCCGCGCCCGTCCGGAGGAGATGGACAAGGGTGGCGACGCCGCCGCTGCCTGCCTGGCGCTGCTGGGGCTGCGCCAGCGCCTGCTGGGCGGCGGCTGATGGCCGACCCGCTGTTCAAGGGCCTCGCGGCCAAGGACCAGGCCACGCCGGCGCCGGGGCAGCGCCGCCTGGCGGCGCGCCTGGCCGCGGTACAGGCGCTTTATCAGATCGCCATGACCGGGGTCGGCGTCGACAAGGTGGTGCAGGAGTTCCTCGAGGAACGCCTCAAGGAGACCGTCGACGGGCTGTCGCTGGCCGAGGCCGATCGCAAGCTGTTCAAGCGCCTGGTGGCCGGCGCCGCGAAGCAGGCGGCCGAGTCCGACGACATGCTGGCCGGTGTGCTGCCGGAGGACTGGCCGCTCGACCGCATCGAGACCTTGCTGCTGGCGCTGCTGCGCGCCGCGATCTACGAGCTGGTGGGCGAGCCCGAGACGCCGCCCAAGGTGATCATCACGCAATACGTCGACGTGGCGCATGGCTTCTTCGGCGGCAAGGAGCCGGGCTTCGTCAACGGCCTGCTGGACCGCCTGGCGCGCGACCTCAGGGGCGAGGAGATGGGCTAGGCTCCCTGGCCTTTCTTGGCAAGGCCGCGCCAGCACGGCGCGATCGTCATCCCGGAAGGCGCGCTTGCGCCTATCCGGGATCCATGGGAGGCCTGGCCGTGGCATGGGTCCCGGCTCTTCGCTGCGCTACGGCCGGGATGACAGTCTTTGATTTGCTTTCTCCATAAAGCCGAGAGGGCGGGGACACGAGGATGCTCGGCGAGTTCCAACTGATCGCGCGCTACTTCGCCCCGCTGGCAGCCGACGAGCCGGCTGCCCTGGGCCTGGCCGACGACGCCGCTGTGCTGGCGCCACCGCCCGGCCGCGAACTGGTGCTGACCGCCGACGCCATGGTGTCGGGTGTGCATTTCCTGCCGGATGACCCGGCCGACCAGGTGGCGCGGAAGCTGCTGCGGGTGAACCTCTCCGACCTGGCGGCGATGGGGGCCCGGCCCCTGGGGTACCTTTTGACCTGCTGCTGGCCGAAGGACGTCGACGAGGCTTGGGTCGCCGTTTTCGCCGCCGGGCTGCTGGCCGACCAGGCGACCTTCGGCCTGCGCGTGCTGGGCGGCGACATGACCTCGACTCCCGGTCCGCTGACGCTGTCGCTGACCGCGTTGGGCCATGTCGCGCCGGGGCGTGCCCTGCGGCGCTCGACGGCGCGCGCCGGCGACCTGGTCTGCGTCAGTGGCAGCATCGGTGACGGCGCGCTGGGGCTGGGCGTGCTGACCGGCGAATGGCTCGGCCTGCCGGGCGATACCGCCGGCTTCCTGGCCGATCGCTATCGCCTGCCACGGCCGCGCCTGGCGCTGGGCCAGGCCCTGGCGGACAGCAGCCTGGCTACTGCCTGCCTCGATGTCTCCGACGGCCTGGTGGCCGACCTGGGCCATATCGGCGAGACCTCGGGCCTCGGCGCCGAGATCCTGGCGGCCGAGGTGCCGCTGTCGGAGGCCGCGCGCACGCTGCTGGCCGACGATGTCACGCTGTTCACCCGGGTGCTGACCGGCGGCGACGACTACGAGCTCTGCTTCACCCTGGCGCCGGAGCGGGCCGGGGAGCTGCCGGCGCTGGCCGCCACGCTGGAGCTGCCGCTGACAGTGATCGGCCGGATGTCGGTCGGCGCCGGCGTGCGGGTCCTGGACCGCGACGGTGAGCCGCTGCCGCTGGGACGCGGCGGTTGGACGCATTTCTGAGGGGGCGGCTTTCTTGCAACCGAGACCTGCCCAACCACCCCTTACCGACGCCGGCCTCCTGCCCTAGGTTGCGCCACCATGCCGCTCGACAAGACCAAGATCACCGTCGCCCAGCTCACCTTCTGCATGGCGATGAACCAGACCTCGCTGTCGCTGACCATGACGGTCGCGGCGCTGGCCGGGCAGATGCTGGCCGGACCGGCGGCCGGGCTGGCGACCCTGCCGATCGCCTTTCTCTTCGTCGGCACGCTGGCGACCACGGTGCCGGCCTCGCTGATCATGGCGCGCTGGGGCCGGCGCGTCGGCTTTGCCATCGGCGCCACCGCTGGCGTCATCTCGGGCCTGCTGAGTGCCACGGCGATCTGGCAGGGGCAGTTCTGGCTGCTCTGCGCCTCGCTGGCGCTCTACGGCGTCGCCGCCGGCTTCGCCAACTACTATCGCTTCGCTGCCTCCGAGGTCGCCTCGCCGGCCTTCCGCAGCCGCGCCATCTCCTTCGTGTTGGCCGGTGGCTGCGTCGCCGGTGTGCTGGGACCCTTCCTGGCGATCGAGGGCGAGCAGCTGGTGGCGCCCTATACCTACCTCGGCTCCTTCCTGGCCGTCGCCGTGCTGACCTCGCTGATTTTTCCCAGCCTGCTGACCGCGCGGCTGCCGCCGCAGCACAATGCGGCCGCCACCGTGGCGGCCGGCGGCCTGCCGGCCCGCCCGCTCAAGGTGATCATGCTGCAGCCGAAGTTCCTGGTGGCGGTGTTCGGCGCCATGATCGGCTATGGCGCGATGAACCTGATCATGGTGTCGACGCCGCTGGCGATGAAGGGCTGCGGCTTCCTGTTCGCCGACTCGGCGCACATCATCCAGTGGCACGTGCTGGGCATGTACGTGCCGTCCTTCTTCACCGGCGGCCTGATTCGGCGCTTCGGCGTGCTGCGCATCATGGCCTGCGGAGTGTTCGTCACTATGGCCGCCGCCGCGGTCAACCTGAGCGGCGTCGAGTTCCTGAACTTCTGGGGCGCGCTGATCCTGCTGGGCATCGGCTGGAACTTCCTGTTCGTCGGCGGCACCACCTTGCTGACCGAGACCTATCGCCCGTCGGAGCGCGCCAAGACCCAGGCGGCCAACGAATTCCTGGTTTTCGGCACCGTGGCGATGAGCGCGCTGTCGTCCGGCGCGGTCTTCGATAGCGGCGGCTGGGACGTGCTGAACCTCGGCATCCTGGCGCCGCTGCTGCTGGTGTTGGGCGCTATTGTCTGGCTGGCCCGGCGGCGGCCCGCCATCGCCTAGGCCAGCCCGCCGCCGACCCTGCGGGCTGCGGCAAGATTTCCCATCTCGCAGCTGCCAAGGGGTTGCGCGGCGCCGGGCGTTCTGGCAGTTTCCGGCGCCGTTCACGCCGCCCCCAAGGCCGGTGCGAACACCTGTGTACCGGGGCCACGGCCCAGGTGCTTTTCAGGGGCTTCGGCCAAACCGAGCCCTGCCGCCTTTCGTCGGGCGGGCAGGCGCCGCCGGAAAATGAAGCGACAGCCCCGCTTCAAGAGGGGACGTCCGAAGGACATGTCAGAGATTCTCATCTTCGTGCTCGCCTGCGGCGTGCTTGCGCTGCTGTATGGCGTCGTCACGGCGCGTCAGGTGCTGGCGGCTTCCGCCGGCACGGCGCGTATGCAGGAAATCGCCGCGGCGATCCAGGAGGGCGCCAAGGCCTACCTGAACCGCCAGTACACCACCATCGGCATCGTCGGCCTGGTGATCTTCGCCGGCATCTCGGTGCTGCTCGGCATCAAGGTCGGCATCGGCTTCCTGGTCGGCGCCGTCCTGTCGGGCGCCGCGGGCTTCATCGGCATGCACGTCTCGGTCCGCGCCAATGTGCGCACCGCGCAGGCCGCCTCGCACAGCCTGTCGGGCGGTCTCGACATCGCCTTCAAGGCGGGCGCCATCACCGGCATGCTGGTGGCCGGCCTCGCGCTGCTGGCGGTCGCCGTCTATTACTGGGTGCTGATCGGCCCGATGGGCTTCGCGCCGTCCGACCGCACCGTCATCGACGCGCTCGTCGCGCTCGGCTTCGGCGCCTCGCTCATCTCGATCTTCGCCCGTCTCGGCGGCGGCATCTTCACCAAGGGTGCGGATGTCGGCGGCGATCTCGTCGGCAAGGTCGAGGCCGGTATCCCCGAGGATGATCCGCGCAACCCGGCCACCATCGCAGACAATGTCGGCGACAATGTCGGCGACTGCGCCGGCATGGCCGCCGACCTGTTCGAGACCTATGCCGTGACGGTGGTCGCGACGATCGTGCTCGCGTCGATCTTTTTCATCGGCCAGCCCGTCCTCGATTCGGCGATGCTC
>JBBQBI010000004.1:0-281442 GCA_038363005.1 Rhodospirillales bacterium
TGGCCACAACACCGATTTGGTAAATGTACATGTACGTGGACGGCCTGCCCTTATCACCTTGCGGCGGGCGGCGCACCCCGGGCGCCGCCGCCCGACTTGGCACCAGGCACCGCCCACGAAGAGGAAGGAAGCAAGATCATGTGCGGCATCGCTGGCCTGATCCACCGAGGCAAGACCTCGAATATCGGTGGGGAGATGACCTCCATGCTGCGGGCGCTGAAGCACCGCGGCCCTGATTCCACCGGCTATGCCATCTATGGCGAGCCCAAGGACACCGAATACGTGATGCGCTTCAAGGTCGCCGAGCAGGAGGACCTGAAGAAGGGCTTCGCTATCCACGACCAAGTGAAGCAGCGTCGCGTCACCGTCGACCAGCGCCTGAAGGAAATGGGCGCCAAGCTGCTGTCGGCGGACGAGGCGACCGAGTACGCCTTCCGCTACCGCATGTCCTTCGATGGCGACATGCGCCGCCTGGCAGACTTCATGGAGGACATCGACGGCGTCGAGATCCTGTCCATCGGCCGCGGCCTGGAGCTGATTAAGGACCTGGGCGACGCCGAGGTGGTGTCGAAGCAGTACGGCATCGGTACCTTTGAGGGCACGCACGGCATCGGTCACACCCGCATGGCGACGGAATCGGCGGTCGACATCCGCTCCGCCCACCCCTACTGGGCCTACCCCTATTCCGACATCGCAGTGGTGCACAACGGCCAGATCACCAACTACTGGAACAAGCGCCGCGACCTCGAGCGTCGCGGCCACCGTTTCGTCTCCAACTGCGACAGCGAGCTGCTGGCGGTCTACACCGCCGACAACCTGGAGCAGGGCGCCACGCTGTTGGATTCGCTGAAGCAGTCGGTCGAGGAGATCGACGGCGTCTTCACTTATATCATCGCCACCAAGGACGAGCTGGGCATGGCCAAGGACACCATGGCCGCCAAGCCGCTGGTGCTGTTCGAGAGCGACGAAACGGTCGCGCTCGCCTCCGAGGAGATCGCCATCCGCGCGATCTTCCCGCAGGAGATCGACACCTTTGATCCGTACGAAGGGGAGGTTCGGGTATGGAAAGCGTGAAGCCGGGCAACACCGACCGCAGCCAGGTCGACCGCTCGCATGAGATGGGGCTGCACGTCGAGCAGCTGAAGGGGCGCACGCAGCAGCGCTTCTTCAAGCCCGACGAGGAAGCCAACTTCACCTATCCCGACGGCTACGAGGTCGACTTCAACAAGCGTGCGGAATTCGACGCCAAGGATCTGTCCACCAAGGACGTGAACCTGAAGATCCGCGAGCTGATGAAGTCCGGCCACGGCACCATCGTGATCAAGAATCCGATGGCCAAGCACGCGCTGGGCGTCGGCATCCTGAACCGGCTGAACCTCTACTTCGAGGGCTCGCTGGGCTACTTCGGCTGCGGCCTGGTGGACGGCCCGAACATCCGCATCTCGGGCCGCGTGGGCTGGTCCTGCGCCGAGAACATGATGGCCGGCACCATCGTCATCGAGAAGAACGCCGGCTCGCTGTTCGGCGCTGCGATCCGCGGCGGCGACCTGGTCTGCAAGGGCCACGTCGGCGCGCGCACCGGCATCGACCAGAAGGGCGGCACCATCATCGTCGGTGGCGACACCGGCGCCTTCACCGGCTTCATGATGCAGCGCGGCCGCATGGTGATCTGCGGTAACGCCGGCAAGAACCTCGGCGATTCGATGTACGACGGCATGATCTATGTCGGCGGCGAGGTGAAGGAGCTTGGTGTCGACTGCGTGCCGGGCGAGATGACCGACATCGACCGCGCGTGGCTGACCCGCAAGCTGAAGATGTACGACCTCTTCCCGGCCAAGGGCATCGACCACTTCAAGAAGTACGTCGCCGGCAAGCAGCTCTGGAACTACGACAACCTCGAGCCTTCGGAGAAGAAGCTGGTCCTCTAAGGGACCAGCCGCTTCGCCCCGAACGCCACGAGCCACAAGAGGAACAGATCCGATGGCCAACCAGCCTCTCCCCGCCGAGAAGCCGCAAAAGAAGGCGCTCAGCCGCGACACCAATCGCCTGGGCAGCTCCTTCGTCTTCCCGCCGCACGTCATCGACGACATCCACATCAAGGCCGAACTCGGCCGTTACCGGATGCGCGGCTTTTCGCTGTTCAAGAAGATCCCGCACTGGGATGACCTGACTTTCCTGCCCGGCACGCTGACCCGCTTCGTCATCGAGGGCTACCGCGAGAAGTGCATCACCAAGACGGTGCTGGGCCCCAATGCCAAGCGCCCCATGGTGCTCGATATCCCGGTCTACATCACCGGCATGTCCTTCGGTGCGCTGAGCTACGAGGCGAAGATCGCGCTGGCACGCGGCGCCACCATGGCGGGCTCGGCCACCTGCTCGGGCGAGGGCGGCATGATCCCCGACGAGCGCCGCTTCAGCTCGAAGTGGTACTACCAGTGCATCCAGAGCCGCTATGGCTTCAACCCGCACCACCTGCGCCTTGCCGACGCGGTGGAGTTCTTCATCGGCCAGGGCTGCAAGGTCGGCCTCGGCGGGCACCTGATGGGCCAGAAGGTCACCGACATGGTGGCCGAGATGCGCTCGCTGCCCGCCGGCATCGACCAGCGTTCGCCGGCGCGCCATCCTGACTGGATGGGCCCCGACGACCTGGCGCTGAAGATCCAGGAGGTGCGCGAGGCCACCAACCACGAGATTCCGATCCAGTTGAAGCTGGGTGCGGCGCGCGTCTATGACGACGTCCGCATGGCGGCGAAGACCGGGCCGGACATCATCTACATCGACGGCATGGAGGGCGGCACCGGCGCCGGCCCGCACCTGGCGACCGAGGAGACCGGCGTTCCGGGCATCGCCGCGGTCCGCCAGGCGCGCAAGGCGCTGGACGACGTCGGCATGACCGGGCAGATCTCGCTGGTCTACGCCGGCGGCATCCGCAACGGCGGCGACCTGGCCAAGGCGCTGGCGCTGGGCGCCGACGCGGTGGCCATCGGGCACTCCTCGCTGATGGCGCTGAACTGCAACAAGGACATCCCTGAGGCCGACTACGAGAAGGAAGTCGGCGTCGAGGCCGGCCACTGCTACCACTGCCACACCGGGCGCTGCCCGGTCGGCGTGGCGACGCAGGACCCGGTGCTGCGCAAGCGGCTGGATCCGGACGAGGCGGCCGAGCGGGTCTACAACTTCCTGCACACGCTGACGATGGAATGCCAGATGATGGCGCGCGCCTGTGGCAAGACCAACATCCACTCGCTCGAGCCGGAAGACCTGGCGGCGCTGACCATGGAAGCCTCCGCCCTGGCCGCGGTCCCGCTGGCCGGCACCGACTACACGGTCGGCGTCAAAGACTACCACCACCTCTGAGCACAGGAGACGCCCACATGGCAGGCACCTCGTACAAGGGCTCGCAGATCAAGGACGTCGACCAGTTCCTCAAGGGGGACGGTATCGACTCCGAGCGCGAGAAGACCATCGGTCAGCACATCGGCTATCGCTATGACGTCAATCTGCTGCCCGACTACAGCAAGCTCACGACCTTCCTGAAGAGCTACATGGAAGCCATGGGCTGGGACGACCTCAACTGGCTGGAAGACGTGCACATGGGCTACGAGGAAGGCCGCCCGGCCATCTTCGACCGCAACGTCAACGGCTGGGTGACCATCCCGGAAGGCACCAAGCTGCCGGAGACCCAGCAGGATCGCGACATGATCGCGCGCGAGCTGCTGATCAAGTTCCAGATGTCCAAGCGGCATCCGATGATCGACCTGAACAAGGCCTATCGGAAGTTCTGGTAACGCAGTACCCCATGTCCTCCAACCCCGCCACCGGGCACACCCGGCGGCGGGGTTTTTTTGTGGAGTGAGGGCAGCGTCAGTAGGCCGAGCCGTCTTTGCGCGTGATGGCGTAGTCGTTGCCGTCCTGCGACTCCTGCCGCATGTCCACGTCGGGATAGGTCACGACGTCGGGGCCCTGGCGGTCGCCGACCTCCAGATAGAGCGCGTCCAGGCTGCCGCGATTGACCAGCTGGTGGCCGTTCGCCAGGCCGGCGGGGAAGCCAATGCACTGGCCGGCGACGAAGCGTTCCTCGCCGCGGTCGGTGATCAGCGTCAGCTCGCCCTCCAGCAGCCAGACGAACTCGTCCTGCGCCGAATGCCAGTGCCGCTGCGAGGAGATTTCCCCTGGCGGCAGGCGGGTCAGGTTGACGCCGAAATTGGTCAGGCTGGCAGCCTCGCCTAGGACCCATTTCTCGCGCTGCTTGATCTGCGTCTTCAGCGGTGTCGGGTAGTTGCTGCCCTCCCGGCGCGGCACGTCCTTGGGCCAGAAGGGGCGGGCGGCCAGCGGCGCGGTCATCTCAGTTGCCTCCGAGCGGCGGGTCGGCCAAGGCGTGCGACCAGTCGGGCAGGAAGGCCAGGATCTTCACGCCGCCCGGCAGGTTGGGATTGAACAGCGAGTTGTGCCAGAAGGTCGCCTGCCAGGCGGCGTCCTTCTCGGCCAGCAAGCGCACCTCGCAGGGAATGCGATAGCTCTGGCGGAACTGCTGGAAGTCCAGGCGCGCCTTGCCCAGGTGGACCAGCTGCGCGGCGAAGCGCGAGTCCGGGGCGAACAGCGCGGTCATCACGTCGGTGAACTCCCGCGCTTTCTGATAGAAAGTGCCCTGCAGCAGCTTCACGCCATCTTCCAGGCGCAGCAGCGGGTCGACCGTGCGCCGCACGATGTGCTTCAGCTGCATGATGGTCTCGTGCGGTTCGCGCCGGTTCAGCAGCACGGTGAAGGGCCCCTCCGCCTCCTCGTGCCCGGCTGGCGTGATCATGGGGCGCATGCCGTCCGACGGCCGGCCACCCAGCTCGCGCACGGCGATCTGCCGGATCCGGCACTGCCAGCCCAGGAAATGGTCGCGCAGTTCGGCCTGCGCCTCGCCCATCAGCACCACCTTGTTCTCGTCGCTCATCGCCACACCCTTTGCGTCCCTGCTTCAATGTAGGGGGACCTGTGCAGCCTTGCCACGTCCGCAAGCGACACCCGCGCTGCTAATCTCGGCGGCCCTGCATGACGGGAGCCACCATGTCGCCAGCCCTCTGGGGCGCGGGCACCGCCCTGAGCTGGGGTGGCGCCGACATCATCGGCCGCTGGACCGGCGGGCGTTTCGGCGCCGCCGTGGCGCTGGCCGGCACCATGCTGGCCTCGGTCGCGGTGCTGGGCGGCCTGCTGCTGCTGCAGGGCCAGCCGCTGGTCGCCGCCTGGCGCCACCTGCCCATCCCTCTGCTGGCCGGCGTGGCCAACGCCATCGGCACGCTCTGCCTGATCCTGGCGCTGGTGCGCGGGCCCATCGTCGTCACCTCGCCGATCACCGCCAGCTATCCGGTGGTCAACCTGCTGCTGGCGCTGCTGGCCGGGGTGGTGCCGACGATGGAGCAGTGGCTGGCGATGGGCGTGGTGATGGCCGGCGTGCTGCTGGTGTCGCGCGGCGCCGCCGCGGCGGTGCCCGACGGCGCGGCGCCGCCGGATCGCCGCCGGCTGCTGGTCTCCATCGCCATCGCCCTGATGAGCGCGCTGGGCTTCGCGCTTTCGATCCACGGTATCCAGCTGGTGAGTGCCGAGCAGGGCGAGCTGCAGGCCACCTTCCTGATGCGGGTCGGCGGCGCGGTCACCGCCGTGGCCATCCTGCTGGCGCTGCCCACGCGCCGCCGCCGGGTGCCGGCGCGCTGGTGGCCGGTGCTGGCGCTGCAGGGGCTGCTCGACGGCGGCGCCTATGTGCTGCTGCTCTATGGCAGCCAGGGCGCCGGCGCGCAGATCGTCGTGGTGGTGGCCGCGGCCTACTGCGTGGTGCCGGTGCTGTTCGGCCGCTTCGTGCTGAAGGAGCACATGGGCTGGCCGCAGCTTCTGGGCCTGGTCGCCATCGTCGCCGGTGTCGCCTACCTGGCGGGCGCCGGGTGACGGCGAGCTAGTCCTTGCGCAGGTCGGCCACGGTCCCGCCGGACAACGTCCTGAGCTCTGCCGGCGTGAGCTGAAAGACTGCGTTCGGTGTGCCGGCGGCGGCCCAGATCGACTCCAGTCGAAACAGGTCCTCGTCCAGCAGGGTCACCGGCGGCTCGGCGTGGCCAATCGGCGGGATGCCGCCGATGGCGAAGCCGGTCTTGGCGCGCACGAACTCTGGATCGGCGCGCTCGATCTTCTCGCCCAGGATCGCCGCGACCTTCTTCTCGTCCACCCGGTTAGCGCCGCTGGCGATGATCAGCACCGGACGGCCGGAGTCGCGGGCGCGGAACACCAGCGACTTGGCGATTTGCGCCACGGCGCAGCCGACCGCGGCGGCGGCTTCCTCGCTGGTGCGGGTAGAGGCCGGGAACTCCCGCACCGTCAAGGTCAGGCCCTGGGCGTCGAGCGCCGCCTGCACCCGCCGGGCGCTGTCCTTCAGCGGCGCCGTGCTCATCCCGCCAGCTCGCGACTCCGCCGCGTGGCGGCGGCGATGGCGCGGGTGACGATGGGCTGCAGGCCGTCGTCGGCCATCATGACCTTCAGTGCCTCCAGCGTGGTGCCGGCCGGCGAGGTCACGTTCTGCCGCAGCTGCGCGGGCGACTCCGACGACTGGTGCAGCAGCTCGCCCGACCCCGCCACGGTGACGCGCGCCAGGCGCTCCGCCAGGTCCTGTGGCAGGCCGCTGGCGCGTCCGGCCTCGGCCAGCATCTCTGCCAGCAGGAAGACATAGGCCGGGCCGCCGCCGGAGACGGCGGTGACAACGTCGATCATGGCCTCGTCCTCGACCCAGGCGGTCTCGCCCACCGCGGCCATCAGCGTCTCGGCCTGCTGCTTCTGCTCGGCCGTGACGCCGGGGCCGGCGATCAGCACCGACATGCCGCGGCCGACCGCCGCCGGGGTGTTGGGCATGGCCCGCACCAGCTGGGCGGAGTCGCCGAAATGCTGGCGGAAATAGCCCAGCGTCTTGCCGGCCGCGATGGAGAGCACCAGCGTGCCAGGACGGATCAGCCTGGCCAGCGGCGCCATGACCTCGTCCATCTTCTGCGGCTTCACCGCCAGCAGGATGAGGGCGAAGCTGGAGTCGGTGGCGAGGTCGGCCACGGCGTCCACCACGGTGGCGCCGCGCCGGGCGAAGTCGGTCACCGCTGAGGGGTTGGGCTCGACCAGCGTCACATCGCGGGCGGCGACGCCGCGCTCCAGCCAGCCGGCCAGCAGCGCGCCACCCATCTTGCCGCAGCCGACCAGCAGCAGCGGCCCTTGAATTGTCATGGGACTGGGAACCTCCGTTGGAAATACGTCGCGCGGAGGCCCCGTCCTGGTGGGCGGCGGGGCTTAGGCCTCGCCGACCGTGTCCATGAGCGCCGCCTCCAGCGCATCCTTCACGTTCTTGCCGCCCCAGACGACCAGTTGCAAGGCCGGATAGACCCGCTCGCTCTCGGTCACCGCGCAGTCGACGATGTCTTCGAGCTGCTCGGGCGCCAGGCCGATGGTGCCGCGCAGCGGCATGGTGTGGCGGAAGGAGACCATGCCGTCATCGGCGGCGATGTCGAAGTGGCCGAGCCAGAGCCGCTCGTTGGCGGCCGCGATCAGCTCTGCCACGGTCCGGCGGCGCGGATTGGGCACCTTCACGTCAAGATGGCAGGAGACGTACATCGACGCCGCCTGCTCATGCCACACGACGCAGAGGTGGTAATCGCACCAGCGCCCCTTGATCTCGACCACCATCTCGGAGTCGCTGGCGCGGTCGAAGGCCCAGTCGTTGGCCAGCACCAGCTCCTCCAACAGGTCAATCGGATTGGCTTGCGGACGGGTTTCGCTAACAAGGCCGACCATGGCTGCTCCCCTCTCGGAAGACTGCGCCGACGGACCTTGGCCACCCTTTTCGGCCGGCTTCTGCCGCCAGCGGCGGGCGTCGCCTGGAATCTCCTCGTTACCCGGCTAGCTTGGTGCCACCCCTAGCCCTTGGGTACGTAGGAAACCCACCCACCAAGATTTAGCGTGCCACCGCCGGCAGGGGCTGACAAGCATTGATCCCGCAGCGCGGCATTAAATCTTCGTGGCGGCGCCTAGGGTGCCTTGCCGGCCAGCGCCGCGAGCTGCGCTTCCAGCGCGGCGACGCGCTGGCTCAGGGCTTCCTGTTCGTTGCGCGCGGCTTCTGCCAGGGCCTGCACCACCTCGAACTCCTCGCGGCTCACCAGGTCCATCTGGCGGACCAGGCGTTCCAGCGGGACGCGCAGCTTGGCTTCGACCTCGCCCTTCAGGCCGGCGGCGGCGCCCAGCGCACCGGAAAAGAGCTTGGCCAGGTCGTCCACCAGCTTGTTCTCGCTCTGCATGCTCCGGCTCCTTGAAGGCAGAAGGACAGTCAGCTTAGCAGGAAGTGCGCCTGCCCGGTGGTGATCGGACGGTCGGGCGACTCCTGCCAGATCTCCACGGCCACGGTGGCGATGCGGCGGCCGATGCGCGTGACCTCGGCCTGGGCCAGGGTCTCGCGTGGCTGGCCGCTGCGGGCGAAGTTCACCGTCGTGGTGACGATCTTCGGCAGGCGCTCGGTCTCGTGCCGCCAGATCAGCTCCAGCGTTGCCGCCAGCTCGACCAGGCCGCCCAGCAGGCCGCCGTGGATTGCCGGCAGGTAGGGATTGCCGACCAGGCTCTGCTTGAAGGGCACCACGACCTGCAGGCGCCCCTCAACCAGCCGCGCCTGGGCACCGATGAAGCCGGCATAGGGCAGCGACTCGACCAGCCCCTGCGGCTGGCCGGTGGCGCGCGCGTCGCGGAAGCGCTGCACCAGGGTGGGTCCGGTCACGGTTGTGACCTCAGGCGCCATTCGGGCGGCGTGTCATAGAGCATGAAGGTGCCCTGGCCCAGTGCCAGCGGCTCTTCCGGGCTGTCGTGAAAGGCGACGGCGCGGGCGAAGGCGACATGGCGGGTGGTGCGGTAGCACTCGGCCTCGACGATCACCGCGCGCCCCTTGATGCTGGGCCGGGTGTAGTCGATCCGAAGGTCGATGGTGGCGATAGTGCGCTGGCCGGCGAAGGGCTGCGAGCAGACGGTGCCCAGCGCATAGTCGATCACCGTGAAGACCGGGCCGCCGAACAGGGCCCCAGTCTCGGCATGGCCCACCAGGTCGGCGCGCCAGGGCAGGCGATAGCGCACGCTAGGGCTTGCCTCGCTGCCGCCCCAGCCGAGGAACTCGATGCCCAGCGCGTCGGAGTGCGGCACGCCCTGGCGGAACAGGTCACGCACCGGATCGGGCAGGGGAGTGGTCTCGCTCATGGTGACCTTCACTAGCCCATGCTGCGGCGCAGCGGAAGCCTCAGGCGCGGGGCCCGGCTTTGCGCCTGGCGGCCGGCGGGCGCTTCGCTGTGATGACCGTGCCGGTCTTGAACTTGAAGGCGCAGAGGTCGCGCACGACGCAGACCGGGCAGTCCGGCTTCGCCGCCTTGCAGACATAGCGTCCGTGCAGGATCAGCCAATGGTGCGCCCGCAAGCGGCGCTCCGGCGGCACCACCTTTTCCAGCTTCAGCTCGACGGCCAGCGGGGTCTTGCCAGGCGCCAGGCCGGTGCGGTTGCCGACGCGGAAGATGTGCGTATCGACCGCGATAGTCGGCTGCTTGAACCAGATGTTCAGCACCACGTTGGCGGTCTTGCGCCCGACACCCGGCAGGCCCTCGAGGGTCTCGCGGTCGGCCGGCACCTGGCCGCCGAAGCGCTCGAGCAGCAGCTCGGACAGGCGGATGACGTTCTTCGCCTTGGTATTGAACAGGCCGATGGACTTGATGTGCTCCTTCAGCCCGGCTTCGCCCAGCGCCAGCATCATCTGTGGCGTGTCGGCGACCTTGTACAGCGTGCGCGTCGCGCGGTTGACCGAGACGTCGGTGGCCTGCGCCGACAGCACCACGGCGACCAGCAGCGTATAGGCGCTGTCATACTCCAGCTCGCCCACGGGCTCCGGGCGCTGGGCCGCCAGGCGATCGAAAAACTCGGCAATCTGCTGTTTGCGCATGGCGCCGGATGCTAGCGGCCAGCGGCCTGGCGCGATAGCGTTTCGAACCATGAGCGAAACCCCATTGTTCGATGCCCTGCTGACCCCGCACCGCAGCTTGAGCCCGCGGGGCTTCCTGCTGGTGATGGGGGCGCTCTGCGCGCTGTCGTTCGGCGGCGGGCTGTTCTTCTTCTTGTCGGGCGCCTGGCCAGTGGTGGGCTTTATGGGCCTCGACGTGCTGCTGGTCTGGGTCGCCTTCCGCTTGAACTATCGCCATGCCCGGCAGTACGAGCGCCTGGTACTGACCCGCGATGCCCTGGCGGTCGAGCGCGTGACGCACTACGGCGAACGCCGCGCCTGGAGCTTCCAGCCGGCCTGGGTGCGGGTGGAGATCGAAGAGCCGGCGGAACCCGACACGCCGCTGCTGCTGCGCTCGCACGGCCGGCGGCTGTCGATCGGCTCCTTCCTCTCGGCCGAGGAGCGCCTTGACCTGGCGCGGGCGCTGCGCGCTGCGCTGGCCGAGGCCCGCCGCGCGCCGGGACTGGCGCCCTAGAGTCCCAGCACGTCCTTCATGGAATAGAGGCCGGGCGGCTTACCCTTGACCCACAGCGCGGCGCGCAGCGCACCGCGGGCGAAGAGCTCGCGGCTGGAGGCCTTGTGCGCCAGCTCGATGCGCTCGCCCATGGCGGCGAAGATCACGCTGTGGTCGCCCACCACGTCGCCGCCGCGCAGCGTGGCGAAGCCGATGCTGCCGGGCTGGCGCGCACCGGTGATGCCGTCACGCGACTTCACCCACAGCTCCTCCAGCGGCTGGCCGCGTCCGGCGGCGGCGGCGCGGCCCAGCGCCAGCGCGGTGCCGGATGGCGCGTCGACTTTCATGCGATGGTGCATCTCCAGCACCTCGATGTCGTAGGACTCGTCCAGGCGCCGCGCGACCTGCTCGACCAGGCTGGCCAGCAGCGTGACGCCCAGGCTCATGTTGGCGGCCTGCATGATGGCGATGCGCTTGGCGGCCTGCTCGATCACCGCCTGATGCTCAGGCTGCAGACCGGTGGTGCCGGCGACGTAGGCGATGCCGATGTCGGCGGCCTGCGCCACGTTCTTGGCGGTCGCGTCGGCCTGCGTGAAATCGATGGCGACATCGCCGGCGCGGAAGGCCGCCGCGGCGTCGTCGATCAGTCGCAGGCCAAGCCCACCGATGCCCGCCAGTTCACCCAGGTCGCGGTCGAGGTCGGCGGCGCCGACACGATCCAGGCCGGCGGCGATCTGCGCGCCCGGCGTCTCGCTGGCGACGCGCAGCAGCATGCGCCCCATCCGGCCGCCGGCACCGACGATGACAACACGCGTGGCCTCACTCATGGCGCCTCTCCCTTGCTGCGCGGGGCTTAGCATGGCGCGCTCGCCGCTGGCCACTGGCCGATTGACGGCACAATCGCCTGCTGCGGCGGATGGTCTCTTTCCGTTCCACTATTGAAAGTTCGGGTTGCCTATCCACAGGCCTTTTGGTCAATCTGGCGGCAACAACGAATCGACAACAAGGGCAGGGGGCCTGTCTGGGGCATGTTGAGCAAGACGATTCTGGCAGCGGCTATCGCTGCGCTCGCACTCGGTGGCTGCGTCAAACACTACGACAAGGCTGTCGCCAAGACCTCGCAGGCGCCTGCACTGGCAGCCTACGAACACGCAGCGCCGGAGAAATCTTCCCAGGTCGCCTCGCTTGGCTCGATCGAAATCTTCAGCCAGAAGATCTCCTGCGTGCCCTATGCGCGCGCGGTCTCGGGCATCGAGCTGCGCGGCGATGCCTGGAAGTGGTGGGATGCCGCCCAGGGCGTCTATCAGCGCGGCTCGCAGCCCAAGGTCGGCTCGATCCTGGTGATGAAGAAGGTGAAGACGATGAACCGCGGCCACGTCGCCTACGTGACCGCCATCCTCAACACCCGTGAGATCCAGGTCGACCACGCCAACTGGAAGCATGGCGAGGTACATCGCGGCGCTCTGATCCGCGATGTTTCGGCCAAGAACGACTGGTCGCTGGTCCAGGTCTGGTACCCGCCGATCGGCGACTACGGCACCGGCAAGTACCCGGTGGCCGGCTTCATCTATCCGCAGAAGGCCAACGCCAGCTTCTGAGCGGCGAGGGCGCGGGTGATCGGCAGCGCTGGCGCGCTGCCGCCCCCTACCAACTTAGCCTGATGCCGATCTGGGCCTGCACGCTCTCGCGCCCCTGGTCGAAGGGGATGCGATAGTCGACGTTGCCATAGAGGCTGACGTCGTCGAGCAGGCTGACCGTGCCACCGAGACCCAGCTGCGCCGCGGTGCCGCCCTGGTCGCTGTCGGCGTTGACGCCGGACACCGTGAGCTGGCTCTCACCAAGGAACTCGTGGATCACGCTGGCGGTGAAGGTCAGGTTGCCGGAGCGCCAGAGCTTGCCTGAGTCGACCGCGAAGCCCAGCCGCCCCTCGAGGCTCTCGGCGCTGCCGAACTCGACCGCGATGCCGTCCCTGTCGGTGAAGTCGTCCAGGCTGACGCGGCTATAGGTCAGCTGCGCCTGCGGGATCAGCCGCACCTGGTCGGCAACGGTGAAGCCCCAGCCGGCCTCCAGGCTGACGCCCCAGCCCCAGCCATCGGTCGATCCGGTCTGGCCGCTATCGGTGGTCTTGAAGTCGGCATCGTAGAGCGACACCTGGCCCAGCAGGTCGGCATAGAAGCCCTGGCCCGCCGCGCCCTCGGGCGAGCCGTACCAGGTCAGGCTGAGGCCGCCGCCCCAGGCGTCGAGCTTGGTCTTGGCCACGGTGGCCCCCGTGTCGTCGAAGGCATCGACGTTGGAGGTGCCGTACTGCGCGAAGAGGCCGCCGATCAGCCGGCCCGAAGCGGGATCCACCAGCAGCGGGAAGTCGGCGCCGGCCTGGGCGAACCAGTGGTCCTGGTCGTAGTCGAAGCCGTTCGCGTCATTCACCTGCGCTGAGCTGCCACCGCCGCGCAGCCAGACGCCGGTCCCGTCGGAGGACTGCGTCGCCCCGCCGGTCCAGGACTGCTCGCGCGTGCCAACACGCTGGCGCAGAGTGCCCAGGTAGTCCTGCCCCATGCCGAGCGCCGCCGAGGGCGCCGTGGCATAGCCGAAGACCTGGTTCAGGAAGCTCGACTGCAGGTACCAGATGCCGTCGGTCTCCAGCACCAGGTCGTACTGTACGGCGCCGGCCTGGATCGGGCCGCCGAGCAGGAAGAAGTCGGCCGGCGTGGTCCCGGCCGGGTTGGCGGAGACATCGATCACTGCGATGCCGTTTCCTGGTCCGTTGCCGGTCAGCACGCCATTGCCAGTTCCCACGTCGGTCACCGCAACCGCGGTGCTGCCAGCCGCCAGCAATCCAAAGCCGTGCGGCACCGTCACGTCGGCCACCGCGCCCTGGATCTCCAGCACGTCGGCCACGTTGCTGGCATCCAGCGCCGCGTCGACGAAGAGCTGGCCACCGTCGCCCGCGTAGTTGCCGGTGACCACCGTGCGGTCGTCCGCCGCGCCGTCGCGCATATCGAGGCCGCCGGCGTTCGCCAGGTCGCCCGGCAGGGTCAGCACGCCCGGGCTGTTGCCATTGGCGATCAGCAGCGAGCCGGCACCAATCCCAACCGAGAAGGGCCCGGCGGCATTGAGGCCGAGGTCGCGCGAGTCGCTGGCCGAGTTGTGCACGTCGAGTGTCGTGTTGCTGTCGAGGATCACCGTCTCGTAGCCCTCGAAGCCCTCCGGCAGGGTGCCGGTGACGCCGAGGAAGGAGATCAGGTCGTCGCTGCCGCCGCCGCCCGACAGTGTCTCGATGCCGGAGAGCACCAAGCCGTCGAAGTTGCCGCCGGCACCGGCGCCGCGCAGCGTGGTGACGTCGTCGCCTTCGCCGCCGTCGACCGTGCCGGTGACCGCGGTGGCCAGGGTCAGCTCGAAAGTGTCGTTGCCGCTGCCGCCGGAGATGTCGTCGACCGTGGCGCTGTCGATCAGCGAGACCTCGTCATTGCCGCTGCCGCCCAGCACGATGTCGGTTACCTGGCCGGCATAGAGGGTGAAGATGTCGTTGCCCTCGTCACCCGACAGGGTGTCGATCTGGCCGCCGAAGAGGAAGAAGGTATCGTCGTCCAGGCCGCCCAGCGCGGCGACAGCGTCGCCACCACCGAATATGAAGGTGTCGGAGCCAGTATCACCAGTCATGGTGCCCAGCAGCGAGCTGCCGGTCAGCTTGAGGATGTCGGCGCCGCTGCCGCCGACCGCGTTGCCGGTCAGCACGCCGGCCTGCAGGGTAATCGTGTCGTCGCCCAGCCCGCCCAGGATCTCCGCCACGGTGCCGCCGCGCAGCTCCAGGGTGTCGGCGCCGGTATCGCCGCCCAGCGTGCCGTCCAGCGATACGCCCGACAGCGTGATGGTATCCGCGCCGCTGTTGCCATAGACGTCGCCGGTCACCAGGCCGCCCGAGAGCTCCATGTAGTCGTCGCCATCCTCGCCGACGATCGAGCTGTCGACCGTGCCGCCGCTCATCACGATGGAATCGCTGCCGCTGCGGCCGGATACCGTGTCGTTGATCTGCGCCGTGCCGCCGATGGCGATGGTGTCGGCACCGTCGCCGGCATCGACCGCGAAGCCGCCGGCGCCTTCAAGCGTGCCGCCGGTGATGTCGAAGGTGTCATTGCCGCCAAAGCCGACCAGGGCGCCGTTCACCTGGCCGCCGCTCATCAGGATGACGTCGTTGCCGTCGTCGCCGTTCGGGCCCAGGGGACCGTCGCCGGAGGCGCCGACGTCCAGCGTGCCGCCGCTGATGAAGAGCGTGTCGTCTCCGGCTCCACCGATCATGCCCAGGGCCGCATAGGCATTGCCAGTCAGCTCCAGGCTGTCGTTGCCGCTGCCGCCGGTGATCAGGCCGTTGACCAGCGCGGTGCCGCCGATCGACAGCGTATCGTTGCCGTCATCGCCGACCACGCCCAGCAGCAGCAGGCCGTCGATGGTGCCGCCGGTGATGGCCACGGTGTCGCTGCCCGAACCGCCGTTCACCACGTCGACGTCGCCGCCGCTCATGAGAATCACGTCGTCGCCGCCATCCCCGTTGACGCCAACGTCGATGTTGCCGCCGGAGATCGTGATGGTGTCACGGTCGTCGCCGCCGAACACGCCCAGGTCGACCTCGCCGCCCGAGACTTCCAGCGTGTCCTGGCCCGAGCTGCCGGTGACGATGAAGAGGCCGCTGCCACCGGATATGGTGATGGCATCGTTGCCCTGGCCGCCGGCGACGAAGCCGTTGACCACGCCGCCACTCATGATGACCAGGTCATTGTCGTCGTCGCCCGACAGGCCGACATTGGCCGTACCGCCGCTGAACAGGATGGTGTCGCCGCCGCTGCTGCCGAATATGCCGGTATTCACAGAACCAGACGTCTGGCTCAGGGTGTCGTTGCCGGCCCCACCGAAGATGCCGGTGGTGATGGTCTCACCGTTGTTGGTGATGATATCGTCGCCGCTGAAGCCGAGGACGACTGCCGGATTGCCGCCGGCGGCGACGCAGGTGATGTTGTCTGGCCCGCCCGTGCCGAAATTCGAGGGCGCGCAGGAGGCCTGCAGGCTGGCACTACCGGCCGTGGCTGCCGCGACGAGGGCGGTGACGCCAAAGGCAGACCGTAGCAGTTGTTCGCGCAGGCGCTCTGGCCGGCATGGCAGCAGTGTCTCAGGCATGTCGTTCCCCTCTCAAAGACGACCGCCGACGCTGCGAAGCTTTTTACAAGCGCACAATCCCGCAGGGCCTCTGTGGACACTCAACCGGATATGCCGCTTCGCCTTCGCTTAAGCTCAATCGGCCGTGTTTCCTCTCGGCCCCAGCGTCCCTATTCGGAACCGCAACGACCTTTGCGTAGCCTGCAACTCCTATCATATTATGCTGGTATGTAAATCGCTATTATTCGTATTTGGATTGAAAACTGCGTCTTTTTTGTGCAGGCGCCATCCTCAACCCACCAATAGGAAAAACCCCGCCGGAGGCCGGCGGGGTTTTCCTGGGCGAAGGCGGCTTGCTTAGCCGAGCGTCGGGATATTGAAATCCGCGCCGGCGCGGATGCCGGTCGGCCAGCGGGCGGTGACGGTCTTAAGCTTGGTATAGAAGCGCACGCCTTCCATGCCGTACATGTGCTGGTCGCCGAACACCGAGCGCTTCCAGCCGCCGAAGGAGTGATAGGCCACCGGCACCGGGATCGGCACGTTGATGCCGACCATGCCGACCTTGATCGAGCTGGCGAAGTGACGGGCGGCGTCGCCGTCGCGGGTGAAGATCGCCGTGCCGTTGCCGTACTCGTGCTCGTTGATCATCTTGACCGCCTCGCCATAGTCCTTGGCGCGGACGACCGAGAGCACCGGCCCGAAGATCTCCTGCTGGTAGATCTGCATGTCGGTGGTGACGCGGTCGAAGATCGAGCCGCCCATGAAGAAGCCCTTCTCGTAGCCCTGCAACTTCAGGCCGCGGCCGTCTAGGGCGAGGTCGGCACCTTCCTTCACGCCGGTGTCGATCAGGCCCATGACCTTCTCATAGTGCTCGCGGGTCACCAGCGGGCCCATCTCGACCTCGGGGTCGGTGCCTGGACCGACCTTGAGGGCGCGCACGCGCGGCGAGAGCTTGTGGATGATCTCGTCGGCAACCTGGTCGCCGATGGCCACCGCCACCGAGATCGCCATGCAGCGCTCGCCGGCCGAGCCGTAGGCGGCGCCGAGCAGCGCGTCGGTTGCCTGGTTCAGGTCGGCGTCGGGCATGATCACCATGTGGTTCTTGGCGCCGCCGAAGGCCTGCACCCGCTTATTGTGCTTGGCGCCGGTCTGGTAGACGTACTCGGCCGTCGCGGTGGCGCCGACGAAGGAGACGGCGGCGATGTCGGGATCGTCCAGGATGGCGTTCACCGCCACCTTGTCGCCCTGCACCACGTTGAACACGCCGTCCGGCAGCCCGGCTTCCTTGAACAGCTCGGCCAGCGCCATCGAGAAGGAGGGATCCTTCTCCGACGGCTTCAGGATGAAGGTGTTGCCGGTGGCGATCGCCATGGGCGACATCCACAGCGGGATCATGGCCGGGAAGTTGAACGGCGTGATGCCGGCGACTACGCCCAGCGGCTGGCGCGAGGAGTAGCTGTCGATCGAGGTGCCGACGTCCTCGGTATAGTCGCCCTTCAGCATATGCGGGATGCCGCAGGCGAACTCCACCACCTCCAGGCCGCGGGTGATCGAACCCTTGGCGTCGTCGACGGTCTTGCCGTGCTCCTCGGTGATCAGGCGCGCCAGGCGGTCCATGTTCTGTTCGATCAGGCTCTTCAGCCGGAACATGACGCGGGCGCGGCGCAGCGGCGGGGTGGCGGCCCAGGCCGGGAAGGCAGCCTTGGCGGCGGCCACGGCGGCGCGCAGCTCCTCGACGCTGGCCAGGGCGACCTTGCGCACGACTTCGCCGGTGGCCGGGTTGAAGACATCGCCCAGGCGACCGCTCTTGCCGGCGACCTGCTTGCCGCCGATGTAGTGATTGATGATGTCGGGCATGGTGTTTCCCCTTATCCGGCTCAGTGCGCGGCCGGCGTGATCCGCTGGCCTTCGATTGCGCGGCAAGGTAGACCAGCCCGGCGCCCGGCGCGAAGCGGAAAAACTGCGGGAGATGGCCGCATGGCGAGCCCCCTTACCCTCGCTGCTGACGATGTCCTGCTGGTGGTCGACCCGCAGAACGACTTCTGTCCGGGTGGCGCGCTGGCCGTTCCCGGCGGCGATCAGGTGATTCCGCTGTTGAATGCCCTGGGGCGCCGCTTCCCGCAGGTGCTGATGACCCAGGACTGGCATCCCGACGGCCACGGCTCCTTTGCCTCCAGCCACTCCGGCCGCCAGCCCTTCGAGAGCATCGCCATGCCCTATGGGCCGCAGACCCTGTGGCCGGACCACTGTGTGCAGGGCACCCATGGTGCCAAGTTCCACCGCGATCTCGACCTGCCCATGGCTGAACTGGTGCTGCGCAAGGGCTTCCGGCCGGCCATCGATTCCTACTCCGCCTTCCTGGAAAACGACCGCCGCACGCCGACCGGGCTGGCCGCCTACCTGCGCGAACGCGGGCTGCGCCGGCTGTTTGTCGCCGGCCTGGCGCTGGACTACTGCGTGTACTACACGGCGGTGGATGGCTGCCAGGCCGGTTTCGATGTCGTGGTGCTGGAGGACGCCTGCCGGGCCATCGACCTGGCGGGTTCGCTGGTCACGGCGCGCGCCGCCATGGCCGATGCCGGTGCCCAGCTGACGACCAGTGCCGCCCTCGGCTTGGCGTGAGAGGGGGCCTGGCATGAGCGAGGGCCTTGCGGGGCTGCGCCGCGCCCTGCTGGCGGCGGCCCAGGCCGGCCAGCCGGTGACCTATCTGGCCCTGGCCGACCAGCTGCTGCCGGGCGAAAGCCACCGCATTCACCGCATCACGCTGCTGCTGGAGGACCTAGCCCGCGCCGACCACGCCGCCGGCCGGCCGCTGCTGGCGGTCCTGGCGGTCGGCAAGGCGGGGCTGCCCGGGCGGGGCTTCTTCCAGCTGCTGGCCGGGCTGGGCCGCTATGGGGGCGCGGAGCAGGGGCCTGAGGCGGCGCGATGGCACGCGACCGCCCTGGCGCAGGCGATCGGCTACTGGCAACAGGCGCCGTCGCGGAACGACTAAGTGGTCTTGGGCTTGGCCGGCCGCTTCGCCTTGGCGGCCTTGGTCCTCACCGGCTTGCTCTTCACCGGCTTGCTCTTCACCGGTTTGGCCTTGGCAGGCTTCGCCTTCTCAGGCTTGGCCTTCTCCGGCTTTGCCTTTTCCGCCTTGGCCGTGTCGGTCTTCGGCTGGGCGGCGGGCTTGAGGGCCGCCGGCTTCCACTCCGCCAGGCCATGGGCCAGGGCGGCGCAGGCCAGGCGCACGCTGCGCGGGATCTTGACCTTCTCGCCGTCGCGCTCGCCCTTCTCGTAGTACTGCACGACGCGGCGCTTCAGGCCCAGCGCCTCGGCCGCCTGCTTCTGCGACAGGTGCTGCAGCTTGCGCCAGCGTTTGAATTCCTGCGATCGCACGGTAAGGCCCCTCTCGTCTTTAAGCGCTGCCATTGAGGCGGGCGGGATTATGGCGCAGGGCCCTTGGCCGGGCCAGCGCGAAGGGCGCCCGGCGGCCCTGGTTCCGCCTGCGCAACGGTCGCCGGCGCACCGCGTGCGCTGCCGCTAGGGTGCCTTGGTCAGGCTCTCCGCGGTCGGCGCCAGGCGCTCGAAGGCGGCCGGGCTGATCTGGAAGGCCCAGCCCGCGGTCTTGGCCGCCAGGGCGTCGATGAAAGCCTGGGTGCCCTTCAGGCGCTCGGCGTCGTCGCTGTGCTCCTCGGCCAGCGCGGCGGTCAGGCGGACCCAGGGCTCGTCGTCCAGCATGGCTAGCTCCAGGCGGACCTGGATGCCGTCGAAGGAGGTTACGGTGGTATGGATAGCCTCGGCCGGGAAGGGCTTGTCGGCGGCGCGGGCGACATCGTTGAAGGTGATGCCGTCGAGCAGCCCGGCCAGGCGTGCCACGGCCTTGGGGTCGGCGGCCAGGCCATCCGGCTGCCCGGTCTTCACCAGCAGCGCCGGGTCGCCCTTGGCGCGTTCGGCCAGGATCACCTGGCCATCGGCACGGGTCACCACGACGCGGCGCGTGGTATCGGCGGGCAGGCTGACCAGCGAGCGGTTCACATAGTCCAGCGGGTCAGGCGAAACGTTCAACTTGCCCGCCGCCAGCCAGGCCTGGGTCTGGTCGGGAAACCGCAGGTAGGTGCCGCCTTCCTGCTGGTTCACCAGGTCGTTGGTGACGCGACCGATGATGGCGTCGGCCAGCAGCGTGCCGTCGCCTGCCGACACCGTCATGCGCGCCGCGGAGCTGGCCGCGCCCACCGGATCGTCCAGCCACAGCTTGGCCAGGCGGTCCGGGTTGTCGGTCTTGCGTTCGGCCAGGGTCAGCTTACCGGCGCTGACCAGCAGTTGGCGCACGGCGGCCGGGTCGGCCGGGAAGCCGCCCTTGTCCGGCAGGCTCCAGCCGCCGTCGGCGGCGCGCACCAAGTGTACCTTGCCCTTGCCGTTGGTCAGTAGGATGTCTCTTGCGCTGTCGCCGGCCGCCAGCAGCTGGGGAAAAGCGGCCGCGCCGCCGCCGCTGACCTGGCCGCTGCCCGGCGCGGTGGCCAGCACCACCGCGGCGGCGATCACGGCGGCCAGGGTGAGCAGCAGTAGGCTGAGGAAGCTTCTGGGTTGCATGGCTGTTTCCCGGCTCAGTCCAGCCGCACGCCGCGCTGGGCGCGGCGGCGGCGCAGCAGGGCGACCAGGAGTCCGATCAGCGCCACGGCGGCCGGCACGCCGGCGATGTTGCCGAGCTGCAGGCGCTGCACCAGGGTTTCCAGGTCATCGCGCAGGCCCCGCTGTACCTCGCGCAGCTCGCGCCGCGCGTCCAGCAGCTCGACGCGCAGCTCCTCGACCGCCTTGTCCTGTTCCGGCGTCAGCACCACGCCGCCCTCGGCGGACTGTTCGATCTCGCCGATCTGCGCTTCGGCCTGTTTGATCTTGTCCAGCAGGTCCTGCTCGCGCGTGCGGTACTTCAGCTCCGCCGCGCGCTGCATTTTGTCGATCACCTCGAAGGGGCGGCTGACCAGTCCACGCC
This sequence comes from Rhodospirillales bacterium, assembly GCA_038363005.1. Classification (GTDB taxonomy): domain Bacteria; phylum Pseudomonadota; class Alphaproteobacteria; order Kiloniellales; family JACOMY01; genus JAKOWB01. The sequence continues at coordinate 20,602 of JBBQBI010000004.1, forward strand.
CGCGCAGCGTCGCCAGCCCGGCCTGGCCGGTCATGGAATCCAGCAGGTTCAGCACCAGGTCGCCGTTGTTGGCCAGCGGCCGCAGCTGGCCGCTCGACTGGTCGCTGGTCAGCCAGGCCTGGTCGAACAGGAAGTCGCTGTCGGCCACCACCACGATGTCGACCGGCTGCTTGGCCTCGGCCAGGTGGTCGGCCTGCAGCTTGGCGAAGTCGACCGCCGAGTTGTCCTGCAGCGCCAGCGGCGGGCCGTCCGGAAAAGCACTCCTGGCCGGACCGCCGATGCGGGCGATCAGGGTCTGCACACCCAGCGGCTGATAGGTCGCCAGCATCTGCACCGGGTCGGGCGCCATGGCGACCTGGTCGACCGACAGCTGGGTGCCCTGGTCGCTGGTGCTGGCCAGGGGAGTGAAGCTGGTGGTGGCGCTGTCGAGCGGCTGCACCACGCCGGCCGAGTTCAGGTTCAGCACCGTGAGTTCGGCCAGGCTGGGGTCGTCGGCCTTGAAGTAGTCACGGCCCAGTGCCAGCCAGATGATGTAGTCGGTGACCACCTGGCGACCCTGCGAATAGGCCATGACGCGGCGCGCGGTCAGGCGGTCGCCGGCGACAACGCCCTGCGGCACGGCGAAGCCCCAGGCGTCGAACAGCGGCTTGATGGTGGTCAGGTCGGCCATGGTCGGCGGCAGGAACTGCTGCTGGTTCATCGCCGCCTGGCGCTCCGAGAAGGGGTCGGCGAAGACCATCAGCTTGCCGCCGCGCAGCACGAACTGGTCGAGCGCATAGAGCTGCGCCGGCGACAGCCCCTCGGGCTGGATCAGCAGGATGGTGGAGATGCTGGGGTCGACGACGCCGGCATTGGCCTCGACATTAGTCAGCTGGAAGACCTGCTGCATCAGGGTCGCCAGAATCTGCGGCTGGAAGTTGGTCGACTGGTCGCCTAGCAGCGACAGTGCGCCCAGGTAGCCGACCTTGCCCTTGTCGGGGTGGGCTAGCGCCTGGATCATCTGCGCCAGGTCGTATTCCAGGTAGGCGGCGCGGTCGAGTGCGAAGAAGGGGATCGACTGCTTGTCGTCGGTGGCGTTGCGCCCGGCCAGGCCGAAGTAGACCAGGTCGCCCGACTCGTCGCCCAGCCCCAGGCCCTGCACGCCGTCGGCCACCGCCAAATCCTCCTCGGGCGAGAAGGGCGCGGGGTCGTAGCGCTGGATAGTGATCTTGCCGCCAGACAGCCGCCGGAAGGCATCCAGCATGTCGATCACCCGCTCGGCGTGGCTGGCATAGGCCGGGTTCACGTCCATCAGCAGGCGCGAGATGTAGAGCCTGAGGGTGATCGGCTCGGTCACGCTTTCAGCCAGCTGTTCGGTCGCCGGCGACAGCGTGAAGCGCCCGTCCTCGGTCAGGTCGAGGCGCAGGCGGGTCAGCGCTCCGCCGGCGAAGAGGTTGATGGCGACGAAGAGCACGACCGACAGCAGGATACCCAGCCCGGCAAGGCGGCGGCGGCTCCAGCGGCTGAAAGGATTGCGCATGCCGTTAGCCCGCCTTCTTCAGCTCGACCACGAGCGTGTTCACCACCAGCGCGGTGGCGATCAGCGAGGCGAAGTAGACCAGGTCCTTGAGTTCCAGCGCGCCCTGCGAGAGCTGCTGGAAATGCGCCTGGAACGACAGCCCGGCGACGGCCGAGGCCAGGGCCTCCGGCAGAAAGGACTTGAGGAAGGACTGCACCACGTCGGCGCCGGCCAGCAGCAGCAGGAAGCAGGCGGCGGCGGACAACACGAAGGCGATCACCTGATTGCGGGTGAGGGCGGAGATGGCGCTGCCGACCGCCAGGTAGCCGCCAGCCATCAGCCAGGAGCCGAGGTAGCCGGTGGCAATCACGCCGCCATCCGGGTTACCCAGCCAGGCCACGGTGATCCAGATCGGGAAGGTCAGCGCCAGCGCGATGCCGGCAAAGATCCAGGCGGCCAGGAACTTGCCGACCACGGCTTCCGCCGTGGTGATCGGCAGGGTCATGAGGAATTCCAGCGTCCCGGCCTTGCGCTCCTCGGCCCAGAGCCGCATCGACAGCGCCGGCACCAGGAAGAGGTAGAGCCAAGGGTGGAAGTTGAAGAAGGGCTCCAGATCCGCCTGGCCGCGTTCGAAGAAGCCGCCGACATAGAAGGTCAGCGCGCCAGCCAGGGCCAGGAAGATGACGATGAAGACATAGGCCAGCGGCGAGGCGAAGTAGGCCACCAGCTCGCGGCGGGCGACGATGATGACGTTACGCATGGGCGGCATCCCCCAGCGTTAGGCGGCGGAAGACATCCTCCGGCCGGGCGGCGGCGAACAGCACCCGTGGCAGGCCGTCGGCGACGATGCTGCCGCGCGCGATGACGATGGCGCGGGTGCAGACGGCCTCGACCTCCTCCAGGATGTGTGTGGAGACGACGATGGCCTTTTCCGCCGCCATCTCGGCCAGCAGGCTGCGCACCTCGTGCTTCTGGTTGGGGTCCAGGCCGTCGGTCGGCTCGTCCAGGATCAGCACCTCGGGGTCGTGCAGGATGGCCTGCGCCAGGCCGACGCGCCGCTTGAAGCCCTTGGACAGCGTATCGATCGGCCGGTGCCAGACCTCGCTGAGGTCGAGGCGGCCGACCACCCAGTCGCGCCGCTCGCGCCAGCGCGCGGTGGACAGGCCGCGCACCCGGGCAACGAAGCGCAGCAGGCTGGCCGGCGTCATGTCGCCGTAGAGCGGGGCACCTTCCGGCAGGTAGCCAAGGCGGCGGCGCGCCGCCAGGGGATGCGCCACTACATCCTCGCCGGCGACCCGGGCGTGACCGGCCGTGGGCTCGAGAAAGCCGGTGATCATCTTCATGGTGGTGGACTTGCCGGCGCCGTTGGGGCCAAGGAAGCCCAGCACCTCGCCGCGCTGCAGCGAGAAGCTGACGTCGCGCACGGCGGTCAGGCGGCCGAAGCGCTTGCCCAGGCCTTCGATTTCGATCAGCGGCGTCACGAGTGATGGCACTCCAAGACCCTGGCCCCCAGGTATGGCAGTCCCTTTGGCGTGGGCGCGCGTTATAGACCTGGGCGCCTTGCCTTGTGAAGGCGTGCTATCGCCGCAGCCCGGCCTTGCGCTAGTCTCGCGCACGGTTGTCGGGCGGGGGCGCAGGACAGCCGTAGTGCAGGGGTAGGTTTGACCGAGTGATGCTGGAGGACCGGGCAAAGCAGGCCGCCGATGCGGCGGCGACAGGCGCGCCTGCCCGCGTGACGCAGTCGCGCGACGGCGAGGTGCTGCGCCTTGCCTTTGCCGGTGACTGGACGACCCGCAACCTTGCCCCCGTGGAACGCAGCCTGAACCGCCTGGCGCAGCAGGTGAAGGGCGCCCGCCGCGCCGAGCTCGACCTCGCCGGCATGGCGGGCTTCGATACCGCCGGTGCCTGGCTGCTGCTGCGCACGCGCAAGGGGCTGGAGGCCGCCGGCCTGACTGTCGCGCTGGCCGGTCTGGCGGCGGACGACCAGCGGCTACTGGAGACCGTCGCAGAGCATCAGCGCCCGCCGCCATCCCGCACCCGCCGGGCCAACGCCGCGCTGCGCTTCGTCGCCCAGTTCGGCGAGGCGACAGTGGGGCTGATCACCAGCTGCAAACTGCTGGTCAACTTCCTCGGTCTCACCATAATCACCCTGGGCCGCTCGCTGGCCTCGCCCTGGCGCATCCGCTGGCGCGCCGTGCTGGCGCACATGGAAACCTCCGGCGTGCAGGCGCTGCCGATCGTTGGGCTGATATCCTTCCTGATCGGCATCGTGCTGGCCTATCAGGGGGCCGAGCAGCTGGCCCGCTTCGGTGCGCAGATCTACACGGTCAACATCGTTGGCGTCGGCGTGCTGCGCGAGATGGCGATCCTGCTGACGGCGATCATCGTCGCCGGTCGTTCCGGCAGCGCCTACACCGCGCAGATCGGTGCCATGCACGTGAACGAGGAGGTCGACGCGCTGAAGACCCTGGGCCTGGATCCCATGGAGATCCTGGTGATTCCCCGGATCATCGCGCTCTGCCTGGTGCTGCCGCTGCTGGCCTTCTACGCCGACCTCATGGGTCTGCTCGGCGGCGCGGTGATGGCCAGCCTGCAGCTCGACATCTCGATGCTGCAGTTCGTCCGCCAGCTGCGCGACGCGGTGGATGCCAACGATCTCTTCGTCGGCCTGGTCAAGGCGCTACCCTTTGCCTTCATCATCGCCATGGTCGGCTGCTTCGAAGGCTTCCGCGTCGAGCGCAGTGCCGAATCCGTCGGCCATGCCACGACGCGCGCCGTGGTCGAGGGCGTGTTCCTGGTCATCGTGCTCGACGCCATGCTGTCGATCTTCTTCCAGATTATCGGGTTCTGAGCATGGCCGACCCGCGCGACGCCAACCCCATCATCAAGGTGACCGGCCTGGTCAATCGCTTCGGCCAGCAGGTGGTGCACGATCACCTGGACTTCAGCGTGCGCCGGGGCGAGGTGATGGGCGTGGTCGGTGGATCGGGCGCCGGCAAGTCGGTGCTGATGCGCACCATCATCGGCCTAAATCGTCCGGCCGCCGGCCGCATCGAGGTCTTCGGCGAGGAGGTCTCGGCCATGTCCGAGGCGCAGCGCCGGCGCGTGCAGCGCCGCTGGGGCGTGCTGTTCCAGGATGGCGCGCTGTTCTCCTCGCTCACCGTCGGGCAGAACGTCGAGGTGCCGCTGCGCGAGCATACCGACCTGGCGGCGGCGGCCCGGCAGGAGCTGGTGGCCCTCAAGCTGGCCCTGGTCGGCCTGCCGGCCGAGGCGGCTGACAAGCTGCCGTCGGAGATCTCCGGCGGCATGCGCAAGCGCGCCGGGCTGGCCCGCGCCCTGGCGCTCGACGCCGAGATCCTGTTCCTGGACGAGCCGACCGCCGGCCTGGATCCGATCGGCGCACACCATTTCGACGAGCTGATCGGCACGCTGCAGGATACCCTGGGGCTGACGGTGGTCCTGGTGACCCACGATCTCGACACGCTGCACGGCATCTGCGACAGGGTGTCGGTACTGCTCGACCGGCGTGTTAAGGTCGGCACCATCGAGGAGCTTATGCAGATCGAACATCCCTGGCTGAAGGAATACTTCCTCGGACCCCGCGGTCGCGCCGCCGAGGCGGCGCACCAGCGGCAGTTGGCGGTGGAGCACCCGTAACGTGGAAACCCGTGCGAGCTATCTGCTGGTCGGAGGCTTCGTGCTGGCGCTGCTCGCCGGCACGCTGGGCTTCCTGGTCTGGCTGGCCAATGCCGGCGATTCCACGCCGCAGGTCCGCTATGACGTAGTCTACGAGGGCTCGGTCACCGGGATGCGAGTCGGCAGCCCGGTGCGCCTGAACGGCGTCAAGGTGGGCGACGTGGTGCTGGTGGCGCTGGACAAGCAGGACCCCAGCAAGGTGCGCATCGGACTGGAGGTCTCGCAGGAGATCCCGATCAAGGAGGATACCCGCGCCAGCCTGGAGCTGGAGGGCTTGACCGGCGGCCGCTACCTGCTGCTGACCGGCTCCAGCCCGGCCTCGCCAAAGCTGGGCCCGACACCGGGCGAGCCCTACCCGATCATTGCCGCGCTGCCCTCGGCGCTGGACCAGGTGCTGCAGGATGCGCCGACCATCCTGGCGAACATCAACCAGCTGCTGTCGCGCGGCAACCAGCTGCTGTCGGACCGCAACCTGGCCAACATCACCAGCACCTTCGCCGACCTCTCTACCATCACCCATACCCTGGCCCAGAACAGCGACCGCATCGACCAGATCCTGGCGAACGTCGACGCCACCCTGGCCAGCCTGAAGACTGCTGGCTCCGCGGTGGAGGACTTCGCCGACGTGCTGCAGCAGGACGCCGGCGGCCTGCTGCAGTCGGCGACCGAGGCCTTCGAAAGCGTCAACGGACTGGCGGTGAAGCTGAACAAGGCCTTCGAGAACACCGGCGCCGACGTGCACCGCCTGGTGAACAACATTTCCGCCGCCGCCGACGAAGTCTCCAAGATGGTGGCGGAGAACCGCGAGCCGCTGCGTGACTTCACGGCGCAGGGGCTTTTCGAGCTGATCAATTTCCTCGCCGAGGCGCGCGATCTGGTGGCTGGCCTGCGCAAGATCACCATCGAGGTCGAGCGCGACCCGGCTCGGTTCCTCTTCGGTGACCAGCAGGAAGGCTATGAACCTGGCCGATAACATCCTCGTGCGCCGCCGCGCGCTGCTGCGCCTGGTGGCCCTGGCCCTGCCGACAGCCGCGCTGGCCGGCTGCGCCGACCTGATTCCGGGGCAGGGCTCGCCGCCCACGCTCTATCGTCTGACGCCGAAGTCGACCTTTCCGGGCAACCTGCCGACGGTCGACTGGCAGCTGGTGCTGGGTCAGCCCGATGCCGACGCGGCGCTCGACACCACGCGCATCGCCCTGCTGCGCGAGGCCACCCGGATCGAGTATTTCGCCAAGTCGGGCTGGACCGACCGCGCGCCCAGCATGGTGCAGACCCTGATGCTGGAGTCCTTCGAGAACTCCAAGCGGATCGTCGCCGTCGGCCGCCGGGCCATCGGCCTGCGCGCCGACTTCGAGCTGCGCACCGAGCTGCGCGAGTTCCAGGCGGAGTACACCGCCGGCAGCATCACCGCCAACGTTGCCATCAACGCCAAGCTGGTGCGTGCCGCCGAGCGCAGCATCGTCGGACAGAAGAATTTCCTGATTAAAGCGCCGGCCGCCATCGATGATCTTGATGTGATCGTCCAGGCCTTCGACGACGCGCTGGGATCGGTGCTGAAGCAGATCGTCGTTTGGACGCTGGAGACCGGCGCGGCGAACTATATTCCGCCGACCTGAGGCCTCTACTCGGTCAGCGGGTCGTAGCCACAGAGGCTGAAAGCCTGGGTCAGGGCCTCGCGCGAGCCCGCCAGGGGAATGACGACGGGATCGCCGATGAAATCTTCGCCACCGATGGTCAGGGTGGAGCCGTCCATCAGCTGGGCGAGCAGCGCCTTGGGCGGATCGCTGGCGGCGAAGCGATAGTCGGTCTCGCGGCGGAAATCGAGCAGCAACGGCTGGCCGTCGTCGACGGTCAGCGAAAAAGTCAGCTTGGCCTTGGGATGCCCGAACCAGGTGGCGCCGACCAGCAGGCTCTCCCAGCGCTCGTCCTTGTCGTCGTGGCAGCGGACCGCCACCAGATGGTCGCCGCGATAGATTGAGGCGCGGGCCTGGCTCCCGCCAGGACGCTCGGCCGCCTGCCGCTCGTCGACGAAGCTCCAGCTCTGCTCGATGCTGGCCGCCGCCACGACGCTGGGCGCGATGGCCGGCGCCAGCAGCAGCAGGCAGACGGCCAGGCGCAGGGAGTCCACGAGGGTCGATCGCATGCAGCAGGTCCGGTTCATATGCCAGCAGGGCGCGGATTGAACCACGCGACCGTGGCAACGCCAAGGCAGCTTCAGCGCACCAGCGGCAGGATATAGAGCTGCACCGCCAGGAAGTGGCAGACCGCGCCGACCAGGGCGAAGAGATGCCAGATGGCATGATTGAAGCGCAGGCGGCGCAACAGATAGAAGACCACGCCCAGCGTGTAGGCACTGCCGCCGGCGATGATCAGATAGGTGCCGTTGCCCAGGCCGTCGAAGAAGGAGTTGGCCCAGGCCATGGAGATCCAGCCCATCACCACATAGAGCAGCAGCGAGATGTACTCGAAGCCCTTCAGCCAGCAGAAGCGCAGCACGATGCCGGTGATCGCCAAGCCCCACAGCAGTGCGAAGACCAGGCCGCCGATGCGCGGCTCCAGGCCGAGCAGCGCGATCGGCGTATAGGTCCCGGCGATCACCAGGAAGATGGCGACGTGGTCGAACGCCAGGAAGAAGCGCCGGATGCGGTCGTTCTTCAGCAGGTGATAGAGCGTCGAAGAGAGGAACAGCAGGATCAGCGAGGTGCCATAGACGATGGCGCTGAACAGCGCCCAGCCGTCGTCCAGCGGCGCCGCCTCGACCACCATGATCACCAGGCCGGCGATAGCCAGGCCGAGCGCGATCAGGTGCGTGATGGCATTGGCCAGTTCCTCGGCCGGCGTGTCGGTCGAGGGGGCGTCGTAGCGCGGCACCATCGCCATGGCGGCGGGCCCCTGCTGCGCCTGGTTAGCTGAGGCCGCGCGGCGCCGGCGGCAGGTCTTCCTCGAGGATCGCCATGTTCAGGGAATAGGAGATCTCACCGTCTTCCTCGTCCTTGAACAGCACGCCGATGAACTCCTGGCCCATGAGGATTTCCGCCGAGCCGTCCTTGGGCCGCAGCTTGACGATGACGCGGTCGTTGCCGAAGAGCTCGCGCAGGTAAAGCTGCACGCGCACGGCTTCGGTCTGGTTCATACTGGGTCTCTCCTCGTGCCACGGTGTGAAGCGCCTGCCTGCGCCTGACACCTCGCTTCGTCAAGCCTTCCTATCTCGGCATCACGGTCTGCCGGTGCAAGTCTCGGCAGCCACCCGAGGGTGTTCGACGACGGGTCGCCGGGGCGCAGCACAGATGCTCAACTACCAAAGATAGCTTCGAGTGATATTCTTTATACCATTAGAAGAATAACTTGCCGCCCGGCTATTGTTCCAGCCTGGCGAAGTTGGCATGGGCGACGACGCGCCAGGTGCCCTGGTCGCGACGGAACACCGTCAGCCGGGGCGACACCGCCTCGGCCATCTTGCCATCGATCACCACGCCGATGCTGACGCGATAGCGCACCACCAGGACGTCGCTGTCGCTGGTGGCGATGATGTCGGTGATCTCCGCCGCCTTGGTGAAGGCCGGCAGGTGTTCCGCATAATCGACGCCGTAACCGGTGCCGTCGGAGCGCGCCAATTGGAACTCCGGCGCCAGGATGGCCGCCACGCGGGCTGGGTCCTGGCTGTAGGTGGCGTCGAAGAAGGACTGCAGTGCGGCGCGCGCCTCGACTGCCAGGTCCGGGCTGTCGGCGGCCTGCGCCGGACCGTCCAGACGTCCGGCGATCCAGCCCGCGGCAAGGCCGATGGCCAGCGTGGCGGCGAGGGCGATGCGGCGGGTCGGGAAGGTCATGGCGATCTCCGTTGCGGGGCTTGCCTTGGGCAGGGTCCAGCAGCCTAGCATGCGCGATGGACAGCGGTGCGGTGACGCGGATCGAAAGCCTGGCGGACCCGGGACCGGCGGCCATGCTGCTGGCAGGGTCGCCGACGCACGTGGTGCTGCTGGCCAACAATCCACGTATCGCGCCCGCCGCGCTCGACCGGCTGCCGCTGGGACCCGATTGCCTGCTGGTGCAGTTCAACCGGCCGCGCTTCGATGGCGCGCTGCGCGGGCGGCCCTGCCGGCGCGCCTACGTCTTCACCAATCACCAGGACCGCTTCTTCGGCTTCGATGCCGCCGGGCGAGCCGAGGACCCCCTGCTGGCGTCGTCTGATCCGCCACCGGTCCTCGTCTTCTGCGGCCGCACGCTGGCGCATGTCGGCGGCTTCATCGCCGCGCTGCCGCCCGCTGTCGGCGTGCTGCAGGTGCCGGAGAAGCGCTGGCTGCTGCCGGATTATCCGCGTGGCCGCGGCCCCTCCACCGGCTTCGTGGCGCTGCGCCTGCTGCAGGCACTGAACCAGCAGCGCCGCGCCGCCGGGCAGGTCGCCGTGCCGCTGGAGCTGGTCGGCTTCACCGGGTTCCGCCGCGGCGCCGTCGCCCTGCACGACTGGTGGTACGAACAGCGCTGGCTGCGGCGTCAGCCCGACCTGCGGCTCAATTCGGCCGGCGCGCTGGAGGGCGGCTGGCGTCTGCGCGCGCTCGGCTGGTGCCTCAGCCACTGGCGCTCGCGGCTGCGCGGCTGGGTGGCGGCCATGCAGGGCAAGGCCTAGAGCGGCGGGATCACGCCCATCTGGCGCAGGCAGGTGGCCTCGTCGATCAGGCCCCAGAAGTCGGTGATCTTGCCGTCGCGGATGCGGAAGATATCGAGGATGGTGAAGGTCAGCTGTTTGCCGGTGGCCGGCTGCCCCAGGAAGAGGCCGCGGTGCGTGCCCTTGGCGGTCTTGAAGCTCACCACGCGGTCGCCCTCGGCGATCTGGAAGTGCACCACGCTGGACAGGTCGGGCAAGCCCTCCAGCATCTTCGGATAGCTGATCTTGTAGGCCGCCAGCCCCTGCCAGGCACCGCCCCAGAGGTTCATGTGGTCGGCCACGTCCTCGGCGAAGATCTCGCCCATGCGCTCCATGCGGTGCTGGTTCTGAATCTCGTCGATATAGCGCATGACGACGCGCTTGTTGGCTTCCAAGTCGTGCTGCATGGCGGACCTCTATCTGGCGGGACGCGGCGGGCGCGGCTCTTCGGAAAGCGTCGCTGTGATTTACGATCGTGGGAACCGTTGCTCTATCCTGTGGCGATTGGGCGCCGCTGGCGCCAGCGCCCGGCTGAAATAGCAGAGCCCTGTGCCGGCGACCAGCCAGGGTCGCCTGAGATCGGCGCGCGCCGCGCGGGAGGGATGAGTGCAGGCAATCCTCGAGTTCGGGCCCTACAGCCTCTTCGCGCGCACGCATCCCTATGAGACCACGCGCATCGCGACCTGTGAGCGGCAGGGCGACCTGCGAGGCCTGTCACGGCTGCACTACGGCTTTGGGCGCCTGGTGGAACTCCCGCGTGCCTTGGACCGCGAGAGCTGGACCGCCGTCGCCTGCCATGTGCCGATCAAACGACTCCGCCGACTGGGTGCCCGGGCGCTTTCCTATCGGCGACTGCTACGCCGGGGCGGGCCGTCCCTGATCGGGCTGGACTTCAACGATGCCCAGGCGCTGACGCCGATCGCGCTGGCGGTGCTGGCGCGGGCCGACCTCTATTTCAAGCGCGAACTGCCGCTGGATCACAGCGCCCTGCTCGCCAATCCGACGCCGGAGCGGCGAGCGCTGCTGGATCGCCATCAACACAAGATCCGTCCAGTGTCTCTGGGACTCGCCCCTTGGCGCCTCGTCGATCTGCCGGCCGAAGCGCCGGAAAAATCGGTCGACATCTTCTTCGCTGGCCGTATCCCGGCCAGCAATCCGGTACGTCGACAGGGTGCCGCTTTGCTGGCGCGGCTTGCCGACGAGGGGTATCGCGTTGATCTGGCGGAGCGGCGCCTGTCGCGCGCCGAGTACCTGGCCCGCATGGCGCGGGCCTGGCTGTCCTGGTCGCCGGAGGGCCAGGGCTGGCAATGCTTCCGCCACTTCGAGGCGCTGGCTGCCGGTAGCGTGCCACTGATCAACCGCCCGCGGATCGAGATGCCTGACCCGCTGCTGCCCGGCGAGCATTGCCTCCACTACGAACTCGCCGGTGACGGCCTGCTCACGGCAGCCCGGGCCGCCTTGGCGGACAAGGCACGCCTGGGTCGTATCGCCGTGGCAGGACGGGCGCTGGTGATGCGCTGCCACCTGCACCGGCAGCTGGCCGAGGGGATCCTGGAGACGGTGGCGGGCTGGCGGTCCCGACAGGATTCGAACCTGTGGCCTACGGTTTAGGAAACCGCCGCTCTATCCTGCTGAGCTACGGGACCGGCTGCACCAGCGATCTGCTGGATAGCAGAGCGCGGCGCGGGAGGCCAGTGCCTGCCACCCGAGCTGCGGATTGGCAAACCCCGTCGGATTTCTTAAAGTCGCGCCGGGCATTGCAGGGGACTTCGGCGATGGCGGTCAAAGGGGCAAGGCGCGTGGCGGCGACGCTGGCGCTGGTTTTTGGCGGCTGGACGGCGGCGGTGGCGGACGAGCCCTCAGGCGCGCTGCTCAGCTTCGGCGCCGGTTATTTCGATGTCTTCAGCCAGGTCAACACGGCGGCGGACTTCCGCGTGGAGTACCGCAGCGATGCCCACTGGGGTTTCCTGCGCCACTGGGGCGGGGTCGAGGTCACCACCGATGGCGGCTTCTGGATCGGCGGCGGCATGCAACTCGAGATCATGCCCTGGAAGGGCCTGGTGCTGAGCCTGGCCTCCGGCCCCGGCTACTACCACCAAGGCAGCGGCAAGGACCTGGGTGGCGCGCTGGAGTTCCGCACCACCGGCGAGATCGGCTGGCAGTCCAGCATCGGCACCCGCCTGACGCTGTCGATCAGCCATCACTCCAACGCCGACATCTACGACCACAATCCCGGCGTCGAGACCATCATGCTGACCTATCAGATCCCGTTGGAGAATCTGTTCAACTAGGCCTCGCGCTGCCGCGCCAGGGCGAACAGCGAGCCCTGCACCGGGGCGCGGTGCTCCTGGCGGACCACGACGTCGTCCCGCCGCCGCAGCTCCAGGCCTGACGCCGCCGCCAGCCGGGCGATGTAGGCGTCGCTCTGGGCATAGCGCCCGCTGACCGTGAGCTGGCTGTCGCGGTTGTCGTCCGCCAGCCGCTCGATCGAGAAGAGGAACAGGCCGTCCGGCCGCAGGTGGTGCGCCACCTGGGCGAACAGCGGCGCCAAGTCGCCCAGGTAGATCAGCACGTCAGCCGCGGTGATCAGGTCATAGAGCGTTGGGTCGGCGGTCAGGAACTCCACCACTTCGCCCACCGCCAGGCGGGCATAGAGGCCGCGCGCATCGGCCCGCGCCAGCATGCGTGGCGACAGGTCGACGCCGGTCCAGTCAGCCACCAGCGGGCCGAAGCCGACCGCCACCAGGCCGGTGCCGCAGCCCAGGTCCAGCGCCCGGTCGAAGCGCTGCTCCGGCGCCAGCCGCTGCGCCAGCGCCGCCATCGCCTCCGGCACGCGGTAGTCCAGGTTCTTCAGCTGGTGGTCGAAGGAATCGGCGAAGGAATCGAAGCTGCGCGCAACATAGGCCTGCGGCGGCGCGGCCGTGGTGCGGCCCTCCATGGCGTCCAGCATGTGCCGGGCGACGGGGTCCGCGGGCTGGCTGCGCAGCACTTGGCGGAAGGCCGCGGCGGCCTCCTCGGTCAGGCCCTGGTCGCCGGCCAGCAGTCCCAGGTTGCGCCAGGCGTCGGCGTGGTCCGGTGCCAGGCGGGTGGCCTGGCGATAGGCCTCCAGCCCCTCGGCGGCGCGGCCCAGCGCACGCAGCGCCGTGCCGCGGTTGTTGTGCGAACGGGCGTGGCCCGGCACGCGTTGGATGGCCCGGTCGAGCAACGCCAGGGCTTCCTGCGGCTGCAGCATCTCCATCAGGATGGCGACCGCCTGGTTGGCCGCCTCGATCTGTGTCGGCTGTTTCTGGAACACGGCGATGAACAGCGCCAGCGCCTCGCTGGACTGTCCGGCGCGGCGCAGCGCCAGGGCCAGGTTGTATTGCGCCGAATGATTGGCCGGCTGGCTTGCCACCGCCAGGCGGAAGCAGGGGATGGCCTCGTCGAGCCGCCCGGAGATGGCCTGCAGCCGGCCCAGGTTCATCGCTGCGACGAAGTGCCTGGGGTCCTTCGCCAGGGCCTCCGCCAGCACCGCCTCGGCCTCGGCCGGCTGGCCGACCGCCTGCAGCACATGGCCCAGGTTGGCCAGGCCGTCTGGCCAATGCGGCGCCCGCCGCACCGCGTCGCGCGAGACAACAACGGCGTCCGCGCTGCGCCCCAGCCCCGCCAGCGCCAGGCCCTTGAGGCTGAGCAGGGCAGGGTGATCGGGTTGGGTCGCCAGCCCACGCTCCAGCAGCTGCAGCGCGCGCGCCGCTTCGCCGGTGCTCAGCAGCTTGCCGGCCTCACGCAGCAGCGCGGTGGGCTCGCCCGGAATGCCTTCCTCGCCTGTCCTCACGGCAGCGTGGCGAAGCGGTCGCAGGCGGCAACCAGCCGCCGGCGCGTGCCGGGCTCCATGGCCGAGTGACCGGCGTCGGACACGAAGTGGTACTCGGCCTCCGGCCAGGCACGGCGCAGGTCGTCGGCGGAGCGAGCCGGGCAAACCATGTCGTAGCGACCCTGCACCACCACGGTCGGGATGTGCCGGATGCGGCCGATCTGCTCCAGCAGCTGGTTTGGCGCCAGGAACAGGCGGTTGATGAAGTAGTGCGCCTCCATCCGGGCCAAGCCCAGGGCCAGCTGCTCTTGCGAGAAGTGCTGCAGGGTCTGCGGATTGGGCAGCAGGGTCGAACAGGCGCCCTCGTAACGCGACCAGGCCTGTGCCGCTGGCAGGTGGATCGCCGGGTCGGGATCGACCAGCCGCCGGTAGTAGTTGGCCAGGATGTCGTCGCGCTCCGCCGGTGGCAGGAACTCGTGAAAGGCGCGCCAGTTCTCCGGGAAGACGAAGCGCATGTCGCGCAGGAACCAGTCGAGCTCGGCCGGCCGGCCCAGGAAGATGCCGCGCAGCACCAGCGCCCGTGTGCGCTCGGGATGGGCCTGGGCATAGGCCAGCGCCAGGGTCGAGCCCCAGGAGCCGCCGAACACCACCCAGCGCTCGATGCCGAGCAGCAGGCGCAGCCGCTCGATATCGGCCACCAGGTGCGGCGTGGTGTTGTCGGTCAGGTCGGCGATCGGCCGCGAGCGTCCGGCGCCGCGCTGGTCGAAGATCACGATGCGATAGCGGTCGGGATCGAAGAAGCGGCGATGGTCGGCCGAGGCGCCGGCACCCGGGCCGCCATGCAGGAAGATCACCGGCTGGCCGGCCGGGTTGCCGCTCTGCTCCCAGTAGAGCTGGTGCGGCGGATCCACCGCCAGCATACCGCTGTCATAAGGTGCAATGGGCGGATAGAGGTCGCGCTCGGACATCCGGTCTCCGGGAAACGCCAGGGATTGAGAGTGCCCCTATAGCGCACCGGGCCGGGGACCACCAGTCACCTGGCTTTGAGCCGCCGCAAAGCCTGCTATTGTCGCCGCCATGATGCGTCTGACGGCGCTGCTGCTGATCCTCTTGAACGGCATGACGGGAGCTGCCTTGCCGGCCAAAGCGCTCGACATCGAAGACCAGGCGCGGGTGGTGGAAATCGTCGATGGCGATACCCTGGTGCTGTCCAACGGCGCCGAGGTACGGCTGGTCGGCACCCAGGCGCCGAAGATTGCCCTGGGACGCAAGGGCTTCCACGACTGGCCGCTGGGCGAAGCGGCCAAGGCCCTGTTGAGCGAACTGGCGCTGAAGCAGAACGTCGGCCTGGCCTTCGGCGGCCGACGGGTGGATCGCCACGGCCGCACCCTGGCGCAGCTCTATCGCGCCGATGGCCTGTGGCTGCAGGGCGAGATGGTGGGGCGCGGCTTCGCCCGGGTCTACGGCTTCGCCGACAACCGCGCGCTGCTGAAGGAGTTGTTGCTGCGCGAGCGGGCGGCGCGGGCCGCGCGCCTGGGCATCTGGGCCGATCCCTTCTATGCCATCCGCGCGCCGGCCGAGCTGGAGCGCGACCTGCGTGATCTGGTCGACAGCTTCCAGCTGGTCGAGGGGCGGGTGCGGGCCGCCCAGGTGGTCGGCGGGCGCGCCTACCTGAACTTCGGCACCGACCGCCACAGTGACCTCACCGCGGTGTTGCAGGCCGACGCTGTGGCGCTGTTCCGCGCCGAGGGCATTGAGCCGGAGGCCTTCGCCGGCCGCCTGGTGCGTATCCGTGGCTGGGTGGAAAGTTATGACGGGCCGATGATCGAGATTACCTATCCCGAGCAGATCGAGGTGCTGGAGTGACCGCCGTGGCACGCGTGCCGCTGCCGGACGAGCGGCGCCAGCGCTGGCGGCCCTCGATCGTCTTCGCGCTGACCGTCGGCCTGATCTTGGGCGTGTCGGCGGCGATGGGCGCGGCGCTGTGGGTCGGGCTCGGCACGGCGCAGCGCAACACCGAGGAGCTACTGCGCTGGCAGGCCCAGGCCATCGTGCAAGCGTTGCGGCTGCAGGTCGAGCAGTACATCTCCGCCGCCGTCTCGCTTGACCGTGCCGTGGCCGAGCGCCTGGCCAGCGGCGAGGTCACGGTGGACAACGGCGACACGCTGTCCGATATCCTGCGCTATGGCCAGGCTGCGGTGCCGCAGCTGATTGGCGCTGCCTTTGTCGAGCTTGACGGGCGGCTGACCGGTAGCGGCGGCGCCATGGGCGACGTGCTGGCGGTGCGGCAGGACTGGAGCCAACGCCCCTCCATTATCGACCTGTTGGCGGCGTCGTCGGCGCATCGCGATGCGCCCTGGTACTGGACCCAATGGATCGAGGGCCTGAACCTGACCGCCATCAGCGCCGCGCTGAACGTCACGCGCGACGGCAAGCCGCTGGGCGTCGTGGTCTCGCTGGTCTCGCTGCGGGCGCTGTCCGACTTTCTCTCCAACCTCGATGCCACTGAACGCTTCACTGCCTTCATCCTCTATGGCCAGGACCGGGTGCTGGCGCATCCGGCGCTGGCCGGCGGCACGCGCGGCGGCAGCGCGGAAAAGCCGCTGCCGACGCTGGGCGAGGTCAACGACCCGGTGCTGGCCAAGCTGTGGGAGGCCGATGGCGAGGAGCTGACCGAGCTGCTTGACGGCACCGACATCCAGGGCCGCCTGGTGGACGACGCCAGCGGCCAGCAGGTGGTGCTGTGGCAAGCCCTGGATGGCTATGGCGAACAGCAGATCTATGTCGGCGCGCATTTTCCCATTGTCGCCGCCGGCAACGCCATCGCGCGGCTGCAGCAGGCCGCCCTGGTGGCCGGCGGCGTGCTTCTAGTGACCTTGGCGGGCTTGATCTTCATCATCCGCCGCGTGTCCCGCCCGGTCCAGGGTCTGGCCGCGGCGGCGCGTGCCGTCGAATCGCTCGATTTCGAGAACGCGCCGGTGGTCAGGCGCGGGCCCTTCCGCGAAACCG
Organism: Rhodospirillales bacterium; assembly: GCA_038363005.1. Lineage (GTDB taxonomy): Bacteria > Pseudomonadota > Alphaproteobacteria > Kiloniellales > JACOMY01 > JAKOWB01. The sequence goes on from JBBQBI010000004.1 coordinate 37,240, forward strand.
CCGCGGCGGCCGACGCCTTCAACGCCATGCTGAAAGGCCTGGTCGGCTTCAATACCTACGTGCCGCGCAGCCTGGTGCGCCGCGTGCTGCAGTCCGGCGAGGCGCATTCCGAGCTGCGCGAGGTCACGGTGCTTTTCACCGATATCGTCGGCTTCACCCCGATGTCGCAGAAACTCAGCGCCAATCACATGGCCGGCTTCCTCAACCGGCACTTCGGCCTGCTGGGCGAGTGCATCGAGGCCACCGGCGGCACCATCGACAAGTACATCGGCGATTCCATCATGGCCTTCTGGGGCGCGCCGGAACCGCAGACCGATCATCGCCGCCGCGGGCTGCAGGCCGCCGTCTCGATCGCCCACGCCCTGGCCAGGGACAACGCCCGCCGCCGTCGCAAGGGGCTGTCGCCGGTCCGTCTGAGGATCGGCCTGACCAGCGGCCCGGCCGTCGTCGGCAACGTTGGCGCGCCGGGTCGCATCAACTACACGCTGATCGGCGACACGGTGAACACGGCCCAGCGGCTGGAGATCCTCGGGCGCGACTATCTGGAAGCGACGGAGGATTGCGTCATCCTGACCACTGCGACCACCGCCGCCGAGCTGACGCTCGACCTGGGCCAGACCGAGCCGCTGGGCTCGGTGGAGCTTACCGGCCGCAGTGGGCCGACCGAGGTGCTGCGGGTGCGCCCGGTCGCGCCCGCGCCGCCGCGGGCGTGAGCATCCGCCTGTCGGGAGGGACCGTGGCCGCCTCCAACACCGTGATCTGCCTCCTGGGCATGCATCGCAGCGGGACCAGTTGCCTGGCGGGCTCGCTGGAGAGCCGGGGCCTCGTGCTGGGCGATGTCGAACGGGTCTCCCCGTTCAATTGCCGGGGAAACCGGGAGAACCGCCAGATCGTCGAGCTCAACGACGCCGTGTTGGCCTACAGCGGCGGCGCGTGGGACGTCCCGCCCGATCAGTTGAGCTGGGATGCCGCCCTGCGGCGGCGGCGTGATGACCTGCTGGCGGCGCGTGCCGCCCTGGCCTGCTGGGGTTTCAAGGATCCGCGCACCACGCTGACGCTGCCGTTCTGGCTCGAGGCGCGGCCGGATCTGGTGCTGGCCGGCAGCTTCCGCAATCCCGACGCGGTGGAGCGCTCCGTGATGGCGCGTCCAGGCGCTGTCCCCAGGCGGCCAGCCCGCCCGCTCTGGGCACACTACAACGCGCTGCTGGCCGATCTGGCGGCGAGCCGCGAGCTGCGCCTGCTGTGCTTCGACTGGCCGGCGGAGCAGTACGGCCGCGCCGTCGAGCAACTGGCCCTGGATCTTGGCTTGCCGCCGGGTGACGGGACGGGCGCTGACTTCTTCGAGGAATCGCTGCGCCATCAGGTCTGCCGGACCGGTGGCGCCGATTGGTCCCTGGTCGAAGCCGGCCTTTACCAACGCCTGCTCGACTTGGCGTGCCGGGGCACGGACGGCTAGACGTTGAACCTGAAGTGGAAGATGTCGCCGTCCTTCACCAGGTATTCCTTGCCTTCCTGGCGCAGCTTGCCGGCATCGCGCGCCGCCGCCTCGCCGCCGCAGGCGACGAAGTCGTCAAAGGCGATGGTCTCGGCACGGATGAAGCCGCGCTCGAAGTCGGTGTGGATGGCGCCGGCGGCCTGCGGCGCGCGGGCGCCGCGCTTCACGGTCCAGGCGCGCGCCTCCTTCGGCCCGACGGTGAAGAAGGTCAGCAGGTCGAGCAGGCGATAGCCCTCGCGGATGATGCGGGCGAGGCCCGGCTCCTCGAGCTCCAGGCTGGCGAGGAAGTCGGCCTTTTCGGCCGGGTCGGCGAGCTGCGCCACCTCGGCCTCGATGGCGGCGGAGATGACGACGAAGCCGGCGCCCTCGGCCTTGGCGCGCGCCTCGACCTGGGCGGACAGCGCGTTGCCGGTGGCGGCGGCGGCCTCCTCGACATTGGCGGCATAGAGCACCGGCTTGGCGGACATCAGGTTGAGCTGGCGGAACAGCGGCTTCAACTCCTCCGGCACCTCGGCACGCCGCGCCGGCTGCCCCTCGGCCAGCAGCTTGCTGGCGATTTCCAGCACCTCCAGCTTCTGCTTGGCTTCCTTGTCGCCGCCGCGCGCCTTCTTGGTGGCGGCGTCCTTCTGCTTCTCCACCGAGTCGAGATCGGCCAGCATCAGCTCGGTCTCCACCGTCTCGGCGTCGCGCACCGGGTCGATCGAGCCCTCGACGTGGGTCACCTCGCCGGGAAAGCAGCGCAGCACGTGGACGATGGCGTCGACCTCGCGGATGTTGGCCAGGAACTGGTTGCCCAGCCCCTCGCCCTTGGAGGCGCCGCGCACCAGGCCGGCGATGTCGACGAACTCAAGCTGCGTCGGAATGATCTTCTGCGACTTGCCGAGCTTTGCCAGCACCTCGAGGCGCGGGTCGGGCACCGCCACGCGCCCGACGTTGGGCTCGATGGTGCAGAAGGGATAGTTCGCCGCCTGCGCCGCCGCGGTTTCGGTCAGCGCGTTGAAGAGGGTCGACTTACCGACGTTGGGCAGGCCGACGATGCCGCAGTTGAATCCCATCTCAGTCCTTATCTTTCCCGTCAGCCTTGGCCGGCGCGGCCTTGTCGGGCTTCGGCGGCTTCGGTGGCAGCAGCGCCTGGCTGACGCGGCTCATGAAGGCGGCCATGTCGCCCTTGACCATCAAGGGCGCCTCCTTGGCCACCGCTTCCAGCAGGGGGTCGAGCCAGGCCTCCTCCTCGTCGCTGAAGTTCGACAGCACGTGACCGTGCACCAAATGCTTCAGGCCGGGGTGGCCGATGCCCAGGCGTACCCGCCAGTAGTCGACGGCGATATGCTGGTCGATCGAGCGGATACCGTTGTGGCCACCGGCGCCGCCGCCTTGCTTGACCCGGATCTTGCCGGGCGCCAGGTCGATCTCGTCATAGAGCACGACGAGTTCGGGTGGCGTCAGCTTCAGATAGCGCAGCGCCTGGCCGACCGAGCGGCCGGACTCGTTCATGAAGGTCATGGGTTTCAAGGCCACGACCTTCTCGCCGGCGATGCTGCCGTCGGCGCACTCGCCCTCGAAGCGCTTGCGCCACGGCGAAAAGCCGTGCCGCTCGGCGATATCGTCGAGCGCCAGGAAGCCGATGTTGTGGCGATTGTAGGCGTAACGGGGGCCCGGATTGCCCAGGCCGACCAGCAGCCGCATGGTCCGGGCCCCCGGTGACGCTTACTTCTTCTTGTCGCCGCCCTTGGCCGCGGGCGCCGCGCCAGCAGCCGGTGCTGCCGCCGCGCCAGCCGCCGGAGCCGCCGCCGCAGCAGGTGCCGCGCCGGCAGTCGCTGCCGCCTGCGCCGCCTCGGCCGCCTCGGACTTGACCGCCGAGGGTGCGCCGATGGTGGCGATGGTGAAGTCGCGGCCGATGATCGGGCGCGCGCCCTCCGGCAGCTTCACCGTGGAGATGTGGATCGAATCGCCGATGTCGGCCCCGGTCAGGTCGACCTCGATCGAATGCGGGATGCTGTCGATGCGGCAGACGAAGGCGATCTCGTGGCGCACGATGTTCAGTACGCCGCCGCGCTTGATGCCCGGCGAGGCTGTCTCGTTGCGGAAGACCACCGGCACGTTGACCGTGATGGTCGAGGTCTCCGAGACGCGCAGGAAATCGGCGTGAATCGGCTTGTCGCTCACCGGGTCGAACTGCACGTCACGCGGCAGCACGCGCTCGATCTTCTCGCCGACCTTCAGGTCGTAGAGCGTGGTGAAAAAGCCGGTCTTGCGCAGCTGTTTCATCAGCTCGCTCGGCTGCATCTTGATCAAGGTGGGGTCCTGCTTGTCACCATAGATGACAGCAGGCACGAAACCCTCGCGACGGGACTGCCGGGCGGCCCCCTTTCCGGCCCGATCCCTGAGCGCGACGGTCAAAGTCTGAACGTCGGTCATGGTCTTCTCCTAGTACATCAGTCATGCGACGGACGGCGGCTGCCGTCCGTTTCCGCGACTGCCGGCCTCCAGGGGTGCCGGCCAGTCGCGAAACTCGAAATTCCTTGGCCGCCCTCTCAGTCGAACAGGCTCGACACCGAGCGTTCGTCCGAGATGCGGCTCATGGCCTCGCCCAGCAGCGGCGCGATGCTCAGCTGCTCGATCTTGCGCGAGACGCGCACGGCCTCGGTGGCCTGGATCGAATCAGTGATCACCAGCCGCTCCAGCGGCGAAGCCTCGACGCGGGCAACGGCGCCGCCCGACAGCACGCCGTGGCTGATGTAGGCGGCGACCGACTTGGCCCCTGCTTTCATCAGCGCCTCGGCGGCGTTGCAGAGCGTACCGCCGCTATCGACGATGTCGTCGATCAGAATGCAGACCTGCCCCTTGACGTCGCCGATGATGTTCATCACCTCGGAAACGCCCGCGCGTTCGCGGCGCTTATCGATGATGGCGAGGTCGCCGTCAAGCCGCTTGGCGAGCGAACGGGCCCGCACCACGCCACCCACGTCGGGCGACACGATGGTCATGGGTTGGCCGTTGTAGCGCTCAGAAATCGACTTCGCGAGTACCGGCTGTGCGAAGAGATTGTCGGTCGGGATGTCGAAGAAGCCCTGGATCTGCCCGGCGTGCAGGTCGATGGTCAGCACCCGGTTGGCCCCGGCCGTGGTGATCAGGTTGGCCACCAGCTTGGCCGAGATCGGCGTGCGCGAGCCCGACTTGCGGTCCTGTCGGGCATAGCCGTAGTAGGGGATAACCGCGGTCACGCGCCGGGCCGAGGCGCGTCGCAGCGCGTCCAGCGCCACCAGCAGTTCCATCAGGTTGTCGTTCGCCGGATAGCTGGTCGACTGCACGACGAAGACGTCCTCGCCGCGCACGTTCTCATGGATCTCGACGAAGACCTCGAGGTCGGAGAAACGCCGCATGCTGGCCTGGGTCAGGGGGATGCGCAGATAGGCCGAAATGGCTTCCGCCAGGGGCCGGTTGCTGTTCCCCGTGAGGATCTTCATCACGCCCCCGATAGGCCTAGTCGTTTGTAAACGCTGGGAATTTTGCCGCTGCCGGCCGGTCCCGCCCGGCTGAAGGCGGGCGGACTGTAATCATTCTGACGCGGGCGTTCAACCGCGACCTTTTGTCGGGGCCGGGCTACAGACGCCCGGCCTGCTTCAAGAGGTCCAGGATGCCGTCGGCGGCGCCCACCGCGATCAACGCGGCGGTGTCGCCCCACTTGCCGTCCAGGCTGCCGGCCGGGATCACGTTGCCCTGCTGCACCTCCCCCAGCTTGGCGCCCTGGGGGCCGTCGAGAAGCTGCCAGGTCAGGGTGATCTGCTCGCGGTTGGTGCCGGCCGGCGTCACCGCCACTAGGCCCTCGGCGACGCTATCGCCCTGGATCGGCTGCTCCACCACCAGGAAGCCGCGCTGGGTCAGCACCGAGGCCAGGGCGCGGGCCAGGCTGCGATTGCCGTCGCCCGGCGCGCCCTTGACCCCGGACAGGACGATGCGGGGGCGGCCGCCGTTGGCGTCGGGCGGCGCCTTGGCGCCGGTTTCCGGCACCTGCTCCGGGCCGCTGGCGATCTGGCCCAGGATGGGGCCGGCGTCTAGGCCGACCAGCCGCAGGGTATCGGGGTCGCCCAGCTGCCAGCGGTGGATCGGGATCTCGGTCTGCTGGGAATAGCGGCCCAGCAGGCTGCCGCGCGGGCCATAGACCTCCCAGGAGATCACCACATAGTCGGACAGCGAGCTGGCCTGGGTGACGGCGACCACGCCCAGCAGCAGGCGGCTCTGCGCCGTGCGCTGGCCGACGGTGACCTCCAGGCCGTTGGCGGCCAGGCCCTCGGCGATCAGCCGGGCGCCACCGTCCGGCAGGTCGGGCGTGGTGCCCTGCAGCGGCAGCACCTCCAGCGACTGGCCCTCGATCGGCGCCAGCAGCGGGTTGCCGGTCTTGTCCTCCGGCTCGAAGGGTCGCGGCAGCGCCCCGCAGGCCGCCAGCGCCAACAGCAGCAGGCAGGCTAGAGCATCACGCAGGTGGCGAGCATGCCGAGCAGCAGGGCCGCGAAAAAGAACATCAGGTACGGCATGGCAAGGCGGCATGGTCCTGAGGTGAAGTCACTTGACCACGAAATCGAGGCTGGCCTTCGACAGCGGCTCGGCGCCGCCCGCCGTAATCAGGCTGGTGCGGCCCAGCGCCATGGCCAGGTTGGCCGGGCTGTCGAACACAATCATGTGGCAAAAGAACACCATGCCGGGTTCCAGTACCACCGGATTGCGGTGATAGAGCATCGGCCAGTCCATCCAGTTGGGCGCGTAGGTGGTGCCCAGTGAATAGCCGCAGGCGTTCATGCGGGCGTGGCGATAGCCGCGCTGGTCCAGCACCCGGGCGTGCGCATCGAAGGCCTCGCCCACGGTCTTGCCCGGCGTCAGCGTCGCCTCGACCGCCTGCAGGGCCTCCAGCGCGACCGAATGCATCTCCACCTGCTTGGCCGGCGGCTTGCCGACCGCCAGCGTGCGCATCATGGCGGCGTGGTAGTGGCGGTAGGTGCCGGCCCACTCCAGGGTCAGCTGGTCCTGCGCGTCCAGCTTGCGCCGACCGCTGTAGTAGCGGCACAGCAGCGCCTGCGGGCCGGAGCCGATGATGAATTCGTTGGCCGGGTCGTCGCCGCCGCCGCGGAAGATCTCGCCATGCATGGCGGCCAGGATCTCCGCCTCGTCGGCACCGGGCCCGGCCAGGCGCTCGGCGGCGGCCAGGGCCTTGTCCGCCAGCTCCGCCGCCTTGCGGACATAGACGATCTCCGCCGGGCTCTTCACCACGCGCAGGCGGCTGACCAGCAGCGAAGCGTCGGTCAAGGTGGCGAAGCCGGCCAGCGCCGCCTCCAACCGCTTGCCGTTGGCGGCGGTCAGGCCATAGGCCTCGTACTCCACGCCGAGCTTTTTCCCCTTGGCGCCGTACTCCTGCAGGATGCCGCGCAGCTCCACCGCGGGCGTGGCGTCGGGGCCGTCGACCCAGATGCGGATGTCCTCCACCACCGAGGTCTGCTGTGCCTGGCGCAGATCGGGCGCGCGGGTCAGCAGGAAGAATTTTCCATCGGCGCCGAGATAGAGGCACTGGAAGAAGACGTAGCCAAAGGTGTCGTAGCCGGTCAGGTAGAACATGGTCTCCTGGCGGAAGATCAGCAGGCCGTCGAGGCCCTCCTTGACCATGGCGTCAATGCTGCGCTGGCGGCGCTGGGCCAGCTCCTCGCGGCTGAAGTGCAGGGGCATGGGATCCTCAGGTGCAGGGTTGCGTGGTCAGTTCGCTGGCGCCGCGGCCGGGCTGGCAGCGCCAGCGACGGCCGGCGAAGTCCAGCTGCCAGGTATCGTCGTCGATCGGCGTCAGCTCGAAGCGCCACTCCTCGTCCATCACCGAATCGTCGGCCAGGCCAAGCAGCAGGACTTGATAGGCCAGATAGCCCAGCTTGGCCCAGGCGCGGGTCACCTGCACCTCGCCGACCTCCGTCAGGGCCCAGTAGGTGCCGGGTTCGCCGCAGCCGGCGGCGATGATCTGGTAGACCAGGGTGTCTGGTTCGCCGGCGAAGGGGCCGCAGGCGGCGCGGCGCTGCAAGGCCTCGTCGACCGCCAGCATGCGGAAGTTGTCGCGATGCACCATCTCGGCCTGCGCGGCGAACGGCAGCAGCAACAGCAGCGACAGCAGCGACAGCAGGACCAGGGCGCGCACTCAGGCCTCCAGGGTGATGGCCGACAGCAGTCGGCCATAGTCTGGTTCGCGCCGCTGCGTGCTGCGGCGATAGGAAAAGAAGCGCTGTTCATCGGCCCAGGTGTCGGCGGGATCGACCGCCAGGGTGCCGACGCCGGCCTCGGCCAGGCGCCAGGCGACGTAGGCCTTGAGGTCGAATAGCAGGCGGTCACCCTGGCCCGGCTTGAAGAAACGCGCGTTGCCCGCCGCCTGCGCCAGGAAGGGGCGCGGGAACTCGGGCCCGACCTCATAGGAATTCCAGCCGATGCAGGGACCCACGGCGGCGGCGATGCGGCCGCGCCGGGCGCCCAACGCCTCCATCGCGGCCACGGTGGATTCCACCACGCCGGCCAGCGCGCCCTTCCAGCCGGCATGCGCGGCACCGACCACACCGGCGGTGGCGTCGGCGAAGAGCAGCGGCGCGCAGTCGGCCGTCACCACGCCCAGCGCCAGGCCGCGCCGGTCGGTGACCAGCGCGTCGGCATGCGGTCGCGCGCTGTCGGGCCAGGGCTCGGTGACGGTGACGGCGGTGGGCGAATGCACCTGATAGCAGGTCAGCAGCGACTCGACGGCGAGGTCGAGCTGGCGCAGCGCCCGGCTGCGGTTCTCGCGCACCGCCTCGGCTGTGTCGGCGGAGCCCAGGCCGCAGTTCAGCGAGGCAAAGAGCCCCTGGCTGACGCCCCCCTGGCGCGAGAAGAAGCCGTGGCGTACGCCCGGCTGGTGATCGAGGGTGTCGGCGGTCAGCATGCCGGCGGCAGTCTAGCGGTTGGACCGGGCAAGGTTAAGGCACCTGCTGGAAGCCGGCCGGTGCACTCGCCCCTGGTGCGGTCAGAGCCAGCGCCAGGAAGCGTTCGCCCATCGCCGCCGGATCGGTCAGGCGCTGCACCGCGGCGGCCAGCGCGGCGCGCTGCGACGGGCTTGCCTTCGCGGCCAGGCGTTCGGCCCGCAGGCCGATACCCAGGTCGCGCAGCAGGGCGCCCTGCGACACCGGGCCCCAGGCGTTGGCGCCGGCCTGGCGCGCGGTCGTGGCCAGCGCGGTGAAATCCACCAGTGCCGTCAGGTCGACCTCGCCAGGGCGTTCCAAGGGCGGCGCCGACCGGTGCTGACTGACCGCCTGCAAGGTCCCGCGCAGCGGCGGGCTGGCGTAGCCATAGTCGATCAGCAGCGCGGCGCCGGGGCCCTGGACGACACGCCGGGCGATCTCGCCGGCGAGGGTCTGCGCCGCGCCGCAGACCTCGATCACGCTGCCGACCGGGGCGCCGCGCAGCGTGTCGGGAATCAAGGCCAGCGGTAGTGGGCCTGAGAGCGCGAACCCCAGGCCCTCGCCCTGGGCGCCGACCAGCCGCTCGCGCCAGGCATCGGGTGCGCGCTCGTACTGGCGGATCGGCAGGGCGTCGAAAAACTCGTTGGCGACCAGCAGGCAGGGCCCCTCGGGCAGGCTATCCAGGCTGTCATACCAGGTGGCCGGGTGGTCGCCCAGCGCGGCCTGCTGTTCGCTGCGCAGGGTGGGGGAGATCTCGACCAGGTGCAGCTCCAGCGCGGCGGCGAAGGGTGGCAGCACGCGCGCCGCGCGCAGCAGGTCGGCCATCAGGGTGCCACGCCCGGGGCCGAGCTCGACCAGCCGCACCGGCGTCGGCCGGCCGAGCTGGTCCCAACAGGTGGCGCACCACAGGCCGATCAGCTCGCCGAACAGCTGGCTGATCTCTGGCGCGGTGACGAAGTCGCCGGCGCGGCCGATGGGGCGCTTGCTGGTGTAGTAGCCGTCCTGCGGATCGTAGAGCGCGCTGGCCATGAACTCGGCCAGCGACAACGGCCCGGTCGCCGCGACACGCCGCAGCAGGCGGCGGGCCAGCGCCGTCATGCCGTGGCAGCCGCCCGCTGCGCGCGCAGCATGAACCAGAGGCCCAGCAGCACCATCGGCAGCGACAGCAGCTGCCCCATGGTGACCGGGCCGAACAGGAAGCCCAGCTGCGGGTCGGGCTCGCGAAAGAACTCGCCGATGATGCGCGCCATGCCATAGCCGGCGAGGAAACCGCCGGAGATGAAGCCGACCTGGCGCAGCTTGCCCAGGCGCACCAGCAGGAACAGGAAGGCGAACAGCAGGATGCCCTCCAGCGCCGCCTGGTAGAGCTGGCTGGGATGGCGCGGCAGCGGGCCGCCGTTGGGGAACACCATGCCGAGGGCGGAGTCGGTGACCCGGCCATAGAGCTCGCCATTCACGAAGTTCGCCAGGCGGCCGAGGAACAGCCCGATGGGGGTGGCGCAGGCCACTACGTCGCTGACCTGGAAATAGCGCAGCTTGTGCTTGCGGGCGACGAAGCCGATGGCCAGCAGCACGCCGACCATGCCGCCGTGGAACGACATGCCGCCTTCCCAGACCCGCAGGATGTCCAGCGGATGCTGCAGGAAGAAGCTGAAGTTGTAGACCAGCACGTAGCCGATGCGCCCGCCCAGCACCACGCCGATGACGGCCCAGAAGACCAGGTCGTCCAGCACCGGTAGGCTGACACCGCTGTCCGGCCGCTTCGCCAGCCGGCGGCAGTACCACCAGGCGATCAGGATGCCGACGATATAGGCCAGCGCGTACCAGCGGATCGCCAGCGGCCCGATGGCGATGGCGATGGGGTCGAACTGCGGATAGGTCAGCAGGGCAAGCTTGAACATCAGCGATAGGGGTCCGGCTGCTGGAGGAAGTCGTGAAAGAAGCTCATGACGCCGTCTTCCAGCAAGGTGGCCGGCCGGTCATAACCGGCGGCGCGCAGCTTCTCAATGCGCCCCTCGGTGAAATACTGGTAGCGCTCGCGGATCGCCTCGGGCGTCGGCACGAAGCGGATGTCGACCGGCTTGTTCAGCGCGGCGAAGGCCGCCTTGGCTAGGTCGGCGAAGCTGCGCGCCACGCCGCTGCCGACGTTGAACAGGCCGCTGACACCGGGGTTGTCGAGCAGCCAGAGCATCACCGCCACGCAGTCGCCGACATAGACGAAGTCGCGCAGCTGCCCGCCGTCGGCATAGTCCGGCCGGTGCGACTTGAACAGCGTCGCCGGCTGCCCGGCGGAAAGCTGCTCGAACAGCTGCAACGCGACCGAGCGCATGGCGCCCTTGTGGTGTTCGTTCGGCCCATAGACGTTGAAGAACTTCAGGCCGGCCCATTGCGGCGGCGCCGGCCGCCCCTCGGCCAGCTCGCGCGCCACCCAGCGGTCGAACAGGTGCTTCGACCAGCCGTAGCCGTTCAGCGGCCGCAGCCGCGCCAACGCGGCGATGGAGCCCTCGTCGGCGAAACCCAGCGCGCCGTCGCCATAGGTCGCCGCCGAGGAGGCATAGATCAACGGCAGACCGGCGGCGGCGCACCAGCGCCAGAGCCGCTGCGGCAAGGTGACGTTGGTGGCCGCCAGGCGGTCGCCGTCACGCTCCGTGGTGGCCGAGATGGCGCCCAGGTGGACGATGGCCGAGAGCCCGCGGCCCTCGGCCTCCAGCCAGGCGAAGAGCTCCGGCGGCGGGACCAGGGCGGCGACCTCGTGCTTGGCGATGTTGCGCCACTTGTCGTTTTCGCCCAGCCAGTCGCAGACGGCGACCCGCTGTCCCCGCTCGGCCAGCGCGGCGACCAAGTTCGAACCGATGAAGCCGGCGCCGCCGGTGACCAGGATCATGGGGCCGACTTATAGGAAGGCGGCGACGCAGGGGCAAGGGAGGGAGCCGGCGGAAGGCCTCTGCGGGGAAGGGACTACCCGGTCAGGAACACCGCCATCTTGCCCGATCGCTACGGCGTCCAGTGTCAAGGCAGACTGGAGCGACGTCTGCCACAGTTTTGCTACAAAAAGTGGCAATCGGGTGCGTGCTCGCAGCATGCAAGGAATTGCCTGGTTATTTCTTCGTCAGGAAATAGACCGCCACGCCCACCGCCACGACCACGGCGACGGCGATGCCGATCTTGATCCAGGACCAGGGGCGCTCGCCGCGCAGTTCGCCGGTCTGGCCGTTGATGACGAAATTGTAGGTCTTGCCCTGGAAGGAATAGTTGGCGACCCAGATGGGCAGCAGCACGTGCTTGAAGGAGATGTGGCCCCACTTGGTGTCGACCCGGTGCACGCGCTGCACGTTGCCGCCGATGTCGCGCATCACGTCGGCGCGGATCTGGTTGTTCATAATGACGCGCGCCGCCTCGAAACCTTCCTCCAGGCCGAGCTGGTAGGCCTCGCTGCGGAAGCCGGAGAGGTATTCGTCGCGGTAGGGGACCAGGGCCTCCAGCTTCCAGGAGAAGAGCTTGCCGGCCAGCTGCTTGGGCAGGTTCTTGCTGGCCAGCACCAGCACGTCGTCGAAATTGCGCCGCACGAAACCGCGCACGCGGGTCCAGCGCGTCTCGGTGTGCATCACCGTGCGGGTCTGCGGCTTGCCGTTGATCATGGTGGTGGTCATGCGCGGCACCTGGACATAGATGCCGCGCTCGCCCGCGTAGTTCGACGAGGTCTCGGCATCGAAGGTCCAATGCGGCGCGTAGACGCCGAGGAAGCGGCCGTCGTTGCGCGAGAACTTGCCGACCCCGGAGGGGGCGAACCACAGGCCCTTCAGCCACTTGCCCAGGCGGTCGCTGGCGGCACCCTGGTCGAGCTGAAAGGGCACCAGCGCGGCCGGCTTGAGCTGCCGGTCCTTGCCGGTGTCGGTGACCACGGTGGAGCCACAGTAGGGACAGGCGCCGGCATGCGCGTCGGGCGCCAGGGTGAACTCGGCGCCGCAGGAATCGCAGCGCACCACGCGGTCAGTACTGTGCGGCGCCGCGGTCTCCAGCGACGACAGCGTGGCGCGGAAGTCGATCTCCTCGATCGGCGCGTCGTCCTCCGGGATCGCGTTCTCGTGGCCACAGTGCCCGCACTTGATCACTGTCGAGCCTGGCTCGAAGGTCAGGATGGCGCCGCAGGACTCGCAGGGGAAACGATGCTCGCTCGGCGCCGCCGCGTCGCCGGCCTCGGTCTCCTCGGCACTGGCCGCGTGCGACGGGGGCGGCGCCGGCTCGGCCGGGCGCGCGCCCCAGGGGCTGTCCTTGTCCGCCACGATGGCTCCTCCGTCAGGCCGGCGGCAACGGCGGCGGCACGCTGCCGAACACGGCGGACAGGCCCGTCACCTCGCCAGCTTTGCTCCAGTTCGCCATGCCGGCGGTCCAGACCAGCGTGTCGCGGGTCAACTGCCCGGCCGCGGCCATGCGCTGCAGCTCGGCGCTGCCGAAGGGCCCCTGCTGCTGGCCGTTCAGCGCGACGTGATACTTGGTCTCCTGCGGCAGCGGCGGGGGCGCCGCCGGTTGGGCGGCCTGTTGGCCGCCGCCCATCATGCCGCCCATCTGGTTGGCCATCGCCATGCCCATGCCGAGCCCCATGCCCTGGGCCGCGGCACCGCCCGGTGCCTGGGCGGCGGCGGCCAGCGCCTCGGCCGCCTGGAACTGCTGGTACTTGCCAAGGTCGCCCAGCACGCCCATCTGCGTGCGCTTGTCGAGCGCCTGCTCGACTTCCGGTGGCAGCGACAGGTTCTCGATCAGCAGCTGCACCAGCTCCAGGCCCATGCCCATGAACTCGGGCTTCAGCTTGTTGGCGATGAACTGGCCGAACTGCTCCTGGTTGCCCGCCATGTCGAGCACCGGGATGCCGCTTTCCGCTAGGATGGTCGGCAGGCGCGCGACCACCATGTTGCGCAGCTGCTCGCTGACCTCCTCGGTGGTGAAGTGGTCGTCGGTGCCGACGATCTCGCGCACGAAGGTGCCGGGGTCGACCACGCGGATGACGTAGGAGCCGAAGGCGCGGATACGCACCGCGCCGAACTCCTTGTCGCGCATCATGATGGGATTCTTCGTCCCCCACTTCAGGTCGGTGAAGCGGCGGGTGTTGACGAAGTAGACCTCGGCCTTGAAGGGGCTCTTGAAGCCGTGCACCCAGCCCTGCAGGGTCGAGAGGATCGGCAGGTTCTTGGTCTCCAGCGTGTACATGCCGGGGCCGAAGATGTCGGCGATCTTGCCCTCGTTGACGAAGACCGCCACTTGGCTCTCGCGCACCGTCAGCTGCGCGCCGTTCTTGATCTCGTTGCCCTGCCGTTCAAAGCGCCAGACCATCGTGTTGTTCGAGCTGTCGGTGAACTCGATGACATCGATGAACTCGCCCATGATCTTGTTCCAGATCATCGGGATCTCCTTCTATTGCTCAGCTCGTGTCTTCAGGCGGCCGGCGCCGGGGGCGGCGCGCCGTCGGTCTTGGCCTTGGCCATCTGCAGCGTGGCCTTCAGGTCGGCCTCGGTCTGCACCAGTACCTTCTCGGCCTCGACCCGCTTGCGCTTGCCCTCGTCGGCGATGCGCAGGCTGTCCTGGATGGTGGCGATCAGGCTGTCGTTGGCCTTCTTCACCGCCTCGATGTCGAAGACGCCACGCTCCACCTGCTCGCGGATCTGCTGGTTCGACGTGCGCAGCGTCTCGGCGTTGGCGGTCAGCAGCTCGTTGGTCAGGTCGGTTGCCTGCTTCAGCGTCTGTCCGGCCTCGGCCGAGCGGGCGATGGTGACCGCCATGGCGAGCTGCTGGCGCCACAGCGGCACGGTGTTGGCGATGGTCGACTTGATCTTGCTGACCAGCGACTTGTCGTTCTCCTGCACCAGGCGGATCGAGGGAAGCGACTGCATGGCCACCTGGCGGGTCAGCTTCAGGTCGTGCACGCGGCGCTCCAGGTCGTCGCGTCCGGTGCGCAGGTCGCGCAGCGCCTGCGCCTTCAGCACGTCGGCGCCCTCGGCCTGCTTGGCCAGCGCCGGGATGGTGTCGCTGTCCAGGCGGCGCAGCATCTCCTCGCCGGCGGCGATGTAGTCGGCCAGCGTGTGGAAGTAGTCCAGGTTGGCGTCGTACAGCTTGTCGAGCGAGGCGATGTCGGTCAGCAGCTTGGTGGTGTGGCCCTCCAGCCGGTCGGTGATGGCGTCGATCTGCCGCCGCACGTCTTCGTAGCGCTGCAGGAACTTGGCCACCGGCTTCACACCGCCGAAGATGCGGGCGAAGAAGCCAGGCTTCTTGGTCGGATCGATCGAACCGACGTCGAAGCCGCGCAGCGTCACCAGCATCTCGTTCAGCGCATTGCCGGCCGGGCCGGTGTCCTTGTTACGCACGCCCTCCAGCATGGTGTCGGAGACCGCGGTCAGCTGCTCCTGCGCCTTGGTGCCGAAGTAGATGATGGAGTTGGCGTTGCCGACGTCGATCTCGGCAATGGCCTGGTCGATCGTCGCCTTGCGCGCGGCGGGCGCCTCCTCGTACTTCACCAAGGCGCCCTTGGCGAGCTCCTCGGGCGCGAGCGGGGTGGGGGAGGGGGAAATGCTGGTCATGGGTCCGGATCTCCTTGTCGTGGTCGGGCGCTAGGCCACGCCTTCCTTTTTCAACCGCTCGCTCAACACCTGGAGCTGCACATCCAGGTCGAAGGAGTCGTTCTCCAGCAGCTTGGCGTGCTGCTCGGCGGAGACCTTCTCCATCTCGTCCAGCAGGTCCTTGAAACGCGGGGCGAAGCTTGCCGCCTCGCCCTTGTCCTGCAGCGCCACGTACTTGTCGGCCACTTCGCCGGCGCCGTCCAGGTAGACGACGAGGAACTTGCGCGCCCGCCGCAGGTCGCGCGGGTCCTCCTCGATCAGCGCCAGGATCTTCTCGATCCAGCCCTTGATGCCGTCCAGCGACTGCGTCAGCTCCGGCGCGCCCTGGATGCGGTAGCGCGCGCGGTTCAGGCGTTCCAGCTTGACCCGCGCCTCGCCGACCAGCTGCCGGGCGTCGGCGGCGTCGGCCGACAGACCCTCGCCGCGGCTGGGCAGCAGCTCGCTGCCATAGGCCAGCACCACGCCGGCCAACGCGCCGAAGCCGAAGATGATGGAAATGATCATGTTGTGCCCGGCCAGGTACCAGGCCGCCCCGGCGGTGGCCAGCGCCATGGCGATGCCGCCCAGCAGGCGCCCGGGGAAGGGGCGGTTGGTTCCCGCCGCCTTGACGCCGCGGCGGATCAGCCAGGCGGCCAGGAAGAATAGCGCGGTGACGCCGGCGGCCTGGCCGAAGCGCGCGACATCGCCCTTGGCCAGCGCCAGTATGGCGCTGATCGCCGGCGGCACGACAAAGACGAAGGGCAGCACGGCATGCGGCGCGATCACCCGCCCGCCGGCCCGGCTGCTGCCTGGCTTGGCTGCCACGTCAGTTGCTTCCTGTGGCGGCCGGCGGCGTGGCCGGGGCGATCACGCCCTGCACCGTCGCCACCCCGGCGGTCGCCAGCAGCAACAGCACGCCGATCAGCTTGCCCAGAGCACCACCCATCGCATCACCATTCCGTCCCGCGGCGAAGGCCCGAGTATATGGGCGGGCAGGCGGCCGCCGAAAGGCTCTTGGCAGGGCCAATTCCAGGATGGGGTTTGTCACGCGGACAAAAGAATCCCTCCCGCCGCGGCTGCGGCGAGAGGGACCAGGTGGGAAACCTTGGAGAGAGGTACGACTACGGCGTCGCGTTCAGACAGACAGGCTCTGCACCGCGCAGCCGTCTTCCGGAGGGGGAAGTCCGTTGCTGTCCAGCATCAGGGTCACGCAGTTGTTGCCGGCGATGATGCGATAGCCGGCGATGGCGGGATCGGCCGGCAGGTCGAGCGTCACCTCGATCGTGGAGATGACCTGGGTCGCCACGCCGTCCGGCGGAATGGCCATGACGTAGATCTCGTAGATGCCGTCGCCGGGCTCGACCACGTAGTAGACCGGCTCCAACGTGGCGTGGCTGTAGCCGCCGGTCGGCACCTCGGCGTCGACGGTCAGGCGAATCTGGCTGGGATCGCTGTCCAGCTTGGCGGTCTCGACCTTCACGATGCTGTCGGCGAAGACAGCGTTGTAGTCGGCCTCGGTCCACGAGGTCTCCATGCCACAGGCCAGCGCGGCACTGCCGGTGACCGCGGCGAGCGCGGTGGCCAAGGTAAACTGACGAAGCGAGTGCAAGCGGGGCATCTGAGCCTCCATTCCCGGTGATCGGCGAATAACCTGATGGCCGGCAGGGGCGGAATTGCGGCAAGGCGGCGGCTGCTGTATGACGGCGGGGCAAAAGGAAGGCCGACCCTTGTCCAAGCACTGCATAACCCTGCACTGCTGCCCGCGCCGCCAGACGGCGCGACAAACCACCGCGCGCTGAGTCTGCCGCCTGCAAGTGCCTGTAGCGCTTGCCCTTTTGCCCTTCAGCTCGCGGGTGTTGCCATGTCGTTCGATCTTGCCTTGCTGGCCAAGGCCGCGCTTATCGGCCTGTCCATCGCTGCCCCTGTCGGTCCCATCGCGCTGCTCATCATGCAGCGCACCCTGGCCGAGGGCTTGGCCATTGGCCTTGCCTGTGGCCTCGGCACGGCCGTCGCCGACGCACTCTATGGCCTGCTGGCCGCCTTCGGCCTGGTCGCTGCCTCAGCGCTGCTCGACCAGATCTCCTGGTGGGTTGGCTTGGCTGGGGCGCTCTTCCTGCTCTACCTGGGCGGGAAGATCCTGCTCGCCCGGCCGGCAGCGGCAGCCGCCGAGACAACAGACCCCGCCCGCCGTGGCCGTCTGACCGGCGCCTTCCTCACCACGCTGCTGCTGACGCTCTCCAACCCCCTGACCATCGTCTCCTTCCTCGCCGTCTTCGCCTCGCTCGGCGTGGCGGCGAGCGGCGCGCCCGACGCGGCGGCGACAGTGGTGCTGGGCGTCTGGCTGGGGTCGTTGGCCTGGCAGTGGGGTCTGGTGGCGCTGGCCGGCCTGGCACGCCGCTGGATGGCCAGGGGCCTACTGGTCTGGGTCAACCGCGCCAGCGGGGTGTTCATCCTCGGCTTTGCCGGCTGGTTGCTCTGGCGCTCGCTGGCCTAGATCAGAAGCGCGGGTCGGCCCGCTCGACGATGCCCTGCGCGGTGATGAACTTGCCGGCCAGCGTGCGGTCGGCGTGCACCATGCGGAAGGACAGCAGCTCCTGCGCGCAGGCCAGCAGCGTCGCCTGGTGCGCCGGGTCGCGCGCCAGGTTGATGCTTTCCGCGGGATCGTTGGCCATGTCGAACAGCAGCGGCTCCAGCCCGGCGAAGTGCACGTACTTCCAACGCTCGCCGCGCAGCGCGGCGGCGTAGCACTGGTCGCTGGTGATGCCCAGCGCGCGCTCCGGACCCTGATGCACCGCGTCGCGGAAGTCGTATTCGTAGTGCGCCGCGGTGCGCCACTGCGATGGCGTCTCGCCGCGCATGAAGGGGTGCAGCGTGTTGCCGTCCAGCTCCGGCGGGACCGGCCGGCCCAGCCACTCCAGGATGGTCGGCAGGATGTCGACTGCCTCGGTGAAGGCCTCCACCTGCCGGCCGCGGCCGTCAATCGCGTGGCGGCCCGGATCGCGCAGGATGCAGGGCACGTGGAAGGCCTTGTCGAACACCGTCTCCTTGCCGAGCAGCCAGCGGTCGCCCAGCATCTCGGCGTGGTCGGTGGTGGAGATGATCAGCGTGTCTTCCCACTGGCCGCTGTCCTGTAGCGCGCGGATCACGCGGCCAATGTGGTGGTCGGTCTCGGCGATCAGGCCGTAGTAGAGCGCGCGGATGGCGCGGACCAGCGGCTCGTCCAGCGTGCGCCCGACCGCCTGGTGGCCGAGCCAGTAGCGGCTGAGCTCGAAGCTCTGGCTGCGCAGCGCATGGAAGGGGTGGATCGCCGCCTCGTCCGCCACCTGGGCGAAGCGTGCCGGCGGGTCGACCTCGGCCGGGCTGTACATCTCGTGCCAGGGCGCGGCGGCCCGCAGCGGCGGGTGCGGTGCCAGGAAGGAGACATAGGTCAGCCAGGGCTCGTCGGCGCGCTCGGTAATGTGGCGGATCACCTGGTCGGCCAGGAAGGCCGAGGGGCTGTCCTCGGCGCGATAGAAGGCCGGGCCGTTCAACCGCCCGTCGGCGGGTTCGAAGTAGTGCCAGACGTCGTCGTAGGTCGGGTAGCCCTTGGCCCTGAGGTGCGCGCGCCAGGCCCGCATGTCTTCCGGCAGGTTGGTACCGATGTCCATGCCGGGCAACACGCCCTCAAAGCTGGTCAGCGCCGGGTCGGACGGCGGGCGCAGGCGCGGGTCGGGCGAGGTGTCGGTGTAGCCGAACAGCCAGGGGCGCAGCCCCGCCTTGCGCGCCTCGCGCGCCAGGTTGGTGAAGCGGTCGTCCAGCGGCGTGCCGTTGCGGCCCGAGCGGTGCGTCATCAGGTAGAGCCCGGTCAGCAGGCTGGAGCGTGACGGACCGCAGGGGCTGCACTGGGTGTAGTGGTTGCGGAACAGCGTGCCCTCGGCCGCTAAGGCGTCGAGGTTCGGCGTCTTCACCAGGCGGTGGCCAACGGCGGAGAGGCATTCGGCGCGCCACTGGTCACCGGCGAAGATCAGCACCTTGCGGGGGCGGCTCGACATGGTGCGGACTCCGGCAGACGGCGGGCAGTGCGCAGACATGCCAGAGGCAGCTTCACTGCGCCAGGGGGGAGTCGCGCGCCGGCTGGCCGGCCTGCGCGGACTATCTGAAGCGCTTCAGCTTCGGGTGAGGGTGCGCGACACCGCGTCTTGCCAGCCGGCATAGGCGGCGTCGCGCTCGGCCGGCGCCATCTTCGGTTCGAAATGCCCGGCGCCGGACCACAGCTGGGCGATCTCCTCGAGCGAGCTGTAGAGCCCGACACCCAGGCCGGCCAGGAAGGCGGCGCCCAGCGCCGTGGTCTCCGGCAGCAGGCCGCGCTCGACCGGCGAGCCCGAGAGGTCGGCCAGGCGCTGCATCAGCCAGTCGTTGCGCACCATGCCGCCGTCGACCCGCAGGGTATCGGGCACCGGGGCGCCGTCGGCCCTCATGGCCTGCAGCAGGTCGCGGGTCTGGTAGCAGACCGAATCCAGCGTGGCGCGCGCCAGCTCGGCACGCCCGGCACCGCGGGTCAGGCCGAAGATGGCGCCGCGCGCCTCGGCATCCCAGTAGGGCGCGCCCAGGCCGACGAAGGCCGGCACCAGGTAAACCCGCTCGTCCGGGTTGGCAGCCTTGGCCAGGGTCTCGGTCTCGGCCGCCGAGGCGACGAGGCCCAGCGCATCGCGCAGCCACTGCACCGCCGCGCCGGCGATGAAGATGGCGCCCTCCAGCGCATAGGTCACCTCGTCGCCGATGCGATAGGCGATGGTGGTCAGCAGCCGGTTTTTCGAGGTGACGCACTCGGCCCCGGTATTGATCAGCGCGAAGCAGCCGGTGCCATAGGTCGACTTCATCATGCCGGGGCGGAAGCAGGCCTGGCCCACGGTGGCGGCCTGCTGGTCACCGGCGATGCCGCTGATCGGCACCGCGCTGCCCAGCACCGCGCCGGTGGTGGCGCCGAAATCGGCGTTGCTGGCCCGCACCTCGGGCAGCAGTTGGCGCGGGATGCGGAAGACCTTCAGCAGCTCCTCGTCCCAGTCGCCTTGGCGGATATCGTAGAGCAGCGTGCGCGACGCGTTGGTGGCGTCGGTCGCGTGCACCCGGCCGCCGGTCAGGCGCCACAGCAGGAAGCTGTCGATGGTGCCGAAGGCCAGCTCGCCGCGCTCGGCGCGGGCGCGGGCGCCTTCTACCTTGTCGAGAATCCAGGCCAGCTTGGTGGCGGAGAAATAGGGATCCAGCAGCAGGCCGGTCTTGCTTTGCACCAGCGGCTCCAGGCCCTCGGCCTTCAGCTTGCCGCAGAGTTCGGCGGTGCGGCGGTCCTGCCAGACGATGGCGCGGTGCAGGCATTCGCCGGTGCGGCGGTCCCACAGCAAGGTGGTCTCGCGCTGGTCGGTGATGCCGAGCGCGGCGATGCGGCGGGCGTCGACCTTGGCGTTGACCAGCGCGCCGGTCAGCACCGCCTTGGCGTCGCGCCAGATGTCCTCCGGGTCATGTTCGACCCAGCCGGGGTGGGGGTAGTGCTGCGCCAGTTCCTGCTGCGCGACGCCCAGCGGCTTGCCGCTGCGGTCGAACACGATGGCGCGGGTGGAGGTGGTGCCCTGGTCCAGGGCGAGGATCAGATCGGCTTTGGACATGGCCCCATGCTAACCCCTCCCCCGCTGGCGCGGGAGAGGGGATGCCGGGGCAGGCCGTCAGATGCAGGCGGTCAGATGCAGGCCGGCAGAGAGGGATTCAGATCGCAGACGTTCTGCGGGTCCACCACCGGCGTGTCGTCCTGGGCGTCTTCCGGGATCTCGCCCTCGTCGATCGCCTCGTCCGGAACGTTGAGCTGCTCGCCCTCGATGTGCGCCAAGCCGCCCGGCGGGGCCAGGCAGTCCTTGTGGTTCTCGGCGAAGCCGGAGTCGCAGAACAGGTCGATCAGGCCGGTCAGGCCGTCGTTCTCGCTGCCGCCGCCGCCCAGCATGGCCTGCAGCAGCCCGTCGTACTTGTCCTTCGGTACCCGCACCACCTCGACCCCGTTGGGGCCGACGATGCAGGCGAAGCCGCGCGTGGTGATGACCTCGGTCTGGCCGCCGCCGCTGCAGGTCAGGATGCCGAACTGGTGCGCCGCCCAGGTTTCCTTGGCGACCTCGACCAGCACCATGCCGCCGCGGATGCCGATGGTGCCCTGCGGCGTATTGATCTCGACGTCCTCGCCCTTGGAGATGTGGCCGCCGACATAGCGCAGCACGCCGCCACCCATCTGCAGGGCCATGCTGCCCTGGCCGGCACCGTCATAGACGAACTCGTCGATCGTCACCTCCGAGTTCGGCCCCACCGAGAGGCTCGAGTCGTCGGCGAAGAGAATCTGCGCCAGCCCGGTCGCCGTGGTGGCGATCAGGTCCATCAGGTTGATCGGATCGCCGTTGGCCAGCGTCCTCTGGGCGCCGCCGTCGGGCGTCTGCATGGCGTCCGGCTGCACCGCTGTGGCAGCGCCCACGACCTCGGCTTTTGCAACCGGCATCAAAGCCGTCGCGCAAAAGAAACCGAGACCAATCAAAGATATAACCCGCCTCATGGTAAAACCTCCGAGACTAGGGAGCACGCTATGTAGGGTGACGCCCTAGAAACGCCAAGTGGCACCGATAGCAAGGTACTCATTTTCGACTTCGTAGTTGTTGATCGAAGAGCGGTTGCGATAGAGTCCGCCCTCCGCGTACACGAACCACGACGAGGAAAGCCCAATAGTATTTCTCACCACCAGGCGGGCATTTGTGTCGTCGCGCTTCGCGCCGCTGCTGATGGCCGGGTCTGGCTGGTCATAGTCGACCGAGCTGATCTCGCCATGCACTGCCAGTTCCCAGGGGAAGGCGGTCAGCCCGAAGGGGGCGTTGTAGCGCACGTTGAGGTCGATGAAACCGGTCAGGCGATCGCTGGAGCGGTAGGGTTCGTCGGCGTCGGTGCGCTCGTAGAGGCCGCCCAGCGTGACCAGGATGTCCTCGTTCAGCGCCAGGGCGATCTTGCCCAGGCCGCTGTAGATCACGCCGTCCTGCGAGTCCGATGACGAATCGCGCCAGCGCGCGTTGCCGTCGGCGGTCAGGGTCAGCCAGCTGCCGTAGCGCTTGCTGACCGTCACGCCGCCGCCGCCGGACGCCGTCGCATAGCCGTTGTCGACCAGCGCCAGGGTGCCCAGCACGTAGGGCCGCACAAAGGCATTGTCGAGCGTGCCCGGCATGATCATCAGCCGCGGGCCCGTGGTGATCTTGCTGTAGCCGATGTCGACATCCGAGGAGTCGAACTGCCAGCGCCAGTAGGTCAGGCCGGTTGTATCCCAGGTCTCGCCCCACTGGTTGCCCAGATCCTCGCGCCACAGGATGGAGCCCTGCAGGAAGCCAGCGAAGTCGTCCTCGACGCTGACGTTGCTCGGCACGATGACGTCGCCAAACACCGGGTCGTTGACCTGGAACAGCCCCTTGTCGCTGACCAGCGTCGGGTTGGTGTCGTAGCGCAGGCCGGCCGAGACCGTGCCGCTGATCGAGGTGCCGTCCATGCGGTCCTCGTCGACCGCCAGGAAGGACTGGGCGCGTGCCGCGGTATCCGGCGGCAGGGTGCCGCTGGCGATGGCGCGCTCCAGGTGGAAGCGCGACACGTCATAGGCGCCGACGCGGTAGTACATGACGCCGAGCTCGACGCGGATGCGGTTCAGCCCGGGATTCTGGATCAGGATGGCTTCCAGCGCGCCGATGGCGGCTTCGTAGTTGCCGATGCGACTGGCGACGTTGGCGAAAGCGGCCAGCAGGGCCGGGTTCGCCGGCTCGGCGCGCAACGCCGCGGCAGCCTGATCATAGTCGCTCTGCGCGACCGATCCGAAGGCCCACCAGGTATCGGCACTGGCCGGCGCGCTCAGGCTCAACCCCAGGACGGCGGCCAGCAGGGCTCGCTTGGCAGTCACGATCGAAGTCCCCCAATAAACCGCGCTTGGCGGCACCTAAGTGCCCGCACCTTAGTGCTTTCCAAGGGTTTCGGCACTCTCTTTCGTTTGACTTTGGAATGGCATCTCCTGGCGGGCTATTTTTCGCGCGCGATGTAGACGCCCTCCCAGTCCTCCGGCGCCGGCTGGCCCTGCACCTCGGCCAGGCGCTCGCGGTAGCGCGCCAGCAACCCGGCCAGCGGGCCGCCGGTAAGGATCGGCTCCAGCGCCGCCAGCGCGGCGGCGGCGGCCGGCCAGTCGCCGGCGCGGAAGGGATCGAGGAAGGCCTTCACCCCCAGCACGGCGGTCAGCGCCTCGCCGCCCAGCTGGTCGCTGCGGCCCAGCAGGGCGAAGACGGTGACCGGCTGGACGCGCCCCTTCACCCGGATGCGGTCGACCTCCAGGAAGGTATAGTCGGGCGCCCCCAGGGTGGTGGCCTCGCTCATCAGGCAGTCCACGCCGTAGAGCCGGGTCAGGCCTTCCAGCCGGGAGGCCAGGTTCACGTTGTCGCCCACCGCGGTATAGGCCAGGCGCTGGGCGGAACCCATGTTGCCGACCGAGCAGTTCCCGCTGTTGACGCCGATGCCGACCCCCAGATGCAAGCCGCCCTCGTCGGCCAGCGCCTGGTTCAATCCCACCAGCCGGCGCCGCATGTCGAGCACCGCGGCGCAGGCGTGCGCCGGGTGGTCCGGCACGTCGAGCGGCGCATTCCAGAAGCCCATGACGCAGTCGCCCATGTACTTGTCGATGGTGCCGCCGCTGGCCAGCAGCGCGTCGCTCATCTCGGTCAGGAAGCGATTGATCAGGCGGGTCAGCGCCTGCGGGTCCAGCTTCTCCGACAGCGTGGTGAAGCCGCGCACGTCGCAGAACAGCAACGTCATCTCGCGCGCCTCGCCGCCCAAGCTGACCTTGCGCGGGTTCTCGGCGATGCGCGCAACCACCTCGGGCGAGACGTACTGGCCGAAGGCGGTGCGGACCTCGCGCCGCTGCTTCTCGCTCTCCAGGTAGCCGGTGATGCCGGCCGTGGCATAGACCAGGAGGCCGATGGTGGAAGCAGTCAGTGGATCGACCAGGAAGTGGAGCGAGGTGAAGGCGTACCAGGCGCCACCCATGCCGGCGGCAACCAGCACGAAGCCAATGAGTGCGGCGCCGAAGGCCCCGATTCGCCGAATGCCGAAAGACAGCAGGACCAGAAGCCCGAGGCCGGCGGCACCCAACGTCTCCCACTTGTCTGCCCATTTCGGCCGCGACAGGTAGGTACGTGTCAGGATCTGCTCCGTCGACTGTGCGTGAATCTCGACACCTGGCATCGCGCCCGACGTCGGGGTGGCCAGATTGTCGAACAGTGTCTTCGCAGTAGCGCCGATGTACACGATGCTGCCTGCGATTAGCTTCGGGTCCACGGTACCCTCCAGCACCGCCTCGGCCGAAACGTAGCGCTGCGGTTGGTGGCCGGTGTCGTAGAGCCAGAGTTCACCCCTCGGATCGGTCTGGATGTCGAACTTGACCCCGGCTTGGTTGTTCTGCACCCGGATCGCCTGGACGCCAGTGTCTTCACTGGAGCCGGCGACGTTGTTGCTGCCTGACGTCTTCACCAGGATATTGCGGGCGCCAATGGCGAGGCGCACGGCTTGTAGCGCCAGCGAGGGATAGACCTCATCGCCGGCGTTGGCGACCAACGCGATATGGCGGATGGTGCCGTCGGTACCGCGGATCACGCCGATGGTGCCGAGCCCGCTCGCGCCCTCGACCAGTTCGGGAATCGGCCCGACGGCGCCGACATAGGCCGTGACGTAGCGGGCAGGCGATTCCCCCACGAAACTGAAACCGGACTTTGAGCTGTATGTAATGTCGTCCGCCTGCTCATTGGTCGGCACCACCGCCAGGACCACCGGAACCCGGGCCATGGCTTGGGCAAAGAGCTGGTCGTTGTCAGGCAAGTGGCCGTTGGCGATCTCCGCCTCCAGGGCATCGCGCGCCGGGCCCGGCGGCAACTGGTCGACGACACGCGCGGGCGATGAGCGGTCAGGTTCGGCAAACAGAACGTCGAAGCCGACTGCTGCGGCGCCGTAGTCAGCCAGCTTCTCGACTAGTTTGGCCAGCAGTGAGCGCGGCCAGGGCCACTGGCCGTAGCGTGCGAGCGACGCATCGTCGATGGCGACGATGCGGACCGGCAGGCTGGCATCATAGGGCCGTGGCGACAGCCTCTGCAGGATATCGAAGGTGCTCTCGCGGAACTCGTGCAGTGCCTGCGGATCCCAGGAACGCAGGCCGACACCCAGGATCAGCACAATCAGCGGGAGGATCAGATGCAGTCTGCGGCGCATGGGTCGGCAGCCTGTCCCGAAGCCGCGCGCCGCACAAGCGGGTCGGCGCCGGGCGGGACGGCGTCAGGGCTGGGCGGCCGGCGCCATCAGCAGCAGCAGCGGCGGTCCGGCGGCGCCCAGGCGGCCGCCGGCCAGGGCCAATCCCTGGTTCCGCCGCAGCACCGCCGACAGCAGGCCGCCGCCGGGCAGGACGCGGCTGTCCAGCGGCGTGCCCTGCGGTGTCAGGCGCAGCAGCCAGGCGCCACCCGCGGCGCCGCTGCCACCGGCCGCCAGCAGCCGGTCGCCGTCCGCCGCCAGGGCGGTCAGCGACTCGTCGGGGTCGGTGTCGGACGGCGGCGCCTCGCCGCGCAGGCTGGCGGTCGCGGTCGCTTCGCCTTCGGGGTCGACAATCGTGATCCAGGCATCGCCGGGGGCCTCTCCAGAGCGCTGCCGGCCGACCATGACAAGGTCGTCGCCCAGCGCGGCCGCGGCGGCGACGCGTTGGCGGCCTGGGGCACGATAGCGGCGGTCCCACAGCAGGGTGGTGTCGCGGCCTACCGCCAGCACCCAGGCATCGGCGGCATCAGTGTCCGGCGCCAGGGTTCCGGCCAGCAGCAGGCTGCCGTCATCCTGCTGCACCACGGCGCTCAGTTCGCCCAGCGTGCGCGG
This sequence comes from Rhodospirillales bacterium, assembly GCA_038363005.1. Lineage (GTDB taxonomy): Bacteria > Pseudomonadota > Alphaproteobacteria > Kiloniellales > JACOMY01 > JAKOWB01. The sequence goes on from JBBQBI010000004.1 coordinate 63,201, forward strand.
GTCGTCACGCGGCAGGTCGATGCGCTGGCGCACCTTGCCGGCCTGGTCGAGCAGCAGCACCCAGTTGCTATAGAGGGCGGCGTTGACGTCGGCGGTGCCGGCGGCGGCGATATTGCCGTCCGGCAGCAGGGCCAAGGCCGTCACGCTCTCGCGCGAGGGCGTCTGGAACAGGCCGCTGACATAAAGGAACTCGCCCTCCACCACCGACCAGAGGGTTTGGCCAGTGCTGTCGTAGCGCGCCACCCAGGCCTCGTCATTGCCGATGCCGGGACCCGGCGCCTTGCCGGCGACCAGCAGGCCGCCGTCGGCCATGGCGACCAGCCGGCGCGCCTCGGCGCCAGCCTGCGTCACCGGCGCGGTCCAGGACTGCACCACGCAGGTGCCGCGATCCAGGGTCAGGGCGAAAAGTTGCAGCCCGTCCTTGCCGGTCAGCCAGCCGGCGGCGACGCTGCCGTCCTCCGGGCCGGCGCCCAGCGCCAGCACCGCGCCCTCCAGCGGCGGCGCCTCCCGGGCGGCGGCCGGATCGACCAGCACCCAGCTCGCCGGCACCGGTCCGGGCTTGAGATCGAGCGCCAGGCCCTGCGGGTGCGGGCAGGGGTCCTGCGGGCCGCAGGCGACCAGCAGCAACGCTGGCGCCAGGGGCAGCCAGCGCCGCAGCTTAGAAATCGCTCGGGGTGAGGCTGAGGGCGCTATCGGCGCCCTCGAGGGTCCGTCGGGCTTCGGCCTCCGCATAGGGCAGGATGTTATCGACGTAGAAGCGCGCCGTCTTGATCTTCTGCTGGTAGAAGCGGGCGTCACCCGCGCCCGCCGCCAGGCGACGGGCGGCCGCCGCGGCGCCGGCGCCCATCAGGCAGGCGCCGGCGACCACGCCGATCAGGTTGAGGAAGGGGGTGGCCACGGCCGCCGCCTTGGTCGGCTCGGTCCGGGTGTTGCGCAGCAGCCACTGGCCGGCCTGGTGCGCCCGGTTCAGCCCCTCGGTCAGGCGGGCGGCCAGCGCGGAAACCGCCGGGTCGGCGGCTTCCTCGGCCCGCAGTACCATGGCGTTCAGCCAGCGCTCGACCAGCCCGAAGGCCTGGCCGCCGTCGCGCATCAGCTTGCGCATCACCAGGTCGAGCGCCTGGACGCCGTTGGTGCCTTCGTAGATCGGCAGGATGCGGGCGTCGCGATAGAGCTGCGCCGCGCCGGTCTCCTCGATAAAGCCCATGCCGCCGTGCACCTGCACGTTGATCGAGGCGACTTGGCAGGCCATGTCGGACAGCCACGACTTCACCACCGGGGTCAGCACCTCGACGATGGCCTGGGCCTCGGCGCGCTCCGTCGTGTCGCGCACCCGGGTGGAGCGGTCGACCGCGGCGCCGACGGCATAGGCCAGCGCGCGCCCGGCTTCGACCAGGGCCCGCATGGTGCCCAGGTTCCGCCGCACGTCGGGGTGTTCGATAATGGCCACCGGTTCCGCGCCGCTGCCGCCCAGCGCGCGGCTCTGCTTGCGCTCCTTGGCATAGGCGATGGCCTGCTGCAGCGCGCGGTCGGCCAGCCCAAGGCCCTGGATGCCGACGCCCAGGCGTTCCACGTTCATCATGGTGAACATGTACTCGAGGCCACGGTTCTCCTCGCCGATCAGATAGCCGATGGCGCCGCCGCCGTCGCCGAAGGCCAGCACGCAGGTCGGCGAGGCCTTGATACCCAGCTTGTGCTCGATGGAAACGCAGCGCAGGTCGTTGTGCTGGCCCAGGCTGCCGTCCTCGTTCACCAGGTACTTCGGCACGATGAACAGGCTGATGCCCTTGCTGCCGGCCGGCGCGTCGGGGGTGCGGGCCAGCACCAGGTGGACGATGTTGTCCGCCATGTCGTGCTCGCCATAGGTGATGTAGATTTTCTGGCCCTGGATGCGGTAGTGGCCGTTCTCGCGCCGGGCGCGGGTCTTCAGGGCGCCCAGGTCGGTGCCGGCCTGCGGCTCGGTCAGGTTCATCGTGCCGGTCCACTCGCCGCTGGCCATCTTCGCCAGGTAGATCGCCTGCTGCGCCGGCGAGGCGTGGTGCAGCACGATATCGAGCGCGCCGCCATTCAGCATGGGGCACAGCGCGAAGGACATGTTGGCGGCGTTCCACATCTCCATGGTCGCCGTCGCCACCGCCTGCGGCAGCCCCTGGCCACCGGCCTCGACCGGCACGGCGACCGCGTTCCAGCCGCCGGCGACGAACTGCTCATAGGCACCGCGGAAGCCGGCGGGGGTGCGCACCACGCCGTTCTCGTAGATCGAGCCCACGGTGTCGCCGCTGCGATTCAAGGGTGCCAGCACCTCGCCGGCCAGCCGGCCGGCTTCGCCCAGCACGGCCTCCACGGTGTCGCCGCTGGCGTCCTCCAGGCCTGGCAGCTGGGCCAGCTGCGACAGCCCGGCGATCTCTTCCAGCACGAAACGCATGTCCTGCAGCGGCGCGGCATAGTTCGTCATCAGTGGCTCCGATTGTCCATGCAACAACTTGGAAGATTTATTTTTTCGTCGCGACTTGGCCCCGAGGGGTTCCCCTTATTGCCACAAATATTGATACAATGGGACCCGAGGCGCAGGCGCAAGGCAGGCGATAGGTCTGCCAGCGTGCCGGCGCGTCGTGGCCCTGGGGAGGGATTCATGCAGGTCGAACGTAATTTTGCCAAGCGCGCCCGGTCGTGGCTCGCCGCGGTGCTGCTGGGCATCGCCGGGACCACCGCCGCGCTGGCCGACAGCTCTTTCGATGTCAACGACATGCAGGTGCTGAGCGACCGCGACGTCCCCGAGGTCTGCTTCGCCTTCTCCACCGACCTGCCGAGCGCCCGCGAGGCGACGCTGGAGGACTATGTCGCCGTGGCGCCGCCCTTCAAGGCGGCGGTCTCCCCGCGTGGCTCGCAGCTCTGCATCTCCGGCTTCGAATTCGGCAAGCGCTATCAGGTGACCCTGCTGTCGGGCCTCCCCTCGAAGGAGCAGGGCGCGGTGCTGGATGGCGACCGCTTCTATGATCTCTACATGCCGGACCGGCCGGCTTCGATCGGCTTTCGCGGCGGCAACGGCTACATCCTGCCCAGCGCGCTGGCCGAAGGATTGCCGTTGCGCACCGTCAATATCGACAAGGCCGACCTGCGGCTGATCCGCATCAACGACCGCAACCTGGTCCAGCAGTACGCCCGCGGCAAGGTCAACCAGACGCTCTGGGATTATGACGTGAGCGACCTGGAGAACCTGGATGGCGAGGTGGTCTGGGAAGGCGCGGTGACGATTCCCAACGCCGAGCGCAACAAGTCGGTCGACACCATCGTGCCGGTGCGCGACGTGATGGGCGAGATCCAGCCCGGCCTCTATGTCGCCGCCGTCAAGGACCCCAAGTCGACTGACTACTGGGAGCCGGTGGCGACCCAGTGGTTCGTCATCTCCGACATCGGGCTGACCACCTTCTGGGCCGACAACGGGCTCTACGTCTATGCCCGCTCGCTGGCCGACGCGACGCCGATGGCCGGCGTCGACCTGGCGCTGCTGGCGCAGAACAACGCCGAACTGGGCAAGGTCACCACCGACGCCCAGGGCTTCGCCCGCTTCGATGCCGGCGCGGTGCGCGGGCAGGGCGGCAACACACCGCGCGCCGTGCTGGCCTATGGCGACGGCAGCGACTTCAACGTGCTGGACCTGGGCGGTCCGGTGCTCGACTTGGTGGACCGCGGCATCGGCGGGCGCACGCTCCCCGGCAAGCTCGACGCCTTCCTCTACAGCGAGCGCGGCATCTATCGCCCCGGCGAGACCGTGTACCTGACCGGCCTGCTGCGCGACGACGAGGCGCAGGGCGTCACCGACACGCCGCTGACCTTCAAGCTCTGGCGCTCCGACGGCGCGCTGTACCGCACCTTCGCCATCAGCGACGCCGGCGGCGGCGCCTACACGCTCGACATCGACCTGCCGGGCAGCGCACGCACCGGCCAGTGGGAGGTGACGGCGCACGTCGATCCCAAGGGCCCGGCGATCGGCCGCGTCTCCTTCGAGGTCGAGGACTTCGTCCCGCCGCAGATCGAATTCGACCTGACCACGCCGACCACGGTGGCGAACCTGGAGGAGTCGATCCCGGTCGACGTCGACGCCAAGTATCTCTATGGCGCACCGGCCTCCGACCTGCAGGGCGAATACACCCTTCTGCTGCAGAGCGCGGCGGATCCCTTCCCCAGCCTGCCGGGCTATCGCTTCGGCCTGGTGCAGGAGAACTTCACGCCGCTGTCGAGCGAGCCGGTGACCTTCACCACCGACGCCGACGGCAAGGCGATGATCGAGGCTTCGTCCGATCAGCTGCCGGACACCACGCATCCGCTGGAGGCTTCGGTGCGGGTGGCGATCTTCGACCTGGGCGGTCGCCCGGTCTATCGCCGCATCACCGTGCCGGTCGACCTGCAGGCCTATCACATCGGCATCAAGCCCAACTTCGACAACGGCGCGGTGGCCGAGGGCGCGACCGCCGGCTTCGACGTCATCGCGGTCGATCGTGCTGGCAACCGGCTGGACGCCAAGGGGCTGCACTACGCTGTGCTGCGCGAAGACTACGACTACGTCTGGTACCGCTCCGGCGGCCAGTGGCGCGCCGAATGGGTGATGCGCGAGTCGGTGGTCGAGACCGGTGATATCGACCTGGCGACGGCCACGGCCAGCCACATCGACTACAAGGCCGATTGGGGCCAGTACCGCGTCGAGGTGTTCGACGACAACAGCGGTGTCGCCAGCTCAGTGCGCTTCTCCGGCGGCTGGTGGAGCGATCCGACCGCCGACCGGCCGGACGAGGTCGAGGTTTCACTCGACAAGGAGGCCTACAACGCGGGCGAGACCGCGCGGGCCTTCATCAAGCCGCCCTTCGCCAGCAAGGTGCTGGTGACCGTGGCCGACCAGGAGGTGCGCTGGAGCACCGTGCTGGACGTACCGGCCGAGGGCGCCTTCGTCGACATCCCGGTCGCCAGCGACTGGACTGCCGGCGTCTATGTGCTGGCCAACGCCTATCCCAGCGAGGCGGCGACCAAGGCGCAGATGCCGCGCCGCGCGGTCGGCGTCGACTACCTGGCGATCGACAAGAGCGCCTGGGCGCTCGAGGTCTCGATCGACGCGCCGGAGATGATCCGGCCGAGCCAGGCGCTCACCATCCCGGTGAAGGTCGAGGGCGCGCAGCCAGGTGAACAGCTGCACCTGACCCTGGCCGGTGTCGACGACGCCGTGCTGCAGATCACCGGCTACACCGCGCCCGATCCGCTCGGCTATTTCCTGGGCAAGCGGGCGCTCGGCGTCTGGATCCACGACGTCTACGGCTACCTGATCCGCGCCGAGGGCGATGTGATGGCCGGCCTGTCGCAGGGCGGCGACATGGAAGGCCGCAACCTGGAAAGCCTGCCCGAGCGCTCGAGCAAGGTGGTGTCGCTGTATAGCGGCATCGTCACGGTCGGCGCCGATGGCGTGGCCCAGGTCACGCTCCAGGTGCCGGACTTCAACGGCCGCCTGCGCCTCATGGCGGTGGCCTGGGGCAAGTCGCGCATGGGCATGGCCGAGAAGACCATGGTGGTGCGCGCCCCGCTGATCGCCGAGATGACACTGCCGCGCTTCCTGGCCCCGGGCGACGTTGCCCAGGTCACCGTGGCGCTGCGCAATCTCGACGGCGCCGACGGCGACTACAAGATCGACATCGCCACCAACGGCGTGGTCACGCTGGACAGCACCCTGATCCAGGCCAAGGGCCTGAGCCAGGGCAAGGAAGCCCGCGAGACCAGGCTGATGACGGCCGAGGAGATCGGCGTCGCCACCATCACGCTCTCGGTCACCGGGCCGAACGGCTACAGCCTGGTGCGCGAGAAGAAGATCTCGGTGCGGCCCGCCAGCCCGACCATCGACGTGCGCCAGGTGGCGCAGCTGCCGGCCGGCAAGAGCATCACCGTGACGCCGGACGTGGCCAACGGCTTCTATCAGGAGACCGCCTCGGCCAAGCTGACGCTCTCCAGTGTGCCGGACTTCGACGTGCCCGGCCTGCTGGCGGCGCTCGACCGCTATCCCTATGGCTGCGCCGAACAGACCGTCAGCCGGGCCTTGCCGCTGCTCTACGTCAACGACGTGGCGACGGCGATCGGCCTGGGCGACGACCAGGTGCTGGCCGAGCGGGTGCAGAGCGCGATCTATCGCCTGATGAACATGCAGATCGGCTACGGCGCCTTCGGGCTCTGGGGCCCCTGGTCGGATGGCGAAGTCTGGCTCACCTCCTACGTGGTCGACTTCCTGACCCGTGCCAAGGAGAAGGGCTACCACGTGCCGGAGGCCGGCTACGCCCAGGCGCTGGACTGGCTGAAGCGCAGCACCACCGGCTACCTGGACGGTGCACCGGCCTATGTCGGCTACGCCTACGCTCAGTACGTGCTGGCGCGGGCCGGTGCCGGCAGCCTGTCCGACCTGCGCTACTTCTACGAGACGCAGTGGCAGAACCTGCCGACGCCGATCGCCCGGGCGCAGTTCGCCGCGGCGCTGGCCTGGTTGGGTGACCTGGATCGCGCCCGTGCCGGCTTCGCCAACCTGCAGCCGGAGACCTACGACGTCTCGGTCCGCTGGCGTGACTACGGCTCCGACCTGCGCGATCAGGCGGCGGCGGTGGCGCTGATGGCCGACAGCGGCGTGATCGACGACAAGACGCTGATCACCCAGGCCGACCGCCTGGCGCGCAGCTTCTCGACCCGCAAGTACCTCTCGACGCAGGAGATGTCCTGGCTGCTGCTGGCCACCTACGAAATGGTCAAGCGGGCCGGCGACCTGACCCTGACGGTCGACGGCAAGAAGCTGCCGCCGCAGAAGAAGCCCTTCTACGCCAACCTTCGCTTTGGCGAGGGCGACGGCAAGATGCAGGTGACCAACAGCGGCAAGGGCCCGCTCTACCAGGTGCTGACGGTGACCGGTGTCCCGACCGAGCCGCTGCCGGCGCAGGAGAACGGCTTCACCATCCGTCGCCGCATCTTCGACCTCGACGGCATTCCGGTCGCACTGGCCGACATGAAGCAGGGCGAAAGCTACATCGTCCTGGTCGAGGGCCGCAGCCACGACGCCAAGGAGCACGATGCCCTGGTGGTCGACCTGCTGCCCGCCGGTTTCGAGATCGAGAACGGCAACCTGGGCCAGGGCGGACCGCTGGAGGCCTATCCCTGGCTGGGCGAGTTGTCCTGGACCATGTCCAGCGACGCGCGCGACGATCGCTATGCCGCGGCGGTCAGCCTGAACTCCTACCGCCCCGGCTTCCGGGTGGCCTACATGGTCCGCGTCGTCACCCCGGGCACCTTCACGCTGCCCGGTACCTACGTGGAGGATATGTACCAGCCGGAGCTGAACGCGCGTGGCCCCGCTGGCTCGATCATCGTCGGGTCGCGCTGAGGCAGCGATGCGGCGGGCCGCTGGCCGACTGGCAAGGATCTGCGGCCGCCTGGGACTCTGGTCCCTGGCGGCCGCCGCCCTGCTTTTTGTCGGCTGGCAGATCGCCTTTCCGATTCTCGACCGCGACCATCCGCTGGACCTGACCCGGTCCGAGGGCTTTTCCGTCGCCGTGCTGGATCGCGATGGCGCCGTGCTGCGCGCCTTCACCACGCCGGGCGGCCTGTGGCGCTTTCGGGTCACCGCGGAAGAGGTCTCGCCGCTCTACCTCGCGATGCTGAAGGCCTACGAGGACAAGCGCTTCGACAGCCATGACGGCATCGACTACCTGGCCGCCGTGCGGGCTGTCGGCCAGCTGGTCTGGCATGGCGAAGTGGTCTCCGGCGCCTCCACCTTGACCATGCAGGTGGCGCGGCTGCTGGAGCAGCGGCCACGCACCCTGACGTCGAAACTGGTAGAGATGTTCCGCGCTCGGCAGCTGGAAGAGCACCTGGGCAAGGACGGCATCCTGGCGCTCTATCTCACCCTGGCGCCCTTCGGCGGCAACATCGAGGGCGTGCGCGCGGCCAGCCTGGCCTTCTTCGGCAAGGAGCCGCGCCTGCTGACCCCGGCCCAGGCGGCGCTGCTGGTGGCGATTCCGCAGGCGCCCTCGCTGCTGCGCCCCGACCTGCACCCGGAGGCCGCGCGCCGCGCCCGTGACAAGGTGCTGGAGCGGGTCGCCGAGGCCGGCGTCATCACCGCCCGGGAGCTGTTCGAGGCCATGGAGGCACCAGTGCCCGACCGCCGCCTGGCCATGCCGTTCCACGCACCGCATCTGGCCGAGGCCCTGGCTGCCGCCAATCCGACGCTGCCCAGCATTGCCACCACGCTGGACGGCCGCCTGCAGGCGCAGGTGGAGGGGCTGGCGCACAGGGCGGCGCGCCTGCTGGGCGAGGGCGTGACCTATGCCGTGCTGGTGGTCGACAACGCCACCGGCCAGGTGGTGACGCATGTCGGTTCCGGCGACTACTTCGATGCCGGACGCAGCGGCATGATCGACATGACCAACGCGCTGCGCTCGCCGGGCTCGGCGTTGAAGCCCTTCATCTATGGCCTGGCGTTCGAGCGGCTGATTGCGCATCCCGACACGCTGGTGGCCGATGTACGCCAGCGCTTCGGCGCCTATGCGCCGACCAACTTCAACGAGAAGTTCAATGGCGAGGTGACGCTGACCGATGCGCTGCGCCGCTCGCTCAACCTGCCGGCGGTGATGCTGCTGGATCGCGTCGGCCCGCAGCGCTTCGACCAGCGCCTGCAGGACGTCGGCGTCACCCTGGCCTTCGACCGGCAAAGCGCAGCGCCGGGCCTGCCGCTGGCGCTGGGCGGCGCCGGCATCACGCTGCGCGACCTGGTGAAGCTCTATACCGGCTTGGCGCGCCGTGGCACCCCGGTGGAACTGACCTGGCAGCCCGGCCAGCCGCTGCGCGAGGCGCCGGTGCAGGTGGTCTCCGAAGTCGCCGCCTGGTACCTGACGACGATCTTGGAGGGCGCGCCGCGCCCGGTCGGCTTCCGCCTGTCGGAGGATACCGGCGGCGGCAACCGCATCGCCTTCAAGACCGGCACGGCCTATGGCTACCGCGATGCCTGGGCGGTCGGCTGGAACCACAGCTACACGATCGGCGTCTGGGCCGGTCGGCCCGACGGCCAGCCCTGCAGCGGCTGCGTCGGCCTGATGGCGGCCGGGCCGCTGCTGTTCCAGGTCTTCTCGCTGCTGCCGCCGGAACCGGCGCCCTCCAGCTTCCTGGCCATGCCGCAGGGGGTGATTCCCGGGCCCACCGCCAACCTGCCGCCGGCGCTGCGCCGGCTGCAGACCGGGGTGGCGCAGGCGGTGGCGCCGAAGAACCCGCCGGTCATCGCCTTCCCGCTGGACGGCTCGACCCTGGACCTGGTGCAGGGACCCGATGGCCTGGCCTCGCTGCCGCTGAAGGTCGAGGGCGGCAAGCGCCCCTTCACCTGGCTGGTCAACGGCGCACCGCTGGCGACCAAGGCCTGGCGCGGGCCGGTGCTGTGGCAGCCCGACGGTCCGGGTTTCGCCCACCTGCAGGTGGTCGATTCCGCCGGGCTCAGCGCCACCGTCGATGTCTATGTGACGGCCGATTGAGCGCTCCCGGCCCGTAAACTCTTTGTGACGACGAACTGATCGGCGCCCTGCATCCAGGCGCGCTAAGCCGTCACTGGCGTACATACGGACGCGTGATTGCGCTCACGCAGCGATAGTCCCCGGTAAGGTGCTTGATAGCCTTTGGTAATTGGATTGCCCCAGGGAGGCGCACTAGGTTGTCTCCACCGGAGCGAGGGCGATACCCGCCAAGTGCTCTGCAAACGTTGGAGACCTGGACCCATGAACAAGCTCACCACTCTTTCGCTGGCTTCCGCCCTGCTGGGCGCCGTGTCGCTGGCGTCCTTTACCCTGCCGGCGCAGGCCGCCGACGGCGTGAAGTGCTACGGCGTCAGCAAGGCTGGCGAGAACGACTGCGCCAACGCTGCCGGCACGCACTCCTGCAAGGGCCAGTCCGCCGCCGAGTACGATGGCGCCGACTGGAAGGCCGCGATGTCGGCCGACGAGTGCACCTCGATGGGCGGCAAGACCGAAGCCTTCGAAGGCATGAACCCGAACCACAAGTAAGCCGCAAGGCTTACGTGAGCAGACGGAGGAGCAGGTCATGGCGGCGGGAGACGGTAGGACGCAAGTCGCGACCGCCGTTCCCGCGACCAGTAACGGCTCTTCCTCTCAGCTACCCCTCCGTGCGGGTGTCGGCCTCCGGCACCCGCACGTGCTGAGCTTCCTCGAGGAACGGCCGGCGACGGCCTTCCTCGAGGTGCACAGCGAGAACTACCTGGGCACCGGCGGCCCGCGGCGCCGCGCGCTGTTCGACCTGGCCCGCGACTATCCCTTGAGCTTCCACGGCGTCGGCCTGTCGCTCGGTTCGGCCGAGGGCCTCGACCCGCGGCATCTGGAGCGCCTTGGCCGTCTCTTCGCCGAGTACCAGCCAACGCTGATCTCCGAGCATCTTTCCTGGAGCGTCGCCGGCGGCAGCTACCTGAACGACCTGCTGCCCTTGCCCTATACCGAGGAAGCGCTGGACCTCGTCTGTCGCAACGTCGACGCCGCGCAGACCGCCTTCGGTCGGCGCATTCTGCTGGAGAATCCCTCCAGCTACCTGCAGTTCCGTCACTCCAGCATTCCCGAGGCCGAGTTCCTCGCCGCCATCCAGCGCCGCACCGGCTGCGGCCTGCTGCTCGACGTCAACAACGTCTACGTCAGCGCGGAGAACCATGGCCTCGACGCCCTGGCCTACCTGTCCGCCCTGCCGGCCGAGGCAGTGGAGGAAATCCACCTCGCCGGCCACGCGCGCCGCCCCGTCGGCGATCAGGTGCTGCTGATCGATGACCACGGCTCGGCCGTGCCGGCGGCGGTCTGGCAGCTCTACGAAGCGGCGCTGGCCTTGACCGGCCCGCGCCCGACCCTGATCGAATGGGACTGCAACATCCCTCAGCTTTCGGTGCTGCTGGCCGAGGCGGCCAAGGCCGACCGCCGGCTGATCGGCCTGACCGCGGCGGAGGGCCAGCATGTCGCCTGAACCCACCCTGGCCGAGCTGCAGGCACAGATGCGGGCAGCGCTGCTGGGCGACGACGCGGTGTCCCTGCTGGACGGCGTGGTCGCCGACCACATAGCGCCGGCCGCGCGCTTCGCCAGCTACACCAACAACCTGGAAGTCGGCCTGACCGAGGTGCTGGAGGCCGCCTTTCCCGCCACCAGCCGCCTGGCCGGCGCCGCCAACTTCCGCTGGGCCGCCAGCCGCTTCGCCCTGGGGCATCCGCCGGCCGAGCCGCGGCTGCTGGCCTATGGCGCCGATTTCCCCGACTGGCTGGCCGACTTCGGGCCGGCGCGGGACAAGCCCTGGCTGGCCGCCGTGGCGCGCCTGGAATGGGCCCGCAACGAGGCGCTTTTCGCCGCCGACGCCGTGCCGCTGAAGCCCGAGGCGCTGGCCGGCCTGCCGCCCGAGCAGGTGCCGGCGCTGCGCTTCACGCTGCACCCCTCGGTCCGCCTGGTTCAGGCGGACTATCCGATCCATGACCTCTGGCTGGGCGAGGTCGATGCGGCGGCGCTGCTGGCCCAGGGCGGCGCGCAGAGCGTGCTGGTCCTGCGCCCGGCCTGGCAGGTCGTCCAGCTTCCCGTGGCGCGTGGCGATGCTGCGCTGCTCGCGGCCCTCGGTGCCGGGGCCAGTCTGGCGGAGGCGGCGGGGGCCGCACTCGCCGAGACGGCAGACCTCGACCTGCAGCAGACGCTGTTCGGTCACCTCGTGCGCGGCAGCTTCGCCGCCGTGCAGCAACCCTGATCGATGAAGGACTAGCCCCATGTCCGCCAACACCCTGTCTTCCGCCGGGGGTAGCCTGTTCGGCCGCCTCGGCCGTCTCTACGGTCGCCTTGGCCAGGCGCTCGACCTCTTCCTCGGTCCGGTCGTCGAAGTCGCCGCGCGCGCCTACCTCGGCTGGATCTTCTTCCTTTCCGGCTATGGCCGCGCCACTGACTGGGGCAGCCAAGAGTTCCTGTTCGAGCAGATCCATCCGGTGCCCGGCCTGCCGCCGGTACTCTCCGCCGTGGTGACCACCGCCGGCGAGCTGGTGTTGCCGATCTTCCTCTGGCTCGGCCTGGGCCAGCGCTTCGCAGCGCTCGGCCTGTTCTTCATGACGGCGATGATCCAGTTCGTCGTCGCCCAGACGCCTGAGGGCATGGAGAACAAGATCGGCAATGCGCAGCACTATGTCTGGATGCTGGGCTTCCTGCTGCTGGCGACGCGGCGGCCCTCGATCCTGACGCTCGACTTCTGGCTCTGCCGCAAGGCCAATAGCTAGGCCATCAACTCAACTGCAACACGGCTGGCGTCCAGCGCGCCCGCCGGTGGGCAGGTCAGGCCCTGTCCAGCCTGGAGCAGCGTTGTCCGTCGCGCTAGGGTCAGGGCCTGGAGGCAGCGATGCAGGGCATGACTCTCTACACCACGGTCGGAGTCAGCGATCTGCCGCGCGCGGTGGCGTTCTACGACGCCGTGCTGGGCGCGTTGGGCCACGCTCGTTCCGCCAACTGGACCGACGGCTGGGCCGGCTGGGGCCCCTGCTACGACGACGGCGTCAGCTTCTGGATCTGTCGGCCCTTCGACGGGCGCGCGCCTGATCCCGGCAATGGCGGCATGGTGGCTTTCCGCGCCGCCGACGAGGCCCAGGTGCAGGCTTTCCACGCCGCGGCGCTGGCCCACGGCGGCCGCAGCGAGGGAGCGCCGGGCACCCGGTCCTATTATGAGCCCAGCTTCTACGTCGCCTATGTCCGCGACCCGGACGGCAACAAGCTGGCCTGCGTCTTCCACCGGCACCGGCCGGCCTAGGACGACTCGGCCAAGATACTTTCGTCGCCTCGGCTTTGCCGCTACCCATGCGGCGTGCGCGGCGGAAGCGGGGGAGCATGCGCGACTATCGCCACATACTGGTGACCGGGGGCGCTGGGTTCGTCGGTTCCAACCTGGCGCTCGACCTGAAGCGACGCTTGCCGAAGGCCAGGGTCCTGGCCTTCGACAACCTGCATCGCCAGGGCAGTGCGCTGGCGCTGCCGCGCCTGGCCGACGGTGGAGTCGACTTCCGGCGCGGTGACCTGCGGCAGGCGGCGGAGGTGCTGGACCTGGCGCCGGTCGAGCTGATCGTCGACTGCGCCGCCGAGCCCTCGGTCCGCGCCGGCTATGGCGACGACCTGCGCTACCTCTACGACACCAACCTGACCGGCACGCTGAACACGCTGGAGCTGGCGCGCGCCAGCGGGGCGGACCTGCTGTTCCTGTCGACCAGCCGGGTCTATCCCATCGTTGGGCTGCGCGGCCTGCCGCTGGTCGAAGGCGATACCCGCCTGGTGCTGCCGCCCGCTGCCGCCGGCCCGGGCTGGTCAGTCGCCGGCATCGCCGATGACTTCCCACTGCCGGGCGCGCGTTCGCTCTACGGCGCTACCAAGCTGGCCAGCGAACTGCTGATCGCCGAATACGTCGCCAGCTTCGGCCTGCGCAGCGTGGTGAATCGGTGCGGCGTGATCGCCGGCCCCTGGCAGATGGGCAAGGTGGACCAGGGCTTCTTCGCGCTCTGGGCGGCGCGCCATGCCTATGGCGGCCCGCTGTCCTATCAGGGCTTCGGCGGCCGCGGCCTGCAGGTCCGCGACCTGCTGCACATCGCCGACCTGGCCGCGCTGCTGTGGGAACAACTGGCACTGCTCGATCGCCTGTCTGGCGCCAGCTTCAACGTCGGTGGCGGTGCCGACAACGCCGTCTCACTGGTCGAGCTCACGGCCCTCTGCGCCACGGCGACCGGACGTCGCCTGACGCTGGGCGCGCAGCCGGAAACACATCCGGCTGACGTGCCCTGGTATGTAACCGACAATCGCGCGGTGACCGCGGCGACAGGCTGGCGACCCACCCGCGACCTGGGCATGCTACTGGGGGATGTGCTGGCCTGGCTCGACGCGCAGGCGAGCCTGCTGCGGCCGATCTTCGGCCAGGGCTGAGCGGCGCGCCGGCGCGACAGACAGCGCTTTCAGGACGGGGGGGTCATGGGCGTTGCGATCGTTACCGGATCTGCCGGACTCATCGGCTCCGAGGCGGTGGCCTATTTCGCTGCGCAGGGGCTGGAGGTTGTCGGCATCGACAACGACATGCGCCAGTATTTCTTCGGCGCCGAAGCCTCGACCGCCATGACCCGGGCGCGGCTGGAACGGCAGCTCAGCGGCTATCGGCACTGCGCGCTCGACATCCGCGACGGCGCGGCCATCCAGGCGCTCTTCCAGCACTACGGCAAGGCCGTCGAGCTGGTGCTGCACACCGCGGCGCAGCCGTCGCACGACTGGGCGGCGCGCGAGCCGGAGACCGACTTCGCGGTCAATGCCGTCGGCACCTTGAACCTGCTTGAAGCAGTGCGTCGGCATGCGCCGGACGCCTGCTTCCTCTTCACCTCGACCAACAAGGTCTATGGCGATCGCCCCAACAGCCTGCCGCTGGTCGAGCTCGAGCGTCGCTGGGAGCTCGATCCGGCGCATCCCTTCGCCGCCGCGGGCATCGACGAGTCGATGAGCATCGACCAGTCGCTGCACAGCCTGTTCGGCGCCTCCAAGCTGGCGGCCGACGCGCTGGTGCAGGAATACGGGCGCTACTTCGGCATGAAGACCGCCTGTTTCCGCGGCGGCTGCCTGACCGGGCCGGGTCATGCCGGCGCCGAGCTGCATGGCTTCCTCGCCTACCTGGCGCGCTGCGCGCTCAGCGGGCGCAAGTACACCGTCTACGGCTACAAGGCCAAGCAGGTGCGCGACAACATTCATTCAGCCGACCTGGTGGCGGCCTTTTGGGCCTTCTTCCAGGCACCGCGCGCTGGCGAGGTCTACAACATCGGCGGCGGTCGCGCGGTCAACTGCTCGATGCTGGAAGCCATCGACCTGCTGCAGGAGCTGACCGGCCGCCCGCTCGACTGGAGCTACAGCGAAACCAATCGCATGGGCGACCACATCTGGTGGATCTCCGATATCGGCAAGTTCCAGCGGCACTATCCGAACTGGCGCCTGACGCATGACCTGCGGGGCCTGCTGGCCGCGGTGGTCGAGGGCCAGCGGCAGCGGCTCGCCGCCGAAGGCGCTGGCTGATGGCCTTCTTCGTACAGTCGCTGGAGGACTGGGAGAAGGCGGCGGTGCCGGGTCTGCTGTCGGTGCTGATTCCGGCGCACGACGAGGAGACGGTGATCGCCGGTACGGTGGAGGGCTGTATCGCGGCGCTGGAGGCCGCTGGTATCGCGCACGAAATCCTGGTGGTGAACGACAACTCCAAGGACCGCACGGAAGCCATTCTCGTCGAGCTGGCACAGCGCTTTCCGACGCTGCGCTACCTGAACAACGAACCGCCCAACGGATTCGGCTTTGCGATTCGCCGCGGCCTGGCGGAATTCCGCGGCGCCTGCGTCGCCCTGGTGATGGCCGATGCCTCGGACGACCCGCAGGACCTCGTCGCTTTCTATCGCAAGTGGACCGAGGGCTATGACTGCGTGTTCGGCACGCGCTTCTCGCGGCGCAGCAAGGTGGTGGATTACCCCTGGCGCAAGCTGATGCTGAATCGGTTGGGCAACTGGCTGATCAAGCTGCTGCTGTGGACCCGCTACAACGACACCACCAACGCCTTCAAGCTCTATGGCCGCAACGTCATCGCCGGGGTGCAGCCCTTCCTGTCCTATCAGTTCAACATCCTGGCCGAACTGCCGCTGAAGGCCATCGTGCGCGGCTTCCACTACGCCGTGCTGCCGAACAACTGGTACAATCGCAAGGCCGGGGTCTCGAAGTTCAAGATCAAGGAGCTCGGCTCGCGCTATCTCTTCGTCATCTTCTACTGCCTGCTCGAGCGGCTGCTGTCGCGAGGCGACCTGAACCCGCGCGCCGATTTGAAGCGCAGCCAACTGCAGATCTGGCACCGCTGACCGTCACGCGGCTCAAACCTTGCGGGCCACCACGAAGAACTGCTTGCCCAGGATGCGCCAGGCCAGCGGCAGGCGCAGGTAAAGCGCCACCAGCCAGGCCGCCTGCGGCAGCGACGACTTGGTGGAGTAGGGCAGGAAGCGGGCGATCACGCGCTCGGTCTCGAAGCCCGCCAGCGCCAGCCCCTCGGCCAGCGAGCGCTCGCTCAGCGGTAGGTGATGGTCCCAGAAGTCCCAATAGGCGCCGGGCACAGCGCGCACGTTCGGCCCCAGGATCAGGAAGCGCCCACCGGGCTTCAACAGGCGCCTGACCTCGGCGAAAACGCGCAGTGCCGCCGCCTTGTCCGGCAGATGCTCCAGGAAGTTGGAACAGAAGACGACGTCGAGGCTGGCGTCGGCCAGCGCCGGCACGTTCTCCGCGCTGCCCAGGTGGAAGCGGGCGCCGGGCGGCAGATGGCTGGCCGAATCGGGATTGAGGTCCAGGCCATGCTTGCTGCCTGCCTGGATGGCGCCCAGGAATTCGCCATAGCCACACGCGATGTCCAGCAGCGCGGCGTCGCGCGGCACGAAGCGCTGGAAGAAACCGCGGCACAGCACCGCCCAGAGGCGCTGCTTGGCCGCCAGTTCCTGGGCGTCGAAGCGGTGCCGGTACAGACTGGCCAGTTGGTTCATTGCACCTTCGCCGAATCGGCAGGCCCACAGGGCCGCTGCCTCGTCTAGACTAGCACGCAACAACGCCTGGGGAGGCCCGCATGAGCAAAGCCATCAAGGACCTGACCGCCGCCGACAGCCTGCGGCTCGCCGCCGCCGACGGCCATCGCTTCGCCACCTATCGCTCGCGTCCCAAGGAGGGCGCCCTCAAGGGTGGCCTGGTGGTGATTCAGGAGATCTTCGGCACCAACCGCCATATCCGCAGCGTCGCCGACAGCTACGCCGCCGAAGGCTACCTCTGCCTGGCGCCCGGCCTGTTCGACCGCATCGAGCCGGGACTGGAGTACGGCTATGACGCCAAGGGCATCGAGACTGGCCGTGCCTGTCGCGGCAAGATCAGCAACGAGCAGGCGCTGGCCGATATCGCCGCCGCCGTGGGCTGGCTGAAGGGCGAGGGCCTGCCGGTCGCCGTCATGGGCTTCTGCTGGGGCGGCCTGCTGGCCTGGCTCTCCTCGGCCGAGCTGCCGATCGCCGGTGCCGTCAGCTTCTATGGCGGCGGCATCGAGGGGCAGGCCGCCAAGCATCCGCCGAAGACGCCGATCCAGCTGCACTATGGATTGCAGGACGGCTACATCGGGCCGGACGCCCGCGCTGCGGCGCGGGCTGCCGCACCCAAGGCGGAATACTTCGAGTATCCGGCCGACCACGGCTTCTGCTGCGACGAGCGCGGCAGCTACCACGCCGAGAGCGCGGCGACGGCACGCGGCCACGTGCAAGACTTCCTGCACCGCGTGCTGGGCTAGGAAGACTCCAGGCGACGGTCAGAGACCGAAGCGGTCCTTGATCGTCGCTGCCGCCTGGTCCGCGGACATCTGGCTGCTGTCGACCTCGAGGTCATAGGTCACACCCTGATGGACCCGGGTGTACTGCCAGCGCGCCAGGCCAAGCGCCCGGTCGCCGCGCTGGCGTTCGCGGGCCTCCAGCACGGCGAGCGGCGCCATGACGCCGACCCAGTGGACCGTGAAGGGCGCCAGCACCCGCCGATAGTCGGCGGCCGTGTCGCCCAGCAGCACTTCGTCCAGGATGATGTCGCTGCCGGCCGCGGCCAGCGCCGCCACGGCGCCGCGCATGCCGGCCATCAGGCGCCGGCCGACCGGGCCTTCGTGGATCGCCAGGCTGGGCTGGCCGTCCTCCTCGTCCGCCACCAGGCGATAGCCGTCATCGTGGTCCCACAGGGCCGGCGGCAGCATTTCCAGGAAGGCATCCATCGCGACATGCAGGAAGGGTGTCGCCGTGATGCCCTGCAGGGCCTTGGCGATGGAACTCTTGCCGGCACTGCCGACGCCATTGAGCAGCACGATGCGCGCGCTCACGACGCCACAGCGATGCCGCCGCGCAGCGCGCCAGCCGCGACGTTGCCCCACAGCACGGCATGGTCCTCGGGCAGCGGCCGGCTGTTCGGCATGGCCAGCCAGAGGCGATAGAGGCGCCGCACGCGCGCCTGCGCCGAGTCGTTCGTAAAGGCGTCGCGGGCGTGGTAGATCACATGGTTGTTGACGAACTGCAGGTCGCCCGGCGCCAAGGTCATGCGATAGCACAGCTCCTCCGCCACGCTGTGCAGCAGGTCCAGAGCCTCGAGCTGCTGGGCGCTGACGCGCGGCGCGCCGGGCAGCATTTGCGCGGCCTCGATGAAGGTGCGCGAGTAGTGGCTGGTAAAGCGGCCGTCACGCAGGCCGAAGATCGGCAGCAGGTAGAATTGGTCCTCGCCACCCTTCTCTTCGCCCAGGCGGCTGCGCGGGTAGGGCTGAAACAGCAGCTCCAGCAGATCGGGCCGGCGGCGCAGGATTTCGTTGTGCACCGCCAGGGTGGAAACCACCTTGCTCAGCCCGCCTTCGTTCGCCTGACCGGCGCAGAGCAGGCCGACGACGTCGGTGCGGTCGGTGTGGAAGCGCAGCGGGCCGCTGGAGACCGCGCGGCTGTAGGATCCGAGGAAGGCACCATTTGCGGTCTGCACTTGCCCGTGAATGGCGGGGGCGGCGGCGCCCTCGTCCTGGATGATCTTCATGCGCAGGCCGGCGTTGCTCTGCGATACCGGGGTGCCCATGCCGAGCCCCAGGCCATACCAGATGCGCCGCAGGTCGGCCTCGTCATAGCGCTCGACCGGCAGGCCGGAGACCAGGGCGACGCCGCGCCCCTGCTCCAGTCCCTCGGCCACCTGGGCCAGCAGCTCCTGGGTCGCCGGCGCCTGGAAATCGCCTGGCCGCAGCGCGTCCCACGCCAGGCCGCGGCGCTTGACCGCCTGCAGCGCCTGGTCGATCTCCGCCGTCATGGCCGGGGTCAGGCGGTAGCGCCAGTCGTCGCTGGCGGCCAGCTCCGGGCCGGTCCAGAGGCTGGGTCCTTCGAGCGCTTGACGCGGCATGTTCAGGCCCCCCATGTCATCCTGGCCGAGACGCTAGAAGCGCCCGGCCGCCCGGGTCAAGGCGACCCTGCCATACCGGGCGTGGGGAACGCCAAGCCAAGCGCGGGCGTAATAGACACGATGACACTCGCGCGGACCCTGTTGCCGATCTTGCTGCTGCCGCTGCTGCTGGGCGCCTGCCAGACGACGCAGCCCACCGCCTATGGCCCGGTCACGGCAAAGAGCCCCTATGGCTATAAGGACCAGCAGCTCGATGCCAGCACCTGGCGGGTGACCGTCGCCGGCAATGCCAAGACCGACCGCGACCTGGTGGAGAACCAGCTGCTCTACCGCGCCGCCGAGATCGCGCTGGCCGCGGGTGCAGACGGTTTCGTCGTGCTGGACCGCGATGTCGACCGCGACGTGCAGTACCGCACCGTGGTCAACGACCCCTTCTATGCCTATCCCTATGGCGGCTTCTGGGGCGTGCGGCCCTACTACGACCCCATCACCCGGCACCTCTATCCGCCAGGCGTCGGCCCCTATGGCTATGGCTTCGGCGGTTATTCGGCCGGTGTCGGCCGGGTCTTCGGCCCGCCGACCCAGGCCACGACGCAGTCGATCAGTAAGTACACCGCCTATGCCGAGGTGCGGCTCTACCAGGGCAGCGCGCCGGACGGGGAGGGCACTGCCTTCGACGCGCGCGAGGTCATCGACCAGCTCGGCAGCCAGGTGAACAAGGCGTCGCCGGGCAAGTCCTGACCCGGCAACGTCAGTCGAAGGCGACCTGGGCGATGGGTGGCAAGTGCGCGTCCAGGCCCTGCCAGGTCTCCCCACCATCCTCGCTGAGCCAGAGATTGCCCGTGGTGCTGCCCATGGCCAGCCGCCGGCCCTCGCCGTCGACATCGAGCGCGTGGCGATAGATCAGGTCGTAGCAGTTCCGCTGCGGCAGACCGGCGCCGAAGCTGGCGAAACTGCGGCCGCCGTCGTCGCTGCGCAGCACCACCAGGCGGCCGTCCACCGGCACGCGACACTCGTCCTTCACCGCCGGCACGAACCAGGCAGTATCGGCCCGCTGGGGATGGGCGACGACGGCGAAGCCGAAGGCGGAGGGCGCCGGCGGCGCGATCTCGCGGAAGCTGTCGCCGCGGTCATCGGAGATGAACATGCCATTGTGATGCTGGCACCACAGGCGGTCGGGCGCCGCCGCCGGCACCGCCAGGCGGTGGGGGTCCTGGGTCTGCGGCTGGCCCGCCAGTTCGGGCGGCAGGTAGGCGGCGCGCAGGCCCTGGCCACCAAGCCGCCAGCTGGCGCCGCCGTCGCCGGTCAGCCAGACGCCGCCGCAGGAGACACCGAGGGTCATGGCTTCGGCATCGCGCGGGTCCAGCAGGATCGAATGGATACCCGGCACGTCATAGCCGCCGCCGAACCACTGCGCGCGCTCCGGCACGGCCCAGAAGCTCTCGTTCAGCTGCCAGTGCTCGCCCTTGTCGTCGCTGCGGAACAACGCGCCGGGTAGGGTGCCGGCCCACAGGCGCCCAGGCTGGCCGGGAGCGCCGGCCGCCAGCGTCCAGATCAGCTGGACGCTGGGAGCTGTGGCTGCCTCGGCGGCGGGCGGGAAGGCCGGCGCCGGCAACTCCTGCCATTGCGCGCCGGCATCGTCCGAGCGGTGCAGCTTGACCCCGAAGTGGCCCAGGTTCAGCGCGGCATAGAGCGCGCCGTCGCGCCGGTCGTGCAGCAGGGCGCTGACCGGCTGGCCGAGGAAGGCCGGCGCCTCAAGCTGCCAGCCGTCCCGCCGGCGTCGCGCGGTGAACAGCCCCTTGCGCGTGGCAATGCGCAGGACATCGGACATCGCTAGCCTCCCGACAGTGCCTGGAAGACGAAGACTTCGTCGGAAACGTCAATCGGATCGCTGAGCGCCAGTCGATCGACCAGCGGCCGCTCGTTCACATAGATGATGACGTGGCGGCGCAACCGCCCCTGTTCGTCGAGGATGTAGGAGCGCAGCCGCGGGTTCTCGGCGAACACGCCGTCCAGCGCCTGGCGCAACGTACCGCCTGCGTGCGAACGCGGTGGGCAGGCCAGGTGGCGCTGCAGGTTGGCAGTGAAGCGGACGTGGCCCACGGCAAAGGCTCTCGCACGACTGGACGGCGGCAGAGCCTGCCGCGCCGCGCCGCTGGCCGCAAGCCAGCTAGGCCCGGGCCGGCTGCTCGACGCGCTCTTCCAGGCCCAGCGCCGCCAGCGCGGTGGCGACGATGGACTTGGCGTCCAGGCAGGCCATCTCGATCTGCTTCTTCGGCGAGTCGTGGTCGATGAAGAAGTCGGGCAGGGTCATGGGGCGGAAGCGCAGGCCCTTGTCGAACACGCCGTGCTTGGCCAGGCAGGTCATGACCAGGGTGGCGAAGCCACCGGTCGAGCCCTCTTCCATAGTGATCAGCACCTCGTGCTCGCGCGCCAGGCGCAGCACCAGCTCCTCGTCCAGCGGCTTGACGAAGCGGGCGTCGGCGACGGTGGTGGACAGACCGCGCGCCGCCAGTTCCTCGGCCGCCTTCAGCGCCTCCTGCAGGCGCGAGCCGACCGACAGCAGGGCGATCTTGCTGCCTTCGCGCAGCACGCGGCCCTTGCCAATTTCCAGCACGCTGCCCTTGGCCGGCAGCTCCAAGCCCATGCCCTCGCCGCGCGGGAAGCGCATGGCGGTGGGCGCGTCGTCGATGGCGACCTGCGTCGCCACCATGTGCATCAGTTCAACCTCGTCCGACGGCGCCATGATGACCATGTTCGGCACGCAGCCAAGGTAGGCCAGGTCGTAGCTGCCCTGGTGCGTCACGCCGTCGGCGCCGACCATGCCGGCACGGTCGAGCGAGAAGCGCACCGGCAGCTGCTGGATCGCCACGTCGTGGATCACCTGGTCATAGGCGCGCTGCAGGAAGGTGGAATAGATCGCGGCGAAGGGCTTGTAGCCCTCGCAGGCCAGGCCGGCGCAGAAGGTGACGGCATGCTGCTCGGCAATGCCGACATCGAACATGCGGTCGGGGAAGATCTCGGCGAACTTGTGCAGCGAGGTGCCGGTCGGCATGGCGGCGGTCACCGCCACCACCTTGGGATCGGCCTTGGCCTCGGCGATCAGCGCGCGGGCGAAGACGTCCTGGTAGTTCGGCGCCTTTGGCGGCGTCTTATGCTGCTGGCCGGTGATGACGTCGAACTTGACCACGCCGTGGTACTTGTCGGCGGCGGCCTCGGCCGGGGCGTAGCCCTTGCCCTTCTTGGTCACGCAGTGGATCAGCACCGGGCCGTCCCACGCGCCGTCGCGCACGTTCTTCAGTACCGGCAGCAGGTGGTCCAGATTGTGGCCGTCGATCGGGCCGACGTAGAAGAAACCCAGCTCCTCGAACAGCGTGCCGCCGGTCAGCATGCCGCGGGCATACTCCTCGGCCCGCTTGGCGGCGCGCTCCAGCGACTTGGGGAACTTCTTCGCCACTTCCTTGGCCAGGTGGCGCACCGACTGCACCGGCTTGGAAGAGATCAGCCGCGCCAGATAGGCGCTCATGGCGCCGACCGGCGGGGCGATCGACATGTCGTTGTCGTTCAGGATGACGATCAGCCGCGACTTCATGGCGCCGGCGTTGTTCATTGCCTCATAGGCCATGCCGGCCGACATCGCGCCGTCGCCGATTACCGCGATCACGTGGTTGTCGCGCTTGTCGTAGTCGCGCGCCACGGCGAAGCCCAGACCGGCGGAGATCGAGGTCGAGGAGTGCGCCGCGCCGAAGGGGTCGTAGATACTTTCCTTGCGGCTGGTGAAGCCGGACAGGCCGCCGCCCTGGCGGATGGTGCGCATCTGGTCCCGGCGCCCGGTCAGGATCTTGTGCGGATAGCACTGGTGGGAGACATCCCAGATCAGGATGTCGTCCGGCGTGTTGAAAACGTAGTGCAGCGCCGCCGTCAGCTCGACCACGCCGAGCCCGGCGCCGAGATGCCCGCCGGTCATGGAGACCGAGTCGATAAGGTCTGTTCGCAGCTCATCGGCGAACTGCCGCAGCTCGCTCTCCTTCAGCTTGCGCAGATCGGCCGGCAACTTCACCTGGTCGAGCAAGGGGGTCTTGGAAGCGCTGTTATGTCCGATCTGATTCACGGTTACTACCTTTCCGGTCCCGCATCGGGTCGCGGTGTTTGGTCCCCTAGTCCCCAGTGAGCCAAGGATCCCTGCCCCGCCAGGATCCGTTGGGGGTGCGTCGCGCCCGGAATTCTCAGGCCCGGAAGCCTCAGGAGCGACGCTGTACGACAAAGATGGCCGTCTGGCGCAGAAGGTCGGCCCTTTCATGGAAAGAATCAAGCCGTTGCTGCGCTGCAACAACAAGGGTTTCGGCTTGGCGTCGCGCGCCAGCCACACCCAGAAGCTTCACGAAAGTGGCCTTGTCGTGGCCGGCATCGGCACCGGCCGGCTTGCCCAGCTGCTCGGTGGTGCCCTCGACGTCCAGCAGGTCGTCGGCGATCTGGAAGGCCAGGCCCAGGTCGCGGGCATAACCGGCCAGGGCCTCGTGCTGCGCCGGGGTGGCACCACCCAGGATGGCGCCGGCCACGCAGGCGTGTTCGATCAGAGCGCCGGTTTTTAGTGCCTGCAGCACTTTGATACCCTCCAGATCCAACCCGTCGCGCTGCGGCGACAGGTCGATCATCTGGCCGCCGACCATGCCGGCGGCGCCGGCGCCGGCGGCCAGCGCGGCCACCAGGGCGATGCGCACCGCGGCGTCGGGGTGGGTGGCGGGCTCCGCCAACACCGCAAAGGCCTCGGTCAGCAGGCCGTCGCCGGCCAGGATTGCTGTCGCGTCGTCATAAGCCTTGTGAACCGTCGGCTTGCCGCGCCGCAGGTCGGCGTCGTCCATCGCCGGCAGGTCGTCGTGGATCAGCGAATAGCAATGCACCATCTCCAGCGCCACGGCGGCGTTCAGCGCGCGCCCCTCGGGCACCCCGAACAGCCGGGCCGACTCCAGCACCAGGAAGGGCCGCAGCCGCTTGCCGCCGTTCAGTGCGCCGTGCCGCATGGCCTCGATGACCCGGCCGCGCGGCCCGGCGACCTTGGCCAGGCGGCGGTCCAGTTCGCGCGTGACGCGTTCGGCCGTGGCGGCCAGCGCCGCCTCCAGGGACTGGCTCATGGCGGGGTCAGGCCTGCTCGAAGGGTTCGCTGGTGACGCCCTTGGCGCCGGCGGAGACGCGTTCGATCTTCAGCTGCGCCTCCTTCAGCTTGGCCTCGCAATGGGCCTTCAACTGGGCGCCGCGCTCATAGGCGGCGATCGCCTCGTCCAGCTTGCCCTGGCCGGATTCCAGGCGCTCGACGATGGCTTTCAGCTCGGCCAGCGCCTCCTCGAAGGAGAGGCTGGCAACGGCGGCGGGAGTCTTCTGGCTCATGGGCTGAACCCTATAGGACAGCTGCGGCTGGCTCGCAACCCGTGGAGGCTCCGTCGCCTATTCCTGGGCGAAGCGCGGCAAGCCGTCCAGATCGCCGGCCCAGCCCTGCGCCGAGCGGCACCAGTACTGGCGCTGTGGCGGCAGCTGGTCGCGCTCCGCCAGGGCACCGACACGCAGGGTGTAGCTCGGCCGCGGCTGCTCCACGGTGGTTGACCAGAGCGGCGTGCCGCAGGTCGGGCAAAATGCCTGGGCGCGGCGGTTGCCGCTTTCGGCGGTGCGGACGTAGATGCGCGGTTCGCCGCGTACCAGCCGGAGGGACTCGGCCGGGGCGGGGACCGAGACGCGGTAGGCCGTGCCGGTCAGCGTCTGGCAGTCGCTGCAGTGGCAGATATCGACGGCGGCCGGGTCGACCTCCGCGCTGAAGGCGATGGCGCCGCAGTGGCAGGCTCCCTGTACCTTCATGGCACCTCCTCCATCAGGGCCTGGACGTGGGCCGCGGCCGAGGCGCCCAGCGCTTCCAGGTGATAGCCGCCCTCCAGGGTGGAGACCAGGCGCCCGCCGGCATGGCGTTGCGCCAGGCGACGCAGCTCGCGGGTGATCCAGTCGTAGTCGGCCTCGACCAGCTCCAGGTTGGCCAGCGGGTCGTCGCGGTGCGCGTCGAAGCCGGCGGACACCAGGATCAGCTCGGGCTTGAAGCGGTCCAGCGCCGGCAGCAGTTCACCGGCCCAGGCGGCGCGGAAGTGATCGCCGCCGGCACCGGGCGGCAGCGGGGCGTTGACGATTTGGCCGTGCGCGCCGCGCTCGTCGCGCGCGCCGCTGCCGGGATAGAGCGGCGACTGGTGCGAAGAGGCGAAGAAAGCCTGGCTGTCGTCCCAGAAGATCGCCTGCGAGCCGTTGCCGTGGTGCACGTCGAAGTCCACCACGGCGACCCGCTGCAGGCCGTGCGCGGCGCGGGCGTGCAGGGCACCGATGCCGACGTTGTTGAAGACACAGAAGCCCATAGCGACCTCGGGCTCGGCATGATGGCCGGGCGGGCGCACGGCGCAAAAGGCGCTGCGCGCCTGGCCGGTCATCACCGCGTCGACCCCGGCGATCACCGCGCCAGCGGCGCGCAGCGCGGCCTCGCCTGAGCCGGGGGAGAGGATCGTATCGCCATCCAGGCCGACGTAGCCGGTCTCCGGCACGGCGGCCAGCGCGCGCTCGACAAAGGCGGCGGGGTGCGCCAGGGCCAGCTGCGCCGCCGTCGCCCGCGGTGCCTCCAGCCAGCCGAGGCCGGCGAAGGCAGGCTGGTCCAACGCCTGCAGCACCGCCGCCAGGCGGGCCGGGCTCTCTGGATGCCAGTGGCCGGTGTCGTGGCCGGCGCAGGCCTGGTGGGTAATCAGCAGCGTCGGGGTCAAGCCAGGGCTCCCGCGGGTCTGGTGAAGCAGCCCCCCTTATAGCCGTCCGGGCCCGCCCGGCGGAAAGTCCTCACTTGCTGCCGGGGACCTATGTCGCCGCCCCGCATGACAAGCGGCCCGGCTGGCCCTAGCTTATGATCGCGAAAATCGTTGCCGGTGGTGGGGATGCGGCGGCCGCCCTCTGCGTAGAGGGCTTTGAGAGACCAGAGGCGACAAGGCAGACAATGGCGATGACGGGACCGCGCGGCCTGGCGCTGCGGCGCACACTGCTCCTCTTGGGGCTGGTGGCGCTGGGTGGCGGGGCGTGGGCGGCCTACAGCCACTGGGGCGGCGAGATGCCGGCGCAGGCGGCGACGCCGGCCAAGGCCTCGGCGGCGCAGAGCGCGGCGCCGGTGCCGGTAGAGGTCGCCACCGCCCGGGAGGAGCCCGCCGCGGTGGAGATCCGCTCGGTCGGCACCCTGCAGTCCGACGAATCGGTGCAGATCGCCGCTGAGTTGCCGGGCCGCATCGCCGAGATCCTGTTCGACGAGGGCCAGAAGGTCGCCTCTGGCCAGCTGCTGATCCGGCTGGACGACCAGTTGGCACAGGTCGAGCTGAAGGATGCCGAGGCCAGCCTGGCGCTGGCGCAATCCAATTTCGAGCGCGCCGCCAAGCTGGTGCAGAGCGGCAGCGGCACACAGCGCGCCTATGACGAGGCGCAGTCCGAACTGGCCAGCGCCCGCGCCGCGGTCGATCTGATCCGGGTGCGCATCGACAAGCTGTCGCTGGTGGCGCCCTTCGACGGTGTGGTCGGCATCCGCCGGGTATCGCTCGGCGCCTACATCACCGCCGGGCAGGAGCTGGTGAACCTGGAGAAGATCGACCGCCTGAAAGTCAGCTTCAAGGTGCCGGAGCTGTTCCTGGCGCAGATCAAGGTGGGGCAGAGCATCATCGTCGACCTGGACGCCCTGCCCGGACAGCACTTCAACGCCAGCATCTACACCATCGACCCGCTGCTCGACGTCAATGGCCGCGCGCTCAGCGTGCGGGCCAGGCTGCCCAACCCTGACCTGCTGCTGCGCCCCGGCCTTTTCGCCCGCATCACCGTGCAGGTCGACGAGTCGCGCCGCGTGGTCATGGTGCCGGAGGAGGCCATCGTGCCGCGCAACAAGGGCCACCTGGTGTTCCGCATCGTCGAGGGCCACGCCCAGCAGGTCGACGTCGAGCTCGGCGCGCGGC
Organism: Rhodospirillales bacterium; assembly: GCA_038363005.1. GTDB lineage: Bacteria > Pseudomonadota > Alphaproteobacteria > Kiloniellales > JACOMY01 > JAKOWB01. The sequence continues at coordinate 90,185 of JBBQBI010000004.1, forward strand.
GTGCCGGCCTGGTCGAGGTGACCCAGGGCCTGAACGACGGCGACACCGTCGTCATCGCTGGCCAGAACCGCCTGCGCGACGGCACCGCGGTTGAGGTGCTGACCGCCGCCGGCGACAGCGCCAACTAGCCGGCCGGGCCCCATGCGACTGCCTGAAGTCTGCATCCGCCGCCCGGTCTTCGCCTCGGTGCTCAGCCTCGCCCTGCTGCTGATCGGCCTGATCTCCTATGGCCGCCTGACGGTGCGGGAGTATCCGCGCATCGACGAGCCGGTGATTTCCGTCTCGACCAACTATCCCGGCGCCTCGGCCACCATCATCGAGAGCCAGGTGACGCAGATCCTCGAGGGCTCGATCGCCGGCATCGAGGGCATCGACGTGCTGGAATCCACCAGCCGCTCGGAATCCAGCCGCATCACCGTGCGCTTCAACCTGAACATCGATCCCGACGTCGCCGCCAGCGACGTGCGCGACCGCGTCGCCCGCGTGCGCGGTCGCCTGCCGGACGAGATCGACGAGCCGACCATCGCCAAGGTGGAGGCCGATGCCCAGGCGGTGATCTACCTGACCTTCGCCGCCGAGGGCTATTCGGCGCTGGAGCTGACCGACTACGTCGACCGCTACGTGGTCGACCGGCTGAAAAACCTGACCGGCGTGGCCGACGTGGTGATCTATGGCGAGCGGCGCTACGCCATGCGCATCTGGATCGACCGCGAGCGCCTGGCGGCCTACGACCTGACGGTGCAGGACCTGGAGGTGGCGCTGCGCCAGCAGAACGTCGAGGTTCCCTCCGGCCGCATCGAAAGCCGCAACCGCGAGTTCTCGGTGCTGTCGCGCACCGGGCTGGAGAGCGTGCAGCAGTTCGAGAACATCGTGCTGAAGTCGGTCGATGGCTTCCCGGTCAAGCTGAAGGACGTGGCGCGGGTCGAGCTGGGTGCCGCCAACAACCGGCGCGAGGCGCGCTACAACGGCGCCCCCACCATCACCGTCGGCATCATCAAGCAGGCGGTGGCCAACCCGCTGGACGTGTCGAATGCGCTGCGCGCCGACCTGCCGGCGATCAACGAGTCATTGCCCAAGGGCATGATCGCCGAGATCGGCACCGACAGCGCGGTCTTCATCGACCGCTCGATCAAGGCGGTCTACACAACGATCGGCGAGGCGGTGCTGCTGGTCGTGCTGGTGATCCTGTTCTTCCTGCGCTCGCCGCGCGCCTCGCTGATCCCGGTGGTGACTATCCCGATCTCGCTGATCGCCACCTGCACGCTGATGTTCGCGCTGGGCTTCTCGATCAACACCTTGACCCTGCTGGCCATGGTGCTGGCCATCGGCCTGGTGGTAGACGACGCCATCGTCGTGCTGGAGAACATCCACCGCCACATCGAGCGCGGGCAGAAGCCCTTCGTCGCCTCGATCCTCGGCATCCGTGAGATCGGCTTCGCCGTGGTGGCCATGAGCCTGACGCTGGCTGCGGTCTATGCGCCGGTGGCCTTCACCCCTGGCCGCACCGGGCGGCTGTTCATCGAGTTCGCCCTGACCCTGGCCTGCGCCGTGCTGGTGTCAGGCTTTGTCGCGCTGACATTGACGCCGATGATGTGTTCCAAGCTGCTGAAGCATCAGGAGCACCACGGCCTGGTCTTCCGCCTGCTGGAGCGCGGCTTCAACGCGGTGGAGCAGGGCTACAAGCGCGCGCTGGCCGGCACCTTGCGGCTGCGCCCGCTGGTCGTCCTGGTGGCGCTCGGCGTCGCCGGTGCCAGCGCCTATTACTACCCGCTGCTGCCGCAGGAGCTGTCGCCGGTGGAGGATCGCGGCGAGGTGATGATCTTCGCCAGCGCGCCGGAGGGCGCCACGCTGGCCTACAGCAACCGCGAGGCCCGCAAGATCGAGGCGCTGGTGGAGCCCATCACCGACAAGCGCGCCTTCCTGATGATCGTCGGCTACCCGGAGGTCACCGACATCCGGTCCTTCGTCCGGCTGAAGGACTGGAGCGAGCGTGATACCAAGCAGCAGGACATCGTCGCCGCGCTCACTCCGCTGCTGAAGCGCATTCCCGGACTCTCGGTCTCGGCAGTTAATCCGCCCTCGCTGGGACAGAGCCGCGGCTCACGCCCCGTAGAGTTCGTGATCGAGACCTCGGGCACCTACGAGCAGCTGCAGGGCTATGTCGCGGCGGTGATGGAGAAGGTCGCCGACTATCCCGGCCTGGTGAATCTGGACAGCGACCTGAAGCTGAACAAGCCCGAGCTACGCATCCGGCTGGACCGCGCCCGCGTCGCCGATCTGGGCCTCGACGTCTCGGTCATCGGCCGCACCTTGGAGACGCTACTGGGCAGCCGCCAGGTGACGCGCTTCGAGCAGAACGGCGAGCAGTATGACGTGCTGCTGCAGCTGGCCGACGCCGACCGCACCTCGCCCGAGGTACTGGACACTATCTTTCTGCGCGCGCCCGACGGGCAGATGGTGCAGCTGTCGAACGTGGTGCAGATCGAGGAGAGCGTGGCGCCGCGCGATCTGCGCCGCTTCAACCAGCTGCGCGCCGCGACCTTGAGCGCGACCCTGGCCGAGGGCACCTCGCTGGGCGAGGCGCTGGCCACGCTGGAGGCCGCCGCGCGGGAAGTGCTGCCCGAGGGCGTGCTGTACGACTTCAAGGGCCAGAGCCGCGAGTTCCGCACCTCCAGCGCCAGCCTGGGCCTGGTCTTCGGCTTGGCGCTCTGCTTCATCTTCCTGGTGCTGGCGGCGCAGTTCGAAAGCTACACCGACCCGATCATCATTTTGCTGACGGTGCCCTTTTCGATCACCGGCGCGCTGGCGGCGCTGCACTACGTCGGCGGCACGCTGAACGTCTACTCGCAGATCGGCCTGGTCACACTCATCGGCCTGATCACCAAGCACGGCATCCTGATCGTCGAGTTCGCCAACCAGAAGCGGGTGCAGGGCCTGGATCGCCGCAAGGCGGTGATCGAGGCGGCGGCGCAGCGCCTGCGGCCGATCCTGATGACCACCGGCGCCATGGTGCTGGGTGCCCTGCCGCTGGCGCTGGCCGATGGTGCCGGCGCCGAGAGCCGCCAGCAGATCGGCTGGGTGATCGTCGGCGGCATGTCGCTGGGCACGCTGATGACGCTCTTCGTCGTGCCGACGGTCTATACGCTGCTTAGCCGCCGCCGCGTCGCCTCGGCGGTGCGTGGCGTGCCGCTGCCGCCGGAACTGCAGGAGCAGCCGGCGGAGTAGTCCTCAGGACCTGGCGGCGAGCCGTAGGCGGAACTCGCCGGCGTCGGCCTCGAGCGTTTCCAGCCGCAGGTCCGCCTCGGCGGCGAAAGCCTTGAAATCCTTGGGCGCGGCCGGATCGGTGGCCAGCACCTCAAGCCACTCGCCGGGCGGCAGGGCCTTCAGCGCACGGCGCGCCTTGAGGACGGGCAGGGGACACTTCAGGCCGCGGGCATCGAGCATTGCCATGGGTCAGCCCTTCTGCCCTGCGCGCATGGCGACCCAGCCGTAGACCGCCAGGAAACCCCAGCCGATGATCAGCAGCATGCCGCCCAGCGGCGCCATGGGGCCGAAGGTCCGTCCGGTGAAGGCCACGAGGTAGAGGGCGCCACAGAAGAAGATCGTGCCCAGCAGGAAGGCCCAGGCGGTCGCCTGCAGCAGCTTGTTGCCGCCGTTCCAGCCCAGCACCGCGACCAGACCCAAGGCCAGGGCGTGCCATAGCTGATACTGCTGCGCGCTGGAGACCAGCAGCGCCCGGCCGGGTGCCTCGGCGAAAAGATGCGACGCCGCCGCGCCCATGGCGGCACCCATCGCCCCGCTCAGTCCTGCCGCCACCAGCCAGCCACGCATGCCTTGCTCCTCTTCCAGGCCGGCAAGATGGTCAGTCGCGGGCCGTCCGTCGAGGGGCTAGCTGCCGGTTTGCTGAGTCTCGACCACGGGTTTGGCGGCACCGGACCCCTTTCGCCCGCCCACCGCCAGGCCCGGCAGGTCGATCTGCCAGGCCAGCAGGGCGCCGATCAGCAGCACCACGACCGCGGTGATCAGGATCGGGCGCGCGCCGCGCACCTGGGGCTCGCGGGCCGCCTGGTGCGGGGTCAGCGACTTGCGGCCGGTGATCATGGGTCGCACGATGTTGTCCTTCGCCCGCCAGCTGTGCAGCAGCACCCCGGCCAGGTGCAGGCCGATCAGCACCCAGAAGACGCTGACCAGGATCTCATGCACCTCCCGTGCCCAGCGCAGGCGCTCGGCCGCCAGGATGCCGGTGGCCACCTGGACCAGCACGATCAGCAGCAGGGCCAGGATCATGTAGCCGCCGAGCGGTGTGTGACCGACGTGCGGTTTGACCTCGCCGCGGGCCAGTTCGCCGCCATAGCGCAGCGCCTTGCCCGGACCGACCAGGAAATCGCCAAAGCGGGCGTGGCGCGAGCCGATGAAGCCCCAGACCACGCGGAACACCACCAGCAGGCCGGCGATGTAGCCCAGATAGACATGCACCGTATAGAGGCCGGCCTCGTCGCCGCCGAGCAGCAGATTGGCGATGATCAGCAGCGCCAGCGACCAGTGGAACAGCCTGACGCCCAGATCCCAGACCTTGACCGGCATCAGCTTCTCCTCAATTGCGGCGGCCAGGATGCGGTAGCTGGGGCCGAGTGTGACTGCGGCGAGACGACACGTGAAGGGCGAACCAGTCGCAAACGCACCCGTGACCGACTTGCGGCCGGGCCGCCGGGCCGGCATAGCTCTGCACCGCATGAGCATGACACTGCCCCGACCGCTCGACGCCTGCGTCGCCGCCCTGCAACAGGTAGAACTCGCCGGCGCTGGTTTCTTTCCCTGGCTGGACGAAAATGCCACCGCGGGCTTCGCGCGCGACTGCGCGGCGCTGGACTACCGGGCCGCCCGTCCGCTGGTCGGCACGGCCGGTCGCGAGGTACGGCAGGATTTTGAGCTCACCATGGCGATTCCGCCGGTACACCCGCTGCGCGACCTGGCAGCCGAACTGGCGGAACTGACCCTGGCCGGGTTGGCGCGCCTGACGCCCAACCCGCTGCCACAGGGGCTCGTCTACAACGACCTGATCGTGCAGCGCTATGCCGCCGGCTCGGCCGGCATCACGTCGCACCGCGACCACATCCGCTACGTCGGGCTGGTGGCGCTGGTGACCCTGGCCGGCGATGCACGCTTCTTCCTGTGCGACGATCGCGCCGGCAGCAATCCGCGCGAGTTCGGCATGGCCGCGGGCGGCGTGACCTTGATGCGGGCGCCGGGCTTTGCCGGCAGCGCCACGCGGCCCTTTCACTACGTCAGCGATATCCGCCAGCCCCGCCTGTCGCTGGGTCTGCGGCACGACACCCGCCCGGGCGAGCCGACCTGATGCGCACCGACGACTTCGACTTCATCCTACCGGCGGCGCTGATCGCGCAGCGTCCAGCGCAGCCACGCGACGCGGCGCGCCTGCTGCTGGTCGGGCGGGCGCTGGCGGACCATCGGGTGGGCGACTTGCCAGCGCTGCTGCAGCCAGGCGACCTGCTGGTGTTCAACGACACGCGGGTGCTGCCGGCGCGCCTTAGCGGCCGGCGCGGCCAGGCCAGGATCGAGGCGACGCTGCACAAGCAGGCCGGCCCGGCCCGCTGGTGGGCCTTTGCCCGGCCGGCGAAGAAGCTGAAGCCCGGCGACCGCCTGGACTTCGACGCCGGGCTGGCGGCCGAGGTGGTGGAGAAGGGCGAGGCTGGCGAGGTGTTGCTGGCCTTCGCCTGCGACGACGCCGAGCTGCTGCGGCATCTGGAGCAGGCCGGCGCCATGCCGCTGCCGCCCTATATCCGCCAAGGCCGCGGCGATGCCGCCGACCGCGCCGACTACCAGACGGTCTATGCCCGCGAACCCGGCGCCGTGGCGGCGCCCACCGCCGGGCTGCACTTCACGCCGGCGCTGCTGGAGGCGCTGGCGGCGCGCGGTGTCGCCAGTGCCTGGGTGACGCTGCATGTCGGCGCCGGCACCTTCCTGCCAGTGAAGGTCGAAGACCCACGCCAGCACCGCATCCATGTGGAATGGGGTCTGGTGCCGCCGGCCACCGTCGCCGCCGTCGCCGCCTGCCGGGCGCGTGGCGGGCGGGTGGTCGCCGTCGGCACCACCGCGCTCCGCCTGCTGGAAAGCGCCGCGCACGAAGACGGCAGCCTGGAGCCCTTCCGTGGTGAGACCGGAATCTTCATCCTGCCGGGATACCGGTTCCGTGTGGTTGAGCGGCTGCTGACCAACTTCCATCTGCCGCGCTCGACCCTGTTCATGCTGGTGGCCGCCTTCGCCGGTCTGCCGCGCATGCAGGCGGCCTATGCCCATGCCATCGAGACCGGCTATCGCTTCTATTCCTATGGCGATGCCAGCCTGCTGACCCGCGAGGATCTGATTTGACCGCCTTCGGTTTCGAGCTTCTGGCGCAGGACGGCGCGGCCCGGCGCGGCCGCATCGCCACCGCGCATGGCACGGTGGAGACGCCGGCCTTCATGACGGTGGGCACCGCCGGCACGGTAAAGGGCCTGGCACCGCAGCAGGTGCGTGCCACCGGCGCCGAGATCATCCTGGGCAACACCTATCACCTGATGCTGCGGCCGGGCGACGAGCGCGTGGCTAGGCTGGGCGGGCTACACACCTTCATGCGCTGGCCCGGTCCGATCCTGACCGACAGCGGCGGCTTCCAGGTCATGTCGCTGTCCGAGTTGCGCAAGATCACCGAGGCGGGCGTGACCTTCCGTTCGCACATCGACGGCGCCAAGCAGGAGTTGACGCCCGAGCGCGCGATGCGCATCCAGCAGAACCTCGACGCCGACATCACCATGGTGCTGGACGAGTGCACGCCCTTTCCGGCGACCGAGCCGGAAGCGGCGAGCTCGATGGAACGCTCGCTGCGCTGGGCCGCGCGCTGCCGCGCCGCTTTCGTCGAGCGGCCGGGCTACGGCCTGTTCGGCATCGTGCAGGGCGGCGTCTACCGGCCGCTGCGCGAGCGCTCGGCGGCCGGGCTGCAGGCCATTGGCTTCGACGGCTACGCTATTGGCGGCCTGGCGGTGGGCGAGGGGCAGCAGGCCATGTTCGAGGTGCTGGACTGGACGGCGCCGCTGCTGCCGGCGGCGCAGCCACGTTACCTCATGGGTGTCGGCAAGCCGGCTGACTTGGTGGGCAGCGTGGCACGCGGCATCGATATGTTCGACTGCGTGCTGCCGACGCGCTCGGGCCGCACCGGCCAGGCCTTCACGCGCTGGGGCAGCCTGAACATCAAGAACGCCCGCCACCAGGAGGATCCGCGCCCCGTCGATCCCGACTGCCGCTGCGCCGCCTGCGCCGGCGGTTTCTCGCGCGCCTACCTGCACCACCTGTTCAAGGCCGGCGAGATGCTGGGGCCGATCCTGCTGACGCAGCACAACCTGGTGACCTATCAGGACCTGATGGCTGGCCTGCGGGCCGCTGTCGCCGAGTGCCGCTTCGCCGCTTTCCAGGCCGATTTCGCCGCCCTGCAGGCGCAGGGCGACCTGCCGGTGCTCTGAGCCATGGTCGCGGCCGACCCCAAGGCCCTGCTGCGCGCCGAGGCGTTGCGCCTGGGGTTCGACGCGGTCGGCTTCGCCCCGGCCGCGCTGGCGCCGGCGGTCGGCGAGCGGCTGGCGGAGTTCCTGGCCAAGGGCCGCCACGGCGACATGGGCTGGCTGGCCGAGCGTGCCGAGGAGCGCCGCTCGCCCGACGCGCTGTGGCCGGCGGCGAAGAGCGCCATCGTGGTGGCGCAGAGCTACGCGCCGGCTGAGGATCCCTTGGCCAACCTGGCGGAGCCGACGGTCGGCAACCTCTCGGTCTATGCCCGAAATCGCGACTACCACGAGATGATCAAGGGGCGCCTGAAGCATCTGGCGCAGTTCGCCGTTAGTCGCCTGGGCGGGACAGTGAAGGTCTTCGTCGACACCGCGCCGGTGATGGAAAAGCCGCTGGCGCAGCAGGCCGGCCTGGGCTGGCAGGGCAAGCACAGCAACCTGCTGTCGCGCGACCTGGGCAACTGGTTCTTCCTCGGCAGCCTGCTGACCACCCTGGAGCTTGCGCCGGACGAGCCGGCCGCGGAGCACTGTGGTTCCTGCCGCGCCTGCCTGGATGCCTGCCCGACCGCGGCCTTTCCCGCGCCCTTCCAGCTCGATGCCCGGCGCTGTATCTCCTACCTCACCATCGAGCATGCCGGGCCGATCCCGAATGAATTCCGCAGGGCGATGGGCAACCGCATCTACGGCTGCGACGACTGCCTGGCAGCCTGCCCCTGGAACCGCTTCGCGCAGGCCACGCACGAGGCCAAGCTGCAGGCGCGCGCCGACCTCGTGGCGCCGCCACTGGCCGACCTCGCGGCGCTGGACGACGCCGCTTTCCGCCAGCGTTTTGCCGGCTCCCCGATCAAGCGCAGCGGCCATGCGCGCTTCCTGCGCAACGTGCTGATCGCCATCGGCAACAGCGGCGATACGGCGTTGTTGCCGGCGGTGCTGGCGCGCCTGGACGATCCGGCGGCGGTGATCCGCGGCGCCGCGATCTGGGCCTTGCGTCGTCTGGCGCCAGAGCAGGCGGCGCGCGAGGCGGCGCAGCGCCGGCCGCTGGAACACGATCCGACCGTCGCCGCCGAGTGGGACTAGATTTCCACCAGTATGGGCTTGCGCTCGGTGGGATAGAGCAGCGCGAAGCAGCGGGTCTCCGGCGTCCAAGCGCGGGCCGCCCACAGGCGGTCGGTCCACCAGCCGGGGCTCTGCTGCGTGGCGTGGTAGTTTTCGCCGTTGCCCAGGGTCCAGGGCGAGGCGTGGCAGGCGATGGACAGGAAGACGAACTTGCGGGCGAAGGCGAAGAGTTCGGCCAGCACCCAGTCGACGTCGGCCTCGGGCGTGAATTCCAGCACGTGGGTGGCCACCACCGCGTCGAAGCTGCGCTGCGGCAGCTCTGCGTATTGCTGCAGCGCGGGGTCGAAGAAGGCCACTTCCTCCAGGCCCCAGAGGGCCTGCAGACCGTGATCCTCGCTGCCGTCGGGATGCGTCGCCCGGGTGCCGGCGTAGGGCTTGGCCTTGCCGCAGCCGTAATCCAGCAGGCTGCGCGGCCGGAACCGGCCGCAGAGCTGGCGAACCACCTCCAGGTGCGGCACCAGGCCCCGCCCGTCGAAGATCTTGTCGGACGGGATGGCGTTTGCCGGATCGCCATTTAGATGCATATCTGCGTAGGCAGCCATGAGCCTTTGGTAAGCGTCGCTGGGGGTGGCTGCGGGGCGCTGCGGTGGCTGATTCATGGCGACTCTGGCTGGCACGTCAGAGGATAGACTAGAGACTGGCAAGGCGACTGGCGAGCCATGCCGGCGCGCCGCCTCTTCGCCCATAGGCTGTAGACAGGACGATTGCCCCCATGGGAGAGTGGCGATGGGTCTGGTGTCTCTCTTGGGCTTCCCCTCCGTACCACAGGGGTGAGCCGAGTACAGCGCAATGCGGCTGCAAGATCTTCCCGGTATCGATGATCGGACAGTAGTAGCAGGCATCGCCCCGTGGTGGGGACAGTTGGCCGCGCTTACGCCCGCCGTCGAAGGTGGCGCAGCGCCGTCGGCCGTCTTGCCAGGTGCCCTTGTCAGCAGTCCCGCCGTCAACGAACTGCTGGATCTCATCCAGCAGAGCATGGGCGAGGCGCCGCCCGTCGACCTGAGCGACCAGGGCGGCCCGACTGGTGAGCTGTCGGCGGTGCTGATCGCACTGGGTCCAGGGGACCCGGATTTTGTCCCCCCGCCAGATCCGGCCTACGAAATCGTGCCGCTGGGCGGTACAGCGGTGGTGCCGCTCTCCTTGAACGACCAGGACTTGTTCGGCGAAAGTGTCTCCGTCTCGCCGTTGGGCGGCCAAGGCGATGGCGCGCCAAGCCTGTTCCAGGGCTTTCAGATTGACCTCTTCGGGTCCGACGCTGCGTCGCCACCGAGTCTGGAAGTCGGCATCGATAACACGCCGCCCATCTTGGTGCCGCCAACGCTCTCCGCTGGACTGGTCACCATGTTCGAGGGCACGAGCCAGCTGCAGTTGACCCCCGACCTGGCGTTGAGCCTGACCGATGAGAACGGTCGTCTGGTCATCGAGGGCGATGGCGACGACGTTGTCCTGCTGACCGCGGACTGGCACATCGTCGACCAGCCCCTCGAAGAGGGTGGTTTCACATATTATGTCGATTCAAACAGCGGCTTGGCCGTCGGAATCCGCGGCGCGGATGTGATTTTCGTCTGATCCACTGGTTGGATAGACAGAATAATCCTTTACTGTCATTGTTCCATTCTGAGAACCCTTATGGGGTCCAGCCACTATTTGTGGACCGGGTCCGGTCATGCGGCAGACAAAGATCGACGGACTTGATGATCAGGCCACGGCGGCGGCTGCGCCGGAAGCTCTGGCCTATCAGGCGCCGACTCATGCCAATCCCACGGCGGAACAGCTGTCCGCGGTGCCAGCGGACAATGGCGTCCCGGGTCTCGACTCTGATGGGCAGCCACTGGCCACCGACGCGCCGTCCCTGCCGGCGGGCGAGGGCGACGTGTCCAGCGTCGTGGCATGGCAGGCGGCGATCGAACAGCTGCTGCAGTTGATTGGTCCGGACGCCGTCAGTGGCGCCCTGGGCGCGGTGGAGGCTGTGGCGCCGAGCAGCCTTCTGATGCCGTCCGAGCCGCCGCCGAGCGGCGAGGCCTCGGCTATTCTGCCCAGCGAAGGCATCCCCGGCGCGCTCTATTCGATCGAATCGCTGTCCAGCGGCTCGCCGCCGGTGCTGTCGCTCGATGAGAATGACCTGTTCGGCAATGTTGGTACCGACACTATCAATCTGCTGTCCACCGACTCCGGCGATCCGCCGCCGCTGTTCAAGGGGATGGAGTTGGACCTCTTTGGGCCGATGCAGCAGGACACCCACATCAAGTTTGCGTCCGACAACGGCAATGGGGTGCAGGGGCCGACCATCGGTCCCGTCGGCCCGCCGCCGACGCCGCCGGGCGGCGATGGTTACATCAGCCTGCTGGACGGCCCCGAGGACCTCAAGCTCACGGTCGATTATGCCAAGATTCTGGCCTCGCCCTCCGGCACGCTCTTCGTTGAGGGCGACGGCAACGACCACCTCTACCTGAGCGGCGACTGGATTCTGGTCGGCGCCGCCGGCAAGGGCGCCGTGCTCTACACGGATTCGATGGGCACGATCGACTTGACCGTCCACAACACCGAAGTGGTTATCGTCTAGCCGCCAGCAGGGCCGGACGGTCCTGGGGGAGGGTACCGCAGGTGCTGCGCTCGCCCCTGGACAGCCGCAGTACTTCTTGAGACACTGAACGCTAACGCGTTATGACGCGATCGGGCGTGTTGGGTGGGCGCCTGGACGTGTGGGGTACTGAGCGATGGAACAATTCCTGGAGTTGGCGGATCAGCGAACGCACCCCTCCCCGACCGATGGGGGCGGATTGCCGCGCCTGACCGCTGCCCCGGCAGCCTCGCCCCTGGTCGCCGACCTTCCTGCCCTGTTGCTCGCCGTTCTGCCGCTGATTCAGGCCATCGATTGGCTGGAAAGCGCCTCGGCCAATTCCATGCAGGCCCTGGTCGCGTTGCAGAGTTCGGTGCCCGGCGAGACAATGCCGGCTGAAGCCTCCGCAGTCACCTCGCTACTGAGCGACCAGATGATCGAGCAGGCACTGTCGGTGGTCAATGAGCCTGGCCATCACAGTGGCGCCAGCGCGCTGGTCTACGCCGCGGATATCCAGCCGCTGAGCTTGACCATCGACGTCGGCGATCTGTTCTCCGACTCCGGCGCGCTGGCGGACGTGACGCCGCGGGCCACCACGACCAGCTTCGTGGCCAATGTCGAGAACGATATCTTCGGCCACGAGATGAACGTGACCGACACGCCGCTGCAGGCCCCCTCCAAGGCAACGGTGACCAGTTCCGCATCTGCCAATCCGATGGACACCACGACCGCCGCCGGGGACGGTGCCAGCGATCCGCTTGACGGCTTCAGCACGGCGATCCTGAAGCCGCCGGTCACCGACAGCGGCGCGAGCGGCCCCAGTGGCCCGCTGATTGCCTATGAAGGGGTCGACGACGAAGGTGGCGCCCAGACCTTCCTCGTGGTCGACAACTCGCCCGCCCCGCTGCCCAAGGGCGGTGATATCGTTCCCTGAACGTACGGGTTCCCTAGTCGCCCGGTCTATCGGCGCGTGCCGGCTTGCGGCAGAGTGACCGCAAGGAGCCGCCGTCGTGGACGATGAACGCCTGCCGACACATCTCTGGGTCATGGCCGAGGTCCGGCGCTGCCTGGCCGAGAACATCGCCGTCGTAGTCTCGCGCAAGGGCGAGCGGCAAGGCGGCGGCCTGCTGGTGAAGCTGAACCTCCTCGGACCTGGCTTCCGCGTGCTGACGCAGACCCGCGACCTGGAAGGGCGCCCGGCCTGGCTGCCGGCGCTCCAGGGGCGCCTGGTACCCGACGCCGAGGCAGAGGACTATATCGCCCGCGCGGTCCAGCGCGACCCCGACCTCTGGGTCGTCGAGGTGGAGGACCGCGAAGGCCGCAATCCCTTTCCAGGCAAGGTGCTGGCGTGAGCGAAGAACCCTTCTGGCAGCGCAAGCGGCTGGACGAGATGACACCAGCGGAGTGGGAATCGCTCTGCGACGGCTGCGGCCGCTGCTGCCTGTTGAAGCTGATGGACGAAGGCAGCGAGCAGGTCGACTACACCGACGTCGCCTGTCGCCTGCTCGACCTCGGCACCTGTCGCTGCAGCGACTACCCCAACCGTCGCCGCCGGGTGCGTGACTGCGTTCGATTGACGCCGGCCAAGCTGCAGGAGCTGCCCTGGATGCCCTCGACCTGCGCCTATCGCCTGCTCTTCGAGGGCAAGGAACTCTACTGGTGGCATCCGCTGGTGTCCGGCGATCCGGCGACCGTGGCGGCCGCCGGCATTTCGGTGGCCGGGCGCGTGGTGTCGGAGAAGCAGGTCAGGGATGAAGACCTGGAAGATCACATCGTCACCTGGCCAAGCTAGGCAAGGCGTCGACCGCAGCCGGGGGAATCGCAGGTGACCGCAGCCTTGAAGACGACACCCTACTGGTGGGAGGCCGCGCCGCGCCTGGAGCGCCCGCTGCCGCCGCCGGCCAAGGTGGAGGTCGCCATCGTCGGCGGTGGCTTCACCGGCCTCAGCGCCGCGCTGACCCTGGCCCGCGCCGGCCGTTCCGTCGCCGTGCTGGAAGCCAACCGGCTGGGCGAGGGCGCCTCCAGCCGGAACGGCGGCATGATCGGCTCCGGCCACCGAGTCGGCTTCGCCGATGCCAGCAAGCAGTATGGGCCGGAGATGGCGCGGGACCTGCTGCGGGAGGGGCTGCGCGCGCTGGCCTACACCAGCGGCCTGATCGAGCGCGAGGCCATCGACTGCGATTTCGTGCGCTGCGGCCGCTTCCGCGGTGCCTGGAGCCAGGCGCACTACGACGCCATGGCCGGCGAGTTGGAAACGCTACGGCGCGAGACCGGGCTGGAGTCCTATCTGGTCTCCAAGGCCGAGGTCGGGCGCGAGGTGGCGACCGACAAGTACCAGGGCGGCTGCGTCTTCCCACAGCACGGTGGGCTGCATCCCGGCAAGCTGCACAACGGACTGGTTGCCCTGGCCGAGGCCGCCGGCGCCACGCTGCATGGCCAGGCGCCGGTGACGCGCATCACGCCGTCGGGCAAGGGCCATCGCCTTGCGACGCCGCGTGGCGAGGTGCTGGCGGACCAGGTGATCGTCGCCACCAATGGCTACACCCGGCCCGGCACGCCCTACTTCGCCCGCCGCATCATCCCGGTGGCGAGCTTCCTGGTGGCGACCGAGGAGATCGGCGAGAACCGCGTGCGCGCGCTGATCCCCGGCGGCCGCATGATCGTCGAGACGCGCTCGCGCCACTGCTACTACCGCGCCTCGCCGGATGGGAAGCGCATCGTCCTGGGAGCGCGCCCGGCGCTGCGGCCGGTGCCGGCCGAAGGCACCGTCCCGGTGATGCGCCGCCTGCTGGAGGATCTCTTCCCCGATCTCAAGGGCGTCGGCATCAGCCATGCCTGGAACGGCCTGACCGGGATGAGCAAGGACCACCTGCCGCACCTTGGCCAGGCGAACGGCCTGTGGTTCGCGCTCGGCTACTCCGGCTCCGGCGTCGCCATGGCACCCTACCTGGGTCACAAAATCGCGCTGCAGGTGCTGGGGGACGCGGAGGGCCGTTCGCCCTTCGACCGCACGACGCATCCGGCCGTGCCCTTCTACAACGGCCGCCCCTGGTTCCTGCGCTTCCTGGAACCCTGGTGGCGCTACAAGGACTGGCGCGAAGGGTCGGTCTAGCCCGCGAACTCGCTGACGCTTTCGTCACTTCCAAGCAGGCGGTTGCGACAGCGCAGGAAGACCAGCAGCAGGCAGCCCTTGGGCGAATGGCTCCAGTGCTTGCTACCGGGCTGGTAGCTGACGAAGTCGCCGGCCTTGAAGACCAGCCCGTCGTGGTCGACGAACTCGCCCTCCACCACCAGGAACTCCTCGACCATCGGATGTTCGTGCGGGTTGGAGGCGGCGCCGGGTTCGTAGAGCGCATAGTAGGTCGCTTCGCCGCTCTCGCGGTTGTCGGTGATCGGGTGCCAGCGGACCCCGGGTTGCGGCGGGCCGTAGCGGTCGAAGGGGCGCAGCTCCAGGGTGTCGCGGGAGATCACGCGGCGCAGCGGCAGGGTGCTGTGGGCAGTATCGGGCATGGTCATTCTCCGGCGGCGCGCAGGGGCGCCAGGTAGGGTGGGCGAAAGCTACGGGCATGGTCGAGGGCGGGGATGCGGCGGCGCGCGGCGGCGACCTCCGCCGGATCGATCTCCGCGGTGATGAAGCCGACATCGCTGCCAGCGTCGGCCAGCACGCGGCCCCAGGGATCGACGATCAGCGAGTGGCCAAAGCTGGCGCGCCCGCCGACGTGGGTGCCGGTCTGGCAGGGTGCGATGACGAAACAGCCGGTCTCGATCGCCCGGGCGCGTTGCAGGATGTGCCAGTGCGCCTCGCCGGTCGTCCTGGTGAAGGCCGCCGGGGTTGCCAGGTAGAGCGCGCCGGCCTGCGCCAGGGCGTGATAGAGCTGCGGGAAGCGCAGGTCGTAGCAGATCGACAGCCCCAGCGGCCCCCAGGGCGTCGGCGCCACCACGGCGGTGTCGCCCGGCGCCACGGTGGCCGATTCGGTGTAGTCCTCGCCACCCGGCAGGCGCACGTCGAACAGGTGGATCTTGTCATAGCGCGCGACGATGGCGCCGCGGTCGTCCAGCAGGTAGGAGCGGTTCAGCATCTTGCCGCCGCGGGTCTCGATCCCCAGCGATCCCAGCAGCAGCCAGACGCCGAGCTCCGCCGCCAGCGCCTGGCAGCGCAGCAGGGCAGAGTGCCCCTGCTCGGGCAGGGCGCGCGACACCAGCAGGTCGTTCACCACGTCCAGCGAGGCGAAGTATTCCGGCAGGCAGATCAGCTTGGCGTTCTCAGCCGCCGCCTGGCGGATCAGCCGCTCGCAGACCGCGAGGCTCGGCGCCAACTCGACGTCAGCGGAGTTCTGTATGCAGGCGGCGATGAAGCGGCTGCTCATGGCGGTCTCTCAAGCAGGCTGGGGCCTCATTATCGGGCTGCCGTGGCCGACTGTCACCCCCGCCACGGTGGCGCAAGGCAGGCTGGCCTTGGACCCTGCCCCTGGGCATAGTGCGGCGCATGTTGGAGCGCGATTCCCTGTCCGGCGGGCGCCCTGTACCGCTACCTCCCTGGCGCCTGGAGCTTGGCGCCACGCTGCGCCTTGCCTGGCCGCTGATGCTGGTGCAGCTGGCGCAGGTCTCGATCAATTTTACCGAGGTGCTGATGCTGGGCCGCCTGGGGGCGACACCCCTGGCCGGCGCCATGCTCGGCTCGCAGCTGTTCTACGCCGTCTTCATGTTCGAGCTGGGGCTGGCCATCGCCGTGGCGCCGCTGGTGGCGCAGGCGCGCGGTGCCGGCAACCTGCGCGTAGTGCGCCGCACGGTGCGTCAGGGGCTGTGGATCGTCACCCTGGTGTCGATCCCCGGCGCGGCGCTGCTGTGGTTCGCCCGGCCGATCCTGCTGCTGGTCGGGCAGGATCCGGCGGCGGCCGAGGCGGCGGAAGAGTTCGCGCGCCCCATGGCCATCGGCCTGGCGCCCTGGCTCTGGTACTTCGTGCTGCGCAACTACATGGCCTCGATGGGGCGGCCACGTGCGGCGCTCTACGTCATGCTGGTGGCTATCGTGCTGAACGCCTTCCTCGGCTGGTGCCTGATCTACGGGCGGCTGGGCCTGCCGGCCTGGGGCGTGTTCGGCGGCGGTGTCGCGGCGGCGGCCGTCGGCTGCTTCCTGCCGATTTCGCTGCTGGCCTTCGCGCTGACCGACAAGCGGTTGAAACGCCTGCATATCCTTGGCCGCTTCTGGCGCGCCGACTGGGCGCTGTTCCGCGAAATCTTCCGCATCGGCACGCCGATCGGCCTGGCCCTGCTGTTCGAGACCGCGCTGTTCATGGGTGCGCTGTGGCTGCAGGGACTGATCTCTACCATCGCGCAGGCGGCGCATGCCGTGGCGATCCAGCTGGTCGCCATCGCCTTCATGCTGCCGCTCGGCATCTCGCAGGCGGCGACGGTGCGGGTCGGCTTTGCCGTTGGGCGGGGCGAGCCCTCGATGGCGCGCATGGCGGCCAAGGTTGCGCTCATCCTGGGCGTCTGCTGCAGCGCCATCTCGGCGCTCTGCTTCGTGCTGCTGCCGACCACGCTGGTCGGCATATTCCAGGACCGCAGCCTGCCCGACGCGCCGGCGGTGATCGACGCCGGCATCAGCTTCCTGGCGGTCGGCGCCTTCTTCCTGCTGTTCGACGGCGCCCAGGTCATCGCCATGGGCTGCCTGCGCGGGCTGAAGGACACCCGCGTGCCGATGCTGATCGCCTGCTTCGGCTATGGTGTCATCGGCCTGCCGCTGTCGGTGCTGCTCGGCTTCTGGACGTCGTGGGGCGGCGTCGGCATCTGGATGGGCTTGGCGGCCGGA
Organism: Rhodospirillales bacterium; assembly: GCA_038363005.1. Taxonomy (GTDB): domain Bacteria; phylum Pseudomonadota; class Alphaproteobacteria; order Kiloniellales; family JACOMY01; genus JAKOWB01. The sequence goes on from JBBQBI010000004.1 coordinate 107,226, forward strand.
CTGGCGGTCGCCGCCACGCTGCTGGTGCTGCGGGTACGACGCCAGATCAAGGCACTGGCGCTGGCGCCGCTGGTACCAGCTCCGCTGGCGCCGGCCCCGCTCGCGCCGGTCTAGCCGCCGTGGCGGCCAAGCGGCGCGCCGATCAGCTGCTGGTGGAGCGCGGCCTGGTGGAGAGCCGCCAGCGCGCCCAGGCGGTCATCCTGGCTGGCCTGGTGTTCAGCGGCGAGCGGCGCATCGACAAGGCCGGGCAGCCGCTGGCCGAGGACACGCCGCTGACGCTGCGTGGCCAGGACCATCCCTGGGTCAGCCGCGGCGGCCTGAAGCTGGACCACGGCCTGACGCACTTCGCCATCGATCCGACGGGACTGACCTGCCTCGATATCGGCGCCTCGACCGGCGGCTTCACCGATGTACTGCTGACGCGCGGCGCGGCGAAAGTCTATGCCGTCGACGTGGGGCAGGGGCAGCTCGCCTGGAAGCTGCGCCAGGACGCCCGCGTGGTGGTGCTGGAAAAGACCAATGGTCGCCACCTGACGGCGGCGCAGGTTCCCGAGGCGCCGGACCTGGTGGTCTGCGACGCTTCTTTCATCCCGCTGACCCTGGTGCTGCCGGCTGGTCTGGCGCTGGCGAAGCCCGGCGCCCGGCTGGTGGCGCTGATCAAGCCGCAGTTCGAGGTCGGCAAGGGCCAGGTCGGCAAGGGTGGCGTGGTGCGCGATCCGGACCAGCACCAGGCGGTCTGCGACAAGATCCGCGACTGGCTGGCGCTGCAGGGCTGGCAGGTACTAGGTGTGAGCGAGAGCCCGATCACCGGCCCCGAGGGGAACCGCGAGTTCCTGGTCGGCGCGGTGAAACCCGTGTGACCCGCTTGGTGACTGGCCCCTTGTTCGAGGTCGCCGCCGGCACCGTGGCCCGGTTCATCGTGTGATAGGCAAGGTTCGGCATCATGTCGGTGGCGCCGGCGACGCGGTTCGACATGTTGAAGAAGCCCACCACGTTGGCCAGGTCGAACAGGTCCTCATCGCTTAGGCCGTGCTTGCGCAGCGCGGCGCGGTGGCTCTCGCCCACCAGGTGCGGCGTCAGGGTCAGCTCCCAGGCGAAGTCGAGCAGCGCGCGCTGGCGCGGCGGCAGCTCGGCCACGCGGTAGTTCATCACCAGCAGCTCGCCGAGCTCCGGGTCGTTCGACAGCTTGCGCACCGCCTGGCCGTGCGCGACGAGGCAGTAGTAGCAGCGGTTGGCGGAGGACACGACGACCGCCACCATCTCGCGCTCCAGCTTGGTCAGGCCGCTCTCGCCCAGCATCAGGTCGTTGTAGAGCGCAATGAAGACGCGCAGCTTCTCCGGCCGGATGGCATAGGCCTGCAGCACGTTGGGCACCATGCCCAGCTTCTCGCGGCAGACGTCGAAGTACTTCTGCAGGTCATCGGCCAGGCTGGTCTCCGGCGGTACCTTCAGGCGCATGATGTGCTTGGGCTGCGGCATGGTGGCGTCCTCCGACTGGCGCTGACCGGCTCGCCTGCCGGCCCCGCACTCTGCTAAGCAAGGGCCCGGACAAAGGCAAGGGCCAGCCGGCAGGCCGGCAAGGGGACGACGATGCTGCTGAAGATCCCGAATGTGATGACTCCGGCCCAGGTGGCCGAGCTGCGCACCCTGTTGGAACAGGCGCCGTTCCAGGACGGCATGCTGACCGGCCATCCGCGGCTGAAGAAGAACCTGCAGATCCTGGGGCGCGCGCCTGAAGCGCAGCAGGGCGTCAACATGGTAATGCGGGCGCTGGTCGGCAACCGGCTCTTCACCTCCTTCGCCCAGCCGCTGAACTTCCAGGTCATGTTCAACCGCTACGAACCCGGCATGTTCTACAAGGACCATATGGACGCGGCGTTGATGGGCGGCCTGAAGGCCGGCGTGCCGCTGCGCACCGACCTGTCTTTCAGCGTCTTCCTGTCCGATCCGGCCGACTACGACGGCGGTGACTTCATCATCCGCACCGGCTTCGGCGATTTGACGGTGCGTGGCGAGCTGGGGCACGCCATCTGCTACCCCTCCAATATGCTGCACCGGGTCGAGCCCATCACCCGCGGTGCCCGCTGGGCGGCGGTCGGCTGGGTGCAGTCGGTGATCCGCGACCTCGACCAGCGCCAGACGGTCCACGAGCTGGAGCAGCTGCGTGAACGGGTTACCGGCAACTCGGTCGACCATCCGGAGGACGAGGCCTTCGCCCGGCTGCGCGAGAACCTGCTGCGCCAGTGGTCGGAGACCTGATCGCGCCATGCGACGCAAGGTACGCCCCGGCGGCGGACGGCAGCTCGAGGTCATAGTCGAAAGTCTCGGCGCGCGCGGCGACGGCGTGGTGACGCTGACCCATGACGAGGGCGAGCCGGAGCCGCTCTACCTGGCGCAGACCCTGCCGGGCGAGCGCGTGCTGGCGCGGATCGGCGGCCCCTCGCCGCAGGGCCTGCGCGGCGAGGTGATCGAGCTGCTGCAGCCCAGTGCCGAACGGGTGGAGGCACCCTGTCCCCACTTCGGCCCCTGCGGCGGCTGCCTGCTGCAGCACTTCGCCCCGGCGCCCTATGCGCTGTGGAAGCGCGGCCTGCTGGTCGATGCGCTGCAGAAGCGCGGCTTCCGCGACGTCGAGCCGCTGGTGCGCCCGCTGCTGGCGCTGCCACCAGGTACGCGCCGCCGCGCCAGCTTCACCGCGCTGCGCCAGGGCAGACGCGTGCTGCTGGGCTTCAACCGCCGCTTCAGCCACGCGGTCGAGGACATGACCGAATGCTATCTGCTGGCGCCGCCGCTGGTCGCACTGCTGCCGGCCTTGCGCGTCGCGCTGGCGCCGCTGCTGCCTGACGGCAAGCCGCAGGACATCACCGCGACCCTGACCGACAGCGGCATCGACCTGCTGCTGGCCCTGCCGCGCGAACCCGATCTCGCAGCGCGCGAGGCGCTGGCGGCGCTGGCGGTGGAGTGTGATTTGGCGCGGCTGTCGATCGCCGTGGCCGGCCAGGCGCCGCTGCCGCTGGCCGATCGTCGCGCGCCGCGGATCCTGCTGGGCGGCGTGGCGGTGACGCCACCGCCGGGCGGCTTCCTGCAGCCGACGCCAGAAGGTGAGGCGGCGCTGACTCGCCTGGTGCTGGAAGCGGTGCCGGCCGAGGCCGAGGCGGTGGCCGATCTCTACAGCGGCTGCGGCACCTTCAGCTTTCCCCTGGCGGCGCGTGGCCACCGCGTGCACGCGGTGGAAAGCGATGCGCCGGCGCTGGCGGCGTTGCAACGCGCGGCGCGCCTCAGCGACCTGGTGCTGCGCATCACCGTGGAGCAGCGCGACCTGGAGCGTGATCCGATCGGCGCCGATGCGCTGGAAGGCGGCGACGCCGTGGTGTTTGACCCGCCGCGCGCCGGCGCCGCGCCACAAGCAGCGGAGCTGGCGGCCAGCGACCTGCCGCTGGTGGTCGCGGTGTCCTGCAATCCCGGCACCTTCGCGCGCGATGCCCGTACCCTGGTCGACGGCGGTTTCCGCCTCGACTGGGCGGCGCCGGTCGACCAGTTCCCCTGGTCGGGCCACCTGGAGCTGGTGGCGCGCTTCAGCCGCTGATCGGCGCGCCCCGCGCGTGAATGGGTCCTGTGGCGCTGGGATCAACCCCGCGGCGGGAAAATAAACCTCGGCCGAAATCAAATCCGTCACGGCCAAGCTCTCGTAACTCCGGACAGGCTGCCAGAGACCACCCTGCAGCCGCCCCGCTCACAGACTTGTCCCGGAGGACTGCCTCATGAAGTTCCGTTCCCTCTTCGCTGGTGCCGCGCTGGCGCTGACCCTGGCCGCGCCGGCGCTGGCCGAAGACACCGTCATGGTCGGCGGCATGGAGATGTACCCCTCGAAGAACATCGTCGAGAACGCCGTCAACTCGGCCGATCACACCACGCTGGTGGCCGCGGTGAAGGCCGCGGGCCTGGTCGAGACGCTGATGTCGGCCGGCCCCTTCACCGTCTTCGCGCCGGTGAATTCGGCCTTCGACGCGCTGCCGGCCGGCACGGTCGATACGCTGCTGAAGCCGGAGAACAAGGGCGCGCTGACCGCCGTGCTGACCTATCACGTCGTCGCCGGCAAGCTGACCGCCGCTGACATCATCAAGGCGATCCAGGCCGGCGGCGGCAAGGCCACGCTGACGACCGTCCAGGGTGGCACGCTGACCGCCATGATGAACGGCCCGATGAACGTCGTGGTGATGGACGAGAGCGGCAACACCGCGCACATCGTCACCTATGACGTGCTGCAGTCGAATGGCGTGATCCACGTGATCGATCACGTCCTGCTGCCGAAGATGTAAGGGCGACCTCCCGCTGAGGGAGGTTCGCTGCGCCGCGGTCAGACCTTGCCGGTCTGGCCGCGGTGGCGCAGCAGGTGGTCGGCCAGCACCAGCGCCAGCATGGCCTCGCCGACCGGCACGGCGCGGATGCCGACGCAGGGGTCGTGGCGCCCCTTGGTGACGATGTCGACCTCCTCCATCTGCGTGGTGACGGTGCGCCGCGACTGCAGGATCGAAGACGTCGGCTTCACCGCGAAGCGCACCACAATGGGCTGACCCGAAGAGATCCCGCCCAGGATGCCGCCGGCCTGGTTGGTCAGGAAGCGCGGACGGCCGTCGTTGCCGGCGCGCATCTCGTCGGCGTTCTCCTCGCCCGACAGCGCCGCGGCGGCGAAGCCGGCGCCGATCTCCACACCCTTGACCGCGTTGATCGACATCATGGCCTTGGCCAGGTCGGCGTCGAGCTTGTCGTAGATCGGCTCGCCCAAGCCAGCGGGAATGCCCTCGGCCACCACCTCGATCACCGCGCCGGCCGACGAGCCGGCCTTGCGCACGCCGTCGAGGTAGCTGGCCCACTGCTCGGCCATCACCGCGTCGGGCGAGAAGAAATCGTTGGCGCCGACGGCGTCCCAGTCCCAGCGCGCGCGGTCGATCTGGTGCGGGCCGATCTGGATCAGCGCGCCGCGGATGACGACCTTGCCGACGCCCAGCACCTGCTCCAACACCTTGCGCGCCACGGCGCCGGCGGCCACCCGCGAAGCGGTCTCGCGCGCCGAGGAGCGGCCGCCGCCGCGATAGTCGCGGAAACCGTACTTGGCCCAGTAGGTGTAGTCGGCGTGGCCGGGGCGGAAGCGGTCGGCGATCTCGCCATAGTCCTTGCTGCGCTGGTCCTCGTTCTTGATGAACAGCAGCAGCGGTGTGCCGGTAGTCTTGCCCTGGAAGAGGCCCGACAGGATCTCGACCTGGTCGGGTTCGCGCCGTTGCGTGGTGAAGCGCGACTGGCCCGGCTTGCGCTTGTCCAGCCAGGGCTGGATGTCGGCCTCGCTCAGCGCGATGCCCGGCGGGCAGCCGTCGACCACGCAGCCGATGGCCGGGCCGTGGCTCTCGCCCCAGGTGGTGAAGCGGAAGGTCTCGCCGAAGGAGTTGCCGGCCACGGCGGGCCTGCCCTCAACCCTGCTGCGGGTTGAAGTTCCGCAGCATCTCGCCCAGCTCCTGGGCCGAGTCCACCGCCATCATGCCGACGACGTGGTAGCCGCTGTCGACGTGATGCACTTCGCCGGTGACGCCGCCCGAAAGGTCGGACAGCAGGTAGAGCGCGGCGCCGCCGACCTGGGCCAGCGAGACGTTGCGCTTCAGCGGCGCGTTCAGCTCATTCCACTTCAGGATATGGCGGAAGTCGCCGATGCCGCTGGCCGCCAGCGTCTTGATCGGCCCGGCGGAGATGGCGTTGACGCGAATGTTCTGCTCGCCCAGGTCGGCCGCCAGGTAGCGTACCGAGGCCTCGAGCGCCGCCTTGGCCACGCCCATGACGTTGTAGTGCGGCATGACGCGTTCGGCGCCGTAGTAGGTCAGTGTCAGCATGGCACCGCCCTGCTTCATCAGCGGCACGGCGCGCTGCGCCACCGCGGTGAAGGAGTAGCAGGAGATGTCCATGGTGAGCGCGAAGTTGTCCCGGCTGGTGCCGAGGTACTTGCCCTTCAGCTCGTCCTTGTTGGAGAAGGCGACGGCGTGGACCAGGAAGTCCAGCCCGCCCCAGGCCTCCTCCACCGCCTTGAAGGTGCGCTCGATCGAGGCGTCGTCGGTGACGTCGCACTGCGTCACCAGCGTCGCGCCGATCGATTCGGCGAGTGGCCGCACGCGGCGCTCGATGGCCTCGCCCTGGTAGGTGAAGCCCAGCTCGCCGCCCTGGGCGTGCACCGCCTGGGAAATGCCCCAGGCGATCGAACGGTCATTGGCGACGCCCATCACGAGGCCGCGCTTGCCGGCCATCAGGCCCCGTTTGTTGGTCGCTTCCACGGCACTTCCCTGGCAACTAAAAGGACTCCGCCCCCGGATCGAGGGCCGGCGCATCCTACACCAAGCCCTGGGTCAGGCAAGTTATGCGCCGCACTCGTGGGGTCTTTCCGCCAAAGCCTTGAACGGCTTTTGAAAATTGTTCTATCAGGCGATCAGGCTAGACAGGGGCGGGAGGCATCGCCGCCTGGGGACCTTTTCACTCCTCGTCCAGCTTGCCGATGCGCGGGTCGTAGGGGTGCTTGGCGCTCCAGCGCTCCACGAAGCGGGTGAGCTCCGCGTCGGGCGGCTCCGGCAGCAGCACCGTCAGGTGTACGTACTGGTCGCCCTGGCCGCCCTGCTGGTCGGGCAGGCCGCGCCCTTTCAGGCGCAGCACCGTGCCGCTGTTGCTGCCGGGCGGCACGCGCATGGCAACCGGGCCAGTGACCGTGGGCACCGACACCGTGCCGCCGTTCACCGCCTCGCCCAGGCTGACGGGAAGGTCCAGGTGCAGGTCGGCGCCGGCGCGGCGGAAGCGACCGTGCGGCTCCAGCTCGATCTCCACCAGCGCGTCGCCGGCCGTACCGCCATGGCTGCCGGGCAGGCCTTGGCCGACCAGGCGCAACACCTGGCCGCTTTCCACGCCGGGCGGGATGGTCACATCAAGCTCGCGATCCTCGGCTAGGCGGACGCGCTGGCGCCCGCCGGTGGCGGCGGTCAGGAAGGCGACGCTGAGGCGGTAGGTCAAATCCTCGCCACGACGCGGCTGGCGGGCGCGCAGGCCGTCCGGGCTCTCGTCGGTGAAGAAGTCGGCGAAGATGTCGCCGGCGGCGCCTGGCGTAGCCTCGAAGCGCTCCCAGGCGCCGCCGCTGCGGCGAAAGGGGAAATCGTTCTCCGCTGTCCAGCCGCCGCGATCGCCGGCGTCCCAGCGGGCGCGCGCCAGCGGATCGATCAGCAACGCATAGGCCTGGGTCAGCTCCTGGAAGGCCTGGGCCGCCGCCGGGTTGCCGGGGTTGAGGTCGGGATGCAGTCGCTTGGCCAGGTCGCGGAAGGCATGGCGGATCGCTATCGCGTCCGCGCGCGATTCCAGTCCCAGCACCTCGTAGGGGTCACGCATGGCATTGAGGCTAGGCGGGACGGGTCCGGGCCGGCAAGATGGCGTCCCACATCCTTTTCGGGAGCACTGCCTTGTTCGCCGATCGTCCCCCGGCCGATCCCTACAGCCTGTTTGCTGACTGGTTCAGCGAAGCAGAGGCAAAAGAAGTCAACGATCCCAATGGCATGGCCTTGGCCACCGTGGGCGCCGACGGCATGCCGTCGCTGCGCATGGTGCTGCTGAAGGGGGTCGATGCGGACGGTTTCGTCTTCTACACGAACTATGACAGCAGGAAGGGCACGCAGCTGCAGGGCCACCCGAAGGCCGCCCTGCTGTTCCACTGGAAGTCGCTGCGCCGCCAGGTCCGGGTCGAGGGCGAGGTCACCCAGGTCACCGCCGAGGAGGCCGATGCCTACTTCGCCTCGCGGCCCAAGCAGAGTCAGATCGGCGCCTGGGCCAGCCAGCAATCCCGCCCGCTGGCCGGCAAGTTCGAGCTGGAGAAGCGCGTCGCGCTCTACGCCACGAAATATGCCCTCACCAAGGTGCCGCGGCCGGACTATTGGTCGGGCTTCCGGATCCATCCGCGTTATCTGGAGTTCTGGCAGGACGGGGCGTTTCGTCTGCACGACCGGCTGGTCTATCACCGCCAGGACGGCGGCTGGCGCACCGAACGCCTGTACCCTTGAGGCCACGGACTGAGGCATGACCGCTCCCACCATCACGACAGCCAAGGTACACGACGCCCAGACCGCGCAGCTGATGCGGCGGGCGACCTATGCCTCGGTCAGCGTGGCCTTGATGCTGGTGGTGGTGAAGCTGGTGGCCTGGATGCTGACCGATTCGGTCAGCCTGCTGTCGACCCTGATCGATTCGCTGCTCGATACCGCCGCCTCGCTGATCATGCTGTTCGCGGTGCGCGAATCCCTGACCCCGCCGGATGCCGAGCACCGCTTCGGCCACGGCAAGGCGGAGCCGCTGGCGGCGTTGGGCCAGGCCGCCTTCATTGCCGGCTCGGCGATGTTCCTGCTGTTCGAGGCGACGCAGCGCCTGATCGATCCGAAGCCGATTCCGCAGCCGGAAATCGGCTTGGCGGTCATGGGTTTCGCCATCGTCGCCACCTTCGTGCTGACGCGCTACCAGCGCTACGTGGTGAAGCGCAGCGGCTCCCTGGCGATTGCCGCCGACTCGCTGCACTACCTCAGCGACCTGCTGGTGAATGCTGCCGTTATCGTCGCACTGCTGCTGTCGCAGTACTTGGGCTGGATCTATGCCGACCCGCTGTTCGCGCTGGGCATCGCCGCCTACATCCTGCGGACGGCCTGGCAGATCGGGCGCGGCGCCTTTGACATGCTGATGGACCGCGAGCTGCCGGATGCCGATCGCCAGCGCATCAAGAGCATGATCATGGAAGAGCCCGAAGCGCGCGGCCTGCACGACCTGCGCACCCGGGCATCCGGTCCGCAGGTCTTTATCCAGCTGCACCTGGAACTTGATGGCCAGCTGTCGCTGGTGCAGGCCCATGATATCGCCGACCGCCTGGAGCGGCGGCTGTCGGACGCCTTCCAGGGCGCCGAGGTGCTGATCCACGAGGATCTCTACGATCCGCGCCGCGTCGCCAAGCGGCTGGCCAAGACCGCTTGATCCAGGTCATCGCCGGCCGCTGTCGGCCGGCGCAGTGTCACCAGCGCGGGACCGCCGCGCCGACGCAGGAGGAAACCATGTCGATCGCCAGCATTCTGACCGTACTGTCCGGGGAAGAGGGCAGCGAAGGCGCACTGAAGACCGCATTGGCCCTGGGCGAGGCCTGGGGCGCGCGGGTGGTGGCCCTGCATGTCGCGGTCGATCCCGAGCGCTCGATCCCGCTGCTGGGCGAGGGCATGACCGCCGGGATGATCACCGATCTGACCGCCAGCCTGGCGGCGGAGGCCAAGCGCACCACCGATGCGGCGCACGCGCTCTTCACCCGGCTCTGTACCGAAGGCGGCAAGCCGGTGGTCTCGTCTGAGGCCGCACCGGAGGCCGGCCGCTTCGCCGCCGCGCTGGACTGCCGCAACGGCGACGAGGCGCAGATCGTGGCCGAGGAAGGCCGCCTGCACGACCTGATCATCGTGCCGCGCGGCAATGACGAGGACGGCGCCTCCGGGCCGACCCTGGAGGCCGCGCTGTTCCAGACCGGCCGGCCGGTGCTGATTCCGCCGAAGGGCGGCTATGAGACTTTGCCACAGCGCGTCGCCGTGGCCTGGAATGGCAGCCGCGAGGCGGCGCGCGCGGTCAGTGACGCCTTGCCGTTGCTGAAGCACACGCTGCAGCTCTCGGTCCTGAGCGGCGAGGGGCGCGACGATCGCCCGGTCGCCTTTCCCAGCGCCCTGGCGCGCTACCTGCTGGCCCACGGCATCAACGCGCAGACTTGGCGCTTCCAGCCGGACGACTGGCCGGTCTCGCAGTCGCTGGTGAATGAGGCCAAGAAGGCCGGTGCCACACTGCTGGTCATGGGTGCCTATGGCCACAGCCGCCTGCGCGAGCTGGTGCTGGGCGGCGCCACCCGCGCGGCGCTGAAGTCCGGCGAACTCGGGCTGCTGATGTCGCATTGATGGTGGCCGGCGGCCTGCTGGCAGCCTGACGCGGGGCAGGGTTGCACGGCCGCCGCGACTGCTCTTTCTTGACTCGCTTCCGGCCCGGCCGAGACTATCGACGGGCCTGCGGCGCCCTGTCGCAGGACATGAAGAAGACTGGGACAGGGAGACAAGCAAATGAACCTGACGAGACGACACCTCATGGGCGGCGCCGCGGCGCTCGCCGGCACCGCGGCGCTGGGCCGCTTCAGCCGTCCGGCACTGGCGGCGGTGACCGAGTTCCGCATGATCGAAGCTGGCGGACCCTCGGGCGATTCGATCGAGCAGGGCTACATCGCGCCCTTCACCAAGAAGACCGGCATCAAGGTCATCCGCGAAAGCCCGTCGGGCTTCGGCAAGCTGCGCGCCATGGTCGAGGCCAAGGCGGTGACCGCGCCGCTGATCGAACTCGGCAGCGCTGAGCTGGAGCAGGGCCTGGCGCTGGACCTGGTGGAGAAGCTGGACTGGGCGGCGATCAACCCCGATCCGATCTTCCCCGAGGCCCGGCACGAATACGGGTTTGGCTACCAGTACTACTCGACCATCATGGCGTGGAAGGAAGGCCTGGCGGCGCCGACCAGCTGGGTCGACTTCTTCGACATGGAGAAGTTCCCCGGCAAGCGCGCGCTGCCGGACTATCCCTCCTTCGTGCTTCCAATGGCGGCGATGGCCGCCGGCGTGGCGCCCGAGGCGCTCTATCCGCTCGACCTCGACCGCGCCATCGCCCTGCTGGAAAAAGTGAAGGATCACGTTTCGGTCTGGTGGCAGGCCGGCGCGCAGGCGCCGCAGCTGCTGAAGGACGGCGAGGTGGACTACTCCATCGCCTGGTCGGGCCGCGTCGCTGGCCAGCCGGGGATCGTGACCTCTTTCGCCCAAGGGCAGCTCGATCTGGCCTACTTCAGCGTGCCGAAGGGCGCCAACCCGGAAGAGAAGGCCGCCGCCATGGGCCTGCTGCACGAGATGAGCGTGGCGGCGAACGAGGCCGTCGCCGCCGGGGTGATTTCCTACACCGGCCCCAGCGAGGGGCTGGATGCCTTGCTGCCGGCGGATCGGCTCGACGAGTATCCGACCACCGAGGCCAACCGCAAGCAGCAGGTGCTGCTCGACGGCCGCTGGTGGTTCGAGAACGCCGAGCTGGTGGAGCAGCGCTGGCAGGAGTTCAAGCTGGCACTGTGACCTAGACCGGCGACCTGGCACGCGGGCGGGGGCCATGGCCTCCGCCCGTTTGCGTCGGGGCTTGGCCGCCACTATCGTCCGCGCCATGGATCAGCTTCCGCCCGTGCCTCTGCGTAACGATCGCCCCACCGTCGTGCTGACCGGCGCCAGCCGCGGCATCGGCCATGCCACGGTGAAGCGCTTCGCCGACGAGGGTTGGCGCGTGATCACCTGCTCGCGCGAGGCGATTCCCGACGACTGCCGGCGCGATGCCAACTGGACGCATCACATCGTCGCCGACCTGGGCGACCGCGCCAGCCTGGCCGACTTCGTGACGCAGGCGAACGACCTGCTGGGCGACGGGCCGCTGGCTGCACTGGTGAACAACGCCGCGGTCTCGCCCAAGACGCCCTTCAAGGAGCGCCTTGGCATCCTCAACGGCGACCTCGACCTCTGGCGCTGGGTGTTCGAGCTGAACCTCTTCGCGCCGCTCGCGCTGGCGCGCGGCTTCGCCGTGGCGCTGGGCCGCGCCAAGGGCTCCATCGTCAACATCACCTCGATCGCCGGCCACGCCATTCACCCCTTTGCCGGCTCGGCCTACTCGACCTCCAAGGCCGCGCTCTCGGCGCTGACGCGCGAGATGGCGGTGGAGTTCGCCGAGCTTGGCGTGCGGGTCAACGCCGTGGCGCCGGGCGAGATCGAAACGGCGATGATCGGCCCGGAGTACGAGAGCCTGATCCCGCGCATTCCGCTGCACCGCATGGGCAAGCCAGAGGAGGTGGCGGCCGCCGTCTATCGCCTCTGCACCGCGGACTTCGGCTATGTCACCGGCACCGAGATCTTCGTCACCGGCGGGCAGCATCTGTTTTGAGAGTTGCGTCGACGGTGACGTGGAATCACCTGAAGGGTCATCCCGGCCGCAGCGGAGCGAAGCGCAGCGGAGAGCCAGGACCCAGGGGACCGGCCTCGCTATGCCGCGCCTGGTCCCCTGGGTCCCGGATCCGCGGCGGCTTTGCCGCCTTGTCCGGGATGACAGCTGGTGGCTGTGTCGGCGGTATCTAGCGTGCTTTCGCGATTTCGCCCCAGCGGTAGTTGAAGCTCACCGAGATCCGCTCCTCGGTTCCGCCGTTGAGCGGCACCTCGTGGCGCAGCCAGCTTTCCCACAGCAGCAGCTCGCCAGGCCTGGCCTTCAGATAGACGAAGGGGCGCAGCTCTTCGGCCGCGCTTGCCTTGCGCGGCGGCGCGCCCATGAAGGCAGCAGCGCGCGGGTCTTCGAAGCGCAGTGCCGCTGCGCCGGGCGGCAGGGTGACGTAGTAGGTCCCCGAGATCACCGACAGCGGATGGATATGGCCGCTGTGAAAGCCGCCGGGCGGCAGCACGTTGAGCCACAGCGAGTCTAGCTCCAGCGGCCGCTGGCCCAGTTCCCACGCCAGCTGCCGGGCGAAGCGGGCGACGTGGCGGTCGAGCTGTGCCGCCAGCTGGGCGAAGGCCGGATAGCGCCAGGGCAGGTCGTCGAGCGAAGCGTGCGAGGTATAGCCGGGAAAGCCGTGGCGTCGGCACCAGCGCTGGCCGGCAAGGTCGTCGGCCGCGGTGGCCAGGCAGGCGGCCTCCAGCTCCGGATTCAGGCGGGCGGCCAGGCGGGCGGGCAGGGCGGCCTGATAGACCGGCGTGACGAAGAGGCGATGCAGCGCCGGCGTCGCCGGCATCAGGCCAGATGGCGCTGCAGATCCTGCGCCCAGACCAGCTGCCGCTCGGCCTTGTCCAGCTCCATGTGCAGCCAAGTGCCGAAGGCGGCGGCGCCGTCGGGCGAGCGCTCCTTCAGTTCCTGCAGGCGGGCGCGGGCGCGGGTGAAGACCTCGATGATCATCTCGGCCTGCAGCCGCTGCTCGGCCACCGGCAGCAGCGGCAGGAAGCGGACCTTCAGCGCCAGGATCAGCTTGGAGATGTCGGTGGTCGGCGCCCGCAGGTTGGCGGCCAGCAGCCGCAGCATCTCCTGCTGCCCGCGCGGCGTGAGGCTGAGGTCGCTGGCGCCGCTGGCGACCTCCACCAGGCCCTCGATCTTCAGCAGCTCCAGCGGCGGCGCCATCAGATCCAGCGAGGGGCCGACGACGAGCTGCAGGAACTCGCGCACGCCCTGCGCCAGCGCGCCATAGGCCAGCGGCCGCTCGGCCAGCAGGCCCAGCGCCAACAGGCGAATCGCCTCGCTCGGGATCAGGGTGTTGTCGCGGTACATGGACTAGCTATAGCGCTGGGCAAGGCGCCGGTCCAGCGGATTTGCGAACGGTTCGCAAAACTGCTTCACGCTTCATCCCTCACGCCTTCAGGCCGCGCAGCCGCGCCGAGCGGCGGCGCAGCAGCTCCACCGTGGTCAGCATGGTGATGGCGAAGATGATCAGCAGGGTCGCGGCGGCGGTGATGGTCGGGCTGATCATCTCGCGGATGCCGCTGAACATCTGCTTCGGCAGGGTGCGCTGCTCCGGGCTGGCGATGAACAGCACGACAACGACTTCGTCGAACGAGGTGACGAAGGCGAAGAGCCCGCCGGAGACGATGCCCGGCAGGATCAGCGGCAGCGTGACCTTGCGGAAGGCATGGATCGGCGTGGCGCCCAGGCTGGCGGCGGCACGGGTCAGGCCATGATCGTAGCCGCTGAGCGTCGCGGTCACGGTGATCACCACGAAGGGCGTGGCCAGCACGGTATGGGCCATCACCAGGCCCGGCAGGGTATTGAGCACACCGATGGTCGAGAAGAAGAAGAACATGGCCACGGCGGTGATGATGACCGGCACGATCATCGGCGAGATCAGGATCGACAGCACCAGTGCCTTGCCGGGGAAGTTGGCGCGGCTGAGGCCGAGCGCCGCCAGGGTGCCCAGTATGGTGGAGGCGCAGGTCGCCAAGGTGGCGAGGATGAGCGACATCTTGAGCGCGCTCATCCAGCGATCGCTGGTGAAGAAGTCCTCGTACCAGCGCCACGACAGCCCGGGCATGGGATAGCTGAAGTAGGGCTCGGAATTGAACGACAGCGGCACGATGGCCAGAATCGGCGCGATCAGGAAGAACAGCACCAGGATGCAGAAGATCCACAGCACCCAGCGGCTGACTTTCTCGGTGCGGGTATCGGAGGCGGCTCTGGCCATGGGTTCAGCCCAACTTCACTTTGTCGATGCCGACGAGGCGGTTGTAGATGAAGAACAGCACCATGGTGGCGCTGAGCAGGATGGCACCCATCGCCGAGGCCTTGCCCCAGTTGCTCTCGCGGTTCATCGCCTCGGCGATCAGGCCCGACACCATCTGGTCGGACGGTCCGCCAACCAGCGCCGGGGTGATGTAGTAGCCCAGGCAGAGGATGAAGGTGAGCAGGCAGCCGGCGGCGATGCCGGGCAGAGTCTGCGGCAGGTAGATGCGGCGGAAGGCGTAGACCGGACCGGCACCCAGTGAGCGAGCGGCGCGCATGTAAGTCGGCGGGATACCCTTCATCACGCTGTAGATCGGCAGCAGCGTGAAGGGCAGCTGGATGTGGGTCATGGCGATGATGGTGCCGGCGCGACTGAAGATCAGCTTCAAGGGCCCTTCGCTGAGGCCGAGGCTCATGATCATGTCGTTGACCGCGCCGTTGTCCTGCAGCAGCACGAACCAGGCCGTGGTGCGCACCAGCAGCGAGGTCCAGAAGGGCAGCAGAACCAGGATCATCAGCAGGTTGGCGATACGCGTGGGCAGCGCCGCCAGCAGATAGGCCAGCGGATAGCCCAGCAGCAGCGTCATCAGGGTCACCGACAGGCTGATCGTCATGGTGCGGATCAGCACGTCGATATAGATCTGCCGCTCCGGCGGCACGAAGGTGATCTCGCCGTCGGCGTCCTTCTGCAGGTCGAGCACTTGCAGCAGATAGAAGGCAGTGAAGGGACTGCCATTGCGCTTGATGACCGCCCAGGTGTCGCGCTCGCCCCAGATCTTGTCGGTGGCGATCACGGCCTCCTTGTAGGGGCCGGATTCCATCTTCTCCATCTTGCGCGCGGACGCCAGGATCTTCGAGCGGATGCCGGAGATCTCGTAGTTCAGCCGCTTGCCGATCTGCGCCGTCTGGCGGTTCTGCTGCGCGGCGGTCAGGTCGGCGACCAGGGCCGCGTAGGCCTCCTCGCCCGGCAGGTCCTGGCCGTCCCATTGCTCCAGGGCCTGGGTGGTCAGCGGCATGGTGTCGTGAATGTCGGGATCGTAGACCGCGTTGCGCAGCATGTAGATGATCGGCAGCGCGAAGCTGACGATGATGAAGATCAGCAGCGGCGATACCAGGGCCAGCGCCTTCATCTTGCGCTTGCGCTCGACCTGCTGCAGTCGACGCTTCAGCGCGCCACCCTCAAAGACCGTGACGTCGTCCGCCGCCGCCGTCGTGATCGTCGCCATTCGCTGGAACCCTCGCCGCTGACCAGTCGGAAAAACGAGCGGCGGGCCGACCCAGGGGCCGGCCCGCCGTGCGCTAGGCTACTGCGCCAGCCAGGCGTTGAACCGCTCGCGCAGCTCCTCGCCATGATCGGCCCAGAAGATCGGGTCGGCACCGAAGGCAGTCTTCAGGTTGTCCGGCGCCGAGGGCAGGTGCGGCAGGATGTCGGGGTTCACGTTCGCCGAGGCATCCCGGTTGGCCGGACCATAGGAGATGTAGTTGGTCTGGTCGGCCATGCGCTCCGGATCGGAGGCGAAGGAAACGAACTTGTAGGCCTCGTCGAGGCGCGGCCCACCCTTGGGAATCGCCCACCAGTCCCAGTCATAGGCCTGGCTGTCCCACATGATGACGAAGTGCTTTCCTTCGCTCTTGATCGCATTATAGATGCGGCCGTTCCAGGCCGAGGTCATCGCCACGACGCCGTCGGCCAGAAGCTGCGGCGGCTGCGCGCCGGCCTCCCACCAGACGACGTCCGCCTTGATGGTGTCGAGCTTCTTGAAGGCCCGGTCGACGCCTTCCGGGGTGGACAGCGTCTCGTAGACCTTGTCCAGCGGCACGCCGTCGGCCAGCAGGGCCCATTCCAGATTCACGAAGGGGTTCTTCTGCAGGCCACGCTTGCCGGGGAACTTCTTGGTGTCGAACAGGTCGGCGATGGTCTGCGGGCCGTTCGGGGTCTTGTCGGCATCGTAGGCGATGATGGTGGAGTAGAGGATGTTCGGCACCGCGCAGTCGGTGACGTCACCGCCGATGAACTTGGCGCGATCCAGGCCGAGCTTGGCCCAGTCGATCACCTCGAGCACGCCTTCGGCGCAGCCCGCCAGGGCGGTCTGGGTGTCGACGTCGATCACGTCCCAGGTGACCGAATTGGTTTCCACCATGGCCCGGATCTTGGCGATCTCGCCGTTGTATTCCTCCTCGGTCACCTTGGCGCCGGTCTCCGACGTGAAGGGCTCGATGAAGGCCTTGCGCTGGCTTTCCTGATAGGCACCGCCCCAGGACACGACGGTCAGGTCTGCGGCCGCTGCCGCCGACATGCCGATCAGGCTGATGGCGGCGCCCGCCAACAACCGGGTAACGAATCGAGTCTGCATTCTTTTCCTTGCCTCCGCTATTTGCCGGCGGTTGCCGGCGGTCAAAATAGGGACCACCCGCGCCATCCCAGTTGGCGCGGGAACCCTTCCGTCAGGCGTCGAGCGCCCGGCAGTCCTCTTGTGTCCAGCCCACGCTGACCGCGGCGCCTTGCTGCAGCGACAGCGCGCCGATGGCGTTGGGCACCTTGACGATGAAGTTCTCGTCGCCGCAGACGGCAAGGCGCGTGCGGATGTGGTCGCCGATGTAGATCAGCTCCTCGATCCGGCCATGGAAGATGTTGGCGAAGCTGCCCGGTTCCGGATTCAGCGACACGCGCTCGGGCCGAATCGACAGCGTGGTGTCCTGCCCGGCGTCCTGGACCGCGACCCGGGTGGCGCGCACCACGTCGCCGCTCGGCAGGCGCACCTGGCAGACGCCGTCGCCGGTCTCAGCCACGGTGCCCCGCAGGCGGTTGTTCTCGCCGATGAACTGGGCGACGAAGGCATTCTCCGGCCGCTCGTAGAGATCGGCCGGCGTCGCCAGCTGCTGGATCACGCCGTCGTTGAACACCGCGATGCGGTTCGACATGGTCAGCGCCTCCTGCTGGTCGTGCGTGACATAGACGATGGTCACGCCCAGGCGCTCGTGGATGTGCTTGATCTCGTACTGCATGTGCTCGCGCAGCTGCTTGTCGAGGGCACCCAGCGGCTCGTCCATCAGCACCAGCTGCGGCTCGAAGATCAGCGCGCGGGCCAACGCGACGCGCTGCTGCTGGCCGCCGGAAAGCTGGCCCGGCCGGCGCTTGCCGAAGCTGTCGAGCTGCACCAGGCCCAGGGCGCGCTCGACCAGCTTGCGGATTTCCTCGCGCGGCAGCCGCCGGACTTCTAGCGGGAAGGAGAGGTTCTCCTCCACCGTCATGTGCGGGAAGAGCGCGTAGTTCTGGAACACCATGCCGATGTTGCGGCGGTGTGGCGGCAGGTTGTTGATCGACTGGCCCGCCAGCTCAATGGTGCCGCGAGTCGGCGCCTCGAAGCCGGCCAGCATCATCAAGGTGGTGGTCTTGCCCGATCCCGACGGCCCCAGCAGGGTCAGGAACTCGCCGCGCGCAATGTCCACGTTGAGGTTTTTGACGACGAGCGTTTCGCCGTCATAGGACTTCTGCACGTCCTTGAACGAGACCAGTGTCTCCTGCATTCCGCTTCAATCTCCCCCGATCCTCGACCACGCGCAATTCGCGCGCGATCAGGTGGTTGCGTGATGCCTCCGGCGTTTTGTTCTTGTGGCTTGAGTGGCGACGAACCCTGTCCCCAGCCGACCCAGCCCCTGCAGTATCATCTGCATTGCGTTTATTGCAGATTAAAGTCGCCGGCTTGTCCAGCCTTCTTCGCTGCAGTGCGTCACGAAAGGCGTCGCCACGGCGCTGACCCATGCTTGCACAAGCGCGGCCCTATCAGCTCCACGTTGTTTTTCAACCGCAGCGGGCGAAGCCGCCCTAGGCCGCCCGCGCCAGCGACATTTCGCCCCACAGGCGGTCCAGCGCGGCGACCAGCGCCTCGATTTCGGCCGGGCCGTGCAGTGGCGTGGCGACCAGGCGCAGCCGCTCGCTGCCACGCGATACCGTGGGATAGTTGATCGGCTGGACGTAGAGCGCGTGCTCGTTCAACAGCCGGTCCGCCAGGCCTTTGCAGCGCCGTGGGCAGCCGACGATCACCGGCGCGATATGGCTGGCGTTGTCCAGCAGCGGCAGGCCGGCCTCGACCAGGCGGCGTTTCAGCAGCGCGCCGTTGGCCGCCAGCAACGCGCGCTCGGCGCCGCTGCGCTTCAGGTGCCGCACGCTGGCCAAGGCGCCGGCGGCGGTCACCGGCGGAATCGCCGTGGTGAAGATGAAACCCGAGGCGCTGGAGCGTACGAAGTCGATCAACGCGTCGGACGCAGCGATATAGCCGCCGATCAGCCCGAAAGCTTTGCCCAGCGTGCCCTGGATCACGTCGAAGCGGTCCAGCAGCCCCTCGCGCTCGGCGATGCCGCCGCCGCGCGGGCCATAGAGCCCAACCGCGTGCACCTCGTCGAGATAGGTCAGCGCGCCGTAGCGGCGCGCCACTTCGGCCAGCGCGGCCAGGGGGGCGATGTCGCCGTCCATTGAATAGACGCTCTCGAAGGCGACGATCTTGGCGCGATCGCGCGGCAACTGGGCCAGCTTGGCCGCCAGGTCAGCAGGGTCGTTGTGGCGGAACAGCAGCTTCTCCGCCCGGCTGTGGCGGATGCCCTCGATCATCGAGGCGTGGTTCTTCTCGTCCGACAGCACCACGCAGCCCGGCAGCCGCGCCGCCAGGGTCGACAGCGCGGTCCAGTTGGCGACGTAGCCCGAGGTGAAGGTCAAGGCCGCGGCCTTGCCGTGCAGGTCGGCCAACTCCTGCTCGAGCGCCACATGCAGCGCATTGGTGCCGGAGATGTTGCGGGTGCCGCCGGCGCCGGCGCCCTCCGCCGCCAGGGTTGCCTGCATCGCCGCCACCACGGCCGGGTGCTGGCCCATGCCGAGGTAGTCGTTGGAGCACCAGACCGTGACCTCGCGCGGTCCCTGCGGCCCATGCCAGATGGCCTTGGGAAAGCGGCCGGCGGCGCGCGTCAGCGTGGCGAAAACGCGATAGCGTCCCTCGCCGCGCAGCTTCGCCAGCTCGCCCTCGAAGAAGCCCTCGTAGTCCATTGCCGGCCCTCCTTCAGGGGCAGGTAATAACCCCTTGATCCGGACAGCGAAAGGGCGCCGCGACCCCGGGTCGCGGCGCCCCCAAGCGTGGTGGCCCTGCCTGGTGGGGCCGCGGTCTCCTCAGGCGGCCTTCAGCAGGCCTTCCTGGTGCACCCAGGTGAGGGTCTCGTCCAGCGCCGTGCCGAAGCGGTCGAGCATCTTCTCGATCTCGCCCTGGGTGATGATCATCGGCGGGCAGAAGCCCACCGCGTCCACCATGTTGCGCAGGATCAGTCCATGCTCCTGCGCCCGCGATGCAAGGAAGGCGCCGGCCTTGCCGGCCGGGTTGAACAGCGCCTTGGTCTGCTTGTCCGCCACCATCTCGACCGCGGCGATCAGGCCGACGCCGCGGACCTCGCCCACCAGCGGGTGGTCGGCGAAGCGCTTGCGCAGGCCGTCCTGCAGGTGTGGCGCCATGCGGCGCACGTGGCCGACGATGTCGCGCTCCTCGTAAATCTTCAGCGTCTCCAGTGCCACCGCGGCCGGCACCGGATGGGCCGAATAGGTGTAGCCGTGACCGAAGGTGCCGTGCTTGTTCGAGTTGTCGGCCAACGCCTGGTAGATCTTGTCGCTGACCGCGATGGCCGAAATCGGCAGGTAGGACGACGACAGCTGCTTGGCCATCGTCATGATGTCGGGCTTGATGTTGTAGGTGTTGCTGCCGAACCAGTTGCCGGTGCGCCCGAAGCCGCAGATCACCTCGTCGGCGATCACCAGCACGTCGTACTTGCGGCAAACGGCCTGCACCTTCTCCCAGTAGCCCTTGGCCGGGGGCAGCACGCCGCCGGCGCCCTGCAGCGGCTCGCCGATGAAGGCGGCCACGGTCTCCGGGCCTTCCTTGAGGATCATCTCCTCCAGCTCCTGGGCACGGCGGGTGGCGAAGTCCTCTTCGCTCTCGCCGGCCTCGCTGAAGCGGTAGTAGTGCGGCGAGCCGGTGTGCAGGATGCGGCCGACGGGCACGTCGAAGTCGGTCTGCGCGTAGGGCAGGCCGGTCAGGCTGGCGGCGACGATGGTGACGCCGTGATAGGCCTTCTGGCGGCTGATGATCTTCTTCTTCTCCGGCTTGCCGATGGCGTTGTGGTAGTACCACACCATCTTCACCGCCGTGTCGTTGGCCTCCGAGCCGGAGTTGGCGAAGGCGACTTTGGCGTTGGGGATCGGCAGCAGGCTGGTCAGCTTCTCCGACAGCAGCGCCGCCGGCGGATGGGTCTTCTGCGCGAAGTTGTGATAGAACGGCAGGGTCTGCATCTGCTTCGTCGCGGCGTCGACCAGACGCTGCTCGTCGAAGCCCAGGCCGGCGCACCACAGCGCCGCCATGCCCTCGATGTATTCCTTGCCGTTGTCGTCATAGACATAGATGCCCTTGCCCTTGGCCAGCACCAGCGGGCCCTCCTGCTCGTTCTTGCGCAGGTTGGTGTAGCTGTGCAGGTGGTGCGCGGCGTCGATGGCGGCGACGGAATTGGGCCGGATGGTCATGGCAGGGGCTCCTTGAAATCGCAGTGGGGCACCCTAGCCGAGGCTGAGAGGCCCCGGAAGGGGAAGGCCGGGCGCGGCGGGGCTGTGCTTCGTGCATGGGCCTTGTGACAATAGGGCAACAATACTGACCCTTGACGACTCAAGGTTCTGACATCATTATAATGCTGCACTGCACAAACAAGCAGTGGTCAGGGCTGGAACGCCTCTGGGATTGAGCTCGAACTCAAAGCCACGGAGGCCAAAAATGTCGATGCAGAAGTCTTTTACCGCGCCCTTACGCTCCATTTCGGACATCACCCCTGAGGAGCTTCAGGCCTATCTGAGCCAAGCCCGGCGCATGCGCAGCCAGGCCTTTGCCTCCATCATCTTCTCGATCGGCCGCTTCGTCGCGCGCCCCTTCCGCCGCAGCGAGCGTCGCACCGGCGCCGTGGTGCATTCGGCCCGCTGATTTGGCCTGGCCGCGCTACCGGCTCCAGGCGCGGTAGCGCCGGCCGGCCAGGTCGTAGCGCAGAATGCGCTGGTTGTTGGTATCGCTGACCAGCGGCTGTGCGCTGCGCGTCAGCCCACCTTGACCACCTTCACCAGTTCGCCCGCTACCGGCTGGCCACTGGCATCCAGGTCGTTCAGCACGCGGAAGGCCGTCTCGTTGAAGGCGCCGAAGGGCAGGCCGCGCGCCAGGGTCGCGACGCTCTGCCCCTGCGCGGTGACGACGTCAAGGCGGAAGCCCTTGATCCGCGCCGCCTCGTTGGCCGACAGGCGGCGGAAGGAATCCAGCGTGCTGCTGAAGGCGCCATTCCACTGGCCGGCCTTGCCGCCCGGCGCAATGAACAGGAAGCGGAACACCTGGCTGCCCTCGCCGCGAATGGCGACCGGGATCAGGTCTGCGGTGCCGCCGTTGGTCTGCACCCGGGCGAAGCCGCTGGCCGCCTGCAGGCCGTTGACCTGGAAGCGCCGCAGGTCGGTGACATTGGTGCCATCGGCCCATTCCCCGACGATGTACTGCGCCAGGTCGCTGCTCTGCGCGCGCGCCGTGTCGAAGACGAAGGCGCCGCCGTTGGGGTGCTGCGCCGTCACCTCGTTCTCGCCATTGACGAGGCGGAATCCGCTGGGCGCGTCGAAGGCGAAGCGCAGCCCCGGATGCTTGAAGCTCTGGCCGTCGATGATGCCCTGCGCCGGGTCGTCGCCGAAGCGCAGGCCGTCGATCCGCTGCAGATAGCCCTCGTGGTCGAGCCGCCCCTCGTGCGAGACGACCGAGGCCTTCTCCATCGCACTCTTCACCCGATCGATGGTGCGGGGGTGGGTGGCCAGCCAATTGTACTCGTCGACCGAATTGGGATCGCGGCCGGCCATGCGTGCCTCGAGCTGGCTCCACTCGCGCAGCGTGTCCAGGAAGGTCACCATGCCCTCCGGCTGCCAGCCGGCCGCCGCCATGTAGCGGATGCCCAGGGTGTCGGCTTCCATCTCCTGGTCGCGCGAGTAGGACTGCAGGTAGGCGGCGGCACCGACCGACGCCAGGTCGGTCAAGGCCTGCGAGCCGGTGGCGATACCGAGGATGGCGAGGCCGAGCTGGGCGAAGACCGATTGCGTCTGGCGCTCGGCGGTGTGGCGCGCGGTGACATGGCCGGTCTCGTGGCCCAGTACGCCGGCGACCTCGGCCTCGTTCGAGGCCAGCGCCAGCAGGCCACGGGTGACGTAGATGAACCCGCCGGGCAGCGCGAAGGCATTGACGATCGGCGAGTTCAGCACGGTGTAGCGATAGGGCAGGTTGGGGAACTCGGTCTTCGCCGCGATGCTGCGGCCGAGGTTCTGCACATAGCTGGTCAGCCGGCTGTCGCCGTACTCGCCGCCGAAGGCCGCGACGATCTTCGGGTGCTCCTGCTGGCCCAGCTTCACGTCGTCCTCGATCGAGCCGAAGGAGGACCGCCCGGTCACCGGATTGGTGGCGCAGGCTGCCAGCGTCGCCGCGCCGGCGGAGGCCAGCAGGCCCTTGGCAAAGCTACGACGCGACAGGGTCGGGCCATGCAGCGGGCAGGCGCCGCCGTGCTGGGGGTGCGTGCAGGACATGGGCGGGACCTCCTTTGGGTGGATCGGGTGAACCTGCGGACGGCAGCCCGACAGAGTAACGCTTGTACCGCTACTGTACCCTCAACGCGCGACGGCGCCGTCCTTTCCATCGCACCCTGCGCAGCTCGCCCGGCAGGCCCCTATGGGTTGCAACAGCAACGGACCGGCGGCATGCTTGAAGATCGGGATATTCATTGTTCTCACGGCCTGAAATCCATTGCCCGACACGCGATTGGGGTCCAAGGCCGATACACTGGAGGCGACCATGCGCACGCTGCTCTCCACAATCCTCTTGCTCTGCGTCACGCCCGCCTTGGCGGCTGACTGGCCGGACCTGTTGGGCACCTGGAAGGGCACCAGCAGGGCCGTGGTCTTTGGCGAGGGTGGCCACTACAAGGGCGATATGTCCGGTGCCAAGTTCGTCGAAGCCGAGCTGACGATCGAGTGGTCCCAGCAAAAGGACGGCCGCTACATCGGTACGCTCTCCTCGGCGATGGGAACCGAGCCGAAGGTCGGCGTCGTGTCCGCCGACGGCACCTCCTTCTTTACCGTCGATTCCGACGGCAGCTCGGACGGCCGCCTGATCGACAAGAACCACTTCGAGCTCTGCTACCAGCAGACCTCGGCGGCGGATGACCAGATGGTCGCCTCCTGCGTCATATTCGAACGGCAGTAGCCGCGCGGTAGGAGATGCAGGTCGGGGGGCGAAGCACAGGGCCTTGCCGCTCGTCACCGCGCAGTGAGGCGGCGCGGATCCAATGCCACCTGCAAGCCGTCGCCCAGCAGGTTCAGCGAGGCTACGGTCAACAGGATGGCAATGCCGGGAAACAGCGCCAGGTGCGGCGCATCCCATAGCAGATCCTGCGCCCCGGCCAACATGCGGCCCCAAGAGGGTGTCGAGGGATCGAGGCCTAGGCCTAGGAACGAGAGCACCGATTCGAACAGGATGATCTGTCCGGCCGACAGCGTCGTCGCGACCAGGATCGGCGCGGCGATGTTGGGCAGCACGTGGCGCCGCAGGACGCGGCCGGAACTGGCGCCCATGGCGCGCGCCGCGCGCACGTAGTCCTGCGCCAGCGACTGCAGCGTGGCGGCGCGCACCAGGCGCGCCGTGGTGGTCCAGCCGACCAGCACGATCACCAGCACCAGGCGCAGTAGCTTTGCAGCGTCGCCCTGCGCGACCTCCGGGCTCACGCCCAGCTTGGTCAGGTCAATGGCCGAAAGCACGATCAGCAGCGGCAGCAGCGGCAAGGCGATGACCGCGTCGGTGCCGCGCATCAGCAGCGTGTCGAGCCAGCCGCCGTGCTCGCCGGCCAGCAGTCCGATGGCGGTGCCGATGGCCGCCGCGCCCAGCGCCGCCAGCAGCGCGACACTGAGCGAGATGCGGCCGCCCTCCAGCAGTCGCATGCCGAGATCGCGGCCCAGCTCGTCGGTGCCCAGCCAATGTTCAGGCGAGGGCGGCTGCTTGGCCCCCAGCAGGTCGACCAGACTCATGTCGAAACCCAGCCAGTTGGCGATCGGCGTCGCCGCCAGGCCGGCGGCGGCGACCAGCAGCAGGAAGGCCAGCGACAGCAGCGCCGTTGGCTGCCGCAGCAGGCGGTTTAGCAGCGAGGGCCGGTCGCGGTTCATGTCAGCTTGATGCGCGGGTCGAGCCGCGCATAGGCCAGGTCGGCCAGCAGATTGCCCAGCAGGGTTGCCGCCGTGGCCAGCAGCAGGCCGACCAGCGCCAGGTTGTAGTCGTTGCCCTGGATGGCATCGTAGAGCACGCGGCCGACGCCGAGCTGGCGGAACAGGATCTCGGTCACCAGCGCGCCGGAAAACAG
The DNA here is from genome assembly GCA_038363005.1 of Rhodospirillales bacterium. Taxonomy (GTDB): domain Bacteria; phylum Pseudomonadota; class Alphaproteobacteria; order Kiloniellales; family JACOMY01; genus JAKOWB01. Next base: position 131,994 of record JBBQBI010000004.1, read on the forward strand.
CCCGCCGACACTGAGGCCGACCAGCGTCACCAGCGGCAGACTGGCCGCCGGCAGCACGTGGCGCGACAGCAACCGCTGCCGGGTCACGCCCTTGGCCCGCGCGGTGCGTACCCAGTCCTGCGTCATGGCCTCGCCGGCGGCAGCGCGCATGAAGCGCAGGAAATGCCCCAGGCTGCCGATCGCCAAGGTCGCCACCGGCAGCACCAGCGCTGTCAGGCCGCCGAAGGTGCTGCCGTCGCCGCTGCCGCCGGCCGGCAGCCAGCGCAGCTCCACGGCGAAGAGGTAGATCAGCAGCAGCGCCAGCCAAAAGGTCGGCACCGAGAGGCTGAGGATCGCCAGGCCCTCGGCCAGGCGGTCGAGCAGGCCACGCGGCCGGGCCGCCGCCAGCAGTCCCAGCGGCACCGCCATGCCGAGCGCCAGCAGCAGGGCCGGGATCAGCAGCTGCAGGGTCTGCAGCAGGGCGCCGCCCAGGATCTCCAGGGCCGGCCGGCTGAAGGACCGTGACCAGCCGAAGTCGCCGCTCAGCGCCTGCCCGGCCCAGGCCAGGTAGCGGTCGAACAGCGGCTGGTCCAGGCCGTAGAGCGCGCGCAGCCTGGTCGCGTCGGCCGCGGTCAGCCCCGGATTGCCGGCGATCATCAGGTCGACCGGATCGCCTGGCATCAGGCCGATCAGCAGAAAGACCACCAGCGACATGAGGGCCAGGACCAGCAGGCTGCCGGTCAGGCGGCGGACGAGATAGGCCAGCATGGCGTCAGGCTAGCACGAGACCTAGGGGTCGACCGTCCAGTCCTCGATCCACAGCGTCGTCGGCCCCAGGTGGCCGGTCGGCCGCAGGCCGTGCAGCCACTTTGGCAGCACATAGGTGTTGGCGCGCCAGTACAGCGGCAGGGCCGGCAGGTCGGTCATGTAGAGGCGCTGCATCTCGGCCCACAGCGGTTGGCGCTTGGCGGGGTCCAGTTCGCGTTCGATGGCGTCGATCACCTGGTCCATCGCGGGGTTGGCGTAGCCGGTGAAGTTCTGCCCGGACCAGCCGTTGGCGGCGGTCGGGATCTCCTCGGAATACAGCAGGGTGCGCTGGGTCGATTCTGGCGCGGCGATCCAGCCGAACAGCGCCAGGTCGCCATAGGTGCGCTCGCGCAGCGTGGCGCCGAACAGCACGCGGGCGGGCTGGTTGTCGATGCGCATTTCAATGCCCACCGCCTTCCACTGCGCCTGCAGCACCTGCTGCACCAGCTCACGCGTGCGGTCGCCGGCGGTGGTGGTCATGCTCATGGTCAGGCGCTGGCCGGCGGCGTTGACGCGGATGCCGTCCGAACCGGGTGTCCAGCCGGCGTCGGTCAGCAGCGTCGTCGCTTGGGCCGGGTCGTAGGGATAGGCCGGCAGGTCGCTGGCCAGGTTGTGGTCGAGCGGCGAGACGGGTGAGGTCGCCACCGGCTGCTTGCCGCCGAACAGGCGGTCGCTCAGCGCCTGGCGGTCAATCGCGAAGAGCAGTGCCTGGCGCACCCGCCGATCGGCCACCGCGCCGCGCGTCATGTTGACGTCCATGTGCTCATAGAACAGGCCGGCGGCGAAGATCACCTGGTAATCGCTGCCATGGCGCTTCTCGAAGGCCAGGGCCTGGTCGATCTGCAGGCCCAGCTCGCCGGCGATCATGTCGATGGCACCGGACAGCAGGTTGGCTTCCAGGGTGGCGGTGCTGGAGACCGTGATGACGCGGATGCGGTCGAAGGCCGGCGCCTTTCCGTACCAGGTGGGATTGCGCTCCAGCACCACCTCGCTGCCCGGCGTCACCTTGACGATGCGGTAGGGCCCGAAGTTGAGGCCGGGGTTGGTCGGGTCGGCGTCGAAGGCGGTGCGGCTGCGCCAGCCGGAGGGATCGGCATCGAAGATCGGCTTCTCGACGTGCGCCGGCAGCAGCTCGGTGCCGAAGGCGTTGTAGTCGAAGGTGACGCGGTCGACGTGCAGCACCACGGTCTTGGGGTCGATCACGTCGATCGACAGGATGCGGCGGAAACTCTCGCCGCTGACCACGCCGGACAACGGGTGGCGACCGACCTCCCAGGTGAAGAGGAAGTCGTCGCTGCTCACCGGCACACCGTCGCCCCAGGTGGCGCCGGGCTGGATCTGATAGGTGATGGCGATGCCTTCCTTGCCATCGGGCAGCGCCTCGCGCACGGCCAGGCCGTTCTCCAAGGTCGGCAGGGTGACGCAGAGGCCGCAGACCAGGTTCCAGTCGGCGTCGTAGAGCGTGACCGGCCGCCGAATCATGCCGTCGATGACGCTGAGCGCCACGCTGGGGTCGGTCAGTGGGTTGAGTGTCGTCGGGTACTGGCTGACACCGATTTTCAGGTCGCGCGCCGACGCCGGCAGTGCCGCCAGCAGCAGGAGTCCCAGGGTGAGAAGCAGTCGCGCCATGCTGCAGGTCCTCCGCCGCCAGAAAGTGGAACGGTGACGCTAGGGGTGTGCAGTACCCCGCAGCAAGCGGAATAGGCGGGGCTGGACAGGCCGTTCGCCGCTGGGCAGGTTCGGCGCCATGACCGAGCCACCGATCACGCCGGCCGCCATGGCCGATCTCGACCCCTTGCGCGCGCAAAGCGGCTTCGCCGATCTGGTCGATTATCGACTGGTCCGCTGGGTGGCTGACGAGGCCGATGTCGCCATCGCCATCGGACCGCAGCATCTCAATCGCTCGGGCGTGCTGCACGGCGGCGTGCTCTGCACGCTGCTGGATGCCGCCTGCGGCTATGCCGGCTGCTTTCTCGATCTGCCCGGGCGTCGGCGCCGCGCTTTCACCCTGGCGCTCAACACCCAGTTCATCGCCACGGTGGAGGCCGGGGCCCGGCTGCTCTGCCGGGCGCACCGCACCGGTGGTGGCCGCTCCATCTTCTTCGTCGCCGCCGAGGTGCGCGACGAGGCCGACCGCCTGGTGGCGCGCGCCGACGGCGTCTTCAAGTATCGCGGTCGCAGCGGCGAGCCGGAGGGCGAGCCGGCCGCCTGAGGCGGCCGGACCGCGTTGCATCGCCGGGTGGACAGGCATACTACTGCAATCAGAGATACAGGCCGGGAAGCCTGACTCCTCCGCGGAGTGGACGCCAATGGCCATTGGGCGTTGCAGTGAAGGGTGACTCTCCAGGCTTGCTTGCGCGCTGCTGGCAGGCATTGTGGCGGTCCGCCGGTGCCCGCATCGCGCTGATCTATGTCCTGCTGGCGGCGACATGGATCGTTGCCAGCGACCGGGTCCTGCTGTGGCTACTGCCGGGCAAGGCCGAGCTGATCTCGATCGACCAGACGTTCAAGGGATTGGCCTTTGTCGTCCTGAGCGCCGCCCTGATCTTCGTGCTCATCGAGCGCTCGAATCGCCAGAGGCGGCGTGCGGAGGCCGCCCTGGCGCGCAGCGATTGGCGCTTCGACCAGATCGTGCACGATATCAAGGACTACTCGATTCTCATGATCGATGCGGCGCACCGGATCGTGAGCTGGAATCGGGGCGCCGAGAAGATCACCGGCTACGGCGCGGCCGAGATGATCGGCCAGCGGCTTGACCGCATCTACCTGCCGGAGGATCGAAACGCGCGGTTGCCAGACCGCCTGCTGCAGCGTGCCGAAGGCGAAGGCCGTATCGCCGACCGCGGCTGGCGCGTCGCCAAGGATGGCCACCGCTACCTGGCGGAGATCGCCGTCACCGCGGTGCGCGACAGCCAGGGCCGGCTGCAGGGCTTCGTCAACTTCGCCCGCGATGTGACGGCTGAGCAGGCGATGGCCGACAAGCTGCGCCACGCGCAGGACCGCCTCTCCTTGGGTCTGCAGTCGGGCAGTGTCGGCCTGTGGGACTGGGATATTGTCGCCGATTCGCTTTACGTCTCGCCGGAATGGAAGCGCCAGCTGGGCTATGGCCAGGGCGATACCCTGGTCAACGGCAAGCTGTTCGCCATGCTGCTGCATCCGGAGGATCGCCCGCGCGTCCAGGCGCAGCAGGATGCCGCGCTGCGCGATCCCAAGGCCTACTACGACCTGGAAGTGCGGCTGCGGCACAAGGACGGCACCTGGCGCTGGATTCATACCCGTGGCCGTGTGCTGCGCGATTCCGCCGGCCGGCCGGTCCGCATGATCGGCGTGCACTCCGACGTGACCGAGCGGCGCAACACCGACGCGCAGCTGCGCCAGGCCCTGCGCATGGAGGCCATCGGCCAGCTGACCGGCGGCGTGGCACACGACTTCAACAACCTGCTGACGATCGTGCTGGGCAATGCGGAGCTGCTGCGCGATCGCCTGGTGGACGATCCGGCCGGCCTGCAGTTGGCCGATACCACGCTATCGGCGGCTGAACGTGGGGCCGAACTGACCCGCCGCCTGCTGGCCTTCGCGCGGCGCGAGACGCTGATGCCCGAGCAGGTGGAGCCCAACCGCCTGGTGTCCGGCGTGTTGCCGCTGCTGATCCGTACGTTGGGCGAAGATATCGAGATCGCCACCGACCTGGGCACGGATCTGTGGCAGGTGGTGGTCGATCCGCATCAGCTGGAGAACTCGCTGATCAACCTGGTGGTGAATGCCCGCGACGCGCTGCTGGAGGGTGGCCATGTCGTCATCGCCACGCGCAAGCGTGTGGTGCTGCCTGACGGCAAGTCGGTCGGCGCTGCGCCACCCGGCGACTATGTCGAGATTCTGGTCAGCGATGACGGCAGCGGCATGCCGCCAGAGGTGATGGAACGGGCTTTCGAGCCCTTCTTCACCACCAAGGACGTGGGGAAGGGTTCCGGGCTGGGCCTGTCGATGGTCTATGGCTTCGTGCGCCAGTCCGGTGGTCATGTCGAGATCGATAGCAGTGTCGGCCAGGGCACCACGGTGCGCCTGCTGTTGCCGCGCGCCCTGGCTGCGGCGACGGGCGAACACAGCGTCCCCCTGCCGGAGGCTTCGCTGGTCGGCCAGGGCGAGCGCGTGCTGGTGGTCGAGGACGATGAGGCGGTGCGCCAGCTGATGGCGGGGCTGCTGCGCGACATGAACTACACGGTGGCCGAGGCCGCCGACGGCCCGCACGCGTTGGAGGCCGCCGCCAAGGCCGCGCCCTTCGATCTGCTGGTCACCGACATGGTGATGCCGGGGGGCATGAACGGCGCCGCCCTGGCCAGCCGGCTCCGCGCCGCCTGGCCCAACCTGCCGGTGCTCTACGTCTCCGGCTACAGCGACCGGCCGCTGCCGGGCGCCACCGTCGATGGCGTGGCATCGCCCTTGATGGCCGGGGGCCCGATCGATCGCAACCTGGGCAAGCCCTTCAACCGCCGGGCGCTGGCACGCGCTGTGCGGCAGACCCTGGAAGCCGCGCGGGCGGCGGTTGCCTAGCGCCCGGTGAACGTCGGCGGCCGCTTGTCCAGGAAGGCGCGAATGCCCTCGGCATAGTCGGCGCTGTCGCAAAGCGCGAAGGGCGCCGCCCACTCGTCGCGGCTGAAGGGCCGGGGATCGGCGGCGCGCCGGGTGAAGGCACGATGATAGCGGTGCACCAGCGGCGCGCCGGCGGCGATGCGCCCGGCGGCGGCGTAGGCCTCGGCCTCCACCCCATCGTCCGGCAGCACGCGGTTCACCAGCCCACGCTGCAGCGCCTCTTCGGCGGTCAGGATGCGGCCTTCCAGCAGCAGCTCCAGCGCGGTCGAGCGGCCGCAGAGCTCGACCAGCGGCCGCAGTGCCGACGTCGGCAGGCCGTTGCCGATGCGGGCGATCGGGATACCCAGGCGTGCCCCGGCACCGGCGATCCGCAGGTCACACTGCAGGGCGATCTCCAGCCCACCGCCGACACAGGCACCCTGCACCAGCGCGATTGTCGGGTGCGGGCTGTCGCGCAGCGCCTCGCTGGCCCGCTCCATCACCGCGGCATAGGCCTCGGCCTGCGTCGCCGAATTGCGTTTCTCCAGGAACTCGGCGATGTCGGCGCCGGCACCGAAGGCGACGCGGCCGTCGGCCGCCGCGGCGCCGCGCACCACCAGGCAGCGCAACCCGGCCTCGGCGTTGACCGTAGCCATTGCGCCGCCCAGCGCCTGCCACATCGCCAGGCTCATGGCATTCATCCGCTCCGGCCGGTTCAGCAGGATCGTCGCAATGCTGCCGTCGCGGCGGATCTGGACGAGATCGCTCATGGCTCAGGCTCCTGGTCGAGGGCGGCGCGCAGGGCGCGGGCGGCGGCGGCCGGATCGGCGGCGCCGGCGATGGCGGAGACCACGGCCAGGCCCTGTACGCCGGTCGCCATGACCTGCGCCGCGCTGGCCAGCTTGATGCCGCCGATGGCGACCGCCGGCAGGCCCGGCAGCAGGCTGCGCAGCTTTGCCAGCCCGGCGATGCCCAGCGGTTGGCCGGCATCGCCCTTGGTCGGCGTGGCGAAGACAGGTCCCAGGCCGACGTAGTCGACCAGCCCCGGGTCGGCGCCGACGGCTTCGGTGGCGTCACCGACGGACAGGCCGAGCAGGCGGTCGCGCGGCAGGCAGTCGCGCACCCGCGCCGGCGTCAGGTCGTCCTGGCCGACATGCAAGCCCTCGGCACCGCTGGCCAGGGTCACGTCCAGGTCGTCGTTGATGATCAGCGGTATGCCCTGCGGCCGCAGCACGGCGATCAGCGCGCGCGCCAGTTCGGTCACCTGCTGCCGGTCGCTGTCCTTCTCGCGCAGCTGTACCAGGGTGACGCCACCAGCGACCGCCTGGGCCGCCACCTCGAGCAGCGCGCGCCCGGCGCAGTCGCTTTGGCCCAGCACCAGATAGAGACGGAGGTCGAAGGGTGGCTTGCTCATTGCAGGCGCAGCCGTTCGGCCAGGCTGGCGCGGTCGAGCGACGCCAGGCGGTCCAGGAAGCCGACCCGGAAGCTGCCGGGGCCGTCGGCATCGCGGGCCGCCAGCTCGCCGGCCACGCCATAGATTGCCAGCGCGTGCAGCGTGCCTTCGAAGGCCTCGCCGGTGACCGCGACGCAGGCGCCGACCAGCGCGGTCAGCGCGCAGCCGGTGGCGGTCACCCGGCCCATCAGGGCATGGCCGTTGTCGACCGCGGCGAGCTGCTGGCCGTCGGTGACATAGTCGATCGCGCCGGTGACCGCGACGACACCGCCGGTCTTCTTCGCCAGATCGCGCGCGGCATCCAGCGCCTCGACCGAGGCGTTGGCGCTATCGACGCCGCGGGCCGCGCTCTTGCCCATCAAGGCAAGGATCTCCGAGCCGTTGCCGCGCACCACGGTTGGCCGCTTCTTCACCAGCGTCTTCAACACGCTGTTGCGGTAGGGCGTGGCGCCGGCGCCGACTGGGTCCAGGATCCAGGGCTTGTCGAGCTTGCGGGCCTGATCGATCGCCAGGTGCATGGCCTCGACCCAGGCCGGATCCAGGGTGCCGATGTTGATGGTCAGGGCGCCGGCGATGGTCACCATGTCGGCGACCTCCTCGCGGGCGTGGGCCATGACCGGCGAGGCACCGACCGCCAGCAGCACGTTGGCGGCCAGGTCCATGGCGACAAAGTTGATGATGTTGTGTACCAGCGGCGATTCGGCGCGCAACGCCAGCAGCGTGCGCCAGACGGCATCGCTCGACTTCATCGCTCGCCCGTTCTCATGGTCTCCACCGCCAGCCGTTGCCAAGCCTGCTGCTACCTCCTAAGACAGGCACCGCCGCAAGGCAACCAGACTCCGGACCTCGAGGACCGCCCATGACGACCGCCCAGGCCCCCGCCGTCAGCGATACCGCGCGCCAGACCGCTCGCATCCTGATGGAGATCGAGGCCATCCTGTTCCGTCCGCACGACCCCTTCATCTTCACTTCCGGCCGTGCCAGCCCGGTCTATGTCGACTGCCGCAAGATCATCGGATTCCCGCGCGCCCGCGCCGCCCTGATGGACATGGGCGTGGCGCTGGTGAAGCAGGCAGCCGGCCACGAGGCCTTTGACGTGATCTCTGGCGGCGAGACCGCCGGCATCCCCTTCGCCGCCTGGATGGCCGAGCGCTTCGGCCTGCCGATGACCTACATCCGCAAGAAGCCAAAGGGCTTCGGTCGCAACGCGCAGATCGAGGGCAATTTCCGTGAAGGCGACCGCTTCCTGCTGGTCGAGGACCTGGCGACCGATGGTGGCTCGAAGCTGAACTTCATCGACGCGATCAACGCCGCTGGCGCCAAGGTGGCGCACGCCTTCGTCATCTTCCATTACGGCATCTTCCCGCAGTCGGTGACCAAGATGGCCGAGAAGGGCGTGACCTTGCACGCCCTGGCCACCTGGTGGGACGCGCTGGCGGTGGCCGGCGAGCAGGGCTACCTTGACGCCAAGGGCATGGCCGAGGTGCGTAGCTTCCTGGAGAACCCCGACGCCTGGTCCGCCGCGCACGGCGGCAAGACCAGCGCGGAGATAGGGTAGCCGCTCAAAGCGCGTCGCGCGCGGCGGCCGCCGCGGCCAGGTGGCGCGGATGCACGCGGCCATAGATGCGCTGCGTACGCTCGACGCTGCCGAGGCGCAGCGGGTCCTCGACATAGGCGAAGATCACGGTGTGGCGCTCGCGCTCGCCCTCGACCCGGGTGACGCGATGCAGCGAGTGGCGCCCATAGAAGATCTGCAGGTCGCCCGGTTTCAGCGTCAGCTGCCGTACTTCCTTGCGTTCACCCCGCAAGACCTCGGTCACCGCGGCGAAGCGCTGGTCATCCGCCCGCCGCAGTTTGGGGCAGAACTCGAAGAGGCCACCGGCTTCCGGCGCCTGGGTCATCACCGTGATGGTGTAGTCGTTGTTGTCGAAGTGCCAACAGAAGCGCCGCCCTGGCCGCAATACGTTGACCACGGCGTCGGCGATGGGATCGGCGTAGACGTGCAGCGGCGTGACCCGCATGCAGGCTGACAAGAAAGCGATCAGCTCGGGGTGCCGATAGAGCTGCCGGATCGTCGAGCCAGGCGCCATCAGGTCGCCGCCGACGAAGCCGTTGCTGCGCTCGTCGAACAAATTGACCGGATGATCCGCCGGCAGCGCCGGATCGCCCGCGCTGCCATAGGGATTGGTCCGGATGTCGTGGAAATGTGCCTGGCCTGACAAGCCACGCGCTTCCGCTGCCATGGCGGTCAGTGCCGCCGGCGTAATGAAATCCGACAGCACGATGCAGCCGATGCTGTCGAGCGCCGCCTGGCAGTCTGCCACCAGGCGACGGCCGGCGTCCTGCTGCAGCCTGTCGATGGGATAGCGCTGGAGGTCGACCAGGTCGGCAAGCGAAATGGCGTCTGGCTGAGACAAGATATGCTCCGGGGTAGCGATTGAGCTGTCAGCTTAGGGCTTGGTCCAGGTCCGCTGCAAAGGAGCAGTCACGCGCGTCGACCTTTGGTCCGTGCATGATAGGAATGCACGACTGTGCCCCTCCGGCGGCTTGTGTGCCGCGGCGCCAGCCTGCAGCCTCCCGTCGCCAACATGTCCGACACCGCCCAACGTCCGTCTTTCACCTGGCTTGGCTTCAGGCTGGGCGCTCGTGCCGCCCTGGTGCTGCTGCCGACGCTGCTGCTCTATGGCTTCGCCTTCGGCGTGATGGCGGCGGCCAAGGGGCTGTCGTCGCTGGAGGCCGTGCTGTTCAGCGGCCTGGTCTATGCCGGCGGGGCGCAGATGGCTTCGCTGCAGGCCTGGAGCGATCCGTTGCCGCTGCTGGCGATCTGCCTGACCACCGCGGCGATGAACGCGCGCTACCTGCTGATGGGCGCCACGCTGCATGCCTGGTTCGCGCCCTTGCCCGCGTGGCAGAGCTACGGTTCGCTCTTCGCCATGGGCGACGCCAACTGGGCCATGGCGCTGCGCCACCATCGCGCCGGATTCAGCGACGCCGCCTATCTGGCGGGCACCGGCTTCTCCATGTGGTTTGTCTGGATCGGCGCGACTTTTGCCGGGCAGCTGTTCGGCGCCCTGATGGGCGATCCGCAGCGGCTGGGGATCGACTTCCTGCTGGCTGCCTTCTTCGCCGCGGTATCCGTGACCTTCTTCCGCCAGGGCGGCGCTACCGCGGTGCCGCTGGTGGTCGGAGTGGTGGTGGCCATCGTGGTCCAGGCGCTGGTGCCGGGCCCCTGGTACATGATGTGCGGCGCCCTGGCGGGCTGCATCGCGGGAGGACTGACCAGTGTCGCTCGATCCTGAGGTGCTGGTGGCCATCCTGCTGATGGCCCTGACCACCTATCTCTGCCGCGCCGGAGGCTTCTTCCTGATGCGCTTCGTGCCGATCACGCCGCGCGTTGAGGCGACCTTGCGGGCGCTGCCGATCGCCCTGATGGGTGCCATCCTCGGCCCCATCGCCTGGAACGGCGGTCCGGCCGAATGGGTCGGTCTGCTGGTGGCCATCGTCGCCATGCGGCTCAGTAACAACGAGTTCATCGCCGTGCTGCTGGCCATCGCGACGGTGGCCGGCATCCGCGCCGTCTAGAGCAGGGCGGCGGCGACCCCGGGCAAGGCGGCCATGTCCTCCAGCAGCGCATCGGCCGCCAGGCTGGCCGGCTCGCCATAGCCCCAGGCGACGATGACGCAGGGGATGCCGGCGTCGCGCGCCGCCAGCAGGTCGTTGATGCCGTCGCCGACCATGATGGCGCCCTCGCTCGGCGCGCCGATCTGCGTCAGCGTGCGCGTCAGATGCCGTCCGTCAGGCTTGCGCTCGGCAAAGGAATCGCCGCCAGCAACCGCGGCGAAGAAGGGCAGCAGGCCCAGGGCCTGCAGCACCATGCGGCTGTGGCGCTCGGTCTTGTTGGTGCAGACCGCCAGGCGCCAGCCGGCCTCGGCCAGGCGCGCCAGGGTCGCCACCACGCCGGGGAAGGGTCGGGTCTCCCGCGTCAGGTTGGCTTCGTAGGCCGCCAGGAAGTGTTCCAGGCCGTCCGCGGGAACCGCACAGCCATGCGCCTGGAAGCCACGCTCCAGCATCAGCTTGGCGCCGTCGCCGACATAGCGCCGGCTCATCGCCAGGTCGGCCGGCGGCAGCCCGGCCCCGGCCAGCACGGCGTTCAGCGCCTGCGTCAGGTCCGGCAGGCTGTCGACCAGCGTGCCGTCGAGGTCGAAGAGCAGCGTGCCCGGGGCAGGCAGGGAAGGCGGCATCTCGGCGGGATTGGGACGCAATTGCGGCGGGACCCTTTGACTGACAGCGGCGCAGCGCCGGCCTAGGGTGAGCGGGCTTACCAAGGGCATCGGCGACGGTGCCTCCAGATGACCGGTTCGTGGCCGGGGCGCAAGTGGCGCTTGGGTCGCGGGGCCGGTTGCCCGACAGCTCCTGCCCGGGGGAACGGGCGGCGCCACAGGGCTGCCGCATTGCTTTGGCCACATGGGCGCCAAGGCTCGCGGCCGCCGTCTGGCGAGGACCGGGGTCGGTCCCGGCGCCGCCCGGACCCGGGGGCCTTGCGGGGCTCTCGTGGGGCTGTCCAGGCAAGCCGCGCTTTGTGTTAGATTTATCGTCAAGAGGTTGGCCCATGCGCTTCAGGTTCTGTGCCCTTGTCGCCCTGCTGCCCGCCACGCTGGCGCTGCCCGCCAAGGCCGATTTCCTGGTCGGCGTGGTGGCCTACGAACGGCATGACTTCACCACCGCTTTTCGCGAGCTGAGCGACCCGGCGACACGCAACGCGCCCGACTCGCAGTTTTACCTGGGCCGCATGTATCTCTTTGGCCAGGGCGTGGCGAAGGATCAGGACAAGGGTGTCGCGCTGCTGGAGCAGGCCGCCGCCGGCGACGTGCTGGATGCCGTGGTCATGTTGGCGCAGGCCTACGACTTCGGCATGGGCGTGCCCAAGGACAAGGCCAAGTCACTGCGCTACTGGGAGCAGGCCGCCGAGCTTGGCCTGATCAAGGCGCAGGTCGAGATGGGCCTGCGCTACGAGAGCGGCGAGATGACCGGCGAGAACGACTATGGCACCGCCGCCAAGTGGTACCGCGCCGCGGTGGCGGCCAACGACGCCGCCGGCATGGCCTATCTTGGCAGCCTCTACGAGCGTGGCCTGGGCGTGCCGCAGGACCTCGTCGCCGCCGAGGAGCTCTATCGCCAGTCGGTGGGCAAGGGCTTCGGCCTGGCGATGAACAAGCTGGCGCTGCTGATCGTTGCCCGTGGCGGCGACCTGCAGGAAGCCCGGGAGCTGGCGGAGAGCGCCATCGTCCATGGCGACCAGCCGATGTTCCACGCCACGCTGGGCAAGGTGCTGACCCTGCAGGGCGACCTCGCCGGCGCCGAGGCGGCCTTTCGCGAGGCGGCGAAGAAGAGCCCGCTCTATCTGGAGCCGCGCGAGGCCTTGGGTGACCTCTACTGGTCGCAGGGCCGCAAGCTTGATGCCCAGGCCGCCTGGAAGCAGGCGCTGGGCGTCGCCCGCGATGCCGATGACAAGGCGCGCCTGAAGCAGAAACTGCGGCAGGCGACCTTCTGACCCCCCTATCTGCCCCCCTGTCTGATGGCGCCTGGCGGGCCTATCGTAACAATTGCTCACATTTTTTGAGTTTGTGACCACGGCTCCGCTGTGGCACCTGGACTCCCGACAATCCGGGGAACTCCAGACGTGACCTCCGCTCCGCTCGCCGTGATCGTGCTGGCCGCCGGCCAGGGGACGCGCATGAAGTCCGCGCTGCCCAAGGTGCTGCATCCCGTGGCCGGGCGGCCGATGATCAACCATGTCCTGGCGGCGGCCGAGGCGCTGGACCCGGCGCGCATCGTCGTGGTGGTGGCGCCGGGTATGGAAAGCGTCGCCGCCGCGGTCGCCCCGCACGCCACGGCGATCCAGGATCGGCCGCTGGGCACGGCGCACGCCGTGCTCGCCGCGCGGGACGCCTTGGCGGCTGAACTGGCGGCCGGCGCCGACGTGCTGGTGCTCTATGCCGATGGGCCGCTGATCTCGCCCGAAACGCTGCAGGCCATGCTGGCCGAACGGCGCCGCCCCGGCGGCCCGGCCTTCGTCTGGCTTGGCGTGCGGCCGCCCGACCCCACCGGCTATGGCCGCCTGGTCATGCAGGACGGCCGCCTGCAGCGCATCGTCGAGGAGAAGGACGCCAGCGCCGAGGAGCGGCGGATCGGCCTGATCTGGGGCGGCCTGGTGGCCGGCGCTGGGCCGGCGCTCTTTGATCTGGCGGCGCGCATCGACGACAACAACGCCAAGCGCGAGTTCTACCTGACCTCGCTGGTGGCGCTGGGCAACGTCAACGGCGCGCCCTCCGGCGCGGTGGAGACCGCCTTCGACGAGGTGCGCGGTGTCAACTCGCGCCAGGAGCTGGCGGAGGCCGAGGCGATCTTCCAGCAGCGTTTGCGCCGAAAGGCGATGACAGAAGGTGCGACCTTGCGGGCGCCCGAGACGGTCTACCTGTCTTGGGACACCAAACTCGGCCGCGACGTCACCATCGAACCCCATGTGGTCTTTGGGCCAAGTGTCATTGTGGAGGATGGTGTGGAGATCCGCGCCTTCTGCCACCTGACCGGTGTCATCATCCGCAGCGGTGCGCAGATTGGACCCTTTGCCCGGCTACGCCCCGGCAGCGTCGTCGGCGAGGGCGCGCATGTCGGCAACTTCGTCGAGCTCAAGTCCACGCAGCTCGGCGCCGGCGCCAAGGCCAACCACCTGGCCTATGTCGGCGACGCCACGGTGGGGGCTGGCGCGAACATCGGCGCCGGCACCATCACTGCCAACTACGACGGGGTGATGAAGCACCGCACCGAGATCGGCGCCAACGTCGCCATCGGCTCCAACTCCGTGCTGGTGGCGCCGGTCAGCATCGGCGAGGGCGCCGTGGTTGGCGCCGGCTCGACCATTACGCAATCCGTCCCCGCCGACGCCATCGTCGCGACACGCGCGCCCATGACCGTCACGGAGCGCTCGGCCGGCCGTTACAAGGCGCGGCTGAAGGCGCTGAAAGCTGAGAAGGAGCGCAAGTAGATGTGCGGCATCATCGGCATTCTCGGCAAGGCGGACGCGGCGCCGCTGCTGCTCGACGGGCTGCAGCGCTTGGCCTATCGCGGCTATGATTCGGCCGGCGTCGCCACGCTGGTCAACGGCCACATCGACCGCCGCCGCGCCGAGGGCAAGCTGAATAACCTGGCCGACTTGCTGGCCCGCCAGCCGCTGGCCGGCACCGTCGGCATCGGCCACACCCGCTGGGCGACGCACGGCCGCCCGACCGAGGCCAATGCCCACCCGCATGCCAACCAGCGCGTCGCGCTGGTGCACAACGGCATCATCGAGAACCACCAGGCACTGCGCGCAGAACTGGAAGAAGCCGGTGTAGCCTTCGAGAGCGAGACCGATACCGAGACGGTGCTGCACCTGGTCACCCACTACCTGGACCAGCAGATGACGCCGCAGCAGGCCGTGGCCACCACGCTGCACCGGCTGGAGGGCGCCTTCGCCCTGGCGCTGATCTTCGCTGGGCGGCACGACCTGATGATCGGTGCGCGGCGCGGCAGCCCGCTGGCCGTCGGCTTCGGCGAGGGCGAGATGTACCTCGGCTCCGACGCCCTGGCACTGGCACCGCTGACCCAGCGCATCTGTTACCTGGAGGAGGGCGACTGGGCCGAGCTGAGCGCCGCTGGCGCGGTGATCCGCGATGCCGATGACCGGGTGGTCGAGCGCCCGGTGGTGCTGACCGCGGTCTCTGGCGCGATGATCGGCAAGGGCGAGTTCCGCCACTTCATGCAGAAGGAGATCTTCGAGCAGCCTGGTGTCATCGGCGACACCCTGGCGCAGCTGGTCCACCCACTGACGCGGCAGATCACGTTGCCGGATCTGGGACTCGACTGGCTGGCGCTGCCGCGCCTCACCATCTCGGCCTGCGGCACCGCCTATCTTGCTGGTTTCACCGCCAAATACTGGTTCGAGCAGTTGGCGCGCCTGCCGGTCGAGGTCGATATCGCCAGCGAGTTTCGCTACCGCGAGGCGCCGATGCCCAAGGGCGGCGCGGCACTCTTCATCTCGCAGTCGGGTGAGACCATCGACACCCTGGCGGCGCTGCGCTACGCGCGCAGCCAGGGTCAGCGCATCCTTTCCATCATCAACGTGCCGGAAAGCGCCATCGCGCGGGAAAGCGATGCTCTGCTGCCGACCCTGGCGGGGCCGGAAATCGGCGTCGCCTCGACCAAGGCCTTCACCACGCAGCTCACCGTGCTGGCCTGCCTGGCGCTGGCGGCGGCGCATGCGCGCGGCACGCTGGACGACGCCCAGGTGGCGGCGCTCTCCGCCGCGCTGCTGGAGGTACCGGCGCGCGCCGCCGAGGTGCTGCAGCACGACGAAAAGATCCGCGCCATCGCCATCGAGGTGGCCGAGGCGCGCGACGTGCTCTACCTGGCGCGCGGCAACCTCTATCCCATCGCCCTGGAAGGCGCGCTGAAGCTGAAGGAGATCAGCTACATCCACGCCGAGGGCTATGCCGCCGGCGAGATGAAGCATGGCCCCATCGCCCTGATCGACGAGTCCGTGCCCATCGTGGTCTGCGCCCCCTCCGGCCCGCTGTTCGACAAGACCGCCTCGAACATCGAGGAGGTGGTGGCGCGCGGCGGCAAGGTTGTTCTGCTGAGTGACGCCGCCGGGGTGAAGCGCCTGGGCAAACGCGTGCACCACGCGGTCGAACTGCCGACGGTCGATCCCTTCGTCGCGCCGCTGCTCTACGCCATCCCAGTGCAGCTGCTGGCCTATCACGCCGCGGTGGCCAAGGGCACCGACGTCGACCAGCCACGCAACCTGGCGAAGAGCGTGACGGTGGAGTGAGAAACTCCCTCTCCCACGAAGTGGGGGAGGGTTGGGGAGGGGGTGGCTGCCAATGGAGCTCTTTCGTCGAGACCCCCTCCCTAACCCTCCCCCGCTTCGCGGGAGAGGGGATAGCAAGCCATGACCGCTCCTCTCCTCATCGGCATGGCCTCCAGCGTCTATGTCCGCATCGTGCGGCTGGTAGCGCTGGAAAAGGGTGTGGCGCTGGAGCGCCAGCATCTCGATCCCTTCGCACACGGCGGGCCGCCGGACTGGTTCCTGGCGCTCAATCCCTTTGGCAAGATCCCGGTGCTGCGGCATGGCGACCTCGTGCTCACCGAGACGCGTGCCATCGCGGCCTACCTGGACGAAGCCTTTCCCGGCCCAGCGCTGCAACCTACCGATCCGGTGGCGCGGGCGCGGCTGCGGCAAATCCAGGGCATCGTTGACGCCTACGCCTATCGGCCGATGGTCTGGGGTCTCTATGTCGCCTTGAGCGAAGGTGCCGCAAGCGAGGGCGGGATTGCCGAGGCCTTGGCTGACTCACGTCGCGCCCTCGGGATGCTGGAGCGCCTGTCCCACGCACCTTGGCTGCTGGGCGCGCAGCTCACGCTGGCCGACTGCCATCTAGCGCCGGTCGTGCAGTACCTGACGGCAGTACCGCCAGGCCGGGCGCTGCTGGCCGAGGCGCCGCGCCTCGCAGCCTGGTGGACGCGCTGCCGGTCGCGTCCTGGCTGGGCCGCCGTCCTGGACGCGGTTGGGCCGGAACTGGAGCGCGGCTAGCCAGCCGGCTTGTGCCTGCCAGGCGTGGGAGTTTGGCCCGCGCTGGCCATAGCGCGGTCCGGGGGCGGTGGCCTATCTGCTGCCGCGTTGCGTGAAAATGGGAGTTGTCGTGCCATGTCCCTGCCCAAGACCCTGCTGCAGCTTGCCGGTGCCGATCCCAAGCCGCATGCGTTGGACAGCAGCGCGCTGCTGCTGATCGACATGCAGAACGAGTACGTCGATGGACGCCTGCCCTTGCCGGGCGTGCAGGCGGCGCTGGCGCAGGGTCGCCTGCTGCTCGACAAGGCACGCGCCGTCGGACGCCCGGTGATCCACGTACGCCATGCCGGCCGGGCCGGCGGGCTGTTCGATCCGGCGACCCCGGCCTATGCCATCGCCGACTCGGTGGCGCCGGCGGCGGGTGAGGTCATCGTCGACAAGCCGCTGCCCAACTGCTTCGCCAAGACCGACCTGCAGGCCAAGTTGGAGGCCCTGGGCGTGAAGAGTCTGGTCGTCGCCGGTTTCATGACCCACATGTGCGTCAGCTCGACCGTGCGGGCCGCGCTCGACCTCGGCTACGGCTGCACCGTGGCGGCCGACGCCTGCGGCACGCGCGACCTGCCGGACGGCAGCGGCGGCGTGGTGCCGGCGGCCGAGCTGCACCGCGCTGAACTGGCCGGCCTGGCCGATCGCTTCGCCGTGGTGGTGCCGACGGCGGCGATCGGCTGAGCCGCGTTAACGCCTCACGGCCAGGGATTGGCCAGCGCGTAGACCTTGCCCAGGTAGGGCGCGTTCGAGGTGTCGTCGACCGCCATGACATAGACCGTCTTGCCGTCGGCCGAGAAGGCCAGGTTGGGCGAGGCGGCGGAGGGCACCTCGACCGTGCCGATCAGCTTGCCCTCGGGGTCGACCACGACGATCTGCCCGGCGCTGTAGGTGCCGATCCAGTAGTTGCCGTGCGCATCGCGCTTGATGCCGTCGGGGTAGGGGCCCCACTCGTGCTGGATGCCGATGTCGGTCAACCGCAGGAAGAGCCGGCGGTCGGCCAGCGTGCCATAGGGTTCGACCGCGAAGGAGATCACACGCGCCGCCTCGCTCTCGTTCACCAGCAGGCGGCTGCCGTCGGCGTTGAGCGTGATGCCGTTGGCGTAGTGCAGGTCGTTGGCCGCCTCGACGATCACGCCCTCGGCGGTGATGTGGAAGACCTTGCCGACGATCGGGCCACTCTCCCACGGGCCGGAAGCGGTGAACCAAGCACCGCCTTCGCCGTCGGTAGTGATGTCGTTAGGGCCCTGCAGCGCGCCGCCGTTGGTGTCCTTGTCGTAGTTCGCCAAGGTCTTCCCGTCCTTCGACACGCGGGCGATGGTGCCGCTGTCGTAGCAGGTGACCAGGAAGTCGCCGTTCGCCAGCTGCAGCAGCGCCGAGGGGCCGCAGCCCTCTTGCGTCCACAGGGTGGCGCCGGCCTTGCCGTCCCAGGTCATGATGGTGTGGCCGCCGTACTCGACGTAGTACAGCGTGCCGTCGATTACCTCTGGTCCCTCGGGAAAGCGCGCCTGGTCGTTGATCACCGTCACCTCGGCCGCCGCCGCCGCCCCGGCCAAAGCCAGCCAGAGCCCGGCACCCGCAAGCACTGCACGCATGGTCGTTCCTCCCCGCCAAAGTCCGTTGCCAACCCAAGGCTAAGCCCGGAATCGCTATCGGGTCTAGTCAAGCCCCGACCCTTGAAGCGACACTCAAGCCAGCGTTAGTCTCTAACTGTTGGAAAACTGTCCAACGCCACGGGAGGCACAGAATCATGAAGGACTTCGTACGCGACCTGAAGTCGGGCCGAATCAGCCGGCGCGAAGCCAACCGGAAGCTGGCGACGCTCGGCCTCGGCCTGGTCACCCTGCCCATGTGGCAGCGCCCGGCGCGCGCCGCCGGCGAGAACGACATCATCTACTTCACCTGGGAAGGCTATGAGATTCCCGAGCTGCAAGGCGAGTACGTCGCCAAGTACGGCGCGGTGGCGCCAAACGCCATCTTCGCCTCCGAGGAAGAAGCCCTGGCCAAGCTGCGGGCCGGCTTCGAAGCGACGCTGGCGCACCCCTGCACCTACTCGCTCAGCCGCTGGCGTGAGGCCGGCGTCATCCAACCGCTGGATACCGACCGGCTGAAGCACTACCCCGATCTGTTCCAGGGCTTGCGCACGCTGCCCGGCGCGCAGATGGAGGGCAAGACCTGGTTCGTGCCCTTCGATTGGGGCAATTCGTCGATCATCTATCGCACCGACATGACCGAGGGCATGGAAGAGTCCTGGGGCATGCTCTACGACGACCGGCTGGCCGGCAAGATCGGCATGTCGAGCGACGCGGAGACCAACGTGGAGGTCGCCGCCCTGGTGCTGGGCCACCGCAACCTCTTCGCCCTGACCGACGAGCAGCTGGCCGAGGTCAGGCCTCTCATGGTCAAGCAGAAGAAGCTGCTGCGCTTCTACTGGGACAGCCAGACCACGATGGAGCAGGCCATGGCGGCCGGCGAAGTCGCGGCGGCCTATGCCTGGAACTCCAGCTACACCAACCTGAAGAACCAGGGCATCCCGGTGGCCTTTGCCAATCCCAAGGAAGGCATCTTCACCTGGTGCTGCGGCCTGACCCTGTTGAACAACGCGATCGGCAACCTCGACGCGGCCTATGACCTGATCGACGCGATGATCGCGCCGGAATCCGGCAAGTACCTGATCGAGGCCTACAGCTACGGCCACTCCAACAAGAAGTCCTTCGAGATCGCCGACCCCGCGGCCATCGACGCCCTGGGCATGCGCAATCCCGAGGACCTCTTCACCAGCGGTATCTTCTTCGAGCCGCTGCCAGAAGAGTATTCGGTCAAGTACGTCGAGATGTTCACCGAGATCCAGGCCGGCTGACCGCCGCGTCTGGCGCTAACGAAAAGGGCGGGACCCGCGGGTCCCGCCCTTTGTCGTTTCAGCGTGGCACTTCGCTCAGAAGGGGATCGTCAGCGTCAGGTTGGCCTGGCCAAGCCAGGCATCCTCGAAATCGATGCCAGTCCGGACCGTGGCGATCGTAAGCGGGTCCAGGGTGTTCGGTGTATCCAGGGTCGGCGCGGCGCTGAGATAGGTACCGCTGATGCCGAAGGCGAGCGTGATGCCGCCGGCAAAGCGATAGGACGCATCGATGCCCAGGTCGGCCTTGACCGCCAGTGCGCTATCGCTGTCGCTCTCGTCCGACAGTAACGACGGAGTGCCGGTGAAGAAAAGGACCTGGGCCGAGTGATTCAGGTGGCCGCTGACCCGCATCAGGGCGACACCGCCATTGACCCCGAGGCTCCAGCGCTCGCCGATGGCCCAGGCAGCGTTCAAACCGATCTCGCCGCCGATGTAGCGCGCCGTCATGTCGTCCTTCTGATTCGACCAGACGGGGTCCAAGGTCGGACCATCGAAGGTGTAGTCGACCTTGCCAAGCTGGTCGAGCGCGCCACCGATCACGCCGACGAAGGGCGACAGTCGCGTACCGCCACTGTTGTAGTCCAGGTAGACGCGGCCTTCGCCCCACCAGGTCGTCACTTCCCGATCGAACTGGGCTGAAATGTTGAAGGGCGCACCGGTGGCAAAGAACACCGGTGTCGGAATGTCCGGCATGGGCGAGTTGAACAGCACGAGTGGATTTGCCACCGGCGTGTCGGTCTGCGAGGCCGTGGCCTGGCCGATGCTGCCACGGAGTTCCAGTCTGAGGCCGCCGCCGAACAGGCTGCCGTCTATCGGCAGGCCGATCGTGAGGCCGCCGCCAAAGCCGAAGAGCGGGTTGTCGGCGGTGAACTTGCCGTCGCTGCTGACAGCGCCATCGGTGGAGAAGTCGAGCGTCTTGTAGTCCGGCATCAGGAACGCCATGGGCCCACCCTCGACCCCGACGTAGATGCCCCAGCCGGCGACGAAGCGGTCAGGCTCGGCCTGGGATGGGCTGGCAAGCGCGATCAGCGCTGCTGCCGCGCACAGGCGATTGAAGCGATACATGGCGCCAACTCCCCGAGCAGGCGTTCCCCAGTCTTCTACTATCTTAGGTTAGTGAAGTCTGCCAAAGGGATTTTTGCTTGCGGCCTACCGACCGGTGCCTGGCCGAACCTCCGCTCAGAAGGGAATCGTCAGCGTCAGGTTGGTCTGGCCCATCCAGGCGGTGCCGAAGGCCAGCGTCGTCGCGGTCAGGGGATCGGTCAGGGTGTTGCCCGACTGGGTCGTCGCCACGGCGCTGAGGTAGCTGGCGTTGACGCCGAGCGCCAGGGTGATGCCGCCAGCGAAGCGATAGCTGGCCGAGAGGCCGGCGTCGGCCTTGACCGCCAGGGTGCTGTCGCTGTCCTGCTCCTGCGATGTCAGAAGCGAGGTGCCCGTGAAGCCGTAGAAGGTCAAGCGGTGTTTCAACTCGCCCCTGGCATGCAGCAGCGCGACGCCACCCTTGACGCCTAGGGTCCAGCGCTCGCCAATGGCGAAGCTTGCCTCCAGACCGATTTCGCCACCCAGATAGCGGGTGTCGATGTCGTCCTTCTGGCCGTACAGCAGGGGATCCGGCACCGGGAAGTCTAGAGTGTAGTCGACGCGATTGTTCTGATCCAACGCCCCACCGACCACGCCGATGAAGGGCGACAGCATCACGCCCTCCGCGTGGTAGTCGAGGTAGGCGCGGCCCTGGCCCCACTAGGTCGTCGCTTCGCGCTTGAACCCGGCGGTGAAGCTCTGGGGATCGTTGATAAAAACGTTGTAGACCTTCGGGACCGTGGGGAAGCCGAACAGGACCTGGGTTTCCGGATTGTTGTCCGGCGTCTGGAACTCGCTGCCCTTGGCCTGCGCCAGACTGCCCCGCACCTCGAACCGCAGTCCGTCACCCAGCAAGCTGGCATCGATTGGCAGGCCGATCGACAGGCCGCCACCGAACCCTAAGAGCACCTCGTCGGCGGTGAACTTGCCATCGCCGGGAAAGTTTCTGTCGGTGGTGAAGTTGACCGTCTGGTAGTCCGGCAGCAGGATCGCTACAGGTCCGCCCTCGACCCCGACATAGAGGCCGAGGCCCGAGACGAAGCGGTCGGGCTCAGCCAGCGCCGGCCCGGCCAGCGCCGCGAAGGCGGTCGTGACCGCCCATGGCGCCGATCCCCCCTCTCCATACTCGGTCAATCATTTGGTATGGCGAGCCTGGATAGAGCACCAGCGGCCATTGGCTAATTCGAGGGTGGGTAGCGCCGGATCAGTGCCTGCTGTCGGCGGTGCAAGCGGATCAGGCCGCGCGGCCCGATCGGCCGGTGGCCGCGCTGGCGCATGACGGCGCCCAGCCGAAAGATCAGCCGCTGCTTGGCGAAGACGATGCCATAGCCCTGGCGGAGGCTGTACTTGGGGTCCCAGGCCTGCACCGCTTCGGAACCGGCGCCGTTTACCTCGATCAGGCTGAAGCCCTCGCCCTGCGCCAGCGCCGCCAGGCTGTCGTAGCGCAGGTCGAAGCGGCCGAGGTGGAAGTCTTTCATGTCGCGGGCGATGGCATCGATGGCGGCGCTCATCGCCGGGGTGATGCGGTGCGTCGCCTCCTCGTAAAGCCCACCCACCCGCGTCGAGCCGATGGTGGCGATGCGCACGATCTCGCCCGCTGTTGGGACGCGTGTCACGTCGCAGCAGGGCTCGCTGAGCCCGTCGCGGCCCAGCCGCTGCAGCCGCGGATCGCCGGCGGCCAGCGCGGCGATGCTGCGCACCCCGTCGCCCACCACGCGCGGATAGTGCCGCAGCAGCAGCGCGGTGACGCGCCCGGTCGGCTCGTTCGGGTGGCGGACGTAGAACAGACCGCCTTCGCCTTCCTGGGTCAGGAACTGCTGCAGCACGATGCGTTGGCCCAGCGGAAAGCGCCGCAGATAGTCGGCGAGATCCGACTCGTCCCGCAGCAGCCGCACGCCGAAGCCGCACCAGCCGACATCGGGCTTGGCGATCAAGGGAAAGGCGAGGCCGGCGGCCGCCAGCGCCGTGCGTGCCGCCGGCAGGCCGGCCGGCCCGTCATTCACGATGGCGGTGAAGGGCGCGGTGGCGGCGCGCGCCAAGGGTCCCATGGTGGCGAAGTACTCAAGCTTGCCCTCGCCCACCATGCCCCCGGCG
The DNA here is from genome assembly GCA_038363005.1 of Rhodospirillales bacterium. Lineage (GTDB taxonomy): Bacteria > Pseudomonadota > Alphaproteobacteria > Kiloniellales > JACOMY01 > JAKOWB01. The sequence goes on from JBBQBI010000004.1 coordinate 154,530, forward strand.
GTGATGGTTGGGTTGATCGCCGACGGCAACGTCAGCGAGCGGTGGCAAAGCGCCAGCCAGAACCACTGCACCACCATGGGAATGACGAAAAGCCACTTCGGCAGCGTGGCGAGGTTGATCCGGTGCCGCCGGCTGGCCGACGCGGCGGGAAGGAGCGTGGCCTGGGCTTCGCCCTGCTGCATGGATCACCTGGAATGGGCGCGCCTATGGAATGGGCGCGCCTAACGGGCACGCGGTCCAGGTTAAACGCTCGTGGGCGCCGTCGGTTCCGGCCAAGGCCCCCTGGGCCCGCGCTGCGGCGGCGCCCCGTGGCACCCAAACTGCTGGCGACGACAGGGCTCAGCCCATCCGTCTTGCGCCCGGCACCCAGCCGCGTTAGAGCCGTGCCGCCTGACCGAACCGCCGCTTGAACGCCCTGCCGGAGCCCGCCATGTCCGCCGCCGTCCACGCCCTGCCGCGCGACCACAAGATCCTCGACGGCAAAGCCGTGGGCGCCGAACTGCGCGCCGGTTCCAAGGCCGAGGCCGAGCGCCTTGCCGCCGTTGGCTGGGCACCGCGCCTGGTCTCGCTGCTGGTGGGTGACGTCGCCGCGGCCGAACTCTATGTGCGCAACCAGAAGCGCGCGGCGGAAACCACCGCCATCGCCTTCGAGCAGCGCACCTTCCCGGCGGAGACCACGCAGGCCGAGCTGCTGGCCGCCATCGCCGCGCTGAACGCCGATCCCCGCGTGACCGGCATCATCCTGCAGCGCCCGCTGCCGCCGCACCTGTCGGTACGTGCGCTGCAGTCGGCGATCCACCCGTTGAAGGATGTCGAGGGGCTGCACCCGGCCTCGATCGGCAACATTGTCTACAACGATCTGCAGATGGGGCCCTGCACCTCGGTCGCCGCGGTCGAGCTGCTGAAGCGGACCGGCCTCGGCCTGCAGGGGCTCGAGGTGGTGGTGATCGGCCACAGCGAAATCGTCGGCAAGCCCATCGCCTTCCTGCTGATGAGCGAGGGGGCGACAGTCACGGTCTGCCACCACATGACCCGCAACCTGCGGGTCCACTCGCGCCAGGCCGACGCGGTCTTCGTCGCCGTCGGCAAGCCGGGCCTGGTCACCGGCGACATGATCAAGCCGGGCGCCGCGCTGATCGACATTGGCATCAACCAGGTGACCTTGGCGGACGGCAGCACGCAGGTGGTGGGCGACGCCGACTACGCCTCCTGCCACGAGGTCGCCGGCTGGATCACTCCGGTGCCGGGCGGCGTCGGTCCGGTGACTGTCGCCACGCTGCTGGGCAACGTGGTGACCGCCGCCAGGCTGCAGAAGGCGCACTACGAGAGCGCCTTCGGCGAGGCTGGCCGGCTGCGCTAGCGCGCGACGCGCAGCCGCCAGACCAGCAGGCGCAGCGCGGTGCCGCGCGCGCCACGCCGCCAGAGGCGCCGAGCCACCTGGCGGGCCAGGCCGCGTGCCGGCGGGTCGGCGTGGCTCAACGCCCGCAGGCAGTCGGCCGCCTGTATCAGCGGCGGCAGCCCGCGCTCGACGCCATAGAGCTTGAAGGCCAGGTTGGCCAGCCGCAGCAGCGACGCGTCCCGCGTCGCGTCATCCGTCGACAGGGCAATGAGCGCCGGCAGGTCGATGGCGTGCAGCCCGGCCGGCAGCTCGGCAAGGCCCTCTCGCCGCCGGTTGGCCGCGGCCAAGGCCGCCTCGCCCACCAGTGTGCGCTGCCAGCGCTGGCGCAGCGATCCGGCGCCGGCGTAGCGGCGATGCTGCAGCAGGACATCGGGCAGGTTGCCAAGCCGGTGCTGCTCGGCCAGCCGCAGCCAGAGGTCGAGGTCCTCAGCGCCCTCGAACAGCGGGCGATAGCCGCCGACGGCTTCCACGGCCCGGCGGCGGAAAGCGGCGGCGGGATGCGCCAGCGGCGGACGCGCTTCGCGCAGCAGGGCCTTGATCGCCGCCATGTCGCCGGGGAAAACGAGGGGCGGCCCGGTCGGCGCGTCGGCCTCGTCGATCGGCTGCACGGCAGAGCCCACCGCGGCGATCCCGGGGTTGGCGTCGAGAAAGGCCACCTGCCGGCCGATGCGCTGTGGCAGGGCGCGGTCGTCCGCGTCCATGCGCACCACATAGTCGCTGTCGATGGACGAGAGACCGCGTTGCAATGCACCGGCGACACCCAGATGCGGGCCCGGCAGCAGCCGGATGCGGTGGTCCCGCGCCTGCCATGCGGCAAGCTGTACCTTTACCTCGGCCGGCGCGCCGTCGTCGACGATGAGCAGGGTGAAGTCGGCTGTGTCCTGCGCCAGTATGCTTTCGACGGCAGCATCCAACCGCGGGCCGCCGGCGATCACCGGCATCAGCACCGTGACGGAGCTGTCCGGCGCTGGCAGGGCAGGGGTCACGGCAGCATCGACACCTGGTCGCAGTTGCCCTCGGCATCCATCGGGAAGTTCTCGACGTTGCCGGGTAAATTGGCGGTGATCTCGATCACCAGCGCGTCCACCGTGCCGCCGACGCCGACGAAGTAGAGCTTGCCGTCCTCGCGCTCGACAGTGAAGCAATGCGGGCCTGGCCAGCTGGTCGTCGGATAGACGTAGCAGAGCATCTTGTCGGTGGCCCACCACTGACCACGCCACAGGCAGTCCTCGAACCAATAGGCGCTGCGGCCGTCCTTGCTGTGGTACTCGATGTCGTGCAGCCCGTCGGAACGGTCGCCGTACTGCGTGCGGTCGGCGACCAGCTCGATCAGCGCCGCGCGGCCCACCACCTGTCCGTCGGGCGGCACCTGCGGCGCCGGTGCCGGCACCTGGTCGGCGGCGGCAGGCGACGCGGCCAGCAGGAACAGCGCCAGCAGCGCTAGGACACGACGCATTCGCCGGTCACGCCGAGCGGCAGCCGCTCGACGTTGCCCTTCAGGTCCTGGGTGGTGGTGGCGGTGGGCAGGGGCGACAGCGGATCGCCGGCCCACCAGAACTCCAGCTGCTGCTCGGCGTTGCGCTTCAGCCGGAAGCAGTGTGGGCCCTGCAGCGCGGTGTCGGGGTAGTAGTAGCAGATCTCCTGTTCGGTCACCCACCACTTGCCGCGCTCGACGCAATTGTCCCACAGATAGGCCGAACGCCCGTCCGGCGCCTGGTACTCCACCTCGCTGCTGCCGTCGGAACGATCGCGGTATTGCGTGTGGTCGCTGATCGCCTCTGTCAGCGCCTCCTTGCCGGTGATCCAGCCGTCGCTGCCGGTGGCCAGTTGCGCCTCGTCCGCGCCGGCCAGGGACACCGGCAGCAGCAGGACGAGGCTGAGGAGCAGCCGGCGCATGGTGCTAGATCTCCCGGCAGGGGCCGTCGGCGCCCAGCGACAGCTCGTCGGGATTGCCCGGCAGGTTGTCGGTGGTGACGGCGGTCGGGGTCTGCGCCTGCGGCTCGTCCACCGACCAGTACTCCAGCTGGCCACGCACCTGGCGCAGCCAGAAGCAGTGCGACATCTCGCCGGTCACCGAGGGATAGGCGTAGCAGAGCACGTTCTCTTCCAGCCACCAGCGCCCGGCGTAGGTGCAGCCCTGGAACAGGTAGGCGACGCGGCCGTCGCGGCTGTGGAACTCGATCTCCTGCGTGCCGTCGCTGCGGTCGCGGTGGTGCGTGCGTCCCTCGACCAGGGCGGCGATCTCCTGCGGCGACTGGATCCAGCCGGGCGGCTGCGCCGCGACCGGCGCTTGCAGGACCGGCAGCAGCAGGGCCAGCAGGCCGGCGAAAAGCGGTGCGCGCATAGGGTCTCCTCATGTTGCAGCGCGATAGTCGCGCCGCGGCGGCCGCCTGTCGAGGGCCGGTGGCCAATGGCACCCCCAGGGTCTTCTACCCCGACTGTGGCGATTCCTGGACCGGGTCAGGGCTGCCTTGCCCGCCAGGCAGAGCCCGCGGGCGGCCGGGGGTGGCGCCAAAGCGGCCGAAGGGCTATCTCTAGCCGGCCTTTTGTCCCCGCCTGGCGGCGCCTTGACGCGCCGGGCCCAGATCCCTTGGAGGGTTAACGCATGGCTCCGAAATTGAACGACCCGAAGCTGTTCCGTCAGCAGGCCTACATCGACGGCAAGTGGGTCGACGCCGACGACAAGGCGACGATCACGGTGAAGAACCCGGCCACCGGCGAGGCGCTGGGCACCATTCCCAAGCTGGGCGCCAACGAGACCCGCCGCGCCATCGAGGCGGCCGAGAAGGCCTGGCCGGCCTGGCGCGCCAAGACCGCCAAGGAGCGCTCCAACATCCTGCGCAAGTGGTTCGACCTGATGATGGCGAACCAGGACGACCTGGCCACCATTCTGACGATGGAGCAGGGCAAGCCGCTGGCCGAGGCCAAGGGCGAGATCGCCTATGGCGCCAGCTTCATCGAATGGTTCGCCGAGGAAGGCAAGCGCATCTATGGCGACGTCATCCCGCAGCACCAGCCCGACAAGCGCATCGTCGTGATCAAGCAGCCGATCGGCGTGGTCGCGGCCATCACGCCGTGGAACTTCCCCAACGCCATGATCACCCGCAAGGCCGGCCCGGCGCTGGCCGCCGGCTGCCCCATCGTGATCAAGCCGGCGACGCAGACTCCCTATTCCGCCTTCGCCATGGCCGAGCTGGCCGAGCGCGCTGGCGTGCCGGCCGGCATCCTGTCGGTCGTCACCGGCACCGCCAGTGCCATCGGCGGCGAGATGAGCGCCAATCCCATCGTGCGCAAGCTGACCTTCACCGGCTCAACCGAAGTCGGCAAGCTGCTGATGGAACAGTGCGCCCAGACGGTGAAGAAGGTCTCCATGGAGCTGGGCGGCAACGCCCCCTTCCTGGTGTTCGACGACGCCGACCTGGACGCCGCGGTGGAGGGCGCCATGCTCTCCAAGTTCCGCAACACCGGGCAGACCTGCGTCTGCGCCAACCGCATCCTGGTGCAGGACAAGGTCTATGACGCCTTCGCCGAGAAGCTGGCGGCGAAGGTGGCCGGCCTGAAGGTCGGCAACGGCCTGGAGGCCGGCATCACGACCGGTCCGCTGATCGACATGAAGGCGGTTGAGAAGGTGGAGGAGCATGTCGCCGACGCCGTGGCCAAGGGCGCCAAGGTGGCGGTCGGCGGTCAGCGCCACGCACTGGGCGGCAGCTTCTATCAGCCGACCGTGCTGACCGGCGTCACCACCAAGATGAAGGTGACGCAGGAAGAGACCTTCGGCCCCGTCGCCCCGCTGTTCCGCTTCAAGGACGAGGCCGAGGCCATCGCCATGGCCAACGACACCGTCTTCGGCCTGGCCGCCTACTTCTACGCGCGCGACATGGGCCGCGTCTGGCGCGTCGCCGAGGGCCTGGAGACCGGCATCGTCGGCATCAACACCGGCATCATCTCCACCGAGGTCGCGCCCTTCGGCGGCGTCAAGGAATCCGGCGTCGGCCGCGAAGGCTCGAAGTACGGCATCGATGACTTCCTGGAGATCAAGTACCTCTGCATGGGCGGCATCTGAGGCCTCCACGCTTTCTGTCGCGCAAGGGGCGGGCCGCAGGGTCCGCCCCTTTTGCATGACGGCCCGGTCCTTGGCGATCGGACCGGCCGGCGAGGGCTTGACCAGCCGCCGCGCCACAGGTGTCCTGTCGCGGCAGCACAGGAGCGCACGCATGACCGCCAGCAACCGTCGAATCCTTCTGGCCGAACGCCCCGGCGCGGCCGGCGTCACGGCGGAGCTCTTTCGCCTCGACAGCGCGGCGCGGCCAGAACCTGGGCCGGGCGAGGCGCTGGTGCGCAACATCTACCTGTCACTGGACCCGGCGATGCGCGGCTGGATCAGCGCGGTGGCGAACTATAGCGAGCCGGTGCCGATCGATGGCGTCATGCGCGCCTTCGCGGTTGGCCAGGTGGCGGCGAGCCGCCATCCGACGCTCAAGGTCGGTGACTACCTCTATGGCCGCTTCGGCTGGCAGGAATGGGCCTTGACCGACGGTGCGACGGTGGAGCGGGTGATCGAGGAGCGCGACCTGCCGCTGACCAGCGCGCTGCATCTGCTGGGCATCAACGGCTGCACCGCCTGGCTCGGCCTGGCCAACATCGGCCGGCCCAAGGCGGGCGAGACCGTGGTGGTCTCCACCGCTGCCGGCGCCGTGGGCTCCGTGGTCGGGCAGATCGCCAAGTTGAAGGGCTGCCGCACCGTGGGCATCACCGGCGGGCCTGAGAAGGTGCGAACCTGCCTGACCGAGTTCCGCTACGACGCCGCCATCGACTATCGCGGCGAGGATGTCGGCGCGGCGCTGGACAAGGCAGCGCCGCAGGGCATCGACGTCTACTTCGACAATGTCGGCGGGCCGATCAGCGACGCGGTGATGGAACGCATCAATGTCGGCGCCCGCATCGTGCTCTGCGGCACCATGGGCATCCCTTCCTCGCCGCCGCCGCAGGGGCCGCGCTACAATCGCGCCCTGCTGGTGAAGCGGGCGCTGATGCAGGGCTTCATCATCTTCGATCATGCCGACCAGCTGGCGCAGGCGCGGACCGAGATCGCCGCATGGGCGCGCGCCGGCCTGATCACCACCCAGCTGGACATCGTCCAGGGCCTGGAGGCCACGGTGCCCCACCTGCTGCGGCTGCTGGCCGGCAAGAACAGCGGCAAGGCCATCGTGCAGGTCGCGCCAGAGGCCCGATAGCCCGCCGATGGATCTGTTCCACACCCTGCTGGAGGGCTTGACCTACTTGGCGCCAGCCATCGCCCTGCTGGCTTTCCTGGTTGCCCTGGCCAGCGCGATCGCCATGGTCCGGCGTCGTGCGCCCGGCGTCAGCCTGTGGCACCTGGTGACGCACGGGATGGATTTCTGGAGTGGCAAGGGCTTCCAGCCGCACGCGGCGCCCTTTCGCCGCCGCTTCCTGATCGCCGCCGCTGTCTTCTTCCTGGCCGTCATCGCGGCAGCCGTCAGCTTCGCGATCCTCGCGGGCGACCAAGTCCGGGGCTGATGGCTTCCCAGATTTGCCACAGTCGCCGGCCAGGTTGTCGGCCATGCGACGACGGACACTCTTGATCGGTGGCGGACTGGCCGTGGCGGGCGGGTCGGGGCTCTGGTGGCAACGCAGCAGCCTGCTGCGGGGCGTGTCGCCGCCACCATCGCCCTTGCCGGATCCCTGGCCCTCCGCGCTGCGCGCCCAGCGCATTGAGGTGCGCAAGGCGGCGCGGCGCCTCGCCCTCTGGGCCGACGGCCGCGTGGTGCTGGAAAGCCAGGTGGCGCTGGGGTTCGACCCGCTCGGCCACAAGCAGCGCGAAGGCGACGGGCGCACGCCCGAGGGGCGCTATCCCATCGACTTCAAGAACGAGCATAGCCGCTTCTACCTGTCGCTTCGGGTCGGCTACCCCAACGCGGCCGACCGCGCCCACGCCCAGGCGGCCGGGGTACCGCCAGGCGGTGACATCATGATCCACGGCCAGCCCAACTGGGTGGACCTGGAGCCCGACGCGGCGCTGCCCGGCGACTGGACCCTCGGCTGCATCGCTGTCAGCAACAGCGTGATGACAAGGCTGTTCCAGGCGGTCGAGCTGGGCTGTCCGATCGAGATCTTCGCGTAAAGCGCGCGACAGACAGCTAGAGTGCCCCGCATGACCACCCCCCTCGTTGAGGTCACCGACCTCACCTACGACTATCCCGGCCGCCGCGCGCTGGATGCCGTCAGCTTCGCGCTGCCGGCCGGCTCCATCACCGCGCTGGTCGGGCCGAACGGCGCCGGCAAGACCACGCTGATGCGCTGCCTGGCGGCGCTGGACGAGCCGCTGCACGGCTCCATCCGCCTGCTGGGCGAGGATGCGCTGGCTGACCCGCCGGCGACGCATCGCAAGCTGGGCTACCTGCCGGATCTCTTCGGCCTCTACGAGCGGCTGTCGATCCAGCGCTGCCTGACCTATCGCGCCTGGGCGCAGGGCGTGGCAACGGACTCGGTGGCCGGCGCGGTCACCTGGGCGGCGCAGCAGGTCGGCCTCGAAGACCGGCTGCAGGAGGCCGCCGGCACGCTGTCGCGCGGCCTGAAGCAGCGCCTGGCCATCGCCCAGGCCATCATTCACAAGCCGCCGCTGCTGATATTGGACGAGCCGGCCTCGGGCCTGGATCCCGAGGCACGGCTGCAGCTGGCGCAGCTGCTGCGCAGCCTTCGCGACGGCGGCATGACCTTGATCGTCTCGTCGCACATCCTGGCCGAGCTGGAGGACTACTCCAGCCACCTGATGATCATCGACGGTGGCCGCCTGGTCTCCTTCGAGCCCTTGACCGGCGAGCGCCGGGCGCCGGGCGGCCGGGTCGCGGTCGCGGTGCGCTTCCTGCCGGACAGCGGCGACCTGGCGGCGGCCCTGGCCGCCGCCGGGCATCCGGCCGTGCTGGTCGAGGGCGTGGCGACCTTGGAGCTGCCGGATGATCCGGCGGCGCAGGCCGCCGCGCTGGCAGACCTGGTGCGCGCCGGCCTGCCGGTGGTCAGCTTCGCGCCGGTGAAGACCTCGCTGCAGTCGGAGTACCTGGAGCGGGTGCGGGGGGCCAGGTCATGAGTTTTCTGGCCGAGTTCCGCCGCAACCTCTGGCTCGAACTCTCGCCGCAGCGGCTGATCGCACTGCCGGTCATCGTCCTGGTGCTGGTGCTGCTGAACCAGGTGGCCAATCGCGGCAACCCGGCCGACCTGTCCAACTTGGGCAGCTGGATCTTCTACGTCATGGTGTTCCTCTGGGGCAGCCGGCGCGCCGCAGGGGCGGTGAGCGAGGAGGTCAACGGCGACACCTGGACCGGGCAGCGCCTGTCCGCCCTGTCGCCGGGCGCGCTGGTGTTCGGTAAGCTGTTCGGCGCCACCGCCTTCATCTGGTACGGCGGGCTGATAGGACTTGGCCTCTTCGCCTTTGGCTGGCTGGGTGACGGGCGACCGCTGGGCGGCCTGCTGGCGGCGCTGGTGCAGCGCCTGGCCTCCGGCCTGTTCCTGCATGCGGTCGCCATCGTGGTGACCCTGGTGCTGCTGAACAAGCGCCGCCTGATGCCACGGCTGGGCACCACCTGGCCGCAGGTGCTGGCGCTGCTCGCCGCGCTGCTGCTGCTCGGCCTCTTTGCCAAGGTCTCGATCTTCTCGACGGTCGGGCTGTGGAACGCCACCTTCGTCTGGTACGGCCAGGTGTTTGACGGCGATCTCTTTGTCACCGTGACCGCGCTGGCCTTCAGCGCCTGGGCGGTGCTGGCCTGCCTGCGCCTGATGGCCAGCCAGCTGCAACGCCAGCCGCTACCCTGGGCCTGGCCGCTGTTCACGCTCTTCGTCATGGCCTTCGTGCAGGGCTTCGGCGGGGTCGGGGGGCTGGATGCGAAGCTGCTGGGCCCGCTGGTGGGGCCTTTCGGTGTCGCGCTGGCCTTCTTCTACGTGGCGCTCTTCGCCGAGCGGAATGAGCCGCTGCGCTATCGCCAGCTCTTTGCCGCGCTGCGCGCCGGTCGCCCGCGGCGGGCCCTTGCGGCGCTGCCCTGGTGGGCGCTGGGCTGGCCGCTGCTGCTGGCAGTGACGCTGTGGCGCGGCGCCGCCGACCAGACGGTGGGTGGCGGCCTGTGGGACGCCGTGGCGGAGCACTTCCACGTCGCCGCCCCGGCGCCCTGGGCGGCCAGCCTGGGCTTCGCGCTCTTCGCCCTGCGCGATGCGGCCTTCGTGCTGTGGATCAATGCCGGGCGCACGCAGCGCGGCGACCTGACGGCCTTCCTCTACCTGCTGGTGCTATACGGTCCGCTGCAGGCACTGCTGGGCGGCATGCAAGCCTGGGCCGCCATCGCGCTGCTGACGCCGCTGCCGCTGGGGCCGGCGCTGCCCTCGCTGCTCTCGGCCTTGGCGCAGGCGGCGGTGCTGGGGTTCCTCACCTGGCGACGCTGGCGGGCGCTGTTCCAGCCCTGACGGCATTGCACTGATGCCTGCCGCTGCGCTTTGCCCCAGCGGGGGCAGGGATTATGGTCCAGCCATGACACACTACGACTTCGACCTCTTCACCATCGGCGGCGGTTCGGGCGGCGTGCGCGCCGCGCGCTTCGCCGCCGCGACCGGGGCCAAGGTTGCCATCGCCGAGGAGCGCTGGTTCGGCGGCACCTGCGTCAACGTCGGCTGCGTGCCGAAGAAGCTCTTCAGCTACGCCTCGCACTTCCGCGAGGACTTTCACGACGCCGTCGGCTACGGCTGGTCTGGCCCGGCGCCCAGCTTCGACTGGCCGACCTTGATCGCCAACAAGGACAAGGAAATCCAACGGCTGAACGGGATCTACGAGCAGATCCTGGGCAAGGCAGGGGTGGAGATCATCAAGGGTCGCGCCACCATCGTCGATCCGCATACCGTGGCGGTTGGCGGCAAGCGCATCACCGCTCGCCACATCCTGGTCGCCACCGGCGGCAAGCCGCAGCGCGACAGCCGGCCGGGCGCCGCCGAGCTGGGCCTGGTCTCCGACGACCTCTTCTTCCTGCCGGCGCTGCCCAAGCGCGTGCTGGTGGCCGGCGGCGGCTACATCGCGGTGGAGTTCGCCGGCATTTTCAACGGCCTGGGCAGCCAGGTGACGCAGATCTATCGCGGCGACCTGTTCCTGCGCGGCTTCGACGACGACGTGCGCCGCTTCCTGAAGGCCGAGATGGAGAAGAAAGGCATCCGCCTGATCTTCAACTGCATCATCGACCGCATCGAGAAGACCGCCGGCGGCCTGGCCGTGCACTTCTCCAGTGGAGACGTCACGGAATACGACGCCGTGGTCTATGCCATTGGCCGGCTGCCCAACGTCGAGGGCCTGGGGCTGGAGCAGGTTGGCGTCAAGCTGAGCGACAAGGGCGCGATTGCCGTCGATCCGCTGTCGCAGACCTCGGTGCCCTCGATCCACGCCATCGGCGACGTCACCGACCGGGTGAACCTGACGCCGGTCGCCCTGGCCGAGGGCATGGCGCTGGTGAAGACGCTGTTCCAGGGCAAGCCGACGGCAATGGATTACGCCAACATCCCGACCGCCGTGTTCAGCCACCCGCCCATCGGCACCGTGGGCCTGAGCGAGGCGGCGGCGCGCAAGCAGTATGGCGCGGTCGACATCTACCGCAGCGACTTCAAGCCGATGAAGCACACGCTGTCTGGCAGCAGCGAGCGCACTTTGATGAAGCTGATCGTCGAGCCCAAGAGCGACCGCGTGGTCGGCGTCCACATGGTGGGCCTGGATGCGCCGGAGATCCTGCAGGGCATCGGCATCGCCATCAAGGCCGGCGCCACCAAGGCCGACTTCGACGCCACCGTCGGCATCCATCCGACGGCGGCGGAGGAGTTCGTGACGATGCGCGAGAAACTTGCCGAACCGGTGGCCAAGGCGGCTGAATAGCCGCGCCTAGTTCAAGAGGGGACTCTCCGATGACCGTACAGACCATCGCCGTGAAGCCGCGCGGCGGCCAGGCCGAGAAGGCGCCGATCGACACCAAGAAGGTGGTCTCGGGTAAGCCCGTCACCACGACTCGCAACGACTTCACCAACGCCAAGGGCAAGTTCCACTGCGGCCTCTGGACCGCGACCAAGGGCGTCTGGAACGTGAAGTACGGCGAGGACGAGTTCATCGTCCTGCTGGCCGGCAAGGTGAAGCTGACGCCGACCGGCGGCAAGGCCAAGACATACAAGGCCGGCGACGCCTTCGTCATCCCCAAGGGTTTCGTCGGCACCTGGGAGACGCTCGAGCCGATCCGCAAGTACTACGCCATCGCGCAGTAGGATAGACAGGCTCAGGTTTGTCCGTGTGGTTGCGAACCGCGACCTCGGCGATGAACCAGTCACCGACGAGGTTCAATTCCTACTTGTCGGGGCGTTGCGTTAGCGCCGAGCCAGCCAATTTCTTAATTTCCTCGTGCGTCAACGACCCGGGGTCTTTGAGTGCGCGCGCCGCCAGCTGACCAATGATCTCGCTTGTCTTTTCGATGTTTGCCATTTCTCTTCTTCCTAGTTATTCTATCGTCAAGACAGTGGATATAGGAAAGACATCGACTAGATTCAAGATGATGAAAGAAAACAATAAGAAAAATACAAATAATTTTAACTAATTATATTTATGAAAATCAAATGATAACCACTGCCTCACAGCACCTCTAGCAAGGGCTAAACAGCCAAGGGGAAGAGGCTGGATTCGCGGCCCCCAGGGGGCTAAAACCCTTCCCCCTGGCTTAGAACCTTTCCGAAGTGGACGATCCGATGGTGCAGTCCTGGACCCCGACCTCCTGGCGCGGCAAGCCGATCCAGCAGGTTCCCGTCTATCCCGATGCCAAGGCGCTGGAAGGCGCCGAGGGGCAGCTGCGCCAGTATCCGCCGTTGGTGTTCGCCGGCGAGGCCAGGAACCTGAAGGGGCAGCTCGGCCGGGTCGCCAAGGGCGAGGCATTCCTGCTGCAGGGCGGCGACTGCGCCGAATCCTTCGCCGAGTTCCACGCCAACACCATCCGCGACACCTTCAAGGTGCTGCTGCAGATGGCGGTGGTGCTGACCTTCGGCGCCGCCTGCCCGGTGGTGAAGGTCGGCCGTATGGCCGGCCAGTTCGCCAAGCCGCGCTCGGCCCCGACCGAGGTGATCGGCGACAAGGAGCTGCCGAGCTACCGCGGCGACATCATCAACGCCATCGAGTTCCAGGACGGCCCGCGGGCGCCGGACCCGCAGCGCATGGTGCAGGCCTACAACCAATCGGCCGCGACCCTGAACCTGCTGCGCGCCTTCGCCCAGGGCGGCTTCGCCGACCTGCACAAGGTGCACCAGTGGAACCTGCAGTTCGTCGCCGGCTCGCCGCAGGGCGCGCGCTACGAGGCGCTGTCCAACCGGATCGACGAGACGCTGGCCTTCATGGCGGCCGTCGGCCTGACCTCCGACAGCGTGGCGCAGCTGCGCGAGACCGACTTCTACACCAGCCACGAGGCGCTGCTGCTGCCCTACGAGGAGGCGCTGACCCGCGTCGATAGCCTGACCGGCCAGTGGTACGACTGCTCGGCCCACATGCTGTGGATCGGCGACCGCACCCGCCAGCCGGACGGCGCGCACATCGAGTTCCTGCGCGGCGTGAAGAACCCGATCGGCATGAAGGTCGGCCCCTCGCTGAAGCCGGACGAGCTGATCCGCCTGATCGACACGCTGAACCCGGAGAACGAGCCGGGCCGCCTGACGCTGATCAGCCGCATGGGCGCCGACAAGGTCGAGGCCGGCCTGCCGCCGCTGCTGCGCGCGGTGAAGCGCGAGGGGCGGGCGGTGGTCTGGTCCTGCGACCCGATGCACGGCAACACCATCAAGTCCTCGTCTGGCTACAAGACGCGGCCCTTCGACCGTATCCTCTCCGAGGTGCGCGGCTTCTTCGCCGCCCACCTGGCCGAGGGCACCTATGCCGGCGGCGTGCACGTCGAGATGACCGGCAAGGACGTGACGGAGTGCACCGGCGGCGCGCAGGCGATCAGCGATGCAGCGCTGGCCGACCGCTACCACACCTACTGCGACCCGCGGCTGAACGGCGCCCAGGCGCTCGAGCTGGCTTTCCTGGTGGCCGAGCAGCTGAAGGCCGAGCGGGAAGCGCGGGGCGTGCCGCAGAAGCTAGCGGCGGTCGCCGGCGAGTAGGCGCGGACTGGGCGCTGGGCGGTCGGGCAGCGTCACACTGCCTAACTGCCTATCCGCGCATACCCTTCCCTGTTAGGCTATTCAGATGCAGTCGCATTGCATTGAACAGGGGACAGACCTGCCGGTGGGCGCCTTCCTGCGCCCCCTCACGCCGCATGCCGATGCGCGCGGCAGCCTGACCGAGGTACATCGCGCCGAATGGTCCGACACCGCCGTCGTGCAATGGAACGTCACCCGTAACGAAGCCGGGGCGCTCCGCGGCATGCACCTGCATCTGCACTACGATGAGATCTATGTCCTGCCACGCGGCGCGGCGGAGATCGTGCTCTACGATCTGCGGCCAGACTCGCGGACGTTGGATCGTTGCTTCGCGTTGGACCTGCGCGCCGTGGCACCTACCAGCCTGCTCGTGCCGGCCGGCGTGCTGCACGGCCTGGCGTTCGTCGTCCCGTCGCTGCTGCTGGTCGGCCGCACCCGCGAGCACGACGGCGAGGATGACTGGCGATGTCGCTGGGACGATCCTGACTTGCGGGCGACCTGGCGGCCGGAGCGGCCGCTGCTGTCGGATGCCGACAGCGGCGCCGGCAGTCTGGCCGAGCTGCGCCGCATGTTGGCCGCGCACTAGCCTCACGATGGAACGGGATGCGCTGGCAATCCCCGGTGTCGCGCTGCGCGCATTGCAGCCGCAACGGGACCGCCGTGGCTCGCTCACGGAGTTTCACCGCAGCTCCTGGCCTGAGTCCATCACGATCCGCCAGCTGAACCTGCTGGAGTTCGTGCCTGGTAGCCTGCGCGGGGTTCATCTGCATCATCGCCACTGGGACTATCTCTGCCTTCTCTCCGGGCAGCTGCTGGTGGGCCTCAAGGATTGCCGTGGCGCGGCCGCTCCTTCGCCTGGCGGGGCCACGGCACTGCTGGCACTCGACGCGAGCCAGCCTGTCTCGGTGCGCATTCCGGCCGGCGTGGCGCACGGCTTCTTCTCCGAACAGGGGGCCACCTTGCTGCTGGCGGTCGACTGCGCCTGGGACCCGGCGGACGGGCTAGGCTGTCGCTTCGATGACCCGGCCCTGGGGCTCGCCTGGCCGACCGGCCAGCCCATCCTCTCGGCGCGCGACCGGATGGCCGGCAGCTTCGCCGAGCTGCTCGCCGCCTACGCCACGGCGCTCAGGCATCCGGCATGACGCTGCGCGTCGGTCTGATCGGCTGCGGCCGCTGGGGCCGCCATATTCTGCGCGACCTGGTGATGCTGGGCGCGCGGGTTGAGGTGGTGACGCTGCGAGACCGGACGCAGGCTGAGGCCGTCGCCTTGGGTGCCGCCGCCTGGCACGACGCACTCGACAGCCTGCCGCCGCAGGACGGCTACCTGGTCGCGGTGCCGACGATCCATCACCTGGCGGTGGTCGAGGCGCTGCTGCCGCGCGGCCGCCCGATCTTCTGCGAGAAGCCGCTGGCCGACACCCTGGCTGGTGCACAGCGGCTGCGGCAGCGGGCCGACGGTCGACTCTTCGTCATGCACAAGTGGCGCTACCATCCGGGCGTGACGGCGCTGGCCGCGTTGCTGGCCGAGGGTCGCCTGGGTCAGCCGCTGGCACTGCAGATCCGTCAATTCGGTTGGGGCAATCCGCACCGCGACGTGGACGCCGCCACCATCCTGCTGCCCCACGCGCTGTCCATGACTTTGCATCTGCTGGGCGACATCCCGCCGCTGCGCCAGGCCTGGGCCACGGTGCCCGGGCGGGTCGATGGCGGCGTCCTGGCCCTGCTCGGTGCTGCCGACGGCGCGGCGCCGCAGGTGTTGCTGGAGTATGCGATTGCCCATCCCGAACACCGTCGCAGCGTGGTGCTGACCGGCAGCGAGGGCAGCGCCCAACTTGGCGGTTCCTACGACGACAGCATCACCCTGCGCCTGGGGACGCCGGGTGCGGCGGGCGAGGAGCAGCGCCTGGCGGTCGGCACGCGCCTGCCGCTGGAGCTGGAGATTGAGGCCTTCCTGGCCCATCTCGCCGGCGGCCCGCCGCCGTTGAGCCCGATCGAGGACGAACTGCAGGTCGCCGAACGGCTTGACGAGATACGGCGCGCCGCGGGATTGATCGGTGCATGAGCGCCACCCTGGAGCCGACCTTTACCATCATGCTGCCGGTCAACCGTGCGCCCGCGCTGCTGCCCTTCGCGGTGGCCTCGGTGCGGGCGCAGACGCGCGGCGACTTCGAGCTGATGATCATCTGCGATGGTGCCCCGGCAGAGACCGTGGACTGCGCCCAGGCGCTGGCGGCCGAAGATCCGCGCCTTTCGGTGCGGGTGCACGAGAAGGGCGCCAACCGCGGCGAGATCTGGCGCCACATGGCGTTGTGCGACGCGCGCGGGCGCTTTGTCTGCCAGCTGGGTGACGACGATCTCTGGCTGCCGAACCACCTTGCAGAGGTGGAGCGTCTGCTGGCGGTCGCCGATTTCGGCAACATGCTGCATGTCGAAATGCGCCCAGGCGGTGAGGTCGTGACAATTGCCGCCGACTTGGCCAATCCGGAGCTCCGCCAGGCCATGCTCGACGGCATGACCAACCTGGCCGGCCCCACCTGTTCGGCCTATCGCCTCGCGGCCTATCGCAGCCTGCCTGAGGGCTGGACGCCAGCGCCGCCGGACATCTGGAGCGACCTGTTCATGTGGCGCAAGTTCCTGCGCCAGCCCGGCCTGACCTTCGCCACGCGCTTCGCCATCAGCGCGGTCTGCCTGCCCGCGGCGCTGCGCTGGGGCTGGTCGCTGGAGAAGCGGCAGGAGGAAACACGTCTCTATGCCGCCCGGGTGCAGGACCCTGCCTGGCGCTGTGACTATATCAACGACGCCCTGCGTCAGGCCGCCGACAACTTCAACCAGCGTCTGCAGCAGGCGCGGCAGCTCCTGGAGCAGGACAGTGGACGCCAGCGGGCGGCCGAGGCCGACATGGCGCTGCGGCTGTCGCAGCAGACGGCCCAGCTGCACTATGTGCAGGCCGAACTGAACAAGCTGGCGCAGGAGCGTGGCGCCCTGCTGCGTCGCGCGCGCCAGGCCGAGGCGCGGGTCGCGTTCGTCGAACGGTCGCGCGTGTGGCGCCTGCGGCAACGTCTGGCGCGGCTGCTCGGCCGCAGCTAGGCGGCGTCGGCGGCAGCTTCCTCGAGCAGCGTGTAGACGCGTTGGCGCTCGGCGAAGCCCTTCAAGCGGAAGGGGCCCATCGGCCTTAGCGACCGCTTCAGTCCCTGGGCGAAGCGGGTCGACATCAGCAGCGACTGCTCGGTGCGGGCGCAGAGCGCCGCCAGGCGGCTGACCAGGTTCACGTCGCGGCCGATCACGGTGAAATCCTGCCGCTCCACTGAGCCGACGTTGCCATAGGCGACGCGCCCCAGATGCAGCGCCACGCCTGCCTTCAGCGGCCGGTCGGCGGGGCGGGTCTCCAGGTTCAGCCGCGCCAGATTGGCCAAGCCCTCCTCCGCCGCGGCCAGGGCGCGCAACCGCGGCTCCTTCACCGGCGCCTCGCCTTCAGGCTGCGGGAAGATCGCCAGCACGGCGTCGCCAATGAACTTCAGCACCTCGCCGCCATTGGCCACCACCGGCGGCACGAAGCAGTCGAAATAGTGGTTCAGCAGCGCCACCAGCGCGGTGTCGTCCATCTCGTTCGACAGCTGGGTGAAACCGCGCAGGTCAACATAGAGCATGGCGGCGGCGAGCTGGGTGACATCGCCGCGGCGCACCTGGCCGGCCAGGATGCGGCCGCCGGGTTCGCGACCGACATAGATGCTCAGCACCTCGGTCAGCATGCGGTGCAGGGTCTTGAGCTCAAGGATACGGCTGTAGAGCGGCTGCAGCTTCCGCAGCAGCTGCTGGTCGCCCTCGGTGAAGCCCTCGGGCCGCCTGGTGGCGAAGGAAACGGCGTGCACCTCGCCATCGGAATAGAACAGCGGCCCCATCAGGTAGTGGGTGAGGCCCTCCGCCTTCAGGTCCGCCAGGATCGAATAGGGGCCGGCGTCCAGTTGCGGGCGCAGCGCCAGCCACTTGCGGGTATCGTGAACAGTCTTGATGGGGCTGGTTTCGTAGGCGCGGTCGACATCGGCCGAATAGTCGTAGTGCTGCTCCACCGTGCTTTCGCCGTGGCGCCAGACCCGGCCGATGCCGGTCCGTTCGCTGTGCAGCGTCTGGATGTGGGTCGAGGCGCGCGCCAGCGGCACACCGGCGGCCACCAAATGCTCGGCATAGCCCTCCAGCACCTCGCCGGCGCCACGCGCGCGCTCGCCGGCTTCGATCAGCCACTGGGCAAGCGGCAGGAAGCGCGGGTCGGTGACGGCGATGCTGGGCGAATCCATGGCACTCGGGCGGGTCGGCTGTGGCGGTCGGCGTGGCTGATGTAAGCAACTACCAGACAGTTTACCACTAGCCGAAGGTCTGGGGTTGCGTCGTCACAAGGCTTTGGCCGGAAACCCTTTCACGGACGCCTTTGGATCGGATGGCACCCTTGCAGTGACCCGGCTTGCCGCTGGCCGGGCCGCGGGCTTATCAAGGGCCATGACCACCTCGCCGCCCGACCGCCTTGTCATCGCCCTGGCGCAGCTCAACCCGACCGTCGGCGACGTCGCCGGCAACCTTGGCTTGATCCGCCAGGCCCGCGCCGCCGCGGCCGCCGCCGGTGCCGATGTTCTGATGACGACGGAGCTGGCGCTGTCCGGCTACCCGCCGGAGGACCTGGTGTGGAAGCCGGCCTTCCTGGCGGCGCTGCGCGCCGCGGTCGACAGCCTGGCGGGCGAGACTGCGGACGGCGGCCCGGCCGTCCTGCTGGCGACGCCCTGGTGCGAGGCGGTGCCGGCCGCCGGCGTGCCGCGCCCGGTGGTGACCAATTCCGTGCTCTACCTCGATCAGGGCCGCATCCTGACACGCCGCGACAAGCACGACCTGCCGAACTATGGCGTGTTCGACGAAAAGCGCGTGTTCGAGGCCGGCTCGCTGCCCGGGCCGATCAATGTGCGCGGCGTGCGCCTGGGCGTGCTGATCTGCGAGGACATGTGGACGCCGGACGCCGCCGAGACACTGGCGGAAAGCGGCGCCGAGATCCTGCTGGTGCCCAACGGTTCGCCCTTCGAGAGCGAGAAGCTGGATGAGCGCCTGCAGCTCGCCATCGCCCGGGTAACGGAGACCGGCCTACCGCTGGTCTACCTGAACCAGGTCGGCGGCCAGGACGAGCTGGTGTTCGATGGCGCCTCCTTCGTTTTGCAGGCCGATTGCGCGCTGGCCGGGCAGCTGCCGGCCTTCGAGGCGACCCTGGCGATCACCCGCTGGGAACGACAGGGCGACGGCTGGCGCTGCAGCGAGGCGCCGCTGGTCAAGCCGCCAGAGGGATTGGAGCAGATCTATCGCGCGCTGATGCTGGGCCTGGGCGACTACGTCAACAAGAATGGCTTTCCGGGCATCATCCTGGGCTTGTCGGGCGGCATCGATTCGGCGATCTCCGCCGCCGTGGCGGCCGATGCGCTGGGGCCCGACCGGGTGCGCGCCGTCATGCTGCCCTCGCCCTATACCAGCCAGGACAGCCTGGACGACGCGGCCGCCTGTGCCGGCCTGCTGGGTATCCAGCTCGACAGCATCTCGATCGAGCCGGCGATGCAGGCCTTCGAGGGCATGCTGCGGCCGCTGTTCGACGGCCTGGCGCCGAACAGTGCCGAGGAGAACGTGCAGGCGCGGGCCCGCGGCCTGACCTTGATGGCGCTGTCCAACAAGCTGGGGCCCATGGTGCTGTCCACCGGCAACAAGTCGGAGATGAGCGTCGGCTACGCTACGCTCTATGGCGACATGTGCGGCGGCTTCAATGTGCTGAAGGATGTCTACAAGACCGAGGTCTACGCGCTGTCGAACTGGCGCAACCAGCATCGGCCGGCCGGCGCCCGGGGCCCGGCCGGCCGCGTCATCCCCGAGCGCATCATCACCAAGGCGCCGACCGCTGAGCTGAAGCCCAACCAGACCGACCAGGACACCCTGCCGCCCTATGACCAGCTCGACGCCATCCTGGCCGGGCTGATCGAGCGCGAGGCCACGGTGGAGACCCTGGTGGGCGAAGGGCATGGTCGCGAGGTGGTGCTGAGGGTCTGGCGCATGCTGGACGGCGCCGAATACAAGCGCCGCCAGGCGGCGCCTGGCGTCAAGATCACCCGCCGCGCGCTGTCGCGCGAGCGGCGTTTTCCCATCACCAACGGCTTCCGCGCGCCGCGTACCTAGCTCAGCAGGCCGCGGATCTCGTCCAGATCCTTGACGCAGATCACGTGGTAGCCGCCGGACGCATGGTCTTTGGGTGCGAAATCCGGCGCCAGGCTATGGAATCGACAGCCGAGCACCTGGCCATAGAAGCGCAGCAGGGGATCGCGCTGCAGCGTCTTCTCCGCCGGCCGCCGTCCGCTCGCCGCCCAGCGATCGAGCGCGGCGCGGAAGACCGGGTCGGCCGGCACGCGCAGGCCCCTGGGATCCTCGTCGCCGGCATAGGCGGCGCAGCGGCTGTTGCCGACCAGCCAGCGTGCACCCAGCGCCCGGCACTCCGACAGAAGACCGGCGAGGAGCTGCCAAATCATCGCGCCGCCGCGATACCGTGGATCGATCGCCAAGTTGTGGATGTAGACCGAGCGCACCGGATTGCTGCGTGGCAGCGATACGAACTCGGCATAGCGTCGCGGCAACCGCGCCCGGTTGGTCGGCACTTCGCTGGTCGGCACGAAGCAGACGGCACCCACGAGTGTCGCGTCGGAGGTCACCCCCAGCACCTCGTGGCCGATTGCGAAGCGCTGCCTGATGGTGGCTTCACTGGCGCGCATTGTTGGCGGCCAGACAGCGGCCTCCAGGCTCACAAGTGCAGCCGCGTCATCCGGCCCCAGACGACGAAATGAGTGATTGGTGAGGCCTTCGATCATTCGTGCAAGACTAGCGGCGGGACGGCGGGCTGGCAAAGGTTGCAGCCGCTGGACCAGCCGCTACGAACTGACTATTCCTATAGTCGGGCCAAGAGAAGGGCGATGAGCAGCTTGGCGGAACGGCAAAAACCTGTGATTCGAGCGTCAAGCGTCGGTAGCCTGTCGATTCTGACCCACCGCCTCCAGGGACCGCCGACCGGCTACTACATCGCCTACGTCATGGATCTTTGGCGCAGCCAGGGACGCCGGGTCATGGTTCACCAGGGGCTGGGTTCGCCGCCGCCGGCTGAGGCAGCGCTGCTGCACCTCGACATGACCGACTATCCGCCGGACTATCGCGCGCTGGCGGCACGCTATCCGTTGGCACTCAATGCCACGCAGTCCAGCCTGGCCAAGCGGGTGGTCAGCCGCAATCTGCTGACGCGCGACGATTCTTACGACGGGGCGGTGATCGTCAAGACCGACGCCAATGCCGGCGGCTTGCCTGAACGGCGCCTGGCCCTGGCGGAGCAGGGGTGCGCTCGGCGCGTCTGGCAGGCCCTGCGACGTCGTCTGCCGCCCGCTCTGAGCGGCGAGCCTATGGCGCGCTATCGCGTCTACCCGCGCCTCGGCGCAGTGCCGGGCTGGGTCTGGCGCCATCCCGGCCTGGTGGTTGAGCGCCTGCTTCTCGACCGCGCCGTGATTGCCGGGCAGAGCCTCAACGGCATCCGGCAGTGGTTCTGCCTGGGCGATCGCGGCATCGTGCTGACCTATCGCAGCCCGGCACCTTGCATCCGCTACGACAACACCACGCACATCGCCCTCGACGACGCAGCCGTGCCGGACAGCATCCAGGCCCAGCGCCGGGCGCTGGGCATCGACTACGGCAAGCTGGACTATGTCGTGGTCGACGGCGAAGCTCATCTATTGGACGTCAATCGCACGCCCTACCTGGGCCCGCCACCGTGGAGCGAGACAACGGACCGCATCTGCCGCACCTTGGCCGCCGGGCTCGACGACCTGCTGTGACCGTACGCTCACTGGCAATACTAACCCATGCCCGCCAGGGCCTGAACCCGGACTATTTCCTGGCGACGGTGGCCGACCAGTTCTGGCGTCCGGCCGGCCGCAGGGTGCTGCTGCACAAAGGGCTTGGACCGCCGCCGCCAGCCGACCTCGCCATCCTGCATGTCGACCTGACGGTGGTGCCGCCAGCCTATCGGGCACTGGGTGCCGGCTATGCCCAGGTGTTGAACGGCCAGGTGTCGGACATCGCCAAGCGCCGTGTCGCTGACGGCCTGGTCCGGCCGGGCGACGGTTACGACGGGCCGGTGGTGGTGAAGACCGACCTCAATCACGCCGGGGAGTCTGAGCGCCGCCTGCGCCAGGCCGGCGAGGGCGGGGCGCTGGCCCGCCTGCGCGATCGCCTGCCACCACGCTGGCGCGGGCTGCCGCCCGGCGGCGACTACCGGGTCTATGCCAGGACCGCGGCGGTGCCGCGCTGGGTCTGGCGCAATCCGGCGCTGGTGGTGCAGCGCCTTTTCGTCGAGCGTCATGGCGCCCACTATGCCCTCCACCAATGGCTCTTCCTGGGCAAGGCCGGCATTGTCTCCTCGATGCTGGGAACCGAGCCGCTGGTGAAGTGGTCGAACAAGGTAGGATTCCTGCCGCTGCACAACGAGGTGCCGGAGGAAATCCAGCAGCGCCGCCGCGACCTGGGCTTCGACTTCGGCAAGTTCGACTATGTGATCGATGGCGGGCGCGCCCGGCTGCTCGATGCCAACACCACGCCGCACCACGGCACCACCGGCCCGCTGACCGAGCGCCAGCGGACCGTGGTGGCCTGCCTGGCCAGTGGCCTGTAGCGCGGCATGATCGAACCCGACCTGGCCATCCTCACGCACGAGCGGCAGGGCCTCGACCCCGGTTATTCGCTGGCAGCCATGGCCGACCAGGTGCTGCGCCCGGGTGGCCGGCAGGTGGCGCTGCACCAGGGTCTCGGCCCGCCGCCGCTGGCGCGGCTGGCGATCCTGCACGTCGACTTGACCGTGGTGCCGCCTGCCTACCTTGCGCTCGGTACCCGCTATCGCCGTTGCCTCAACGGCGGGGTGGCTGACATCTCCAAGCGGCGCGTGGCCGATGGGTTGGTGCAACACGGCGACGGCTATGACGGGCCGGTGGTGGTGAAGACCGACCTCAATCACCAGGGCAGCGCAGAAAGCGCCATGCGTCGGCAAGGCCTTGGCGCACTGCGACGCGCCGCTTTGCAGGCCAGGGAGCGGCTGCCGGGCCGTTGGAGCGGCCGCCTGCCTGGTGGCCACTACAGCGTATTCCCGCGTGCTGCCGACGTGCCCGGCTGGGTCTGGCGGCGTCCGGAATTGGTGGTTCAGCGCCTGTTTGAAGAGCGGCGCGAAGGACTCTTCGCGCTCAATCAATGGTACTTCCTGGGCGAGGCCGGGGTCGTGTCGACCATGCTGGCATCGGTGCCCTTCGTGAACATGGCCAGCGTGGTGCGGCGCCTGCCGCTGCATGGCGAGGTGCCCGACGAGTTGCGCCTGCGGCGACGAGAGCTGGGCTTCGACTACGGCAAGTTCGACTATGTGATCGCGGGCGGACGCGCCCATCTGCTGGACGCCAACCGTACGCCGCACCTGTCAGGCGACCCACCCACGGCCGAGCGCATGTTGGCGGTCCACCGCCTGCTGGCCAGCGGCCTCGATGCACTGGTGCCTCGCTGAGCGCCGCGCAGGCTAGGCTGGCAGCAGACAATGGGCCTGCATACAAACATGCAGTAGCGGTTGGCCTGATCTGAGGCGTGGGGCAGGAATGGCTGGCATTGCATCCCTGGCGATCTTGACGCATAGCCATCAGGGATTGGCGCGTGACGCCAATCTTCGGCTGATGGTCGATGTCGGCTGGCGCGCGCGCGGCATCGTCGTCGCGGTGCATCAAGGCCTGTCCAACCCGCCGCCGGCCGACGCCGCCTTGCTGCACCTGGACATGACCGAGTTGCCAGCGGCCTATGTCAGTCTCGCTGAGTCCTATCCGATCCACCTCAACACGCGACCGCGCTCCATCGCCAAGCGGCTGGTCTCGCGCAACCTGGTGTCAGCGGAGGACGACTATGCGGGCCCGGTGGTGGTGAAGACCGACCGCAATCACGCCGGCAAGCCCGAGCGCATGCTGGCGCGTAGCCAGGCCGGCGTGCTCTGGCACCTGCGCGAGGCCGTGGCCCGCTACCTGCCGCCGGCCTGGAGCGGGCGTCTGCCGGGCGACAACTACCTGGCCCTGCCGGCCAAGGCGCTGGTGCCGCGCTGGGTCTGGCGCGCGCCAGAGCTGGTGGTCGAGCGGCTGCGTATCGAGCGTCGCGACGAACACTACGTGCTGCATCAATGGTACTTCTTCGGCAACCGCGGCCTGGTCTCGACCTACCTGGCAAGCGAGCCCATCGTGAAGCAGCGCAACATCGTCGGCCGCCTGCCGCTAAGCGAGACTGTGCCTGCCACTGTGGTCGAAGCGCGCGACCGCCTGGGCATCGACTACGGCAAGTTCGATTTCGTTGTAGAGCAGGGCGAAGCCGTGCTGTTCGACGCCAACCGGACGCCCAATCACGGCGAACACATCGACAGCGAGCGCTGTGCCCAGCTCTGTCGCCATCTGGCCGAGGGCCTCGACTTCTACGGCCGGAGCGCCTAATCCAGCGGGCCCATGAGCACCGCGCCCCACGTCCGCTTCGCGCCCTCGCCGACCGGCCGGCTGCACGTCGGCAATGCCCGCGTCGCGGTGGTCAACTGGCTGTTCGCGCGCCAGCAGGGCGGCCGCTTCCTGCTCCGCCTGGACGACACCGACGGCGAGCGCTCGACCGCCGCCTTCGCCGCCGGAATCGAGGTCGACCTGGCCTGGCTGGGCCTGAGCTGGGACAGCTTTGCCCGGCAGAGCGAGCGGCTGGCGCACTACGACGCCGCGGCCGAGCGCCTGCAGGCTGCCGGGCGGCTCTATCCCTGCTACGAGACACCCGAGGAGCTAGGCCTCAAGCGCAAGGCGCAGCTGGCCGCCGGTCGGCCGCCGCGCTACGACCGCGCGGCGCTGCGGCTCAGCGCCGACGAGCGGCGGGCGCTGGAGGCCGCCGGCCGCAAGCCGCACTGGCGCTTCCGCCTGGAGGACCGCGACATCGCCTGGCCCGACCTGGTGCGCGGCGAGCAGCACTTCGCCGCCATCCACCTGTCCGATCCCGTGCTGCTGCGCGAGGACGGGCGGCCGCTCTACACCCTGACCTCGGCGGTGGACGACCTGGCGCTGGGCATCACCCATGTGATCCGTGGCGAGGATCACGTCGCCAACACCGCCGTACAGGTCGAGCTGTTCGAGGCGCTTGGCGGCCCGGTGCCGGCCTTCGCCCACTTGCCGCTGCTGGTCGACGCCAGCGGTGCCGGACTGTCCAAGCGACTGGGCTCGCTGTCGCTGCAGGATCTGCGCGACCAAGGTGTCGAGCCGCTGACCCTGACCAGCTATCTCGCCAAGCTCGGCAGCTCCGACGCCATCGAGGTGCGCGACAGCCTGGACGCGCTGGCGCGCGAGTTCGATATCGCGCATCTCGGCCGCGCCGCGCCGCGCTTCGATCCGGCGGAACTCTGGCCGCTCAATGCCAAGCTGCTGCACCAGCTGCCCTTCGCCGCCGTCGCGGACCGGGTCGCTGGGCTGGACGAGGCGATCTGGCTCGCGGTGCGGGGAAACCTGTCCCGGGTGGCGGAGGCCGCCGACTGGGTCGCCGTCTGCCGCGGTCCGCTGGCGCCAGTCGTCGAGGCCGCGGCTGTCCTGGCCGAGGCGGCGACGCAGCTGCCGCCCGAGCCCTGGGACAGCACGACCTGGAAGACCTGGACCGAGGCGGTCAAGCAGGCGACCGGCCACAAGGGGCGGGCGCTGTTCCACCCGCTGCGCCTGGCGCTGACCGCGCGTGAACAGGGGCCGGAGATGGCCCGGTTGCTGCCGCTGATCGGGCGCGCGCGGGCGCTGCGCCGGCTGGCGGGCGAAACCGCCTAGCGCGGACGGTTGACCCCCGGGGCCGATCCCCTCTACAACCGCCTCATGTCCTGGTTTGCGAAGCGATGTATCGCCGCCTGTTGCTGACGTCGCCCTTCCGCGACGCGCCGGCCGGCGCGCGCTTGTCTGCATCCAGGACCTGATCCCATGACCCAGCTGCGGCTCTACAACACCCTGACCCGTCAGGACGAAACCTTCACCCCGATCGATCCCGCCCGGGTGCGCATGTATGTGTGCGGCCCGACGGTCTACGACTATGCCCACATCGGCAACGCCCGGCCTGCCGTGGTCTTCGACGTGCTGTTCCGCCTGCTGCGCCACCTCTACGGCGACAGCCACGTCATCTACGCGCGCAACATCACCGACGTGGACGACAAGATCCTGGCCGCCGCCAAGGCCAGCGGCGAGCCGATCGAGCAGATCACCCAGCGCACCACGGAGGCCTATCACCAGGACATGGCGGCGCTGGGCACGCTGGAGCCGACGGTGGAGCCGCGCGCCACCGGCCACATCGCCGAGATGATCCAGCTGATCGAGCGGCTGATCGCCCAGGGCCATGCCTACGTTGCCGAGGGCCAGGTGCTCTTCGCCGTGCCCTCGATGGCGGACTACGGCCAGCTCTCGCGCCGCGACCGCGACGAGATGATCGCCGGCGCCCGGGTCGACGTCGCGCCCTACAAGCAGGACCCGGCCGACTTCACACTCTGGAAGCCCTCGACCCCGGACCAGCCGGGCTGGGACAGCCCCTGGGGCCGTGGCCGGCCGGGCTGGCACATCGAGTGCTCGGCCATGAGCTGGAAGCACCTGGGCGCGGTCTTCGACATCCATGGCGGTGGCCTGGACCTGATCTTCCCGCACCACGAGAACGAGATCGCGCAGAGCCGCTGCGCCCATGGCACGGCGGTCATGGCCAACACCTGGCTGCACAACGGCTACGTCGTGGTGAACGGCGAGAAGATGTCGAAGTCGCTCGGCAACTTCCTGACCGTGCGGCAGCTGCTGGAGGAGGGGCACCCCGGCGAAGCCATCCGCCTGGCGCTGCTGTCCGGCCACTACCGCGCGCCGCTCGACGTTACGCGGGACAAGCTCAAGGAGACTAAGGCTCAGCTCGACCGTCTCTACGGCGCTTTGCGCGGAGCGGGTTCGGCTCTCAAGCTACTTGAAGATACCTACGCCGATGTGCCCCTTAGGGCGCTATATGGCGTAGCGGAGCGCAAGATTGCGGATGCGGTTCGAGATAATTCTCCAATGTCTGTAGTCAATTTGGATCGACTGGCGGTGACTGCTGTGGAAGGCTCTCTATTTGACGATCTGAATACACCGCAGGCGATTAGTAATATTCACGCTCTTGCTAACAGTATTTTTCATTTTACTGATCCGATTGAGCGCGCTGCCTGCGCTCTCCTTATGCGAAGGGACGCCAAACTGCTGGGCCTGCTGCAGCAAGACCCCGAGGCCTGGTTCAAGGGCGCCGACAGTGGCGATGATGCCGCCATCGACGCCCTGGTGGCCGCCCGGGTTGCCGCCCGGAAAGCACGCGACTTCAAGGAAGCCGATCGACTGCGCGATCAGTTGAAAGCGCAGGGAATTGAGCTGGAGGATGGGCCCGGCGGCACGCTCTGGAAGCGGGTCTAGCGGCGCTGCTGTCCTGCGGGCCCGACCTTGCCGGATCCTGCAGGGGGCAGGGAACTTTTTCGGGCGACAGGTGTTGCATCATGGACGCTCGCGGGCTTCGTCACTGGCCGACAGCAAGCCTTTGCCTGCGCTTCGGGCAAAGCTGTTCTGCCACCACCGATGGCTTGGCAAGCCGGCCAGGGGCTCTTTAGACTTTCCGTAACGAGTTGCCGGGAGAGCCCGGGGCTCCGCATCGCCACCGCCCTGAAGATTGGGAGGTCGCCCATGTTGCGCAGCCTGTTCAAGCATATGATCCGCGACGGGTCGCTGACCTTCGAGGATTCTCGCGGTCGTTGTTTCACCTATGGCGACGGTTCGCCGCCGCGCTGCCGGATCAAGCTGCATCGCCGCGCCCTGGAGTGGACGCTGCTGCTGAACCCACCGCTGCGCATGGGCGAGGCCTTCATGGACGGCACCTTGACGTTCGAAGAAGGCAGCCTGGCCGACTTCACGGAACTGCTGGCGCGCAACTATCACAACCTGGAACGCCACTGGGCGGTGCGCGTCGGCTTCCTGCTGGCGCGTCAGGCACGCTGGCTGAAGCAGCACAACCCGGTCGGCAAGGCGCAGCGCAACGTGGCGCATCACTACGACCTGTCACGCCGGCTCTACGATCTCTTCCTCGACAACGACCGGCAGTACTCCTGCGCCTATTTCACCGAGCCGCACGACGACCTGGAGCGCGCGCAGCACGACAAGAAGCGCCACGCCGCCAGCAAGCTCAACCTCGACCGCGACGGCCTGGAGGTGCTGGACATCGGCTCCGGCTGGGGCGGCCTGGGGCTCTACATCGCCGACGTCGCCGAGGCCCGGGTCACCGGTGTCACGCTGTCCGAGGAACAGCACAAGCTGTCGTGCGAGCGGGTGGCCGCGCGGGGATTGGAGGGCCGCGTCGACTTTCGCCTGCAGGACTATCGCCACGTCACCGAGCGCTTCGATCGCATCGTCTCGGTCGGCATGTTCGAACACGTCGGCAAGAAGAACTATCCGGAGTTCTTCAACAAGCTGCGCGACCTGCTGAAGGACGACGGCGTGGCGATGATCCACACCATCGCCCGCTTCAACGAACCGGGACCGATCAATCCCTTCATCCGCAAGTACATCTTCCCCGGCGCCGACGTGCCGACGCTGTCCGAGATGCTGCCGGTGATCGAGCGGTCGGGCCTGCTGGTCACTGACGTCGAGGTGCTGCGCCTGCACTACGCCGAGACGCTGCGGCTGTGGCGCGAACGCTTCGAGGCGCAGCGGGCCGAGATCGCCAAGCTCTATGACGAGCGCTTCTGTCGCATGTGGGAGGTCTACCTGGTCGGCTGCGAGATGGGTTTTCGCTACCAGGGGCTGATGAACGTGCAGGTGCAGCTGGTGCGCGACCAGAAGGCGCTGCCGCTGACCCGTGACTACATGCAGGACTGGGAGCGCGCCCAGATCGCCAGGGAAGCCCGCAAGCGTCCGGCCGCGCGCCAGCAGGCGGCGGAGTAGGGTTCAGGCCAGCGTTCCGGCAATGGCCGCCTGGACGGCCAGGCAGTCGGCCTCGTCCGCGCCCAGCAGGAAACCGCTGGCGCTGCTGAGGGGACTGCGGCTGGGCAGCAGGCGGTGGTCGAGAACCCGGGTCACTACCAGCTGTCCGCGCTCGATCCACGGCAGCAGGCGCGCCGCCAGTGTTTCCGGCTTGGATGCCGCCCGCAGGTGCCAATCGATTGCCACCGGCCGGCCGCTGCGGGCCGCCGCGGCCGGCTGCAGCAGCAGTAGCACGCTGCTGGAATTCAGGCGGAAGTTGAGGTCGAAGATCAGCAGCCGGCCATCCTGCGTCTGCCCCACGTCGCAGCCGGCGAGGCCACGATAGCCAAGGCGCCCGGCCGCGGCGGCCAGCGCTTCGATGGCCTGGCGCGCGGCATCCGGCAGCGGCGCGCCACAGCCCATCACGTTGCCGGCCTGCAACCCGGCTTCGGTCCGGCGGTGCCGGCTGGCGCCCAGCCAGCGCACCGCGTCGTCGAGCACGGCGAAGCCGGCGCACCACAGCGTCTCGAAACACTCGAAGCGTTCCACCACCAGGCCGTCGAAGGGGCGGGTCTCGGCCAGCAGTGCCGCCAGGGCGGCCTGCCGCGCGACGCCGTCGTGGCACAGGAAGACGTCGCCGCCGGCGCCGTTGCCGAGGGATGTCGCTACCTTCAGCACCACCGCTTCGCCGGGCAGCAGCTCGAGCGCGCGATGCAATGCGGCGCGTGGCAGTACCTCCCGGCAGGGCAGCCAGTCGGCCGGCACCAGGTCGGCAAGATACGCCTTGTCATTCAGCCGGGCGAGCAGCGCCGGCGGCACCAGCTGCGCCGCGGCCGGCAGCCAGTCCGCCGGCAGCGGATAGATCGGCGCGATGCGCCGGCCTTCGCTCACCCAGCGGTCGATGCAACGGCGGGCGTCGGCCTCGCTGTCATAGGGTTCGGCCTTGGCCGCCAGCGACAGCCCCGCCGCGGCCAGCAGTTGCTGCGCGCTGGCACCGGTGGCCGAGGGGTGCGCCAGCATCGGCAGGTTGCCGGCCACCGCCAGCAGCAGCCCGGTGACCGTGTCGGCCGCGTCCTCGGCGGTGGGCACCCAGGCGAAGCAGTCGCGTCGGGTTCGCCCGGCGATCACGGTGCCGGCTGGGTAGAGCTGGTCGAGCGTGGCCAGCGGCTGCAAGGTCGGCGTCACGATGCCAGGGCCTCCAGCAGGCCTGGCAGGCCGCCGGCCAGGTAGCGCGTGCGCTCCCGCGACTTGCCGCTGATCGCCGGGGTCTTGTTGATGTCGAGCAGCCAGGGGCGGCCCTGATGCAGCACATAGTCGAACTTGCCGAAATCGAAGCCCAGGTCACGACGGATCGCGGCAAGCTCCGGCGGCGGCGGACCGTAGACGGCCTCGAAGTGGCGAAGCCCGTCGGTCTTGACCACCGGACGATCCGCCACCATGCGATAGACGATGTCGCGATCACCGAAGAACAGCCACATGCGCAGCACATAGTCCGCGCCGTCGCGTTCCGGGATGAAGCGCTCGACCACCAGGTCCCGCCGTTGCCAGACCCAAGCTGGCACAAGGTCGCGGTGCGCCAGCACCGGATAGTCGTTGGCGGGCAGGCGGCGCGCCAGGCGCCAGGGCAGCCGCCGGCGCAGGCGATCCAGCCGGCCAGGGCGCTGTGCGCTGTCTTCCGGCCAGCCATGCGCGTTGGCGTCGGTCTTGATGATGACTGGGCCGTCCCAGTCGCTGTCGCGGTCGATCAACAGCTGGCTGAAGCTGCGCTTGGAGATGTCCAGCACCCGGGCGTTGAGCAGCCGGGCCGGTGGCGTGACGCGGGGCACCAGCGACGGCGCCACCCGCGTGCTGTCGACATGCAGTATGCCGAGGCCGGCGTTCAACTCGGTCAAGGGCCCAACGCCAACCGCGCGGCCGTCTTCGCGCCAGACATCGGCCAACCGGGCAAGCATGTAGTGAGCCTCCAGGGGGCCGGGATAGGCTGTGACGATGTGCAGTGGCTGGCTGGCGTCGAGGAGCAAGCGGCTGGCCGTTCCATTAGCGTGTATGTTCCAGCCGTTTAGCCCAGCCGCTGGCTGGCAAGCCAGGGCAAAGTGACGGAGCTGCGGTGCGTGTCAGCCTTTCTCCGGCAGGGCGCGCAGCAGGCGATCCGTGGCCCAGGGCGGCAGGGTACCGATCAGCCAGACCAGCCAGTAGAGCGGGAAGGGGAAGGCGATGCGTGCCTTGTTCCGCGCCAGGCCGCGGGCAATGCGCCGTGCCGCGCGCGGGGCATCCCACAGCAACGGCATCTTGAAGCGGTTGACCGCCGTGATGCGGCTGCGCACGAAGCCGGGACAGATCACGCTGACGCCGATGCCCTGGCTGGCCAGGTGGCCACGCAGCCCCTCGCCCCAGACCTTGACGAAGGCCTTGGCGCCGCAATAGGCCGGCGCCCCGGGAAAGCCGCGGAAGGCGGCGAGCGAGGCCATCAGGCCGATCTGGCCCTGTCGCCGTGTCCGCATCAGTGCCAGCGCCGGTTCGACCGTGTTGAGCACGCCCTCGACGTTGACCGCCAGGATGCGGCGCGCCTGCTCCGGTGTCTCGCTGCCGTTGCCGGTGCCGGCCGAAACACCGGCGTTGGCGATGACCAGTGCCAGCGGCGCCTGGGCCTCGGCGCGCTGCACGAAGCCGGCCATGGCGGCGCGGTCGGCGACCTCCACCGTTTCCGCCAGCACCGTGGCGCCGGCGGCGCGGCAGGCGGCGGCGACGGCGGCCAGGCGCGCCGCGTCGCGCCCGGTGAGGGCCAGGCTGGCACCCGGCGCCGAGTAGCCACGTGCCAGCGCCTCGCCGATGCCGCTGGAGGCGCCGGTGATCAGGATGGTGCTGGCGATTGCCTGGGACGTCATCGTCATGCGCCTTCCGCTGCTGCCTCGCTCTGCTATAAGGGCGCGGGCCCAGCAACGATAAAGCGACAGCATGCCAGCGTCACGACCAGCACCGTCTCGCCCCCTGGCCTCGATGACCGGCTTTGCCCGCGTCGAGGGTGGCCAGGGCCCACTGCACTGGGCGCTGGAAGCCAAGAGCGTGAACGGCAAGGCACTGGAGCTGCGGGTCCGCCTGCCGCCCGGCTACGAGGCGCTGGAAGGCCAGTTGCGCCAGGCGGCGCAGAAGGCGCTGACCCGCGGCAACATCCAGGTCAACCTGCAGCTCGACCGCGGTGAGACGCGCGCCAAGCTGACGGTGAACCAGGTGGTTCTGGACGAGCTGCTGGCGCTGACCCGCCGGCTGCAGAGCGAAGGCGCCGCGCCACCCAGCGCCGATGGCCTGCTGGCCTTGAAGGGCGTGCTGGAGACTCAGGAAGAGGCTGAGGACGCCGAGGCGCTAGCCGCCCGGGAACGGGCCCTGGCGGGCGACGCCGAACGCCTCTTCGTCGCCCTGGCCGAGGTGCGCCAGCGCGAAGGCAGCGCCCTGCAGGCGACGCTGGAAGGGCACCTGGATACCTTGGCCGGACTGGTCGCCGCCGCCGCCGCCTGTGCCGCCGCGCAGCCCGCGGCGCTGCGCCAGCGCCTGGCCGATGCCCTGGCCGAGCTGCTGGGCGCCGCGCCGTCGCTGCCCGAGGAGCGCCTGGCGCAGGAGGTGGCGCTGCTCGTGCTGAAGGGCGACATCCGCGAGGAGATCGACCGCCTGACGGCGCATGTCGCCGAGGCGCGGCGCCTGCTCGCTGCCGGCGGCGCGGTCGGCCGCAAACTGGATTTCCTGTGCCAGGAGCTGAACCGCGAGGCCAACACGCTGTGCTCCAAGTCGCCTGACCTAGAGCTGACCCGTATCGGCCTGGAGATGAAGGGCACGGTCGACCAGATCCGCGAGCAGGTGCAGAACGTCGAATGAGGAGCCAGACCACCACGACGGCCGGCAACGGCCAACCGATCCAGCGCCGCGGCTTCATGCTGGTGCTGTCCTCGCCCTCGGGCGCCGGCAAGACCACGATCTCGCGCCGGCTGCTGGAGCGTGACCGCGACCTGATGCTCTCGGTCTCCGCCACCACGCGGCCGCGCCGACCGGGCGAGGTGCAGGGGCGCGACTACCTCTTTGTCACGCCGGGCGAGTTCGAGGCCATGGTGCGCGAGGGCCAGTTCCTTGAGCACGCCGTGGTCTTCGGCCTGCGCTATGGCACGCCGCACGCGCCGGTGGACGAGGCGCTGGCCGAGGGCCGCGACGTGCTGTTCGACATCGACTGGCAGGGTACCCAGCAGGTGGCCGAGAAGGCGCGCGACGACCTGGTCAGCGTCTTCATCCTGCCGCCCTCGACCAGCGAGCTGGAGCGCCGCCTCTATGCCCGCGCCCGCGACCCCGAGGACGTGGTGCGCAACCGCATGGCCCGCGCCAGCGACGAGATGAGCCACTGGCCGGAATACGACTACGTCATCGTCAACCGTGATTTCGACGAGTCGGTCCGTCAGGTCGAGGCCATCGTCCAGGCCGAGCGCCTGCGTCGCGAACGCCAGGTCGGCCTGGGCGCCTTCGTGCGCTGGCTGCGCGAAGGAAAATAGCGCCGCCGGGAACCGCGCGGCCCCAATGGCAGTTTCCGCTTTGCCGAGCCCGCAGGTGCCGCCCCGGCAAGGGTCCGGGGCCCTGCGCTGGCCGAAGGAGGGAAACATGTCCGGGAAGTCTGTCATTGCCCGTGGCCGCAAGGCAGCCGCCAAGGTCGTCGGGGAGGCCGCCGAGGGCCTGGGCGAGGTGAAGACCGCCCTGGTCCGCCGTGGCAAGAGCGTAAAGCAGCAGGCGACGCGCCAGGCCGAGGCGGTAAAGCAGGCCGCCGACAAGGAGATCAAGGCGCTGAAGCAGGCCGCCGGCAAGCGCACGGCCGCGCTGGAGAAGAAGGCGAGCCAGGTGAAGCGCCAGGTCAAGGTGATCGAGGGCGTCGCGGCCGACAGCGCGAAGAAAATCCGCCGGGCGATCGCCAAGATGTAGTCGCCGGCTAGCTTTCTAGCCCCCTGGCCAGGGCGCAGAACTCCGCGACTGTCAGCGTCTCGGCCCGCCGGGTGCCGTCGATGCCGGCAGCCGCCAGCAGGGCGGCCGGATCCGGTCCCAGGCTCTTCAGGCTCTGCCGCAACATCTTCCGGCGCTGGCCGAAGGCGGCGGCGGTGACGCGCTCCAGCAGCGCCAGGCGGGCCGGCGCCAGCGGGACTGGCCGCGGCACCAGGCGGACCACGCTGGAGACCACCTTGGGCGGCGGCACGAAGGCGCTGGGGGCGATATCGAAGCAGAGCTTCGGCTGAGTCAGCCACTGCGCCAGCACCGCCAGGCGGCCGTAGTGCTCGCTGTCCGGCGCGGCGACCACGCGCTGCGCCACTTCCTTCTGGAACATCAGCGTCAGGCCGCCGAGGCAGGTGGGGTCCGCCGCCAGGGCGCCCAACCAGCCGATCAGCAAGGCGGTGCCGACGTTGTAGGGCAGGTTGGCCACCACTTGGCGCGGCGCCTGGCCCAGGGTCCAGGTCGGCAGCGCCAGGGCGTCGCCCTCGATGACCTCAAGGCGTCCCGGGAAAGCGGCGGCCAGCTCGGCCAGCGCGGGCAGGCAGCGCGGGTCCTTCTCGACCGCGATGACCCGCCGGCAGGGCGTCTCCAGCAGGGCGCGGGTCAGGCCGCCGGGACCGGGGCCGATCTCCAGCACATCCTGGCCGGTCAGGTCGCCGGCCTGGCGGGCGACCCGCCGGGTCAGATTGAGGTCGAGCAGGAAGTGCTGCCCCAGGCTCTTGGCCGCCAGCAGGCCGTGGCGGCGGATGACCTCGGCCAGCGTCGGCAGCGGCGGTGGCGCCGTCAGATGCGAATCTCGACGTTGGCGGCGCGGCGCAGGTCGCGCATCAGCCGGCGGGCCAGCACCTCGACCTTGTCGCGGATCAGGGTCTCTTCCACCTTGCTGCGGTTGATGCCGCCGTCCTGGCGGTCGCAGACCACCACGGTGGCGACACCGCCGGGCACCTCGACCGGCGGGCTGGGCTGGTTCAGTGGCAGGGCCGCCACCACCTGGCGCAGGTTGCCAGGCAGGTCGCCGATGCTGACGGTGCCCAGGTCGACGGTGCCGGGGGCGTGCATCTTCTCGGCCACCGCGGCGACATCGGTGCAGCTGGTGATGGCGGCCGCGGCCTCGACCGCGCGGGCGGCCGCGCGCTCCAGCGCCTCTCGCGTGCGTTCGCGCAATGGGAAGAAGACCTGCTTAAGCGTGACGGTCACGTCATTTTCCGGTGCCGTTCTCTGATCTCTTACTAAAATCAGATAGATACCGTTCACTGTTTCGATGGGTTCTGAGAGTTGGCCGGCCTTCATCGTACGGATCGCGTCCTCCAGCTCCGCCGGCAGCTGGCCGGCCTCGACCCAGCCCAGGTCGCCGCCATTGGGCGCGCTGGCGGATTGCGAGAACTGGCGGGCCAGGGCGGGGAAATTGGCGCCCTTCTTCAGGTCGGCGAGGATCTGCTGCGCTTGCTCGCGGACCGGCGCCTCCTCGGTCACGTTGTCGATGCCCAGGAAGATCTCGGCCAGCAGTCGCTGCGGCTGGTCCTTCGTGGCCTCCAGGCGGGCCACCGCCTCGTCGATCTCCTCCTGGGTGATCAGCACCTGCGGGCGCAGGCGGCGAATCACCACCTGCTGCCAGGTCAGCTGCGCGCGGATCTGGCCCTTCAGGTAGTCCGGCAGGATGCCCGACTGGACCAGCGCCTGGGCCAGCTGCTCCGGCTTCAGGTTGTTGTTGCTGGCGATCTTGGCGAAGGTCTGGTCGACCTGCGACTCGTCGATGGTGATGTTGAGGCGGCGGGCCTCCTGCGCCTGGATCATCTCGTCGACCAGGGCGCGGATCACCTGGGGCTGGAGACGCTGGCGGGTCTCCTCGTTCTCGCGCAGCCCGGCCGAGATCATCGCCAGGCGCAGGCGCATGACCAGCTCCAGCTCGCTGACCACCTCGTCGTTGACGACAATGGCAGCACGCAAGGTGTCCTGTGCCTGGCTGGCAGCCGGCGACAGCACCACCAGCCCGGTGGCCAGCGTCAGCAGGGCAAATACGGAACCGACGGCCCGCAGCATGTTGGCACGCAGCATGGTGGGCACCTCCCTAGGCACTTCTTGTTGTTCTTTTCATCACCATGCTGGCAAGGCAAAAGTGAGGCGGCGCTTCGACGCGGGATGCCAAAAGCCTGCTGCACACAAGGTCAATCGAGACTGATTTCACCCAGGTTGCGAAGCACGATGCGCAGGAAGAAGGCGTTGTCCGGTTCGATCTCACGGTCGCGGAAGTTGGTCCGCTCGTAGACGCCTTCGATGGTGAAGCACTCGTCCTTATACCGCAAACCAGCGCGCGTGGTGAGCGGCAGGTTCAGTTCCAGGTCGCGGCGGTGGGAGACGAAGGCCGACCAGTGCTCGGTAAACTGGCTGCTCAGCCGTGCATAGATCTCCTCGCGGTTGCCGACTAGCGAGGCGTCTTCAGAGGACAGGATCTTGTCCGAGAAGAGATAGCCGATCTGCAGGTTGAGCTCCGGCACCCCGGCGTAGAGGCTGACCTCGTGCCGGGTGAAGGAGAAGTTCTCCTCGCTGACGCGGAAACGGTAGGAGGCGTCGAGCCACGAGGCCGGGCTGACCTGCAGGTGGCCGACGATGTCGGAGAAGTGGTCCTGCAGGCCGGTGCCGGGCCCGAAGACGTCGTCCTTGATCGGCCGCCAGCTCTGGCCGACGAAGATCGAGGTATAGCCGCCCAGGTCGCTCAGCGCCGACCACTTCAGGCCGTAGTCGATGCGCGGGCCGGGATCGACGCGGTCGATGCCGCTGAAGCGGTTGAGCGCGAAGAGGTTGGTGTCGTCGAACTCCAGGTCCAGCGAGTCCTCGTTGGGAATCTCCTCCGGGTTCATGCCGGGGGGCGCCAGGCGGATCTGCACGATGGGTTCGATCACCTGGCGCATGGTGCCGGTCTGCCGCACGAAGGGATAGCGCCACTGCAGCGCCAGCTCGGGGAAGATGCGGCCGGCGAACTGGTCGTTGCCGTTGCCCGGATCGATCAGGTCGGGGTTGCTCGGGTCGTAGTCGCTGGTCCAGTAGCCGTCGGCCTGCAGGCGGGCGGTCAGGGTGTAGATCTCGCCGCGGCGCGAGGTGTAGGGCAGGGTCCAGGACCCGGCCACCGACAGGCGGCGGGTGTCGCGGCCCTCTTCGCGGAATAGCGACAGGACATTGGCGTCAACCCGGTAGACCCCGCCCCATTTGCCCGGTTCGCTGACGAAATTGTAGTCGATCAGCGGGACGATGATGGGTTCCTGCTCGTTGATATCCTGCGCCCGCAGGCCCTGGTAGGTGATGGCCTGGATGCCGCCATAGCTGCGCCCCTGGAAGCCCTCGGCGTAGAGCTTGGAGGTCAGCGTCGAGGGGCTGCCGAAGTTGTAGACCCGCAGGTAGGTATCGTCGGTGGCGCGGTCGACGTGGAAGCCCCAGCGATAGGTCTCGTTGATGTCGAAGCGCCCGTCGCCGCGGATGTGGCCGCGGAAGCGATCCGGCTTGACCAGGTTGTTGTTGCTTTCGATGTCGGCAACCGTGGCGCTTCCGAGCAGTTCCAGATAGCCGTCTTCGAACAGCTGACGGTACTCGACCTTGCCGACCACGCCCTGCTTCGTGGTGATAATCGGCGTCAAGGTAACGTCAGAAGTATCTGAAAGAACTAGAAAATACGGTATCTCGAACTGATAGCCAAGCTGGTCGCTGCTGCCGAAGCCGGGTGCCAGCAGGCCGGACTGGCGCTTCACCGTCGGGTCCGGGTGCGAGAAGTAGGGGGTGTAGAACACCGGGACGCCGAAGAACTCCATCCAGGCATCGCGGTAGGTCACGGTCTTCTTGGTCTGGTCCCACACCACCTTGTTGGCCTTGATCTGCCACAGCGGCGCGCGGGTCGGGTCCTTCTGGCACAGGTCGCAGGGGCTGTAGACCGTCTTCGACAGCTCGGTCCGGTCGCCCCCGGTGCGGGTGCCGCTGGCTGCGGCCATGCGGCTGTGGTCGGCCATCAGCACGCGGATGTCGCGCACGAAGCCTTCGCGCAGGTCGCCGGTGACCTCCATGTAGTCGGCGAAGATCACGTCGCCCGTAGGTTCGAGCAGGGCGACGTTGCCGGTGGCGATGACCACGTCGGTGTTGGTGTTGTAGCTGACGGTATCGGCGACCAGGACGCGGTTGCCCTGCGAGATCTCCACATGTCCGCGCGCGGTGACGATGCCCAGTGTCTGGTCGTTGCTGATGGAGTCGGCGGTGATCAGCGAGGGCAGGTCGCCGCCGACCGCCGGTGTCTTGGTCTGCGCCACGGCGGGCGCCATTGCCGCCGGCGCGTTCAGCGCCAGCAGTGCAACGAGCAAGAGTCCGACCCTTCGGCCGAGCTGCGCCCCGGACAACCGCAAGACCCCACTCCCCCCTGGCGATCCAGTCCCCGGATCAGCCGTCTTCCAGATGCAGCAGCATGGCAATGCCCAGCATCAGCGAGATGCTGGTCGGCGTCCAAGCCGCCAGAACCAGAGGCAGTTTACCAGAAAGCCCCAGGGCAAATACGAAATTCGACAGGAAATACAACACGAAACCCACCACCACCCCAAGCCCGATGATGACCGTGACGCCGCCGCGGCGCGGGGGACGCATGGCAAAGGTTGCAGCAATCACCACCATGGCGGCGAACAGCAGCGGCTGGGCCAGCAGGCGGTGGAACTGCAGCTTCAGGCGTTCGGAGGAGAAGCCAGCGGATTCCAGCACCTCGGCATAGCTCGGGATCTGCCAGAAGGAGATGGTTTCCGGCGGCGCGAAGTTGTCGTTCAGCCGGTCGCGCGTCATCTCGGTGGCGATCTTCACGGTCTCCAGGCGCTTCGGCGGCTCGCCCGGGACCGACTCCCAGACCCCTTCGAGGCGCCAGGCGCCGGGGTCGAGCACCGCGCGATCGGCATCCCAGCGACCGAGAAAGTGGTCCTTCTGGTCGAAGCGCAGCACCATCACACGCTCCAGCTGGTCGCCGGCGCCGGTGACCTTTTCGGCCTGGATGACGAAGATCTG
The DNA here is from genome assembly GCA_038363005.1 of Rhodospirillales bacterium. GTDB lineage: Bacteria > Pseudomonadota > Alphaproteobacteria > Kiloniellales > JACOMY01 > JAKOWB01. Next base: position 193,230 of record JBBQBI010000004.1, read on the forward strand.
CTCGCCCTCCACCTGGCGCAGCCAGAGCCCAGTCTTCGACACCGTGATGATCGAGGTCTGCTGCTTCAGGATCAGCGCCTCCATCTGCACGAAGCGCTTCATCAGCACCGCGGCCAGCGGGTTCAACACGCTAAAGGCCAGCACGCCGATGATGACCGCGACCCCCAGCGGCGGCAGCAGGAACTGCCAGATCGAGACGCCGGCGGCGCGGGTCACCACCAGCTCGTGGGTGCGGGTCAGGCGCCAGAACAGCCCCATGCCGGCGCCCAGCACGGCGAAGGGCAGCACGTCCTGCGAGATCTGTGGCACGCGCAGCAGCGCCAGCTGGATCACCAGGCCCAGGGACGACTGCTGCTTGTTGGCCAGGCGGTCCAGCATGTCGACGATGGTGGCCAGGGTGATGACCGCCAGCAGCAGCCCGAACAGCGCCAGGAACCACATCAGGAACTGGCGGGCCAGATAGCCGGTCAGGGTCCCGGAAAGCCGCCGCCGGCGGGCACGGGGCAGGACGATGGTGCTCATGCCTCGGCTCCAACGGTCTGGCCGCCCGGCTGGCCGCCGGGGGGCAGGCTGCGCCGGCTGCCGCGCCCGCGGGCGCGCCGCAGCCACAGCAGGCAGCCGATGATCGGCAGGATCGGGCCGACATAGATCAGTGGGGACAGCTCGGGAATGCGGTTGGTCAGGTCCTGCGCGGCCAGGGCATAGCCCTGCAGCAGCAGCACCGCCAGCGCGGCGGCAGCCAATCGCCGCGGCCGGCCGCGGCGATTGAACTCACCCGACAGCAGGGCGACCAGGCCGATCATGGTAAAGGCGATGGGATAAAGCGGACCGGCCAGGCGCTGGTGCAGCTCGGCCTTTAGCTCGCGGATGAAGCGCTCGTTCTTCAGCTCGCGCTCGGGGGGCCAGATCAACTCGTCCAGGAAGCGCTCTTCCGGCTCGCGGTAGCGGTAGGGCGTGGTCTTGTCGAGATCGGCCAGGTCGACCGTGTACTGCTGGAAGTACAGCATCGAGAGCTGGCCGGTCTGCCGGTCGACCTCCTGCCGGTTGCCATTCACCAGCAGCACGCGGGGGCCTTCCGGGGTGCGCACGATGGCGCCGCGCTCGGCGATCAGGGTGACCGGTTTGTCGCGGACGCGCAGGTCATGGACGATGATGCCGACCAGCGAACCGTCGTCGCTGCGCTCGCGCACATAGACGGTGACGTCGTTGCCGACGGTGTTGAACACGCCCTCCTGGATCAGCACGCTGGCATAGCTCTGTCGCACGTCGTTCTGCAGGTCTTTGAAATTGCGGAAGGACAGCGGCAGGAAATAGAGCGCGATGGAGTAGACCGCGGCGGTGGAGATGATGCCGAGGATGATGGCCGGGCGCGCCAGCTGCAACGGCGACATGCCGGCGCCGCGCATCACCACCATCTCGCTGTCCTGCACCAGCTTGTTGTAGACGAAGATGACGCCCACGGCGGTGGAGATCGGCAGCACCACGCCGAGGAAGCCCGGCAGCAGCAGCAGCACCAGTTCGACGAAGCGCGAGGCCGGCAGGCCGCGGTTCACCATGTAGTCGATCATCTTCAGCGACTGCGCCAGCCACATAGCGAAGCTGAGTGCCAGCGCGACAAAGGCGGTGGCAAACAGCAGCTGGCGGAGGATATAGCGGTTGACCGCGCGCATGGGCTCCGAAGTGTAAAGCGCCGGCGGGTGTTCCGCCATTGCCGGCTCGACCGCTCCGACGGCTCGTCGCCTGCCTTGTCCAAGGCTTGCCGGCGGGGCGGCTTCGCTATAGGTGATGGACCAGAGGCGCGTCCAGCCTCGATTGACTTACGCGCGCCGGGACATTTCTATCCCGGGGGCCGTTCACCGGCTGCGCCTCACACCAGACGAGGACTTCAATGCTCAAGATCGCCTTTGCCGCTCCCGCCATGCCAAAGACGGGTGCGCTCGCCGTTGGCGTCATGACCGATGGCAAGCTGCCCGCGACCACCGCCGACCTGGACAAGGCGACGGGCGGTGCGCTGACCCGGGCCATCAAGGCCTCCCGCTTCGCCGGCAAGAAGGGCCAGGTTCTCGAGGTGCTGGCACCGCAGGGCCTGCCCAATTCGCGCGTCCTGCTGGTCGGCATTGGCGATCCGGCGAAGCTCGAGGACAAGGACCTGGCCGACCTGGGCGGCGCGGTGGTCGGCCAGCTGATGAGCGGCAGCGAGGCCGAGGTCGCTTTCCTGCTGGGTGAGGTGAAGGGTGCGCCGGATGCTGGCGCCCGCGCTGCCAACTACGCCTATGGCGCCCTGCTGCGCTCCTATCGCTTCGACAAGTACAAGACGACGGTGCCGGCGGACAAGAAGCCGGCCCTGAAGAAAGTGACGATCCACCTGAAGGAGCACGCGGCGGCGAAGAAGGCCTTCGGCCCGCTGGAGGCCATCGCGGAGGGCATTTTCCACACGCGCGATGTCGTGTCAGAGCCGGCAAACGTCATATTTCCCAAGAGCTTCTCGGCCGAAGCTCGCAAGCTGGAGAAGCTAGGCGTCAAGGTCACGGTGCTGGGCGTCAAGGAGATGACGAAGCTCGGCATGGGCTCGCTGCTGGGCGTCGGCCAGGGCTCCTCGCGGGAGTCCCAGCTGGTGGTCCTGGAGTGGCAGGGCGGCAAGGCCAAGGACGCCCCGCTGGCGATCTGCGGCAAGGGCGTGACCTTCGATACCGGCGGCATCTCGATCAAGCCGGCCGGCGGCATGGAAGACATGAAGTGGGACATGGGCGGCGCTGGCGTGGTGCTGGGGCTGCTTGAGGGCCTGGCGCGGCGCAAGGCCAAGGCCAATGTCGTCGGCCTCTGCGGCCTGGTGGAAAACATGCCCGATGGCAACGCGCAGCGCCCGGGCGACATCGTCACCTCGATGTCCGGCCAGACCATCGAGGTGCTGAACACCGACGCCGAGGGCCGCCTGGTCCTGGCCGACGTGCTCTGGTATGCGCAGGAGACCTTCAAGCCGAAGCTGGTGGTCGACCTGGCGACCCTGACCGGCGCCATCATGGTGGCGCTGGGGACGGTGCATGCCGGGCTGTTCAGTAACGACGACGAGCTCTCGGTGCGACTGACCGCCGCGGGCAAGACCGTCGGCGAGCCGCTGTGGCGCATGCCGCTGGGCGAGGAGTACGACCGGCAGATCGACAGCGACGCCGCCGACATGAAGAACATCGGCAACCGCTATGGCGGCGCGATCACCGCGGCGCAGTTCCTGCAGCGCTTCGTCAAGAAGGGCACGCCCTGGGCGCATCTCGATATCGCCGGGGTGACCTGGTCCGACAAGGCGCGCCCGACCGCGCCAAAGGGCGCCACTGCCTTTGGCGTGCGGCTGCTCGAGCGCTTCGTCGCCGCGCACTACGAGGGCTGATCGCCAGGGGGGGAGGCGGGCGCCGATGACGGAGGTCCGCTTCTACCAGCTTGGTCGCCGGCCCCTGGAGCAGGCGCTGGCCACGATGCTGGAGCGCACGCTTGAGCGTGGCCAGCGCGCCCTGGTGCTGGCCGGCTCGGACGAGCGTGTCGAGGCGCTGGCGCAGCAGCTCTGGAGCTACAGCGAGCGTTCCTTCCTGCCGCACGGCACGCCGCGCGATGGCCAGGCCGAGCGCCAGCCGATCTGGCTGGCGTCCGAGGATGGCAATCCCAACGGCGCCCAGGTGCTGTTCCTGCTCGACGGCCAGCAGAGCGACCGCCTGGCCGACTTCGCGCTGGCAGCGGTGCTGTTCGATGGCGGCGATCCCGAGCGGCTGGTCGCCGCCCGCGCCCAATGGCAGGCACTGAAGGCCGCCGACCACCAGCTCACCTATTGGGAAGAGGACGCCGAGGGCCGCTGGCAGAAGCGGGCCTGAGGGGGGATCAGCTGCTGGTGTGGCGCAGCAGGCTCCGCCACCGGCCCGGCGACAGGCCGAAGGTGGCCTTGAACTGCCGGGTCAGGTGGCTCTGGTCGGCGAAGCCGCTGTCCGCCGCGGCATCGGCCAGGCTGTCGCCGGCGCTGATTGCTTGGCGGGCGCGCTCCAGCCGCCGCTGTGTCAGGTAGCGGTAGGGGCTGGTGCCGAGCTGGCGGCGGAACTGCCGGGCCAGCTCGAAGCGGTCGAGACCGCTGACCCCTTCCAGTTCGGCCGACTCCACACTGCGACCGGCCGCGGCGGCCAGGTAGGCGCGGGCCCGCTCGACCGCGCCGGCGGCCTTGCCGGCCCTGGCCGGACGAACTCCCCCGGCCAGGGCCTGCAGCGCCTCGGCGATGGCCAGCACAGCTGCGTCGGCCTGCAGCGGCTCCAGCGGCCGCCGCAGGTCCGCCAGCGCCAGCACCAGGGCTGCCCGCAGGCGCGGGTCGTCGACCACGGCACCGGCGACGAAGGGCAGGCCGCCGCCACGCCCGGCCAGGGCGTCGCGCACCAGTCGTGGTTCCAGGTAGAGCATGCGATAAGCGAAGCCATCGGCCACGCTGGAGCGGCCGTCGTGCCGCTCGTCGGGATGCAGCACGATCAGCTTGCCGGCGGTGCTGACCGTCGCCGCGCCGCGATAGTCGAAGGCCTGGGCGCCGCGTAGGGTGAAGCCGATGGCATAGGTATCGTGGCGATGCGGGTCATAGGCGTGGCCGCTGAAGCCGGCCTCGATGCGCTCCAGGCCCGGCTGCGGCGGTGCCAGGTGGATCCAGTCGCCCGGGTTGGGGCCACAGGAACGTTCAAGACCTGGGGCGCTGGGTCGGGACACGCTGCCGTCCATGAAATTTGACACCAAGATCGCCATCGTGGTGCGCGAGGATCTCGCCACCTGGCAGAAGCTGAACGTCGCCTGCTTCCTGGCAGGCGGCCTGGTCGGATCCTATCCGGAGCTGGCGGGCGAGAGCTATGCCGACGCCTCGGGCCAGCTTTACGGCTGCCTGGTGCGCCAGCCCATGCTAATCTTCGCCGCCAGCGACGGGCAGCTGACGCAGTGCCTGGAGCACAGCCGGCTGCGCAACCTGCGGCCGGCGATCTATACCCGGCAGCTGTTCGCCACCGACAATGACCAGGACAATCGCGCCGCCGTGGCCGCCGTCGCCACGCCCGACCTGGAACTCGTCGGCTTGGCGGTCCATGGCGAGCGCAAGGACGTGGATAAGGTGACGAAGGGCCTGACGCTGCATCCCTGAGCGACCGCGGCCCAGTCCCACGGGGCCGTGGGCTTCCGCTTACCCGGATAAATTGCCCTCCTCCGCGACTCTGGTTAGTAATCAGGCCTGAGGGGAAAAGCGTCCGGACACCTGCCTTGCGAAAGCGCCTACTACAAGCTCTTCGAATGGCTGCCATCGACCATGGCCGGACCGCGCGTGCGCTGCGCCGATCGGGACTGTTCGACGAGGCCTGGTACCTGCAGCGCTACAGCGATGTCGCCAACGCCAAGTTCGATCCCATCGTCCACTACCTGCTGCATGGCGCCCGGGAGGGCCGCGACCCCAGCGGTGCCTTCGACAGCCTGTGGTATCTGGAGACCAATCCGGACGTCGCGCGTTCGGGCGTGAACCCGCTGCACCACTACATCACCCTGGGCCGCCAGGAAGGGCGCCGGGCGACACCCGGCCAGGCCTGGTCGCAGGCGGCACCTCGCAAGCGTGCGGCGTCGCCCTCCGCCGCGGTGCGCCGCGGCACGGTGGACAGCCTGCTAAGTCATCGCCTGTTCGCCGCGGTCGACCAGGCGGCGCTGGCCCGGTTGCTGGAACTTTGCGACCCCGCGCTGGCGGAGATTCTCGACCGCAACCTGGACGCCTGGATGGCGATCACCGCGCGGCAGGACAGCACCGCGGGGCCGATCGATCTGCTGGTTTCGCACAACGAGATCAACAACTCGCATGGCACCGGCATCCTGCTGCAGCGCCTCTTCGCCGCGGCGCCCAACCTGATCACCCTGCGGCCGCGCTCCAGCTACGACGGCAAGGACCTGATCGGTTTCGCCAACCTCTGGCTTTGCCAACGGCCGCTGTCGCGGCTGCAGCTGCACCGCCTCTTCGCGTTCCTGCTGTCGGGCCTGACGGTCCGCTCGGTGACCTGCGTGCCCTACGAGGACATTGACCTGCGGGCCGCGCTGGCGATTGCCGAGATCCTGGACGCGCCACTGGTCGTCTACGTCATGGACGACAACACCTTGATCGGCCGCGGCATCGATCCGCAGACCATGCAGCGCGCCGTGGACCGGGCGCGCCTGCGGCTGGTGATCTCCACCGAGATGCGCGAAGCCTATGAGGCCCGCTTCCGGCAAAGGTTCCACGTGCTGCCGCCGCTGGTGTCGGACTACCTGATCGGCCGGGCCGGCGCTGTCGACCGGCAGGGTGACCACACCGCCGTCATCGTCGGCAACATCTGGCGGCAGCGCTGGCTCGACAACCTGGCGCGCGTCATCTCCGAAGCGCAGCTGCCGGTGCGTTGGTATGCGAACATGACCAGCGCCCCCTGGATCAGGGTCGACGAGGCGGCGCTGGCCGCCCAGGGCATCGTGGTCGAGCCGCCGCTGCCGGAGGCCGCCCTGGTGGAGGCCGTGGCCACGGCGCCGTTCTGTGTCGTGCCGACCACCGACGGCGACGACGAGCCGGGCGCCTTGGCGATAGCCCGCTTCAGTCTGCCAAGCCGGATTCCGCTGCTGCTGGCGAGCTGCCACATGCCGATGCTGGTGGTCGGCGATCCCGACAGCGCGGCCGCGCGCTTCGTGCGTCGCTTCGACCTGGGCCTGAGCTGCGGCTACGCACCCGCGGAGCTGCGCCGCTGCATCGCGCAGCTGGTCGATCCGCAGTGTCAGGCCCGTTTCCGCGCCAACGCCCGGACGCTGGCGTCGCGCTTCTCGGACGCCGGCATGTTCGACTGGTTCATTGCTTCACTGGCACAGGGTAGCGCCGTCGACCGGCGCTTCGACAGCTTCCTGGCAACGCAACCCGGAGATCCGGCGGTTCATATCGAGGATCCGCTGCCGCCCGGTGTCGAGCCGGACCTGGCCGCCAGTCATCGTGCCCTGGGCCGCCTGGCGCGGCGCGGCTTCCGTCCCGACTATGTGATCGACGCGGGTGCCTCGAACGGCATCTGGTCGCGTAGCATGGCGGGGCTCTTCCCCGACGCTCGCTTCCTGCTAGTGGAGCCGCTGCTCCAGCGCCATGAGTCCGGGGCGCGCGACCACGTCACCAGCCACCCAGGGTTCCAGGTGATAGAGCAGGCGCTGATCGATAACCCTGGCTCGCTTGAGCTGCAGCTGTCCGGCGATCACTCCAACAGCTCGGCTGTCCTGCCCTGCCGGGCCAATACCAGCGAATGCCTGCCGGCGCCCGCCACCACGCTCGATAGTCTGGCGGAGGAGTTCGCCTTGACCGGACGCGGTCTGTTGAAGCTCGACGTGCAGCGCGCCGAGCACTTGGCTTTGGCTGGCGGTGAGCGGCTGCTGCGCGACGGCATCGACGCGATCTGCATCGCGCTGACGCTGCGTCCCGAGCACCCGGACGGACTGAGTTTCCTGCAGCTCTGTGCGCTGCTCGATCGCGCCGGCTTCGACTACGAGGACGACGCTGGCGAATTGCGCTCGCCGGTGGATGGACGCTTGGCACAGAAGGAGGTGCTGTTCATTCGCCATGGTCTTGAGCTTGCGCGATAGAGGCACGGCGGCGGAGGGCGCGTCGCTGGCGCAGCCGGGCGTCGCTGCGTCGCTGCGTGTGGTCCTGATCAGCCACACGTCGCTGGCGCAGAACAGTGGCATCCAGCTGTTCTACCTGGCCCGCGCCATGACCGAACTTGGCCACGAGTGTGTTGTGGTGGCCCCCGATGGCACCGCCGGCACCGAGGGCCTGCCGGCGTCGGACTTTGCGGTGCTGAGCTATCAGGCGGCGCGCTCCGGCGCGTGGCCCTTCGGTGACCAGCGTGGCCCCGACCTGATCTATGCCTGGAGCCCGCGCGAGGCCGTCCAGGTCCTGACCGCGCAGCTGGTCGAGTGCTTCGGCTGCCCCTATGTCGTACATCTGGAGGACAACGACCAATTCATCGCGGAACGCCGCCGCGACAGGCCCGTTGGCGCTGGCAGGCCGTTGCCCGGGCTGCGCGGCGGCGAGCGGCAGCTGCGCGGGTGGCTGGAGCAGCGGCGCGCGCGGGCCTTCATCGATCGCGCGCGGGGCTACACGCTGATCATCGACAAGCTGGCGGAACTGGTGCCCTCGCGCCGCCCGCAGGTGACCTTCTGGCCAAGCTGCCCACCCGCGATGTTCTACCGCCAGCCACCCGACATGGCGCTGCGGCATTCCCTGGGACTGGCCGACCAGGACATCGTCATCACCTACAACGGCAATGTGCACGACGCCAACGCTGGTGACATGCGCAGCCTCTATCTGGCGATCCTGTTTCTCAACCGGATCGGCTTTCCGGCGCGCCTGCTCCGCCTGGGCGATGACACGGTCGATCTGCTGGGGTCCCTCAGTCCGCTGGTCGCGCCCTTCGTGATCAATGTGGGCCGCTGTCGCTATGACGAGATTCCGCGCCATCTGGCCTTGGCGCGGGTGTTGGTGCAGCCCGGCGAGCCAGGCGCCTTCAACGACTATCGCATCCCCTCCAAGCTGCCGGAGTTCCTGGCCATGGGTCGGCCGGTGGTGATGCCGGCGACCGGCCTGGCGCGTTGGATGACGGATGGCGAGGACTGCCTGATGCTGCGCACCGGGTCGGTCGAGGAAATCGGCCGGAGCGTCTCTCGCATCCTGCTGGAACCAGATCTTGAGGCGCGGCTGGCCACCAATGGCCGGCGCTTTTACGACCGGCATCTCTCTTGGTCGCACGCCGCGAGCAAGGTGCTGGCGCTGTTCCAGAAGTTGGTCAGCCCAGCCGCACCGACCACGGCGGTGACGGCCGGTCGGTCGCCGGTTGCGGCGGGCCTGGGGACAAGCCGGGCCTGGAGACCGCGTCCGGCCTTTAATGGCAAGCTGGCCTTCGTGCACATTCCAAAGACGGCTGGCACGGCGCTCAAGCAGGCGATTGCGCGGGACATTCCAGACGGCGAACTGTTCAAGGTCTGGTCGCCGCGCTTCGGCGGCGATGCGGAATGGAACGAGTTCCCCGCCGTGCCGCGCGAAGAGGTGCTGAGCCGTCGCGCGATCCTGGGCCATGCGACCGGCCGGGCGATGGTCGACAAGCTGGCGGGCGTGCGCGAGCGCTACTTCCTGTTCAGCGTGGTGCGCGACCCCCTGGAACGGGCTCTCTCGCTCTATTCCTTCGTGCGCGCCTCACCGCGACACCCGGATCACCAGGCCTTTCTCGACATGTCGCCGGAGCACTACCTGGAGAGCTACTACTCGCCCAACCAGCTTTGCTGGTGGCTGAGCAGCAGCAGCTCGGCCGGCGAGGCCATGGGGTTCATCACCGCCAACTTCGACGCCGTGGTGACGGTTGACCAGCTGGACCAGCTGCTGCGGTTGATCGCCGACCTGGGCCATCCCGTCGGGCCCTTGAAGCAGGCCAATGTGACGCGCCAGCGGCTGCGCGCCGAGGCCCTGGATCCGGCGGTGCTGCGGCGCTTTGAGGACCGCAACCTTGACGACCGCGCGCTCTTCGCCTCGCTGCAACGCGAACCGATGATCCTCTAGTTTGCCACTGCAAACTCAGCGCGCGCGCTTCAGGTAGGTCTCGCGATACACGATGTAGAGGCCGCTGGCGATCACCAGGGCGGAGCCCAGCCAAACCGAGAGGCCCGGGATGTCCTGCCAGACGAAGTAGCCGATGCCGACGCTCCAGAGCATGGCGCTGTACTCGAAGGGCATGATCAACCCGACCTCGCCCTGGCGGAAGGCCTCGGTCATGAAGAGCTGCGCCGTGCCACCCAGCAGTCCAAGCAGGATCAGCAAGCCGAGGTCGGTGAGGTCCGGCGTGACCCACTGCCAGGGCAGGAAGCAGGCGGAGACCAGGGTGGTGCAGAGCGTGAAGTAGAAGACGATGGCGACATTGGCCTCGGTCCGGGCCAGGCGGCGGACCGAGATCGCGGCGACGGCATAGAACACCGTGGCGGCCAGGGCGAAGAGCGCGCCGCTCTGCAGCAGGCCGGGACCCGGCTGCACGATCACTAGGACGCCGGCGAAGCCCACCAGGCAGGCGGTCCAGCGCCGCACACCTACCTTCTCGCCCAGCAGCGGCACCGACAGCGCGGTGATGAAGATCGGCGCGGCGAAGCCGATGGCGATGGCGTCGGCCAGCGGCATGACGCTGTAGGAGTAGAAGAAGCCGGCCATCGCGCTCAACCCTGCCAGGCAACGCAGCAGGTGCGCCCAGGGCTTGCGCGTGACCACGGCGGCACGCCAGGCGCCGCCGCGGAACAGCACGATCGACAGCGGGATGAAGGCGAAGAACGAGCGGAAAAACACCAGCTGCATGGTCGGGTAGCCGGCGCCGCCAAGCCACTTGATGAAGCCGTCCATGATGGTGAAGAGCGCCACCGCCGTGGCCATGCAGACGATGGCGCGACCCGGCGAGGAACCAGGAGCGGCGAGGGTGGGAACGGCGGTAACGGCCATGGTGACCTGCTGTTGTCAGCGGCCAATCTACTGCCCGGCCCGGCCAGCCAGCAGTGTCGCCGTTGCAGCCCTCCCGCGCGAGCCCCGCAGGGTGGGGCGGCTGGCGCGGCCTATTGCAGGAACATGATGTCCAGGCTGCCTTCGGCCGGCAGGTCGGTCAGCTCGGCCCGGTAGCGGCCGTCGTCGCCCAGCTTGACCTTGATCTTCGGCGGCAGGCAGAAGGCCGCGCGGCCCGGGCCGGGGTCGACGATCAGCAGCACCTTGGCGAAGCGGTGTGGCCAGGGCCCGCTAGCCCAGAGGTACGACAGGTCGATCATGTCGATGTCGGCATAGGCGTTGCCCGCCGCTTGTTCGCTCGACTGGCCGTTGGCCTCCAGCTCGGCCACCTTGGCCTCCGACCGCCGCTTGATCTGCTGACGCACCCAGGCCAGCAGGCCCTCCTGGTCGTCGGCGCAATAGGCCGTCAGGTGTGCCAGGTCCTCCAGCAGCTCGTCGCCCGGCAGGCGGTCGATGGCGTGGCCGGGATAGGGGTGATAGGTCAGGGTCACCGTGGCGCTGCTGCGCGGCGCCAGCTCGATGCGCCAGATCGGCGCCACCTGCAGGTCCCAGCCGGTCGGGTCGATCTCCACCCCGGCGTCGACCAGGGCTTTCTGCATGGCGCGGGCGCGGTCCCGCGGCTGCGCGTTCAACCCGCCGCTGGCCAGGGCCCGCAAGTCGATGCCGGCGGCGCGCAGGATTTCCGTTACATCGCGCTCGTGCATGAAAACGCGGATGCGGACATCGGCCAGCTCCAGCGTCTTGCCGTCCTGCGTCACCTCGGCGTCGGAAAAGGCCTCGGCCAGCGGCGGTCCGTCGCCCAGGCCGTGGATCTCGGCCGGGATCGGGAAGCCGACCGCCAGCTTGCGCCGCACCTCGGCGCCGTTGAACAGCAGGTAGGTCGCCTTGACCTGCCCCGGCGACAGCGTGATCACCAGGCGCTCGATGCCCAGCGCCGGTGCGTCCGGAATGTCGAGCGCGCCCGAGGGGATGCCCAGCCACTCGCGCGGCTCCGCCGCCACTGCCCGCAGTCCCGCGCCACCTCCACCCAGGGTCAGCAGCAGGAGCAGCAGGGCAGCCGGCCGGCGCATGGGCTTAGGCGCCTTCCAGCGCGCTTTGCGCCGTCAGCCATTGTTCCTCGGTGGTGGTGATGGCGGTGGCGATGTCGGCCAGCTTCAGCTGCAGCTCGGCCACCGCCATCTTCGGCCCCTTGTAGAGCGCCGGATCGGCCAGCCGCCGTTCGAGAATCTCGCGCGCGGCGTTCAACTTGGCCAGGCGCTCCTCGGCGGCGGCGATGGCGCGGCGCAGGTCGTTGCCGGGTGGCCGCGCCGGCGGGCGCTTGGGTTCGCGAACGGCCTGGGAGGGGTTGCCGTTGCGCTCGCGCCGCGCCTGCTTCTCCTCACGCCGCTCGGCCATCACCAGCTTGCGATAGTCGTCCAGGTCGCCGTCGAAGGCCTTCACCGTGCCGTCGGCCACCAGCCACAGGCGGTCGGCGGCCAGCTCCAGCAGGTGCGGGTCGTGGCTGACCAGCAGCACGGCTCCCTCGTACTGATTCAGCGCCTGCACCAGCGCCTGGCGGGCGTCGATGTCCAGGTGGTTGGTCGGCTCGTCGAGCAGCAGGATGTGCGGTGCCTCGCGGGTGCAGAGCGCGAAGAGCAGTCGCGCCTTCTCACCGCCCGACAGCTTGCCGACCGGCGTCTCCACCTTGATGGCGTCGAAGCCGAAGCGCGCCAGGTGCGAGCGGTGCTTGCCCTGCGGCGCCTTGGGATCGGCGCGCTCCATCAGCAGCAGCGGCGTCGCCTCCAGGTCCAGCTCCTCGGTCTGGTCCTGCGCGAAGTAGCCGACTTTCATGCGGCCGGGCTTGACGATCTGCCCGGACAGCGGCGCCAGGCGCCCGGCGATCAGCTTCATGAAGGTGGACTTGCCGTTACCGTTGGCACCCAGCAGGCCGATGCGGTCGTCGGGGTCGAGGCGCAGGGTCAGGTTCTTCAGCACCGGCTTGCCGGGCTCATAGCCGGCTTGCACGTGATCCAGCGCCAGCAGCGGCGGCGACAGCTCGTCGGGGCTGGGGAAGGTGAAGGTGGTGGTGCGTTGCTCGACCACCGAGGCAATTGGCTCCATGCGCTCCAGCGCCTTGATGCGCGACTGCGCCTGGCGCGCCTTCGAGGCCTTGTAGCGGAAGCGGTCGATGAAGGACTGGATGTGCTTGCGCTGGGCAATCTGGCGCTGCGCCATGGCCGACTGGCGCTCCATGCGCTCGCGCCGGGTCCGCTCGAAGGTGTCGTAGTTGCCGTTGTAGCTGACCAGCTTGCGCTCCTCCAGGTGGACGATGCGCTGGCAGACGTTGTTCAGCAACGTGCGATCGTGGCTGATCAGCAGGATGGTGCCCTGGTAGCTCTTCAGGAAGCCTTCCAGCCAGATGGTCGCCTCTAGGTCCAGGTGGTTGGTCGGCTCGTCCAGCAGCAGCAGGTCGGGGCGGGCGAACAGTAATCCGGCCAGCGCCACGCGCATGCGCCAGCCACCCGACAGCTCGCTGGCCGGGCGGGCCTGCTGCTCGGTAGAGAAGCCGAGGCCGGCCAGGATGCGGGCGGCACGCGCCGGCGCCGCCTCGGAGCCGATGGCGATCAGGCGCTCGTGGATCTCGGCCAGGTGAAAGCCGTCATGCGCCTCATCCTGCTCGGCCAGTTCGAGTTCGGCCAGCAGGCGGCTGCGCTCCTCGTCGGCGGCCAGCACGATGTCGATCAGTGGTTCTGGGCCGTTGGGGGCGTCCTGCCGCACCCGGCCGATGCGCCAGCCGCCAGTGATCGAAAGGTTGCCGCGGTCGGGCTGGACCTCGCCGCCGATCAGGCGGAACAGCGTGGTCTTGCCGGCGCCGTTCGGCCCGACCAGGCCAACGCGCTCGCCACGCGAAATGGTGACGGAGGCGCCTTCGAGCAAAGCTCGGCCGGCGATCCGCAGGGTAAGGTCGGTTATCTGCAACATGGCGCGGGGCATAACACAGGCGGCGCGCGGCTGTCATGCCGCAGGCCGTCGCGGGCCTGCCCGCCCCCTCGGGGGCTTGCCGGGCCGGGGCGGCGTGGTGTAAGCACCGGCCGCCTTTCAAATCGGCTGCGCCGCGACCCCGCGGGCGCTCAGCAGGAGATCAACATGACGACCGAGCGCACCCTTTCCATCATCAAGCCCGACGGCACCCAGCGGAACCTGACCGGCCAGATCAATGCCCGCTTCGAGACCGCCGGCCTGCGTATCGTCGCGCAGAAGCGCCTGTGGCTGAGCCGCAAGCAGGCCGAGGGCTTCTATGCCGTGCACGCCGCGCGGCCCTTCTTCGGCGAGCTCTGTGACTTCATGTGCTCGGGCCCGGTCGTGGTCCAGGTGCTGGAGGGCGAGGGCGCCATCGCCAAGAACCGCGCGGTGATGGGCGCGACCGACCCGAAGAAGGCCGAGCCCGGCACCATCCGCCGCGACTTCTCGCCCTCGATCGGCGAGAACACGGTGCATGGTTCCGACGCGCCGGAGACCGCGGCCAACGAGATCGCCTACTTCTTCGCCCAGACCGAAATCGTCGGCTAAGCAGCTTCAGCGCAGCCGGGCGTAGTCCGGCGCGCCGACCACCCCGGCGGCGGCCGCTTCCTCGGCCGCCAGCTCGGCCTGCGGTTCCGCGCGCAGGGTGGCGGCCAGCGGGATCTCCTTGAGGAACCAGCTGAGCGCGAAGGCCAGCACCGAGGCGCCCGCGGCGACCAGGAAGACCGGGTGCAGCGCCTCGACGAAAGCGCTCATCACTAGCTCGCGCTTGGCAGGCGGCAGCGCGCCGATGGCGCTGGCGCTGAAGGCCGCGCCGCCGCCGGGCAGGGCGCCGCCCAAGGCGCCGGACAGGCGGTTGGCGAAGATGGCGCCAAACACCGCGACACCGATCGAGCCGCCGATCTGGCGGAACAGCGTGGTGCCGGCAGTGGCGACGCCCAGCATCTCGCGCGGCGCGGCATTCTGTACCGCGGTGATGCTGACGCTGCTGACCGGCCCGATGCCGATTCCGGTGATGAACATGTAGGCGCCGAGCGCCCAAGGGTCGGTCTTCGCCGTCAGCAGCGACAGCAGCAGCAGGCCCAGGATCAGCAGCGCGGTGGCGGCGATCGGCATCCAGCGATAGCGCCCAGTGCGGCTCATCACCTGGCCGGCCAGCACCGAGGCGCCAAGGATGCCGGCCATCATCGGCAGCAGGCTGAGTCCGGATTCGGTCGGACTCAGCCCCCGCACCACCTGCAGGAAAAGCGGCAGGAAGGCGATGCAGCCGAACATCGCGAAGCCGACGATGAAGCCGATACCATTGGTCACCAGGAAGGTGTTGTCGCGGAACAGGCTGAGCGGCAGCAGCGGCGCGGTGGCGCGCGCCTCGACGAAAACGAAAAGGGCGAGCAGCAGGATCGTCAGGGCGATCAGCGCGAGGATGGTTGGCGAGCTCCAGGGAAAGCTGCCGCCACCCAGGCTGGTGAAGAGCACCAGCGCCGACAGGCTACTGGCCAGCAGGGCGGCGCCCAGGTAGTCGATCTTGGCCTGGCGCCGTACGGGCGACGTCTTCAGCGCCACGGCGATGACGCCCAACGCCAGCAGGCCGATCGGCAGGTTGACGAAGAAGATCCAGGGCCAGGAAAGCTGCTCGACCAGGAAGCCGCCGAGCAGCGGCCCGACGATGGTGGCGACGCCAAAGACGCCAGCGAAGAGGCCTTGGATGCGGCCGCGCTGGCGCGGCGGAATGACGTCGCCGATGATCGCCATGGCCACCACCATCAGTCCGCCGCCGCCCAGTCCCTGCAGTGCGCGCGCGGCGATCAGGAAGACCATGGAATTGGCGAAGCCGCAAAGCGTGGCGCCGGCCAGAAAGATCACGATGGCAACCTGCAGCACGACCTTGCGGCCGTAGAGATCACCCAGCTTGCCGTAGACCGGCGCCACCACAGTGGAGGCCAGCAGATAGGAGGTGACCACCCAGCTCAGGTGGTCCAGCCCGCCAAGCTCGCCGACGATGGTGGGCAGCGCGGTCGAGACAATGGTCTGGCCAAGCGAGGCCAGCAGCAGCGTCGCGGCGATGGCGCCGATGATGAGGCCGACCGGTTGGTGCGGCGTTGGCGAAGGCTCGGTCGCTGCCATGACGGGACCCGATGCTGTTTCCAGCCATAACGCAGCGACGGCGAAAGGGGTCCGCTACAGCACCACCAGCCGATCCGCCAGCTCGTTGCGGTCGTTCGGCAGGCGGGGCAAGGCCTGGGCCAGGCGCTCGGCCAGGAAGTTGAGCGTCACCGCGAAGCCGCCGTCGAGATCGCCCTGCTTGAGCTGCTCGGTGAAAACCTCCACCGCGCGCTGCCAGGTATCCTCGGGCAGGGCGAGCGCCGCCGCCTCGTCGGCCAGGATCTCGACATGGCGCTCGGCCAGGGCGACGAACAGCAGCACGCCGCCGCGCGTGCCGGTGCGGTGCAGCCCCAGGCGCGTGAAGGTCGCCTGCGCCAGCGTGGTGGCCGCCGCCGTTCGCTGGCGGCGCGACAGCAGCGCCCGGGTCGCCGCCGGCCAGAGGTAGACCAGGGTGGTCAGCAGCAGGATGGCGGCCTGCGCCAGATAGAGGCGGGGAAAATCACGCACCAGGCCACTGGCCCAGAGCACGCCGGGAACCGCCAGTGCCACCAGCCCGCCCGCCAGCGCCAGCCCGGCGCCGGGGCGGCTGGCACGCCGCGCCACCACGGTGACAAACTCAGCCCGGGTGCGCGATTCCGCTTCGGCGACACGCCGGGCCAGCAGTTCCTGGAAGGCGGTGGTGAATTCCATGGCTACCAGTGCCCTGAGGCGCCACCGCCCCCGAAGGAACCGCCGCCGCCACTGAAACCACTACTCCCACTGCTACTGGAGCCACCGCTGGAGAAGCTGCGCCGCGTCGTGCTGCCGCTCGTTGTCGTGCGACTGCCGCCGCGACCGCGCCCCCGGGCGTGGGCCAGGCCAAAGAGGAACAGGCCGCCATAGCCCAGCGCGATCAGCGCGACGACAACGGCGCCCAGTGTCTCGTTGGCGTTGCCCTGGTCTTCCGGGGGTGGCAGATAGCCGCCGCCCAGTGCCGCGAGGATCGCCTGGGTGCCGCGCACCACGCCGCCCTCCAGGTCGCCGGCCTTGAAGGCGGGAATGATCTCGCGCTCGATGATCAGTTTCGTGGTGGCATCGGTGAGCGAGGCCTCCAGGCCATAGCCGACCTCGATGCGCACGGCGCGCTCGTTGGGCGCGACGATCAGGATGACACCGTTGTTCGCGCCCTCCTGACCGATGCCCCAGGCACGTCCCAGGCGTAGGCCGTAGTCGGCGATGTCGTAGCCGCGCAGCGAGGACAGCGTCACCACGACGACCTGATTGGTGGTGGCCGACTCATGCCCCGCCAGCAGGTCGATCAGCTGCGTCTCAGTGGCCGGCGAGAGGATCTCCGCCTCGTCGACCACGCGGCCGGAGAGATCGGGGAAGACGTTGTCCTGCGCCGCCGCCGGCAGCGCGATAAGCAGCAGCGTCAGCAGAGGGACCAGCGGCCGGCGCAGCATCCCCCGCCCCCTATTGCGTGAAGTTGACCTTGGGCGCTTCGGCCGCGCCCGGCTGGGCGGCGAAGCTGGGTAGCGGCTCGGCACCGTAGATCATGGCCCAGAGCAGCCCGGGGAAGGTGCGCACCGCGGTGTTGTAGGCCTGGACGGCGGCGATGAAGTCGCGGCGCGCCACGGCGATGCGGTTCTCGGTGCCCTCGAGCTGCGCCTGCAGGACCAGGAAGTTCTCGCTCGACTTCAGCTCGGGATAGGCTTCGACCACGACCAGCAAGCGGGCCAGGGCCTGGCCCAGCGCCTGCTGGCTCTGTTCATAGGCCTGCAGCAGCGCCGGGTCGCTCACCACGTCGGCCGGCAGGGTGGTCTGTGTCGCCTTGGCGCGCGCCTCGACCACCGCGGTCAGCACGTCCTTCTCTTGCTGGGCGTAGCCTTTCACGGTCTCGACCAGGTTGGGAATCAGGTCGGCGCGCCGCTGATAGGTGTTTTCCACCTCCGCCCAGGCGGCGCTAACGCCCTCCTGCAGGCGCGGAATGCTGTTGATCTGGCTCAGCACCCAGACCAGTAGGGCGGCGACCAGGGCCAACAACCCCCAGCCGAGCCAACGGCGCGGACTGCGACCGCCCGAGTCACCGCCAGACCGGGGCGCCAGGGCGCTCATGCTCAGGTGCGGAACAGGGCGAGCAGCGCCAGGGTCACGATGACGACCGCGCCGAGGTACACCGAACCTTTCAGGAAGGCACGGTAGGTCCGCTGATGCTCGCGCAGGAACTGGGCTTCTGTGGTCATGGTCGGACGCTCTTCCCCTCTTGCTAAACGCGGCCTCTGTTTACGGGAAAAGCGCCTCCCAGGACAAGGGGAGTGGCTAAACCGGTGGATTGGCCAGCAGCCCCTCGGCCGGTAGCGTCGTCCAGGCGACTCGGCCAGCTTGCAAGCGGATATGCCCGCCCGCCACCTGCGCGAGGCAGGCGGCGTAGAGCCGGTGCTCCGCCGCCAGGACGCGGGCGGCGAGGCTGTCGGCCGTGTCGTCGGGTCGCACCGGTACGGCGGCCTGGCCGATGATCGGCCCGCCGTCCACCGCGGCACTGACGAAGTGCACGGTGCAGCCGGCCAGGCGCACGCCGGCCGCCAGCGCCTGCGCGTGAGTGTCGAGGCCGGGGAAGGCCGGCAGCAGCGAGGGGTGAATGTTGACCAGCCGTCCGGACCAGCGCTGCACGAAGGCGGCCGAGAGCACGCGCATGAAGCCGGCGAGGGCGATGAGCTCGATGCCGGAGCGCTGCAGCGCGGCCTCCAGCGCCGCCTCGAAGTCGGCCTTGGGTCGATCCCGGTGCGACACCACGGCGGTCGGGATGCCGGCGGCGGCGGCGTGCGCCAGGCCGCCGGCCGCGGGTTCGTTCGACACCACCAGCGTCAGCGCGGCCGGGTAGGCCGGAGCTTGGGCGGCGGCGATCAGCGCGGCCAGATTGCTGCCGCGACCGGAGATCAAGACTGCGGTCTTCACAGGCCCCACGGCCAGCGGGCCGCGTCCAGCACGATCTCCTCGGCTTCGCCCGGCGCGCGGGCGCGCAAGTGGCCTAACGGTCGCGGGTCGAGGTGCGCCAGGGCTGCCTTGACCGCCTCGGCGGCTTCGGGCGCCACCACCAGCACCAGGCCGATGCCGCAGTTGAAGGTGCGCAGCATCTCCGCTGGCGCCACGCCGCCAACCTTCATCAACCAGCGGAATACCGCCGGCACCTGCCAAGCGGATGGCGCTGTCACCTCGGCCACGCAGTCCTCGGGCAGTATGCGCGGCAGGTTGCCGGGCAGGCCGCCGCCGGTGATGTGCGCCATGGCCTTCACCTGGCCAGCGGCGACCAGCGGCAACAGGTCGCGCACGTAGATCCGGGTCGGCGTCAGCAGCGCACGGGCCAGGGTGGTGTCGGGCTGGAAGGGGGCCGGGGCGTCCCACGGCAGCTCGCTCAGCTCGACGATGCGGCGGATCAGGGAATAGCCGTTGGAATGCGGTCCAGAGGCCGCCAGCCCGATCAGCAGGTCGCCGGGCCCGACATCGGCCTTGGGCAGGATGGCATCGCGCTCCACCGCGCCCACGGCGAAGCCGGCCAGGTCGTAGTCGCCGGCGGCATAGAGGCCCGGCATCTCCGCCGTTTCGCCGCCGACCAGGGCGCAGCCGGCCTGGCGGCAGCCCTCGGCGATGCCGGCGACGACGGCGCGGCCGGCCTCGATCTCCAGCTTGCCGACGGCGTAGTAGTCCAGGAAGAACAGCGGCGTGGCGCCCTGCACCAGCAGGTCGTTGACGCACATGGCCACCAGGTCGATGCCCAGCTGGTCGTGGATGCCGGTCTCGATGGCGATCTTCAGCTTGGTGCCGACGCCGTCAGTGCCGCTGACCAGGATGGGGTCCTTGAAGCCGGCGGCCTTGAGGTCGAAGAGCGCGCCGAAACCGCCCAGCCCGCCCAGGGTGCCGGGCCGGTCGGTGGAGCGCGCCAGTGGCTTGATGGCGTCGACCAGCGCGTCGCCGGCGTCGATGTCGACCCCGGCGTCCTTGTAGGTCAGGCCATTGCGGCCGTGCGCCGCGCGGGGGCTGCCAGCAGGGGGTCGGGTGGCGTCTTGGTCGGACATGGGCTATCCAGACAGGGATTGGTGGCGACACGTATAGGGGATTCCCGGGTGCCCGTGAACCTGCAGCCTGGCCGCGCCTGGCCAACCCTCCTGATCCTCCTGCTGGGCCTGCTGCTCGCCGGGCCGGCGCTGGCCGACGTCTATACCGTGCGGGTGCAGGCCGAAGGCGAGGGCGGCAATGCCGAGGAAGCCAAGGCCAAGGCGATCCAGACCGCGCAGCAGACGGCCTGGCAGACGCTACTGAAGCGCATCGTGGTGGACGAGGACCTGACCGGCGCGCCGCCCATGACCCCGGCAGAGCTGCAGCCGCTGCTGGCCAGCATGGAGGTGGTCAGGGAGACGCTGAAGAAGAAGCGCTACAGCGGCGAGCTGGCCTTCCGCTTCAACCCCGACACGGTGCGCAGCTATCTGGCCGGGCGCGGCCTGCGCTTCACCGAGACACCGAGTCGCCCCGTCGTGGTGCTGCCGGTGCTGGGTGATGGTGCCGCGGCCGCGCTGTGGCAGGACCCCAATCCCTGGCGCCTGGCCTGGGCCAACCACTGGGGCGGCGACGGCCTGGTGCCGCTGGTGGTGCCGCTGGGCGAGCTGGAGGACGTGGCCGCCGCCGATGCGCCCGAGGCACTGGCCGGCGACAGCAATGCCCTGGCCGGGTTGGCCGGGCGATACGGCACCGGCGACACGCTGGTGGCGCAGGCGCTGGTCACCGGCGACCCGGCGGCCGGCGGCGCCACGCTGCAGGTCAAGGCGACCGGCTATGGCGCGCTGGCCAGCCAGCCCTTCACCCTCAGCCTGCAGCAGGAGGCCGGGGAGACCGAGGCAGCCTTCTTCGGGCGCGGCGTCGATGCCGTCGTCGCCCGGCTGGAAGGCGACTGGAAGCGGGCCAACGCCATCTACTACGGCACACAGTCCAGCCTGCCGGTGACAGTGCTGATCGGCGCGCTGCAGGACTGGCTGCTGGCGCGCCAGGTCCTCGAACACTCGCCGCTGGTGGTCGGCGTCAAGGTGCTGAGCCTGAGCCGCAGCGCCGCCTCGGTCATCATCAACCATCGCGGCACGGTGGAGCAGCTGTCGCTCTGGCTGGCGCAGCAGGACCTGCTGCTGCAGCAGGGCGTCGGCGGCTACGAGCTGCGGGTCGGCGCCAGCGCCGGCGCGGTCGACCAGAAGCCCCTGGGCACGCAATGACACAGGCGCCGCGCCGCCACTGGCTGTTCTGGCTACTGGCCGGTCTGGCGGCCTGCCTCTTCCTCTATCTGATCAGCAGCATCCTGCTGCCCTTCGTCGCCGGCTTCGCCGTCGCCTATTTCCTCGACCCGGTGGTGAACTGGCTGGAGCGCAGAGGCATTGGCCGCCTGGGCGGCACGCTGCTGGTCTCGCTCGGCTTCCTGCTGCTGCTCGTCGCCGTGCTGCTGCTGGTCGTGCCGCTGGTGGCCAACCAGGTATCGGAACTGATCGGCGACCTGCCGACCTATGCGGCGACCGTAAAGCAGCGGCTGAAGGATCTGCTGGACTACCTGTCGACCGCCACCGGCATTGACCTGAAGGGGCGCCTGCTGGACGGCGCCGGTGACAATGCGCCGGATGCCGTCGGCACCATCAGCAACCTGTTGAACAGCGTCATTGCCGGCGGCCTGGCGCTGGCCAACGTGCTGTCGCTGCTGCTGATCACGCCGATCGTCGCCTTCTTCCTGCTGCTGAACTGGAACACCGTGGTCGGGAAGGTCGACTCCTGGCTGCCGCGCCGTCACCTGGCGACACTGCGCGGGCTGTTCCACGAGATGGATCGCGTACTCTCGGGCTTCCTGCGCGGCCAGGCGGCGGTTTGCGGCATCATGGCGGTCTACTACGCCGCGGCGCTGTCCATCGGTGGGCTGCGCTATGGCCTGCTGGTCGGGTTGCTCGCCGGTATTCTGACCTTTGTACCCTTTGTTGGCGCGCTGACCGGCCTGGTGCTGACCGTTGGCCTGGCCTTCATCCAGTTCGATACGCTGGGTCCCGTCGCATTGCTGGTCGGACTCTACATCGCCGGCCAGACGGTGGAGGGGAACTTCATCACGCCGCGCGTGGTCGGCCGAGCCATCGGCCTGCACGACCTCTGGCTGATTTTCGCCGTGCTGGCTGGCGGTGCGCTACTGGGGGCCTGGGGTGTGCTGCTGGCGGTGCCGGTGGCCGGGTGCCTGGGGGTCCTGGTGCGCTTCGCGCTGCGCAGCTACCTGGCCGGTCCCTACTATCGCGGCGACCGGCCGCCGCACCCTGACCCTTGATGGCGCGGCAGTACCCGCTGGGCCTGCCGTCGCTGGAACGTCGCGGGCGGGCCGATTTCCTGGCCGCGCCGGCCAACCAGTCGGCGCTGGCCTTTGTCGAGGCCTGGCCGGACTGGCCGGGTCCGGCGCTGCTGATCCACGGCCCGGCCGGCAGCGGCAAGAGCCACCTGGCGGCGATATGGCAGGCGGCCAGTGGCGCGCTGGTGCTGCGGCCCGCGGCGCTTGCCGGTGGCGAGGCGCGCAGCCTGCTGGGCGACGCGACGGCACTGCTGCTGGAAGACCTGGATGCCGCGCTGGCGGCCGACCCGGCGATCGAGCGGCCGCTTTTCGCGCTCTGGACCGCCCTGGTCGAGCGGCGCGGCCACCTGCTGATGACGGCCCGCGCACCGGCGGCGCGCTGGGGCGTGCGGCTGCCCGACCTGGCCTCGCGCCTCAAGGGCGCCAACGCGGTGGCGGTGGAGCCGCCGGACGAGGCCCTGCTGGCGGCGCTCTTCGTCAAGCTGCTGAGCGACCGCCAGCTGCGCGTGCAGCCGGGCGTTGCCGCCTTCCTGCTGCCGCGGCTGGAGCGTTCCTTCGCCGCGGTGGAGCGGGCGGTGGCGCACCTCGACCGCCTGGCACTGGCTGAGCAGCGTGAGATCACCGTGCCGCTGGCGCGCCGCGCCTTGGCGGACCTGGAAGGGGAGGCCGAGGAATGACGTTTCTCATCGGCGAGTCGCTGGTCGGCAGCGGGCCGGAAACGGCCCACACCAACCTGGTGCTGGGGCCGCGCGACGGCCCGGCCGGCACCGCCTTCGCCACCGCGTTGGCGACGCCGCGCGCCGGCCACCTGCCGTTCCTGACCGTGCTGACACCCAACGTGTTGGTGAAGCCGGTCACGCTGTTCGTCAACAAGGTCGCGGTCGAGGGCGAGCTGCACGGCAAGCTGACCTGGGGCGCCGCGCAGATCGGCCTGGCCCAGGGCATCCGCGATGCCGCCGACCTGCTGCCGGCCGAGGCCGCCGACGACTGGGTGGTGATCGCCGCCGTGCTGGTCAACGGCGGCAGCCGCGACGAGCGCGCGGTGTTCGAGAACCAGCGCCGCGCGGCGCGCGAGGCGGTGGAGCGGGCCGTGCGGCAGGAGCCCTCGGCCGCCACCATGACCGCCGCGGTCGCCGGCAACAGGTTCTTCACGCCCTAGCAGGCCGATACTGGCCGCAAGCCGGCGGGCCGGGGCACAGGTGCCTTGTCGGCGCGACACTTCCCTCGCCGTCGCCATCGCGCTACCTCTGCCGCGCAATAGTCAGGGAGGATACCCCATGGATCTCGGCATTCGCGGCCGCAAGGCCATCGTCTGTGCCGCCAGCAAGGGCCTGGGCAAGGGCTGCGCCCTGGCGCTGGCGGAAGAAGGCGTCGACCTGGTCATCGCGGCGCGCACCGCGGGGCCGCTGGAAGCGACGGCGCAGGAGCTGCGCGACCGCTTTGGCGTGACGGTCACCGCGGTGGCGGTCGACGTCACCACGCCGGAAGGCCGCGCCGCCGTGCTGGCCGCCTGCCCGGAGCCCGACATCCTGGTAAACAATGCCGGCGGTCCGCCGCCCGGCGATTTCCGCACCTGGGTGCGCGATGACTGGATCCGCGCCATCGACGCCAACATGCTGACCCCCATCGAGTTCATCAAGGCGACGGTGGACGGCATGATCGCGCGCAAGTTCGGCCGCATCGTCAACATCACCTCCTCGGCGGTGAAGGCGCCGATCGACATCCTGGGGCTGTCGAATGGCGCGCGCTCGGGCCTGACCGGTTTCGTCGCCGGCATCGCCCGCAAGACGGTGCGCCACAACGTCACCATCAACGGGCTGCTGCCGGGGTCCTTCGACACCGACCGTCTGGCGCAGACCTCCTTCGCCGCGGCGCGCAACCAAGGCATGACGATCGAGGAGGTGCGCGCCAAGCGCGCCAACGAGATCCCGGCCGGCCGCTTCGGTACCATTCAGGAGTTTGGCCAGGCCTGCGCCTTCCTGTGCGGTGCCGGGGCGGGCTACATTACCGGCCAGAACCTCCTGCTGGACGGCGGTGCCTATCCGGGCACCTTCTGACCCGCCGGGCCAAACTCCATCAAGTCATTGCGAATGAGGAATAATCCCGCGCGATGACTTGACCGGCGGTGGCCTACGGGCGACAGATGCCGCCACTTGTCGGGGCGGTTCGGGAAGGTTGCAGGAGAGGCATGAGCCCGGAGATCGAGCTCAAGCTGGCGATGACGCCCGAGATTTTGGGGCGCCTGCGCCGCCATGCCCTGCTGCGGTCCCTGGCCGGCGGCCGGCGCCTGCGTCGGCAATCCTTGATCTCGCTCTACTACGACACCGCCGATCGCCGGCTCGCCAAGGCAGGGATCGCCCTCCGGGTGCGCGGCGATGGCAAGCGCTTCCTGCAGACCCTCAAGGCACCGCCGCCGGCCGATGCCGCCGGCAGCGGCGGCCTGCAACGCCTGATCGAGCTGGAAGCGCCGGTGCCCGGCGAGCAGCCGGACCTGTCACTCATCACCGAGCCGACATTGGCGGCGCTGCTGGCCGAGCCCGGCGTCGGCGACGCGTTGGTGCCGGTATTCACCACACGGTTCGAACGGCACACCCTGCTGGTCCACCTGCTCGACAGCGACATCGAGGTCGCCTTCGACCGGGGGCAGGTCGAGGCAGGCGCGGTCGCCGAGGCGATCTGCGAGGCTGAACTTGAGCTGAAGAGCGGCAAACCGGAGCGGCTGTGGCAGCTGGCCCTGGCGCTGCTCGACAGCGTCGCCTTCCAGCTTGAGACGCGCAGCAAAGCAGCCCGCGGTCATGCCCTGGCGGCTGGGGAATCGCCGACACCGACGCTGGCGACGCGCCTTGAGCTCGATGGCGAAGCGACCGCTGGACAGGCCTGCCTGGCGGTGCTGCGCAACGCCTTGACGCAGCTGCATGCCAATGCCCGCGCGGTGCTGGCCGGCTGCGCCGATCCCGAGGCGATCCATCAGCTGCGCGTCGCGGTGCGCCGGCTGCGCGCCGCGCTGTCGCTGTTCCGCCCGATCCTGGCCGACAGCGTGGCGGATTGGCTGGCCGGGGAGTTCGACTGGCTGCAGGCCGGATTGGGCAGTGCGCGTGACTGGGATGTCTTCGTGCTGGAGACGCTGGAGCCGCTGCACCGACGCCTGCCGGATGAATCTGGCCTGGGCGCGCTGGAGACGCGGGCCGAGGCGCAGCGCCGCGCCAGCCGCCTGGCCGCCGAAGCGGTGCTGCGCGCCCCGCGCACCACGCGCCTGCTGCTGCAGCTCGAGCTATGGCTGGAAGACGGCAGCTGGCGCCGCGCCGCCGAACCCGGCGCGCTGGTGGCGGCGGCCGACGAACCGGCCGGCGTCTTCGCCCGCCAGACCCTGGCGCACCGGTCCCGCCAGCTCTTGAAGCGCGGCCGCAGGCGCGACGAGGCCGACGAAGACTCGCTGCACGCGCTGCGCATCGCTGGCAAGAAGCTGCGCTACGCAGTGGAATTCTTCCGCACGCTGCTGCCCAAGGGCCAGGCCAAGGCGGCGCTGGACAGCCTGCGCGCGCTGCAGGATTGCCTGGGCTCGCTGAACGACGCTGCAGTGGGCCAGCGCCTGCTGGCCGGCATGGGCGAGAGCAGCCGCAAGCCAACCGAAGCCAAGGCGCTAGGCATCGTCGTCGGCTGGCAGACCGGCCGCATCGACACTGACCTGGGCCACCTGCGGCGCACCTGGAAGCAGGCGAAAAAAGCCCTGGCGCCGCTGGCCGAGGGCTAGACGCGCCGCCGCCTCAGTCGTCGCCGGCGTCTGGCGCCAGGTCGCGCGGCGTCACGAAGCGCAGCAGCCGGCCCTCGCCAATGTCGCTCCAGTCCGCCGCGTCGAATTGCAGCCAGGCCAGACCGGCGGTGGGGAACTTGGCCTGCAGGGCTGCCAGGGCCACCGGGTCGGAGCCGTCGCCGGCCAGGCGCCGGGCCAGACGCTCCAGCCCCGGGTTGTGACCGACCAGCAGCAGCCGGGCCGAGTCGGCTGGCGCCTGTCGGATGGCGGCCAGGATGCTGGAGGGCGGCGCCAGGTAGAGGCCGTCCAGTTCCTCGGCCTCCGGCAGGGGCTGGCTCCAGCGCTTGCGCAGCCGCTTCCAGGTCTCACGCGTGCGCGCCGCCGGCGACAGCAGCGCCCGGTCGGGCTGCAGGCTGTTCTGGCGCAGGTAGTCGCCGATCAGGTCGGCGGCGCGCCGCCCGCGCCGGTTCAAGGGCCGCTCGCGATCGCCCAGCGCCGGGTCGTCCCAGGCCGACTTGGCGTGGCGCAGCAGCAGCAGGTCGAGCATGAGGGCGGGCTCCGGGTCAAAAAGCGTGCTTCTGCCGGGGTGCCGGCGTCCCTACACTAGCCTGATGGCCGCAGGGTGCGCGCCTGTCATAAATGTTGCGGTGTCACCGCGTTAGCGTACCCGGTGGCGCCCCCGATGATCGGGGGCGGACGCAGAGGGAGTCGGGTTGTGAGCGAAGGGCAGACGGCAAAGCGCGAGAAGGCCGAGACCACGGTGCCGACGGCCGCGGCGGTTGCGGCGGAAGCGGCCGCCGTGGTGAACGCCGCGCTGCTGGCGCCCGACCGCTTCATCAACCGCGAGCTCTCGTGGCTGGCCTTCAACGAGCGCGTGCTGGACGAGGCCTTCAATCCCAACCACCCGCTGCTGGAGCGCGTGCGCTTCCTGTCGATCTCGGCCTCCAACCTGGACGAATTTTACATGGTGCGCGTTGCCGGCCTGAAGGGCATGGTGCGCGCGGGCGTCACCACGCCATCGCAGGAGGGCATGACACCGGCGCAGCAGCTGGTCGCCATCAACGCCCGCGTCGCCATCCTGATGCAGCGCCAGCAGGACGCCTGGCGCGAGCTGCGGCAGGAGCTGCGCGCCGCCGGCCTGGCGGTGCTCTCGTCCGAGGAGCTGACCGAGGAGGAGCTGGACTATCTGGCGCGCTACTTCCTGGAAGAGATCTTCCCGGTCCTGACGCCGATCGCCATCGACCCGGCGCATCCTTTCCCCTTCATCCCCAACCTCGGCTTCAACATGGTGCTGCGGCTGATCCGGCCGGAGTCCGAAGGCGGCGTGATGAACGGGCTGCTGCCGCTGCCGGGGCAGATCGAGCGCTTCATCCGCCTGCCCGGCAAGGAGCACCGCTTCGTCCGCCTGGAGCAAGTGATCCGCCTCAACCTGGCGCGGCTCTTCCCCGGCATCGAGCTGAAGCACTACGGCTACTTCCGCGTCATCCGCGACAGCGAGGTGGAGATCGAGGAGGAAGCCGAAGACCTGGTGCGGGTGTTCGAGACGGCGCTGAAGCGCCGCCGCCACGGCCAGGTGATCCGCCTGTCCTTCCCGCAGGACATGGCGCCGGAGCTGGTCGACTTCACCGTCAAGGAGCTGGAGGTCGGGCCGCAGGATATCTTCGCGCTCGACGGGCTGCTCGGCCTGGTGGACGTCAAGCAGCTGATCGTCGACGACCGTCCCGACCTGCTGTTCCCGCCCTTCAATGCGCGCTTCCCGGAGCGCATCCGCGACTATGGCGGCAACTGCTTCGAGGCGATCCGCGCCAAGGACATCGTGGTCCACCATCCCTATGAGTCTTTCGACGTGGTGGTGCAGTTCATCCGCCAGGCGGCGCAGGACCCCGCCGTGGTGGCGATCAAGCAGACGCTCTATCGCACCAGCGAGAATTCGCCGGTGGTGCAGGCGCTGACCGAGGCGGCGGAGGCCGGCAAGTCGGTCACCGCGCTGGTCGAATTGAAGGCGCGCTTCGACGAGGAGCGCAACATCCGCTGGGCGCGCAACCTGGAGCGCGCCGGCGTCCAGGTGGTCTATGGCTTTATCCGCCTGAAGACCCACGCCAAGGTGTCGCTGGTGGTGCGGCGCGAGGGGCGCAAGCTGCGCAGCTACGTGCACTTCGGCACCGGCAACTATCATCCGGTCACCGCCAAGATCTACACCGACCTGTCCTTCTTCACCTGCGATCCGCAGCTCTGCCGCGATGCCGCGCGGCTGTTCAACTATATGACCGGCTATGCCCGGCCGGAGAAGCTGGAGAAGATCGCCGCGGCGCCGGTCAACCTGCGCCAGACCCTGGTGGAGATGATCCACGCCGAGATCGAACACGCCAAGGCCGGCCGGCCGGCGGCGATCTGGGCCAAGATGAACTCGGTGGTCGATCCCGGCATTATCGACGAGCTCTACAAGGCCAGCCAGGCCGGCGTGCACATCGAACTGGTCGTCCGCGGCATCTGCTGCCTGCGCCCCGGCGTGCCCGGTCTGTCGGACAACATCAAGGTCAAGTCGATCGTCGGCCGCTTCCTGGAGCACGCGCGCATCGTCTGCTTCGGCGCCGGCAACGGCCTGCCGTCACCCAAGGCGAAGGTCTTTGTCTCCTCGGCCGACTGGATGCCGCGCAACCTGGACCGTAGGGTCGAGACGCTGATCCCGCTGGAGAACGCGACGGTGCACCAGCAGGTGCTGGACCAGGTGATGATCGCCAACCTGAAGGACGAGGCGCAGAGCTGGACCCTGGACGGCGACGGCTTCTATCACCGCGTCAAGGTCGGCAAGAATGCCTTTTCCGCCCATACCTTCTTCATGACCAACCCCAGCCTTTCGGGCCGCGGTTCGGCGCTGAAGAAGACCAAGGCCAAGACCCCGAAGCTGGTGCTCGACCATGACGACTGACTTTCTGCGCAGAAGCGGCCCGGGGCGGCATGGCGCCGTCTGACCGGGCGCTTCGCCGCAGCCCGGTTCCCGCGGCGCGCTACGCCGGTCGTGTCGGCGTCATCGACATCGGTTCCAACTCCATCCGGCTGGTGGTGTTCGACCGCCTGTCGCGCGTACCCGTGCCGCTGTTCAACGAGCGGGTGATCTGCGCCCTGGGCAAAGGCCTGGGGCAGAGCGGCCAGCTCAACCCCGACGGCGTCGAGATGGCGCTGGTGAACCTCTACCGCTTCACCCGCCTGGCCGAGGCCATGGGCGTGGCGACCCTGGACCTGCTGGCCACCGCGGCGGTGCGCGATGCCGAGAACGGGCGCGAGTTCGTCGCCGCGGTGGAGCAGCGCTGCGGCTATCCGGTGCAGGTGCTGGGCGGCGACCAGGAAGCGCAGCTGTCGGCGCTCGGCGTGCTGGCCGGCATGCCGGATGCCGTTGGCATCATGGGCGACCTGGGCGGCGGCAGTCTGGAGCTGGTGGAGGTCGGCGACGGCGGGATCGGCCGCTCGGTCACCCTGCCGCTGGGCCCGCTGCGCCTGATCGACGCGACCGGCGACGACCGCGGCAAGGCGCGCGCCGAGGTGGCCAAGCACCTGGCGGAGGTCGCCTGGATGCGCGAAATGAAGGGCCGTGCCTTCTATGCCGTCGGCGGTGCCTGGCGCGCCCTGGCCCGGGTGCACATGGAACACAGCTCCTATCCGCTGCACGTGCTGCACGGCTACACCCTGAACCGCGACGAGGCGGCGAGCCTGGCGGCGCTGATCGGCCAGCAGGGACGGCGCGCCATCGCCCGGATCGGCGGCGTCTCGCGCCGCCGCGCCGAGGCGCTGCCCTATGCCGCCTTGCTGCTGGGTGGCCTGGTCGAGGCGGGCCAGCCGAAGGAGGTGGTCTTCTCCTCCTTTGGCCTGCGCGAGGGTTTCCTCTATGACCGCCTGCCGGCGATCGAGCGCTCGAAGGACCCGCTGCTGCTGGCGGCGGTGGAGTTCGCCCAGCGCGAAGGGCGCTTTCCCGACCTGGGCGACGACCTGGTGCGCTGGGTGGCGCCGCTGTTCCCGGACGACAAGCCGGCGCTGGCGCGACTGGTTGAGGTGGCCTGCCACCTGGCCGACGTGGCCTGGCGCGAGCATCCCGACTATCGCGCCCAGCAGGCGCTGAACCGCCTGCTCTACCACCCCTTCGTCGGCCTGGGCCACGCCGAGCGCGGCTTCCTGGCCTACACCGTCTTCGTGCGCTACGGCGGCGCGCCGGAGGGCGCCGGCGCCGACTTGGCCCGCGCGCTGATCACCGACAAGAACCAGGCCCGCGCCCGGGTCCTGGGCCTGGCGCTACGCCTGGCCTTCTCGCTGTCCGGCGGCACCGGCGCCATGCTGGCCCGCGCGCGGCTGGACTGGAGCAGTGGCAAGCTCACCCTGCAGGTGCCAGCCGACGGCAGCCTGCCCCCCGGCGAGGCCATCGAGCGCCGCCTGAAAGCCCTGTCCGAGGCGCTGGGTGCCAAGGACAGCGGCGTGGCAATGACGAAGAAGCTGTAGGGGACGTTTCCTGGCACCGTCCTGCTCGGACTTGTTCCGAGCATCCATGGTTTCGCTCGTGCGAGTGATCGGTATGGACCCTCGGGACAAGCCCGAGGGTGACGGCAGGGGTCAGCTCCTGCAATAGTTGCCGATGCGCTGCGGCTGGGTCTACATCCTCACCAACAAGCCGCATGGCACGCTCTATGTCGGCATGACGAGCGATTTGCGGGCTCGCATGCTGCAACACAAGCAGGGGCTGGTCGATGGCTTCACCAAACGTCATGGGCTCGACCGCCTCGTTTACAGTGAGCGCCACGACTTGATCGTGCAGGCAATCCAGCGGGAGAAGACGGTCAAGCACTGGGTACGCCAGTGGAAGATCAATGCCATCGAGGCGATGAACCCGACCTGGCGCGACCTGTCGGAGGAAATTCATCTCCTCTAGCCATTCCGTCACCCTCGGGCTTGTCCCGAGGGTCCATTCATCCGCCAGCGCGACCGTTGGGATGGATGCTCGGAACAAGTCCGAGCATGACGGCGCGGTGGTTGGGCGTGAAGTCCGCTCTTCCCTCGTCACCCTCGGGCTTGTCCCGAGGGTCCATTCATCCGCTAGCGCGAACGTCGGAATGCATGCTCGGGAAAGGCCCGAGCATGACGGTGGAAGCGACCGCCTCAGCCTACGCCGGCGGTTCCGCCACCTCGTCCAGGCGCAGGACCTTTACCGAGGGTCCCTCGGCGGTCATCGCCAGGCGGCCGTGCTTCAGGGCCAGGGCGTCGGCGCCGAAGAGCTCGCGGCGCCAGCCGGTCAGCGCCATCACCGGCGCGCTGTCGGCGGCGGCGATGAATTCCAGGTCGGCGCTGTTGGCCACCAGCTTCTGCGCCACGCCGTGTTCCTCGGCGCGCAGCTTCAGCAGCACCTTCAGCAGGTCGATCAGCGGCTGCAGGCCGGGCTGCGGTTCCGGCCGCTCGGCGCGTTCCGGCATCTCGGCCGGGGACATGGGCTTGGCCGTCGCCAGCGCCGCCAGGATGCCCTGGCCCATGCGGCCGCGCGCGTAGTCGGCCGACAGGCCGCGGCTGCGGCCCAGCTCTTCGGGCGACTTCGGTGCGTGCGCGGCGATCTCGAACAGCTGTTCATCCTTCAGGATGCGGCCGCGCGGCACGTCGCGCCGCTGCGCCTCCAGCTCGCGCCACTCGGCCAGGGCGCGCAGGTTGCCCAGTAGCTTGCGGTCGCCCGAACGGGTCTTCAGACGTTCCCAGGCCTTGGTCGGCGACAGGTCGTAGGTGTCCGGGCTCTCCAGGATCGCCATCTCCTCCTCGATCCAGGCGGCGCGGCCGTTGCGCGCCAGCGCGTCCTTGAGGTGGAGGTAGATCGGCCGCAGGTGGGTGACGTCGCCCAGCGCATAGGTCAGCTGCCGCTCGGTCAGCGGCCGGCGCGACCAGTCTGTGAAGCGCGAGGACTTGTCGAGGTTCACCCCGGCCAGCTTGCGCGCCAAAGTGTCGTAAGCCACCTGCTCGCCAAAGCCGCAGACCATGCCGGCGACCTGGGTGTCGAAGATCGGGTGCGGCAGGCTGCCGAAGCGCTTCAGGAAGATTTCCAGGTCCTGCCGGCCGGCATGGAACACCTTCACCGTCTCCGGCGCCGCCAGCAATGGGGCAAGCGGCGAGAGGTCGACCGACAGCGTGTCGATCACCGCGGCCTCGTCCGGCCCGGCGATCTGCAGCAGGCAGAGGATCGGCCAGTAGGTCTGGTCGCGCATGAACTCGGTATCGAGCGCGATATAGGGAGCGCCAGCGAGGCGCTGGCAGAGCGCGGCGAAGTCCGCCGCCTCGGTGATCAGTGTCATGGCCTCATTAGCTACAGGGCTTGGCAGGCGGCGGCAAGCGCCGGGAGTTGGAAGCCGCGTCCCGGGCGGCTAAGGTGCCGCGGCGATTGGCGCAGGCCGGGGGAGGGCTGCATGGCGGAAGCCGGGACCGAAAAGGCGACGCAGGCCAAGGCCGGCGGCAAGCCCGGCGTGCTGTCCTTGAAGGTCAAGTTTGGCGAGCGCACGGTGCCCTTCCAGTGCTTCGACACCAACCTGGGCCGCACGGTCAACGGCGAGATCCTGTCGGGGCAGATTTACAAGTGGCCGGCCGGCATTGCGCCGCCCCGGGTGATCGTCGACGTCGGGGCCAACGTCGGCGCCGCCGCGCTCTACTTCGCCCTTAGCTTCCCCGAGGCCAAGATCTTCGCCTTCGAGCCGGCGCCGGAGTGCCAGCCGCTGCTGCAGGCCAACCTGAAGGATTTCCCCAAGGCGCGGATCGAGCCCTATGGCCTGTTCGACCGTGACCTCAAGCGGCGGCTTTTCGTCGGCGCGCAGGACGCGGTGACCAATTCGCTGGGACAATCGGCCTACAACACCGCCGAAGGTCCGGAGGTCGCGCTGAAGCACGCCGCCGAGGCGCTCTTCGCCCTCAAGCTTACCGGCATGGACTGCCTGAAGCTCGACACCGAGGGCAGCGAGGTGCCGATCCTGGAAGCCCTGGCGTCGCTGGTGGCAGAGACCGCCGTGGTCTTCGTCGAGTACCACAGCGAGGGCGACCGCCGGCGCATCGACCTGCTGCTGGCCGGCACCCACCTGCTGGTCGGCGGGCGCATCATGGGGCCGCATCGCGGCGAGCTGACCTATGCCCGGCGCGCCAGCTTCACCGACGCCAAGACGCGCGACCGCGACCTGATCCGCCCGCCGGAACGCGCGTCGGAGTCCTGATCAGCGGCGCTCGCTGAGGGCCAGGCGAATGGCCAGGGCGCCCAGCACCGTGGCGGTCACGCGGTTCATCCAGACCTTCAGGCGCGGCTGGCGGCGCAGCCGCTCGGCCAGGCTGCCGGCGATCACCGCGACGATGCAGTTCACGATGGTGCCGGAGATGTTGAACAGCGTGCCGAGGAACAGGATCTGCGCCCACACCAGGCCCTTGGCTGGCTCGGTGAACTGCGGCAGGAAGGCCAGGATGAAAAGCGCCACCTTGGGGTTCAGCACGTTGACCACCACGCCCTCGGCCCAGATGCGCCACAGGCTGGCGGGCTTGGCCGCCGTCAGGTCGTCCGGCCCGACCTTGGTCACGAAGAGCTTCACCGCCAGGTAGAGCAGGTAGGCCGCGCCGACCCACTTCAGGATCTCGAAGCCGACCGCCGAGGCCGCCAGCAGCGCGGCGATGCCGACCGCCGCCAGCAGCGTATGCGCGGCCGAGCCGCCAAAGATGCCGAAGGCGGAGGCGATGCCGGCGCCGCGCCCCTGCGCCAGCGCGCGCGAGATGACGTAGGTCATGTCGGCGCCGGGGGTGAGATTGAGCGCGATGGCCGCCGCCATGAAGGGCAGCAGATGGTCCAGCGCGGGGATGAAGGCCAGCCAGTCAGTCATGGCGGGAAGCCTAGCAAAGCCGGCGGGCTTCAGGTCCAATGCCGCCCCGACAACCCAGCGGCGAGGGGGCGGCATGCGTCGCGCGCTTGTTTTTCTACTGCTGATCTGTCTCGGCGGCGCCTCGGCGATGGCCGACGGGACACCCGATTCACCCGAGCAGGCAGCGCTGCGCCGCCTGTTCCAGGCCCCCGTCCTGGAGGAATCCTGGTTCGGCCCCAACCTGCTGAAGGCCGCGCCGTTGGCGCAGCTGCAGGCGGTGCGCGACCAGCTGGTCGCCGCCTATGGCCCGCTGGTCATGGTCAAGCCGGGCAAGGATGGCTACTCGATCGAGCTGGAGCGCGCCTTCCTGCCGAGCAAGACGGCGGTGGATGGCGACGGGCGGATGATCGCCCTCTGGCTCGGCCCGCCGGTGCCCAGGGGCGGCAGCCTGAGCGAGCTGGAGACCGAGGTCGGCACGCTGCCGGGCACCGCCAGCCTGCTGGTCACCCGCGACGGCGCGGTGCTGGCCGACCGCGGCGCGGACCAGCGCCTGGCCGTCGGCTCCGCCTTCAAGCTGGCGGTGCTGTTGGCCCTGCAGCAGGACATCGACGCCGGCCGCGCGCGCTGGGACGAGGTGCTGCGGTTGGAGGAACGCTTCCGCTCGCTGCCCACCGGCATGCTGCAGACCTGGCCGGTCGGCACGCCGCTGACCCTGCAGTCGCTGGCCAGCCTGATGATTTCGATCTCCGACAACACCGCGACCGACGCGCTGATCTATCGCCTGGGCAAGAGCCGCATCGAACCGCTGCTGCCCGAGGCGATGCGGCCAATGCTGACCACCCGGCAGTACTTCCTGCTCGGCGGCCAGGCATTGGCCGGCGAGCGGGCCAAGTGGATGGTGGCCGACGAGGCCGGGCGGCGGGCGATCTTGGCCGGCCTGGGCAGCCGGGCGCCGAACCTGGCCGACTTCGTTGCCGGCGAAACCGAGCTGGCCTTCGGCTGGCGCCTGACGGCGCATGAGCTCTGCGGCCTGATGGACCAGGTGGTGGGCCTGCCGCTGCTGGCGATCGACACCGCCGGCGCCGATTCCGGCGACTGGCAGGCGTTGGGCTTCAAGGGCGGTGCCGTCGCCGGTGCCGAAGCGCTGGTCGGCGGCTTTGTCGACCAGGGCGGCCATAAGCTCTGCCTGGCCTTGACCTGGAACGACCCGGCCGGCATCGACGCTGCGCGCATGGAGCAGCTCTATATCAAGGCTGTCTCGCTGCTGCCGCGGGAGTAGGGACTTGCGGCGGGGGCGGCAATAAAATACCACCCCCACCCTGACCCTCTTCCTTGGAGGGGGAGGGCAACCCAAAGGCGGCCAGCAGCCAGTGTCTGACAAGCGCGTCTATCTGTTCGATTCCACCCTGCGCGACGGCGCGCAGACGCAGGGCGTGGATTTCTCCGTCTCCGACAAGGTGGCGCTGGCGCAGGCGTTGGACCGCTTCGGCATCGACTATGTCGAGGGCGGCTGGCCCGGTGCCAACCCGACCGACGATGCCTTCTTCGCCAACCCGCCGGCCTTGAAGCAGGCGACCTTCGTCGCCTTCGGCATGACGCGGCGGCCCGGCCGCTCGATCGGCAACGATCCCGGGCTCAATGCTGTGCTGCAGTCCAAGGCGCCGGCCGCCTGCCTGGTCGGCAAGACCTGGGACTTCCATGTCGACGTGGCGCTGGGCATCCCGCGCGGCGAGAACATCGAGATGATCGCCGAGTCCATCGCCCACGCGAAGACCCGCAAGGACGAGGTGCACTTCGACGCCGAGCACTTCTTCGACGGCTACAAGGCCAATCCGACCTATGCGCTGGACTGCATCAAGGCGGCGCACGGCGCCGGCGCGCGCTGGATCGTGCTGTGCGACACCAACGGCGGCACGCTGCCGGCGGAGATCGAGCGCATCGTCGGCGCGGTGACCGACCACATCCCGGGCAGCCAGCTTGGCATCCATTGCCACAACGACACCGAGAACGCGGTGGCCAATTCACTGGCCGCGGTGAAGGCCGGCGCGCGGCAGATCCAGGGCACCCTGAACGGCCTGGGCGAGCGCTGCGGCAACGCCAACCTGATCTCGCTGATCCCCTCGCTGAAGCTGAAGACCGACTTTGAGATCGGTGTGACCGATACGGCGCTGGCGCACTTGACGCAGCTGTCGCGGCTGCTGGACGAGCGGCTGAACCGCGCGCCGACGAAGAACCAGCCCTACGTCGGCGACAGCGCCTTCGCCCACAAGGGCGGGCTGCATGTCTCGGCCGTCGAGAAGGACCCGCGCACCTACGAGCACATCGAGCCCACGCTGGTCGGCAACCGCCGCCACATCGTGGTCTCCGACCAGGCCGGCCGCGCCAACTTCCTGGTGCGCTTCCGCGACCTGGGGATCGAGCTGGAGCCCGACGACCCCAAGGTCCTGACCCTGATCGACCGGGTCAAGGCGCGCGAGTTCGAAGGCTATGCCTACGACGGCGCCGAGGCCTCGTTCGAACTGCTGGCCCGGCGCGCGCTGGGCGAGGTGCCGGAGTACTTCTCGCTGGCCCGCTTCCGCGTCATGGACGATCGCCGCTGGAACGCGCGCGGCGACCTGGTGACCGAGTCCGAGGCCACGGTGACGGTCGAGGTGGGCGGCGACCAGCTGATGACCGTGGCCACCGGCAACGGCCCGGTGAACGCGCTGGACCTGGCGCTGCGCAAGGCGCTGCTGCCGCGCTATCCGCAGCTTGCCGACCTGCGGCTGGTCGACTTCAAGGTGCGCATCCTGACACCCGAGGCCGGCACCGAGGCGGTGACCCGGGTGATGATCGAAAGCGCCGATGCGACCGGCCGCCGCTGGACCACCATCGGCGTCTCGCCCAACATCATCGATGCCTCGTTCAACGCGCTCAGCGACGCGCTGGCCTGGAAGCTCTACCGTGACGGCGCCAAGTCCGCCGGCCAGGGCTGATGCAGCCGCCCGCCATCATCCTGGTGCGCCCGCAGCTGGGCGTGAACATCGGCTCGGCGGCGCGCGCCATGATGAACACCGGGCTGACCGACCTGCGTCTGGTGGCGCCGCGCGAAGGCTGGCCCAACGAGCATGCGCTGCCGGCCGCCGGCAAGGCCTCGGTGATCCTGGACGCCGCCAAGGTCTATGACAGCGTGGCCGCGGCGACGGCCGACCTGACGCAGGTCTATGCCACCACCTGGCGCGGGCGCGGCCTGGTGAAGTGGGTGGTGACGCCGCGCCAGGCAGCGGTCGAGCTGCGCACCGCCACGGCGCCGGCCGGGGTGCTTTTCGGGCCGGAGCGCACCGGCCTGGCCAACGAGGACCTGGCCCAGGCGCAGGCGCTGATCACCGTCCCACTGAACCCCGAGCATCCTTCGCTCAACCTGGCGCAGGCCGTGCTGCTGGTGGGCTACGAGTGGTGGATGGCAGCCGACAGCTCGCCGCCGCGCGAGCTGGAGCGCAACCACGCGCCGCCGGCGACGCAGGCCGAGCTGGCCAACTTCATGACCCGCCTGATCGAGCAGCTGGACGAGGGCGGCTTCCTCTACCCGCCGGAAAAGCGCGAGGGCATGGTGCATAACCTGCAGGCGCTGTTCGGCCGCCTGGAGGCGACGGAGCACGAGATCGGCACGCTGCACGGCATCGTCAAGGCACTGCGGGCTCCACGGAAGCGGGGCTGAGCTTGCGCGGCCGGCGCAGTGTCCAGAGCGTGTGCGCCAGCAGCGAGCCCAGCACCAGCGCGCCGCCGAGCAGTGTGGTGTCGGGCGGTACCTCGCCGACGCCGGCCCAGACCGCCAGTGGGCCCAGCACCACCTCCAGCAGGATCAGCAAGCTGACCTCGGCCGCCGGCAGGTAGCGCGGCCCGATCGCGGTCAAGGCCGTGCCGACCGGCAGCAGCAGGCCGTTCAGCAGGGTCCAGCCCCAGGTGCCGCTGTCCATTTGCTGCAGCGGCTGCAGGCCCTGGCCCAGCAGGAACATGAAGGGGATGGCGAAGGCGCAGTTGATCAGGCCGGCGATCACCACGCCCGGCACCATGTCGATATCGCGGCGCTTGCGCAGGATGGCGAAGTAGACGGCGAAGAGCAGGGCGGTGAG
Organism: Rhodospirillales bacterium; assembly: GCA_038363005.1. Taxonomy (GTDB): domain Bacteria; phylum Pseudomonadota; class Alphaproteobacteria; order Kiloniellales; family JACOMY01; genus JAKOWB01. Next base: position 230,941 of record JBBQBI010000004.1, read on the forward strand.
CAGGGCGGCGCCGTCGCCGATGATGGTCGGCTGGTCGATGCCACCCCAGACCACGATGCCGATGCCGACGAAGCCGCCGAGCATGGCCAGGAAGAGCGCGCGGCTGATGCGCTCGCCGATCAGCCAGCGGGCGATGATAGCCACCAGGAACGGCTCGGCGGCGATGTAGAGCAGCACGTTGGCGACCGAGGTGTGGGCGAAGGCGAAGATGAAGGAGATGCCGCCCAGGCCATTAAACAGCGCGGCCAGCAGCCCCCAGCGGCCGATGCGCCGCAGCGAGGGCCAGAAGGCGCCGCCGCGCAGTGCCAGCAGGATCACCGACAGCCCGCCGGCGATCATCAGGCCGCGGATCGCCGCATAGGTGAAGGGCTCGACGTCGGCCAGGCGGATCAGCAGCCCGTCGGGCGTGAAGACGAGCGAGCCGGTCGCGGTGATCAGCAGTCCCTTGGTGTGCGGCCGCATCGTCTTCGTTTCCTTGGCCGGCGTGCCCAGTTCGCGCATTGACAGGGCTGGCGGCGGCCGGGAGCATCAAGCGCGGAACCCGACGGAGGAGGCAAGCCCATGAGCGACAAAACTGGCCCGTTGATCACTATCCCGGCGCGCAAGGGCAAGGCGGTGCGCCTGGGCAAGGGGCAGCACATCAAGGTGATCAACCCGACCGGCCAGCAGGTGGTCGACACCTGGGCCTTCAATGCCAACAACACCTCGGAGTTCCAGTCCAACGAGCACACGCGCGCCTTCATGCTGAAGATGATCCCGCAGCCCGGCGACGTGCTCTACACCAACCAGCGGCGGCCGATTCTCACCATGATCGAGGACACCTCGCCGGGCATCCACGACATGCTGATCGCGGCCTGCGATCCCTCGCGCTACGAGCTGCTGGGCGTCGACGAGTATCACGACAACTGCCAGGACAACCTGCACGCCGCGCTCTGGGAGCTCGGTATGACCGCGCCGGAAACGCCCAGCCCATTGAATCTGTTCATGAATATTCCATGGGACGGCAACGGCCTGGCGTTCGAGGAGTCGCCGACCCGGCCGGGCGATTACGTCGTGCTGCGGGCCGAGATGACCTGCGTCGTCGCCTTCTCCGCCTGCCCGCAGGACATCGTGAAGATCAACGGCCTGGGCCGGAAGCCCAGCCACGCGGAGTTCGTGGTGTTCTGACGGCGCTTGTGGCACCTCCTTCAATACGGCCCGCCGCGCGGCCTCCTCAGGATGAGGTAAGTACCTATGCCAATTTCAGAAACCTCATCCTGAGGAACCACCGCAGGTGGCGTCTCGAAGGATGGGCCAAGGGCACCTGCGGGCCGATTTGACAATCCGCCGTCCCTGACTATAGTCCCGCGCACTTCCGGGAACGTGGGCGTAGACCACTGTTGTCTGCGCCCCGTCTGCTTTTTGGAGTGGACCTACCGGGACAACCAGGACAGAGCCAAGCTCGTCCGCAAGCAAGAAGGAGCATCGCCTTCATGTCGAAGCGCGAGAACTCGAAGTACAAGATCGACCGCCGTCTCGGCGTCAATCTGTGGGGTCGCCCCAAGTCCCCGATCAACAAGCGCCAGTACGGCCCGGGCCAGCACGGCCAGCGCCGCAAGAAGCCGACCGACTTCGGCACCCAGCTGATGGCGAAGCAGAAGCTGAAGGGCTATTACGGCTCGATCGGCGAGCGCCAGTTCCGCAAGTACTACCAGGAAGCCGCCCGTCGCAAGGGCGACACCGGCGAGAACCTGGTGGGCCTGCTGGAGCGCAGGCTGGACGCGGTGGTCTACCGCGCCAAGTTCGTGCCGACGGTCTTCGCCGCGCGCCAGTTCGTCAACCATGGCCACGTCACGGTGAACGGCAAGCGCGTCACCATCTCGTCCTACCAGGTCAAGGACGGCGACGAGATCCAGATCCGCGCCAAGAGCCGCGACCTGCCGTTGGTGCTGTCGGCCATCGACAGCAGCGAGCGTGAGGTGCCGGACTACGTCGAGGTCAACATCGGCGAGCGCAAGGCGCGCTACGTGCGCCAGCCCAAGCTGAGCGACGTGCCCTATCCGGTGCAGATGGAACCCAACCTGGTGGTCGAGTTCTACTCGCGCTGAGGTTTGCTACGACGAACATGCGAAGGGCCGCCCGGTGGGGCGGCCCTTTTGCTTTGGTACCAGCCAGTCCCATTGCTTGTCCGTATTGGCCGCTTCGCGGTCCTAGCGAAGCAAGGACCAAGCTTGATCCAAGTCAATGAGCGCCAGTCTCCAGGGGTGCATTAAATATGCATTCTAAATACCAATATGAAGGAGACGAGCGATGACGACCCTGACCGAAGATCTCGCGCGCGGCGCCACCCGGCGTGCCTTCATGCGCAATAGCACCCTGGCATCGGCGCTCTTGGTCGGCGACGCGTTGCTGGGCGGTGTCCAGGCGGCCCCGGAGGTCCTGGGGCTGCTTCAAGAGCCAGCGCGCCTGAAAGTGCGCCCGCGCCCTGTGGCGGAGACGCCGCCGGTCGATCCAGCCAGCCTGCCGCGGGTGAAACAGGCCATGGTGGCGCCGCCTTTCCTGCCGGAGCACGAACAGGTCGCGACCGGCGGACCGAAGATCGTCGAGGTGACCCTGGTCATCGAGGAGAAGGTGATCGAACTCGACGATCTCGGCACTCAGGTCTGGGCGCTGACCTACAACGGCTTGGTACCCGGCCCGATGATCGTGGTGCACGAGGGCGACTACGTCGAGTTGACGCTGCAGAATCCAGCCAGCAATCGCATGGAGCACAACATCGACTTCCATGCCTCGACCGGCGCCCTCGGCGGCGGCGCGCTGACCAAGGTGCAGCCGGGCGAACAGGCGGTGTTGCGCTGGAAAGCGACCAAGCCCGGCGTCTTCGTCTACCACTGCGCCCCGGGCGACCTGATGATTCCCTACCACGTGGTGCATGGCATGAACGGCGCCATCATGGTGCTGCCGCGCGACGGCCTGACTGACGGGCAGGGCGAACCGCTGCGCTATGACCGCGCCTACTTCATCGGCGAGCAGGATTTCTACATCCCGCGCGACGAGAACGGCGACTACGTGGTCTACGAGGCGGCCGGCGACAGCTTCAGCGACTGCCTGGCGGTGATGGCGACGCTGACGCCGACGCATGTGGTGTTCAATGGCAAGGCCGGCGCGCTGACTGGCGACCAGGCCATGACCGCGGCGGTTGGCGAGACGGTGCTGTTCATCCACGCCCAGGCCAATCGGGACAGCCGCCCGCACCTGATCGGCGGCCATGGCGACCACGTCTGGGAAACCGGCTCGTTCAGCGACGCCCCGGCGAGCGGACTGGAAACCTGGTTCATCCGCGGCGGCTCGGCCGGCTGCATGGCCTATACCTTCCGCCAGCCGGGGCTCTACGCCTACGTGAACCACAACCTGATCGAGGCGGTGATGCTGGGCGCCCTGGCCCAGATCGTGGTCACGGGCGATTGGAACGACGATCTGATGACGCAGGTCGCCAAGCCCGGTCCGATGGCAAGTTGAAGTTCACTGGCCCCGGCGGCTTCCGCCGCCGGGTTGCCGCGGCAGTCTAGGCCTTGGCCTGCGCCGGCACGCCCTTGGTCTCCAGCAGCTCGGTCAGCTCGCCGGACTGGAACATCTCGCGGACGATGTCGCAGCCGCCGACGAACTCGCCCTTGACGTAGAGCTGCGGCACCGTCGGCCATTGGGCGAAGTCCTTCACGCCCTGGCGCAGGCCGGGGTCCTGCAGCACGTCGACGCCCTTGAACTTGACGCCCAGGTGGTTGAGCACCTGCACGACGGTGGCGGAGAAGCCGCACTGCGGGAAGACCGGCGTGCCCTTCATGAAAAGCACGACGTCGTTCTGGTTGATGTCCTGGCGGATACGTTCGAAGACCGCGTTGTCCATGGCCCTAAGTCCTTCCGTTCAATCCTTCGGCGCCGAGGTCTGCAGCGCCAAGGCGTGGAGTTCATTGCCCATCCGGCCCTTCAGGGCCTCGTAGACCATCTGGTGTTGCTGTACCCGGCTCTTGCCCTTGAAGCTGGCAGAGACGACGTAGGCGGCATAGTGGTCGCCGTCGCCGCGCAGGTCCTCGATGGTGACCTGCGCATCGGGCAGCGCGCCGCGGATCAAGCTTTCGATCTCGCCTGCGTTCATCGCCATGCCGCCAGTCCTCCTTCAACCCAGGCCTAGTGCCCGTTCATGTAGCCGGGCAGCCAGGCCTCGTGTACCTGCCGCAACTCGGCCAGCGATATGGTCCCGCCACCCGGCAAGGTCAATGTATCGCCGCCGGCCCGCCCGACCTGGATAGCCGCCACGCCGGCCGCCTGGGCGGCGGCCAGCAGGGCCTCAGGCGCCGCGGTGGCGACAAGGTAGCGCCCCTGGTCCTCGCCGAACAGCCAGGCATGAAGCGGGCAGGGCAGGGGCTCGGGCGCCTCCAAGGTCGCGCCAAGGCCGCCGGCCAGCGCCATTTCGGCCAGCGCCACGACCAGGCCACCGTCGGACAAGTCGTGGCAGGCATTGAGTTTTTTGTCGCCGATCTGGCCGCGCACGAAGTTGCCGACCAGGCGCTCGGCAGCCAGGTCGACAGGCGGCGGCGCGCCTTCCTCCCGGCCATGCAGCTCGCGCAGATACAGGCTCTGGCCCAGGTGCCCGCGGGTTTCCCCCAGCAGCACCAAGCTGTCGCCTGTCGCCTTCAGGGCAAGGGTCATGTGACCGTCGAGGTCATCCAGCAGGCCGACGCCACCGATGGTCGGCGTCGGCAGGATGGCCTGGCCCGAGGTCTCGTTGTAGAGCGAGACGTTGCCCGAGATCACCGGATAGTCCAGCGCGCGGCAGGCCGCGCCCAGGCCCTGCACCGCCTCGACGAACTGGCCCATGACGTGCGGGCGCTGCGGGTTGCCGAAGTTCAGGTTGTTGGTCACCGCCAGCGGGCGGGCGCCGGTGGCGGTCAGGTTGCGCCAGGTTTCGGCCACCGCCTGCTTGCCGCCCTCGAAGGGGTCGGCCTGCACATAGCGCGGCGTGCAGTCGACCGTCATGGCCAGCGCCCGGTTGGTACCGTGGATGCGTATAACCGCGGCGTCGCCACCGGGGCGCTGCAGCGTGTCGGCCATCACCATGTGGTCGTACTGCTCCCAGATCCAGCGGCGGGAGCAGAGGTCAGGCGAGGCCATCAGGGTCTTCAGCGCCTCCACCGGCGCCACCGCCGGCACCGCGTCGGCCGCCAGCAGCGGCAGCTTCGGCGTCGGCGTCCAGGGGCGGTCGTACTCCGGCGAGGCCTGGGCCAGTGGATCGATCGGCAGCTCGCCGACCGTCTCGCCATGCATCTTCAGCACCATGCGGCCGCTGTCGGTCAGCTTGCCGATGATGGCGAAGTCTAGGTCCCACTTCTCGAAGATCCGGCGCGCAACGTCCTCGCGGCCGGGCTGCAGGATCATCAGCATGCGCTCCTGGCTCTCGGAGAGCATCATCTCGTAGGGCGTCATGCCGGTCTCGCGGCAGGGCACCTGGTCGAGCCACAGCTCGACGCCGCAGCCGCCCTTCGAGGCCATCTCGAAGGAGGAGGAGGTGAGGCCGGCGGCGCCCATGTCCTGGATCGACTGGATGGCGTCGGTCGCCATCAGCTCCAGGCAGGCCTCGATCAGCAGCTTCTCGACGAAGGGGTCGCCGACCTGCACGGTCGGGCGCTTCTCCTCGCTCTTCTCGTCGAATTCGGCGGACGCCATGGTGGCGCCGTGGATGCCGTCGCGCCCGGTCTTGGAACCAAGATAGACCACCGCGTTCCCCACGCCGGCGGCGCGCGCATAGAAGATCTTGTCCTGCTGCGCCAACCCCACGGTCATGGCGTTGACCAGGATGTTGCCGTTGTAGGCCGGGTGAAAGTTGACCTCGCCCGCCACGGTCGGCACGCCGACGCAGTTGCCGTAGCCGCCGATGCCGTGCACCACGCCGGCCACCAGGTGGCGCGTCTTGGGATGGTCGGGCGAACCGAAGCGCAAGGCGTTCAGGTTGGCGATCGGGCGCGCGCCCATGGTGAAGACGTCGCGCAGGATGCCACCGACGCCGGTCGCCGCGCCCTGGTAGGGCTCGATGAAGCTCGGGTGGTTGTGGCTCTCGATCTTGAAGATCGCCGCCAGGCCATCGCCGATGTCGATGACGCCAGCGTTCTCGCCCGGGCCCTGGATCACGTGCGGCGCCTCGGTCGGTAGCGTCTTCAGCCACTTCTTCGAGGACTTGTAGGAGCAGTGCTCCGACCACATGACGGAGAAGATGCCGAGTTCCAGCAGGTTGGGCCGGCGGCCAAGGATCTGCACCGCCAGGCCGAATTCGTCGGGCGACAGGCCGTGATCGGCGATGACCTGGTCGGTGATGGCGGGTTCTTGCTGCAAGATGGGGCCTTACTTCGGGGCGACGATGGATTGCTCTTCATAAATCAGGTAGCGGCCGCCGCGACCGGGGCCCACCAGGATCTGGTAGGGGAATACGTCGCCGGTCTTCTGCGAGGTGCGGCTGGCGAGGATCCGCATGCGGTCGCCCTCGGGCGTGAAGGTGACGTTGGAATAGACAAACCATTCGCCCACCGCCGCCGCGTTCGGCAGGTAGGAGGTAATGAAGGTCTTCAGCTCCTCGCCGGTCATCTCGGTCTTGATGCGGTTGTCGCCGCGCACCTCGATGATGATGATGCGCGCCTCGTCGGCATAGAGCTCCGCCATGTCCTTGTCGAAGCGCTGCTCCAGATAGACCATCTTGTCGAACAGCGCCTGCGCGGCGGCGAAGCGCTCCTCGACGGTCTGCGCGGCGGCGCTGGCCGGCAGCAGGATGGCGAAGAGCCAGGTCAGGAAACCGCGCATCAGACCAGTGCCCCGCAGATCGATTCGAACAGGGCGCGGCCATCGACGCCGCCAAGCAGCGGGTCGGCCAGGCGCTCGGGATGCGGCATCAGGCCCAGCACCGTCTTGCTGCGGTTGAACACGCCGGCGATGTTGCTCAGCGAGCCATTGGGATTGGCCTCCGGCGTCACGCTGCCGTCGGGCGCGCAGTAGCGGAAGGCGATCTGCCCCTGGTCCTCCAGTTCGCGCCGGCCGTCCTCGTCGATGCTGTAGCAGCCGTCATGGTGGGCGACCGGGATGCGCAGCGTCTGGCCCTCCTCGTAGGCGTTGGTGAAGAGCGACTGGCTGGTCTCGACGCGGATCGTCACGTCCTTGCAGATGTAGGTCAGGGTCTTGTTCGACAGCAGGGCGCCTGGCAGCAGCTTGGCCTCGGTCAGGATCTGGAAGCCGTTGCAGATGCCCAGCACCGGCACGCCCTTGTCGGCGCGGGCCACGGTCTCGCGCATCGCCGGCGAGTGCGCTGCCATGGCGCCGCAGCGCAGGTAGTCGCCGTAGGAAAAGCCGCCCGGCAGCACGATCAGGTCGACCTTCGGAATCTCGGTCTCCTTGTGCCAGACCATATGCGGCTTGCGGCCGGAAACCTGCTCCAGTGTGACCGCCACGTCGCGGTCGCAGTTGGAGCCGGGGAAGACGATCACGGCGGCCTGCATGGCGGCGGTCCTCTCTAAGCGACCAGATCGATGGCGTAGCTCTCGATCACGTCGTTGACCAGGAGCTTCTTGCACATGGCCTCGACGCTGGCGCGCGCCTTGGCCGGATCGCTCTCGTCCAGGGTCAGTTCGATCAGCTTGCCGGCGCGCACGTCGCCGACGCCGTCGAAGCCCAAGGTGCCAAGGGCGTGCTTGATGGCGACGCCCTGGACATCGAGGACGCCGTTCTTCAGGTGGACGTGTACGCGGGCTTTCAACGGAGACTCCCGTCTAAGGGCGGGCCCCGGCCGCTGCCCGACTCTGGCGACGGCCGGCCCGAAAAGTGGCCGGAGACTAGCGAGCGACGCCCCGGCTTTCAACCGGCGCGCTCGCAGGGCCGCCCCGCCCGGGGACTGGGCCGGGCCGGGGTGCGGCCTTAGGCCACCTCCAGCACCGCCGCCATGCCGGCTTCCTGGTGCTGGATGATGTGGCAATGCAGCATCCAGCGGCCCGGATTGTCCGCCACCAGGGCGACCTCGGCCTCGCCCCGCGGCGGCAGCAGGATGGTATCCAGCCAGGGCTGGCGCGGCGCCGGCTGGCCGTCCTGGCTGAGCAGCTGCATGTGCATGCCGTGCAGGTGGATGGGGTGCCACCAGTCGCTCTGGTTGCTCATGGCCAGGCGGTAGGTCCGGCCCAGCGCCAGGCGATAGAGCGGCGTCCCGTGGTGCATCTGGCCGCCGGCATGGCTCATGGCCTGGCCGTTGATGGTCCAGGGCTGATCCATGGTGTGGTCGCTGCCCGTGGTGCTGTGCATGGCCATGCTCATGCCGCCGGCGAAGGTCAGCGCCAGGGACTCGGCGGTGCCCAGATCGGGCAGCGGCAGGGGGTTGGGCGTTAGGGCCATCGGGGCATCCAGCGGCGATTCGCGCAGAACCTGGCCCTGGTCATAGGCCAGGACCACCAGCGGGGCCGGGTGCTTGTTATTGCGGTGGTCGACCACGGCGAAGCGCTCGCCGGGCTTGCCGACGGCATCCAGGATCAGGTCGGCGCGCATGCCGGGCCCCAGCCACAGCAGGCCGTCGTCTGGTGCGTGCGGCGGGCAGGGCTGGCCGTCGCGGGCGACGATCACTGGGGTGTGGCCCTCGAAGGCCAGCACGAAGATGCGGGCCTGCGCGGCATTCACCAGCCGCAGCCGCAGCCGCTCGCCGGCGGTCACTGCGACTTCATCGGCCAGGCGGTCGTTCAGGGTGATCAGCTTGCCGATGCGGCCGTCGTGCATCTGGTCGAAGGGCTCGGTGAAGTCGGCGGTGACCTGCCCCTCGCCGTCCAGCCGCCAGTCCGACAGCACCCACAGCAGCTCGCGGTCGACCGGCGGCGGTTCCGCCTCCTCGACGATCAGCGCACCGAACAGGCCGCGCCCCATCTGCTCGCTGGTGTTGAGGTGCGGGTGGTACCAGAAGGTGCCGGCGTCAGGCGGCACGAAGTCATAGCGGAAGGTCTCGCCCGGCTGGATCGCCGGCTGGGTCAGATCGGGCACGCCGTCCATGGCATTGGGCAGGCGCAGGCCGTGCCAATGGATCGTCGTCGGCTCGGTCAGGCGGTTGACTGCCTCGACCAGCAGGCGGCTGCCCTGGCGGATCCGCAGCACCGGGCCGGGTGCCAGGCCGTCGAAGCCCCAGATTGCAGTGGCCGGCCCCTGCGGCTGCAGCTGCGCCTGGCCCGCCATGATTTCCAGGCGCCGCGGTTCACCCTCCAGCAGGGCAGCGCGGCCGCGGCGCAGCGGCAGGATGGTCAGGGCCGCGGTGGCGGCAAGGAAGTGGCGGCGGTTCATACGCCTATCATGGGGCCTGCAGCGCGGCGGTAAAGCGGCGCCTTGCCGCTCCCACGTGGGAGTCTGCCTGGGAGACGCTCCGGCGCAGCATGGCAGTGACACGTAGTTTGGCGCCCGCGCGGTCTGAATCTCGCCGAATGTCCCCCGACAAGCTTTCGCTGGACGGCGCGGCGATCGGGCCGTTTCACTCCGCGCCATGTCCGATGATCGCAAGGGCTTGCTGCTGGGCCTCCTCGGCGTGGTGATCTTCAGCCTGACGCTGCCGGTCACCCGCCTCGCCGTGACCTGGCTCGACCCGGTTACGGTCGGGCTGGGTCGTGCCGTGGTCGCCGCGGCGTTGGCCGGGCTGGTGCTGCTGGCAACGCGGCAGCGCCGGCCGCGCGGGCGCGAATGGCTCAGCCTGGCCGTCGTGGCGCTGGGCGTGGTGCTGGGCTTTCCGCTACTGGCGTCCTGGGCCATGACCCGGGTACCGGCGGCGCATGGCGCCGTGGTGCTCGGTGTCCTGCCGTTGGCCACCGCGGCCTTCGGCGCGCTGCTGGCGGGCGAACGGCCCTCGCCGCTGTTCTGGGTCATCGGGCTCTGCGGCTCGGCCCTGGTCGTGGTCTTCGCCTTGCGCGAGGGCGGCGGCGGCCTCTCCTGGCCGGATCTGGCACTGCTGGCCGCCGTGGTCTCGGCGGCAATCGGCTACGCCGAGGGCGCGCGCCTGTCGCGCAGCCTGGGCGGTTGGCAGGTGATTTCCTGGGCGCTGGTGCTTTCGGCGCCCTTCCTGCTCTGGCCGGTGATCGAGCACGCAAGCCGGCTGGAGTTCAGCAGCTTGCCTTGGCAGGCCTGGGCAGCCTTCGCCTACGTCGCGATCGGCAGCCAGTGGCTCGGCTTCTTTGCCTGGTACAGCGGCCTGGCGCTGGGCGGCATCGCCAAGGTCGGGCAGGTGCAGCTGCTGCAGGCCTTCTTTTCCATCGCCTTTGCCGCGCTGATCAACGGCGAAGCCATCAGCTGGGACACGCTGGGTTTCGCGCTGGCTGTCGTGGCCTGCGTCGCGCTGGGGCGGCAGCTGAAGGTCCGGCGCTAGACGCCGTTGGCCTGCAGCGCCGCCTGCAGCTTCGGCCGCGCCTTCACCGCGGCGCAGAGCGCGGCGATGCGCGGGTAGCGGGCATAGAGCGCTTCCTTCGAGGGGCGGTGCCACTGCGTCAGCATGAAGAGATAGGGGTCGGCGGCGCTGTAGTGCTCGCCCAGCAGCCAGGGACCGCCGCTGGCCAGCACGTCGTCCAGGATGCCGAAGAGCTCCGTCACCTTGGCCTCGGCCCTGGCCTGTGCCGCCTTCGTCTCGGACGCGCCGTCGAGGAAGTGTTCGTAGCAGTTGATGGTGGCGTAGACCTCGGCATTCATGAAGGTCAGCCACTGGATGTAGATCGCGTCGTCGCCGCTGCCGACCGGCGGTGCCAGCCGGCCGGGATGCGCGTTGGTCAGGTGCTGCACCATGGCCGAGGACTCGATGATCACGCGACCGTCGGGCAGCTGCAGCGCCGGGACGTAGCCCAGCGGGTTGATCGCCCGATAGGTCGGCGCCTTGATGGCCTCGCGCGTCATCCAGACCATGTCATGGTGCACCTCCAGCTCTTCCAGCACCAGCTGCGGCGCCAGCGAGCCCCAGCGCGGGAAGCCGAAGAGGCGGTAGCGCCCGCCCTTGGAGGGGCTGTCAGACATTGGCCGCCATCACCTTGGCGACCGCCGGCCGTTGCGCCAGCGTCTTGGCGAGAGTCGAGAGCCGTGGGTAGCGGCGATAGAGCTCGTCGGCCGAGGGGTGGTACCAGGTCGAGAGCATGAAAAGGTAGAGGTCGGCCGCCGAGATCTCCTTGCCCAGCAGATAAGGATGCAGGCCGTCCTCGAGGATGCCGAAGGCCATCTGCAGGTCGCTGCCCGCCTGCGCCTTGATGCGTGCCGCGTCGTCCTGGCCGGCGCTCGAGTAGCGGTCGGCGTAGTAGAAACGCAGGTAGGTCTCGTAGAGCGTCGCCGACAGGAAGAACATCCACTGCAGGTATTTGGCGTGTGCCGCGGTGCCCGGCTTCGGGGCCAGCGCGCCGGGATGGCTGTCGGTCAGGTGGACCACCATGGCGGCGGATTCGAACATCGCCTCGCCGTCCGGCAACACCAGCGCCGGGACCTTGCCGGTGGGGTTCAGGCGCCGGTACTCAGCGCCCTGGGCCACCGTGGGGTCGACCCAGGTCAGCTCGTACGGGACTCCCAGCTCCTCAAGCAGCATCTGTGGCGCCACGGAGCCAGAACCCGGCCGGCCGAACAGCTTGTACATGCACGTCTCCCCGCGCTAGGGCCGCCAACCCGGGCCCGGTGACTCGCAGCGGGGAGCCTAGATCAGCTCCAGCCGGTCAGGATAGAGGGCCGCACGAGGGTCAGCAGGTGGCCTGCTGCATGGCGATAGGCATCGCCGATCAGCTCGGCCTCGCCGGCCTCCGCCAGGGCGGACAGCGCGGCCGGTGGCTTGGCCGGGTCGACACCGGACAGCACCGCCGCCGGGACGTGGTAGCTCACCGTCTGGTTGGCGGCGATCAGGCTCTGCGGCACCTGGCGTTCGCCACCCGGTCCGGGCAGCGACAGGCTTTCCTGCGGCCGGCCCTTGCCGGCCAGCAGCGTGGCGGCCAGCACCTCGACGGTGACGCGGGTCAGGTGCAGATCGATCACCAGCGTCTTGCCGACGCGGAATACGCTGCCGATACGCAGTGTCGGGTCGAAGTCCTGCTCGCGCAGGCGATCGCTGAACAGCCCGCCGATCAGCGGGATGTCCTTGACGATGCCGATCTTGTTCTCGTCGCGCACCACCGTCTTGCCCTTGAAGCTGCCGTACCAGGCGCCGGCATCACTCACCACCAGGCCATCGCGCGCGGCGAAGCTGCTGTTGTCGGTCAGCCGCAGCCGCATGTAGTCGACAGTCTCGCCATCCGGCGGCTCGGCCGTCGGGCTGTTCTCCGGCTTGCCGAAGGTGGTGTCGAAGGCTTGGGCAGCGCTGGACGCGAAGGTAGAGGGAATCGCGGCGGCGGTCGCGGCGAGCGCCAGCAGGGCGCGGCGAGTCATGGGCATGGTGCGGGACCTCCAATTGCGTGAGGTGATGCCTACTATACGCCGGAAATGTGGCGGGCGTTGCCGTCATCCGGCTCGCTTGGCTCGCCACCTTCTCCCGCCAGATAGTGGGAGAAGGGCCGGTCACCCCACCTCGAGGATCGGCGCCCCCAGGCTGGCGAGGTCCACCGCGATCCCCAGCCCCGGCCCGGTCGGTGCCCGCAGCAGGCCGCCCTCGGTGCCGGGCAGGCCGCGGCCGTTGCTCACCGTCACCCAGTTGTGGAAATCCACCGTGTGCTGCCGCCGCTCCGCCGGGGTGGAGATCGAGAGGTGCGCCATGGCGGCGGTATCGAGGTCGCTGCCGCCGGTGTCCTCCACCGTAACCTTCAGCCCCAGCTCCACCGCCGTGTCGCGCAGCAGGCGGGCAGGGGTCACGCCGCCGACGCGGGCGATCTTGATTGTGATGCCGTCGATGCCATCCATGGCCGCGTTCACCACGTTCTCCAGCGTCTCGATGTTCTCGTCCAGCACCAGCGGATGCGGGCAATGGCCGCGCAGCGCCACCGACTCGCGATAGGTCGCGCAGGGCTGCTCGAAGACATAGTCCAGGTCGGCGGTGCGCCCCAGGAAGCGCCGGGCGTCGCTGACCGCATAGCCGCCGTTGGCGTCGCAGAACAGCAACGCGCCCTTGGGCAGCGCGTCGATCACGGCGCGCAGCCGCGCTTCGTCCTCCAGCGGGTCGCCGCCGACCTTCACCTGCAGGCGGCGGTAGCCCTCGGCCCAGTACTTCCGGGCGCGTGCCGCCATGGCCTCCGGCCCCTCCTGCGACAGCGAGCGATAGAGCGCCGTGCCCTCGCCGTAGCGCCCGCCAAGGAACTCGGCCAGCGGTCGCTTCGCCAGGCGCGCCGCCAGGTCCCAGCCGGCCATGTCGAAAGCCGCCTTGGCATAGGGATGGCCCTTCAGTGCCTTGTCGAGGCTGCGCTTCAGTGCCAGCGGTTGGTCCGCCGCCAGGCCGACCAGGGCCGGCGCCAGCTCCAGCGCCGCCGCCCGGGCGCCGCCGGCGAAGGCCGGGTCATAGGTGGTGCCAAGCGGGCTCATCTCGCCCCAACCTTCGGTGCCGTCGTCCGCCGTCAGTCGCACCACCAGGCTGTCAAAGCCCAGCGAGACTCGGCCACCTGAGACAGCATAGGGGCCGTCACGAAAGGGCTGCTCCTGGCGATAGCAGGCGACGCGGACGATGGGCATGCGGGGATCCTCGGAGCGGCGGTTGAGACGAAGACCTATGACCGTCCGCCAGGGTTGCCAGCAAGCACGGCTAATCGCAACTATGTCGCAACCGCGCGAAGGAGACAGCGATGATCGACGTCTATACCTGGGCAACGCCCAATGGCCACAAGGTGCATATCGCCCTTGAGGAACTGGGCTTGCCCTACAAGGTCCACGCCATCGACATCGGCAAGGGCGAGCAGTTCCAACCCGACTTCCTGAAGATCAGCCCGAACAACCGCATCCCGGCCATCGTCGACAGCGAGGGGCCGGGCGGCAAGCCGCTGTCGCTCTTCGAATCCGGCGCCATCCTGATCTACCTGGCGGAGAAGACCGGCAAGCTGCTCTCCAAGGACCCGGTGACGCGCTACACCACGATCCAGTGGCTGATGTGGCAGATGGGCGGCCTGGGTCCCATGCTGGGCCAGGCGCACCACTTCCGCCTCTACGCGCCAGAGAAGCTGCCCTACGCGATCGAGCGCTACACCAACGAGGCGAAGCGGCTCTACCGCATCCTCGACAAGCGCCTGGGCGAATCCCGCTACCTCGGCGGCGGCGAATACTCCATCGCCGACATCGCTTCCTGGGCCTGGACCCGCTATCCCGACCGCCAGGGCGTCGACCGCGACGAGCTGCCCAACTTCAAGCGCTGGCATGACGAGATCGATACCCGCCCGGCGGTACAGCGCGGCGTGCAGGTGCTGACCGCGCAGCGCCCCGCCGCCTTCGACGAGAAGGCCAAGGAGACGCTGTTCGGCGCGACGCAGTTCCAGAAGCGCTAGACCCTCTGTGCCTCGCCCTGCGCGCGCAGCCAGTCCCAGGCGGCGCGCAGGGCAGGGCGCGGGCGCTCGCGCGGGCCGACCAGGTGATAGCCCTCGGCCCGTGTCAGGCGAAGATTGAAGGGCTCTATCAGGCGCCCAGCCGCCAGGTCTGAAGCGGCCAGCGCGCGGTCGGCCAGCGCGACGCCAAGGCCGGCCGCGGCGGCCTCCAGCGCCAGGTGTGGCTGGTCAAAAACCTGTCCGGCCCGTGGATCCGGCAGCTGTACGGCTGCCAGCGCCAGCCAGTCCCGCCAGTCGTCGGCAGACCCGCGGGCATGCAGCAGGCGGTGGCGCAGCAGGTCGCGCGGCTGCGCCAGGCGGCCCTTGCCGGCGAGCAGTTCCGGGCTGGCCACCGGCGTCAGCACCTCGTGAAACAGCAGGCGGCTCTCCAGGCCGGGTGGGCCACCGCGACCGTACTGAATGCCGATGTCCACCTCGCCGTCGCCGACTGGCAGGTAGCGCTCGGTGATGGCCAGGCGCAGCTCCACGGTGGGCTGGCGGCGGGCGAAGTCCTGCAGCCGCGGAATTAGCCAACGCATGGCGATGGTGGTGGCCAGGGTCAGTGTCACCACGCCATCGCCGGACGGTCGGCCGAGCCGCCGGGTCGCCTGCGCCAGGCTGGCCAGTGCCTCCTGCACCGCTGTCAGGTAGACCTGTCCCGCATCGCTCGGCTGCACGCCGCGACCGAGACGCTCGAACAAGCGCCGGCCGAGGTGACGCTCCACCAGCGCGACCTGCTGGCTCACCGCCGCCTGGGTGATACCGAGCCGCGCGGCCGCGCGGGTGAAGCTGCCGAGCTCCGCCGCCGCGGCGCAGGCGCGCAACGCTTGCAGCGGCAGGTCCGGCCAGGGATCGCTATTAGCCATGCTTATGAGTGTAGCCATAGAAAGCTTATTTCGACAGTAGTTTGGATTACGGCTCATTGTGTCTGGCGCTGGCGTGCCGCCTGCTGTTCCGGTGATTTTGCCGAGCGGAGGGATGTCATGCAGGTGACGGTCGCGGCCACGCAGATGGCTTGTTCCTGGGATCGCGCGGAGAACCTGGCGACGGCTGAGCGCCTGGTGCGCCGGGCGGCGGCACAGGGTGCCAACGTCATCCTGCTGCAGGAGATGTTCGCCACGCACTTCTTCGCCTTCATGGACTGGAAGGCGGAGTACTTCGCGTTGGCTGAAACAGCCGAGGAGAGCGTAGTGCTGCGCCACATGGAGGGCCTGGCGCGCGAGTTGGGCGTGGTGCTGCCGGTGAATTTCTACGAGCGCGCCAACAACGCCTACTACAACACCGTCGTGCTGATCGACACCGACGGCAAGCGGCGCGGCTATTATCGCAAGGCGCACATTCCGGTCGGTCCGCCGGGCTGCTTCGAGAAGGTCTACACCAGCCCTGGCGATACCGGCTTCCAGGTCTGGGACAGCGCCTTTGGCCGCATCGGCTGCGCCATCTGCTGGGACCAGTGGTTCCCGGAGAGCGCCCGCATCATGGCGCTGAAGGGTGCCGACCTGTTGTTCTATCCCACCGGCATCGGCTCCGACTGCCACGAGCACTGGGAGGTGACGATGCGCGGTCACGCCGGCGCTAACCTGACACCGCTGGTGGCCAGCAACCGCGTCGGCACCGAGAGCGGCGAGCTCGGCACCAGCACCTTCTGGGGCAAAAGCTTCATCGCCGGGCCGACCGGCGCCGTCGTCGCGCGTGCCGGCAGCGAGGGGGAGGAAGTGGTGACCGCCAGCTTCGACCTCGCGGCCAACCGTATCCAGCGCGCCAACTGGGGTGTTTTCCGTGACCGCCGGCCGGATCTCTATGGGCCGCTGCTGACGCTGGACGGGGTGACGCCCGCCATCTGACCGCGACCGACCGTCGCGAGGGGGCACCAAATTCGCCGCCCTGCCGTTGCCTGACTGTGACCTTTCAAGCACAGCAGGGCGAGCAACCATGACCGACACCCACCAGCTGCCGCCCACGGTGCAGAACCGGAAAGGCTTGGCGCTGTGGTGGCGGCGCGCGCTGTCGCTCGTATTCATCTTGTTCGGTCTGGCGATCGCCGCGGGTGGTGTCTGGCTGCTGATCCTTGGCGGCTCTTGGTACTACCTGCCGGCGGGCCTGGCGTTGCTGCTGACCGGCCTGTTGCTGTGGTGCGGCGATCTGCGCGCGCTCTGGCTCTATCTTGCGACCTGGCTGGTGACCTTGGCCTGGGCCTATGGCGAGGTCGGCCTGGACGGCTGGGCGCTGGTGCCGCGCGTCATCGCGCCGACGATCTTGCTGCTGCTGTTGCTGACGACCCTGCCGCAGCTGACGCCGCGCGGTCGCCGTCTGCTGCCGCTGGGCGCGGTCGCCGCCGCTTTCGCGGTGGCGCTGCTGGCCGGCCTGCTGTTGCCAGGGCAGGGCACTGGCGCTCCGCCCGGCGACGCTGCCGTCGCATCGTTGGCCGCGCCTGCGCCGACGGCCACCGCGGCGCCTGAGCTGGCGGCCGGACAGGACTGGCCGGTCTACGGCGGCTCCATGCTGGCGACGCGCTTTTCGCCGCTGCAGCAGATCACCGCCGCGAACGTCGAGCAGCTGCAGCAGGTCTGGAGCTACCGCAGCGGCGACCTGCCAAGCGCGGCGGCCGATGGCAAGTATTCGCCGGAGAACACACCGCTGGAAATCGGCGGCAGCCTCTACAGCTGCACCGCCAAGAACATCATCGTCGCGTTGGATGCCGCCACCGGCGAGGAGCTGTGGCGCTATGACCCCGGCGTCGCCGACGCCGCCATCCCCTATGGCGCCACCTGCCGCGGCGTCGCCTACTTCGCCCAGGCCGACGCGCCGGCCGGCCAAGCCTGCGCCACCCGCATCCTGGAAGGCACGCTGGATGCGCGCCTGATCGCCGTGGACGCGGCCAGCGGCAAGCCCTGCGCCGACTTCGGCAAGGCGGGCGCGGTCGACCTGAACGAGGGCATCGGCGAGACGGTGCCCGGCTGGTACGCGGTGACCGCGCCGCCGACTATCGTGCGCGGCGTCGCGGTGCTTGGCGCGCAGATCAAGGACGGCCAGGCCGAGGACGCGCCTTCTGGCGTCATCCGCGGCTACGACGCCGTTACCGGCGAACTGCTTTGGGCCTGGGACATGGGGCACCCGGAGCGCCAGGGCGCGCCGCCGCCGGGCGAGACCTATACCCGCGGCACGCCCAACATGTGGACCGTCGCTGCCGCCGACCCGCAGCTGGGCTTCGTCTACCTGCCGCTCGGCAACTCCTCCGTCGACTACTGGGGCGGCAACCGCGCCGACTTCGAGAACGAATACAGCTCCGCCCTGGTGGCGCTCGATGCCACCACCGGAAAGGCGGTCTGGCACTTCCAGACCGTCCACTACGACCTGTGGGACTACGACCTGGGCTCGCAGCCGACGCTGGTCGACCTGCCAGTCGAGGGCGGCACCGTGCCGGCCATCGTGCTGCCCAGCAAGCAGGGGCAGATCTACGTATTGGACCGGCGCACCGGCGAATCGCTCTTCCCGGTGGAGGAGCGCCCGGTGCCGGGGGCCGGCGTCGAGCCGCAGAACCTGGCCAGGACCCAGCCCTACTCCGGCTACGCGCACCTCGACCAGCCGCCGCTGCGGGAAAGCGACATGTGGGGCATGAGCCCGCTGGACCAGCTCTGGTGCCGCATCGAGTTCCGCCGCGCGTCCTATGACGGCGAGTACACCGCGCCGACCGCCGACCGGCCCTACATCGAATACCCGGGCTACAACGGCGGCTCGGACTGGGGCAGCGTCGCGGTCGATCCGGTGCAGGGCATCCTGGTTGCCAACTACAACGACATGCCGAACTTCAACTGGCTGATCCCGCGCGAGGAGGCTCAGGCCATGGGTATCAAGCCGATCGATCAGGGTGGCACCAGCAAGAATGCCGAGGGCGAAGGCGATGCCCAGGCGGGCTCGCCCTATGCCATCCACGTCAATGCCGGCTGGCGCCTGGGCACCGGCCTGCTGTGCAAGCAGCCGCCTTATGGCCGCATCCGCGCCATCGACCTGGCCACCGGCAAGACGCTGTGGGACCACGCCCTGGGCGATGCCCGCAACAATGGGCCCTTCGGCCTGCCCTCCATGCTGCCGATCGAGATCGGCACGCCGAACAACGGCGGGCCGCTGGTCACCGCCGGCGGGCTGATCTTCGTCGCTGCCACCACCGACGACCAGCTACGCGCCATCGATATCCACAGCGGCAAGACCCTGTGGCAGACCACGCTGCCGGCGGGCGGCCAGACCACGGCGATGACTTATGAGGTGGACGGCCGGCAGTACATCGCCATCGCCCCCGGCGGGCACCACTTCATGGAAACCAAGATTGGCGACCACATCATCGCCTTCGCGCTGCCCAAGGGGTCCTGACTCTCTTGCCGGGGGCTTTGTCCCGGTACGCCTTGCCCCTTTCCAGGGGCCGTGACGGGCGCCATCCTGCGGCCCCATGAAGAACCGTCCCGCTCCCCATCCCGAGACCCTGGCCGCGCAGGCCGATCACTTCCTCGATCCGGTGACCGGCGCCATCGTGCCTCCGCTGGTGACCTCGACCACCTTCGCGCGCAACGACGACTACTCGCTGCGCCAGGCCACTAGCTATTCACGCTACGGCACGCCCAACTGGCACCAGGCCGAGGGGCTGATCGCCAAGCTGGAGGGCGCGGCCGCCGCTGCCGTCTTCGCCTCTGGCCTGGCGGCCTCGGCGGCCGTGGTGATGACGATGAAGCCGGGCGAGCGCATCGTCGTCCACGACACCATGTATTGGGGCTTCCTGGCCTGGTTGAAGGATTTCACCCGCCAGTGGGGTATCGACCTGGCGTTGGTCGACATGACCGACCTGACGGCCCTAGAGCAGGCGCTGGCCACGCCGACCAAGATCGTCTGGTTCGAGACGCCGACCAATCCGCTGTGGCAGGTGCTCGACATCGCCGCCATCGCGCGGCTGGGCAAGGCGGCCTGCGCGCGCGTCTGCCTGGATTCCACCGTTGCCACGCCGGTCTTGACGCAGCCGCTGGCGCTGGGCTGCGACCTGGTCATGCATTCGGCCACCAAGTACCTCAACGGCCACAGCGATGTGCTGGCCGGTGCGTTGGCGGTGGCGGTCGAGGACGACTGGTGGGAGCGCATCCTGTTCAACCGCACCTCGGTCGGCGCTTCGCTGGGCCCCTTCGAGGCCTGGCTGCTGCTGCGCGGCATGCGGACGCTGTTCCCGCGCGTGCGCCAGGCGAGCGAAAGCGCGCTGGCGCTGGCGACCTACTTCTCGAAGCATCCCAAGGTGGCGCGCGTGCTCTATCCCGGCCTGCCGGACCATCCGGGCCACGACGTCGCGTCGCGCCAGATGCAGGGCGGTTTCGGCGGCATGCTGTCGCTGCTGGTCAAGGGCGGCGGCGCGGCGGCGCTGCGCGTCTGCACGGCGACCGAGCTGTTCCACCGCGCCACCTCGCTAGGCTCCGTCGAAAGCCTGATCGAGCACCGCCACACAGTGGAGGGTGTGCACGGCGTCTCGCCGCCGGAGCTGATCCGTCTCTCGGTCGGCCTGGAACACCTGGACGACCTGCGCGACGACCTGGAGCAGGCGCTGGCGAAGGCCTGAAGGGCTACTCGTCGCCGGGCACGCCATATGCTGGCGCTGAGGCCGGATCGAGCGCGCGGGTGACGTAGTCCGCCATCTGCGGCTGGTAGGCGGTCCAGAGCGCGCGCAGTGCCTTGATCGGATCGACCTCGTCCCAGTCGACGCGCAGGTCGACCAGCGGCCAGGGCTGCTTGTCCGCCACCAGCAGCGTGGCGGAATGCACCGGCCCCATCTCGCCGCCAGCCTCGTAGAGCCCGGCCTCCAGCGCGCTCAACAAACGCTCGGCCAGGTGGCCGCTGCCGCGTTCGAAGGCGGCGACCATGATGCCGGGCAGGGCGGTGGACTGCAGCAGGTTGCCGGCGGCGATGCAGTCGCGGCCCGGCGCCACGGCATTGGTGCCCAGCGTCTTGGCCCCGCTGTGGCTGGCGGTCCCCCCCTTGGCGTCGATGACGATGACCTGGCGGTAGTCCGGCTGCACCGCCGGTCCGGCCAGGACGCTGGCCAGCGCGCCCTGAGGTCCCTGTACGCCGGCCAGGCGATCCAGCACGCGCGGCCCGATCGACGGTAGCGTGATGTTCTGCGTCGCGACGGCGCCGACCCCGGCGCGCACATGCGGACAGCGGCTGCCGACGGCGATGGAGGAGGTGGTGATGGCGACGCCGACCATGCCGGTGGTGGCGCAGCGGCCGAGGATGGAGAAGGTCATGGGGCGCTGTGGCTCCTCTAGGCTCCGTCATGCTCGGGCTTGTCCCGAGCATCCATTTCGACGTTAGCGCAGTTGGCTGGATGGACCCTCGGAACAAGTCCGAGGGTGACGGAAATGACGTTACCCTGGAATCACCGCGGTCGCCTCGATCTCCACCAGCCACTCCGGCCGCGCCAGGCCAGTGATGACCAGGCCGGTGGAGACTGGGAATACGCCCTTCAGCCACTTGCCCATGGTCTGGTAGACCGCCTCGCGGTGGCGGATGTCGGTCAGGTAGACGACGATGCGGCAGATGTGAGTCAGGTCGCTGCCGGCTTCGTCCAGCAGCAGCTTGATGTTCGCCATGGTCTTCTCGGTCTGCCGCGCGGCGTCGCCGTTGTGCAGCGATTCCCGGGTCTCCAGGTCCTGCGCGACCTGGCCGCGCAGGAAGACCATCGTGCCCTTGGCCACCACCGCCTGGCACAGGTCGTTGTCCAGCTTCTGCTCGGGATAGGTAAGCTTGGTATTGAAGGGGCGGATGCGCTTGTGGATCGGATTGACCTTGAGCATAGCGGTGTCTCCTAGGCGGCCTTGCCGGGTTGCTTCTTGCCCAGCACGCCGTCCGACAGGCCGGCGCTTTCCTTGACGAAGCCGAGCGCCTGGTTCCAGTCGAAGTTGCGGTAGACCGCCGCCAGGTGGGCGAAGGGCGGCGACTGGGCGAAGAGCTGGAAGGTCAGGCGGTGCCCGGCGTAGTCGCTGTTCAGCAGGTCGCGGGCATAGGCCAGCAGCTTGCGCCGGTCCTCGGCCACCCAGTCCTCGTTGACGGTGTAGAACTTGTCGAGCCAGGGCTTGGTCTCGGGGTCGCGGAAGGCGGCGGCGTCGGGGGTGACGCAGATCTGCCCGCCGCAAAGCTCGCGCGCGATGTGCATCTTGGCGTTGAGCTGCGAGCAGGCTAAGACGCGGCCGGTCATCAGCAACGACTGGTTCGGCATCAGCAGGCCGCCGGGGCTCTTGGTCGCGGTGGCGATAGCGGCGGTCAGGTGGGCGTTGATGCCCTCGCGGTAGCAGGCCAGCTCAGCCAGCTTCTCCTGCACCGCCTGCTGCTTGTCCAGGCCGGTCTGGCGCACGTTGAACAGCGCCGCGCCGATCATCATGTCGGCGAACTTCAGGATGCGCTGCACGAAGGCGAAGGCCGAGTAGCGGTGCAGGGTCATGCGGATGAACATGGCTGCCTTGGTGTGGCGATAGAACAGCACGTTCTCCCAGGGGATCAGCACGTCGTCGAAAATCACCAGCGTGTCGACCTCGTCGAAGCGGTTGGCCAGCGGGTAGTCCTCGAGCGGCGCGCGCCCGGCGAAGCCGGTGCGACAGATCATCTTGATGCCGGGTGAACCCAGGTCGCAGATGAAGCCCACGGCATAGTCCGACAGCTTTTCGTCACCCCAGTTGGCGATGGTCGGCTTGGTGAAGGCCTGGTTGGCATAGGCCGCCGCGGTCTCGTACTTCGCCCCGCGCACCACGATGCCGGCCGAGGTCTCCTTGACCACGTGCAGCAGCATGTCGGGGTCCTGGTCCTGCGGGCGCTTGGAGCGGTCACCCTTGGGATCGGTGTTGGCCGAGACGTGGAAGGGGTCCTGCTCGATCACCCGCGCGATGTGGTTGCGGATGTTGGCGCTGAACTGCGGGTCGACCTCGTTCAGCACGTCCTGGCCGTCGAACAGCGACCACATCTCGCCCACGGTCTCGTCGCCGACGCGGGTGACCACGCCCTTGATGTCCTTGAAAACAGCGTCGGTAGACTGCCGTTTGGCCTGCCAGTCCTCCTGGCTGTAGGGCAGCTTGAGGCCCAGCGCGTAGTTCTGCCCACCCTCGCTATAGGTCATGAGCGGCCGCGTCGCCGGGTCGTGCTGCATGTCGTAGATGCGGGCGCGGATGTCCACCAACGGCTTGAACATCGGATGGCTCGGCACGTCCTTGACGCGCTCGCCGTTGATCCAGACCAGCCGCCCGTCGCGGATGGACTCAAGATACTGCTGGCCGGTGCGGATCATGCGGGGACTCCCTGGGGCTGGGGTCGGCATGATGGCGCGCGGGCATGGATAGGGAAAATATTATTTAGATGGGATTAAGGAAGAGCTTCCCTTTTTAAGGATCCATCATGCCCAGGCGTGACCCGGGCATCCAGGTTTCTTGCCGGCTGGATGGCCGGGTCAAGCCCGGCCATGACGTTTGACGAGAGGGGCACTACTCGCAGAGCCGTTCCACCAGCCGGCCCAGCATGGCCTCGCACTGCGCCAGCTGCTCGACCGCCAGCCATTCGTCCGGCTTGTGCGCCTGCTGGATCGAGCCGGGGCCGCAGACCACGGTGGGCAGACCCAGGCGCTGCTGGAACAGCCCGCCCTCGGTGCCGAAGGCGATCTTGCGGTGGCTGTTGGCGCCGGTGAGGGACTTCACGAAGGCCACCACCTCGGCATCGGCTGGTGTCGCCAGGGCGGGGTAGGAGTTGGTCTCCTCGAAATCGATCCGTGCCTCGGGAAAGCGGTCGCGGTGCTTGGCGGCGATGGCCTCGCCAATCGCCGCCAGGCGCGCCATCAGGGCCTCGGGCGGGTCCTCCGGCAGGTGGCGGATCTCGAAGTCCAGGGTGGCGCGGTTGGGCACGATGTTCAGCGCCTCGCCGCCGCGGATCAGGCCGACATGCAGCGTGGAGAAGGGCACGTCGTAGGCCTCGTCGCGCGCGCCGGCTGTCAGCTCGGCCTGCAGGCCGGCCATGGCGGTCACCAGCTCGGCCGCCAGGTGGATGGCGTTGAGGCCCTCGGGCGCCAGGCTGGAGTGGCATTCCCGCCCGTGGCAGGTGGCGCGGGCAAAGAGCTTCCCCTTGTGGCCGATGGCGACGCCGAGAGAGGTGGGCTCGCCGATGATGCAGAAGGCCGGGCGCACCGCCAGGCCCTGCAGCATCTCGATCAGGCGGCGCACGCCCAGGCAGCCGACCTCCTCGTCATAGCTGAAGGCCAGGTGCAGCGGGCGCTTCAGCGGACGGCGCGTGGCCTGTTGCGCGCAGGCTACGGCGGCGGCGATGAAGCCCTTCATGTCGGCGGTCCCGCGGCCGATGAAATGCCCGTCCTTCTCGACCAGCGTAAAGGGATCGCTGCTCCATGCCTGGCCCTCGACCGGTACCACGTCGCTGTGTCCCGACAGCATGACACCCGGCACCTCTGCTGGGCCGATGACGGCGTAGAGGTTGGCCTTGTCGCCGGTGGCGCTGGGCACCAGGCGGCTCTCGATGCCAGCGTCGGCCAGCTCGGCCCGCAGGAACTCGATCAGCGCCAGATTGCTGTCGCGGCTGACGGTCGGAAAGGCGATCAGGCGTTCGAGCAGTTGCCGGGTCTTCGCCGTGACAGGCATCATGCGGACCTTGCTGAATGGAACAATTGGTCAGGGTAGGGCATGGCACGCGATCCGCGCTACGACATCCTGTTCGAGCCGGTGCGCATCGGCCCGCTGACGGCGCGCAACCGCTTCTACCAGGTGCCGCACTGCAACGGCTTCGGCTACCGCGACCCCAGCGCGCTGGCGACGCTGCGCCGGATCAAGGCCGAAGGCGGCTGGGCCGTGGTCTCCACCGAGCAGGTGGAGATTCACCACACCTCGGAGATCACCCCCTTCATCGAGCTGCGCCTGTGGGAGGAGAAAGACATCCCCATGCTGGCGCGCATCGCCGATGCGATCCACGAGGGTGGATCGCTGGCCGCCATCGAGCTCTGCTACAACGGCATGAACGGGCCGAACCTGATGAGCCGCGCCGTGCCCATGGGGCCGGCGCACCTGCCCATCGCCACTTTCTACGCCGATCCGGTACAGGCGCGGCGTATGGACCTGGCCGATATCGCCGACCTGCGCCGCTGGCACCGCATCGCGGTGCAGCGCGCGCGCCAGGCCGGCTTCGACATCATCTATGTCTATGCCGCGCACGGCTTCGGCTGCATGCATCACTTCCTGTCGCGGCGCTACAACGACCGGACCGACGATTACGGCGGCAGCCTGGTCAACCGCGCCCGCCTGCTGCGCGAGATTACCGAGGACGCCAAGGAAGCCGCCGGTCCCGACGCCGCTGTCGCCGTGCGCCTGACCCTGGACGAGCTGGTGGGCGAGCCCGGCTTCACCATCGCCGAGGCGCGCGACGTCATCGGCCTGCTGGCCGAGCTGCCGGACCTCTGGGACCTGGCGCTGGGCTCCTGGGAGGAGGACTCCAAGACCTCGCGCTTCGGGCCAGAGGGCGCGCAGGAGCCCTTCCTGACCGGCATCAAGCAGCTCACCACCAAGCCGGTGGTCGGCGTCGGCCGCTTCACCACGCCGGACACCATGGCGCGGCTGGTGCGCCAGGGCGTGTTGGACTTCATTGGGGCGGCGCGCCCTTCGATCGCCGATCCTTTCCTGCCCAACAAGATCGCAGAGGGGCGCCTCGACGATATCCGCGAGTGCATCGGCTGCAATATCTGCGTCTCCGGCGACTTCACCCAGTCGCCGATCCGCTGCACGCAGAATCCCAGCATGGGCGAGGAATGGCGCAAGGGCTGGCACCCGGAGCGTCACCGCGCGAAGCAGTCGGACAGTCGCATTCTCGTCGTCGGCGCCGGTCCCGCTGGGCTGGAATGCGCGCAAGCCCTGGGCAAGCGCGGCTATGACGTGGCGCTGGCCGAGGCGAAGCGCGAGCTTGGCGGGCGCGTGACGTTGGAATCGAAGCTGCCCGGCCTGTCGGCTTGGGCGCGGGTGCGCGACTGGCGCCTGCTTCAGCTCGACAAGCTGTCGAACGTCGAGATCTATCGCGAAAGCTTGCTGACCGCTGAGGACATCCTGGGCATGGGCTTCCAGCGCGTCGTGCTGGCTACCGGCGCCAGCTGGCGGCGCGACGGCGTGGCCCGTTTCCACACGCGGCCGATCCCGGTCGCCGACGGCGCGCTGACACCGGACGACCTGATGGCCGGCCGCCTGCCCGAGGCCGCCGAGGTGCTGCTCTATGACGACGACCACTACTACCTGGGCGGCGTGCTGGCCGAACTGCTGGTCAAGGCCGGCCAGCGGGTGACCTTGATGACCCCGGCGCCCGAGGTCTCGAGCTGGACCCGCGCGACGATGGAGCAGACGGCCATCCAGCGCCGCCTGCTGGAGCTGGGCGTCACCATCGCCACGGCGCAGGCGCTGCTG
The DNA here is from genome assembly GCA_038363005.1 of Rhodospirillales bacterium. Lineage (GTDB taxonomy): Bacteria > Pseudomonadota > Alphaproteobacteria > Kiloniellales > JACOMY01 > JAKOWB01. The sequence continues at coordinate 256,877 of JBBQBI010000004.1, forward strand.
GCCTGGCGGGACGGCGTGGCCGAGGTCGCCTGCGCCTATACCGGGCGGCGATCGCAGCTGGCGGCCCCGGCCTTGGTGCTGGTGACCGCGCGCCTGCCGAACGAGGCTCTCACTCTGGCGCTGCTGGACCAACGGTCAGAATGGCCCGATGCCGGCCTGGCCGGCGTCACCGCCATCGGCGACGCGCTGGCGCCCGGCACCATCGCCATGGCGACCTATGCCGGGCGGCGCTACAGCGAGGAACTGGACGCGCCGCCGCGGGGCGATGATCGGCCGGATTTTCGCCGTGAGATCGCCGAACTCCTGCCGCTTGCCTGATGCCGTGGTAAGACCCTGTAGCAAGGCAGGGAAATTTTGATTGCGTGTTTTCCGGCCACAGGGTGAGGTGTTGCAAGGGAAGGCGTTGGCGGATGCCGGTTGCCGTGGCGCTTGCTCAGCAAGCCCCAGGGACGTGATCGTCCGCTTTGACCAGGCCCAAAGGGAGACGAACGATGCGTTCACTGCTTGCTGCTGCGTTTCTGCTGTCGGCCGCCGCGCCGGCGCTGGCTGACGAGGCCTGGACCACCGAGGCCGGCGACATCGTCTATGTCGAGGACATCGGCGACATCGCCCACCTGGCCTTCACCGTCTCGGACGGTAGCAACAGCTTGGTGCTGGAGATCTATCTGCCGGGCCTTGGCGGCAACTTCGATCATCGCAGCACCCACGATGGCTATTTCCTGATCGCCGGCGGCGAGGATTGCGCCACGGAGCAGACCAGCCCCAACGGCTGGAGCTCGGGCAGCTGGGGCAAGATCCGCGTGGTGTTCGACAAGCCGGGCTTCCCGAGCGGCTTCGACATCTACGGCGGCTCCTGCGACGAAGAGCTGGATCCGAACCCGCTGCGCGCCGAGCCGATGTAGAGTCGCGCGCCTGGCCCGTCCAACCCGGAGGAGATAGCTCCATGCGTTCCCTGCTAGCGGCCGTGCTGCTGCTGTCGGTCAGCGTGCCGGCCTTCGCCGACGAGGCCTGGACCACGCCCAGGGGCAACATCGTCTATGTCGAGGATATCGGCGACATTGCCCACTGGTCCTTCGCCTATCAATACGGCGACGACAACCTGGTGCTGGATATCTACCTGCCGGGGCTGCCCAGCACGCTCAACCAGCGTGGTACCTACGAGGGCTACTTCCTGATCCAGGACAGCAACGAGTGCGGCTCCAACGAACAGAGCCCCAACGGCTGGAGTTCCGGGACCTGGGGCAACATCACCGTGGTGTTCGACAAGCCAAGCTTTCCCAGCGGCTTCGACATCTGGGCGGGCCTCTGTCTGCAGCCGGTCGACCCCGAGTCCTTGCACGCCGAGCCCATGTAGCGCCGGGCGACCCGGCAGCTGGCGGTCAGGATGTCGCCGGCCGTCGGGTCCCTGATCCCCTGCGCTCCGCCAGCGCGGCGTGGCAGTGCTCGACGAAGAGCCGCGCCGGCGTAGTCTGGCGTTCGCCCTGGCGCCAGCAGGCGACCAGCACCGAGGGCGCCAGGGCATCGGCCAGCGCCACGGTGACCAGCGGATTGCCGTCATAGGTCAGCGGCGCCGCCGGTTGCGTCACCAGGATCGAGTAACCCAACCCTTGGCCGACCAACCCGCGCACCAGCTCCAGCGAGGGCGAGGAAAAGGCCACCCTGGGCGTCAGGCCCTGCGCCGCGAAGAGGCCGCGGAAGTAGCGGCCGCTGGGTGCCACGTCGAGCAGGATCAGCGGCTCCTCCACCAGCTCGGCCAGGCGCAGCTTGCGGCGCTTGGCCAGGCGGTGGCCGGCCGGCAGCAGCGCATGCGGCCGCAAGTCCCGCAGCAGCGGCGCGCGCGCCAGGCTCTCCGGCAGCTCCAGGTCATAGGTGATCAGCAGGTCGTAGGCGCCGTCCTCCAGCGCCTTGACCAGCTGGTCCTGCAGGCCGTCGCGCAGCGTCACCTGGATTTCCGGGAAGCGCACGCGGAAGCCGGCCAGCAGGCGCGGCAGGAACAGCGGCGCGATGGTCGAGTAGCAGCCGATCTCCAGCCGCCCGGCCACCACGTCGTTTTCCGCCCGCGCCGATTGCTCGAAGGCGTGCGCCTGCTGCAGCAGGTCGCCGGCCTGGCGCAGCAGCCGCTGGCCGGCTGGCGTCAGGGTCACACCCGAGGCGTGGTGGCGCACCAGCAGTGGCAGGCCGAAGCGGGCCTCCAGCGCGCGGATGGCGCTGGAGATCGAGGGCTGCGCGACGTTCAGGCGCCGTGCCGCGGCGGCCAGGCTGCCGGCCTCCGCGGCGGCGACGAAGTAGCCCAGCTGCCGCAGGCTGAAGCCGGCCATCAGCCGTCGTAGCTCACCGCGCGCTCACCGCCGGGTGCCTGCTGATTGAAGAAGGAGGCCGTGCTGGGCTTCTGCGGCAGCTGCAGCTCGAAGGCCACGGAGCGCACGCGCCCGCTGCGCTGGCCGCGCACGATCAGCCCCTCGTCGCGGGTCGGCACCGGGCTGGGCACCAGCGGCACCGCGTCCTCTGCCGAATAGACGCTGATGAAGAGCGTACGCGGTAGCTTCGACAGGTTAGGCGCCGACCCGTGCGCCAGGCGTGTGTGCATCAGGCAGACGCTGCCGGCGGGGCCGACGCAGGTCTCGGCCCCCGCCATCAGCGCCGCCTCGCTCGCCTCGTCCATCGCGCCGGTGAAGCGGCCGCCGTGCCACAGGCCGTGGATCGGCCCGCGGTGCGAGCCCGAGGCGACCTGCAGCGGCCCGTTCTCCGCCGTCACCTCGTCGAGGAACAGCAGCGCGGTCACCAGGTCGTCGTTGCTGTGCGGCGTGAAGGGGAAGTCCTGGTGCCACTTCACCTTGGTCGCGGTGCCCGGCAGCTTGGAGTTGGTCTTGGTGTGATGCAGCTTGATGTTGGGGCCGATCAACTCCGCCACCGCGTCGGTCATGCGGCTGTCGGCCATGACCTGGTGGTGGATCGGCGAGACCTCGGTCGGCGCGTTCACCCGGCGCAGCGCAGGGTGGTCGGCGCTGTGACCGGCTTCCAGGTCGAAGCGCGGGCGGCCGTCGAGGATTTGGCCATAGGGCGTGCTGTGCTGCCGGCTCTCCTCCACCCAGGCGGCGAAGTCGCGCTGCAGCGCCGCGAGCTGTGCCGGGCTCACCGCGTCCTTCAGCAGCAGCCAACCGTCGCGGCGAAAGGCCTCGACCTCGGCAGGCGTGAGCACGGACATGGCGCGACCTCATCGGCTGGTGACCGGCGCAGTCTAGCGCAGTTCGGGCAAAAAGAAGGGGCGCGACCCTCAGTCCGAGGATCGCGCCCCTATCACGAGGGAGGGACGGGCGGGTTAGGCCGCGCTGGGCCCCGGTTGCGCCTGGCCCTCGCTGGCCTGGCGCCGACGGTCGGCCATGAACTGGTCGAACTCGGCGCGGTCCTTGGCCTGGCGCAGGCGACCGAGGAAGTCCTGGAACTCCTTCTCCTCGTCCTCCAGGCGGCGGATCGTGTCGCTGCGGTACTCGTCGAAGGCGGCGTTGCCGCTGCCGCCACTGCGGCTGCCGGCGCGCCACTCGTCGCGACGGCGGTGCCAAGTTTCGTGCAAACGGCCGAAGCCGCGTCCCTTGCTGCATCCCATGCGTCGACTCCATATCAGAAAGGCCAGGACGGCGAGGCCGGCCGGCCAGAACAGGGCGAAAGAGACCACCATCAGCGCGATCCAGGCGGCGAGCCCGAACTCGTCGATGCGGTCGATCACGTTGCTCATCCCTCGCTGCGTCATGCTTCCTCTCCAAGAATGTAAATGTTTATAACATTAACATCTGGTTTGCGGCAAGCCGGGTTCAAGAGGCTGAGGTGATATTTTTCGTCCGACCCAGCCCTCAGCACCGTCCTTTTCCTTGTCATCCCGGACAAGGCGCGCAGCGCCGCCGATCCGGGACCCAGGGGACTGGCCTCGTTGCGGCGCACCCGGTCCCCTGGATCCCGGCTCTTCGCTGCGCTCCGGCCGGGATGGCAGCTGAATTTTGAATGTTCACAGAGACGGGAAACCTATCCCTCCGCCGCGATCCCCAGCCCTTGCAGGTAGATCAGCACGGCGGCTTCCAGCAGCTCTTCTGCGCTCATCGGCAGTTTGCGGCGGCCGGCGTCGCCGCGACCGAACAGCGAGGCGATGCCGTGCGTCAGGCCCCAGATGTGCAGCGCCATCATCAGCACCGGCGGCCGCTTGTCCTTGGGCAAGCCGGCGCAGAGTGCCTCCGTCGCGTCACGCAGCACGGCAAAGGCGCGGTCGGAGGCCTGGCGCAGGCCGGCGTCCAGATCCGGCGGCAGCCCAGCCTCGAACATGGCGGAATAGTAGGCCGGCTCGCGCCGGGCGAAGTCTAGGTAGGCCTTGCCGACCCGTTCGAAGGCGGCGGCGGGCTTCGGCCGGCCCTGGTCCCAGGCGCTGGCCAGCGCTGCTTCAAGGCGCTCGAAGCCCTGCTCGGCGACGTCGGCCATCAACTCGTCGCGGTTCTTGAAGTGGCGATAGGGCGCGGCCGGGCTGACACCGGCGGCGCGCGCTGCCTCGGCAAAAGAGAAGCCGTGCGGTCCCTTCTCCTGGATCAGGGTCAGCGCGGCACGGATCAGCGCGGCGCGCAGGTCGCCGTGGTGATAGCCGCGCTCGCCGCTGCCCTGCGACCCTCGATGCCAGCTCATGCAACAGCCTTCTAGCGCATCACTGCGCCCCGGTCATGGCTTCCGCCAGGATCGCCTGGATCTGCTCGACGCTGGCCAGGCGGGGATTGGTTGCGCGCGAGCTGTCCGCATAAGAGCGTTCGGCGATGCCCGGCAGGTCCGCCGCGCGGGCCCCCAGGGCGGCGATGCCAGTGGGAATCGCCAAGCGGTCGAGCAGGCCGCAGATGGCGCCGTAGAAACCGTCAAAGCCAGCGTCCGGCAGACCCATGGCCTGCGCCATCGGCCCCAGGCGAGTCTCGATGGCCGGGCGGTTGAAGCGCAGCACCGCCGGCAGCAGCACGGCGTTGGTCAGGCCATGGTGCGTGTCATAGGCGGCGCCGACGTTGTGGCTCATGGCGTGCACCAGGCCCAGGCCCTTGAGGAAGGAAACGCCGGCCAGGCAGGAGCCGACCAGCATGCGCCCACGCGCCGCCAGGTCGTCGCCCTGTGCCACGGCGCGCTCCAGGTTGGGCCAGATCAAGGCCAGCGCCTGCAGCGCCGCGCCGTCGCACAGCGGCTGGAACTGCGGCACCAGGTAGGCCTCTATGGCATGCACCAGCGCGTCGCAGCCGGTCCAGGCGGTCAGCTTGGGCGGCAGGCTGGCGGTGAGCTCCGGGTCCAGGATGGCGGCCGCCGGGCGCGCCAGGGGATGCCAGACGCAGCGCTTGGTCACCGCGGCGGTATCGGTGACCATCGCCGTGCTCTCGGTCTCCGCGCCGGTACCGGCGGTGGTGGGGATGGTGATCAGCGGCGGCAGCTCCGCCGCGGTCATGTCCGCCGGCAGCCTGGCGCCATAGACGAAGCTGAACAGCGGATGGCGGTCCTGTCGCGCCAAGAGCGCGATGGCCTTGCCGCCGTCCAGCCCGCTGCCGCCGCCCAGCGCGACGATGCCGTCGGCGCGGTGCGCGCGGAAGGCCGACGCGCCGGTCGCGATCGCCCTGTCGGTGGGATTAGGCTCCACCTCGGCGAAGAGCGACGGCGCCAGCCCGGCACCGCTCAGGAGGTCCAGCAGCTCGGCGACGAAGGGCAGCGACCGGGAGCCGCGATCCGTGACCAGAAGTGGCCGGGTCATACCCTGCCGTTGGCAGAGCTTGGGCAGGTCCCGCCGCGCGCCGGGGCCGTAGTGGATCGGGATGGGCAGGCTCCAGACCTGCCGGACCGTGGGATCGAGGGAGAGCATGGACGCCTTTCGTTTGACAGTCTTCGAGTCGGCCTATACAAGCCGCGCCCAGCATACGCCGTGTGAACGGACGCACTCTCTTGCGGAGGGGTGGCCGAGTGGCTGAAGGCGGCGGTTTGCTAAACCGTTATAGGGTCTAAAGCCCTATCGTGGGTTCGAATCCCATCCCCTCCGCCACTTTTCTCATCTTACGCATTTGATTTTATTAATATAATCCAGGCCATGGGCGCGGGACACACAATTTGCCTCCAAGCCGCCTAGCCCACCCGACCGGCAATGGGCAGCGTGCCCTTCGCGCCGTGGTGGCGGCGCTCGTCTATCCCTTTGTGCTGATACTCAGGCTGGCCGTTAACGGGCACTTTCAATTCGGCGATCGCCTTGCCAAGGCCCGCTCAAACGCGGCAGCCTTGGCCTATCGGGTTGCCTGTCTGGCGGTTGCTGGCTCGTCGGCCCTCATCAAGCGAACGCACGATATAGCGAGCTTTCAAATGAAGGGACTGACCGATGACGGATGCCAATACCCATAGCGGTCATTGTTTTTGCGGCGCGGTGGAGATGACCGTGACGGGCGCGCCTCTTGGCATGGGCTACTGCCACTGCGAGTCCTGCCGCAGCTGGTCCGCCGGGCCGGTCAATGCCTTCACGCTCTGGGCGCCCGATGCCGTCCGTATCACCAAGGGCGCGGATCAGATCGCCTCCTTCCAGAAGTCGGCCAACAGCGTTCGCAAGTGGTGCAAGACCTGCGGCGGACATCTGCTGACCGATCACCCGCAGTGGAAGCTGGTCGATGTCTATGCCGCGACCATTCCGGATGTGCCCTTCAAGCCGGGCGTCCACGTGAACTACCAGGACACTGTGCTGCCGATGAAGGATGGCTTGCCGAAGCAGCGCGATTTTCCGGCCGAACTTGGCGGCAGTGGAGAACTCATTCCCGAATAGGCTGCCGAGCAGCGGCTTCTGCGCGGCGCCACACGGCCAGGCCTGGAGGCTGGAGATGACCGAACTTGGTGCCCGCTACGACGAAGCCTTTCTCTATGCCCACGCACTGCATCGCCAGCAGACGCGCAAGGGCTCGGGCATCGCCTACATCTCGCACCTCATGAGCGTTTCGGCGCTGGTGATCGAGAACGGCGGCAGCGAGGATCAGGCTATCGCCGCGCTGCTGCACGACGCGGCCGAGGACCAGGGCGGTGAGGCCACCTTGGCAGAGGTGCGGCGGCGCTTTGGCGACACTGTCGCCGCCATTGTTGCCGACTGCACCGATTCCTGGATCGAGCCGAAGCCGCCCTGGCGGGCGCGCAAGGAGGCCTACATCGCCGGCCTGGAGAAGAAGCCGGCGGTCTCGCTGCTGGTCTCGCTGGCCGACAAGACGCACAACGCCGAGGCCATCCTGGCCGACTACCGCGATCTTGGCGACGCCCTGTGGGATCGCTTCACCGGCGGCAAGGAGGGAACGCTCTGGTACTATCGGAGCCTGGCGAGCAGCTTCGCCAAGGTCTTGCCGGGCCGGCTGCCGGAACGCCTTTCACGCACCGTCAGGGAGATTGAGGGCGCGAGCCGGTAAAGACTGCTACGAGCAACCGTCGCGCTCAGGCGCCTGCGAGTGCGCGGGTGACTGCCTGCGCCAGCTCGACCCGTCGATAGGGCTTCTCCAGCAGCAGCGCGCTGGGGTCGTGCCGCGTCAGCCGTACGATCTCGCTCGACATGAAGCCGGAGGTGTAGAGGACGGGCAGGGTCGGCCGCAGCTGGCGTGCCGCCGCCACCAGTTCGCGCCCGTTCATGCCGCCGGGCATGACGATGTCGGTGAACAGCAGGTCGAAATCGCCGCCCTGGCCGATGGCTGCCAGGGCCTCCGGCCCGGTGGCCGTCACCGTCACCTCATAGCCCAGCTGGGTCAGCATCTCGGCGGCGTAGCGCCGGATGAAGCTGTCGTCGTCGACCAGCAGGATGCGGGCCGGGCCCGGTCGCGCCACCGGCGTCGGCTGGCCGCTGTTCGCGTCGCTGCTGGCCACCAAGACCACCTGGGTCGCCCGGCCATCAGCAGCGCGGATCAGCGACAGACTGCAGCGCAGCATCATGTGGTCGCCGTGCTTCGCCAGGCAGCGCACCGCAAGGGACGCCTGCTCGACCTGCCCGCCGAGCAATGCGCCGAGCTGCGCGCGGTAACTGGTGTGATCCGACGGGTGCACCAGCGCCAGGGCGTCCTGGCCGCGCAGCTCCGCTTCGTCATAGCCCAGCAGCGCACAGTAGGCAGGATTGGCCAGCCAGCAGCGGCCATCCAGGCCGATCATCATCACGGCGGCGCTGGACTCGGCAAAGCGCGCCCGTATCCGCTGCTCGGCCGCCGCACTCTCGAACTCCGGAACACCGCTCGCACCCACTGAGTCCCGCATGGTCCTGTCCTGTCGCTAGGCGTCGTGCAGCACCAGGCCGCTCGGGCCCAGTGCAATCTCGTAGCAGGCCTCGCCGTGCGCCATGCCGCGGGACTTCACGATGGTGAGGTGCCGGCGGCGCCCCTCGGCGCGCAGCTCCTGCGCCATGTGGATCCAGGTGTCGGCGATGGTCTCCACGCCCAGGTCGCGGGCGTCGGAAGTCGCCTGCTGCCCGGACCAAGCCTTCTCGTCGGCGCCGTTCAGCAGCGAGGTGCAGAGCGTGGTGATGCCGGCGGTCTGCGCGTGGTCGAGCAGCGTCTCGGTGATCATGGTGGCGAAGGGATGGTGGCGCGACTGCATGGCAGAGAGCGGATCGATGACCAGGACGCTGGGCGCGTGGCTCTCCATCATCTGGCTCAGCGCGAGGAATTGCTCTTCCGGCCGGCGCGGGAAGCGCAGCGACAGAATCTGCAGCAGGCCCGATTCCCGGTGCTCCTCCAGGTTCTGGCCGATGGAGCGCATGTTGGTGACGATCTGGTTGGCGAAACTGGCGAAGAGCACGCGTTCGCCACGCCGGCAGCTCGCGTCGATCAGGCTGGTCGCCAGGCTGCTCTTGCCGGTGCCCGGTCCGCCGCTGACCAGGATGCAGCTGCCGCGCAGGTAGCCGCCGCCCAGCAGCCGGTCGAGCCCGGCCACGCCGGAGCCGATCTGCTCGTCCTGCGCCGTGAAATGGTGGCGCGCCGGCGGATTGCTGATCACCTCCAGGCCGCGGTGGGAGATCACCAGCGGATAGATGTCCGAGTGGAAGTCCGAGCCGCGGTACTTCACCACCCTGAGGCTGCGCGAGACGATGTTGCCTTCGGGCCGGCTGTCGAGCGCGACGACGCAATCGCTGGCGTACTGTAAGGCCACCTCGCGCGATAGCTCGCGATGCAGGTTGCCGCGACCCTTGACGGTGACGATGCCAAGGCCGCCGCGATTGGCGATCCAGTCGCCGATGCGGGCGATTTCCTGCCGCTCGGTCTGCTCGCCCGGCAGCCCATCGAGGAACACGTCGAGTCCATCTATGACCAGGTTGCGCGCCTTGATCTTCACCATCGCCTCGGTGGCCATGGCCAGCAGGCTGAGCGCGTCCATTCGCGCGCCGCTGGCCTGGATGATCTGCAGGCGGTCCCAGTCGTCATCTTCCAGGCCCCAGTCGAAGGCCGCCAGGTTCTGCCGGATCTTCTGCTGCGATTCCTCGAACGAGATGAAGACCCCGACCTCGCCATGCAGCTTCAGGCGATTTGCCAGCAGCTGCAGCGCCATGATCGACTTGCCGCAACCGGGGCCGCCGGCGAAGGCCACCAGGCGGCCGGCCGGCAGGCCACCGCCGGTGATGCGGTCCAGGCCGGCGATGCCGCTGGACACCTTGGTCAGGTGCTCATTGCGACCCGACAGGATCGCTGCTTCGCGACGGATGGAGGGCACCATGTCCAACGCCGATTCCTGCCGATGCTGCGCCGAGGCCCGCGGTCCTGTCCGGGTGGGTGGTGCCCCGGTGCGGGCGCATATTCGAGTAATAGCGCAGTCGGCGGTGTCGCAATGCTGTCCTTTCGTCCTGGCGGCCTGCGGCCCCGGGAGTGATTGCTCCAGTATGAAATGAAATGCCGTCTAGCGACGGTTTCGCGGTGCCGGGCGCTGGGCGCGGCGCTGTGCCGCCCGGGCCGCCGCGGCACCCAGCGGATCACCGTCCGGCTGGCTGCCCTCGCGCTGGCGCTGCGCATCGAGGCGCTGCTGGAGGGCCAGCCGCTTGAGGGCTTCAGCCGGCCGGCCGGCGATTGAGCGGCTGCGCCTGCCAGGCGCCGCCCAGGTGGCGCCAGCGCAGCGCTGTCGCGCCGCCGCGCTGCGCCACCGCCAGGTGATGCGCCGCCGTCGGCCGCAGCAGCGCAAAGCCCCAGGCACCGTCCACGGCACCACCGACCCAGGGTGGCGCTAGCTCTGCCTCAAGCAGCTGCGGCGCCAGCGCCAGGCCCTGGCCGGTCGCCTTCATCACCGCTTCCTTGAGCGTCCAGAAATCGAAGAAGGCAGCGGCGCGCGCCTTGCCGGTGAGGTCGGCTAGCCGCGCCTGCTCGGCGGCGGTGAAGACGCTGGACACGATCCCCAGCGGCGCCTCGCCCGCCCGGTCATGTTCGGCGTCGACGCCGACATCGGGCTGCCAGGAGAGCACGCAGGCGGCGAGCCCCGCGGTGTGCGTCAGGTTGAAGGCCGGACCGGCCTGCCCGGGTGCAAGGTGCGGCTTGCCTTGCGGCGCGCGCTCGAAGCGCCAGGACTCCGGCGCGGCACCGGTGACGGCGGAGAGCGCGCGGCGCAGCAGGCCGTGCGCGGCCGTGTGCAGAACGCGGTCGCGGGCGAAGTGAAGGCGCTCGATGCGTTCCTGCTCCTCCGCGTTGAGCAGCGTATGGTGGCTGGCCACCGCGTCCGGGGTGAGGCCTTCGGTCGCCAGGCACCAGACCTGCAGTTCGTCGCGTGCCAGAATTTCGTCTGTCATGTCATGCCACGGCCGCCAGGGCTGCCGGCGCCAGCGGTGCGTTACGGCTCAGGTTGGGCGAGGCAGCAGGCGGCACGCGAAGGCTCCGGCAGGGTTTGCTTCCCCGACAATTGCACTATCCTAGCCGCGTATGAAGCCTGGGCTGGCGGGAGGACAAGCATGACGCAGGCGACGCCGGCAAGGGGCGCGGCGATCGCCGTCATCGGCCTGGCGGGCATCGCGCAGGGCAGGGGGGAAGCGCCGCCCTTCTGTCGCGTGCTGCTACGCGCGGGCCGCGCGGGCGTGGCGCCGCTGGTGCTGTTCCATGCCGTCGGCGGCACTGTGAACCTCTATGGCGATCTGGTCGCGGCACTCGATCCGGCGCTGCCGGTGGTGGCCTTCCAGTCCAGTCGGCGATCCTGGCCGGCGGCGCATCGGGACCGCTGACGGTGGAGGGCATGGCGCGCGACTACCTGGCGCTGTTGGCGCCGCTGCAGCCGCGCGGGCCCTATCGCCTGGCTGGCTCGTCGTTCGGCGGCATGCTGGCCTTCGAGGCGGCGCGCCAGCTGCTGGCCGCCGGCGAGCAGGTGGAGCTGCTAGCGATGCTGGACACGCCGGGACCTGGCGACCTGCCGCGCGACCTGGCCGACGACGCCGAGGTGCTGTCCTACATCGCGCGCATCCTGGGGCGTCCACTGCAGGCCTCAGTGCTGCGCGCGCTGGCGCCGGCCGCGATGCTGGAGCACTTCGTCAGCGCGCTGTCGGAGCGCCTGCCTGTCGATATGACCGCAGCGGACTTCGCCGTTTATCTGGCGGCCTTCAAGCTGAACACCGCGGCGATGCGCGCCTATGATCCGTCGCCAATTGACGGCCTGCCCTCCATCGCTTTCTTCAAGGCGCGCGAGCGAGACGCCGACACGCCGGCGGCGCCAGAGCAGGCCTGGCAGCGGCTGCTGGGCGCCGCTGCCCTGGAGGTGATGGAGTTGCCAGGCGGTCACCTCTCCATGCTGGAGGCGGCGAACATCGCCCCAGTCGCCGACTGGCTGATGTCGGGCCTACTGCGACCGCAGGTTACCTGAGCGTCCAGAAAGGTCAATATTTTTATAATTATCAATCGTTTATGACTTTATTCTGAATCGTGAACAAGGCCAATTGACTCCTGTCTATAAACATACATCATAACGTTGATGTTGTTTGTGAGGGCCTATGATCCAACGAGCCAGGCGAACCCAGGTCCAGCGGTCGGAACAGACGCGCAAGCAGCTGATCGAGGCCGCGATCTCGGTGGTGATGGAACAGGGCCTGGGCGCCGCCACGGTGTTGGAGATCTGCCGCCGGGCCGAGGTGACGACCGGCGCGCTACAGCATCACTTCGGCTCGAAGAGCGAACTGATGGGCACGGTGGTGAGCGAGCTCTTCACTCCCTTCACCCGTGAGATTGAGCCGACACCGTCGCCGCGCGAAGCGCCGCTCGACGAGCGCATCGGGCGTCTGGTGCAGCGGTACTGGAAAATTTACGGCGACCCGCGTTACTTCGCCGTCATCGAGATCCTCTGCGCCATCCGGCATGACCGGGTGATCAGCGAGACCGTGAAGGTCTTCCGCGCCGGCCAGGTCGCCGTGCTGGAGCAGTTCCTGCCGCGGGAGTTCCCGGAAGTCCACATGACGCCGCACGAGATGCGGATGGTCGTGCACCACGTGCTGGACCTGATGCGCGGCTTCGCCATCCGCACGCTGTTCGAGAATGGCCCAGGCTTCATCAGCGACCTGCTGGAGGAGTGCCACCACATCATCCGCGAGGAATTCGAGAAGGCGATCGAGGGAGGGCAGGGCGCGTGAGCGATGCCACGGCAGTCCATTCCCGCGCGCTGGTGTGGGACCAGACTTTTCCGGCGACGCCGACCTGCGGCAGCTGGGCAGCGCATGCACAGGCGTTGGAGCGCATGCGGGCCAGTGGCTATACGGCGGTGTCGATCACCGTCGCCTCCGACCCTGACGACACGCTGAGCGCTGTGCGCCGCATCGCCCTGTGGCGCCGTTTCGTAGCCCAGCGCGCCGACCGCTTCCGCCTGCTGCTGCGGGCGGCCGATGCCGAGGCCGCCAAGGCCGAGGGCAAGCTCGCTATCGGTTTCCACTTCCAGGGCACCACGCCCTTTGACCGCGACATCGGCCTGGTCGAAGTCTTCTACAAGCTGGGCGTTCGTCACGCCCTCATGGCCTACAACCAGAAGAACCACGTCGGCGACGGCTGCCACGAGCGGACCGACGCCGGCTTGTCCCGCTTCGGCCTCGAGGTGGTGCAGGAGATGCAGCGCCTTGGCATGCTGGTCGACTGCACCCACAGCGGCCGCCGCACCTCGCTGGACGTCTTCGAGGCCGCGACAGCGCCGGTCATCTACTCGCACTCCAACGCCGCGGCGCTGAAGACGCACCAGCGCAACGTCGAAGACGAACTGGCGCTGGCCTGTGCCCGCACCGGCGGCGTGATCGGCATCAACGGCATCGGCATCTTCCTTGGCGACAACGATGACTCCAGCGCGGCGCTCTTCCGCCATCTGGACCACTGGGTACAGCTGCTGGGTCCGCGCCACGTCGGCATCGGCCTGGACAGCGTGTCGGAGCCAGCGGTGTTGACCGCTGCGGTCCATGACCAGGCTTCCAAGTATCCCAGTGGCCAGAACTACGAGGCGACGGAGCTGAAGGTCTCGCGACCCGAGCAGCTGCCGGAGTTGACCGCGCTGATGCTGCGCGCCGGCTACGCTGAAGCCGATATCCTGGCAGTCCTGGGCGGCAACTGGCTGCGCCTGGCGCGCGAAGTCTGGAAGGAGGTCGCATGAACGGCCTAGCCCGGCTTGCCGCCCGCTGCGACCGCCTGGCGCGGCGCCTGTCGCTGCTGCTGACGGCGATTTCCGCCCTCGCCATCGCCGCGGTGGTGCTGATCCTGGTCTTCTCCAGCGCGCAGCGCTACCTGCTGGCGCACCCCTTCCCGGTGACAGAGGAGATCGCGGCCTATCTGTTCGTTGTGCTGTCCTTCGCGGCTCTGGTCGGCGGCCTGGTAGAGGGGCGCCACATCCGCTTGCTGCCACTCTTCGTCCGCCTGCCGGGCGCGATGCAGCGCTGGACCATGCTGCTGGGTCACCTGGCCGCCCTGGTCGTGCTGGCCTTCCTGATCCGCGAGACCTTCGCCTTCGCTTGGTCGAGTCACCGCTTCGGCACGCGCAGCTATGTCGCCGACCTGCAGGAGTGGCCCTGGATGATGGTGATCCCGGTGTCGCTGGCGCTCATGGCGCTGGTGCTGCTGCTGCGTATCGTCGCCGATCTCGACCGTGCGCTGCGCCGCCTGCCGGTACCCGAGGCGAAATCCAGCCACGCGGACGAGGCGCTCTGAGCCATGCTGACCGCGGCGCTGCTCGGCCTCGTCGGCTTCGCCCTGCTCACCGGTTCCATGCTGGGCATCGTCATCGGCGCAGCCGGGCTGCTGGTGCTGGAGCTGCAGTTTCACGGCAATTTCAGCGTGCTGGGCAACGCCACCTGGAACGTCTTCAACTCCTTCACCTTTACTGCCGTGCCGGCCTTCATCCTGCTGGGCGAGATCCTTGGCCAATCGGGCCTGGCCAAGCGCATCTACGGCGCCATCTCGCCGGGCTTCGAGCGCCTGCCGGGGCAGCTGCTGCAGACCAACATCGGGGCTTGCACGATTTTCAGCGCCATCAGCGGTTCTTCCACCGCGACCGCTGCCGTGGTGGGCACCATCGCCTATGACGAGCTGAAGAGCCGCGGCTACAAGCGCAGCGCCATCGTCGGCACCATCGCCGCCGGCGGAACACTGGGCATCCTGATCCCGCCGTCGGTGGCGCTGATCATCTATGGCGCCTGGCAGAACGTATCGGTCGGGGCGCTGTTCGTCGCCGGCATCGTACCGGGCATCCTGCTGTCGCTCGTCTTCATGACCTATGTCGGCCTGTTGGCGCGCCGCCGGCCGGGCATCACGCCACCGCCGGGCGAGCGCCTGCCCCTGGGTCGCGTGCTGCTCAAGTCGCTTGAGGCCTGGCCCTTCCTCATCCTGGTCTTCGCCATCCTGGGGACGATCTTCTTCGGCCTGGCAACGCCGACCGAGGCGGCGGCGCTGGGGGTGGTGACCGCGCTGCTGCTGGCCGTGGTCTATGGCGAGTTCTCCTGGGCGCGGCTCTGGTCCGCGCTGCTGGCCACGGTGCGTACCTTCTCCACGCTGACGCTGGTGCTGCTCGGGGCGCTGATCCTCAGCCAGGCGGTGGCCCTGACCGGCCTGCCGCGCCAGCTGATCGGCCTGGTGGCCGAGGCTGGGTTGCCGGCGCCGCTGGTGCTGACTTTGATCTTCGCCATGTACCTGGTGTTGGGCTGTTTCTTCGGCCCGATCGAGATGCTGCTGATCACCTTGCCGTTCGTCTTCCCGCTGGTGACGGGCCTTGGCTACGACCCGGTCTGGTTTGGCATCGCTCTGGTCATCATCATCGAAGTCGGCCTGCTGACACCACCGCTGGGCATCAATCTCTTCGTCGTCATGGCGGTCAGTCGCAACGAAGTCTCGCTTGGCGAGGCGGCGCTCGCCTGTCTGCCCTACTGGCTGCTGATGCTGGGCGTCCTGGCGCTGATTTCCTGCTTGCCCGAAATCGTCTTGTTCCTGCCGCACGCAATGGGCCTGGGGTGAACCAGGTCCGCCTTTCCCCCTGAACAGAGGAGACCGTGATGAACCTGAAATCTTTGCTTCTGGGCCTGGCCCTCTCGCTGGCCGCGACCGCGGCCACCGCCGCCGACGTCGAGTGGCGCCTTGGCTCCTCGGTCGGGCCACAGGACCCCACCACGCTGGCGCTGGAAGAACTGGCCAAGCGCGTGGCCGACAAGTCCGGCGGCCGCTTCGCCATCGAGATCGTGCCGATCGAAACCATCGGCTTCAAGAACGTCGACACGCTAAGGGTCCTGCAGCAGGGCGTGATCGACGCCATGAACATCATTCCCTACTACGCCATCCGCGACGAGCCGCTGATGGGCCTCTTCGCACCGCACGGCGTGCTGATGGATCCCAACGAGAATCTGAAGATCGTCGACACCCAGTACGAAATCGGCGCCCAGATTCTGAAGGACAACTGGGGCATCGTTCAGGTTTCGCGCGCACCCTTCGGTGCGCTGCGTGACTTGGTCATCATGTCGAAGGACCCGGTGAATACCCTGGAAGGCCTGCGTGGCATCAAGCTACGGCACTTCACCAAGGATGGGTTGGAGGCCTTCAACAACCTTGGCGTCTCCACCCAGGTCGTGCCCTCGTCCGAACTCTACCTGGCGCTGAAGACCGGCGTGGTCGACGCCGCGGTCTATGGCCCGACCTACGGTCAGTCGCAATCGATCTACGAGGTAACTTGCTGCCTGGCTTACCTCTCCAGCTTCTCCATGGCCTATCCCTTCTCGATCGGCGTCAACGAGGCCACCTGGGCGGCGGTGCCCGACGACTTGAAGTCGATCTTCACCACCGAGGCTAACGCCATGTGGCAGGAGTCGGTGGACAAGTGGAAGGAAGGCGCGGCCGAGAAGGTGGCCTACGAGTTCCTGACCACCACCGGCGGCATGAAGATGCTCGATCCCTTCCCGTTGGAGGATCGCAAGCAGATCCAAGGCGAATTGCTGAAGATCTGGAAGGCGCAGGCCGAGGCCCTGGGTCCCAAGGCGGTCGGCTACTACGAGCGAATTATCGCCGCGCTCAACGCCAGCTGATCTCGTTCCCTTCACCTTCAACCAAGATCGCTTCGAGGAGATCCCATGCTCGCCTTCACCAACGCCCAGGTCTTCGACGGCCTCAACAACCGGCTGGTCGCGGCCAACGTGCTGGTCGAAGGCGAGCGGATCGCCGCGGTCACGGACGCCCCACCGCCGCCCGACGCGGAGCTGCATGACTGCGGCGGCCGGGTATTGATGCCCGGCCTGATCGACGCCCACATCCACGCCTATTTCTACGACCTCAACGTCAACCGCCTGCAGCGCATGCCGGTGACGCTCTACAGCCATCACGCCGCCAACATGCTGCGGGACATGCTGGATCGCGGCTTTACCGCCGTGCGTGACGCCGGCGGTGCCGACTACGGCTTGTGGCTGGCGATCGAGAAGGGGCTGATTACGGCGCCCCGCCTGTTCTACTGCGAGAAGGCGCTGAGCCAGACCGGCGGCCACGTCGACCTGCGCCATCACCACGAGCACCATGCACATGACGAGGTCGCGCTTTGTGCCTGCTGCTTCGTCAATCCGCTGGGCGTGGTGGTCGACGGCGTCGACGCCGTGCGCAAGGTGATCCGCGAGCAGCTGCGCCGCGGCGCCAGCTTCATCAAGTTTTGCGGCTCGGGCGGCGTCTCGACGGTTTCCGACCCGCTGGACGCCATCCAGTTCTCCAACGACGAGGTGCGGGCCATCGTCGAGGAGGTGGAGAACCACTTGGTCTACTGCACCGCGCACATCCATCCGGATCGCGCGCTGAAGCGGGCGATCCAGTTGGGCGTGCACTGCATCGAGCACGGCACGCTGATCGAGGCCGACACCGCCAACATGGCGGCCGACAAGGGCACCCGCATCGTGCCGACCCTGGCGGTGATCGCCGGGCTGTCGGAGCAGGGCGAAGCCTTCGGATATCCGCGCGAATCGCTGAAGAAGCTGGAGCGCATCAAGGACGAGGCCATCAAGCGCCTTGAGCATATGAAGCGGGCCGGCGTGCTGGTCGGTTTCGGCACCGATCTGATCGGCGCCATCCAGCCGCTGCAGTGCATCGAGTTCGCGCTCCGCAGCCCGGTTTTCTCCAACTTCGAGATCCTGCACCAGGCGACCGGGGCGAATGCCGAGATCATCGGCGCCAAGGGCGAGATCGGCCAGATCACCGCTGGCGCCTTGGCCGACATCCTGGTGGTTGATGGCAATCCGCTGCAGGACTTGAAACTGATGACGGACGACGGCGCCCATATCCCGGTGGTGATGAAGGGGGGCAGCTTCCATCGTAACCGCCTGCCGGTGGCGGCCGCCGCGACTAGGGCTTGAGCAGCAGCGCAGCAATGTCGCGCGCCAGCGGCACCAGCATCTCCAGGCTGCTGTCGCCGTTGGCCAGCAGGGCGATGCTCAGGTGGCTGTTCTCGAAGGCGGCGAAGTAGCTGCTGAAGCCGGGAAACACGTCCGACTTGCCGAGCGCGCGGTGGCCCGGCAGCAAGTCGAAGGTCACCAGCTCCAGCCCGAAACCATAGCTGCCCTGGGCGCCCGGCAGCGGGTAGCTGCAGGGCTTGCCGTCGGCCAGCAGCACCGGCGCGGTCATGGCCTGGCGCTCGGCCGGCCGCAGCAGTGGCCCGTCAGGCAGTAGCGCGTCGCCCAGCTTCACCAAGTCGCCGGCGGTCGACAGCATGTCGCCGGCGGCGTAGGGCGCGCTCTGGCTGATGTAGGGTGCGTTCTGCCAGGCGCCACGCTTGCCGATGTAGCCATGCGCGCGCAGCGCGATGATCGTCTGGTTGTCGCCCTGGATCGTGCTCTCCATGCCAAGCGGCAGGGTGATGCGCTGGCGCACGAAATCGCCGAAGGTTTCGCCGGAGACCCTCTCGATCACCAGGCCCAGCAGGACGAACCCGCTGTCGGAATAGCGGCACTCCTGGCCCGGCGGCGCGGTCAGTGGCAGGTCCTGGAACAGGGCCAGCAGCTCCTGCGGTGTTCAGTCCTTGGCCTGGTTGTCGGCGAAGACCGGCACGGTGACGAAATTGGCCACGCCGGCGGTGTGGGTCAGCAGCTGCGCCAGGGTGATGCCGTCGCCGCCGGGGTAGTCCGGCAGGAAGCGCGACAGGGCATCGCCGGTCGACAGCTTGCCATCCTGTTCCAGCAACAGGATGGCGAGGCTGGTGAAGACCTTGGTGACCGATTCGATGGGGATCACCGTCGCCGGCTGCATCGGGCTGCCCTGCTCCAGGTCCGCCATGCCATAGGCACGCACCCAGGGCGCGGTCTCGCCCTGGCGGATCACCACCGCAACGCCGGGCGCGTCGCTCGCCGCCAGCCGTTGCTGGACCAGCGCCTCGATGGCCACCTCGTCGAAGGCCTGGGCCGGCAGTGCCGCGGCAAGGAGCAGGGCAAGCAGGCCGCAGCCGAGGACTCGTTGCGCCGCCATGCTCGGTCGCCTCCGTCGGCTAGGCCAGGTCCTTCAGGGCGTCGACCAGCGGCTGGATCTGCGTGCCATAGCGGCGCCAGCGTTCCAGCGACCCGCGATAGATCGGCTGGCGCACCTGCATGGCGCTGGCGGTCTTCACCGGGCGGTCGAGGCTATGGAATTCCAGGCAGGCCGGATCCCAGGGCAGCTCCAGGAATTCCAGGATGCGGCGCGCCTGGCCTTCGGTGTCGGTCACCACCTCCTCGTAGACCACGTCGAGGAAGGTGCCGGCCGGCAGGACGCGGCGCCAGTGCGCCATCATCTCGTGGTACTTGCGATAGTAGCGCGCGAACTCGGCCTGGTCGTAGGTATAGGTCAAGTCGCCGGTGAAGAGCTTGGTGAGGCAGGAGATGCCGGTATCCATCGGGTTGCGGATGGTGTGGATCATCTTCGCCCGCGGCAGCGCCAGGTGGATCATCCCGACGTAGTAGTAGTTCGAGGGCATCTTGTCGGTGATGCGCTCGGCCGTCTTGTGGTAGCCGCGCAGGCGCTCGACGTAGCTGTGTCCTATCGCGGCGATCTGCTGCGTGCCCAGGGCGGGCAGCACCTCGGGATAGGGCAGCGGCTGGCGCTGCGGTCCCATCAGCGACTTCATCACGTTGCCGAAATCCGCCAGCTCGCCAGCGCCATGCACCATGGGATGCGCGGCGATGATCTGCTCGACCAGCGTGGTGCCAGATCGCGGCATGCCGAGCACGAAGATCGGCAGCTGCGAAGGGTCGCCACCGCCGGACTTGGCGGCGATGAGCTCGGGCGTGAAGGTCTTCATGATGCGGTCGAACAGGGCGAGCGCCGCCGGCTCGTCATGCTTGGACATGCGCCGCTTCAGCCGGCAGCCCTCGAGGAACTGCTCCATGGCTTCTTCGTAGCGCTTGTTGTCGTCCAACACGCGGCCATTGGCAAAGCGCACGAAGTGCCGGTCGCGCGGCGGCACCTTGTCGATGTTGGCGGCGAAGGACTGCAGGCGCTGGGCGACCGGGTCGTCCGGCGCTAGCTTCACTGTTTCGGCGAAGTTGACATAGCTGCCATAGAGCGTCGGCTTGATCTCCAGCGCGCGGCGGAACGAGGCCTTGGCCTCTTCCATGCGGCCCACTTCCTTCAGCATGTTGCCGCGGTTGTTGTAGGCATCGTGCATGGTGGGCTTGAGCTTCAGCGCCTCGTCGATGGCGGCCAGCGCCTCGTCGACGCGGTCCATCTCGAAGTACACCCGGGCCAGCAGGTTGTGGTTTTCCGGGTTGCGCGGCGCCAGGCGCAGCGCCTGTTGCGCCGCCGCCATGGCTTCCTCGGGACGCTTGCGGTCACACAGCGTGGTGCCGAGAAAGGTGTAGGTGTCGGGGAAGTCCGGCTTCAGCTCGATCGACCGGCGGAACAGCGCCATGGCCTCGGGAAACTCGCCCAGTTCCTTCAGCGCGATGCCCAGGTTATTGAGGGCATCGACGTAGTTCGGATTGATCTCCAGCGCCCGGCGATAGATCGGCACGGCCTCTTCGTGGCGCTGCATGTCGCGCAGCACCGTGGCCTTGTTGTTGTAGGCCTCGAGGAACTGCGGCTCGATCTTCAGCGCGCGGTCGTAGCAGCGCAGCGCCTCTTCGTCCTCGCCCTTCTGATGCAGGGCGTTGGCCAGGTTGCTCCAGCCCTGCGGGTAGCGTTCGCGCAGCTTCAGCGCGCGGCGATAGCAGTCGACGGCGCTGTCGAAGTCGTTCAGCTCGAAATGCACGATGCCCAGGTTGTTCAATGCCTCGGCATAGTCCGGCCGCAGGGCCACGGCCTTCTTGCCGGCGGCCAGCGCCAGGTCGAGCTGCTTGTTCTGCCGCGCCATCTCGCAGAGGTTGGCCTGATAGAGCGGGCTCAGGCCGTTGCTCAGCGTCGCCTGGCGCACGCTTTCGACGCCCTCGGCCATGCGGCCGGTCTGGAACAGCAGGATGCCCAGCTGGTGGAGACCCTCCGGATGGGTCGGGTGCACCTGCAGCACCTGGCGCAGGATGCCCTCGGCCTCCGGTTGCTTGCCTTCCTGCGCGCGCTGGCGGGCCAGCCCAACGGCCTGGTCGATGGACAGGCGTTGGCCCTGCGGGCGCTCCGGTGTCATGGGGCTGGTCATGGGTTCTCGCTCTGCCTTTCGCTCTCGCGCCGTTCAATCAGTTCGCCGGCCTGGGCGGTGGCGGCCTGCAGTGCCGCGGCGACGGCGCTGGCCCAGTCGCCTGGCGCCGCCTGGCGGAACAACCGCAGGCTGGGATACCAGGGACTGTCGTCGCGGGCGAGCAGCCAGCGCCAGTCCGGCACTTTCGCCAGCAGCACGAAGGTCGGCCGCGCCAGGGCGCCGGCCAGGTGCGCCGTCGCCGTATCCACCGTGACGATGAGGTCGAGCGCGGCGACGGCACCCGCGGTGTTGGCGAAGTCGCCAAGTTCGGGCGCCAGGTCGATCAGCGGCGAGTCCGCGCCCGCCGGCCAGCCGGCGATCTCGCCCTGGCGCTCGCCGAACTGCAGGCTGAAGAAGCGCGCGTCGGGCAGGGCGCGCAGCGCGCCCAGGTCGGCCGGCGTCAGCGAGCGCAGGAAATCTGTGCGGTGGGTGCGGCTGCCGCCCCACACCAGGCCGACGCGCAGCGCCTCGCGCGGGGCCAGTTCGTCCAGCCGGCGGCGCCAGGCACCCAGGACGTCCGGCCGCACGGTCAGATAGGGGCAGTCGGCCGGCAGGTTGGTCAGGTCGGTCTTGAACTGGCCTGGCAGCGACAGCAGCGGGATCGCCAGGTCGGCGACCGGCGGCGGGTCGCCCCGCGTGATGAAGCTGACATCGGGAAAAGAATCGGCCAGCAGCCCCAGCATTGCCGGCTGCACCTCGCAGGTAACGCGCGCGCCGGCCCGCAGCAGCAGCGGCAGGTAGCGGCAGAAGTGCAGCGTGTCGCCATGGCCCTGCTCGGCGAAGACAAAGAGGTGCCGCCCGGCCAGCGGCTCGTCGCGCCAGCGCGGGATCGTCAGCGGCCGCGGCCGCATTTCGCTGGAGGCCCAGCGCGCCTCGTAGTCGCGCCAGCCCTCGACGAAGCGGCCTTCCAGCAGATTGAGGATGCCCAGGGCCGACAGCGTATTGGCGTGCTGTGGCTGCACCGCGAGCGCGCTCTCGAACTGCCGCCGGGCGCCCGCCAAATCGTCCTGGTCGCGCAGGCAGAGACCCAGCGCCGACAGGGCGTCGACCTGCCGCGGGTCGAGGGCCAGGGCGGCGCGATAGGCGGGGATGGCGCTGTCCAACCGCCCCTGCATGCGCCAGCCGTTGCCCAGGTTGACGTGGCTGTTGGGTTGCCGTGGCTCGCGCTGAATGGCGGTCTGCAGCAAGGGGATCGCCCGGTCGGCGTCGCGCCGGTCGAGCAGCGCGGCGGCCAGGTTCACCAGCACCTCGGGCCGGTCGGGCGCCAGGGCGTGGGCGGCCTCGCCGGCGGCGATCGCCTGGTCCAGGCGCCCGAGGCGGCGCAGCACCTCGCCCTGGTGGCTCAGCAGCTGCGGTTGCCGGGGCGCCAAAGCGACGGCCCGCTGCAGCGACTCCGCCGCCGCCGGCAGGCGATTGACGCGCAGCAGCAGCATGGCGAGGCCATGGTGGCTGTTCGGGTCCTGCGGGTGGGCGGCCACAATGCGCTGCTGGATGGCCAGGGCCTGGTCCAGCCGGCCAGCCTGCGCATGCTCCAGGACGATGCGCTCGGCCTCGGCACGCGGCACACGGCGACCGGCGCCGGCCTGTGCCGGAGAGGTGGGGGCGGGAGGCTGCGCCACGGTCAGGCCTTGGCCGGCGGGCGCAGCCGGCTGCTGTCGCCCGCCACCACCTTGGCCAGTTCGCTGGCGACCCGGGTGGCCACCGGCGCCCAGCTTCGCGTGTCGTCCTGGCGGAACAGCCGCATGGTCGGGTACCAGGGGCTGTCCTCGCGATCCAGGAAGAAGCGCCAGTCGGCGATGCGGCGCAGCAGGGTCCAGGTCGGGCAGCCGACAGCGCCGCCCAGGTGGGCGGCCACGGTGTCGATGGTGATCACCAAGTCGAGCGCCGCCATGGCATGCGCCGTCTCGTCGAAGCCTTCAAGTTCCCCTGACAGGTCGATCAGCGGCGCGGCGCCGCCGGCCGTGGCGTCGGGCCAGTCGGCCAGTTGCCGCTTCTCCTCGTCGAACTGCAGGCTGAAGAAGGTCACGCCGGTCAGCGCCGCCAACGGCGCCAGGGTGGCGAGGCGCAGCGAACGCAGGCGGTTATGCAGATGGCCAGTGCGGCCCGACCAGCAGAGGCCGACCTTCAGCGTCTGGCCGGCATCGCGCGTCAGCCGCTGGCGCCAGGCCTCGCGGCGCCCCGCAACCAGTGGTATATAGCTGTCGCCAGCGGCCAGGTCGGCTTCCTCGCCGCCCAGTAGCATCGGCAGGTCGGACAGGTTGCAGTGCGCGTCGGCCGGCGGCAGGTCTTCCCAGCGCTCGACGCTGCCGGTGATGCCGGGGAAGCGCCCCAGCAAGCCCGCGAGCTTTGGCGAGGCCGCCAGGGTGACTTCGCCGACCAGCGGCACCACGCGGGGGATGAAGCGGCAGAACTGTATGCAGTCGCCGAACCCCTGGTCGGCGATGAGGATCAGCCGGCGGCCCGGCAGGCGCATGCCGTTCCAGGCCGGGGTCGACAACTTTGGCTTGTCCTTGGCCACCGCCGGCATCCTGGTGCGCCAGGCGTACTCACGCCAACCCGGCATCCAGTCTTCGGTGATCAGCAGGCTTTCGGCGAAGCCCATGTGCGCTGCCGCGTGCTCGGGGGCCAGGCGGACTGCCAGCAGGTACTGTTGTTTGGCGTCCTCGTGACGGGCCGCTTCGGTCAGGCACTGGGCCAGCTCGATACGACTGATCACCTGGCGGGGCCAGAGGCGCACCGCCTCTTGCGCCAGGGTCAGCGCTTCGCCCCATTGACCGGTGCGGCGCAGCAGCGAGGCATGGCGCAACCGGGCATGGATGTAGTGTGGTTCGGCGGCCGCGGCCTCTGCCGCCAGGCGCGTCGCCGACTCGAAGTCGTCGCGGTCCTCGGCCTCCATGCTTAGCAGCAGCAGCGCCTCGGAGCGCCGGGGACCCGGTTCCGGTGGGGTCCGGCCGAGTCGCTGCCGTGCCGCGGCGTACGCCTCTGCCTTGCGGCCGGCGGTCCAGAGCGGCAGCAGCGCGCCCTGCGGCTCCTCGCCAACGGCGATGGCTGGTGGCGCGTCTACTTGCGCGTTCTGGTTCACGAGGCTCGCGCTCCCTTGGTGCAGCCGGCAGGCTGTCTAATGGACTATGGATCGCGCCCCTGACAAGCTGTGACATTCTGGCAACAGTTGGCCAGCAAGTCTCGATCGCGGTGATTCAACTGGGATTTATGGGATATGGCGGCCCCAAGCCGGTTGCCTCATACGAAAGCACTCAGTTAGGTTTAAGGCTGTATGAGAGGGGGCGGAGCGCCAGGGGCGGTGCTTGCGTCTTCGGACCGGTCGGGTTGCATCTATCAAGGGGACGTTCACAATGCATAAGTCCATTCGCGCGACGGGTCTGCTGGCGCGCACCTCGACCCTGGCCATGCTGGCCGTCCTGGGCTTCGCGGACCCCGCGGGCGCCATTGACATCACAATTAACGCTGAGAGTCGCGCCGGGGTGACCAACGCC